>OY730298.1:0-70000 GCA_963422595.1 Gammaproteobacteria bacterium
AGGGTTTAACTATCCTGTCTATCTATGTTTTTATTCTTACATATTTTGACAAAACACTAAACCCTGCCTATGCTTACTGGTACACACAAACCTGAATATGGGAGCACGTTATGCAGGGTGACAAGCAGGTAATTGAGTTTCTAAACAAAGCATTAAAGAACGAGCTCTCTGCTATCAACCAATATTTCTTACATGCCCGCATGTATAAGAACTGGGGATTAGAAAAACTTAACGACTTTGAATATCAGGAGTCGATCGACGAGATGAAACACGCGGATCTGTTGATTGAAAGAATTTTGTTTTTAGAGGGGTTGCCGAATTTACAGGACATCGGCCAAATTTTTATTGGAGAAAACCCAAAAGAGATGCTGGAATGTGATCTGCGCATGGAACAATTGGCGATTCCCGACTTAAGGGAGGCGATTGCCTATTGTGAGATGGTCTCGGATTATGTTTCCAGGGAGATATTTGAACAAATTCTGGATAACGAGGAAGAACACATTGATTGGCTGGAAACTCAATTTGACAGAATTAGCCGAGTGGGCCTGGAGAATTACCTGCAATCGATGCTGTAGCACAATGATGAGTGAGGAAGTACATCAATGAACACGCTACACATTACACAAAAACTTGAGGCGGCGGGGCTTGAACGTTCTCAAGCTGAAGCCATTTCGGACGCTATAGATATTTCAGTCAGGGAAGGCCGCGGGGAACTGGCAACACGTGACGATATTCACGCATTGCGCGGTGAGATGCACGTTTTACGCGGTGAAATATATCGTGCGCTGTGGATACAGGGCGCAGCTTTGATTGGTGTGCAGTTAGCGATTGCCGGCGTTATTGTTCAGTTACTTAAATAAAGCACTGCCCCGAACCGGGGTGCTTTCAGGGCTGGCAGACAGACTACTGAACTTACACCAGACTAGTCTCCATGCCTGCCCAATCGTTTCATCCGCCGCACGTGAGACTGCGCCATGCAAATACAATTTCCCGGCCTTTGTGGGACACGCAGTAAACCCGATTGCCAATTTCGTCTGGCTATCAATATGACCACCTCTGGTAGTAAAGGGCAAACCTGCCATCACCCGGAACGACATCTGGAATCGCCGATAAAGACCTTAAACCAGGAAATTTCGTTAGTTTTTATAGAATATTCTTATGGCACTGGCACTTTTTGATTTAGACGGCACCCTGCTGGCCGGCGATAGTGATTATGAATGGGGGCGTTACCTGGTCTCTATCGGCAAGGTGGAAGCAGATTTTTACCAACAACGCAATGAGTATTTCTATAATGAGTATCTTGCCGGTAAATTGGATGAACGGGAGTTTTTAAATTTCGCATTAAAACCGCTGGCACGTAATTCTTATGAAGAATTATGCAGATGGCGTGAAGCATTTATACAACGGCGTATTAAACCGCTGGTAAAAACCAAGGCGCATGATCTTATTGATCGACATCGCGGCGGTGGCGACGAATTAGTGATCGTTACCGCTACTAACCGTTTCATTACTGAACCGATAAAAGAGCTTTTCAACATTGATGCCCTGATCGCCACGGAGCCTGCCATGCAGGATGGGAGGTTCACCGGAGAGGCAGAGGGTATCCCATGTTTCAGTCACGGGAAGGTCGCACGTGTGGAGCAATGGCTGGAAACTACTCCTTATACTTTTAAGGGAAGTTATTTTTATTCGGATTCGTGCAATGATATTCCGCTGCTGGAGCGCGTCGACTACCCGGTTGCAGTAGACGCGGATGCATCATTGACGGCTCACGCAGTCAATCACAAGTGGCAGCGTATAAGCCTGAAGTAGTCAGGTGTGACGGCGTCAAAACGCATAACCAAATTCCCGTTTGAAGCGCTGCTTAAACTCCTGCAAATCAATATGATGATTTTGTGTGCCACTGCGCGCGACTTTAATTGCGCCCAGTAAGGCCGCGATGCGCCCGCTGGTTTGCCAATCCAGGTTGTGCATCAAACCATAAATCAACCCGCCTCGGTAGGCGTCTCCACAGCCTGTAGGGTCTTGCACCTTATTTGCCTCAACACACGGTATCTCGATTGAGCTGCCGCGCGTATGAATCATCGAGCCTTTGCCACCGCGGGTGACAATGGCGGCTTTGACGTGCTGTGAAATTTGTCGCATGGTTAAACCGGTGCGCGCTTGCAGTAGTTGCGACTCATAGTCATTTACGCATATATAACTGGCGCGCGTCACGAACCAGCGTAATTCATCGCCATCAAACATTGGCAGGCCCTGCCCCGGATCAAAAATGAACGGGATGCCAGCATCATGGCACTGCCCGGCATGTCGCAACATGCCGTCTTTACCGTCGGGCGAGATCAGGGCCAGGCTGATGCCGCCCTGCCCGGGTATGTTGTTGATGTGGGAATAATTCATGGCGCCGGGATGAAAGGCCGTGATCTGATTATCGTCGAGGTCGGTGGTGATAAACGCCTGAGCGGTATATTCGTGATCTATTTTCTTTATGTATTTCTGATCCATGCCGCATTTATTCATCCAGTCTGAATAGGGTTCAAAATCCCGCCCCACCGTTCCCATTGGGTAACCATCGCCCCCCAGTAACCGCAGGTTATAAGCGATATTACCCGCGCAACCACCAAATTCCCTGCGCATCTGCGGGGCCATAAACGATACGTTCAGAATATGCACTTTTTCGGGCAGGATATGTTCTTTGAATCGACCCGGGAAAACCATGATGGTGTCGAAGGCAAGAGAACCGCAAATCAATGCTGACATTTCAATAGTGCTTTCAGTTAATTCGCAAATGACTCTGATTGTCTCACGGAATATACAGCATTCAGGTTAGAATATAAGTCTGTATGAATACAAAGTATGTGTGGTTATGTCGGTAAAAAAAGAACTGGTGCGCTATTACGCATGGCTACGCAAGTATGGCTATAACGATTCACACAGCGGCAATGCCTCTGTACGTCAGCAGGATGCTATCTGGGTTACGCCCTCCGGGGCCGGCGCGGATACCTTACGGGCAGATGATTTAATAGCCTGTGACGTGCATGGCTTTGTTGGTGAAAATGCTTCCTATGATGCGAAGCTGCACCTTGAGGTATATAAACAAAATCCCCGCGCCGCCGCAGTGTTGCATAGCCATGGCCCTTACACCATCGCCATGACGATGAACGGGAAAGATTTCATCGCCGATGATTTTGAAGGGAGGTTATATTTCCCTGTAGTGCCGGTGCACACTATACCTTTCGACCAATATCCGGAAAAATCACCCGATCTGGTCGCGAATACACTGTGTGGTCATCGCGTTACCGTGGTTTGCAGGCATGGCGTGTACGCTTGCGCGGAATCGCTGAACCTTGCTTATAAATGGACTTGTTCATTAGAGCACTCGGCAAAAATTGCTTACCTGAACGCCGGTCTCAACCAATCCCGGACTTGTGCGTTGTGAGTTTTTCAGCCCTGGGCATGAACCAACCTTGTGTGTGAGAGGGTTCAAAGGTACGGCACAGATCACCGACGACAAGAAAATCCGACAGGCGCGCGACAGGCGCTTTACGAAATTTCCACCATCTGAAAATCGGCCTTGATGGCTCCACATTCCGGGCACTGCCAGTTAAAAGGCAGCTCTTGCCAGCACGTTCCCGGTGCGATTCCTTCTGCAGGCGCGCCCTTGGCTTCATCGTAAATCCAACCGCATATAACGCACATATATGTCTTATACTGCGTGGATATATTTGCTTCACTTAATTTTGTCATGAATACTGTTGCAGCTGTTCCGGTGGTAATGACGATGTCAGGCGCAGACCCGACAGGCGGCGCCGGTATACAGGCCGATATTGAAACCCTTACCAGCCTTGGCTGTCATGCCGCGCCAGTTATTACTTCTGTTACGGCCCAGGATACTACCAACATACTGGAAACGTTACAAACCAGCGAGTGTATGATTATCGAACAGGCGCGCGCTGTGCTTGAGGATATGGAGGTTGCCGCAATCAAGATTGGACTCGTAGCCAGCGAGGAAACCGCACGCGCGATTCATACTTTATTGACGGATTACCCGGGCTTACCTGTGGTGCTGGACCCAATCATTGTCTCCAGTGGCGGTAAAACCCTGGCCGATGAAGCCGCCGTTACGGCAATGAATACTCTATTGGTGCCACTTGCAACCGTGGTAACACCTAACGGTAATGAGGCAAGGACGTTGGCGCCTGAGGGAGATACGCTGGATGCCTGCGCGATGGCGATTTTAGGACGTGGCGCACATTATGTGTTGGTTACAGGCGGTGACGAGGCTACGCACGAGGTGCATAATGTTTTATACGGAAATCATCGTAAACTCGACGCGCGTACCTGGCCCAGGCTCGCAGGCCAATACCACGGCTCGGGTTGTACGCTTGCCGCGGCCATTACAGCGCAACTTGCACATGGTCAGGATATTGTCTCCGCTACCCATCAGGCACAGGAGTATACCTGGAAAAGCTTACGAGTCGCCCGTCAACTGGGCATGGGGCGGAAAATTCCTAACCGTTTTTATTGGTTGAAATAGACGCCTTTTTGTTATGCGAACGCTACGGGGGTTATACGTAATTGCGGATAGCGGTTATATCGGTAACGGGCGTATGCTGGAAACGGTGGCCGAGGTGCTGACCGCCGGGGTAAAGATCATCCAGTTTCGGGATAAAACCAGTGACTATAATCATCGTTACGCGCTTGCCCGCGAATTAAAATCTTTAACGGAAACCCACCAAAGCCTGCTTATCGTTAACGACGATGTGTTGTTGAGCAGATCAATCGACGCGGATGGGGTACATCTGGGCAGAGAAGATTGCCCGATTGCCGAGGCCAGGCAAATTCTGGGTGCGCATAAAATCATCGGCGCTTCCTGTTATAACCACTTTGATAGTGCTTTGCAGGCCGCGCAAGCCGGCGCGAGTTACGTGGCATTTGGTAGTTTCTCGCGTTCTCCTACCAAGCCTGACGCGGCGCGCGCCAGCATAGAACTGATGAGTCGCGCGAAACAGGAATTGAAGGTGCCGATTTGCGCGATTGGCGGCATTACTAAAAATAACGTGTTGCCATTATTGGACACGGGTGTGGATATGATTGCGGTGCTCAGCGCCATTTGTACAGCTTCGTCCCCACGACAAGCCGCACAGGAGTATTTGGCATTGTGCGGACAGGTGGCCGTAACACGGGTGTTACAGGTGATATGAGCATGGATGTACCGGGTAATGAGGAAACAGATGGGGCAGGATAGACAGGATTCAGGGTTTAATTTTTACGAGGGATTTTACGCGGACAGACACGGGCCATGCCCAAGGGGGAACAACGTGGGACGCTTGATTCTCAGACAACGGCAACTGAATCATGTCCCTGACGCTGCTGACAGCTACGGGTTGACGTCTCGCGGTTGGTGATAATTGCTTCTACCATTGCATTGCGATGCTTTTCACTGCCACCAACGTGATAGAAATGTTTGCGCGTTAGCACCTTAAATTGTCCCCATAATGATTCTATGTATTGGTTTTTGCGAAAGTCATTATGGTGCCAGGTCGACAGGATGAATTGACTGCGGGTCTTTGACAGTACTGTATAAAGTGCTTTTTCATGCCGCCCATCCCAGCTGCTGTAGTAGTCCACGTGTCTGTCTATGTAGGGAGGATCACAATAGATAATATCGTTGCCTTCACCTTTCCTTATGGTTGCTTCAAACTCCTGACACTTGAAGGTAAAATCTTTGCTGTTGAGCAACCGTGTAACGTGGGAAACCTGGTTCACAATTTTTGTGACGTAGGCCTTCGAGAAGCGTTGTGGTTTGCGACAAAAGGGCACGTTACATTCCCCTTTGCGATTAAACCGAATCATGCCGTTGAAGCCGGCGCGGTTAAGAAACAGGAAGTCCAGAGGTTGATGATCTTTGTTGAAGCGCTCCCTTATTGCATAATAGTGGCTTTCACCTTTGTCCAGCAGTTTTGTACCTTCCCGGTGCAGAAAGTCCCGAACTGTTTGCGGGGTGATATAGCTGTCGGCTATTGACTGATAAAAATTGATCAGGTGAGGGTTGGTATCACATAGCAATGCGCGCTGGGGGGCAAGATTGAAGGCTACCACGCCGCTACCCATGAACGGCTCTATCCATACGCCGTCAAACTCATGAGGAATGATGCTGTTTATCCATGCAACGAGTTTTGTCTTTATTCCCTGAGATTTGATTGGCGGTACGTGCACTTTCATGTTTATTCGGGTACCCGATTATGCCTGGGAATAATCAATGAGACGTCTCCTCCCCGATATTTAACGAAATCCTTCAGTGAAGTAATTTTCTTTGTGCCTCCTTTCCCATTTGTATCAGATGAAATCGTGTAAATATTTTTGAATACATCAATAACCCCCTTTAATCGTCCACTGACCATCATCGGTGCTGATATATCCTTGCAGCTTGCCAGCAAATTTTTTAAGCTGATCTCCAAATTCCTTTCTTACTCCCATATGCTTGTTTCGTTCTTTACACAAATTGCATTTCTAATGCTTCATACATTATGTGCATAATCATAAAATGATAACCAGTCCGCATATCTTATCAGCCACATTGGACCGACCATGACTACTTCCAAACAGGCATTTGATGAAGCCCATAAGTATATACCGGGCGGGGTTAATTCTCCGGTACGGGCGTTTAAGACGGTTGGGGGTACGCCAGTGTTTATTAAACACGCGCAAGGTGCTTATCTGCATGACATCAATGATAAACAGTATATTGATTACGTGGGATCATGGGGGCCAATGATCCTGGGGCATGCGCATCCAGAGGTGATTGTGGCCGTGCAGCACTCCATAGGGCGAGGGTTGAGTTTCGGCACTCCTACTGAAATTGAAACTGAAATGGCAAAAACGGTTTGTGAGTGTATGAAATCGATAGAGATGGTGCGCATGGTGAGCTCCGGCACGGAAGCGACCATGGTCGCAATACGACTGGCGCGCGGATATACCAGCCGCCATAAAATCGTCAAGTTTGAAGGTTGTTACCACGGGCATGGCGATTCCCTGCTGGTGAAGGCCGGCTCTGGCGCATTAACGCTTGGCGTGCCAAATTCATCCGGGGTGCCGCCCGAACTTGCGGCTCACACTATTACTTTACCGTATAACGACCTGGATGAGGTTGCACGGGTCTTCGATAAAGCCGGCGATGAGATCGCCGGTGTGATCGTTGAACCCATCGCCGGCAATATGGGTTGCGTGCCGCCTGTAACCGGATTTTTGCAGGGGTTGCGCAGGCTTTGCTCGGATTATAAGGCGGTGTTAATTTTTGATGAGGTGATGACTGGTTTTCGCGTGGCGCGCGGCGGTGCACAACAATTGTATAAGGTTACTCCCGATCTGACTACGTTGGGAAAGATACTGGGTGGCGGTATGCCCGTTGGCGCTGTGGGAGGAGAGCGTAAAATTATGGAATTACTGGCCCCTACCGGCCCGGTGTATCAGGCCGGGACGTTGTCCGGTAACCCGGTTGCCATGACTGCGGGATTGGCGACGCTTAAATTAATTTCTGCAAGGGGCTTTTACAATCAGCTGCATCGCCAAACCAGGCTATTCGTCGATGGCGTTTTAAGCGCGGCAAGAGGGTGTAATGTCCCGGTTACTGCCAATTATGTTTGCGGGATGTTCGGGCTGTTTTTTACCGATCAGGAAGCTGTTACCAACCTTGATCAGGTAACCGCGTGTAACCGACAACACTTCAGTAAGTTCTTTCATCATATGCTGGAACGGGGCGTGTATCTTGCGCCTTCTCCCTATGAGGCGGGGTTTATTTCCAGCGCCCACGGCGAGCAGGAAATTGACAAGACGATTGCCATCGCGGCTGAATCGTTGCAGGCGATTTAGGTAATATACAGTGAGTGTAAGCCAATATTATGAACACAATCTGCGCAGGACTTGAACAAGCAGTGGGCGATTATTTCATCTATAGGTTGTTTCCAATTCCTTTACCATCAAATCCATATCCACTTGATCAGGCACTTTTTTATATGTGCTGAACGATTTAACAGCTTCTCTTGATATTTGTATCGATCGGCTTTCCTTGTCAATACCAATATACCTTCTGCCTTCACTTAATGCTGCCAACGCAGTGGTACCACTTCCAATAAAACAATCAAGTACTATTTCACCCGGATCAGTGAACAGTTTAATTGCCCGACGAGGTAATTCCACAGGAAACTTGGAATCATGGTCAGAGTTACTTCGCACCGAGGGAATCTCCCAAACCCCCCTGGAACCCCAGTTTACCCATTCTTGTTTCGTCAATCTTGATCTGTCTACTTTTGTTATACCTGATTTCCAAAAAATATAAATATATTCCGACTCATCTACGGAGCGATACGATAGCGTGTGCCATTTGGAATTCTCCCACGCGGCATCCTTTACCCATATACGTCGATCATATAAGTAAAAACCTGCATTAGCGGCAGCTGCTTCTATCAACCCACCTACCAGATATACTCTTGTTTGAGTCTGATACTTTCCGCCCCTGACATTATTGCCATGAAGCCGTCTATCAATAGTCTGCTCACTACACCCAAAATATTCTGCGAGCTTGTATCTGTTCCAATCCGGTCTCTTTTGCCTGGTATTGATGATGTCTTGCCTGGTCAGGTTGACTTTCCTCCGAGAAATATTCTCGGCCATAATCCTGGGCATTTTCTCATCCTGGAAACATAGTATGTCGGCTATGTTTACTACCAAAAACCCGCCCGGCTTTATAACAGAAAAATGCAGCTTGATTACCTCCCTCAAAAGACTTTTCCAGCCTTCAAATGACAAATTCTTTTCATATTTTTTTCCAACATAATATGGCGGTGACCATATACTCAAAGCAATAGATTCTTGCTCAATTCTTGTCAATAAATGCCTTGCATCACCAAGATATAGCTCATTTGGCACAAGCCGGTTAAAGATATTTATGACTGCCATGATCCTTTACACACCTGTTTTTTTCGATCATAGAAAAGCTTTTGTATCCGCCACGAGCACTTATCCATCAATTTACTAAAACTCACCCTTACCCTGAAATTTTCGCCTAACGTCGGTGCATTTCTACCTGCCAGCCATACCCCATCGTCTCAGAGGCTGGTTATTGAATGTGGGAACGCAGAAACTGTAAGACTGTTTCCTGCGCTTCCCTGCTGTCTAATAACGAGTGCTGGCGACTCAGTAATGGGTTCGGTATTCTGAACCGCACCTGTCCACTGGGTGCCACGGGGCGTTGCTGGTTTAAGACCTGATCGGTATAGACGATGGAAAGACTGCCGTTGTGCCGGTGCAGCCAGTTTGAGCATTCCCCTTGTGTCCATGGGTTCTGAAACCAGGGGTCGTTGGCACCCACCAGGGTGAGTACGGGTTGCGACGGCGGCGCATTGATGCCCTTATATTCACTCCAGCCGGAGTGACAGCTCCAACCTTCGACAATTCTGGCACGTAACGAGGCGTCGCTGTTGTCAAGTGTTGCCGCCACAATACCACCCTGACTGAAGCCCATAAGAAACAGGTTGTCCAGGTCCACCCAGGTAAGCGTGCTGGCCTTGTTGATTGTATAATTGGCATCGTGCTGACGCATTTTTAGTGTGCCGCGATAAAGACCAGCCTTTTTGGTGTACGGATCACAGGACTGCGGATATTTTGCTCTGGCAAAGCTGACCGGCGCGATGACTGCATAGCCGTTGCCGGCCAGAAAATCAATTCTGGCGTGGGTGCCTTGCCAAACCCCGCTACAGCCGTGCAGGTAGATGACGGTGGGGTGTCTGACGGACTGAATAAGATTTGTATCAGGTAACGTGGCAATGGTCGCTGCCAGATATTTTGCGTTGCCCATGGGTATTCTGACCAGGGCGGCTTGCCATACTCGTTGTAGTTCCTGCCGGTCGTCCCAGTCGCGCCGCGACATCTCGGTTATCGCTGTGAAGGTTTTGGTGGTGTTGTTGATGCCGGTAGCATAAACCGCAAATGACAGAGAATACAGAATGGAAATGACCATCACCCACACCGGATGGAGGCTTTTCATAACGGCGGTGAATCTGATGTGTTGCGCCTGGATGCCACTGCCTGATAGTAAAATCATGCGGTTTGATACTGGCCGTATAGTTTGGCGTATAAGCCGTTCGTGCTTAGCAGTTCAGCATGGCCGCCGCGTTCGGTAATCTTGCCATCTTCAAATACGTATACGGTATCGGCTTGCTTTACCGCGCTAAGACGGTGGGCCACGATAATCATGGTTCGACCCGGTAAATAGTCATTCAGGGCGTAGTGAAGCCGGGACTCGGTTTCAGCATCCAGCGCAGACGTGGCTTCGTCTAAAATAATTACTTGTGGGTTGGTAAGTGCCATTCTGGCGATGGCGATACGCTGGCGCTGGCCACCCGATAAGCGCACGCCGTTGACGCCAATTAAACTATCCAGGGCGTTTGGCATAGCTTCCACGAGGTCTTTGATTTGCGCGACTTCAAGTACGCGCCATAACGCGGCATCGGATATTTTCCGTCCTAACGTCAGATTCATGCGCACGCTGTCATTAAATAAGGCCGGACGTTGTAGCACGCAGGCAACGTGTTCGCGCACGACTTCCATGCCAATGCGCGATACCGATACGCCGTCAAATTTAATTTCTCCACGTAGCGGCGAATATAATCCTAATAATATTTGTACGAGGGTGGATTTACCGCCGCCACTGGCCCCCACTAATGCGACTTTTTCGCTGGCGTGAACAGATAGATTGACGCCGTCCAGCACGTATGGGCCATCTCCATAGGCAAATTTAATGTCGTCGAGTTGCAGGCTGACGGCGTATTTGCCTGTGAACGGGTTTTCCAGACGCGGATAGCGGGGCTCTTGTGGTAAATACAGTAGTTCATTGATGCGCTCTACCGCTGCCCTGGCGGCATAGAACGAGTATTGAATGTTCAGAATTTCCTGCACCGGGGTCATCATGAACCATAAGTAACCAAACACTGCGATCATTTCTCCAATCGTCAGGTCGGTAAGCAGTACCATGACCATGCTGGTGGCGCGGAAAATATCGAAACCAATTAAAAATACCGAGAATGATAGCCGATTGGCGACGTCGCTTTTCCAGGAAAACGCGGCAGAATGTGCCTTTAGTTCGGCCGCATTTTTCTTAACTCTGTCGAGGTAATGAGTTTCACGATTGCTGGCGCGAATTTGCTGGATTGCATCGAGCGTTTCTGTAAGGGATTGTTGGAATTTTTCAAACATCACGTTTTCTTTTTGCTTTAAGGTTTTGACCTTTTTGCCAATCATCATGGTGACGTAGATTACGATGGGATTTACTAATAAGATAAATAGCGCCAGTTGCCAATGCAGCCAAATTAGTATTCCCGCAACTCCTGAAATCATGAGTATCGCAACTAAAAATTTGCTAACGGTTTGGCCGGCAAATTTGTCTACCGTAGTTAAATCGGTAACGAATTTGGAAGCAACGGCGCCGCCGCCCAAGGTTTCATATTCAGACATGGCAACGGATTTCAGGCGATTGAGTAATTGATAACGCATGCGACAGACGATGTCTTTGGCGACGCCGACAAACTTTTTTGTTTGCCAGACGTTGAAGGCCAGATATAGCAGGCGTAACAGGATACAAACGGTAATTACTACGACAATGTATAGAAATGGGCTATGTAGAGATTCGGGAAAATATTTGTTAACCGTGGCAACTATGTTCGCCGGCTTGTCTAATAGTACTTCGTCTATCAATAGCGAAATGAGCAGCGGTACCGGAGTGCTCGCCAACACCGCTAACGCGGCGATGATGTGCGCGGCTATCAGTTGCTGTTTGTGTAATAACGCCAGGTTCAGTATATAGCGTACCGTATACTGCTTTGGTGGGCGTTCGATGGCGGCTAAATCAGCCATTTAATCCGTGAAATATTTTCATCTATACGGATTCCTGAGGTATGTTTGTCAACGTTTTTCTGAAGATTGGTTGTCTGAGTCGCGGCGGCTCTGCTTGTCAATATCCGCGCGCACCTGATCCATGTCCAGTTTTTGAGTCTTGTCAATGAGGTCTTGTAGCTGTGCGGGTGGCAGGGCGCCGGGTTGTGAATACAGTAAAATTTGTTCGCGAAAAACCATTAGGGTTGGAATCGAGCGAATGTTACATGCCTGCGCCAATTCCTGTTGCTCTTCGGTATCGACTTTGGCGAAAACGATGTCGCTATGACTTTCCGAAGCGGATTCAAAAGTTGGGGCAAACGATCTGCACGGCCCGCACCAGGATGCCCAAAAATCGATTATTACAGTATTGTTATTTGCCACTGTGTCATTAAAATTATGCTTCGTTAAAGTAACCGTTGCCACCATACACTCCTTAAAATTGTAAAAATTCAGATCCCTGCATAGCTTCTTTGAGATGCTGCAAACGTACCACGTGATCGTCAATCTCCAGCAGGCGTTGTTTGATTGATAATTGCAGAGGCAGTAGTTCAGTGAGGCGAGCTCCTACCCACCCCGCATACTCGTAACGCGCCGGTAAGTTACTGTAGGGTTCGCCCAGTTGTGTAATAATACGCCGCAATAATAGCCGCATTGACTCAAATTCCCCAGGTAACGCAGCATCGGGGAATTCTGTAAGTTCTTCTATGTGTCCCATTATCAGTTGATCAGATGTAACACGGGTAGTGCCTATATGTATTTTCTGTTCCGCATAAGCGGTAATGCCTAACAGGCCGCCCGACAAAGTTTCCCAATCGCTAATACGACATAGGGTGCCGGTCTTATACACTTGCGCAGCAGGACCGGATTCGGCACCACTTTTGATTAACACTATGCCAAAACCACGTTCGTCGCGCATGCAGTCTTTGACCATGTCTAAATAACGGGTCTCAAAAATTCGTAACGGCAATACGCCGCCCGGAAACATTACCGTGCGCAGTGGAAATAGTGGGAATTCTGACATGTCTGAAAACGATGGCTAAACTTTGCGTCTGGTTATAAGTAAGCAGTTGCCATTGTAGTGGTATTGCGGATGCGCGCGGTTAAAGGCTGACACTGCATGAATGGAGAGCCGAAGTTTCTCTATGTGACAGCCGTCGTGCCAATTTTGCTGATAAGTTATCGAAGCTGCCATTACTCAAAACTAAAACGTGGTCGTGTTTTTTGACTTCGCTCAATAAACTGGCAATGATAGCTTCTGTCGTGGAGAAAATCTTACATTCAGGGCGCATCTGATGCGCTACTGTTTGCATTGACCACTGTAAACCATGCGGTTCAAACAGTAACACTTTATCTGCACCTGTAAATGCAGCCGCCAGTCTGTCGGTATGCGCACCCATGCGCATGGTGTTGGAACGAGGTTCAAATACGGTAATAATGCGTCCCGGCACACTCCGATCCTGAAACGCGGAAATGGTCGCCGCTATTTCCGTTGGATGATGAGCAAAGTCGTCGTATACGTTGACCTGGTCAAAAGTGCCTTTGTATTCCAAACGACGTTTAACGCCAGCAAATGATTGCAGCGCGTGTAACGAATCCGCAATGCCTACGCCCGCATGCCGCGCCGCCGCGATGGCGGCGATTGCATTGGCGACGTTGTGACGGCCAGTTAATTGCAGCGTGCCCACCCCGCACGGCTTGCCACGTTGCCGTACGGTGAACCGCGAAGCGCGTAAGTCAATGTCGCTGGCGTACCAGTCGGCGGCAGCGTGCGCGGTGGAAAAAGATTCAGTTGGTGTCCAACAGCCCATTTGTATCACTTCCTGTACGTTGCTATCGTCATGGTTGACGATGACCAGCCCGGTATCTGGTATGGTTCGTAGCAGGTGGTGGAACTGACGCTGCACGTCATTGATGTCGTCAAATATGTCCGCGTGATCAAATTCCAGGTTGTTGATTACCAATGTACGAGGGCGGTAGTGCACGAATTTGGATCGCTTATCAAAAAAAGCCGTGTCATATTCGTCCGCCTCGATCACGAAGTATTGGGACTCGCCTGCCCTTGCAGAGTAGTCAAAGTTTTGTGGCACACCACCAATCAAAAATCCCGGACGTAGTCCATTGTGCTCCAGGATCCAGGCCAGCATGCTGGCGGTCGTGGTTTTGCCGTGCGTCCCGGCTACCGCCAATACCCAGTTCTCTTGCAGTACGTGATCGTGCAGCCACGCGGGACCCGAGGTGTAGGGAAGATGGTTGTTTAACAGGTATTCGGCAATTTCATTACCACGCGCTATCACGTTGCCAACAATGACCTGGTCGGGGCAGGGCTTGAGGTGGTCAATGGAGTATCCCACTTTAAGTTCGATAGCGGCCATTTCAAGCTGCGTGCTCATGGGTGGATATACGTTTATGTCGGAACCCGAAACTTGATGCCCCAGTTGCTTCGCGAGAATCGCCAGGCTACCCATGAAGGTACCGCAAATACCGAGAACGTGCAGGCGCATTAAGCAGGTATGCCCGCTGCCGTAAATAAATTGAGAATTATGACACTCAACAGGACATAGCCAACACTGATCGCCACTGCATAACCCATGGTTAATGATAGTGCCTTGCTAAAAATGTATCCATAAACGATCACTATCCATACAAAAATTGCGAAACCGGTGAGGTTAAAAAATATTTCCGCAGACTCTCCCAGCGTTATGTAGGTTAGTGAGTAGACGCTGGGTAATGACATGATATTAATTAGAGTAGTGGTACCCAATATGGCGCTGAAGGTTTGTACGAAACGCTCCGATTTTTTGATTAATAGAATTTTTACGAACGCGAAAGAGAAAAATAACCCGGCGATACTGGACAGGCCGGCGATTTTTACGCTGTAAACGATGCCGCTTATTAACACCGAAACGATGAAGCTTATGACTATAATCAGACTTAACAGCATACGCGAATGCGGCAGTTGTTGCGGCCCTGCCCGTAACAGGCATATATTAACCAGCGTTTTTGTAACTCTCGCTAACATGTCTGTATAACCATTGGATAATCGTGCTACCGTTATCAAACCTGCAAAAATCCGTATACGCCACGCTTCGATGGCGCTAACATCCAGGTGCGTAAGTTATCGATTTCGGGGCTGCCATGCAGGTTTGCTACTGACTCTCCCGCGCGTAGCCGCCGAAATGCTGCTTCTAATTTTTGATAACGCTGCCCTTTTATACCCGCGCGACGTAAGCCCACGGCGTTCAGACGATAATGCCGCACCGGATTGCCACCCAGTAAACAATAAGGCACCACGTCTTTGCGAACCGGCGTAAAACCGGCAATCATGGATAAAGTACCAATGCGCACAAATTGATGCGCGCCGGTGTGTGCGCCCAGATTGGCTCGATCACCAACTTCGACGTGTCCGCCCAGCCCGGCATAGCCCGTTAATATTATCTCATTCCCCAGTTGGCAATCATGCCCGACGTGTGAGTAGCTCATTAAAAAACATTTGGAGCCAATGCGGGTAGGGGTGTCTGGACGCGTCGCCCGATGCACGGTACAGTTCTCCCGAATGGTGTTTCGATCACCAATATGCACCCAGGTTTCTGCGCCTGTAAATGCGGTATCCTGTGGCAACCCACCTAAGGTGACTTGCGCGTGCAATTGATTGTCGGCGCCGAGACTGACAAAAGAGTGTAGCGTGCATTGCGGCCCAATGTGGGTCCCGGCACCGATGATCACCTGGTCTTCAATGACGGTGTATGCCCCGATTTTTACGTCGGTGTCGATTTCCGCCTTAGGGGAAACGATTGCAGTGGGATGAATGTCTGACAAGTTGAAATGCTTGTTGGTAACGTGAGTAAAATAGAATAAGACTGTTATTATAATAACAAATTAAGCGTAGTTTTTTTATTTGTGGTGTATGGCGATGCAGGAGGTGTCTTCAGGGGCATTTCCATGTGTTGCAATTGCCAGCGTTATTCGAGACGTTGTAATAATGTCAATAAGTCTTTTTCATTGAGTACCGCAACGCCAAGCGCGTCGGCTTTAGTTAGTTTTGCACCGGCATTGGCGCCGGTAATTACCGCAGTGGTGTTGCCGGATACGCTGCTGGTGACTTTTGCGCCTAACGATCTCAGGCGTTTTGTGGCTTCCGCGCGGGTAAACGTCTCCAGATTGCCGGTGAGTACGTAGCGATGGCCATCCAGACGCTTATGCCGTTGTCTGGAAGCCGCTGTTTTCTCCCAGACGACGCCAGCTTTAATAAGTCTATCTATGATTTCCCGGTTATGCGGCTGGTTGAAAAAAACGGTGACGTTTTGTGCGATAACGGGGCCTACTTCGGGTATTTCCTGCAATTTTTCGGCGTCGACCCGTAGCAACGGGGTTAAATCCTGAAAATGCTCCGCTAATACCACAGCGGTTGCCTCGCCCACTTCGCGTATCCCCAGCGCGTAGATGAAACGGGCGAGAGTGGTGTTCTTGCTGTTTTCAATAGCGGTTAATAAATTGTCTGCGGATTTATCGCCCATGCGTTGCAGACTGATCAGCTGGTCTTTTTTCAGATGGTATAGGTCTTTGACGGTGGAGATCAGTTTTGCATTGACCAGTTGCTCTGCAAGCCGTTCCCCTAACCCGTCAATGTGCATGGCACTGCGTGACGCAAAATGTTTGATGGCGCCTTTGCGTTGCGCCGGACAATATAGACCGCCACTACAACGAATAATGGCCTCGCCTTCGATTTGTACGACATCAGACTGGCATTCAGGACATTTTGCCGGCGCCAGTATGGGCTTGTTGCGCTTACTCCCCAGCGTTAATACTGTTTTGATAATTTCGGGGATGACATCCCCGGCACGTCTGATGATAACTTTATCACCCACGCGCACGTCTTTGCGCCTTACTTCGTCCATGTTGTGTAGCGTGGCATTGCTTACGGTCGCTCCGCCGACAAATATGGGATTGAGTCTGGCTACCGGGGTTAAGGAGCCGGTGCGTCCCACCTGGAACCCGATATGTGTTACTTTGGTAACGACTTCCTGCGCGGGAAATTTGTGTGCCACCGCCCAACGCGGCGCGCGCGATATAAACCCTAACTGCCTTTGTAGTTTCAGGTCATTTACTTTGTATACGACGCCGTCGATTTCGTATTCCAGGTCGTCTCGTTGCCGCAACATTTCTTTGTAGTAATTCACGCAGCCTTTATAGCCAAGTACCAGTTGCACTTGCGGACAGGTTTTTAGTCCCAGTTTTGTCAAATATTGCAGTGCTTCGTATTGTGAGGTAATGGCAGTTTGTGTTTCGATATTGGTGGCGCTGTAAAAATAGATGTCTAAGGGCCGGCGCGCGGTATCACGCGGATGTAGTTGCCGTAAACTGCCGGCCGCAGCATTTCTGGGATTGACAAATGTCTTTGCACCTGTGCGCCGCGCCTGTGCGTTCATTTGTTCAAATCTGTGTTTGGATATAAATGCTTCACCACGTATTTCTAGTGTTGCGGGCCTGCCTTTATGTTGGCGTAAGCGTAGCGGCACTGATTTAATGGTGCGTATATTTTCCGTGATGTCTTCGCCAGTTATGCCATCACCACGGGTCGCGCCGCGCACCAGCACGCCATTTTCATACACTAAACTCACTGCCAAACCATCAAGTTTGGGTTCCGCCATGTAGCTTATAGTAATATCGGTTTTCAGACGATCCTGGACGCGAGCTTGAAAGGCTTTTAGTTCATCTTCACTAAAAAGATTGCCAAGAGATAGCATGGGCACTGCATGCTTTGCCGGCAGAAAGGCGTCCAGCGGTTGCGCGCCGACTCGTTGCGTCGGCGAGTCCGAGGTGATTAATTGCGGATGCGCGTCTTCAAGGTTTTGTAGCGCACGCATCAGTTGGTCGTATTGCGCATCCGTAATTTCGGGATCATTTAGTACGTAATAGTAGTAGTTGTGTTGCTGAATTGCTTCACGCAACTGGTGAATTTTATCTCGGATGGATGCCGCCATGTATGGAAAGCATATTATATCTTTCAGTCTTTACCAAAAGCGAAACGCCAGCGGCACGAATGTACTCTGGTTATTGCGAGAAATAAATTGGCGCACGTGTAAGGTTGACCAGTGGCGGATGGTATAAAGGATGCCTGGGTTCGAGCAGGGCACGGTTTACGCGCGACGCGAATATTTTAAGCTGAAAAGCTGTATGTCTTCTTGCATATGGGCGATAGTCTGCGAGCTTAGCTGATTGCGGGAGGCGTCCAGCAATCTTCCATTAAGACGTTCAGCAGATTTTTTAGCGGCTTCCAGCATGATGTTGAATGCCTTGAGCCCTTCTTCCGGACCCGGTAAACACATGATAAAACTAAGGCCCGGTGTTGTAAATTTGTCTATGGTGTCTAAATCAAAAGTACCGGGCTTGACTATGTTCACTATGCTATAGAGGGCTTTCTTGTCCCCTAAACGCTCTACGTTTTTGTGGAATATACGGTTGCCATATTCCAGATCCAGTTCGCGGATGAAGGTAACGATGTCGTTGCCGTTAAACTTTTTTGGAAGTCGTGCCATCACGTGTAACACGACCAGCTTTTCTTCCTGTTTAACTTCTGCATGCCCTTGGCCTAATAAGCTCGGCTGATGCTTGAAGTCGGGTTTGTGTGTTCCCGGAAATTCTTCAACGTCTTCACGCACCAGGTTGCTTAAACTGTTCAGTTCTTCCTGAATTTTCTGATCAGTGTCTAACTCAGGATTTTCATCCGCTTCGAGCAGATCGGGTAGCTCATCCGCTTCAAAGTCAAATTCCTGGTCCTCACGACGCCGCATAACGCGCCTGGATTTTTCAAAGCTATACAACGCAACGAGTATAATTAACCCAATTACTAATAATGCAATGCGTAGTTCTACAGCCATATGATTCGCATGTCTGTATGTACCTGAGACACACCAAATAAGGGGCTATGAAACGGTAACCATTTGTACGGCTTTATCAACGTCAACCGATACAATTCTTGAAATGCCCGGCTCATTCATGGTGATTCCCAATAGCTTATTGGCATATTCCATGGTGTTTTTGTTGTGCGTGATGTAAATAAATTGCACCTGACCACTCATGTCTTTAAGTAGTTCACAGTAGCGGGAAATGTTGGCATCATCCAGTGGCGCATCTACTTCATCCAATAAGCAAAATGGGGCCGGATTCAGTGCAAATAAAGAAAAGACCAGGGCAACCGCCGTCAGTGCCTTTTCTCCACCCGATAAGAGTTGAATCGATGTAAGCCGCTTCCCGGGAGGATGTACCATAATAGAAACGCCGGCGGTCAACAGGTCATTTCCAGTCATTTCTAAAAATGCCTTGCCGCCCCCAAATAAACGCGGACAGGTTTCCTGTAAACGATTGTTTACATTCTTAAAAATGTCTTTGAACCGATCTTTGGTTTCTTTGTCAATTTTGCGGATGGCAGTTTCCAGTACGTCTAACGCATTGGTTAGATCTGTACGTTGACGATCTAAATATTGCTGGCGTTCGCTATGCTCTTCATGTTCATCTATGGCGGTAAGATTGATGGCTCCCAGGCGCGTGATCTTGTGCCCCAGCGATTGTACTTTTTGTTCCCATCTCTGAAGCGTGGCATCTTCAGGTAATCGCTCTATTAACGATTCAGGCGTAAGATCATGTTCGCCTAATTGTTCTTTAAGCGTCGTGCTGCGCACGTTCGCTTCTTGCCAACTAAGCTGTAGTTCACTCAATTCACTACGCAATTTCTCAATTTCACGCCGAATTTGGATTTTGCTTTCCTGTTGAGTACGGATTATTGCTTCATTTTTCTGAACCACGCCTCGCGCGTCTGTCAGGTCGTGCTCTATGTCGAGGCGCTGGTCAACGAGCTTCTTTAAGCGTTGCTTTAATTCTTCAAGTGGAGCACTTCCATCTCGCGCCGATGCTTGTAAGGATTCACGGCGCTGCTTTAACTGCCCGACCTGCTCTTTGATGCGCACCAGTGAGGCACGTGTCGCCTTCAGCGAGACCTTACAGGATTCTAAATTTAATGTAAGTTTATGCGCAGCTTCACGTCGCTCTACTTCTACATTGCGCGCGGCATCTACCTGTATTACGGTGTTGTCGCGCTGCTTCAGCAATAGCTGTCGTTCGCCACTATAGGCCTTAAGCACCGCTTCCGCCTGTTCTCTCTCTGTAACCGTTGCGTTTAATTCTTCTTCCGCCTGTCTGATCTGGCGATTGACATCGTCCAGATAATCCTGTAGCTGCTGCTGCTGACGCTGCACGTGCTCTTGTTTGCTTTTCCATCTCGCTAATCTGGCTTCTACCTGGGCACGTTGTTTTTGCGTTTCGGTCAGGCGCGCCTGAATGCGGTCCCTTTCGCTTTCGTATCGATATATTTCATCTTGACATAGCTTTAATTCAGTAGCCACTTTTGCAATTTGCGCACGTTGGGAGATGATCGTTTTTTCCAAATTTTGAATTTCGCCGCGGCGCTGTAATACGTTGCCCGTACCCGCCACTACACGCGATATACGTAGCCAGTTCCTCCCTATCCATATGCCGTCCCTGGTAATAACGGATTGTCCGGATGCCAGCATTGCCCGCTTTTGAAACGCGCTGTCGATATCTGTAGCAGTATATACCCAACTAAGAAGTTCGCTTAAATCAACCGGGGCGGTTACCTTGGAAGCCAGCGTATCGGTTGCGCTATCTGACCGATTTGCCCGATGTTGATCTAGTATTGTTAAGCAACCTGTGGTGATTTTGTGCAGGGTGTTGGCCATTGGTCTTAGATCGCGTACACAAACCGCTTCTAAATAATCATTTAATACTGTCTCTACGGCGATCTCCCACCCCGGTTTTATGGTGATCTCGTTCAGCAACCGTGGTGTCTTGCTTAGGCCTTCACGCTCTAACCATTCGCTGACGGCTCGGTTGTCTTCGCTTAACGCTACTCTCTGCAAAGCCTGTAGTGATGTGAGCCGGGTTTGCGTGGAGTGTAGTGTTTCGCGCGCCTGTTCTAACCATACGCTAAGCTTTTGAGCAGTATCGCGGCGGTTGCTTATTTTTTTGGTCAGGTTAGCTACTTTGAGAGAGATTACTTCAAGCGGCGCACCAATTTCTTCTACGCGAGAGGCGATATCCTGCGGTCTTGTGGGCAGTTTTTGCTTGCTGTATTGATGTAGTTCTTCCAGTAACTTATCTTTGCGACTGGCGAGTTGTTGCAGATGCGCTTGCAGGTATTCAAGCCGGGAGGTTTCGATTTTTACCGTTTGCATGGGTTCGGCAGTTTTCGCCGTCAACGCTTCCCACGCTTCTTGCCAGGTAGCCATCTTCGCTTCCACATCATGCAGTTTTCGCGCGTTTGCCTCCAGATCTGTACGCGCCGCCTTCAGCTGGGCTTGAATGTCAATAATGCTGGCTTCCAGTTCCGCAGCCTTGACTTGCTCTTCCTGTGCCGCACGTTCGGCCTGCGCCCACGCTTGTTGCGCCCGCTGTAGTTCTTCGTGATAACGACTATTTAGCTCTTTTGCGTGCTGAATGGATTGCTCAACACGGGAAATTTCTCCGCCTGACTGGTAATAATTGCTTTGCACATTATTAAATTTTTCTGTGTCCTGGATATGTTGCTGTCGTAGTTCTTCAATTTCAGCTTCGATGGAACGAATCTTTGCCATCACTTTTTCAATTTCCGTTTGTTTGCGTCGTATAGATTGCTTACGCCGCTGCACCTCTCGTTGCTGAACTTGCCAATGTAATGCCAGTAATTCAGTTTTGGCCCGACGTTCTTCGGCCTTTAGTGCTTTGTAACGCCTTGCGGCTCTTGCCTGCCGCTGTAAGCGTTCAATGTTCTTGGCAACTTCTTCTATGACGTCGTCGAGCCGATCTAAATTTTCGCGGGTATGATGAATACGGTTTTCAGTTTCTCGACGCCTTTCTTTATATTTTGAAATACCGGACGCTTCTTCTAAATAGACGCGCAATTCGTCCGGCCTGGCGTCTATTAGTCTTGAAATCATGCCTTGTTCGATGATGGCGTAGCTGCATGGACCTAAACCGGTGCCTAAGAATAGATTAACAATGTCTCTACGACGACATTTCGTGCCATTTAAAAAATATTTTGATTGGCCGTCCCGCGTCACTTGTCGGCGCACGGAAATCTCGGTGTAAGCGGAATATTCGCCACCTAACTTTCCATCTCCGTTGTCAAACATAAGTTCTACCGATGCCTGACTTACGGGGCTGCGGGTCGAAGATCCATTAAAAATAATGTCTTCAATAGTGTCACCTCGGATTTGCCTGCTGCTTTCGCCCATCACCCAACGCACGGCATCAATGATGTTTGATTTACCACATCCGTTAGGACCCACTATGCCAATCATGGTGGTGGGAAGCAAAAGCGTGGTCGAATCTACGAAAGATTTAAATCCCGACATTTTGATTGAGCTAAGCCGCATCTACGGTAAATCCGTTAAAATATGTCTAATGATTAAATGAGATTTAGAACCCATGACTGATACCCATACGCATTATTTGGATACGTTTGATAACCCACAATGTGACACCGATTATACAATTCGTATGAGTATCCCTGAATTTACCTGTTTGTGCCCTTTAACCGGACAACCAGATTTTGCGAAGTTGTTAATTGAATATATCCCGGATAAATTATGCGTGGAACTTAAATCACTCAAACTATATATGATGTCGTTCAGAGATAAAGGTGTATTTCATGAAGCAGTAACCAATGAGATTCTAAGCGATCTTGTGGCATTACTGAAGCCCAGATTTATGCGCGTAACGGCTGACTTTCACGTGCGAGGCGGTATTTGCACGCAGGTAATCGCAGAACACCGTCAACCCGGATGGCAGATGCAAGCATCTGTTGAGCTTCCTGATTCACCTTAAATAATTTTTATTAGCAGTCTGAGTTGTCAATTCGGCTACTCTCAAAAAGGCGCGAATGAAGCACTTGCGACGAAATTTGGCGATAAAATTCTGACTATGCCACAGGAAAATGCGCCTCTACTGAGTGGCAGCCATTTTGGCGCCGGCTGGAAAGTGCCGCTATCGCTGGCGGCTGGTGTGGTGCTGGTTTTCACGCTATTGGTGCAGCTTGACCGAAATCCGCCACCATCAGAAATTGTGTCAATTCCGGTCGGGGATAAATCCAGGAGTGAATCGACGCCAGCCGATGCAGCAGGTAAAGACTATGGGTCTGATGATAAGTTAGAGTCAGAGCAAACCCCCACCGAGGACTTGCCGGTTTCAATATCGGGTATTACATTAAAGGATTCCAGTCTATCTGAAACCCCAAAACCAGCTTGCCTATTAAATGATACGCAAGAAGGTAAAGGTTTTAAGGAAGAGGCGAATTTTGCTCTTTTGTCCGTTGCAGATTGCGGTCGGGTTCAGTTCAGATGCAATTCTACATGATGGAATGCGAACTTGGATCAAGTGAGCCAGATGAAGAAGATTTTGATTGTTGCGAAATGTATATCGGGAAACTGCGAAAGAATAAAATGTACAAATAGTAAACACAAAGATTGAACAACATATAGGAGACAAGGGATGAAGAAAATGTTAATTACTTTAGTGCTACTGGCTGGTAATGCAGAGGCTGTGGATTACATGCCAGAAATTTATGATCATGTAGTTATTCCTTGTTTGCGTACAGATAATCCAAGTGCTGGGCGTAACTTTGCTAAACATGTGGTGAGTACATCGCCAGATTTGCAACTGAAGATTGAGCATGTGGCAGCAGCTGTATACGGACAGCCAAAAGAATGGAGGATGCAGGTTTATAAAGGTCTCTTGGAGAGTTGTGTACGTGGAGAGTTTTGAACAACGAAGACATAAGCAACCTAGAAAATAGAGAGGCTTAACTAGGTGACCTATCACGCCCTACTCTATGACGTGAACTTTGAAACCCCTGATGGCTACAAGATACTCGCTGATTGTGGACACAAACATAGGACGAAGAAAGCTGCTTTACGGTGTGAAGAAAACTACAAAATCCAGAGGGATAGGCGTGGCGTCAATTCAGGAATTTTTAAGCATTCTAAATGTTCAGGCGCAAGCTGGGGGACGATGTTTCCCTTTTCTAGGGGGGTAGAATAAAGGATTTTGCCTGTGTCTTACACCCCACACCTAACGTCATCGACTCAGTAGATTGCGGTCGGGTTCAGTTCAGATACAATAGCTAGGAGCAAACCCTGTGTGTGAATGGTATTGTAGATTGCGGTCGGGTTCAGTTCAGATACAATCAGTCCCCGCGCCCGAGTACGTTTTTAGTAATTGTAGATTGCGGTCGGGTTCAGTTCAGATACAATTTTGAAAACTGGGACGAAGTTGACAGCTGGATTGTAGATTGCGGTCGGGTTCAGTTCAGATACAATCTTGGCGAGTTTTAGAACCAAGCCCTGAACATTGTAGATTGCGGTCGGGTTCAGTTCAGATACAATATTTGTCCGATTTAACACGTGTAATTAGCTATTGTAGATTGCGGTCGGGTTCAGTTCAGATACAATTTTTGTTTCGTGGTATGTCGAAAACAACTATTGTAGATTGCGGTCGGGTTCAGTTCAGATACAATTAACGTGCTTAATTCGTCTGGTGTTATCCCATTGTAGATTGCGGTCGGGTTCAGTTCAGATACAATTTGTGCGGCAAAGAACCTTGTTCGGGATAAATTGTAGATTGCGGTCGGGTTCAGTTCAGATACAATTGGTTACACTAAGAACACCATGAGTTTTCAATTGTAGATTGCGGTCGGGTTCAGTTCAGATACAATTTACCAAACGTTTCATCCTATAGACCTCATATTGTAGATTGCGGTCGGGTTCAGTTCAGATACAATGTATATATGGTTATGGTTCTGCTTTAATAGATTGTAGATTGCGGTCGGGTTCAGTTCAGATACAATTGTTACTGTGCGGTCGTGCCGATGTGAAATATTGTAGATTGCGGTCGGGTTCAGTTCAGATACAATATGTCTGCGGTCATGTGAATCCCTAAAAATATTGTAGATTGCGGTCGGGTTCAGTTCAGATACAATTCATTTTGCAAAAGTCAGCGGCTTCTTGCAATTGTAGATTGCGGTCGGGTTCAGTTCAGATACAATGCCCTTGTCTGTGTGATATTGCCGCAACGTATTGTAGATTGCGGTCGGGTTCAGTTCAGATACAATGGCGCCTGCTTACACTTGGCGACCGCTGCTATTGTAGATTGCGGTCGGGTTCAGTTCAGATACAATAAAAAGATGAAAGATCAACCAAAATCCGAGATTGTAGATTGCGGTCGGGTTCAGTTCAGATACAATATGTCTGCGGTCGTGTGAATCCCTTAAAATATTGTAGATTGCGGTCGGGTTCAGTTCAGATACAATGGCCTTGCCTGTTTGATATTGCTGTGACGTATTGTAGATTGCGGTCGGGTTCAGTTCAGATACAATGCTTTATATTTGTGCTATATTTATTTTATCGATTGTAGATTGCGGTCGGGTTCAGTTCAGATACAATCATATTGTGTGTGGGAATGTGCGGGAGAGGATTGTAGATTGCGGTCGGGTTCAGTTCAGATACAATTCAACTCCCATTCTATATACCCCAGCTTGCATTGTAGATTGCGGTCGGGTTCAGTTCAGATACAATAGGCTTTAGAATGGTGAATTTCTTTGCACCATTGTAGATTGCGGTCGGGTTCAGTTCAGATACAATTAACGTGCTTAATTCCACTGGCGTAATTCCATTGTAGATTGCGGTCGGGTTCAGTTCAGATACAATTGACACTTTTCCCTTTTACTGCTAATTTGGATTGTAGATTGCGGTCGGGTTCAGTTCAGATACAATCCAACCCGTGTAAGCTACTGATTATGGAAAGAGAATTAGAATATGGATAATTGTTTTGGTGCTTGTTCTGTAGGGATGCGTTTTGAGCCATGATAAATCTGCATGCGTTCAAATTGCTTCTCCGTTATCTTCAGGATGCGTACTTCCCCCTTAGGGGGAAGTACCTTTTTTATCCTTTTACAGTGTACTTCGGCATTCTCATCACTGGCACAGTGCCGCGTGTAGACGGAGTACTGTAGCATAACAAAGCCGTCTGCTATCAGACTTTTGCGAAAGCGGGTGTATTGATAGCGGTCGGATTTGGTCTCGGTTGGCAAGTCGAAAAGTACGATTGTCCACAAACTGCGAAATCCTCCAAAGATAATATTCTTAGCACCCGTCATACCATGGTGGGGATGCTGAGTCTGCCTGCATGGGTTTCCAGCACCTTGCGCAAACTGGAACAGTACGTTGCCAACGCGCTCATGAGAGGGAGTTCACGCTTCTTAAGTGAAACGGGGATATTGAGTACCGCCAATAAACCATTCTTTGCATTTCGATCCAGTCCATCAAAGGTTTCGATTTGCAATAATTCCACGACACGCCGATCGATCAATGGACGCAGTGGCTCCATGATGTCGTCTGCCAGACAAAAGACGTTGTACTGATTGTGGTGATGTATACCAAAGGCAGGATGTAGGCCGGCACCCATCAATGCACGCGCGCAGGCAGCGCGGATCAAACTGTAACCATAATTCAGCAGAACGTTAATATCGCTTGAGCCGTCCTGATCGCGCCTGAAGTCCTCACCGAAGAGGGATTTGAAATAGATGCGGGAAGCCTGTGCTTCTTGGTTGTTCACGTCATTTGGCTGTACCGTTTTTGCCAGTCTCTCCAGACGGGCACTTTTTGTTCCATGCACCGCATTTAACGCCGCTGCCTGCATGCTAATCTTTGCCTGAATAATTTGCTGCCAGACAAGGTGTTGCACCTGTTGTGGCGTGGACGCCTGCATACGCATGATCCGCCCTTGCGTACTATGGACGTCAAGCGGAAAGAGTTGAGAAGTCGGCAAGTGCTTTTCATCAGTGATGATGAGAGCAACGTTTTGCCTGGCGCAGTGGCGAAACACGCTTTGGCTACAGGTGATCTGCGAGTGGTCCAGGATCAGAAAGCCGAGGTCTTCAAAAGGTACGCTATGCTTTCCCTCGTCATTCTGGATGGTCAATTGGTTCAGATTGACACGCAGATGCGCCGGGGATGAGATTTCTATGGTTCTACGGATCATTTAGTAGCAAACCCAGATTGCCAAATTGCACCTTTTTGCAGTTTACCTTGGCCAGCGACTGAATATGCCACAATCCCCAGTTGGAATCTGTGCCGGAGACACTATGGTGGCGTAGGGAGAGGTTAATTTTCTTACAGTTATCTCCACTCATCTTTTGTACCCTGAAATACGGCGTATTCCTATGTTCGGGCGCAAACTTCTCTGTGTCTTCAAAGATGTTCATATCTTTACATTTCACCATGTCATTGACACACAGATCTAATTCATAGTGCCACTCCTCTTCCCACTCTGATGGTGGTTCTGTGACGATGACGGGTTTTCCTGCACTGGCGCGTTGTGCGGCTTCCAGCATCGTTACCATTATGCACCGTCTTTCCCTCTTGTTGCCCTCCTTGCCGTTATGAAAGAGCACAAAGTGATGGTTACTTCCAAGTGTTACATAGCCATTCTCTATTTTGATGTAGGCATCTGTCATGGGCATGGCAATGCGCACACGCCTGATGATAGTGGAGAACTTACCCTTTTTATTGCGTATTCGCGGGGGTGTCTCATACAGTGCCTGCTTGATTTTCTTGGTATCCTTACCGACCAGGCCATGATCTTCCAACCAATTAAATAGGGCATCATGAACGGATTTTTCGGCAATCCAGGTGCCGGTGCCAGGTTGCCAATCCTTGCCGAGTTTGGATAACAGCCTATTGGTCAGGTCGGCGAGTTCTTTGCGGCAGGTCATACAAGGGGTATGATAGGCAAACTTTGTCAGTTCTGCCCCCTGCCACTGCGGCAAGCTGCGTGCAGCCGGTTTCAGCTTTAGTGCTTCGGTTGCCCACTGCAACAGGGTGGCGCGCAATTCCTCATCGGTTATCCAATCCGTGTCATCATTTTTATCCGCTGCTGCGATTTTTCGTACTCGTTTCAGAGTGCTGGTTCTGGTGTTATCAATCTTCAGGCGTTGTTCAAACTGTGATTTTCCGTAGCGGGTTTCTTCGTGCAAGGCACCCCAGACTTTGCGCTTGGTCATATGCGATACGACGGTGGCGTTCAATCGGTCTTTCAGTAGGGCATGCAGACCGCCGTCTTGCCAGCTTGAGCTCGGGGGCAGTCGGAAACGCCTTTCTTTTATCTGATCCTCTTCGGTCTTTTGACGTGATGGGTCTTTGTTGTCTTGCTCTTGCTTATGTGCATCTATCATCGCTTTCAGCATGGCGCGGTCGGTCATGGCGACTACAAAGGCGTCTATCGCATGGTGTCTATGATCCCCCCTATTCTTGGCTTTACCTGCTTTGCCCGCGTCGTAGCGCAGAATTTCGCCGGTTTCCGTATCAATTCTGTCACCTTCCTTAGTATATACACCGGCATCAGGTGCTGGCGGCAATACATTCAGACCCCACCGCCTACGCATTTCGCTGGTCGCCGCACCATTGTTTACATCAATCGGCACACCGTATTTTTTCAGCATCTTTTTAGAAGCGGTTGCAATATAACGCGTGTCGTTGAGCTGGCGCTTGACAAATTCATCCTCGTTTTCGGGGCTATGTTCCTTCTTGAGGATGTTACGCTGCTTGGGATACAGCTCCCTCACGTATTTGCTTTTCGCAAACTTTTCTATACGTGCCCAGCGGGCTGTATCGTGTCCCCAGGCCTGATATGGCGTCTGTTGCCCTTTCGTCTGATTACAGGTCTGACAGCTGACAACGGTATTCATGTGGCTCTGTCTGAAACCGGTGTAGGGTAGAATATGCTCTTTCTCTGTCTCATATGAAAATAATTTATTAAAACCGATGGGCTCTTGACAGTAGGGGCACCGTTCTTCCTGTTCATATTTCCACATCTTGTACTTGTTGCGGGCATCAGGATTGACTCTGCGCACCTTATCCCGTACTTCCTTCAAACAGTCTTTATGATAAAGATTTCCTTTTTTATGATATTGCAGGATTTCCTTTTCCGCTTCTTCGTTTCTTTTTCTGTTTGCCTTTTGCTGGCTTTCAATTTCCCTGCGATGTTTTTTGGAGGATTTCATGTCGCGTGCCATCTCCATGCGGATGATAGCCGGCTTACCGTAGCGCTTGACGATAGCATTGATCACGCGGCGCATTTCATACAGGGCTTTTTGTACTGTCGGGTTGGCGATGTTGGGGACGTCCTCTACATGCAAATGATAGCCTTCTGCCGTTTCCCTGATAGTTCTGGTGATGCTCTCACGCGCACCGATGGCCTCCATAGCCGCGTAGTAATCTTTGCCTTCACGCAGATGCGGCAATAGAGCATTGATGGCCCTGAGACTGTGTTTGCCGTAGCCGTCTTCCAGCTGCTCGTTCATGGCCAGGCCAAGTGCAGCTTTTTCAGGATCAGCACCGTGCCGATAGGAAGCAAATTTCCAGTAATTGACCAGCCTATTGTATAGGGCCTTTTTGTTATGGATGGAGAGGAGATCTTCTACCAGTGCAATCTGTCTTTCCGTGCCCAGTGCCTGCCACTTGTGCTTACCGATGGATGCACTGATGGCCCGTGCCGTTTTATTGCCAATCAAGCCGGTTTTTCCTTCGCCACTATCATCACCCCTGTTGTAGTTTATGTCCTTGCGTTTCACGCCCAGATATTTTGCTACGTCCGGCCAGCCAATACGCCCCGATTCATTCAGTTTGTCCGGGTTATTTGCCAGCTCAAAGAGTTGTCGGCGTTGTTTTGCATTCAGTAGTTGTTCACCAATTTTGATGTTGTTGATCATCTGCCAAGTGCGAAATTCCTGAACTTCCAAGCGCATCAAAGCGACGCGTTTCTTGCGTGGATAGACGTTGCAGTTGCCCACCGTGCCTTTTTGCAGCTGTAAGGGACGTTGGTGGAAGATTGCCTCTCTTATCTTTTTAATCGTTTCATCGTCCAAGCTGTGAAAGGCATTCTGTTTTTTCAGGATGGCGTCAAATTCATTCTCATGCATTTCACGCTGGGCACGGAATTGTAGCCGATCAATAATCGTTTCTCCTTTGCGTTCCTTGGATTTTTCAAATTCAAACAGTGTGATGCGCTGTGGGGGCATTTTTTTGTCTTGTGATTTCTGCCAGATGAATTGACCAAGGGTGCGCCCGTCCAGCCTGTTAGCTAATTCGCCAATGGCTTTCAGTACCGGGCCAGTTTCTTTTTTTTCTTCGACACTCATGGCCTTTTCGTCGTCCTGCGGTGTCTGCACGGATAAGTACTTGATGAGTTCAATATATTTTGCGCCCCGATTGCTGAAATAGCCGCGCCGGCGTTGCAGGTGCAACAATAATCGTCCGAACTCATACGGTTGCAATTCCTCTTCCAAAGCGAAGTTGCGCATGGCGTATGGAGAGCAATAGGCCTTGTCGGGAGACGTCCAAGTTCTAGACCATGTTTTACCAAGCTTGCGTTCGGCGTAGTTTCTATCAATCTCGTTGAGTATCCTTTCTGGGTCTTGCTGATAGTTATCGGGTAACAAACCCTTTTCTGTGAGTATCTTTACAAGGTTTTTGCGGCGCTGTTTGTAATAGGCGCGGCGGTTGCGCGCCCCACGTGCCGCACGGCGTTTCTGGTTTTTGGGTACCTTGGTCTTCGCTTCCAGCATGTCCTCAAAGATGCGAGAATTCAGTGCACGTAAGCGGAGAGGCTTATAGCCGGCATAAACCCCCTGATGTTTCCCTTCCTCCTTTGCGCAGTCCACCACGGCCCAGCCAATGGAGTTAGTACCTACGTCCAATCCGAGAATGTAAGGGTTCTTGTTCCGCATTTTTCTTTCCTGTTCTTTATCTGATTGTGTAAAAATGACCTTATCTATCATGTTGCAAAGTAAAAATAATATATAGGTGAGTCCATTATATATAGGTATTGTAGATTGCTGTCAAGCTCAGTTTAAATAAAATTTATGGTTGACTCTTCTAAATGGAAGAGTCTAAAATGCTCGGATAACAGTTGTATCTGAACTGAGCCTGCTGTTTTTTACAACAAAATTCTTGCAGGATATGTCTTTAATGACTAAACCTTAACGCCTCCCTAGTGGGGGCGTTTTCAATTTTTCACACGATTCCGCTGGCGAAACGAGTGCGACTGGGTACGCGTGCCTGATCTGGTTCTGCCTGTATAAGGATTTTCAGGCTGTTTGAAGATTAGCTGAATTGGCGTACCTGCCAATTTAAGGGTTTTACGAAAGTAGTTTTCCAGGTAGCGTTTGTATGATGCGGGGATGTTACCGACCTGGTTGCCGTGTATCGCAAAGGTGGGGGGACATTTATCTGTTTGGGTCATGTATTTAAGCTTGATTCTGCGACCTCTTACTAATGGTGGCTGAAAGTGTTGCAGCGCGTTTTCTAATATTCTGTTTAACTCGCCAGTGCTTACTTCAAGATTCGCGCACTTGTACGCGCGCGTGACGGCGCGCATGAGTTTTGTAATGCCATGCCCGCGTATCGCTGAAATCAGTTGTCGTTCTGCAAAACTCAGAAATCGTAATTTAAGCTCAAGTCCTTTGTGAATGTTTTCGTGGTCTTCTTTGGAGCACGCATCGAGCTTGTTAATAGCGAGCACCACGGCACGACCACTGTCTAATACCATGCTTGCTAAGCGCGCGTCTTGTTCTGCGAATCGCTGCGTACCATCCAGCAGTAAGATTATTACCTGCGCTGCTTGAATCGCTTGTATGGTCTTTATCACGCTGAATTTTTCAATTTTGTCGCGCACTTTGCTGCGCCGGCGTACGCCCGCGGTATCAATTATTTCAAAATCAGTACCGGATTTTTCTATACGCTCAGAGGCGCTGTCACGAGTGGTGCCTGGAGTATTGGAGGTGATAAATCGCTCGGTGCCTATCAGCGCATTGGCTAATGTGGATTTTCCTACATTTGGCCTGCCTACTATGGCTACTTTGATAATTTTTTTCCTGGTTTCTTCAGGCAGTGGTTCTGCCTGGCAAGGAAGCAGATTTTCCACTTCTGTGATTACGGCGTGCACTCCTTTGCCAGACCTGGCGGAAATTTCAAACACGTATTTAGCGCCAAGCCGGAAAAAATCACTCGCCAGTATGTTTGCGGCGTCTCCATCTGCCTTATTTACGAGCACAAATATTTGTTGGTTGGAGTTTCTTAGTTTAGTAAAGATTTCCTGGTCTCGCGGCACCAGTCCTTGTATTCCGTCTACGATAAAAAATACGATGTCGGCTTCTGCTATCGCAACCCATGCCTGCGAGGCGATTGTGGCATTGATGTGGTTTTTTTGTTTGAGGGATTGTAGAGGCGCTATGCCGCCGGTGTCGATGATGATGTAGCGATTTTGAAAACGCCTGGCAGTCCCATAAATGCGATCACGTGTTAGTCCGGGCACGTCGGCAACGAGTGCTTCATTTGATTTTGTCAGGTAGTTAAATAATGTTGATTTGCCAACGTTAGGACGACCAATAAGGGCGATTACGGGCTTCATTGGAGATGATAATTAAAGCAGGGGTTGTGAATTGCACGGTGGTAACGCACTCCCCCCAAACATTGGGTAATTTTATCTTTAGCGATATTGCAAAACGGTTAGTGAACCGTTGTTGGCAAGCGCGTAGATACGATCTTTAATAATCATCGGTGGAGTTTGAATGGCTCCACCAGAAACGTTTTCTCTACCTGCTAATTTGCCATCTTGTTTGGATAGCCAGTGCAGGTATCCCTGGTAATCTCCAACCACGACGTAGTCGCCCACGGGTTTGGCAGCCGTAAGCACCCTGTACAGAAGCTGGTCCTGACGCCATAAGGTTACACCAGAGGTTTTATCCAGTGCCCATACACTGTCATCTGTATCAGTAACGTAAACACGGGCTTCATCCACGCTTACACCTGCCGAAGAAGATAGGTCTTTCGTCCAAAGGGCTTGTCCCGTGCCCAAGTCTACGGCGATCACGCGACCATTAAAACTTACGGCATAGATGATGCCGTCTGAATATGCAATTTCTCCATCAATATCAGACATGCGTTCTAATTCGGAACGCCCGCTGGGCACGGAAACTGCTATTTCCCAAAGTTCTTCACCATTGTGCATTTTTAGTGCCGTCATTTTGCCATCGTCATAGCCAACCAGGACGATATCACCCACTACTTTGGGCTCACTGGCACCACGCAGTGATAAAGCAGGTGTATTGCGGCCCGCTTTCCAGGCAACGTTGCCATTCCCTATATCAAGCGCATGCACTTTGCCATCATTGGTGCGCGCCACGATGACGCCATATTTTACTTCGGAAAGCGCCATGACTTCACTGCTGACCAAAGTTCGCCACTGTTCCGCACCATCCACCTGGTTAAGAGCAATTACTAAACCATTTTCAGCACCGACGGCAATAATGCCTTCACCCCCATTGACACCTCCGGAAATTTTCTCTTTGATGGTGATTGACCATATCCGCTTGCCATCCTCTCGTTGCCATGCCTCAACCCGACCTTCAGCGTCGCTCAGGTAAACGCGATTCCCGGTGATATAGGGGCGTATCTTGTTATAGGCTGGCTCCAGATCACCGACGGAGTTGCGCCATACCGATTGTACTTTTACTTTTTCTGTTTCAAGATTTATGAGACTGGACGGCTCCCTGGGGTTTTCATCTCTAATAAGCCATTGTTTGGGCGCGTCTAATAACCCACAGGCAGTGATTGTTACACAATATATGATGATGAGTATAAGTGTTCTTAAGCGGTGATTTGTAAACATAAAAAAGAGGCTCAGCGATGTGAGTTTAGCTACCTGAATTATCGCGTTTCATTTGTAAAAATTCCAAGCTGCCCGCATCCGCCGCCTGAAGGGCTTGATCATAAGCCTGCCTTGCCTGTTCGGCTTTGCCTTTTGCAACGAATATATCGCCGCGAATCTCGTCAACGAGCGAAGTATAGGCCTTGGGCATCTCACGATCGACGATAGCTACGGCTGCGTCTAATTTGTTGTCCGCAACCAACACGCGCGCTAAACGAATACGCGCAACGTCCCGTATCGTATGCTGACCGCTATGTTTAATTATCCAGCGTAAACTTTCGGCCGCCGCCGTTAAATCTCCTTCCTCTGCTTGTGTTTTAGCTTCATGCAGAGTGGCTAACACGGCATAGGGAGTAGATTTGTACTGATCACGTAAAATACCGCTCTGGGTGCGTAATGACGTGACATCATTTTCGATTAATGCCATTTGTACTTCAGCATATAAATCGGAGGCCTCGGTGCCTTGGTTTGCCTGATGCCAATGCCAAAATCGCCACCCACTTAGCGCGCCGACACCCAGTATTATACCGCCAATAACCGCGGTAGCATTTTCTTTCCACCAGCTTTTAAGTGCTTCGAATCGTTGCTCTTCTGTTATATAATCAGCCATAGCTGTCACGCGTGATGAAGGTATGCATCTAAAAAAGTTATTAATTTGTCCTGAGAAATTGTTTCTTGCGCCCGTTGCTGTCTCAAAAACTTTACTGTCACATTGTGATTTTTGATTTCGTCTTCACCAATAATTATAGCAAGTTTGGCGTTAGATTTATCGGCGCGCTTCATTTGTGACTTTATACTACCTGCGCCACAATTCATTACTACAGAATTTATTGGTAGCATAGCGCGCAGCTTGTTTGCAAGCCGCATGCCCACGAGCTCGGCCCGCTCGCCCATTACTACTATATAAACGTCTGTTTCCTGTTCTTTAAGCCGCGCTTCCTGTAACAATGCGGCGAGCCTTTCTGTGCCAACTGCGAAGCCTGCGGCCGCACAGGGTTTTCCACCCAGTTGCTCTACCAGGCCATCGTAACGGCCACCAGCACAGATGGCTGCCTGCGCACCCAGCTCATCAGCAATCCATTCAAATACCGTCTTGCTGTAATAGTCTAAACCCCGAACTAAGCGGGGATTGATAGTGTATTCAATATCGGCAGCAGTAAGTAGTTCCTGTAGTCTTTCAAAGTGTTGCGCGGATTCTGCGTCAAGGTAGTTTACAAGACTCGGGGCATTTTGAATAATTTCCTGTAAGTGCGGATTTTTACTGTCTAAGATACGCATCGCGTTGGTATGCAATCTGCGTTTTGCTTCATGGTCCAGCTGGTCTTCGTGTTGACGTAAATAGGTGATTAATTTTTCGCGGTAAATGTGTCTGATTTGTGCAGTACCTAAGCTATTAATTTCTAATTTTGGCTTTGAAGGTAAATTAATTTTTCGCCACATGTGCTGGCCAAGAATGATCAACTCCGCGTCGATATCCGGGCTCGCGAAACCAAACGTCTCCGCGCCTATCTGGTGAAACTGCCGATAACGCCCTTTTTGAGGACGCTCATGACGAAAAAAAGGCCCGCTATACCAAATTCGTACCGGTTGACCATATAAAAAACTATGCTGGATGCCGGCGCGTACACAGCCTGCTGTACCTTCCGGACGTAACGTGAGACTGTCACCATTACGGTCTTCAAAGGTGTACATTTCTTTTTCAACGATGTCGCTAACCTTGCCTAAAGATCGCTTGAATAATTCAGTTTTCTCAAGCAACGGTAAATAAATTTGCTGATAACCGTATTGTTGCAGCACTGCCTGTAAGGCATGCTCTATTTTGCGTAGCACGCCACTGGCCGGCGGTAATATGTCGTGCATGCCGCGAATCGATTGAATCCGCTTAGACATCTATGGTTCGTGCTTTCAGGGGTGAGAGTTTAGTTGAATGCACCATCAGGTATTTGAAACCGTGCGGTACGATTGCTGTTGGCATATTGAGAATGATCAAAACGTTGTCCATTTACTTCAATTACAACACCGGGGGAATTTCCGAGCAACACGTGAAAAGGTACCTTACCGCGTAAGCTTCGCACAGCTCCTAACTCGATCAAATCATACATGAGTAGATTCTGATCGGTATCTCTTATTTCAATCCAGCTTTCTTCCACGCAGGTAACCGTTAATATATCAGTGCCATCATTTAATTTGACCAATTCTGGATCTTGTGGGTCATCTTCTATTTCTATTAATTCGACCAATTCCAGATTTTGTGGATCATCTTCTATTTCTATGGCTTTTTCTGTGGTTTGCTCAACGTCCGCTATCAACTGCTCATCGGGAGTCGTGTGCGCAGCGGTTTCCTGTTCCGAGAGCGGAATTTTCCCGAGCACCTTTTCCATTGAGGATGCTTCAGCCTCACTACCATCATTTGTCTGGATATTAGACGCTTGAGCGGTATTATCATTTTCGAGGGTGGAGAAAGTGGTAACCGCATGATCGCTTGCCAATTCAACATTTTGCTCTGGTGTGCGCGCTACTTGCATCCACCAGGCTACCAATAAGCTAACCAGTATGATTAGTATTGCCGCCGCGCCCCCAAAAATAATCCGACTATGCTCGGACCTGAGACCGGGAGTTAAGACGATTTTGGATTCGGTACGGTGCTGTTGGCGGTAAAGGCTGATCAGGTCTTCAGCATCAATGCCGACGGTGCGAGCGTAATTACGCAAATATCCACGTGTGTAGGTGGGTTCAGGTAATTCTTTATATGTGTCTTCTTCGAGTGCCTTGATGGTGTCTGTCGATAAGTTGATTTGAGCAGCTACGTCGGCCTGACTTAATGCCGCATGCTTACGCGCATTTGTAAGGATAACGCCAATACTTACCGGGCGTTTTGCAAATTCCTGATCAGGTGTAATGTTGTTTAGTTCTCCTTGCATGAAAATAGGTCTTGGCTGTGCATCTGACTTCTGTGGCCGCGGGAAGTGTTTTCTGCAGCTGGCCACATGGTTTTGCACGTTAGCTTTATGCTCTGGCTGCGCTTCTGACCGTCATGCGATTCACCATCACGACGGCACGCCGCGCAAGTTTATACGCATGCGATTTTCATTTTGTAATTCAGCATATCTCGCTCATGTAATTTTTCAAAATGACGATTGCGCTTAACTTTGTCTTGAATATCACCAGCCAGTTGCCCGCATGCCGCTGCAATGTCTTCACCACGAGGCCGACGCATGGTGACGGTAATATTAGCAGCTCGTAAAATTTCATGAAATACTCGCATGGCGTTTTCCGTAGAGCGTTGAAACCCGGCATTTGGAAACCCGTTAAATGGAATGAGGTTTACTTTTACCGGCAGTTCGCTGATAAGCCGAACTAATTGCCGGGCATGTTCCAGCCTGTCATTGATTTCGTGCAACAGCACATACTCAAAAGTGATCGTATGTCTCTGATTTTTGTCTTCAACAAAGCGTTTACATGCCGTTATTAGTTCTTTTATGGGATAGCGCCTGTTTAAAGGCACCAGTTGATTACGTAATTCATCATTTGGCGCATGCAAGGAAACTGCCAGGCTCACGTCCAGCGTGTTGCGCAGTTTATCAATCTTTGGAGCAATGCCTGAGGTGCTCACTGTCACTTTTCGCTTACCCAATCCGTAGGCGTTGTCATCCATCATGATGCGAATTGCGTTGACTACATTATCAAAGTTTGCCAGCGGCTCTCCCATCCCCATAAATACGACGTTACTAATCACACGGCGCTTAGCAAACTGCTTTCTTAAGCGATATTCAGAAAACCATAGCTGGGAGATGATTTGCGCAGAGGTGAGATTGCCGGCAAAGCCTTGACGAGCAGTTGCACAAAACGTGCAATCTAAAGCACAACCGATTTGAGATGAGACACATAATGTCGCTCGGCCACGTTCAGGAATAAATACGGTTTCTATGGCATTTTTTGCATCGGCGCGTAGTAACCATTTACGTGTTCCGTCTGTGGAAACTTCTTCGTTTAGCATTTCGGGTGACCGTAGAACCGTATTTTCCTTTAACCATGCACGCAATGGCTTACTTAGATTGGTCATCAATGCATAGTCTGTGACTCCTTGCTGATGAACCCATTTCATCAGTTGAGTGGCACGAAATGATTTTTCATTAATTGCAGAAAAAAACTGCTCTAAATCAGGAAGGGACATACCAATTAAATTTTGGCCTGCCAGATCCCGTTGGTTAATTTTCATTGCATAAAATTAACTGCGCGAAAATATTTCATGTTCAGCGAAGAAGAATTTAATTTCACGTTTTGCGCTTTTTTTTGAATCTGATCCGTGCACCCCATTTTGAGCCGTTGACGTCGCATATGCCGCGCGGATAGTTCCAGGTGCGGCCGTTCCAAATGTTGTCGTACCCATCAGATCACGGTAGTTTTTAATAGCGTTATCACCTTCAAGTACTTGGACAACTACGGGACCAGAGGTCATAAATTTAACCAGGGCTTCATAAAACGACTTACCTTGGTGCATGTGATAAAAATCTCCCGCTTGCTTGCGGCTTATTCTCAACATTTTTGCCGCAACAATCTTCAAACCTGCCGCCTCAATTTGCGCCTCAATTTTCCCTATCACGTTGTTTTGCACAGCATCTGGCTTGATGATGGACAAAGTGCGTTCCATTGCCATGCGTGATGTTCCTACGCCCAGTCTGTTAGTATGAGTTCTAAGTAATATATGTTACGGCTTGGCAGGCACGTAAGTTGTCCCCGACATTGCAGCGGATTCTACTCCCTGTCATAGACGAGAGGCAAGGTGTGGAGAGCGTTAGAGTAACAGTTGCAAACGCCAAGCTATCAGTCATGCTCGTCAAGCCACGCCATTTGAATCGCTTCCAGAATTTTCTCATTCGAGGCTTCAGGATTATCATCGAATTCATCCAGCGCGCATATCCAGGCGTGAAGATCCGTAAAGCGTATGTATTGGGGATCCACGTCCGGATGCGCCTCATCTAATGCAATCGCAATGTCCAGAGAATCAGTCCATTTCAGACTCATGATAATTTCCTCACGTGTAAGTAGTCCTTAAAGAATATAAACATGGATAAACAGGGTGTACAGAGTAATGCGTAGTTAAAGAATAGTATTGCCGCTAAGCCCGTTGATAATTCAAAAGCCGGGTGATAAGTACCAGCGTAAACAGTAGTAACGATGTATGCGCACACATAATATATTTTTAATGACTTTCAGAAACCATGTTAATAGTGTATTTAGGAATCTCAATCACTAAATCTTCTGCACCCACGATGGCTTGGCAACTCAATCGGGAATCAGGCTCTAAACCCCAAGCCTTGTCGAGATAGTCTTCTTCATTCTCCTCGGCTTCGTTAAGGGAATCTAATCCTTCGCGCACATAGACGTGGCAGGTCGTACAAGCACATGATTTTTCACAAGCATGCTCAATTTCAATGTTATTGGTAAGCGCAGCGTTACAAATGCTGGTGCCCGACTTAACCTCAATCACTTTGCCTTGCGGACAAATTTCATCATGGGGCATAAAAATAATTTTTGGCATATTTCAGATTTTATTCAAACTCTTCAAACCGATGTCCTTTCATCACACGTTGCACACTTTGATTCATTCTACGCATGATAAATATCTCGCTTTCACGTTCCAGACTTTTAATGGCGCGTTTAATCAATTCACTATCATCTCCCTGACGTGCGCTTTCCAATACATTTTTAGCTTGTTCAATGTTCGCTTTTTCTGGCTCGGATAATAACTCATCTCCATCCTTTTCGAGCGCGGAACGTAATGCCTCTAATACACGATCTGCCTCAACCTGCTGTTCAGCCAGTTGCCTTATGCGCATGTCTTCTTCGGCATGTTGAAAACAATCCTTTAGTATATTCTCAATCTCCGCATCAGTAAGTCCATAAGACGGCTTTACTTCAACACTGGCATGCGCGCCACTGGTTTCCTCTGCCGCAGTTACGCCAAGCAGTCCGTCCGCGTCGACCTGGAAGGTGACCTTGATACGCGCCGCGCCTGCCACCAGCGGCGGAATATCGGTTAAGTTAAAGGTGGCTAACGAACGGCAATCTTCTACCTTTTCACGCTCTCCCTGCAAAACGTGGATACGCATTGCAGTTTGCCCGTCTTTAAACGTTGTAAATTCCTGTGCCCTGGCCACTGGGATGGTGGTGTTCCGCTCGATAATTTTCTCAACCAGGTTGCCCATCGTTTCAATACCCAGGGACAGCGGAAGTACGTCAAGCAATAGCAGGTCTTCGTCAGGCCTGTTCCCTGCCAATACGTCGGCCTGTTGAGCGGCTCCAATTGCAACAACTTTGTCTGCGTCGATTTCTATCAGAGGCGGTCTTCCAAAAAACTTTTCTACCTGATTCCGCACATAAGGAATACGTGTTGAACCACCTACCATAACAATATGTTCAACGTCCATTGTCTCAATCTCCGCAGCACGTAACGTTTTATGGCACCAGGCGATGGTTTTCTTTATATAGGGCTCTATCAGTTGCACAAACTGCTGGCAGGTTATTTTTTTTTCAAACTGTAATCCATCATTTAGTTGTAGATTGATTAGTGCTTCATCCGCATTAGTTAATGCCTCTTTTACACGTCGCGCTTCTGTCATTACGCGGCGCATCAGTTGATGATCATCGTTAGCATTCAGTTTTGCTTGCCGCAGAATCCAAGCGGCAATTTCGCGGTCAAAGTCATCGCCACCCAGTGCGGTATCACCCCCTGTAGACAGTACCTCAAATATGCCCCTGGTGAGTTTGAGTAGCGAAATATCAAATGTACCGCCTCCTAAATCGTAAACCGCGGTTACACCTTCCGCTTGCCGATCTAAGCCATACGCAACGGCGGCAGCAGTCGGCTCGTTAAGTAGGCGAAATACGTTCAGACTGGCAAGCCTGGCTGCATCTTTGGTGGCCTGACGTTGAGCATCGTCAAAATACGCCGGAACCGTGATAACAACACCCGACAGTCTGCCACTAAGGCTGGCCTCAGCACGATGTCGCAAGGCTTTTAAGATTTCAGCGGATACCTCTATAGGCGTAATGGATCCTGCGGCGGTTTCGATGCGCGGCACATTACTATTCTGACTATCCTGATCCGCAAACTGATATGGTAGATAACCCTGTAAAGTAGATAGATCCCTCACGGATCTACCTATAATTCGTTTTACTGAAGCAAGTGTGTTAAGTGGATCGGTAGTAGCATGCGCCAACGCCGATGCACCAACCATGACCCTATTACTATTGGTGTAACGCACTACAGATGGCAATATGTGTGTGCCATTTTCATCTGCCAAAGTCTCGGCGCGACCATTACGTACTGTTGCCACCAGTGAATTAGTGGTGCCTAAATCGATTCCCGCTGCAAGCTGACGCTGATGCGGTAGCACGGATTGGCCGGGTTCTGATATTTGCAGCAATGCCATATGCTATTTACAGAAGCTCTTCCTGATATTTTCCTTGTTGTTGTTTTATTTGCCTGGTCAATCTCTCATAAAACTGTAGCTTCAACGCTGTGTCTTTAGCGCTGGCTAAACTACCTTCGGCATATTGGGCTGAAAATTCTGATATTAACTGTACACGCTGTCGTTTCAGTTCTTGTGATACTTCTTCCAAAGCTACTATTGGGTCAGATGCCTCATCTGCTGCTTCTGCTCGCTCGTGCAATTCCATTTGCCGCACGAGAAATTCGGCATCGCCTGAAGTTTCAGTATCCGCGTTGAACTCGATATCTTTCAGCTTTAACAAATAGTGCGCTCGCTTTAGGTCACTTTTTAATGTGGTATAGGCCTCGTTAATAAAGGCGGTACTTTGTACTGCTATACGCCGCTCCCGATCGCTTGCATTGGCGAAACGATCCGGATGCAAGGCACTTTGAAACAACAAGTATTTGTCTGCCAACGTATCCTGATCAATATCAAAGCTTTCAGCAAATCCAAACAGCTCGAAATAGTTTCGAGAAATATCTATGTTCATGATTACTTGAGTATATATGCGACAATTGCCGCAGGAAGGTCAAAACCAGTAAAGGTAGTTACACGCTAAAGCTCTCCCCGCACCCACAACGATCTTTTTCGTTAGGATTCTTAAACCGAAAACCTTCGTTTAATCCTTCTCGCGCAAAATCTAATTCGGTACCGTGTAAATACACCATACTTTTAGGGTTGACGATAACTTTCACGCCCTGATCCTCGAAAACATGGTCTTCGGCTTCTATTTGATCCGCGAATTCAATAGTATAGGCCATTCCTGAGCAACCAGTAGTCTTCACACCCAAGCGTACACCTACACCCTTACCGCGTTTTTCAAGATACGTCTTCACGTGTTTGGCCGCATTTTCAGTTAGTGACACCGACACTGGATTGATCCCTCAATATGACCTTATGCCTTATTTAAGCACTATTCTTTTGCAGTGCTCCATCCGCTTTGGTCTTGAGATCATTAATTGCGGCTTTAATCGCATCTTCAGCAAGGACAGAACAGTGAATCTTCACGGGCGGTAATGCGAGTTCTTCAGCAATATCTGTATTTTTGATCTCGCTGGCCTGATCCAGCGTTTTGCCTTTAACCCATTCAGTCAATAAGCTGGATGAAGCAATAGCCGAACCACAGCCGTAAGTCTTAAACCTGGCGTCTTCAATAACACCGTTGGTGTTGACTTTAATCTGTAATTTCATTACGTCACCACAAGCAGGCGCACCCACCATACCGGTGCCAATATTTTGGTCGCCCTTATCAAACGATCCGACGTTACGTGGATTCTCATAGTGATCCAACACTTTATCACTGTATGACATGGTTATCGTCTCCTGTTTTCTTTTCAAATAAAATTAAACCGCGTAGTCAGTGCGCCGCCCATTCCACGGCCTTAAGATCCACCCCATCCTGGTGCATCTCCCACAATGGGGAAAGATTGCGCAATTTAATTACGGCGTTTTTGATTAGTTCAATGGTATAGTCTATTTCTTCCACTGTAGTGAACCGACCAATCGTGAATCGAATCGAACTATGCGCAAGCTCATCATCACGACCTAATGCACGTAATACATAACTTGGTTCCAACGACGCGCTTGTACATGCTGAACCGGACGAGACTGCAATGTCTTTAAGCGCCATGATTAAACTTTCACCTTCAATAAAATTGAAACTGACGTTGAGATTTCCTGGTACCCGCTGTTCCAAATCACCATTGATATAAATTTCTTCAATATCTTTCAGGCCATTTAATAGCCTGTTTCTTAGCGTGCGAATGCGCTCGTTATCTGAGGCCATTTCCTGTTTAGCAATCCGGAACGCCTCGCCCATACCTACAATCTGGTGAGTCGCTAAAGTACCTGAGCGCATACCACGCTCATGCCCGCCACCGTGCATTTGCGCCTCGACACGCACCCGTGGTTTCCTGCGTACATACAAAGCGCCAATACCTTTTGGCCCATAAACTTTGTGTGCCGATAAACTCATTAGATCAATCTTCATCTCTTGCAGATCAACTGGCGCTTTACCGGGACTCTGTGCGGCATCAACATGCAATATGATTTTATGCTTACGGGCAATTTCGCCAATTGCCCTGATGTCCTGAATGACCCCGATTTCATTATTGACGTGCATGATCGTAATCAGAATCGTGTCTTCCCGAATAGCCGCTTTCAGATATTCAGGATCAATAAGACCAGAACTATGCGGTTCTAAATAAGTTACCGCAAAGCCTTCGCGCTCCAGTTGTCGACAGGTATCTAACACGGCTTTGTGTTCGGTTTTAGAAGTGATGATATGCTTGCCGTTCTTCTGGTAAAAATGTGCTGCGCCTTTAATCGCTAAATTATCAGACTCAGTTGCTCCACTGGTCCAGATAATTTCTTTCGGGTCTGAATTGATTAACGCCGCTACATGTTGGCGCGCTTCTTCAACTTTTCTTTCAGCATCCCAACCAAAGCTATGACTGCGGGACGCCGGGTTTCCATAGTTGCCATCACGCGTTAAGCATTCCGCCATTACCCTGGCCACGCGAGCATCAACCGGCGTAGTGGCACTGTAATCCAGATAAATTGGTAATTTAACGTCTGTCACCTTTAATCCTTACATAAATTTTGTATCACGCGAGGGATAAAACTTGCCGCCGCTCGTTCCTCGCATAAGTTCAATTAAACAAATTCTACGGGGCGCGCTTGATGATCCTGTCGATTCGCAACTTCCCGCACATGTGTTTCACTTACAGCCTGTGCCAGACTAATACTTGAGAGATAACCACGAATTCGATCGCTCAAATTTTCCCATAGATCATGTGTTAAGCAACGTTCATGATTTTGACAATTTGCGCTACCTCCACAACGCGTGGCATCAACACTCTCATCAACGGCTTCAATTACGTCCGCGATGGCAATCTGTTCCGAGTCTATAGCTAGTGAGTAACCACCGCCTGGGCCACGGGTACTCTTAACTAAACCCTGCTTACGCAAACATGTGAAAAGCTGCTCCAGGTAAGGCAGGGAAATTCCTTGTCGCTGCGAAATATCAGACAAGGAAACCGGACCTTTATTATGAAGCGCAATATCAAACATCGCCGTTACAGCATATCGACCTTTAGTACTGAGTTTCATCACCCGATACCCTTCCCCCTTCAAATTAAACTAAGCCTCTATACAGGGTTTCATTATAGCAAATAACCTAGTAAGTTAGTAGGGTATTATAGGGGTAGCATTTAGCCTCTACACTATCCCTTTGGTTAGAGGGCTTATGGTGGTTGCCTTAAACATCTTACTATCCAAGCTGCGCGAACACCTGCATCACTTACTTTTGATGGATCTCTGAGTACAGCTTAAAATACCCCTGAGGACATTAACTTCCACTTGAGTGAGATGGGTACGATTATAGAGATGTCGCAGACGTCGCATTAATAACCTGGGCTGTTTCGGGTCAAGAAACTCTATATCTGACAGTACTTCCTGCAAGTGTAGATAAAACCGTTCAAGTTCGTCCGAAGTTGCGAGTTCATTCTGCTCACTGATGTTCAAAGGTGCTCGTACCAGCGTCTCTATAAAAATTTCGTAACAGACTACTTGTACGGCCGCAGCAATATTTAATGAACCAAATTCCCAGTTGGCAGGAATAGTAGTTGTATATTGACAAAGATCTAATTCTGCATTTGACAACCCGCTACTTTCTCGCCCAAACACAACTGCAACGTTTCCCCGTGGCAATTCCTGCCAGACTTTTTTGCCTAATTCGCGCAGTGTAATTCCAGGACCTGGCAACCCCCGCGCACGCGCACTGGTGCCAACGATAAAAGTGCAACCATTAATCGCTTCCTTTAAGCTACGACAAACTATTGCCCTATCTATCACGTCTACTGCACCTGCCGCGCGTGCTGTCGCCCGTTTGTCTGGAAAAGATTTTGGATTGACTAAAACTAAATTTTCAATTGCCATAGTTTTGGCGGCCCTGGCCGCAGCGCCAATGTTACCTGGATGCGAGGGTTCAACAAGCACGATATGAATCTGATTAGAAGTGCTCACAAATTTAGTAATTGATAATTTTCCTGGAACTTATCCCAAAAGTGTATACAGTTTTTGCTATGCTGTCTTAACTTCAAGCCGGCAACCATTCAACTCTAAATATTCATGCAAGCGGTTTTAAATATCGCCATCAAAGCTGCGCGCAAGGCTGGCAAAGTTATCTCTCGCAATATGGAACGAGTAGACTCTGTGTCTGTTCAGGCTAAACAAAAAAACGATTTTGTAAGTGAAATTGATCATTCTGCTGAATGGGAAATCATAAATACAATACGACGCGCGTACCCACAGCATGGAATTCTGGCGGAGGAAAGTGGACACAGTGAAGGTGATGAATATCAATGGATTATTGACCCGCTGGATGGCACCACAAATTATTTACGTGGTTTTCCGCACTACTCTGTGTCGATTGCCTTACGCCATCAACAACGTTTAGAAACAGGGGTAATTTATGACCCTTTCAAAGACGAATTATTTTGCGCCAGTCGAGGGAATGGCTCGACATTAAATGACCGAAAAATAAGAGTGTCGAAATTAATTGACCTCGAAGGGGCATTATTAGGCACAGGTTATCCCTTTCGCGAACATCAGAACATCGAGTCTTATCTTGAGGGGTTGCGCAAATTTATGCTGCAAACAGCCGGTATACGCTGCACGGGATCGGCTGCGCTTGATTTGGCATATGTGGCCGCCGGCCGCCTGGATGGATTTTGGGAATTTGACCTTAACATTTGGGACATCGCCGCGGGTTGCCTGATCATACAGGAAGCCGGGGGGCTGGTAGGCGACCATCACGGCGGCCACTCATATTTGGAAGCTGGCGACATTGTCGCAGCCAACCCCAAAATATTTCGTTTAATGCTAAATGCGGTACGCGCAGCAACAAAAAATTAGTGCTTAGACCTGGCTACCGTCTTCATTTACGTTGATTTTTTCAATTTGCATTAAATCTTTCCTGCTGACACCTAGCGTTAGTAAAGAAGAGCTCGCAATATAAATGGATGAATAGGTGCCTACAATCACACCTACAATCAAAGCAATTGAGAACGCGTGAATAACTTCTCCTCCGAATAAAAATAACGCGACCAATACCAGCAAAGTAGTAAGAGAAGTCATTAAGGTCCGCGATAGCGTTTGGTTAATCGAGGTATTAATAATGATTTCTGAGGTGCCTCTGCGAATGCGTCGAAAGCTCTCACGAATTCTATCAAACACGACAATGGTGTCGTTAAGTGAGTAACCAATGACGGCCAGCAACGCGGCCAGAACCGTTAGGTCAAACTCGACTTGTGTAATGGCGAAAAAACCCAATACCAAAATTACATCATGAATTAAGGCCGCGACCGCGCCCAGCGAAAAGCGCCATTCGAAACGCAATGCCACGTAAATAAGAATGCCAATCAGTGCGTACAACATTGCAAGACCGCCCTTGTCACGCAATTCATCGCCCACTTGCGGACCAACAAACTCAACACGCCGCATCTCAGGCGCCCCAGTAGCAGCAAGCGCATCAATTATACGATTGCTGAGAGATGCCTTATCTGCATCTGCATCAGCCACTGGCAAACGAATCAAGACGTCTTTGGTGGCCCCAAAGTGCTGCACAACTGCGTTAGTAAGCCCACTATCCGATAAGGCTTGCCGTACTGTCTCCAGCCTTACTGTCTCCGGATAGCCTACTTCAACCAAGGTGCCACCTGTGAAGTCTATGCCTAAATCTAATCCGCGCATGAACATTGAGGTAATAGAAATAGCGATTAATACAGCTGAGATTATTAAGGCAAGTTTACGCTTACCCATAAAATCGATATTAAGTTCGTCTTTTAGTAGTTGCATCAGACTGCAAGCGTTGGTGACTTTTTACTGCCGTAATACAAATTAACAAGCGCGCGCGTACCCATAATGGAAGTAAACATGGAACATATTATGCCTATCGATAACGTCACCGCAAAACCTTTAATCGGCCCGGTGCCAAATACAAACAATACAATTGCGGCAATTAAAGTGGTGATATTGGCATCAGCAATGGTCGAAAGTGCCTTGCTGTAACCAGAGTGGATGCTCGCTTGTGGAGAATTACCATTACGCAATTCTTCCCGGATACGTTCAAATATCAGGACGTTTGCATCTACAGCCATACCAACCGTGAGTACGATGCCAGCAATACCCGGAAGCGTAAGCGTGGCACCAGGAATTAAAGACATAATGCCAATAATTAATATCAGGTTTGCAGTTAAAGCTACATTTGCCGCGATGCCGAATATACGGTAATAAAGTGCCATAAAAATCATTACTAAAATAAAACCAACAATGATGGATTTTTTCCCCAGTTCGATGTTTTGCTTGCCAAGACTAGGGCCAACCGTGCGCTCCTCAACGATTTCCACTGGCGCGGCTAATGCGCCTGCACGCAGTAATAATGATAATTTAAGTGCTTCGTGCGTGGAGTCTAAACCTTCTATTTGGAAACGTTTACTGAGTTGTTCCTGAATACGCGCAACATTGATCACTTCTTCGGTTTTTACAGCCTTTCTTATTTTTTCACCATTTTTGTCAATCACTAAAGTCTTGTTGTCAATGAAAACCACTGCCATGAGTTTTTTTATATTTTCGGCGGTTACTTTACTAAATCGACTTGCGCCCTTACCATCCAGCGTAATAATTACCGCGGGCAGTCCATTTTCATCAAAGCCGGAATTGGCATTAATAATAGAGTCACCAGTTAACATGACGGTACGCTTCAGCAGGATCGGGTTTTTACTATCACGTTCGTAATAAAGTAGAGAACCTACTGGAATTCGCCCGGTTTCTGCTGCCCGAAATGGATCATTGTGCTCATCCACCATGCGAAATTCAATGGTTGCAGTTGCGCCTAAAATCTCTTTGGCCTGTGCAGTATCCTGCACACCAGGGAGTTGTACCACAATGCGCTTTGCCCCCTGCTGCTGAATCACGGGCTCGGCGACACCAAGTTCATTTACCCGATTGCGTAACGTTTGGATGTTTTGCTGTATCGCCAAGCGCTGGATTTCTCCAGCCGCTTCCTGACTAATTTCTCCTTTCAGAAAATAACTACCACCATTCTCTTTCTCTACAAAATTCAGTTCGTTACCATACTCCTTATTAAGAGCATCCAAGCCTGCTACCCTACTTTCCACGTCTACGAACTTCACCTGTACCGCGCTTTTATCTCGACTGACCGAAAAGCGTTTTAGCCTGGCTTCGCGCAGAGTGATCCGAAATGAAGAGACGTAGTTGTCCATTGCCTTTTCGATGGCGGCTACCATATCGACTTCCAATAAGAAATGAACCCCGCCTCGCAGATCCAGGCCCAGATTCATCGGTGACGCGCCCAAGGCGCGCAACCACCATGGTGTCGCCGGTGCAAGGTTCAGCGCAACAATATGTCGCCCATCTAAGGCATTTTTGCTTATCTCGGAAGCTCGCAGTTGCTGTTCGGTATCGGAAAACCGCAATAAAATTTTATTACTTTGTTGCTCCTCCCCTCGAATCTCTATGCCTTTCTCTTGTAATGCCCGTTGCAGAACACTAAGCGCTCCCTTACCCAGTTCCCCGGAATCATGTGAAACCTGAACGGCAGGAACGTTTGGATATAAATTCGGCATAGCATATAACGCCATTACCACAATGACAGATAAAATAAGCAGATACTTCCACAACGAGTATTGATTCAATGGCACCACAGTCGCGTGTCTGGCTTTATCAAATGACTTTTTAGATTGGTGAAATCATGAAGTTGCCGGGATTAATCATTCTTTAGCGACCCTTTGGGCAATACAGAAGAAATCGAGCCTTTCTGTAACTTGACTGCAGTGCCTTCAGCAATTTCGATTTTAATTGAGTTGTCCCCTACTTTTAGAATCTTGCCCAACATCCCACCTGAGGTAACTACTTCATCGCCCTTGGAGAGTGAACTAATAAGCTTTTGATGTTCTTTTTGACGCCTTCTTTGTGGTCGAATAATCATGAAATACATGATCGCGAAAAAAATCGCGATCATGATAAATATCTCATAGTTTCCACCCGACGCAGTCGGCGCACTTTCAGCCATAGCATTAGATATTAAAAACATAAAACTCTTTTTTTAGTTATCGTATCTTTAAGAAGCCTCTGATCAATTCATAGGTTCCTGTGGTACCAGCATGTATTGGTCCAGCTTACAATTTGTTCATGCACCTGCAAATTGAGGGACGTAAACCCTGATTATATTATCAAGTGCATTGCCTTTCTCCACACTCTAAAAGGCATTGGATATACTTGTTCCAGGCTCTTTCAAACACTGCGGCAATATATTATGCCACAGTCGCTGCTGCGTGTGACCGCAAGTGGTAAAAATCTCTGCAATATTCCGTTAGTTTGCCACCAGATATAGCCTTGCGCAGTTCCTGCATTAAAGTTTGATAGTAATACAAATTATGAATAGTGTTCAGGCGTATCCCCAGAATTTCACCACATTTGTCTAAATGCCTTAGATAAGAACGTGAGTAGCGTTGACAAGTATAGCAAGCACAATTTTCATCAATAGGGCGCGTATCTTCCTTATAACGATTATTTCTGATACGCAACAGGCCATAACGAGTGTATAGAAACCCGGTACGCGCATTGCGCGTGGGGATCACGCAATCAAACATGTCCACACCCTGTTGCACCGCTTCAATAATATCTTCGGGCTTGCCAACGCCCATTAAATAACATGGCTTTTCCCGTGGCAAACAGGGAATAGACGCTTTGAGCATTGCGGTGCGTTCGCGTGGCTGCTCACCCACCGACAATCCCCCTATAGCATAACCATCGAAGCCAATATCAACTAATTCAGACGCACACTGTTTACGTAAATTCGCATACATCCCCCCCTGAACAATACCAAATAAAGCACTCTTGCGAGAGTTATGAGCATCTTTACAGCGGCGTGCCCAATTCAGGGATAATCGCATGGATGCCTGCGCCTGATGGTAAGTCGCAGGATATGAGGTACATTCATCTAACACCATACAGATATCGGCGGCGAGTTGCTGTTGAATCTCAATGGCCAATTCAGGACTTAAAAAAACCTTGGCGCCGTCCACAGGCGATTGGAAGGTAACGCCTGCTATCGTCATCTTACGCATTTTCGCCAGACTAAACACTTGATAACCACCTGAATCCGTCAGGATCGGCCCTTGCCATTGCATAAAGTTATGCAGCCCGCGGTGTTGATGAATGACTTCCATACCAGGTCGTAGCATGAGGTGGAAAGTATTGCCTAAAACTATTTGAGCACCAACGTCCCGCAATTCCTCTGGGGTCATCGCTTTTACCGTACCGTAGGTGCCCACCGGCATAAATGTGGGCGTGTCCACGTTCCCGTGCCTGAGGCTTAGATGCCCTACGCGCGCATTACCGTCCGTGGCGTGAATTTTAAATTGCATGGTGTCCCGCTTTGGTAAATTATTTTCATCGCTCAATGAGCATGGCGTCGCCATAGCTATAAAATCGATAGCGTTTAGCAACGGCATGCCGATAAGCCGACAAAGTTGTTGCCCGGCCTGCAAACGCGCATACCAGCATAAGTAGTGTGGACTTTGGCAAATGAAAATTAGTGACCAGCGCATCCACGACCTTAAACTTAAATCCAGGATAAATAAACAACCTCGTGTCCCCTTCATAGGGCTGTATGCTATTCGCTTGGGCTGCTGATTCTAATGCGCGCACCGCGGTTGTTCCCACTGCAATCACACGACCACCCCGCCTTCTACAATTCAGCACCTGATTACAAACACGCTGCGATAAACTCATTCGTTCAGCGTGAATGACGTGGTCTTCAATCTCATTTGCACGTACCGGTTGAAAAGTGCCGGCGCCGATGTGCAGCGTGACATAGGCGCACTTCACTCCCTGTTGCTGTAACCGCTTAAGCATCAGCAAATCAAAGTGCAAACCTGCCGTCGGTGCTGCCACAGCACCTTTGTGCCTCGCGTAAACGGTCTGGTAGCGTTCCGCGTCTTCTCGCTCTGGGATCCGCTGCATGTAAGGCGGCAGTGGAGTTTGTCCAAATTTTTCTAACAACCTCTCAAATTCCGTTGCATGCTCAAACTGTAAAATAAAAAAACCATCTTGCCGGCTTTTAACTTCGGCTATGACGTCATGTCCAAAAATCAGCTTTGTCCCCAGCCCAAGGGCTCTGCTTGCCTTTAGTTGCGCTAATACAGTGTAGGCACCGAGTACGCGCTCCAGTAAAAATTCGACTTTACCTCCTGACTCTTTCCTACCATGCAAACGTGCCGGAATGACTTGCGTGTTATTGAACACCAATAAATCCCCCTTGCGTAACAAATGCGGCAAATCAATAAACTTCAAATCATTAAAATCCGCCTGATGTGAAACAAAATGTAACAATTTACCGGCGGTGCGCTCAGGCAATGGAAATTGAGCGATCAATTCTTCAGGCAACTGATAATCAAACTGGCTAAGATTCACAATTTGGTTAAATAATTCTATCGGAAAGCTACAATGTTGCCAGCGTGGTAATTTACGTTACACTGCACGAGAATACGCCGGGATGGCGAAATCGGTAGACGCGCCGGACTCAAAATCCGGTTCTGGAAACAGAGTGAGAGTTCGAGTCTCTCTCCCGGCACCAAGCATCAGCACATAACCATTGCTCTACAATGGCAGATGAACACTGCGCGCAAACAGACCATGCCACTCACTGTATCTGATTATTGCAAATACCTATAGTCTGGCAAGCGTTTGCATGTAACGGGTTTTTTATACTGGCTTGCATGGCATATATTGAAGGATAACCTGCTATTTCCCTATCAGTAATTTTCTTATGCCGGATATTATAGAAATTACGCCAAAGTTGTCCGCTCAAAAGCTATTATAGAATGTAGATGGGAGAAAGTAATTATAAATGCCCCGATAGCTCAGCCGGATAGAGCGTCCCCCTCCTAAGGGGAAGGCCGCAGGTTCGACTCCTGCTCGGGGCGCCATTAATGCCGTAAATGACCGCTGTTGGCCGAAACGCACGTTATATTAATCCCTGAAGCAATCCTCTTAAACCAGCTCCTGGATATATACACCAGCACATTAACCCGGTGCGCATTAATCTGAATTTATTGTTTTGGTTGAGTAACTCAACGGCGCGGTCACGAGATGATTTGATCATATAAGTCCGTTTACAAATCACGCGCGCTGCGAGGCGGATTTTAATCGTATTTTGACGTCGCAACCGGATTCAACCTATCTTCATAAAAGGTGACAGCATCAGGCGTAAGCACGATATGATCACCATTTTTGGAGTACATCTTCAAACCATCGGTTTCCCTATAGTCCCAATGCCCCATCGGTTGATCTCCGGGGCCCATCAGTATGAATTCTCTGGCTCTTATTTTGTCGGCAAATATGATGTCGGAACCAGTATCCTGCGATATAACGTCGTAAAGCAAAAATCCCACAAAGACAATAATGGCTATACGTACTATTTTTACAGTGCGCTCAAGGTTTTTAACACGTTGTTCAATATCCAGTTCAGGCATTTATAGTCTCCATTAGTGTTCGCACGTTTATTCTTCGGTTACTTTGCAGAACCTAACAAAAGAGTCGGCAGCTGACTAAGTTTATGGATTTCCGCATCGGGTTTTACATCTTTTAACCATTGTGTTTTATGCGGATTAAACCAGATTGCTCGCCAGCCACTCCTTTGTGCCCCTAACACGTCTGCATCAGGTGTATCTCCAACGAATAGCATTTCATGGCGCTCAAGTTGCGCTTTATGCTGCGCATATTGGAAAATTTTTCCATTCGGTTTCATCACGCCTACCTTTTCGGCAGTAACCACAAAGTCAAACTTTTCACTTATACCAATGGCGGCAAGATCGGCATTGCCATTAGTTATGGCTCCAATCTTAAAGTGATTTTTAAGACGCTCTATGGTCGTAAAAGCATCATCAAAAAAATTAACTTTGTTCCTAAATTTGTGAAACAACGCCAAGCCATCCCTTGCCATCTGATGGGGATAACCAAATTCTTCAGCAAGTTTAGCCAACGACTGTCGGCGTAGCTCCGTAACATCGTGAGCAAGCTCGGGATGCGCTTTGCCATATGCGGCACGTTGTTTTTTTAGCGTCTCCAACGGGTACTTGCGTGTAACGCGGGGATAGTGGTCTTCAAGCCAGGTATACAAAACCTGTTCGGCATTCGAGATAGTAGGCTCACAAGGCCATAGCGTGTCATCCAGGTCAAACGTGACGCAACGAATTTTAGCAAAGGTGCGCATAACGCAAGCTACTATTCGCCATGGATGGTGACAGTAATCTGTCTATGGTGCGGCAGCGTGCGATGTTCCCATAAATAGATTCCTTGCCAGGTTCCCATGGCCGAAGATCCGTTGGCCACGGGCACGCTCAGCTCGGTTTGCGTAAGCACGGAACGGATATGCGCGGGCATGTCATCCGCACCTTCGGCCCGATGCGTAAACATAGGGTCACCATCCGGGCTCAATCTGGCCATGAAAGTCTCCAAATCCTGACGTACCGCAGGATCGGCATTTTCACACAAAATAAGCGATGCGCTGGTATGGTGGATGAACAGGTGACACAGGCCTTGTCGCACTCCCGAGCGTTGAATCATAGTTTCAATATTTTGGCTGATCTCGTAAGTGCCTCTCCCGAAAGAGCGCAGCGTAAGTTTATCCTGCCAGTACATGTTGTATTTTAAAATTTGCGTATTTTCGGTTCTCAACAGGCCAATTCTAACCGTAATACGGGCAAGGATGAGTTACCATAATGACCGGATCAACGTTACAAACAGCTTCACCAAAACCATATCTCAAAATCCATCTCCATGAATGCCAGACGTAAAAGCATAGCAGTTCAAGTGGGAGAGGTCACCGTAGGGGGGACATCTCCTATCGTGGTGCAATCCATGACCAATACCGATACCGCTGATGTTACCAAAACCGTTGAACAAGTTGCATCGCTGGCAAATGCGGGATCGGAGATTGTGCGTATCACAGTCAATAATAAAGCAGCTGCTCAGGCAGTGCCGGTAATACGCGAACGTTTGTTACGCAAGGCTATCAATGTGCCTTTGGTCGGAGATTTTCATTTCAATGGTAACCGTTTATTAAAAAAATACCCGGAATGTGCGCGCTCATTAGATAAATACCGTATTAACCCGGGTAACGTAGGTCAAGGTAATTTACACGGCAAACAATTTAGTGAAATCATCGAAATCGCATGTCTATACAGCAAGCCTGTGCGCATCGGCGTAAACTGGGGCAGTCTGGACCAAGACTTACTCGCAAAAAAACTGGATAAAAATTCATCATTGCTACAACCGAAACCATTGGAAGATGTAATACATGATACTCTCATTACGTCCGCCATAGACAGTGCCGCACTTGCCGAACAAATTGGGCTGGCGCATAACAAGATTATCTTGTCCTGTAAACTCAGTGAGGTGCAGGCGTTGATCAAGGTTTATCGGGATCTGGCTGCAAGCTGTGGTTATGCCCTGCATTTGGGTTTAACCGAAGCCGGCATGGGTAGTAAAGGTATAGTAGCCTCCACAGCGGCACTGTCGGTGCTGCTACAAGAAGGCATTGGCGATACGATCCGTATTTCGCTGACGCCCGCACCGGGCGGGGATCGCGCCGCAGAAGTGCTCGTGGCACAGCAAATTTTACAGACCATGGGCTTACGTTCGTTCATGCCGTTGGTAACTTCATGCCCTGGCTGTGGGCGCACTACCAGCGATTACTTTCAACGTCTGGCTGCCGACATTCAAAATTATTTACAAGCGCAAATGCCAGACTGGAAACGGCACTATCAAGGAGTTGAGGAAATGAGCGTCGCGGTGATGGGCTGCGTGGTGAACGGCCCAGGCGAGAGCAAATACGCCAATATAGGCATTAGCCTACCCGGTAGCGGCGAAGCACCTGTGGCGCCAGTTTATATAGATGGAAATAAGTCCACCACTCTCAAAGGGGCGGATATCGCGCAGCAATTTCAAGACATTATTCAGAAATATGTTGAGGATCATTACCGCCGCATGGACTGACCCGAGGTATTTTTTTAATATGAAAGATAAATGCAGAGAAATGGGTCTGGAAGTGATATACAGTAAAGATTACCAGGATTTTTTTGGCTTCCTGCTGATTTTAGTAGCTATTTTCCTGGCTGATTGAGTTTCCCGATCCATCAATCAAAGAAACATGCTGCTAAAGGCAGCACTAAGACGTTCCCACGCCCCAACCAATATCCGCAGGATATCCGAAGGACGCTATTGCCCCTGGTGCTCATCTCGCAGCACGCGACGCAGAATTTTGCCAACGTTCGTCTTGGGTAGTTGTGCGCGAAATTCGATATGCTTAGGCCATTTGTAACGGGTCAGACGGCTTTTGCAATACCCTAAAACGTCTTCCGCCGTCAGCGTCGGATCTTTCCTGACGATAAAAAGCTTTACGACTTCGCCGGACTCCGCACCGTCTACGCCAACCGCGACTACTTCCAGAACCCCAGGGTGCGCCGCCACTACGTTTTCGATTTCATTGGGGTAAACGTTGAATCCGGATACCAAAATCATGTCTTTTTTACGATCCACGATACGCACGAAACCCTGCTCGTCAAGCACCGCTACATCACCAGTCCGCAACCATCCAGTATCGCTTAAAACTTCTCTGGTCGCATCCGGACGCTTCCAATAACCTTTCATCACCTGTGGTCCACGTACGCAAAGCTCACCAATCTCTCCAATCTCAAGATGCTTGCCGCCATCATCCTGGATCGATATCTCCGTATTTGGAATCGGCAGACCGATGCTGCCGTTATATTTTTCCAAATCGTGCGGGTTGATGGTTACCGCAGGCGAAGCCTCGGTTAAACCATAGGCTTCGGCCAGCACGCAGCTGGTAACCCGATGCCAATCCTGCGCCACCGCTTCCTGCACCGCCATACCACCACCCAAAGTGATGTTGAGACGTGAGAAATCCAATTTGGCGAAACCATCGGTGTTCAACAGGCCATTGAAAAGGGTATTGACGCCGGTTATCACGGAAAATCTGACCTTGCCTAATTCCCTGATAAAGCCTTGCATATCACGTGGGTTGGTAATCAAATAATTCAACCCTCCGATACGGGTGAACAAAAAGCAGTTCGCGGTCAGTGCAAAAATGTGATAAAGCGGCAAAGCCGTGATTACTACTTCCTTGCCCTCTTCAAATATCGGCCTGAACCAAGCCTCTGCCTGAGAGATGTTGGCAAGCAAGTTGCCATGCGTCAGCATGGCACCTTTCGCCAAGCCTGTGGTGCCACCGGTAAATTGCAAAAACGCAAGGTCGTCTTGCATGAGCTGCGGTTTGACGAGTTGCTTTTGCTGACCAATGGCGAGGACTCGCCTGAAAAGTACGACTCTATCCAGTTTATACTGTGGAATTTTGCGGCGCACATATTTCAATACAAAATTAAAAATCACGGACTTCGGAAAACCAAGTAAATCTCCCACGCGCGCAAGAATCACCTTTTTTATCGGCGTGTCCTCTATTACTTCCGCCAGCACGTTGGCAAAGTTTTCCAGAATCACAATGGCCTTAGCACCAGAGTCCCGCAGATGATGTCGGATCTCACGAGAGGTATAGAGAGGATTGATAGCGACCACGACCAGGCCGGCGCGCAAGATTCCGTATAGTGCGATGGGAAACTGCAAAAGATTGGGCAACATGATGGCTACCCGATCGCCTTTCCGCAAACCCAACTCCGTTTGCAGGTACGCGGCGAAGTTATAGCTTTCTACGTTGAGTTCAGCAAAACTCATTGCTGCGCCCAGATTGGCGAAAGCCGGGAGCCGGCTATAACGCTCGGCGCACTCATCGAACATGTGCGCTAAAGATTTATATTGATCGAGTTGCGTACATTCAGGCACGCCTGGCGGATAGCTTTTTAGCCAAATTTTATCCGTTGACATGATATATAGTATGTTACATTTATAGAAAATGCTTGGAATAAGATTCTCTCTGGATTCTCCAGAATATGCAAAAGAAAAGTGCACCTGAAAAGGTACCGTAGCTTTTGCTTTTCACCGTACAATCAGCTGCGGTTGCCAAATGGATCACGGCCTCGTATCAGGAAAATTTTCGGCACGTCAAAGATCATTACTCTATGTATCGCCTATGTACGACATTGCCAGCAGCACACAGTAGTTCGTAGCTTATGGTCTGCGCGCACTCAGCAGTTTGCGCCACGTTAATCTCGCTTCCCCAAAGTTCTACTTCATCGCCTATTCGCGCCTGCGCCGCACTCAGATTTACGGTAAGCATATCCATAGAGACGCGCCCAACCAAGGTAACGGGTTGACCGCGGATAGATAGCCGGGGGGGTTCGCGCAAGTGCCGTGGATAGCCATCTGCATAGCCGGCTGCCACTACCCCTATGGTCATGTCGCGGGGACAGCGATACTCGCCGCCATATCCAATGGTGTCTCCCTGCAAACAGGTTTTGATGGCAATGAGAGGGGCGCGAAAGCTCATCACCGGGCGTAGCTCAGCAGACGCGGCGTTGGTAGCACCGGTAAAGGGGCTTACCCCATAGAGCATAAGGCCGGGACGCACCCAATCACGATGACTGGATGGCCAGGCCAGAATACCGGCGGAGTTGGCAATGCTTTGACTACCGTAATAATCAACCAGGGCCTGATCAAAATGATGCAGTTGACGCGACGTGGCGGGACTGTCCACTTGCTCCGCGCAAGCCAGATGAGTCATCACGCTAATATTCGACTTGGGCGGCAGAATCGATTCCAGCTGCGCCGCAACTTGCCTGAATCGCGCAGCTTCAAAACCGAGTCGGTGCATGCCGGTATCAAGCTTGATACACACCTCCATAGCATGGGTGAACGCAACGCCTCGCAACAGTTCGAGCTGCTCCCACTGATGAATGACGACTTGAATTTTGCGCCGCATAGCGCAGCGTAGTTCCGCCGCTCCGTTGAACCCCTGCAACACCAGTATCGGCTTCGCTACGCCGCTATCACGTAACTCCAACGCCTCGTCCACGCACGCTACCGCAAAGGCGTCCGCTGCAGTTAAACGCCTGCACACTTCCAGCATGCCATGCCCATACGCATCCGCCTTGACCACCGCCATTATCTTCGCACACGGCGCCACTTCCCTGACAATAGCGAAATTGCCGTTAAGATGGGAAAGATTAATCAGTACATACGCCAACCGCCTCATGCAAAGCTCTCGCCACTACGTGCCTCGGGAATATAATTCTCAAACCGTGTGTATTGACCTAAAAACGTAAGCCGCGCTTTGAATATCGGCCCATTGCGTTGCTTCGCTACAATGATTTCAGCGGTGCCCTGATCCGGGGAATCTTCGTTATACACCTCATCACGATAAATAAATACAATCAAGTCAGCGTCTTGCTCGATAGCACCAGATTCACGTAAATCAGACATCACCGGCCGCTTGTCGGTGCGTTGCTCCAAACTCCGATTCAGCTGTGACAATGCCACAACTGGCACGCTTAGTTCTTTGGCGAGTGCTTTCAGGGAACGCGATATTTCGGAAATTTCGGTGGCGCGATTTTCAGAGGTGCCAGCGATTTTCATCAGTTGCAGATAATCCACGACGATTAACGACAAGCCATGCTCGCGCTTCAGGCGGCGCGCGCGCGCGCGTAGCTCGGTCGGCGATAGCGCCGCGGAATCGTCAACGAATAAATTTACTTCCGATAGCATGGATACGGCACTGGTCAGACGCGGCCAATCGTTATCGTTCAGCTTGCCAGTGCGCACGCGCTGTTGATCAATGCGCCCCATGGAAGACAACATGCGCATGGTCAGCGAACGAGCCGGCATTTCCATACTGAAAATTGCCACGCATGCATTCGCCCGCAGCGCAGCGTATTCCACGATATTCATCGCGAAACTGGTTTTACCCATAGAGGGACGACCAGCCACGATGATCAGTTCGCCGTCTTGCAAGCCTGCGGTCTTTTCGTCAAATTCGTCAAAACCACTGGGCAGACCAGTGATATGGCTGTCACGTTCAAACAACTCGTCAATTTGCTCAATGGTGGTCTTCAGTAACGATTTGATATTGACGAAACCTGCCCCAGTCTGCACGCTACGATCGGTGATTTGAAAAATCTTTTTTTCAGCTTCATCCAGCAGCTGGTCGATGTTTCTTCCCTCTGGAGCCAGCCCGCTCTCCGCAATCTCGCCGCCAGTTTGAATTAATTGCCGCAGAATAGATTTTTCTCTTACGATATTCGCATAGGCCTTGACGCTCGCCGCACTAGGCGTGTCATTCGCAAGGGTGCCCAGATATGCGAGCACGTTGGTATCCGCTATTTCGCTTTTCTGACGTAATAAATCAGACAGAGTAAGCACGTCAAAAGGCTGACGTTTTTCGACGAGTTCGTCTATAGCACGAAAAATAAGGCGGTGATCAAGCAGATTAAAATCATTTTCATTGAGCTTGTCCGCCACCTGGTCCCATGCGGAGTTGTCTAAAATCAAGCCCCCCAATACAGCTTGTTCGGCCTCCAGCGAATGTGGAGGCGTGCGCAAGCTCTCCACGTTCACGGTATTGTAATCAGTACTGATCTTGGTTGCTTCAGCCACTGCTATTAATTAAAAAATATGCTTGTATAAATACAATAATTTCTATAACTATAAAATATAGAGCCACTACTCTTCGCCGACAATTTCCAACGTTATCGTGGCATTCACTTCGGTATGCAAGTGTAGCTCCACTTGATATTCACCCACGTGCCTGAAAACGCCCGAAGGCATGCTTATTTCTTTCCTGGTAACGGCTTTGCCGGCTTGCTTGAGCGCATCGGCGATATCTGCGGCGCCCACCGAACCAAACAATTTACCTTCACTCGTGGATCTCGCCGCAATAGTAATTTTAAGTCCATCAAGCTCGGATTTGCGCGCTTGGGATGAAGTTAACGAGTCAGCCGCCATTTTTTGAAGCTCGGCATGACGCGCTTCAAATTCGGCCAAATTCTCCGCAGTGGCAAATCTGGCCTTGCCGCCTGGAATAAGAAAGTTACGCGCATATCCCGGACGCACGTTAACCTTTTCGCCTAAATCACCAAGATTGGCGACTTTCGTAAGTAAAATAACTTCCATTTTGTCTCTCTATTGTCTCATGTGCAAATTAAAAAGATCGGTTAATCACAAATCTAACGCATTTGTTTTACAAACCGCACCCTAAAATCAAAAAATGTGTCTAGCACGCCGAAGGCGGATAACGCTATCAGCATTTGTGGAGCGGCAATGAAGAGCAACCCATATATTGCCACGAATCCAAGTGCTGAATGAGAGAACTGTCCCAAGATAGCATGCGCAACCGCAATTCCCTGTAGCGAGAACATGCTAAGACATACCAGTGCCAACTGCCAAAACATGGTATGCTGAATGACCAATGCCGCCAGTACCAATAACACCGCCAGTGCGGCCAGTACCTTGCCTAATCTTAGGGTAATAAATTCCTGCCGAAAAGCTTGGGTATGGTCCTGCAAACTGTGCCACCAACGACCTAAAAACAACGTCAGGCTCATCGTCAGCATATATAAACTCATTAAACTACCCATCATTACGGATGCAATTGCCGGCAAATATCGCCTTACTTGCTCAGCATTAAGTTGCGAATTTTCCAACATGCCTTGAAATAATGGTTGCTTTTCAATTACCTCCAATAAATTCTGGAGGTAATGTAACCAGCGCGCCTGAAGATCCGGTATCGTGATGGCAATGAGTACAGTAACAATCACACCAAAAATCGTCAACGCCTGTAGCGTTAGATTCAGGGATTGAGTTTTGCGATATACCATGGCAAGCAATACGATGGATAGCCATGCCATTAAGGGACCTGTCGTGATGCTGCCAAAAACGAAAAACCCGCTCACGGCAATCAACGACAGGCAAATTAATAAAACCTTAAGACCTTCTCTAAAACCCATGTGTAATGTAATTAGCGTAAGCGCGGCGCCGCTAAAGATAATCAGGAAGGGAATGGGCAAGGATAACAAGGCGAAGGCAAGCACCACGGTAACGGCCTGAAAAGGACCAGATAAAATAAAGCGCGCCAAAGAACGCATGGCTAACTGCCGCTATCTATAAAGATACTTATAAAAATACTTAATGCTGATCACTGTACGGCAGTAATGCAACATAGCGGGCACGCTTGATCGCACTTGACAACTGTCGTTGATATCTCGCTTTGGTGCCAGTTACTCTACTCGGGATAATTTTACCCGTCTCAGTAATGAAGTCCTTAAGTAATTCAACGTCTTTGTAGTCGATTTCTTCTATGCCCTCTTCCGTGAAGCGACAATATCTCCTCCTGCGAAAATAGTACGCCATATCAAAATGTCCTTTAAGTCGTTATCTCGGTTGCATCATCGGCACTTTCCGTTGATGCTGCACCGTCTTTTTTGGTCGGACTTTGCTTTGATACCTCGGCACTTGCTTCGGCATCGTCATGCGTTTTTTCAGGCAGCGGCGGTTCTGCTAAGCTGTCCTGCTTTTCGTTTTCGGCCTTTTCTTTTTCAACAATTTTCATCATCGGCGAAAATTCGGTCACCGCTTTTTTCATCGCGATCACCATATTACGAATAACCGCATCGTTGAAGCGAAAAGCGCTGTTCATCTCAGATAAAATATCCTGCCCGCATTCAACGTTCATCAATACATAGTGAGCTTTATGCACTTTTTGGATTGGATAGGACAGTTGTAAACGCCCCCAGTCTTCTAATCTGTGAATCTTGCCCCCACCTTCCCGCTCAATAATTGAACGATAGCGCGCTATCATAGCAGGCACTTGACCGCTCTGGTCAGGATGTACCAGAAATATTATTTCGTAGTGACGCATTACGTCCCCCTTATGGTTAACAGCCTCTCGCCAAGCGCATGGCAATGAGGCAAGGAGTTGAATGTGTTTTCAAGGGTGATGAAGTGTACACGAAGTTGTCATAGCAAGCAACTTAATACCTGTAAGTTATCCGTTTTTGTGCGAAGACCTTGCAAAGGAGGCAAACTAACCCGGAGAAAATGCACTGACACGCCGCCTGATAACAGCGCGTCAATCCAGCAAAGACCGTCTTATAGGGGTTGAGCTTGCCGCGTTCTGCCTAAGTGGTACCGGGGAAGGATAGTAGTATGTGGCAATCTGCTGGCAATAGACCGATTGCCAGCCCAATCTGACTGACCCTCCGCAACCTGTAAGCCGGCGATAATACATTAAGCCTGTCTCATCGCCTGCCCGTCAGGCCGACCAGTCAGACTGGAATATCTGAGCTGCCAGAAGCCAGATTGCGCTCGCATAACTGTAATGCCGCCAATTCAACCCCAGCAGGAACGGTCTGCCTGTTGATTACGTCTTCGTAAATTGAGCCGCTGCTTATATAAGGTTCTGCAATCAGCAGATCTTAGCAACCAGTATACCTTTGCCGCACTGCTTCAAACAGACTGATGCCGGCTGCCACGGCGGCATTTAAGCTGGCCATTTCACCGCACATCGGCAATCTCACTAACTCGTCACAGGTGGAGGCTGTGAGCCGGCGCAGGCCAGCTTCTTCGCTGCCTATGACTACAGCGGCGGAACGGCAAAAATCTGCATTGTAAAGCAATTTTTTGGCAGTCAGTTGGGTACCATAGACCCAGATACTTAATTGCTGCAGCTCTTTTAAGTAGCGCGTGAGATTTTTGGTAACGATGAATGGCACGCGCTCCGCCGCACCACAGGATACTTTGCGCACCGTTGGAGTAAGCGGCGCGGATCTTCTCTGGACACCAATTACCGCATTCGCGCCAGCGGCCTCGGCAACCCTTAAACACGCGCCCAGATTGTGTGGATCAACAATTTGATCAAGCACGAGCAGCAGCAGGGAATGCCGAGCATTCGCGCAGTATTCGAGAAACCCGGCCTCACTGGTGGCTTGTAAATGCCGGTAAATGATAGCGACGCCCTGGTGATTGCCATTCCCGCTTATGCACTGGAGCTCTTTTTTGGTAACAAACCGATACGCTACGTTGGCGCGCAAGAGCTCGTCCTGAATCTCTTGAATACGTTTGTCCTGACGCGCTTTTAGCAAGTACGCTTCTTTAATGTGAAACGGACGTTGCCGAATTGCCGCAAGACAACTGTATAGGCCATAAGAGATGTTCTTCACGGGTAGTACAACTAACGCTGGACACCACGGCTAACGCTGTTTGCGTTTATTCGACTTCGGTTTGCCGGATTTGCGTTGCTTGTCTGGCGTGGATCCGACTAACACAAAATCTATTTTGCGCTCGTCCAGGCTCACGCGTGCGACTATTACTTTGACCACGTCACCCAAACAGTAGCGTTTTTTACTGCGCTCACCAAATAAACAATGCGATGGTTCGTCAAAATGGTAGTAGTCATTCCTTAACGCCGTAACGTGCACCAACCCTTCTACAAAAATCTCATTTAGCGTCACAAAAAATCCAAAGGTGGTAACTGAACTGATGATGCCAAAATACTGTTGCCCTAATTTATCCAGCATGTATTCGCATTTTAACCATGCTTCAACGTCGCGGGTCGCATCGTCCGCCCGGCGTTCGCACATTGAGCACTCCTGACCCAAAATCAGTAAGTCATTGCGAGAAATCGGGAATGAACGCTTGCTTTGTCCAGCGATTAAATGACGAATCGTGCGGTGCACAAGCAGATCAGGATAACGCCGTATCGGCGAGGTGAAATGTGTATATAAAGGCAACGCCAGTCCAAAATGACCAACGTTGTCAGGGATATACGTCGCTTGGGCCAATGATCGTAATAAAATCATTTCTATTACGTGCCGATCTTTGCGATTGCGGATTTTCTTAATCACGGACATATAGTCACTCGGCTTGGGCTTGCCGGATTTGGGAAACCCGATGCCAAGCGATTGTAGAAATTCTCTAACGTCTCTTAATTTTTCAGCAGTTGGGACGTCATGCACTCGAAATAGCACTGGCAGTTTTCGCTTGACGATGAATTGGGCCGCAGCGACGTTCGCGCTTATCATGCATTCTTCAATGATCATGTGCGCCTGATAGCGTTCACGCGGAAAAATGGCGTTTATCTTTTTACGTTGATCAAAATGAAAAACGGTTTCCTGTGTTTCAAAATCAAGCGTGCCACGCTTGCTGCGCTGTTTACGCAAGGCGCTGTATACAGCTTGCAAACTTTCCAGATGAGGGAGTAAATGCCGATGCCTGGCTCGCGCCTTGTTGTCCTTTTGATAAAGTATTTGCTGGACTTCATGGTACGTGAGCCTGGCGGCCGAACAAAGTATGGCGTCATAAAATGTATGACGCTTTAACTCGCCGTCTTTGGACACGAACAATTCACAAACCATACATAGTCGATCTACATTAGGTTGCAGCGAGCACAGTTGGTTAGACAGCCGCTCGGGCAACATGGGAATTACGCGCTCGGGAAAATATACCGAGGTGCCGCGTTTGCGCGCCTCGCGATCTAAGGCAGAGCCGGTCCGCACATAGTGCGAGACGTCCGCAATTGCAACCCACAGGCGCCAACCGTTCCTGCGCGGTTCGCAATATACGGCGTCGTCGTAATCCTGCGCGTCATCGCCATCAATAGTAACGAATGCCAGTGCGCGTAAATCTTTTCGATGCTGGAGTTGGATTGAGTCTGCATTGAACTGCCCGGCTTCACGCAGTACTTCCCTGGGCCATTGGTATGGAAGATCGTAAGCACGGATCGCCACGTCGATTTCCATCCCAGGGGCCAGATGATCCCCTAATACTTCGATGACTTTGCCGATGGGCTTCCTGGTCTTGTCAGGCTGTTTGACGATGGCAACCACGACAAATTGACCATTAGCCGCGCCGTTGGAGAGGTCTGCCGGTATCATGATGTCTTGATTCAGGCGCTTGTCGTCCGGCACCACAAAACCGATGCCGGATTCTTTGTAGTATCTTCCCACGACTTTTTCGTTGTGACGCTCTACTATCTCAACGAGCTTGCCCGGTAATTTGCCGCGTCTGGACTTGCCCGCAAGCCTGACGACCGCGCGATCACCGTGCATTAAGGTACGCATTTCAAAGGGAGACAAAAACAGGTCCTGGCCACCTGATTCGGGAATTAAAAATCCGAAGCCGTCGGCATGACCCACTACTCGGCCGTGCACCAGATCGGCCTTGGAAACGGGCAGGTAGTGGTTTTGTCGATTGCGAATTAACTGGCCATCGCGCTCCATTGCGGACAGTCGTCGCGCTATCGCGTCAATGGCTGCATTAGCACTAACGTCCAACGCTTCATGTAGCGCCACCAGTGATAATGGGCCGTCGCTGGTTTCCAATATTTTCAGAATGAGCTCCCGACTGGCAACAGGGTGTTCATATTTAGCGGCTTCGCGCTCGGCGTAAGGGTCTGTTAATTTTTTTTTCTTTTTGCGTATCATGAGATGCCAACTGTACTGTTTTAGTGGTTAAAATTTAACTACGTAATGCTGAACGTGGAGCCCGGATATTGCAGACGCAGGCTATGTAAAAAAGTCTTGCCGCCGTCACCAGGCTGACAGATTATCTATTATTTTCCAAGTCATCGCGATTATGGCGGTGGCACGCAAAACTACAAAGGTTCATTACTCTGCCTAAGCAACCAGGCTGGCGACTTCGCTTTGTTCACGAATGCATCGAAGACTACCGGAATATTACCTGTATTATGCAGATTGATAAACAAGGCTACATTGACAAGTAAATCGACGCTTCGCTAGAGTGTGCCTTTTTATCCGACCGGTTCATGCCGAGGTGGCGAAATTGGCAGACGCGCTAGCTTCAGGTGCTAGTGGGAGCAATCCCGTGGAGGTTCAAGTCCTCTCCTCGGCACCAATACGAAACTAATCGGTGCGAAATGAACGGCGCAATGGTCATTGAGTGAGAGCAGTACTAATATGACGGACCCAGATCATGCTAAACATTCTGCAAATGCGACCGAGCGTCAACACGTATACGAGGTTGTTCGTTAGCGATATGCCGCTGCTGGACGTGCGTGCGCCGATGGAATATGAGCGCGGCGCATTTCCCAACGCAAAAAACCTGCCGATTATGGATGACCAGCAACGGGAGATCGTTGGCAGGTGTTATAGGTACCATGGGCGCGACCAAGCCATTAAAAAAGGCCATGCACTGGTACAGGGAGAGGTGCGCGAGACACGCATCGCAGCATGGATGGGGTTCGCCAAACAAAACCCCAACGGGTCTTTATATTGTTTTCGCGGGGGGTTACGCTCTCAGATCGCGCAGCGATGGATGCACAAGCACGGTGTTGATTTTCCAACTATACCGGGAGGCTATAAGGCATTACGCGCACGTCTTTTAGAAGAATTGGAAGTTATAGCAGGGCAACGTTCACTGCGATTGGTCGGAGGAAAAACCGGCTGCGGCAAAACTACACTGATAAAAAACTTAGCTAATGGCGTCGATTTGGAGGCGGCCGCGTATCATCGAGGTTCAAGTTTCGGAGGTCACGCAAGAGCGCAAAATAATCAAATTAACTTTGAGAATATTTTAGCCATAGAGCTACTTAAGTTGAGACATGCGGGAGTTGAAAGTTTTATCTTAGAAGATGAAGCGCGCACCATCGGTAAAGTCGGCATCCCAAAAATTTTATTTGCGCGTATGCGCGCATCGCCGCTGGTGGTAGTTGAAGAACCTTATGAGATAAGAGTCGAGCGCCTCATACAGGAATACGTCATAGCGATGCATACCGAGTTCATTGAGCTGGAGGGCGAGACCGAAGGCTTCAGGTCTTTTTCCAGCTACTTGCTGACTGGCCTGAAAAAAATTCAAAGAAGATTGGGTGCGGCCCGCTTTGGCGATATCTATAAGGACATGCAACAAGCTCTGGCAATACAGTCAACCAACGGCGATATTACCAGGCACTACAATTGGCTGACCGCAGTGCTCAATAATTATTATGACCCTATGTATGAGGATCAGTTGCAGCGGCGTAAAGGCTGCGTCTGTTTTCGCGGCAGTTACGATGCCTGCCTTGAATTTTTGCGGCAAGGCAAATAGTTAAGGCGATAAATGAAGCCAGACTGCCTGACGGCGAGAGACCGTGCAAGCAAGAGGCATGGATCGTCACATCGGGTAAGGCCGCGTTTGTCGCTATAACATTGTTACACCGACAGTCCATAAAAAGCCCCCTGATCTGTAGGGATCAGGGGGCTGAGATGAACGTCTGGCAGTGTCCTACTCTCACACGGGGAAGCCCCGCACTACCATCGGCGATGCGCCATTTCACTTCCGAGTTCGGGATGGGATCGGGTGGTACCAACGCTCTGTTGCCGCCAGACAAACCGGTTTACACCTTGGCCAGTGAACGGACGCCACTGGTGGCCGCGCAGTGATGAGGAAGCATGGATGCCCAAGGCTACCTGCCTGTTTATTAATGGCTGCTAAAAGCTCCTCCGCCCACGCGTTGCGTTCAGCTGGATGGAATAAAATTGGATGGAATCAACCAGGCAAACGTTCTCAAAGTTTCGCTCACACGCTCAATTTGCTTGAGCGTTATATGGTCAAGCCGCACGGGCAATTAGTACTGGTTAGCTTCATCCATTACTGAACTTCCACACCCAGCCTATCAACCTGGTCGTCTTCCAGGGCCCTTCAGGGGAATCGAGTTCCCAGTGAGACCTCATTTCAGGAAAGGCTTCCCGCTTAGATGCTTTCAGCGGTTATCCTTGCCGTACATAGCTACCCGGCAATGCCACTGGCGTGACAACCGGAACACCAGAGGTACGTCCACCCCGGTCCTCTCGTACTAGGAGCAGCTTCCTTCAAGTCTCAAACACCCACGGTAGATAGGGACCGAACTGTCTCACGACGTTCTAAACCCAGCTCGCGTACCACTTTAAATGGCGAACAGCCATACCCTTGGGACCTGCTTCAGCCCCAGGATGTGATGAGCCGACATCGAGGTGCCAAACACTGCCGTCGATATGGACTCTTGGGCAGTATTAGCCTGTTATCCCCGGAGTACCTTTTATCCGTTGAGCGATGGCCCTTCCATTTAGAACCACCGGATCACTAAGACCTACTTTCGTACCTGCTCGACATGTCTGTCTCGCAGTCAAGCACCCTTATGCCTTTGCACAAACCGCACGATTTCCGACCGTACTTAGGGTACCTTCGCGCTCCTCCGTTACTCTTTAGGAGGAGACCGCCCCAGTCAAACTACCCACCATACAGGGTCCCCGACCCGGATTACGGGCCTGGGTTAGAGCTCTAAATATGCCAGGGTGGTATCTCAAGGTCGACTCCACAACCACTAACGTGATTGCTTCAAAGCCTCCCACCTATCCTGCACAAGCAGATTCAAAGTTCAGTGTAAAGTTGTAGTAAAGGTTCACGGGGTCTTTCCGTCTAGCCGCGGGAACACTGCATCTTCACAGCGATTTCAATTTCACTGAGTCCCGGGTGGAGACAGTGTGGCCATCGTTACGCCATTCGTGCAGGTCGGAACTTACCCGACAAGGAATTTCGCTACCTTAGGACCGTTATAGTTACGGCCGCCGTTTACCGGGGCTTCGATCAAGAGCTTCGCCAAAGCTAACCCCATCAATTAACCTTCCGGCACCGGGCAGGCGTCACACCCTATACGTCCACTTGCGTGTTTGCAGAGTGCTGTGTTTTTAATAAACAGTCGCAGCCACCTGGTCACTGCGGCCCCCACCAGCTCACAACGTAAATTGCTCACCAGCAAGGGCGCACCTTCTCCCGAAGTTACGGTGCTATTTTGCCTAGTTCCTTCACCCGAGTTCTCTCAAGCGCCTTAGGATTCTCACCCTGCCCACCTGTGTTGGTTTGGGGTACGGTTTCGCATTACCTGAAGCTTAGAGGATTTTCCTGGAAGCATGGGATTGGCCACTTCACACCCTAAAAAGGTGCTCGTCATCGCGCCTCGACATTAAGAACCCGGATTTTCCTAAGTCCTCTGCCTACACGCTTAAACCGGGACAACCATCGCCCGGCCGGCATTGTCTACCCTTCTCCGTCCCCCCATCGCAGTAATACAAAGTACTGGAATATTAACCAGTTTTCCATCGACTACGCCTTTCGGCCTCGCCTTAGGAACCGACTAACCCTGCGCTGATTAGCATTGCGCAGGAAACCTTGGGCTTTCGGCGTGCGGGTTTTTCACCCGCATTATCGTTACTCATGTCAGCATTCGCACTTCCGATACCTCCAGCAAACCTCTCGATTCACCTTCACAGGCTTACGGAACGCTCCTCTACCAATGACCACTAAAATAGTGATCATTCCGCAGTTTCGGTACACAGCTTAGCCCCGTTATATCTTCCGCGCAGGCCGACTCGACCAGTGAGCTATTACGCTTTCTTTAAAGGATGGCTGCTTCTAAGCCAACCTCCTGGCTGTCCTGGCCTTCCCACATCGTTTCCCACTGAGCTGTGATTTGGGGACCTTAACTGGCGGTCTGGGCTGTTTCCCTTTCCACGACGGACCTTAGCACCCGCCGTGTGTCTCCCGTGATTGAACTTCTAAGTATTCGGAGTTTGCAATGGTTTGGTAAGTCGGGATGACCCCCTAGCCATAACAGTGCTCTACCCCTTAGAGTTAAACACGAGGCGCTACCTAAATAGCTTTCGAGGAGAACCAGCTATCTCCGAGCTTGATTAGCCTTTCACCCCTATCCACAGTTCATCCGATAATTTTTCAACATT
>OY730298.1:72500-1779565 GCA_963422595.1 Gammaproteobacteria bacterium
ACCCGCAGGCCTTCTTCACACACGCGGCATTGCTGGATCAGGGTTGCCCCCATTGTCCAATATTCCCCACTGCTGCCTCCCGTAGGAGTCTGGGCCGTGTCTCAGTCCCAGTGTGGCTGATCGTCCTCTCAGACCAGCTACAGATCGTCGCCTAGGTAGGCCGTTACCCTACCTACAAGCTAATCTGACATAGGCTCATCCAATAGTGCAAGGTCCGAAGATCCCCTGCTTTCCCCCGTAGGGCGTATGCGGTATTAGCTCGAGTTTCCCCGAGTTGTCCCCCGCTACTGGGCAGATTCCTATGCGTTACTCACCCGTCCGCCACTCGTCGTCCAAGAACGCACCCGAAGGATTGCCCTTGCCGTTACCGTTCGACTTGCATGTGTTAAGCATGCCGCCAGTGTTCAATCTGAGCCAGGATCAAACTCTTCAATTAAAAATGTTGCGGATTTATCCACTATCGAATTTATCCGCGATCTCTTGAATGGTTATCACCCTTACTAAAGTAAGGCGCTTACAAAGCGCCCACACAAGTCATCTATTATATTGTAAAAGAACTACTCTGGTATACACCCAAAGGCTAATAGGAAAGTATATGCCTCAGATACTGCCGTTGTCAACAATTAAGACAGAAAAATCTGCAAATAAATGCGCTGCTTTTTAGCGGATTATTTAATAAGGCTTGCCCGAGGGTCTGCGGGAAGCTATCCCATGATGCGCGTACACCGCTTAACGAGGTTGGCTTACCTCTGTATGTACTTAAATAGTGTCCTTAGGCGCCTGACCGCATCGTCCAAATATAAAGTGAAAACCGGGAAAAATATTTAAATAACGTCCTGAGGTGTCACAATTCACAATACGCCGTGCACACTCCCCTGCAAGGCCACCAGCAGGTGCCCGATGTTGCCCGGTAGTAAGGCAGGAATATAAATACAGAAGCCCTGAAAGCAGCCGATAACAGAGACTCATACTGATATATACTTCGTGAAAGTGTAACTTAATGTAGTGCATTTGTCAAGGGCGTTACTGGTGTTACTATGGGATTTTCCGAGGTATCTGCTGGTTGCCTGAGGGGCCAGGCAGCTGGTCAATACGCACTTTAGCAAACTTGCGTTTACCTACCTGAAGTATCGCCGTAACGCCGGCCGGGAGTACGAGTTTGACATTATCAATTTTGTTCCCGTCTATTCTGACTGCACCTTGTTTTATCATGCGCATCGCTTCCGAAGTGCTGGTTACCAACCCAGCATCTTTTAACAGATTGCCAATAGCGACGCTGTGGTGCTGACTAACGATGGTTTTCTCCGCAATGTCATCTGGCATTGCGCCGCGTTGAAAGCGCTGAATAAAATTAGCCTGTGCCGTAGCTGCGACTTTGCGACTATAAAACCGTTCGGTAATCTCCATAGCCAGCCTGAATTTGATGTCTCTGGGGTTGGTGCCGCCCTGTACTTCTGTTTTGAATGCTGCTATCTCACGCATCGGGCGAAAACTCAGTAGCTCAAAATAGCGCCACATCTTTTCGTCATCAATGCTCATGATCTTGCCAAACACGTCATCAGGCGCTTCGGTTATGCCAATACAGTTGCCCAGTGATTTGGACATTTTTGCATTGCCTTGCGTGTAGCCTTCCAATATGGGTACGGTGATGATGACCTGCGGTTGCTGTCCATGCCCTTTTTGTATTTCGCGTCCGACTAATAAGTTAAATTTCTGGTCGGTGCCGCCAAGCTCTATATCCGCCCGTAACTCTACGGAGTCCTGCGCCTGAATCAGGGGATACAAAAATTCGTGTATGGCAATGCCCTGACCAGTTCTGTAACGCTTATTAAAGTCATCACGTTCTAACATGCGCGCCACCGTATATGCGGACGCCATCCTGACCAGATCGGCTGCAGTTTTTTTGTGCATCCAGGATGAGTTGAATACGATTTCAGTTTTGTCCGCGTCCAGGATTTTGAAAATTTGCTCTGTATAGGTCGACGCATTGGCCTTTACGTCGGCCTGAGACAGAGGTTGACGCACCACGTTTCTGCCCGAGGGGTCACCAATCATGGCAGTGAAGTCACCTATCAAAAAGATGATGTGGTGGCCAGCCAGCTGAAAATGACGCAATTTATTAATTAATACGGTATGGCCGAGATGCAGGTGCGGCGCCGTAGGATCGAAACCGGCTTTCACCCGCAAAGGCTTGCCCGTGGCCAGCCTGGACTTGAGTTCATTAAGCAGCAAAACTTCCTCAGTGCCGCGCAGTAGTTGGTGCAGGCTTTCCATAGATGTATTTCCAGTGATTATTGTGGCGCACCTAAAACGGTTAGCCATTCAGGTGACCGCAGTCTTCGATGATGATTGAGTTTCGTTAAATTCATTGACCAGGGCGAACAAGGAAGTTATTTTACGCGAAATGCTAAAGTAAACTTGTATGTTACGACTTTTTTATGCGGATCAACTTTAAGAATACGACAGCTTCGCATCAGCTCCCAAGGCCGCGCATTATCATTATCATCGCGTTTACCACGGCGCTCATCGGCATAATCGTCATTAGTCTGGTGGTCGCCAACCCTGACCGGCTTACCCTGACTGACTCCAGTTTATCTACTACGCATGATCTTACCGTAACGCCTGCACCGGTGGCAGACAAGCATAAAGATGCGGCCAACCACACTCTGAGCATCCCCATCCCACCGGCCAAACCAATTGTTGCAGAGGCGGCAGCCACGCCCATACCAGCCGTTGTGGACACGAAGCATCGTATTACTGTGGTAGTGAAGAAAGGCGATACTCTTTCTTCAATTTTCAGTGATCTCGATATACATACCGAATTAATCCGCATTTTAAGCCTGGGCCAGGAGGTTAAACCATTCAAAAAAATATACCCGGGTCAAAAGCTACACTTTACACTTGGGGAAGACGGCATAGACAGATTAGAGTTTGAACAGAATATTACCCGGTCTCTGTTTTTACAAAGAGATGGCGAATCATTCGTGGTAGGAGGGTATGATCGTGAACCGGATAAAGTTACGCAGGTGGCGAGCGGAACGATCCACAATTCGCTGTTTGTTGCCGGGCAGAATGCTGGTATGTCGGATGGCCTCATCATGCAGCTGGCCGGTATCTTTGGCTGGGATATTGACTTTGCACTTGATATACGACAGGGCGACAGCTTTACCGTTCTTTATGAAGAGCTTTATTTGGACGACGAGAAGATCGACGATGGCAATATTGTGGCCGCGGAATTTATCAACGATGAAACAACCTATCGGGCCTATCGTTATACCGACAGCCATGGCAAAACCGAGTATTACTCCACTGACGGCAGTAGTATGCGTAAGCCGTTCTTACGCACCCCGGTAAATCTGGCGCGTATCAGTTCTTACTTTAATCTGCGCAGGAAGCATCCTGTCTTAAACCGGATTCGTGCTCATAAAGGCGTGGATTACGCCGCTGCCACCGGCACGCCAATTATGGCTTCGGGCGATGGCAAGGTTATGCATCGCGGCAATAAGGGCGGTTACGGTAAAACCATTATTTTGCGGCATGGCAGTACTTACACGACTTTATACGCGCATATGTCCAGATACGCGCGCGGCACCAGCGTGGGGAGCCGCGTAAGACAGGGACAAATAATCGGCTATATCGGCAGCACCGGATTGTCCACCGGACCACATTTACATTATGAGTTTCGCGTAAATGGTGTGCACCGCAACCCTCTAAGGGTGCGACTACCCAGTGCCATATCTTTGCCCGGGTCTGAAATGGAAAACTTCCAGACTGCTGTACAACCGCTGGTAGTGCAGTTGGATGCTTACTCGCAAAACGCGCTGGTAATGCGCGATCTCTAAGTTCTTTGCCTGATATCATCGGCACGTCTGAGCTCTTTATCGGGCTTATGTCTGGCACCAGCGTGGATGCCATAGATGCGGTACTTATGGATTTTTCCAAATCCAATACTTGTATGGTCGCGAGTCTTGATCAACCCATTGACGATAAATTGAGAGAGGGTCTGCATCACGCTATTGTGAAACGCACCTGGCCGCAGGAAATCGTAGCACTCGATCGGGCGTTTGCGCGCACTTGCATGCTGGCGGTAGAAAATCTATTGTCCAGGGCGTCTGTACAGGCCGGTCAGGTATGTGCTATTGGCAGTCATGGGCAAACTATTTTTCATCACCCTAACGGCACGCCACCAGTTTCTATTCAAATTGGAGACGCTGCTCAGATCGCGCAACAAACCGGTATTACTACGGTGGGAAATTTTCGCCAGGCGGATATTGACGCAGGCGGACAGGGCGCGCCTTTGGCTTGCGCCTATCATGAAATAATTTTCAGAAGCGATAAGGAAGACCGCGCGATTATTAATTTAGGTGGTATCGCTAACGTCACTATGCTGGCGGCGGATAGAACATCGGCGGTAGTTGGTTTTGACGTTGGTCCGGCGAATACTTTATCAGACACATGGATCAAAAAGCATCGGGGGCTGGAATTCGACGCGCATGGCGACTGGGCAAAGTCGGGGCAAGTCAACGCGGATTTGTTGCACGTAATGCTTGCAGATGAGTATTTCAACAACTCTCCACCTAAGTCTACCGGCCGTGAAAAGTTTAATCTTGCCTGGTTGGAGCATATGCTTGACGCATACGGAAAGTGGTTACCGGCAGAGGACGTACAGGCTACGTTGGTGGCGCTTACGGCACGGTCGATTGCGGCGGCGATGCAAACCTGGGCGCCGAATATCGCGCGTATCCTGCTCGGCGGTGGCGGCAGTTATAACGCATATTTGGTGTCACAGCTGCAACGCGAATTGCACGGCATCCCGATAGAGTTTTCAAGCGCGCACGGCGTTTCGGAGAAGTATATGGAGGCCATGGCATTCGCCTGGCTTGCCAAACAAGCCCTGGCGGGCAGCCCCGGTAATATTCCCAGCGTTACGGGAGCAAGTAGAGAGGTGGTGCTGGGCGAGATTTATATGTCGGGGTGATTGTGCATTTCCTGCCTCTGTCTTCCTGTATCCTGACCAGTTCGCCCATTTCGACGAGCGCATTGATCTCTAAGGAGTATCAAAGACAGCGATGCGGAAAACATGGTCAGCCCTGCAAACTGCACGGCTCCTGATGTAACGTAAATAGGGGAGTTATATGAGAAGGTTGGTAGGTTTAAGCAGTCCTTTCCGCTTTCTCAAGTATCATTTCTATTGATGCAGTTCATCTCTTTCACGTAAATAGGAAATGGCGTTAAGAAGATAATTCTCACCGTTTTTGAATCTGCCAAGACCTGTGTTGCAGCTATCACAAATAAAATCCCGAATATTTCCAGTGTGATGATTGTGATCTGCAACTACTTTTGCAGTTACGCCCGCAATTGATCTCTTTTGGCAAATCGGGCACTTGAATGGAATGCCTTTTGCAGGACGGTGTTTTTCCATACGCCTCGCCTGACTGCTTTTAGGCGCTCGCTTGTCAATATCGGTTCTGCATTTCATACAACTCGGTCGACGCACGACGCCGTGTACATTATTCTGATTCCTGGCAAACCTCTCTACGGGATACAAGCAGTGGCAAACGTTACAAATCTTCCTTGCATACTTATCTCCTGTCTCCAATACATTCAATTTATCGACTTCATTGGCTGGAACTAACCAGGTTTCACCTGTGCCAATCAACCATATGATGACCCCATTACCCTCGGTTCCTTGCTTCAACCCAACAGCATTGGAAACAAAATTTCGGATTCTCCCGGTGGGTTTTCCGTTTTCATAGGGGACACCTCTGCCTTCGGGGCAAACCACCCATTTATAAGGCATTTTGAAAGGCCTGTGACAAACCGCCCAAGTTCAGTAATCTCTGCCTGGCTATTTCGATATATTCCGCGGATATATCGACGCCAATGTAGTTACGACGATTGACAAAGGCCATCTTGCACGTCGTCCCTGAACCGCACATAGGGTCAAATACTAATTCCCCTTCATTGCTCCATGACAGGATATGATCTTCTGCCAGTTTTTCCGGGAACACCGCAGGATGTCGAAACGCAATACGATCCGAGGTGGTCCCATGTAGCCCTACCGCGTATTGCCAGACGTTGGTTTTTGTCTTTTCCTTTTTCAATTCGCCAGGCTTCTTCTTGTTGATTCCGTCTGACAGCTTGTTGTGCGTCAACATTTCAAGGCCATGCCGCACTGTCTTTTGTTTTATCGGATTGAAAGTGCCGGGGACGCCTTTGGATAAAACAAACATGAATTCATAGCAGTTGGTGTAGGCATTACTGCGCATAAATGGGGTGTTCTTTTTCTGGTAGATCATCACGTCGTGCATGCGAAAACCCACTTCCTGGAAGTAAAGTGCCTGCCTGAAACTGGTCAGACTCCTGCCTCCATTGATCTTGTCTCCCACTACCCATACCAGTATTCCACCGTGCCTGGTCACTCGGTATAACTCTATTGCTATCTTGTTAAAGGGGAAGGAGTAACCTTTGTAGTCTCGCAGATTGTCATATGGAGGAGAAGTAACCGTAAGGTCTACCATGCCTGCATCCATGTCTTGCATGAATTCGATACAATCAGCTATGTAGAGGTGATTGTGCTTCAATGGGCTTTATACACCAAACCCTTCATAAAGATCTCTTTACCCTTGTCAGCTGTATCCTGTGAATAAGCATGCAGGAGGTGTTGCCAGCGCCGTGGCTGCCGGCCCGCATCCAGGCGGGGCACTGACCATATCCTGTCTGGGTCACTTTAACCCGGGGAAAAGGAGGACCCACAGCCGCAGGTAGTTTGCGCATTGGGATTACGAATTACGAACTGCGCACCTTCCAAACCTTCGCTGTAGTCTATTTCCGCGCCCATTAAATATTGAAAGCTCATCGGATCAACCAATAAAGTAACACCGCCGTTTTTCACAGAGGTGTCGCCTTCCTGAAGGTTTTCGTCAAACGTGAAACCATATTGGAATCCGGAACATCCGCCGCCGCTTACGAACACGCGAAGTTTCAAGTTTTCATTGGCTTCGTCTGTAATGAGTTGCTTAACTTTGTTGGCGGCGGCATCGGTAAATACTAATGATACGGGCGGCGCGGCGGGTTGTGCTGCATCAATGGTGGACATCAGGTATCTCCCAGTCATAAAAATATATTAGAAAACGCTAATACGCTAACATTAATATGGTGGCTCAGTCAAGTGTTTCACGATGTACAGGGTAATACGTAATAATTGTTATTCAGGACCGGCATGGGGGGCTGCCCCCTATTGCATCCCGGTTGTCGTTTTCGCACTTGCCAGTACTTATAGCACAGCACGAGTCTCTACGGGTCTTTGTATACTTCACCCCAGTTGTAATTTACCACAACGGGCTTGTTCCCAGCGTTGTCATTACGTAGTATTTCTACCCGCACGCTGCTGGGGCTGAAGTTATCCGGCAGGGAGAAGGCACTTGAAATTTTTTGAAAGTACTTGAAAGAGAAGGTTGCTGACGCATCCGTTATATCGCTAACGTCTGCAAACACCAGGCGTTTTGAAATGCCTTGTTGTTCGCCATCTACGCTTAACCCGATTACGCCAGATACTTTTTCCTGCTTTTTCGGAACACTGGTGAGTACCAGTTCATAAAAAAAGAGGTTTTCTGTCAGGTCTTTATGCAGGCTGAATGCCTTGACCTGGATCGCGGTATTGTCGGTATCCGCAGAGTAAAGCGTTCGATAAAAATGCAGTTCCTGAGTCAACTTTAATAATTCAAGGTCTTTTTCGCGCATCGCTTTTTTCATTTCCGCAACGGCCGCAAGTTCAATTTTTTCCGAATGTGTTACCCGTGCTATTTCATGCTCCAAAAATTTTATCTTTGCATCCTGGCCCACCACGTTGATTAACCTTGATGAGCTAATAAATGGAACGTCTATGTTCCTGATGCTTAACCAAAATGCAGTACTTGCCTTAGCACCTACCCAAAAGGCAACGCTCGTCATGATTAGTGTAACCAACGCCATCAGGCCAAGCAGCAGCAAACGTGACTCAATAGATTGTAAGCGCGCCATGCAGGGCGTTACACGCATATTCCAGTGATCCAAACATGTTTGGATTAGGGGGTTGAGTGCAGGCATGCAGTTATGGGGAGAGGCCCGGTTGAGTAAGCCCCAGGGTTTCATCGAAACCGCTCATCAGATTCATGTTTTGAATGGCTTGTCCGGCCGCACCTTTCACTAAATTATCAATTACTGATAAAACTATGGCCAGGTCGCCATCGCCGGGCCTGTGCACGGATAACATACAGGTATTCGAGCCACGCACGTGTTTGGTCTCTGGTAATGCACCAGGGTGCAGTACTTTTATAAAACGTTGCCCGGCAAAGTGTCGCCGATATAGTGAATGTAGTTCTATTGACTGATCCACGTTGGATATATACAGGGTGGCAAATATGCCGCGCACCATGGGAACAAGATGCGGGGTGAAGGTGAGATTGACTGGCCGCGTGGTGATGCCTTGCAGGGCTTGCTTTATCTCTGGCCAGTGACGATGTGCAATTACTTTGTAGGCCTTAAAATTTTCACCTATTTCACTGAATGAGGTTGATATATTGGCACTGCGGCCAGCACCACTGACACCGGACTTTACATCTGCGATTAAACGCGCGTCACCAGACAGACCTTCCTGAAGCAGCGGCAGAAAACCCAAAATAACCGCAGTTGGATAACAGCCCGGATTGGCGACCAGGCGCGCAGTCTTTATTTTTTGCCGATGCAGTTCGGGTAATCCATAAACGGCGTCCTTTAATAAATCAGGGCAAGTATGCGTTTGCTGGTACCAATGCTGCCAGGTGGTTATGTCTTTGATGCGAAAGTCGGCCGCTAAATCAATCACTTTCACACCGGCATCGAGAAGCTCGGGCGCCATGCGCATCGCGGTGCCATTAGGCGCGGCAAAAAAAACGCAATCACAGTGCTTGAGCATGGCATTTTGGGGTTGCGTAAAACTGATGTCGACGGCTGGTGCCAGATTGGGGTGGAGCGCGGAAATGGCGTTGCCGGCCTGACGGCGTGAGGTTACGACGTTGATTTTTACTTGCGGATGCACCGCCAGCAGGCGCAGTAATTCAGCACCGGTATAGCCGCTTCCACCTACTATTCCAACTGAAATCATGTGCCCGCATGCGCCGTTAATTAAAATTTGTTCAATCATACAAGTTAATGCGACCAGTCAAAAGCCAATCGATGCCGACTCTGGCATAATCTGAACATGGACCGGCAATCCCGCATGCGCGATTTTATTCGAGATAGGCTGGAATACTTGCGTCTGCGCTCTTCAAAACCGGACGCACTTATGCAACTGGCCATTTTAAGTGTTATCGCCGGCGTCATGACGGGCCTGGTCATCGTTTCTTTCCGCTTGCTGATTGAGGCCGCTCAGATTTCATTTTTGCCATCTGGCGACGCGGAGAATTACGAGGGACTTTCGGTCGGCCTGCGCATGGTGCTGCCTGTAGCAGGTGCAATATTGATCGCAGTGGTTTTCAGGCTGTTGGCTAAGGGGGATTATAACGTCGGCGTGACGCACGTTATGGAGAGGCTTTCTTATCAGCGGGGATATTTGCAGGCGCGCGGATTGATGTTGCAATACGTTGGCGCCGCACTGGCGATTATCTCTGGTCAGTCACTGGGGCGCGAGGGGCCGGCGATTCACCTGGGCGCGGCTACCAGCAGTCTGCTGGGACAACGCCTGGAACTGCCTGATAACACTATACGCATACTCGTGGCCTGTGGTACTGCAGCGGCTATCGGCGCTTCTTTCAATACGCCACTGGCGGGCGTGGTGTTCGCGCTGGAGGTGGTGATGATGGAGTATAGCCTGGCAAGTTTTCTACCGATAATTTTGTCCGCGGTAAGCGCGACTACTGTGTCTCGTGCCGTGTTTGGTAATGAGGCGGTGTTTTCTACGCCAAACTTTCAGCTTGTCACGTTGCTGGAGCTTCCATACGTAGCGTTGCTTGGCGTGGTTACCGGCAGCGTGGCATATATTTTCATTTATTTAACAAAAATTGCTGCGCAGGTCGGAAAAAAATTGTCCATTTGGACGAGATTCACGGCCGCGGGTGCTATCACTGGCTTGCTGGCTATCGTCGCGCCACAGATTATGGGCATCGGTTATGAGACGGTAAACAGTGCCTTGGTCGGCAATATCGGCATCACTGTTTTGATGACGATATTTGTGGCTAAACTGGTTGCTACGGCATGTAGCGTGGGACTGGGGTTGCCCGCCGGACTTATTGGTCCCAGCCTGGTAACAGGCGCTTGCCTGGGCGGTATTCTGGGCTTGCTGGCGCAACCGGTGTTTCCCCAACTGGCCTCGTCACCCGGCATGTACGCGCTAATCGGCATGGGCGCCATGATGGGGGCTACCCTGCAAGCTCCACTGGCTGCATTGACGGCCGTTTTTGAGCTTACCAGCAATCCGAATATTATCCTGCCGGGTATGTTGGCGATTGTGACTGCGGTGCTCACCGCCAGCCAGTTATTTGGTCAACGCTCTATTTATAGCATGCTGATGTGCTTGCGTAATATGGATTACCGATATGAACCAATGACGCAGGCGTTGAGACACGTTGGGGTCGCGCACTTAATGAATCGTAACGTTCGGCGCAGTACCAGTGTTATTTCCAGAAGTGATGCTGAAAATTTGCTACAAACTGACGCCGAATGGATCGTGATTGAGACCGACGCACCTGTTGCAATACTGCCCATTACGGATTTGGGTAATTTTTTAGCCGGGCATAAAGACACCGGGGTGGAGGTGATAAACCTGATGCAAATCCCCGCCAGGCGGCTACAGGTGTGTTGTGTCGAGGTGCACGTAAGCGCCGACGTGGCACGCCAGCAGTTTGTTGAAGAAGGCGTGGAAGCACTATGTGTATGCGGCCCCATTGCGTCTGGCAGCAGACGGATTTATGGCGTTATCACCAGAGATAAATTGAGGAGGTCATAATATTATGCTTTGGATAAAGGCCTTACACGTTATCTTTGTGGTGACCTGGTTTGCAGGATTGTTTTACCTGCCGCGCCTGTTCGTTTACCACTGCCTGGCGAAAGATGCTATCAGTATAGAGCGATTCAGGATTATGGAGCGAAAGTTGTTCTTTGGCATAATGACGCCCAGTGCCGTGCTTACTTTAGTGTTCGGTATTTGGTTGCTGTTGTTATTGCCGGGCACGTTAAGCACTCATTGGATGACGATTAAACTGGTAGTGGTGGTTTTGCTTGTCATTTACCACGCCTGGTGCGGGATGCTGATAAAACGTTTCCGGGAAAATTATAATCAACATTCGCAGCTGTGGTTTCGTTGCTTCAATGAAGCACCGGTGCTGGCTTTAATCGCTATCGTGATACTGGTGGTGGTTAAACCCTTCACCAGTTAAGTGTCGGGTTTTAGTATCTACAGGGGCATTGTAAAACTTCACGGTAGGAATATGAGCATGGATGAGCCGGGTGGGAAGAAAAACGAGGCGGATAAAATCCAGGGTTTGGTTTTGCTGTCTGTCTTGTCTATCCATGTATATGCAAATGCCAGAGATGCAACGCTTTCGGACGTATTCAGTGGGCCGTCAGCAGGGTGGCAGCTGTTACTACGTTTTGCATCAGCATCGCTACTGTCATTGGCCCCACTCCCCCCGGCACCGGGGTAATTTGCGATGCGACATTGCGCACCGTGTCGAGGTCAACGTCACCCACTACGCGACGCCTGCCATTTTCTGTAATGCTGTTGATTCCCACGTCTATCACTACCGCCGCCGGCTTTACCAGGTCCGCAGTGATAAACCGCGCACGCCCGATGGCCGCGACTAAAACGTCCGCTTGCCGGGTATGCCGTTTAATATTTTGTGTCCTGGAGTGACACACGGTAACGGTGGCATTCGCGCGAGCGCACTTTTGAAGGAGCAGGTTCATCAACGGCTTGCCGACAATGTTGCTGCGCCCCACTATCACGACATGTTTGCCGCATACGTGGACGCCACTTCGGTCTATTAATTCCATTACGCCACATGGTGTACAGGGTCTTAACCCGTCAACACCAGTGACCAGACAACCGACGTTGAAGGGATGAAAACCATCCACGTCTTTGGCCGGCGCGATGGCTTCTATTATTTTGTTTTTGTCGATATGCGCAGGCAATGGCAACTGTACCAGTATGCCGTGCACGCCGGGGTGCAGGTTTAATCGGTTGATCAAGTCGAGTAGCGCAGCTTCGGTGACGTTGCTAACAAGCCTGTGTTCTATCGCGCGAATTCCAACTTGCCGGCTGGCTTTATGTTTGGCATTTACATAGGTGCGTGAAGCGGCGTTATCGCCAATTAAAATAACCGCCAGACAGGGTCGTATACCCTGGCTCAGCAGGGCGTTCACTTCAAGTGTAATTTCTGCCCTTATGCGGGCGGCAATTGTTTTGCCATCGATTAGTGTTGCCGCCATTGTGGTTCCATACGGGTGCGATTTGGTAGTGCATTGTATCAGGATGGAGCAATTCAGAACGGAACAGAGGTTGCTGTTGCCTGCTTTAATGTTAATTGCAGGCAGGCACGGGGCCTGTCCTATCATATTACGTATTACGCGATCGACATAATGGTGGTGGTTGCTGCAACTTGTAACAGGATTGAGGATTTAATGGTGGCCAGGGGCGGAATCGAACCACCGACACGAGGATTTTCAGTCCACTGCTCTACCGACTGAGCTACCTGGCCAAAATCTGGGAATGGGTTGGAGCACGCTATTAAAGGGGCCTGTGAATAAGGAGTCAACAGGTGTTCTGTAATGGCTGCTCAATTAGCGTTAGGATCAACAAATTCTTTTGGCGCGGCGGAACCTTCACCAAAAAAGAATTTTTCCATTTCCTCTTCCAGGAATTTGCGTGCTTTTGGGTCTACCGGGGTGAGTCGATATTCGTTCATTAACATGGTTTGATGACCAACCCACTGCTGCCAACCCTGTTTTGAAACACGGTCGTAAATTTTCTGTCCCAGTTCCCCAGGATAGGGCATGTATTCAAGCCCTTCCGCTTCTTTACCGAGTTTTATACATTGCACCATGCGCGTCATGCGAGTATTCCTTTTTTGTGTTGCGTTACTTGCTGTAAAATATTTTTGATTGGGGCCGCCAAGCCTATTTTCTGCCCCGGTTTTTGTATCGGGTATTTATACCAAACTCCAATACCGTGTTCCATTATACCATTGGGTTTTTTATTTACCTGGATCAGTTGGGGATACATGCGCAACCGAAAGTGGGAGAAAGTGTGCGTGACCGCAGGCAATGCGGTAGCTTTTGAGAAATTTATCTGCCAGGTTTTTTGCAGCCATTTTTCCATGCCGGAGGCATCTGTAAATTCAGGGAAGCTATATAAACCACCCCAAATTCCCGCGGGTGGACGTTTTTCTAACCACACTGCTGCGTCACGGTTTTGTACGAGGGCAACCAGTACTTCGCGCTGCGGTAAACGCCGCGTCGGCTTTGGAGTTGGCAATTGGTGCTGGCGGCGTTGTCTGTAGGCAGTGCAGTTGGTGTTGAGCGGACAGATTAAACAGCCTGGGTTGGCAGGCGTGCATATAGTGGCGCCCAGGTCCATCATGGCTTGCGTGTAGGCCGCGACCTGTGCCGTTGGCAATAAGGCTTCGGCATGCTGCCAGAGTTGCGCTTCGACGCGACTATCACCAGGCCAACCTGCTATGGCAAAGTATCGGGTCAAAATCCGCTTTACGTTGCCGTCCAGGATGGCGTGTGGTTGCTGAAAACTGAATGCCAGAATTGCCGCCGCCGTGGAGCGCCCCACGCCGGGCAGTGCCAGTACTTCATTAAACGTGGCAGGAAATTTTCCGGCATGACGTGTACAGATATGCCGGGCGGCCTGATGTAAGTTACGCGCGCGCGCGTAGTAACCCAAACCGGTCCAATGATGCAGTACTTCATCTGTTGACGCCGCGGCAAGCTGCCGAACGTCGGGGAAACGGTACATAAATTCTTCGTAGTAGGGAATCACGGTCTCCACGCGCGTTTGCTGCAACATGATTTCTGCAACCCAGATATTGTAGGCATTACGATTACGTTGCCAGGGCAAATGTTTGCGGCCATGTTGATGAAACCAGGTTAAAACTTTATGGCTAAACGTATTCTGCATGGCCATGTTGCCGCCATAGTGGGGGTATTCGTGTAACCGCTTTTAACCCCTGCGCATGAAGTTTTTGGGGATTATATACCAGGTTACCTAACCTCTTGCGGATCAAGAGGCTGCACCGATTCAGGCTGAGCCGGTTTCTGGAAGTCCGTTTGATTATAGGACATGATCGGCTCATGCCCCGCCTCCTGGATCGCGGCTTTCTGCTCATCCGCCGAGCGCCCGTAAATTCCGCGCAGGAGCCGTTCATCGTCGGTGACCCAGAACGTGTTTCGCTGTTCTTGCCAACCCAAAATCTCCAATCCATCCTTGAATAAAGCATTCATGCCCGGCGGCGAATAGAGCATCCGCCCCGGTATTGTCTTTTCTTTTGAGACTTTGGTCTTGCAGGAGAGTGTATCTATTCCCGCGATCACGCACTGGATTTCTCGCCATAACGCGGGTTTGTGAACGATCAGGTATTCCTCGCCGTTCAGGTGAGAGTATTTCGCGCCAATCTGCATCAATGCCCACCATTCGGAAGCGCGGGATCATAGATAGGCTTCCCCATCGGACGAGTAAGGTTCGCCATCCGCAATGTCTTCGGTAGTCAAATTGAATCGCAATCAATCAACGGCATATATTGTAAATAAGTTGGCACCGATTTGGTGTTTTCATGCTGGTTTAGTATTTTTATTGCGTTCCCAGGTGCCCGATTTGCCACCAGTTTTCTTTAGTAATCCGATATCCTGTAGGGTCATGCCTCGGTCAACGGCTTTGCACATGTCGTAAATTGTCAGTAACGCTATCTGCACCGCCGTAATGGCCTCTATTTCCACACCGGTCGGGCCTCGGGTTTCGACCGTGGCGGAGCAGTACACAGCGGCCGGGGCCGGTTCGATGATAAATTTAATCTCTATCGCGGTCAGGGACAAAGGATGACATAAAGGTACTAATTCAGCCGCTTTTTTGGCCGCCATGATGCCCGCTATCCTGGCGATACCCAGCACGTCGCCTTTTTTATGCCCGCCAGTTTGAATCAGCCGCAGGGTTTGGGGCTGCATGCGTATGCGCCCATCCGCGATGGCCACGCGGTGGCTGACGGGTTTTCCTCCCACGTCGACCACGTGGGCTTCACCAGCCTGATTGAAATGTGTAATTTTATTCATTATATCTGATAAGGGACAATTTACCTTGCTTACGGGGTCATTATACCTGACAAGGTAATTTCGGACAGGTGCAGCAGCCGGTCCCTACGAGGTCAATAGGTAAATTAAGTGTGCGCGCATGGATGGGCAGGACCGGAAGAATGGTCGTTGTTGCCTACTATGCTAATTCAGGACAAAATAGTATCATGTAGTTTTGGAGGTCATTAGGTAAAGGATGCCCGTAAACGTGAGGTATTTTGCCAGTCTGCGTGAGGCCATCGGACGCTCTGATGACCAGGTGGCCGTTACGGAGGGGATGACTGTGGCACAGGTGTGGCAACAGGCTACCCATAATATGGAGCAGCCACAACACTTGTTGGTGGCTGTCAATCAGGAGTATGCCAGCTTTGGTAAAGAGGTACAGGACGGCGATGAAGTTGCGTTTTTCCCTCCAGTCACTGGCGGTTGAAAAATAATTCTGCCATTGGGTTCTGCCCCTGCTGTCGCCACTGGCAGTGAAAAATCATGCTGCTATTGCTTACTTCGCCGTGATGCCATGCCATAGATGGGCGAATACGGAGGTTCGCCACGCCGGGATAACCCCACGTGGTGGTCTTTTATTCGGATCGGCGCGAGGGGCCGTGCCCTGCAAGTGTAATGATTACCGTACAGTGATTACTGAATCAGGATAAACAGGCCGCGCCTCTGACGTTGTATATTTAGTAATAATGCACCGGGGTTGCTGTTGATTGCGACCTGCATATCGCGAATGGTTTTCACGCGCCGCTTGTTTACGCTGGTAATAATGTCGCCGCGCCGCAATCCCGCAGCGGCGGCATTGCCAGCGACGCGGATAACTTGTATGCCAGCGGTGCTGCCACGGCTGGTGTCTGCTACAGTTTCCCGAAGTTCTGCTCCGGCCAGTTTGTTGCTAAGCGATTTGCCTCTGGCACTGTTAACCACTGGCTCCTGAAGCATGGCGGTGAGTGCGTGTGGATTGCCATTACGCAATACCTTGAGCCGAACGCGACTACCGATGCGCAACAGACCAACTTCATTACGCACTTGCGCCGAATTTTCGACCTCGCGACCGTTGATGGCAATGATGATGTCTCCTACCCGAATGCCGGCCTTATGCGCAGCAGAACCAGTCTCTACGCGCGCTACTATAACTCCCTGGTTGCGTGAGGCCGCAAACGCCTGCGCCAGTTCCGGGGTTAAGTCTTGCGCCGTAAACCCGAGTCGCCCGCGCCGCACTTCGCCATGTTCTATCAGCTGCGTGGTGATCAATTTGGCCATGTTTACGGGAATTGCGAAACCAATGCCGATATTGCCGCCACTGGGGCCATAGATGGCGGTGTTGATGCCGATCAGTTCACCGCGTAGATTAACTAAAGCACCCCCCGAGTTTCCAGGGTTGATGGAGGCGTCGGTTTGAATAAAGTCTTCATAGGACTCGATGCCGAGACCGCTGCGCCCCAGCGCGCTGACAATGCCCGAGGTTACGGTTTGCCCTAAACCAAATGGGTTGCCAACTGCGACGACAAAATCACCCTGGCGTAAATGGTCGGAGTTACCCAGTGGAATTTCGGTTAGCCGCGACGCCTCAATTTTAATTACGGCAATGTCAGCGCCGGGGTCTTTGCCAATCACTTCGGCATTAAATTGTTGCCCGTCTGCTAACGTTACGACGATGTCTTCGGCTTTGTCAATTACGTGTGAGTTAGTCAGGATGTAGCCATCCTGCGCGTCAATGATGACGCCCGACCCAAGCCCTTTGGTGCGTCTTTCGCGTTTGCGTTCGGGCATATCAAAAAAACGCCGAAAGAATGGATCATCGAAAAATGGGTCGCGCACTACGACTTTCCCGGTGGTGGATATATTGACTACGGCAGGCGTGGTCTTTTCCAGCATTGGCGCCAGACTGGGCAATGGCTGCCCAGCAACGCTGACAGGCAGAGTTGCCGAGGCCGAGGCCGCAATAGCCACCAGGCAGACTGGTATCATAAGACGTATCATTTTTTGCATTGTCGTCGGCATGAATATGTGTTGGTATTGGTTGTGTATTTAAGGGCCGCCAATGGTAAATCAGCAGCACCGCGGCTTACCGCGGTGCCACTGCCTGCTTACAGATTATCAGGCCAGGCCTGATAACGGTCTATTCCACGACTGCTATTTTTTTGGGCAGCGCCTTTGCCCTTTTGGGAATATGCAGTCTTAATACGCCACGTTCGGTGGTTGCGGAAATACTTTCCACGTCCGCGGCACTCGGCAACGTAAAGCGTCGGCAGAAACTTCCATGCACACGTTCGTTCCTGGTGTAACCTTTGCCTGCATCGTTACGTTCCGATGCGCGCGTTCCTGTAATCGTCAACACGCTGCCCTCTAAAGAGATGTCAATATCCTGTGGGATTACGCCCGGCAGGTCTGCCACTACTTCATAGGCGTCCTGCGCTTCTTTAACGTCCACGCGCGGCATCCAATCAGTAACGGTGTCTGTATGGCCGGCGCCAGCGTCACTAAAAATGCGTTCTACGCCGCCACGAAATTCACGCATTATATCCCATGGGTCATTATATATTCTGGCCAGCATTTGTTACCTCCTTACTATGTAATAAAAATGTTTGTATAGCCAGAGGTAGGGGCAAAACAGGATTTTTCAAGGTTTAACCGAAAAAAATTCCTTAAACAGGATGGGCAGGATAGTTAAGAATTAGGAATGTAGAAAGAAAGAATGTGAACGTGGATGTACAGGATATTCAGGATAATACGTAATACATTATTCAGTACCGGCACGGGGCCGGTGCCCACAATGGCGAACACCGGGGCTCGCCCTTACTTAACTTCAAATTGCGCGGCGGCGCGGTTTTTTTGCACCGCGTCCGCAGTAAAAACCTGTCCGTGCATGGCAAGGTATACGCCGGCCGGCAGGTGTTGGACGACGGCGATGGCGTAGCCTATATTAAACACTGCGTCTGTATGGCGAAACCTGGCGGGCTGCATGGCGCCGGTTAACACGATGGTTTTGCCTTTGATTTTTTGCAACCGCCGGGCGGTGGCTATCATGGTGTCGGTGCCGTGAGTGATCAGGATGTGCGCGCAGCTGTCCGCCTGTACTTGAGTAAAAATATGCTGCCTGTCTGCATCGGTAATTTCCAGGCTGTCCTTTTTAAGGATAGATTCTATGGCGTATGGAAATTTGGCGAGCGCCTCTGCAAGGATATTGGGGATTACCGGATCACCAATCTGATATTGGCTTAGCGCATCAAAGTATATCTTGTCAATAGTGCCGCCGGTACAAAATATTTTGACGCGATGCTGGCGTGAACGTGGGTCGGCAGACATAGAAAACGGCCTTTAATTGTGCGTGGCACTATTCGACATTTTGTACTTGTTCGCGCATTTGTTCAATTAAAACTTTCAGGTCAATAGCTGCTTGCGTGGTTTCAATATCTGCGGATTTGGAGGCTAACGTATTGGCTTCACGGTAAAATTCCTGCGCGAGGAAGTCTAAACGACGACCCGTTGGCTGCTGACGAGTAAAAATGCAGTTCATTTCGTTAAGGTGGCTGTCTAAACGATCCAGTTCTTCGGCAACGTCGAGTTTTTGCGCCAGATATACCAGTTCTTGTTCTAAACGATTTTGGTCTGCTTCCAGGTGTAGTTGTGCTATGCATTGTTGTAATTTGTCCCTGATGGCAATTAACACTTGCGGCTGCCGGCTGCGTATTGTTTGTACGATGGCTTTGATATCCGCGCATCGTTGTCGCAGCATTCGTTCGATACGCTGCCCCTCGGCGACACGCATGGAGACGAGTTCGTGCGTGGCTTGCTTAAATAGTTGGTAACATGCAGCATGAAGATGTTGCAGGCACGTTGGAGCAGTTTGTAGCATGCCGGGCCAGGCCAGCACTTCCAGAGCCCTGGGCGCAGTATGTTGCGGTAGTTTGCTGTGCACGTTGGCGATTTGTCGTAGTAAACTCTTCAGTAGCGGCGCATTGAGGTCAAACGCCGCGCTTTGATTGTCGGTTGGCTGATGACGCAATACACAGTCAACTTTGCCACGCGCAAGTTTGGTTTGCAGGTGTTTACGCAGCCGTGGTTCTAACCCGCGAGCTGCTTCCGGCAGGCGGAAGTTGAGATCCAGATAACGATGGTTGACGGAGCGCAATTCCCAACTCAGGTGGCCCTGTTCGCAGGTGTCTTCGAGGCGCGCGAATGCGGTCATGCTGGATGGCATTGTCAATGTGTCCTGTTTCCACTGATGGGCTGCACTTGCGTACTGGCAGACACGTATGTGGATATAGATTTTTTGCGTATTGCGTATAATGCGGGACTCTTTGTGAAAACACCAGATGGGTGAAGGCAGCAGCCAGTTTTTATGAATTCTACAATCAACAGACCCAGCGGTCGTGGCCTGAAGCAATTGCGCGATATTCGGTTTACCCGCAATTATACCCGGCACGCGGAAGGTTCCGTGCTCACTGAATTTGGCGATACTAAGATTATTTGTACCGCGACCCTGACAGATCAGGTGCCCAGATTCTTAAGCGGCCAGGGGCAGGGCTGGATTAGCGCCGAATATGGAATGTTGCCGCGCTCTACTAATAGTCGCATGGCACGCGAGGCAGCGCGAGGCAGACAAGGCGGCCGCACCTTGGAAATTCAGCGTTTGATTGGCCGCTCGTTACGTGCCGCACTTGATTTGCGGAAATTGGGCGAGCGTTCTATCACTATAGATTGCGACGTCATCCAGGCCGACGGGGGCACCCGCACCGCAGCTATCTCGGGTGGCTTTGTGGCCTTGTATGACGCTGTCCGGCAGTTAAGAAACAGCGGCGCAATTACTACTGTTCCCATCGATCATTTTGTCGCCGCGGTATCTGTTGGTATGTTTCATCATACGCCGATATTGGATCTCGATTACGCCGAGGATCGCAGCGCGCAAACCGATATGAACGTGGTCATGAACGACGCTGAGGCTTTCATTGAAATTCAGGGCACGGCGGAAAAACAGGCGTTTACGCATGCTGAAATGATGGCGTTACTGAACCTTGCCGGCACTGGCATCAGTGAGATTATCCGACAGCAGAAGGCTGTTCTGGGTGTATAGATTGAGCGTATAAATGGCTGACAAAATAGTGGTTGCCAGTACGAACGCCGCCAAGGTAAGTGAAATTCAGGCACTTTTTAATCCACAACGGGCGCAGCTTATACGGCAATCTGAATTGCACGTTGCTACAGTGGCGGAAACCGGCACGACTTTTGTGGAAAACGCGATTATTAAAGCAAGACACGCGGCCCGATACACCGGATTGCCGGCATTGGCGGATGATTCCGGCATTGAGGTGGATGCCTTGCACGGCGCGCCAGGGGTGTATAGCGCGCGCTACGCGGGAGCAGACGCGGACGACTATGCTAATAACGTAAAATTGCTGAGCCAGCTTAAGGGCTTGCCCAAGGCACAACGCACGGCACGTTTTCGGTGTGTGATGGTGTATCTGCGACACGCGCAAGACCCCATGCCAATCATTTGTGAGGGTACCTGGGAGGGCATGATTTTACAACGGGCGACAGGAAGCAATGGATTTGGCTATGATCCACTGTTCTACGTACCCACCCACCGCTGCGCTTCGGCAGAGCTGGACGCGGCAGAAAAAAATCGCATCAGCCATCGGGCGCAGGCATTACAAAAATTACGGCGGGCGTTCGATTAGGATATTTGCCCGGCTACCCGGGTATTTAATCAACACCGAATTATGCTTAAAGTACCCTTGTCTCTTTATGTGCATATACCCTGGTGTGTTAAGAAGTGTCCGTATTGCGATTTTAATTCACATGAGGTTCGCTCTGCCTTTCCACAGGAGCGATATACAGATGCCTTAATTACCGATCTGCGAAAACAAGCAGAGGTTGCCCACGGACGCGAGATTATCAGTGTGTTTATCGGTGGAGGCACGCCCAGTTTATTTTCGGCAACCAGCATACGGCGCCTGCTGGCAGCCGTTGAGGAGTACCTGACGCTGGCCAGGCACGCGGAAATTACTATTGAGGCTAATCCCGGAACTTCGGATCAACAAAACTTTGCTGGCTTTCGGGACGCAGGGGTGAATCGAATTTCGATTGGCGCGCAAAGCTTCAGTAATGCGCAATTGCGCCGCTTAGGGCGCATTCACGATGCAGCGGCCATACATAACGCCGTCACGACAGCTAAAAACTCGGGTTTTGGGAATATTAACATTGACTTGATGTATGCCTTGCCTGAACAGTCCAGACGGCAGGCCGGCGAGGACCTCGAACAGGCGATGGCCTTGCATCCTACCCATATTTCTTATTATCAGCTAACTATTGAGGCAAATACGCGGTTTCACCAACACCCGCCAGCCTTACCCGGCAGCGAAGCTGCCTGGGATATGCAGCAACAGGGCGCGGAGTTATTGGCTGAGCACGGTTTTCGACAGTACGAGGTTTCCGCATACGCTAAGGACGATTTCGCGTGTCTGCATAACTTAAATTACTGGCGGTTTGGCGACTATATCGGCATTGGCGCCGGCGCCCATCAAAAAATAAGCTGCCGGCAGGAAAATACGGTTTCACGCTGTGAAAAGCCACGGCATCCACAGCAATATATGCGCCACACGTTTGATGACGCACCACTGGAAACGACCCGATATTTAGCCCAGGAGGAGCTGGTGTTTGAGTTTTTAATGAATACACTGCGCCTGACGCACGGTTTTGAACGACAGCAGTTTGAACGCTATACAGGGCTGCCGTTCGCGCGCCTGCGCTCGCAACTGAAGCCCTTGCAGGATGATGGTTTGCTGATTATGGGGCACGCCGGCGCGCGCTGTAGCGACATGGGTTATCGCTTTCTGGATGAGCTGTTACAGCGGCTGCTGCCGGCGCGCGCGTAATGCCTTGCTGACAGCAGATATTTTGTGTTTTACGATAGGGTTATGCACAATTGTGGTTCTGCTATCGTAAATGCTTGCCGTTATCGACTGGTTGTCGCTACAATTTCATATGCCATTATGCTTCTTAATAAAATCAATGAGTTACTTAACTGTACGCTTTTTAGACAATTTAATAAAAATGTAAGATTGCGCAGGTGTTGATGTCAGGTATAAACGAATATCCACAGATTTATCCACAGATTTTGTGGACAAGTCTTAAACCTCTGCAAGAATCAATACTTAAGCCTAATTACTAAAATATTTTTCAGAGATGCCAGCTAAGTTACAAGGCATTACTTGAGTTACGGCGTGCGATTGAGTATGCTGCGCGCGTACTATTTGAAATTACGTCAATATAAAATGAAACCGAATATCCACCCAAATTATCAGGCAGTGAAGGTAACTTGCAGTTGCGGAAATACGTTTACCACGCGCTCTACTTATGGTGCTGACGACTTGCACGTTGACGTGTGCTCGTTGTGCCATCCTTTTTTTACTGGTAAACAAAAAATTGTGGATTCAGCCGGACAGGTAGATAAATTCAGGAGACGTTACGGTAACAAGAGCTGATCGATGCCGTGAGCAGGCCTGATATTGCCTTCGATTTATGCGTTGGCGTACTGCACTCGCCTGTAAGCGTGTACTGATAATGGATAAACAAATTCGACTGTTGGTAGCGGGCCTGGTATTGCCGGGCATATTGTTCCTCTGTGGATGTGCCACTAACCCGGTGACTGGCAAGCAGGATTTTGTGCTGATGTCGGAGGCACAGGAAATCAGTCTCGGCAAACGCGCGCATCAACAGGTCATGCAGCAGTATCGGCCTTACCATGATGCCGCACTGCAAGGCTACGTGGAAGGTCTGGTCAAAGAGCTTTCCAGAGAAAGTCATCGTAGTAATCTGATGTTCCACGTAACGGTGCTCGATAGCCCCCAGATTAATGCCTTCGCTTTGCCCGGTGGCTATATTTATATTACTCGCGGCATTATGGCGTATATGAATTCGGAAGCAGAACTGGCCGGCGTGCTTGGGCATGAGATTGGGCACGTGACGGCACGACACGGCGTGCGCCAACAGAGCATCGGCACGTTAACCAGCCTGTTGAGTGCCAGCGTGGGCATACTCACTGGTAGCAGAGAGGCCGCGCAGATTGCGAATATAGGAACTACCGCGTTGGTACGCGGCTATGGCCGCAAACACGAGCTTGAGGCAGATCGTCTGGGGGCAGAGTATCTGGCACGCACAGGCTATGACCCGGAAGCAATGATTGATGTCGTCGGCATTCTGAAATCACAGGAGGATTTCGACAAACAGCTGGCTAAAGAAGAAGGCCGTGAACCGCGCGCGTATCACGGCACCTTTTCCACTCATCCGGCAAACGATAAACGACTTCAGGAGGTGGTGATGGCAGCCAACAGGTTCAACACTGCCGCCACGCGCGAGGCTAATCGCGAGCTCTTCCTGGATTACATAGATGGCATGGCGCTTGGCCCATCGGAACAGGATGGGGTGTTGCGCGGCAATAAGTTTTATCATAATGAGTTAAATCTGTTTGTGGAATTTCCGCCGGGCTGGAAGGTGGATAATCTGCCCGACCGTCTGCTGGCACAACCCAAAAGCCGGGGTACGCGGTTACAGATCATGACAGCCGAATTGCATAAACACCAGACCCCAAAGGAGTACTTGACGGGGCTTGTCAAAGGCCGGATTAGTGGCGGTCAAAACGTTAGAACGACCAGTTTTGAAGGCTATACGGGATACGTCACGTTAGATGATGCACAAATTGGTAATTTGCCTGTGCGGGTGGCCGCAGTTTTTGACAGTAAGCGCGCCTATCAAATATTCGTTACCCACAAAGATGCCGGTTCTTTTAACCGTAACGATAGCACTACCCTGACGATAATTAAAAGTCTGCGCCATTTGCAAGGTGGTGAGCGGAAGCTGGGTAAACCCAAACGTATCAAATTAATGCGTGCCAAATCGGGGGACACGTTCGCTGCATTAGCTGAACAATCCAGCCTGTCGCATCATCCTGTCACGCAGTTGCGCCTGTTAAACGGCATGTATCCGAATGGGGAACCCAACCCCGGACAGCTTATTAAAATCGTGCAGTAATTTCAGCGTTCAAAGGCCGCCTATAGATGCGATAACGGCGGCTCTGGCAGACCCGGGGGCCGGGCCCTACATGGTTGCTTCCGCAGAATTAAAACGGACTAGTTTGTTCCAATCAATTGTTCCGTTATCTTTACAGTATGTATTCGTAAAATCTTTGGTAAATTTGTTGAGCGTTTGTGAATATGATGCTACGAAGGCATCATTCTCTTGTTTTGCTTTATGCCCAAGCGGTTCAATGATTTTTGTGTAGAGCTGGTCATCGCCAGAGATAAATTCCCAAAAACGCTGACCACAATATTTGAAATAATCCCCCTTGTCCAGCTTGCTGTCCCTGCCGTAGCAACAACCGTTTACGGCCACTATATTCAATTTTGAATTACTGGTTCGCAATGTTCTTTTAGCGGTTCTGAAATCTGTTGCCATTTTGGTTATTTGTGAACTGTTACCCCAGTTGGGACCCGATTTAATTGCCACGATGAATCTTTACTCCGTCACGGTTAAACTCAAGATCAATACCCGGGATGCCTGATTTATGCCCACCATAAACTTTATGGTTAACAAAAATAGCCAACCCTTCCAACCAATCACTAAAAATGGCTTCTTCACTCAATGAAACGTGCGCATCTGTCAGATTTTTTACAATCTGTGCAGCAGTCAGCACGTGTTTGGCCTTGAAAAGATATGGATTTTTGCGCCTGAGAACCTTGGATAATTTCAGTTTATCAAGGCTTTGAATACGTTTTTGGTGAAAAATCCCAATATTTCCTTCAACGTACTGAAATACGTCCATCAGGTTCAGCTTTTGCATATTCGGTCTCGGGTTCGCACAAACATAATTCAACCGGTTTTAACCTTTCTTCAACCATTTCGCAATACTCTGGCACCAGGTCAATACCGATTGCGTTGCGCCGCATGCGGTTAGCAACTATCAGGGTTGTGCCCGAACCCATAAAAGGATCAAGAACCACGTCACGTTGCTGTGTAAATAATCTGATAAACCATTCCGGCAACGTTTCAGGAAAAGCCGCGCTGTGGTTTTTGTTGTTGCACTCGGTAGCCAAATGTAAGACGTTGGTTGGATAAGCCTTGTCTCTGTTAAGCCAGTTTGAAACGTTCTTGCCAAACTTACTCCCCACTTTTGAGTGGTCACGAGTTTTATCGGTTGCGGAAAGATTCTTCAGTCTGGTGCCGGCCCATGCCCCGACCGGCACCATGACTGCTTCCTGATACATGTTGAATTTGCGAGTTTTATTGAATTGAAGCAGTCGTTCCCACGCATCCCGAAAACGATTAGGCCATTTTCCCGGATAACAGTTTTTTTTATGCCAGACAAATTCTTCCGTCCATAACCAGCCCTGTTCGCGCATCTCCAGAATCAATTTGATGACGTAGGTGCTGCGCTCTCCATTAACTGCTTTTTCCTTGATATTCAGGATGAACGTTCCCGTGGATTTAAGCACGCGCAAAAGCTGCTCTGACCTGGGCAAAAACCATTCTATGTAGTTGTCGGGGTGAACGCCGCCATAGGTGTTGCTGCGTTGATCGGCGTATGGGGGAGAGGTAATTATCAGATCCACTGAGTTTTCCGGGAGCAGCTTTAATTGTTCTTTGCTGTCGCCACAGTATATATCGGCGGTGATTTCCATTGCTAAATTGCCCGATGATAGTTGCTAACTGCCATTAGTGGCAGATTGGCAATATTGGACGTCAACTGCCTTTTAAGTGTCACTTCGATGTGCCAGATAATGCGCCTTGCGGTTGCAGTCACCAGGTAAAATTGTAACACATATCAAAATAAGCGAATCTTAACGTGGATGATGCAAGACTCGGAAAATAAAATAACTGCTAAACGATCATCTGTTATCGTTTGGCGCCGAGGCGTAGCGCACGCTGACGGCTGGCTTCCCGATGTTGTGGCTGTGTAAGCTGCACAGTATCATCCGACCAATTCTTTGTATGCCGCAAAATGATTTGCGTCAGGGCCTGAATGTGGGCAGGTTCAGTATTTAAGGCTGGAATGTAGTTGAACGAGCGACCACCATGTTGTAAAAAAATTTCATGGTTTTGCATGTCAATTTCTTCCAGGGTCTCCAGGCAGTCCGCAGAAAAACCCGGACAGAATACATCGACGGAGGTGATGCCTTCGCCGGGTAGTTGAGTAAGGCGTTGGTCGGTATAGGGTTGTAGCCACTGCACTCTGCCAAAACGTGACTGAAAGGTAATTTCCCATTGGTCATCATACAAGGTGAGTTTTTCCGCGATTAAACGGGCGGTTTGCTGACACTCGCAATGGTAAGGATCACCTTGTAGCAGGTTTCGCTGGGGCAGACCGTGAAAAGAAAACAGTAGTTTTTGACTGCGTTGGTGCCGTTGCCAGTGTGTTTCTATACGTTGCACGCATGCGGCAATGTATTCCGCCTCCGCACCGTAGTGGTTCACCATGCGTAGCTCGGGTAACCACCGCAGCTTCCTGAATTCTCTGGCGATGGCATCAAACGTGGAGGCGGTGGTGCTGGCTGAGTATTGCGGGTATAGCGGTAACACCAGTATACGCCGCGCATTGCTGGCCAGTAGGGCACGTAGCGCGGAGGGGATGGACGGTTGGCCATAGCGCATGGCTAATGCAACTTTTACGTTGCCGACATGAGCTTTGTCTAAGGCAGTTTGCAGTGCGGCACGCTGCCGTTTGCTGATTACTAATAACGGGGAGCCTTCAGGCGTCCATATCTGCGCATAGGCCTTGGCTTTTTTAATCGGGCGCGTGGGTAACACAATGGCATGCAGTAGTACCCACCATATTGGCCTGGGGATTTCTATCACGCGCGGATCCCATAAAAATTCCGCTAAATATTTTCTGATAGCGCGCGCGGTTGGTGCCGCTGGAGTGCCAAGATTGGTGATCAATACCCCTACACAGGTATCACTGCCGTGCGTGTAGTCTGATGTGCCTTTGTATCCGGACATTGCCTGCATATGCCGGGTTATGCGTGGCAATACTGTTGTCGTGTGCAGCCTTGTCGATGGCGGGGGACACGATACGCAAGTGGTCGATGCAGGTAGTTCACTGCGTTATCTGCTACGTTAATCGGCTTAAACGTTTGTGTAACGGACTGGTGCGCGGAAAATGTGCCAGTAAAAATTTCATTTGATCAGCTAATACGCGACGACCTTGCAAGTAGATATATTCCGCATACGTAGGGGTAAACGGGATGGCTAATAGTTGCATGCCAGACTGTTCGGGCGTTTGTCCAGCCTTGTGATTATTACACCTTTTACATGCCGTTACCACGTTATTCCAGTTATCAGCACCACCCAGACTTAGCGGTCTGATATGGTCACGTGATAAATCTTTATTGTCGAACTGGCGTCCACAATATAAACACAGATTGGCATCACGTTTGAACAACGCGCGATTATTTAGTGGCGGGGTGTAGTTGCCATGTAAAGATCGATTGTTGCCATAGGTGGCGATGATTGAATGTACTTTGATGGCGCTGCGTAAACCGGTACGTGCATGGATGCCGCCGTGAATGACGTATAATGGCTCGCCACAGGTGTAAGCAATTTGCTCTGCATGATACAGGCGCACGGCATTCTGGTAGTTTACCCATTCCATGGGCATGCCCGACACGTCCGTGCGTAGCACTTGTAGGCTTAGATCAATCATACTCGGAGTAAACTGTAGCATAGGACGGACGAACATAGAGATTCAATCTGTAGGAATAGGCTTTTTTCAGGCCTTTTAAGATTAATTTCGGACAGGCACAGAGGCCGGTACCTACAATAGCCAACACAGGAGGATTTGCACTCGGCTGGGCGAATAAATAAAGTTGCAAAGGGTGTGAATATGTTTCAAAATTGTGCGTATGAGCGTTTATACCAGTAGCAGACCAAACTTAATCAAACAATGGAGTACGATATACTCCCCCCCCCCCCCCCCCCCCCCTCGAAAAAGGTGTCCTTGAAGCAATTTTGCAGGGCATTAAATCAAACGTCAGTAAACGGATATTCATACTACTAATTTATAATTAGAGTTGTGTCAGGGCAGGATTCAGTTTAATCAGGTGGCCGTACATTACATTATGCCTGTTATGCCTGAGCCTGCGGATATGGGCTGGCCAGTGTCACTGGGTCTGATGGTAAGCCTCGCGGTGAGCGCTCTGATCGTGTTGACTCAACGCTGGCACGGTGCCCTTACCTTTGATACCTCAATAGGGCCGCAGAAGTTTCATGACGCACCTACCCCGAGGGTTGGCGGACTCGCGGTATTCGCAGGCTTCTGGGTGACCGCAAGCGTGATTCCCTATTCACCAGTGCGCGAACTTATGATTGCTATCGGCATGAGCGGGTGCGTGGTGTTTCTGGCCGGTCTGGCAGAGGATTTGACAAAACGAATCTCGGTCGGGTGGCGGTTGCTGGCAGCGTTATTGTCAGGCACGTTATTTTGCATCATGACCGGCTATTCTATCGACCGGGTGGATATCCAGCTGCTCGATCCTATTATAGGACTTCCCGTGGTGTCGTTCGCATTGACGGTGTTTGCAATGGCCAGTATGGCCAACGCTATAAATATGATTGACGGATTCAACGGCCTTGCCACCGGCGCCGTGATTATTATGTTGTCGGCATTCGCGATGGCCGCTTATTTGGCGGGCGATTATACGCTGCTGTGGCTGGCGGTCTTTAGCATCGCGGCACTGTTGGGGTGTATGTTGCTGAATTTCCCGTATGGGTTGGTCTTCCTGGGCGATGGGGGGGCCTATTTTGCCGGCTTTGTGCTTGCTGCCATAGCCGTCATGCTGCCACTGCGTAATGCCGATGTGTCGGCATGGGTCAGCGTGGTGATATTGGCGTATCCGGTGCTGGAGATCACGCACGCGGTGATCCGCAAAACTCTCCACCGTGGCCGTCGGCCGACTAAACCGGATAAAGTCCACCTGCATATGCTGATCTATCGCGCGCTGGTAAAACGGACTGTAAAGGCAGCAGACAATAAACAACTTACCAATCCCATGACCAGTATGTTGCTATGGGCTGGACCTATGACGGGGCTGGCCTTTGTTGCGCTAAATATGCCCACCTGGCAGGGCTCCATGCTGGCCTTTGCTTTGCAAACCCTGCTATACGTGCTGGTGTATCGGGGCATCGCCAGGTTTCTGCGCTATCAGTATCCGAAGACGCAAAAAAAGCCGGCCGCGCAGAAAAACTGAATGAATGCCTTCAGTGGTAGCCCTGGTTGTGTTTTTGGCAACGCCGGCTGCCTGATTTGGTTAATCACCAGTAAGTGAGTATTAACGTTGACCACGGAAGATAATAAAAAGCTGAAGATGCTGATGATCGGGCCGTTGCCTGCTGCCGAGCCGTCCACTACTAATGTGATTGGGGGAAATAAGGTGTTGGCTGCGGAATCAATCCTGGAACTGGGTAAGCGGGGTTTTGAGATGAAGGTGGTCGACACTTCTGGGGACGTGACTAATCTGCCTGCCTGGAAAATTCACTGTTATCGCCTGGCCCGGTTGCTGCGAGTGCTCCGGAAAACCGCGAAAAGGCTGCGGTATTCCGACGTCGTGTTCCTGGTTATCGCACCCTATTCGGCATTGGTGCTGGGGACATTAATATGGATTATCTGCAAGATGGCGCGCCGCCCCCTGGTGCTACGGTTCTCCGGCTGCGGCTTTGTGGATACCTATGAAGGATACGGACCTTTGGCGCGCTGGGTGGCAAACCGTACCTATATGCGCTCCGCTCTGGTGTACGTGGAAACGCAGCAGACGCACCGCCGCTTCAAGGGGAGAGCCAATTTCCATTACTTCCCCAATACGAGAGACCTTGCAATGCCTGACCGGATCAGGCGCAATAAAGTCAACAGGCTCATCTTTTTCGCGCAACTGCATATGGACAAAGGGCTGGCAGAGGCACTGGAGGCGTGCCGGCATTTGCCCGATGACTGCCATCTTGAGGTGTTCGGTCCACGCATGTCCGACACAGATTTCTCCGGATTCGATGGCCATCCCCGAGCGAGCTATGGCGGCGTTTTGAAGCCGGCTGAGATCCCCCAGATTCTTAGTAAATATGACCTGCTGCTGTTCCCCAGCTATTGCAGAAGAGAGGGTTATCCCGGCTCTATTCTGGAAGCCTTCCAGTGCGGCCTGCCCGTGGTTGCTGCCAGATGGGGCGGCGTTCCCGAGCTGGTCGGGCATGAAGAAAGTGGGCTGCTGGTGGAACCCCGTTCCGCAGTGGCGATTCAGGCCGCAATTACGCGGCTACTGGAAGACCCAAAGTTGTACCAGCGTTTGTGCGAGGGGGCAAAACGACGGGGGGACTGCTTTCGTAACCCTGAGTGGTATGAACGCATGGCCGCTGATCTGAAGGGTTTAAGGGTGTTATGAAAACATGCGTATTGTCGAACCAGGTGCCCAACCCAAGGGACGGATATCCACCACAGTATGACTGAAAACAGTGCCCAACGTATCCGGAATTCCTGCCCTGGGGTTTCGGTTATTATCCCATCACGCAACGACGCGATGAACATTACAAACTCTCTCGATTCGATCTTTGCGCAGGATTATACGGGTTCGATGGAGGTGATCGTTGCCGACGGTTCTGATACTTCGGCAACTGCTACTATGGTTCACCGACATTACCCGTCAGTGCGGGTGGTGCCAAACCCGGAGAAGTTGACCGGCTTCGGGGCGAACGCGGCGCTGCGAGCAGCCAGCGGGGAGGTCATCGTGCGATGCGACTCCCATACGAGGTTCCCGCCGGAATACGTGCGTCGTGCAGTGGCGACGCTGATGAGAACGGGAGCAGCCAACGTCGGCGGCCGACAACAGCCAGTGGGAACCACGTTTTTTGAGCGGGCAGTGGCACTGGCGATGACCACTCCGCTGGGGGCCGGGAACGCCCGCTACCGTTTGGGAGGCACCGAGGGGGCCGTGGACACGGTCTTTCTCGGCACGTTCCAGCGCAAGGCACTGGAAGCAGTGGGGGGATACGATGGCGCCTTGGTCCGCAACCAGGACTACGAACTCAACTGGCGACTGCGACAGCATGGCGAGACGGTGTGGTTTGATCCTCAGCTCGTTGCCTATTACCGCCCACGCGGCACGTTGCGAAAGCTGGCCCGGCAGTATTTCGACTATGGCCGCTGGAAGCGGGTGGTGCTGCGGCAGCATCCGACCTCAGTACGTGCGCGGCATTTGGCCGCGCCGCTGCTGGTATCTGGATTGGCTGCCGCGGGGCTGCTGGGGCTGGTCGGCGTTCCTTGGAAGGTCGTGGCGGCGACACCGCTGGCCTATCTGGTTGCCTTGGCGACCGGCGCCCTGGCAGTCGGCATCAGCCACCGCGAGAAGGCGGCCGTGCTGCTGCCGCTGGTGCTGGTCACCATGCACCTTTGCTGGGGTATCGGCTTTTTCCTGCCGCCTCGGAAATGATGCGTCTCCTTACAGTAGCGCATGGTGAAGTTCCTGATTGTGCATCCGAGAGCCGCCTGGCAGACGCCTGACTGTCGCGATCGTCGGTGTTCATGGTGGATGCGCTGTGATAGCGTCAACACGCCCTGAGTCAATGATGCAGATCGTGATTCCCATGTCCGGCTTCGGGGAGCGCTTCCGCATAGCGGGCTACAAGGTGCCCAAGCCGCTGATCAATATCGACGGCAAGCCCATCATCGCGCACGTGCTGAACCTGTTCCCCGGCGAAAGTAACTTCATCTTCGTATGCAACCAGGAGCATCTTGACGACCCCGAATACCGCATGGAGCAGATTCTGCGGTCTCTCTGTCCGACTGGACTGGTTCTCGGTATTCCACCGCATTCACTTGGCCCGGTGCATGCCGTGCGCCAGGTTGAGCATCAACTCGACCCCACCAGTCCAGTTGTAGTCAACTACTGCGACTTTTCCTGCTACTGGGACTGGAACCATTTCAGGCGATTTGTTGAGGAAGTGGCTTGCGTCGGAGCGATTCCAGCATACAGGGGATTTCATCCCCACTCGCTGGGAAGTACCAATTACGCCTATATGCGCGAAGCCAATGGTTGGGTTCAGGATATTCAGGAGAAAAAACCTTACACCAGTAATCGCATGCAGGAGTTTGCATCGACTGGAACTTACTATTTTTCCTCAGCGCAAATCATGAGCCAGGCCTTCCGTGTGGCGATAGAGCAGAAACTGCATTTGGGCGGAGAATACTACGTTAGCCTGGCCTATAAGCCTTTGCTTGCCGAGGGCAAGCCTGTGGCCGTTTATCCACTGCAACATTTCATGCAATGGGGGACACCCGAGGATGTCGCCGAATACAGGAGCTGGTGCAGGGCATTCCGAAGCCTGGTGGAGAAACCGGGCAGCGGCGCCAGCGTCAGACCTCAAGGCTCTGTCATACTGCCCATGGCTGGATTCGGCCGGCGCTTCGTCGAAGCAGACTACAGCGTGGCCAAACCGATGATCTCCGTATCCGGGAAGCCGATGGTGGTTCAGGCAATACAGGCGCTGCCGCCCGCCGAGCATTATGTCTTCGTTCTAAGGAAGGATATGCCCGGGACCCGGGCGATCACCGATGAACTAAGACGCCTTTACCCGCAGGCGATTGTCGAGATACTCTCACAGGTCACCGAGGGGCAGGCCTGTACGGCCCTGCTCGGACTCGATGCGCTTGAACGAGCCGTTGGCAGGAGTGTGCCAGAGCCTGTGACTTTCGGTGCTTGCGATCATGGTGCCCTCTACGACGGCGTGGCGTTTCAGCAATTGGTCGACGACGACAACGTCGACGTCATTGTCTGGGGGGTGCGCGATCATGCCAATGCGCTTCGCCATCCGCAGATGTTCGGTTGGATCAAGGCTAATCACGGGTGGATAGAAAGAATTTCGGTCAAGACACCGCTCGATTCACCGGCTTCCGCCCCTATTGTATCTGGCACTTTTACATTTCGGCATGCAGATGACTTCCGACACTGTGTCGGACGACTGATCAAACGCAATGACAGGATCAACGGCGAATTCTATCTCGACTCCTGCATCAACGACGCCGTGGAGTTGGGCCTGCGTTGTCGCCTGTTCGACCTTGACAGCTATTTGAGCTGGGGCACCCCGGATGATCTCCGGACCTTTGAGTATTGGCAGTCCTGCTTCCACAAATGGCCCGGGCATCCTTATCGGCTTGAGAATGACCAAAGGGTCGCCGTAGAGGCACTGGAGGATCTGGGCAAAACGTACTGCACCGTTGTGCCCAAGCCGGTAAAATTGACATGAAGGTCCGCTACGATTATTATATTCTGCGCTTCCTGCTAGTTGGCGTCGGATCGAATGTGGCCAATCTCCTGTGTTACCTGGCGATGCTGCACCTCCATACGCCAGTCTTTGTAGCCGCCGTTTCGGGATATTTGCTTGGGCTCACGTGCTCTTATCACTTCGGTAGAACCTGGGTCTTCCGCCGTAGATTCAATGCTAACTTGGGGAATATTACAAGATTTCTCATCGTGTACATCGTCGGCGGAGTGGGTATGAGTGCAATCACCACCGTGTTGGTCAACGATTTGATGTTCAATTATGTGGCTGGCTGGCTGTTCGGGGCAGGATTTGCAGCTTGCAATAATTTTATCGGGCTGAAATTTATAGTCTTTAGATCGGAACAGCGCCTGGTAGATTGATGGCATCTAAATTTGGATTTTTCCTCCGGTTGGGGTTTTTGCAGGACTGGGCTTCCGCCTTTATTGCGAGCCTGAAGCCGGCCGTTCTGCACAATCTGGAAAAATACTATGCGCTCAAAAAGGTGTGCTACCTTTCCGCGATAGAAGACGTCGAGGGAGACTATCTTGAGTTCGGTGTTTTCACCGGCAGTTCGTTTTGCTACGCGCTCCGCTGCTGCAGGAAGCTCGCTCAAATCAATCCGAATATTGTCGACACGAAGTTCTACGGCTTCGATTCGTTCGCCGGATTCGGCCCCCTTGAACAACAGGACATACATCCTTTCTATATTGACGAGAATTTTGCAGTCAGTTTGCCAAAGGTTGGGAACCGGGTTCGCAAGGCCGCCGGGGACATGGCGTTTCAATTGATTCCTGGCTTCTTCAGTGAATCGTTGCGGCATGGAGCACAACGGATGGGCATCAAAAAGGCTCGTATCATTTTTATCGACAGCGATACCTTCACCAGCGCAAGCCAGGCCCTGACCTTTTGCCGACCGACGGTTCGACAAGGCACGTTTATCGTGTTGGACGACTATTTTTCCTATCGAGGCCGCGAAGACCGCGGCGTCCGGCGCGCTTTTTCCGAATTCACCAACGCCAGCGGCATTGAGGCGCGGCACGTCTTCACCTATGGCATGGGCGGCAGCGTTTTTGTCGTATCAAAAGCGGTGCCAGATGCAGCCTGAACTATCCATCGTGATTCCCTGCTACAACGAGGCCGCTAACCTTCCCCTGTTGCTGGAGAGCTGTAATCATATTATCACGAGGCCGGGCACGGAGGTCATTCTGGTCAATAACGGCTCGACGGACGATACACCTCGCATCCTGCGCGAGTTGCTGCCGAAGTATCCCGGTTGCCGAAGCGTGCGCGTGGCAATAAATCGGGGCTACGGCAACGGCATTCTGGCCGGCCTGGCAGCGGCCGACGGAGATATTCTGGGCTGGACCCACGCCGACATGCAGACGGACCCCCAGGACGTCCTGCGCGGGCTTGAACTGTTCCGAAACCATGGCCAAAATATCTTCGTCAAGGGCCACCGCCACGGCCGTCCGATGGCGGACGTTTTCTTCACGGCCGGCATGAGCGTGTTCGAGACGGTTTTGCTCGCCAGGCCGATGCGGGATATCAATGCCCAGCCGACGATGTTTACCCGCGATTTTTATGAGACGTGGAAAGCGCCGCCCGACGATTTTTCGCTCGATTTGTACGCCTACTTTCAAGCCTGCGCCACCAACCTGCGCGTCTACCGCTTTCCGGTCAGGTTCGGTCGACGCGCTCACGGCCTCTCGCGCTGGAACGTTAACTGGTCGGCTAAGTGGAAATTCATCCGCAGGACTGCGGCCTTCAGTCTGCGCCTGAGAAAGTCCCTGAAATCATCATGAAGTTGATCGTTCATCGCCGCAACACGTTGCCGGAACTCAAAGCGACCCCAGAACAGTACGGCGTCGAGGTTGATATACGCAGTACCGGCAGGAAACTGATGATGCATCACGATCCCTTCGTCACCGGCGAAGATTTCAGAGAATGGCTGGATGCCTATCGACACGCGACGTTGATCCTCAACGTCAAGGAAGACGGTCTGGAAAAACGTTTAACCGCTCTGATGCAGACACAGGGCATCGAAGATTATTTTTTCCTGGATCAGTCTTTCCCTTCACTGGTGCAATGCGCCCGGGCGGGGCAACACCGCTGCGCGGTTCGCGTTTCCGAATTCGAATCGGTTGAGACGGCCCTGACCCTGGCCGGACGGATCGACTGGGTCTGGGTGGATTGCTTTACTCGTTTCCCGCTGACGCCTGAAGACGTCCGCCGACTCCATGAAGCCGGTTTCAAGCTCTGCCTGGTGTCGCCGGAATTGCAGGGACGCACTGCCGCAACCAGTATCGCCGCTCTGGCCACGCAGCTCGGCAAGTGCCGCATTCGGCCCGATGCCGTTTGCACCAAGCACCCCGAGCTGTGGAAACAAGCTGGAAGCGGGGGAGGGTAGAGCTATGAAAACGCTCTGCCTGCACCCAACGTTCTGGTTCGGACTGGCGATTCGCCTGACGTTGATGCTGGTCATGATGCCCGATCCGGTAAGTGATTGGTACGCGCCGTTCATGGATGTCAGCACGAACCGCTTCACGCTCGATCCCTGGGGTCTCTGGCTGGCCAGCGGAGGCGATTACGCCGCCTTTCCCTATGGTTATACGATGTGGTTGGCTTTACTACCCCTGACCTTGCTCGCCAAGCTTTTTACGCTGCCGTTGCATCTTGGCTATTTGCTGACGCTGCTGGCCGCAGACATTACTCTGCTGTTCGTTTTGCGCCGGCTGTTTTCGGAGCTACAAACACACCTTCTGCTGTTTGTGTACTGGCTGTCGCCTATCGTCATTCTCACCAGCTATGCACTGGGACACAATGACCTGATCCCCGTTCTGTTTCTGGTTCTGTCGCTAGATCTCGTCCGCCGGGGCAAAAATCTCTACAGCGTCGCGGGGGTGGCGGCCATGGTGGCTATTTCGGCCAAGTTCAGCATGGTCATCGCCTTACCATTCCTGATCATCTATTTATACAACAACAAACCGCTGAGAAAACATCTACTGGCGTTTCTGAAAGGCTTGTTCCTGTCCGCCCTCATTCTGTTCGTTCCCTTCCTGTTGTCGCGGGGCGGTACACACATGCTGTTTGGAAACCCGGAGATGGAGAAAATCTATTCTCTGATGTTTCACGTAAGCGATAATATGCAGGTCTATATCGTCCCGGCGGTTTATCTGATCATGCTGTACATGGTATGGCGGACCAGGCGTATGAGCTTCGATCTTTTTCTGGCCACTACAGGGCTAGCTTTCCTGGTGGTGGTCCTGCTGACACCGGCTTCTCCTGGCTGGTTTGTCTGGTTGTTGCCGTTCCTCGTCTTCTACCAGGCAATGGGCGTTCGCGCCATCGTATTGGTAACAACCTTTGCGTGGGCCTATACGCTGGGCACGCTGCTGGCTACGCCTCTCCAACTATTCAATGGATACGTGTTTGACATTGGTGATGCCGCACGAGCGACCATGCCAGCCGGTGGTCAGATGGTCTTTTCTCTGTTCCATACCGGCATGACCGCGCTTGGCGTGGTTCTGGCCATTTACATGTGGTATGCCGCTGTCAGTCGAAATGATTTTTTCCGGTTTAGCCGCAAGCCTTTCACGATTGGAGTGGCGGGCGATTCCGGGGCGGGTAAGGATCACTTCACAAACGCCCTCACGGGACTTTTTGGGGGAAATTCCGTAGCCAAGCTTCACGGCGACGACTATCACCTTTGGGACCGACACTTACCGATGTGGAAGGTGGTCTCCCACCTGAACCCGATGGCCAATGATCTGGAGCGCTTCGGCCATGACCTGGTTGCCATGATTAACAGGAGAGATATCTGGTCCCGGCGCTACGATCATCAAACAGGAAAGATAACCGGGCCGTTTAAAACCAAGAGTAATGACTTCATTATCGCTAACGGCCTGCACTCGCTTTATCTGTCGATTTTCAGAGAGTGCTACGACCTCAAAATCTATCTCGACATGGATGAAGGATTGCGCCGCTACTTCAAACTGAAGCGTGATGTTCATCACCGCGGGCATGCGGCCAGTCAGTCAGCACAAGACATGGCAAAGCGCGAACCCGATTCCCATCGCTTCATTCGGCCACAAAAAACGCATGCAGACCTGGTTTTCTCCGTGCAGCCCGTCTGTCCCAACATGCTGCATGGGCTGGATGAGCAACGTACTGCCCGACTGAAGCTGGCAGTCCGCATCCGACATAGCTTCAATGAAGCGTCGCTGGCCCGCGCACTAATCGGAATCTGCGGTCTGCACGTCGACGTGTCGATTGGCAGCGACAGCGAGGAAATATTGATGACGATTGATGGGGAAATATCGGCCCAGGATATGATCCTGATCGCCGAGCGGCTCTGTCCCTGTGCCCTGGACTTGCTCGACACTCAGGCGCAGTGGCAAAATGGCGTCACTGGCCTGATGCAACTGATCACCCTGTGCCATATTAATAGAACTCTGGCGAAACGCCTGATATGAAGATTCACAATTCGGAGAAGTTTGAACACCGACCGCACGCCGTCTTGTTTGATATGGATAATACGCTATATCCCTATGACCTGGCGCATACCGCCGGTTGGCAGGCAGTGCAGGACAAAATGTGCGGTATGTTTTCCATCACCGCGAAAGATTTCGACAAGATGTCGCAGGCAGCCAGAACTGAAGTAAAAAGTCGACTCGATGGCACGGCCTCGTCTCATAGCCGCCTGCTCTATTTTCATCTCATGTTGGAAGTCATGGGATTGGGTTCCCGGGTGCTGCTGGCACTGGATTTAGAGCAGACGTACTGGCGTACCTTTTTGAGGAAGGCCGTGCTGTTCGACGGCGTTAAGGAGTTGATCAATATTATCCGTTTTTTCGATATCCCGGCGGCAGTTGTGACCAATCTGGCGGCACACACTCAATTCAAAAAACTGGTGTATTGGGAGCTTGACAGTTGTTTCGATTACGTTGTCACCAGTGAGGAAGCCGGCTTCGACAAACCACATCAAGCTATTTTCACGCTGGCTTTGGATAAAATTCAACCGGCCGGCGATATCGTCTGGATGATCGGCGACGATCTTGAAAAGGACATCAGGGGGGCAAGAGAGGGCATCGGCGCCGTGACACTTCAAAAAACGCATCAGGGCGTGTCCACTGGACGTGGCCACATGACTCCAGATGCAACGTTTTCAAGTTTCCATGAGGTGCATAAGTTCATCAGGCAGCTGGCATCCACTGGCATGGAGGACATTGCACAATGAGGGACGCCATTCAGGAATTCTGCGCTCGTATCGGCAAAGACCCCTTGCTGGTTCAAGGTGCTGGCGGCAATGTGTCATGGAAGGACAGTGACGTACTGTGGGTCAAGGCATCGGGAACATGGCTGGCGGACGCTGAGAACAGCAATATTTTCGTGCCGGTGGATCTGCAGGAAATCCGGGCCGCGCTCCAGGGAAGCGCATCGGACGAGGGTATCCACCACCCGTCGGGGGCGGCTGGCAAACCCCCGCTGCGCCCCTCAATCGAGACCTCTTTGCACGGTATCCTGCCGCACAAGGTGGTCGTTCATCTGCATGCGGTCGAGGCACTTGCCGTCCTGGTTCGGGCCGGAGCATATGGTGAGTTGAGGGATCGTCTGGGCCGTTCTGTTCGCTGGGAATTCGTCGAATACCACCAACCCGGCGGCGCACTTGCGCAAGCGGTGTTGGCCACCTTGCGCCAGATGCCGGATGCCGACGTCATTTTTTTGCAAAACCACGGGGTCATCGTTGCCGGCGATACGGTGGACGCCGTGGAACAGCGCGTCGCGGACGTCGTCTCGGCCCTAAAGAAAGATGTTCCCGTTGCAACAACGGAGGCGGAACGAAGCATCCGAAAGCGATTGCCGCACACTCTGGAGCATACCGCTATGGAGTGCTATGCCGCAGTCGAAGATATGCGGATTCAAAGCATGGTTCACCGAGAGGATCTCTATCGCAGACTGTCGACGGCGTGGGCACTCTACCCGGATCATGTCGTCTTTCTGGGCGCGCAGGCGCAGGTGTTTGATTCGCGGGATCATGCCGCGGCGTTTTGCAGAACGCGCCAGCCGCCCGTGGTCTTCATCCGTTCCGACGGCGTTTTCGCGAGACCGGAATTCGGCGACGCCGGACGAGCGCAGCTCAGATGTTATTACGAAGTGCTGGTCAGACAGAAATCCTGGGACACTTTGGTTGAATTGACCCAAAGTGACATAGACGCCCTTACCAACTGGGAAGCCGAACGATATCGGGTAAATCAAGCCCCGTCGAACGGTTTTCGATATACTGAGACAACGCCGCAATGAAAAAGCTGAATTTTCAAGCCTTGTTCACAATATTAAACAGCGTGGCGGACGTGTGCGTGCGTTCACGCTACGCCATCTTCGCCTTGCTGCTGGTGTTTTTTCTCACTGCGTCGGCATGGATTTTCAATATGAACAGCCACGACATGACTCGTGCACACGCTGACGAGAATCACACGCTGTTAAAAGTGCGCAACTTACAATCCACATTTAGTCAGGTCGGCGAAATGAACAGGTGGTTCGTACGTTTGCTTTACCCCGCAGGTATTTATTACATGAACAACCATATGGGAGGAGCTATCCTTTCGCAGGGCTGGAGATATCCTGGCGGTTATTATCTTCAAAAGGAATTTAAAAAACCAGATGCCGTTCAGCACGACCCGAATATTCAAGATTTTGTTTTCTTTATGAGGCTGGCATTCGGCGTATTAGCCGTTTGTTCTTTCTGCCTGGTGATATGGGTGTTGTTCAGTCGGTTCAGCTGGGTGGCTGCAACAATTTATGGGACCCTGATACTGAGCTCTCCGCTGGTCTTTAAACAATTTCGCTTTTTCTATTCCGAGACCACGATGTTTATCATTTTCAACATCGTGGCGTTTCTTTGTCTTTTTTCCCGAACGCCGACCCATCGCACCGCCGCCTATCTGGGCATACTGTCTGCCGCTGCATTATCCACCAAGCTGACCGGCACCGTGCTGGTCGTCGCGCCGGTGCTTGCTTATATGTTCGTCAATATCGGGCGCGCGCAGGGGCACAAGGTGGATTTTCGCATCGAACTCCATCTTTTGTTCGCCCTGGCGTTCCTGATATTGATTAATCTGCCCTATGGTTCCTATTTTGAATTTGTCAATACGACTCTTAGTAACGTCTATCATCTGAAAGCCGGAAACTCCGTCGTTTCCGGGGAGAGCGCGGTTGATTTCCTCTTCAGATTCCTCGCCGCTTTGAAATACCCGGTGGTTTTATTGTTTGTAGCCAGCCTGTTATGGTTGGCGCATGCTCCGAAACGACAGCTTGTACCTGTCTATGTATTAGGTCTGGGCATCGCGTTTTTTATCTGGTCTTTGTCAAATACGCCGTATTATTATAGTCGCAATATGGCCTCTGTCTACGTTGCAATGAGTTTGGTCGTTGCCCTGGGTATCGGAGATTTCCTGAAATCAGGAATATCCGTGCATAAAAACGTGTCTGGGGTATTTTCTTTGGGTTTAATGTTGATATTCGCCTGGGGCGTCGGCAATGTTTTTCTGAACCGGATCTCGCCCCTGAGCGAGACGTTTTTCGAGAGAAACGCTGAAAGAATTGAAACATGCAGCAGCATCGGCAGCATTGGACTGTCGAATGACGATCTTCAGGCTCTTGGCAAGGACGAAACGATTACTTCTTATGACCAAATCCGGGGGCCTTTCATTTTTCATGAGGATCGTGAAGAAATCTTTGGTAAATACCTTCAGTTCGATTGCCTTGTCGTGCGCCGGCAAGGGCAGACCAAAAAGGTATCGAACTCGTTTGCCCCGCAACCCTACAATTTAGTGGATCGCATCGGCAATTTGTTTTTTTTCGTCGAAAACCCTGAGTCCCTTGTAGGACTCTATTGGAGACTGAGTAAGGAATCCGAACCGGTTATCCGCTCCCATTATAGCGTGTATCTGGATCGCAACACTCTGGTGTACGTCAAGAACGACTGTCGCTTTAAGCGAGACACCGCAGCCCGCTTCTTTCTGCATGTCATACCGGTTGATGAAAGCAATCTTTCGGAAGATCAGAGGAAGCACGGTGCGGCCGGCCTCGATTTTAATTTCAGTGACGCTGGTGGCTTCCTGTGGAATGACCAATGCTTTGTGGTTCGCGAGCTGCCCGACTATGCCATCAAGTACATTCGCACCGGCCAATTTCGACATGTGGCAGGTGGCTATGATAACCTCTGGGATGCCAGTTTTGATTTCACCGAACGTGAGGACGACCGCTAGATAGTAGCCATCATGAGTATGAAGCCATTCATCAATAGCTCAACACGTTAGGCACATGCGGTGTCGCAGGGGTTTTTCAGAAAGACAGTTTCGCCTCCGACCTGCACGAGAGGTTGTGGCCCAAATGACGGACAGCATTAAGTTAAGGATGAATTGCCAGGTAGATTGCCGACCATGACAATTCGAATGCTTTGCATCCTTCCAATCAGCACGGATGCCAGGATTGCCAAGCGTATTGATATGCTGCGGCGGGTGGGCTTGCAGGTTGAGGCACTAGGCTTCGAACGCAAACACTATCTGGGCAGCCGGCCAAACTGCCCATTCGCTAAACTAGGGAATATTTCGAATGGGCGTTACGCTGCCCGAATCGGGAAATTAATGTCGGCCATACCAAAGACACGAGGTGCAATGCAACGCAATGACGTCATTTATGCGTTCAGCGCCGATATGGCCCTCCTGTCTCTGATCTCCGGAGCAGGATTGAGGATGCCAGTTATTGTCGAGATGGCTGACATCAGAGAGATTCAGGTCGCGGGCGGTCTGATCGGCTGCGTGGTTCGCGGCATTGATAAGCTGACGACTCGCGCCTGTCGACTGCTGGTGCTGACGACCGATAGCTACCTGAGCTACTACCGCAACTGGCTGGAGATAGAAACGCCGAGTGTGATCATCGAAAATAAGGTTGATGGATGGTTTTCGGCGGCCGTTCGCGCCAAGCGTGCGTATCCCTTGAGCGGCCGACCGCTGGTGGACCGACCACTGCGTATTGGCTGGTTCGGCTACTTGAGAGATGAATGGTCGCTGCGAGTTCTGCACTTGTTGACGCGATCAACTGACCAGTTCTCCGCAATTCTCGCCGGGTCGCAATCGGAGCCCTGCCGGAGACTCATTGACGAATTGGGGGAAATGCCCAACAGTGAGATTCTCGGACCCTACGACCATCCGGCAGATCTGTCGGCTCTCTACGGCCGCGTTGACATGGCCATGGCCTGTTATCCGCCAGAGGCACCGCACGGCTGGTCCCGGTCGAACAGGTACTACGACGCCTGCCTGTTCCAGAGGCCGATCATCGTTCGTGGCGGTTGCGGGGATGCCGATCGGGTGCGGCAGCTCGATATCGGACTAACTATCGTCTCGTCCGAAATTGAGGGAGCAGCGGCGGAGATATGCGACATCGAGGCCGCAACATGGGATCGCTGGCGTGCTAGTATGGTGGCTTTGCCACCCGAGGAATACACTATGGGGAATGAGGATATTGTACTGCGGGATACAATCAAAGACATCGTGAGGGGATTGGCATGAATTGGACTGGTGTTGCGAACATCGTCCACCGGCTTGCCGGGCATGGTTACGCCAACCGGGTTCGAGATGCGCTGGTTGGCGGTACTTCCGTACTCGGCGTGATCGCCCGGCGCCTGTCGTTTCCCGGCGACAGCCTTGCTCTGCTGGCTTTGCTGCTGGCGGCGAACTTGCTGCGCATCTACCTTCCCGGCCTGGTCACCGATGGCGTCTTCGGGATGACGGTCCTACTCCTCGCGCTGTCGCTGTTCCGGGAGCCATTTCCAGCCTCCGCGCGGACGACCGCCCTCTGCTTCGCGGTGCTGCTGACGGTCTACGTGGTCGGCCTGCTGGTGGAGTTCAGCATCCAGGGCGCCAGCAATCTTGCCGGGATTCTGTTCGCCGGCGTCATCTTTCTGTTCTGCTGGCGCAATGCTCCGACATTGATTCGGGCCAAGTACGTTATCCCCCTCTTGCTGACAGCAGCCTCGGCACTATTTCCGCTGTACCTGCTGCCGGCCGGACTCAACGCAAATAGCTTTAGCAGCATCTTCGGATACTTGCTGCTGACCGTCGGGCTTATCCTGATAGCCCGCTCTGAGTGCCGAAGAAAACGGCATTTATGGGTACACGTCTTGTTCTTGCTGGTTATGGCGATTGGCGTCATTTTCGGAACCCGGATACTTGTACTTATCGCGCTATTGGCTTACCCGCTGTACTGGAGCGGGTACTTTTTCCTGCGAAACCGATTGGGTGCCGGACTGGGGGCAGCAACCGCGGGGTTGCTGATCTGCTTTCCTATCGTGTTTTTGGGCACGCCTTACTTCAGTGAAGTCATGGCGACACTCGAGAGCTTCAGTCGAAAGTATACAGGGAGCGGCATACAAACTGGACGTGAGACATTTTGGCGGCACTCGCTGGCCGCTATCTCTGAGTCCCCTTGGCTTGGCAGAGGTCCCGGCGCAGGTGTTTCAGGTCTGACGAACGGTGACTCGTCCCTTTCCGAACGACAGTTGGAGCTTCCTCTTTCCTGTCTGAATGCAACAAACCCGGGCTTGAGGGCCGACTGCGAGATTCTACTGGGGGCGCGCAACAGCTTGACCACTGATCCTGAACTTCTCTGGACCTGGGTGCCATTCCGCCCTCTGGATTCCTGGCGGGGTATGAAGGTAGGCGGTGCGCCGCCGCGGGTGGTGGCAATAAACATTCATGAGCGGGGATTGCGCGGCGTTATTCCGCCGGCACTGGGGCGACTGGACAAGTTGGAGTCGCTGAGGCTAAGCAACAATGCCCTGACTGGCCCGATTCCGCCCGAGCTGGGCGGCTGCGCAACCTGCGGGTGCTGGCGCTCAACGACAATGCGTTGAGCGGCCCCGTCCCGCCGCAACTCGGAGCGCTCGAAAACCTTGAGGAGCTGCGGTTACGCGGCAACCGGCTGAGCGGCGAAGTGCCGTTAGAACTGGCGAATCTAACTAACCTGTCGCTGTTACGTCTTGCCGGCAACGATTTCACCGGCACACCGCCGCCGACGCTGCACGATACGGCGGACCATGACCTCGACCAAGACTCGCTCTGCCTACCCTTATTGCACGTCGGCGAGGGGCTGCTCAGCGACTGCGAGACTCTGCTGGCCGCGCGGGACGTTCTGGCCGGTAACGCCACGCTCGACTGGAAACGATCCAGGCCTATCGCGGCATGGCAGGGCGTGGCAATTGGCAAGACTTCAGGGGGCATACGAGTAGTCAGGCTGGACTTGACGGATCTCGGGCTGAGCGGCTCAATTCCGCCGGAACTCGGCGGGCTGGATCAACTTATGTCGTTGCGCCTCGCCGGCAACTGGCTCACCGGTTCCATTCCGCCGGAACTGGGGGAACTCATGCGCCTGAGGGAGTTACGGCTCGCAAACAACCGGCTGAGCGGCGACATCCCGCCGGAACTCGGTTGGCCGTTCGGTCTGTCGATTCTGCGTCTTGCCGGGAATGATTTCACGAGCGACTTGCCAGCAACGCTTGACCATGTCGGCGAGCACGATTGGGGTCTTGAGCTGTTCTGCCTGCCCGCCGGCAAAGCAGGCATCCCATCGCCGGGTATCAGCACTGCCATGCTCGAAGATTGCACCGTGCTGCTGGAAGTGCAGGACGTTCTGGCCGGGGAAGCGATGCTCAACTGGAAACAGTCCCGGCCCATCGGGACGTGGCAGGGTGTGAAGGTAGGCGGCGCGCCGCCGCGGGTGGTGGCAATAAACATTCATGAGCGGGGATTGCGCGGCGTTATTCCGCCGGCACTGGGGCAACTGGACAAGTTGGAGTCGCTGAGGCTGAGCAACAATGCCCTGACTGGCCTGATTCCGCCCGAGCTGGGGCGGCTGCGCAACCTGCGGGTGCTGGCGCTCAACGACAATGCGTTGAGCGGCCCCGTCCCGCCGCAACTCGGAGCGCTCGAAAACCTTGAGGAGCTGTGGTTACGCAGCAACCGGCTGAGTGGCGAAGTGCCGTTAGAACTGGCGAATCTAACTAACCTGTCGCTGTTACGTCTTGCCGGCAACGACTTCACCGGCACACCGCCGCCGGCGCTGCACGATACGGCGGACCATGACCTCGACCAGGACTCGCTCTGCCTACCCTTATCGCACGTCGGCGAGGGGCTGCTCAGCGACTGCGAGACTCTGCTGGCCGCGCGGGACGTTCTGGCCGGTAACGCCACGCTCGACTGGAAACGATCCAGGCCTATCGCGGCATGGCAGGGCGTGGCAATTGGCAAGACTCCAGGGGGTATACGAGTAGTCGGGCTGGACTTGACGGATCTCAGGCTGAGCGGCTCAATTCCGCCGGCACTGGGGAAGCTTGCGTATCTGAAAGAACTGTGGCTGAACGACAACGAATTGAGCGGCGATATCCCATCCGAATTGGCGATGCTGAGCAATCTGTCCTCGCTGCGACTTGCCGGCAATGAATTATCGGGCACCGCGCTACGCGATGTCGCGGCCCATGATCTCGACCGCGATCTGCGCTGCCGCCACGCGGCACCCCGGAGTAACCCCGGCCTGGTCCACGATTGCGCCGTGTTGCTGTCCGCACGGGATGTTCTGGCCGGCGCTGCCTCTTTGAATTGGGACGACTCGATGCCTCTTGAATATTGGGAAGGTGTGGTACTGGACGGTGTGCCGGCACGGGTGACGGGGCTGATTCTGCCGGAGAAGGGACTGAGCGGCCGCATTCCCCCGACCCTCTCGGAGTTGGACCGGCTTGCAGTGCTGCGTATCCACCGCAATCGGTTCACCGGCGCCATCCCGCCAGAGTTGGGGCGGCTGACCCACTTGCGCGAGCTTGTGCTTGCTTCCAACGTCCTGAGCGGTCCTATTCCGCCGCAGCTCGGCGATCTGGAGCGGCTCACTCTGCTGCACCTGTACGGAAACCGCCTCAGTGGTCCAATTCCGCCCGAGTTGGGGAAATTGCGCAGCCTGCGCGGCTTGAGCCTGGCTTCCAACCGTTTAACCGGTCCAATTCCGGTGGAAGTGGGGCGCCTTGCGAACCTCAAGTGGCTAAATCTCCAGTTCAATCGCCTGTCCGGTTCCATCCTGCCGACGTTGAGAAGGCTTGAGAAACTAGAGTCCATCAAACTATCGCATAACGATTTCGTCGACGCGGTGCCGGAAGACTCCAGACGTGACAATGTCGATCCGGAGTCTGCCGCGCCTGCACTGGCAGGCAGGCATGACCCCGGCCTGTCCAGCCCGACATCCCTCCAGAACAACCCCGACCTGCTTGCCGACCGTGCGATTCTGCTGTCCGCACAGGACGTTCTGGCCGGCGCCGCCTCCTTGAATTGGGACGACTCGATACCCCTTGAATATTGGGAAGGTGTGATGCTGGACGGTGTGCCGACGCGGGTGACGGGGCTGAATCTGCCGGAGAAGGGACTGAGCGGCCGCATTCCCCCGCAACTGGGAGAATTAAATCGACTTGCATCACTGCGCCTGCACCGCAACCAGCTGACTGGTGACATTTCACCAGAACTGGGAAAACTGGCTAATTTGCGGGAGCTGGCACTTGGATTTAACGCCCTGAGCGGCACTATTCCTCCGCAACTGGGCGACCTGGAGCAACTTACCTTGTTACACTTGCACCGCAACCGGCTGACCGGACCGATTCCGCAGGAGCTTGCAAGACTGACGAGCTTGAGGACGTTGACGCTCGATTCCAATGCGTTGAGCGGCGAGGTGCCGCCGCAGTTGGCGAAGCTGCCGAACCTTGGGGAGCTGTGGCTTGACGGTAGTCAATTGGACTTACCACTGGAGTTAGCGACATTCAATGAGTCGCCGACCTTGGGCCCGAATGGTAGTTCCGCTGCGATCACGACCGCACCACGTGTCGATCCCGATCTGCTCTGCCCGAGCGCCGATGGTGACGGACTGGGTGACGATTGCGCCGCCTTGCTGACCGCAAGGGATGCTTTGGACGGTGATAGCACGTTGAACTGGAATCGTGTTACGCCCGTCGGCGCATGGCAAGGCGTCAGACTGGGTGGCCAGCCGCCGCGTGTGTTCGCAGTGGACCTGTCACAGGCGGGGTTGAGTGGCCATGTCCCAGCGGAACTGGGAAGGCTGGAGATGCTCGTTTGGCTGGATCTCGACGGCAACGCCCTGACCGGTTCGATTCCGTCCGAACTGAGAAAGCTTGCCAACCTGCGAAGACTGGATCTCGACGGCAACGCCCTGACAGGCCCCATCCCGCCGGAATTGGGAGGTATGTTGAACCTGGAGGAGTTGTCGTTACGAGGTAATCGGCTGACCGGCCATGTTCCACCGGAACTGGGGGCACTGCCCAAGCTCTTGACCCTGCGACTCGGCGGCAATGAATTCAGCGGCTGCCTCCCGTGGGAACTGCAAGATATGGCGGACCGTGAGCTGGAGCTCGACCTGCTATGCAGCCCGTCAATGGTGAGCGGCCGCGGCCTGTACGAAGACGTTATCGCCTTGATGGAGATGCGCGACATCCTGGCCGGCAGCATCCGCCTGAATTGGAGCTACGCATCGCCCATCTCTGCCTGGGAGGGCGTCACCGTGAGTCCGGTGCGGCCCGCTGGTCGGGGAGCGCGAGCGGGGGCCGCTGCACAGGAAACGAAGCGTGTGGTCGGGCTGGATTTGTCGGGGATGGGTCTCGATGGGCGTCTGCCGGCGGAGTTGGCGGAGTTGGACCAACTCATCTGGCTGCGCCTTAACGACAACCGGCTCACCGGCGCCATCCCGCCGGAGCTGGGCAGGCTCGTTGAGCTACGGGAACTGGCACTGGATTCCAACGTCCTGACCGGCACTATCCCTCCGCAACTCGGCCGACTTGCGAACCTTTCGGAGTTGTGGCTTGGACACAACCGTCTGACTGGCGCTATCCCGCCGGAATTGGCGGCACTTGACACGCTATGGATTCTGCGGCTCGGCGGCAACGAATTGCAGGATAATTCACCGGACAAAGAATTCCCCACCTGGAACAAGGCCGTTAAGATCGTGAATAAGGCCATAGACCCATCGGCTCCCGGCGGCATCCCGCGATCCACCCATAATCTGTTCTTGCAGGTGGGGGTACAGACGGGGATTTTTGGCCTTGGCGCTCTGGCACTGCTGTGCGTCTCTCTGATTTTCAACCTGCGAACGCGGAGGGGAAAGAAGGTCACGCCGGTGCAGTGTTTTGCTGCCGCCTGTACCACTATTATCCTTGTTCATAACACGTTCGAGGTCTTCCTGCTGCAAAACCTGTTCACGATAGGATGTGTCACTTGGATTTTGATCGGGCTCGGCGCCGGAGCGGTCAATCTGCAGGTGGTGAACAGCCGCCAGCAGGCGCCTTGATGCCTGACTGCGGGGCTGCAAATTGATAAGGATGAGATGTTTTCGTTCTTCAGCCGGGTTCTGTTCCCCATGTCCGTCCTTAATAATAGGACTGAAGATGATAGCAGGGGAAAGCAGACGCGAGGCACTACCTGATACCCGGCAGATCAGTTGGTCGTATGAAAACATTGTAACGGGTCGGCCCGCAGATTCATTTTGCATGTGGATATTGGAGAGTGTCAAACCGCCGCAGATTTTTCCGGCACTATGAACGCGAAAACTGACCCGGCCGGTGTTGAGGCCACGTCATCGAATGAGCACGGCTGCGCGGCTGTGCCTGACGTGCCATTGCCCGGTAGTGGCAGCGGGCGCGCGGCGCATGAGGTTGCCCAAGTGTTTGGTACCCGGATTGGGGTGTACGGCATCGGTATTCTCGGCCAGAGCTTGCTGGCATACCTGCTGTTGCCTGCCGGTCGCGGTGAATATGCGGTGTGCGTGGCATTCGGTAGCCTGCTCGGTGTGCTGTTCCCGATCAGTGCCGCCTACGGCGCTCAGTATTACACGGTGTCGGGGCGGATTAGCCTGTCGAAGTGTCTGTGCGGGGCAGTCGGCGTGTGCCTGGCCGGTAGTGTAGTGGCTGCGGTGGTGGCACTGCCGCTTATTTATAGCGGTACGACTTTTTTCCGCAAGGCGGACCCGGCTGCGTTCCAACTGGCCTTGTGGCTGGTGCCACTCATTTCGGTCTCCAGCGTGGCGGAGCTGCAGCTCGCTGGGCTCAGACGCTTCATGCCGTTGGCAGGGTTTTTACTGCTTCAGTCCGTTACTATGGTGTTGGGGATATTGGTGCTGGCGTGGAAGCTGGATGCGGGGGTGAATGGCGCACTGCTGGCACTGATTGCGGGCTATGTGGTGAAATTGGCGTGCTGCATTGGGTATCTGCACAAAGCATGTGGTCTGCGGTTCGAGTTGCCGTCTGCCGCGGAGCTTCGCCGTATCGTCGGGTACGGCCTGCGCTATCACGTCGCACAAGTGGGAAACGACGTGGAACCGCGCATCGGTGTATTCGTGCTGGGGACGTTGGCCGGACGCGCCGATATCGGACTGTTCGCGGCCGCCAGTACAATCATGCTGCGCCTCGGCTATTTGCTGAGCGCGGTGGCACCGGTGCTGTATCCGCGCGTGGCCAGGAACCCGGCGAGGTCAATGGAGGCAATCGGGTGTTCCTTGCGCCTGATTTGCCTGACCACCGCCGGCGCGGTCGCAGCATTTCTCGCTATCTGCGAGCCTGTCGTCCGCATCCTGCTGTCCGAGGCATTTATGCCTACGGTGCCGCTGCTGTGGATTATGGCACCGGGCGTTGTCGCCTATGCCGGGGCGAACGTGTTCATCGCTTATTTCACGGGCAGTGACCGTCCCGGGATCTGTTCCTCGGCTTTGTGGCTGAGTCTGACCGTTAACATCGCTGCTTCCCTGGTGTTGTATCCGATGCTCGGCATCCGCAGCGTCGCCTGGGCGATGACCGCAGGGCTGTTTGCCCGAGGCGTGTTTCTCGCCGTTACGTTTCACCGCACCACCGGCTTGTCCTGGCGGTCTCTGTGGCTGCCGCGACGCGGCGACGCGAGCTTTTTGTGGGGGCTGGTGCGCTCTATGCTGGCACGTGGGGGCAGAAAATTTCCAATCAGGAGATAGAAAATCAGCTTGAAATTGCACAGTTTTGTAGCGTATCTGAAGGTGGTTGTTGCGTGGGGCGGTGTACTCGAACTCGTCGGGCACAAAAAGGCGGTTGCTGGAAGGACAACTCTGTATTGACGGTTCTGCGCGAGTGCCAAACACCAGGGGATTGCCTGCACAATGCAAAATGGCATAATCACGTGGCTGCGAACTTGAGGATATGCGCTTGAATCTGTGCTGGAAACGGATTCTGCGTCCAATTGAACAACTGCTCACGCAGAGGCAACCGATGGGAAATGAACAAGTTGTTGTGCGAACATACCAGAGAGCGAATGAGTATGACGCCTGGTAACCGGCGGCCGGTAAATCTGTCAATACATGTGGCATTCTGGCTGATGGCGGCTATGCTGTTGCTTAACGTGGTCTGGATTCCGACGCTGATTGGACTCGGTAGAGCGGTGAGCTGGCTTGTTGCGCTGCCGCTGCTGCTCAGCCAGATGTTCCTGGTCAGTCTTGCCTTTCGCCTTCCGCTACGGCGGGCGATGGGTAGCGCCGGCTTCCTTATCGTGGCCGCGCTGGCATACTACTTTTTCATCGGCTCGTCTATGGCCATCGGCACGGTACCGTACCCGTTTGAGAGTATGCTGAAAATTATTTACTCTGCCATGGCCGTGGTGGCAGCGGCGGTGGGCAGTTCGCTGGTGCTGAGACAAACCGGAATTGACGGGCTGGTTACCGGAATGCTGGCACTGCTTGGCGTGACGTGCACACTCATTATCGCGTCGCCGCTGCTCAGGAACGTGTTCTCATTTCAGCATCAGGATTTCTTTGATCAGTTCTTCGGGGTTTTCATGGACCCGAATGACGCGGGCTACATGGGTTGTCTGGCGGCGGTGCTGGCCCTGGCGTCGCTCACTCCGCATAGCCGATGCCGAAAGCTGGCAGCCGCGGTGCTGATGCTAAGTGTGGTGGCCACGATTTTGACCAATTCGAGGAGCGCGATCGTTACGCTTGGGCTGACACTGTTCTTTTTTCTGCCGTCTCTATACCGTGCCTTGAGGGCATTTTGGCCAGCTATCGTGGGTGTAGTGATCGGTATGACCCTGCTGGTGGCCAACGTTCTCGACTTTGCGTCATTGTTCTCGGAAAAGAATATCCGCAGGTTTACGCAGATGACGCAGCCTTTTGAAGCAAATGTCCTCGAAGATAGCCGCTTGTTCCTGTGGCGAATCGCGCTGCCACAAATTGCGGAGGCGCCTGTTCTTGGCGGCGGTTTGGGAAAGATGCAGTACCTCGACGGCACCATTTGCGGCGGTTCGATCTACGCCGTTTGCGGAGTGCATAATACGTACCTATTGCTGTTGGGAGAGGCGGGCATGGTTGCGCTGACGCTGTTTCTGCTATTTCTCGCTACCTTGTTGTGGCAACGCTGGCGGTGGGGAGCTTCCATCGCCACTAACGTGGCCGCTGGTTGGACGCTGGTGCTCGCCGTTAATGCCATGATGTTTCACCATTTGCTGAGTACGCTATGGTGTGGCTTCGTTATCGGCGTGAGTTGCGCAATGGCAGCATACGCCGCTGAGACTGTGTCCGCTCCGACTAAAGTTGACCTGATGCAGCCGAGTCCCCGTGGCGGGACAGGCTTGTCAACCCCGGGAGGCCACACGTAGCGTGAGAAACGGCCTCACCCCCAGGGAATCGAGGAATAACGCGCCGCCCATCGCCACAATTAACCCAAAGACGCCGGCAAGGATTGCATAGATGAGAAGTGCAATGGCCTTCATGTCAGGAGTGAGTACCGCGTTGGATGCCATACGAAGCGTCAGGTTAGCGGCGGCATCTTCAACGACCATCTCTACGGATTCATTTTCCAGGTTAACCAACGCTTCCTCCAAACGGTCTCGATTCCCGGCCAGTCGTCTGCGTTCGGTACTCACCTCTTCCTTTCTACGTTGCATCTCCTGAAGGTCATTCTCCAACTTTGAAATACGTTGTGAGAACAGCCCTTCGGCCAAGGCTAAACCTGATAATTCGGAGTTCCCGTTACCGGACAGGCCGTCGGAGAAATTGGCGATTTCTGCTTCGATTTGCTGGATTTGGCTTTGCAACATTTGAATGAAGGCATCAACATCGGCCCGCTGGTCGGCCACGTTGTCGTGCATCGCGTCCAGGTCGTCGAACGCAAACTCCCAGTTATCGTAACCAGAGGCAGAATAAGTGAACGCCCGGGTCTTGAGCAGCAGGATTGCCAACCCGTTCGACCTGACACCTGTTTCGTCTGCACTCCTGATTTGCTTGCGAAGTCCACGCGCGTCGTTGAGAAGCCCATGGAGTAGCCGCCAGCGATTAAAGATGTCAGTGCGACTTAAGCGTTGCGTTTCCGCGACCTCTTCAATCTCTTGTGTCTTTTCCTCTATCTGCCGATCAATCCTGTTGATTTCATTGCGGGTGATATGCTCTTTCAGTTTCGACTGGGCAAGCGTGTATTCGTCCAGTATACGGGTTATCCCCTGCATGACCGCACTGTGCCTTTCCCGCGACGAAATCCACACGAGATTCACCTCGCGAACATATTCCTCACCCCAGGTATCGGCAATGCTCAGTGCCTTCTCTGGTGAGTCGGCGGTCACCTTAATACTGATCAAGTCACTAAGATTTTGTCTGCTTTGGGCGCCGGACAGATAGGCAGAAACAGAGCTCATCAGCCAAGTCATATTACGTTCTTCTGCATCCAACTGTCCGCCAATGCGTTTAAGCACGGCCGTGGCTACCTTGCCGTTGTAGACGAGACCAAGCATAGCAGCCTGCCTGGAAGTAATGGCGGGAAGCCCTTCCAGTTCCGAGGTTTTTGAAACAATCAGTACCGTAGCTATAGCCGTATAGCTGGGACTTAATAAGTGCTGGTAGCTCCAGGATATGGCAAAGGTGAGTGCCGTAACCAGAACAAAAACCAAGCTAAACTCCCGCCACCAGGAGAATAACCTGATCAGGTGTCGACGAAGGTCGATTTTATCGGGCCAGGCAGATTCGCGCGGGCGCAACGGTCGTTGCGGGGAAGTAGTCTCTGTTGTTTCAGCCATAATCAGGAATTATACACGGGATGATAGTCCCGTTGCACAGATTTTGTCTTGCAGAACGGGTTTCGCCGACGTAGGTCTGGCGTTCAGTTGGCGATTTCATTAATCATTTGATTGAGTCTGTTTATGAAAGCAGCCGGGTCTTCAAGCTGCCCCCCTTCTGCAAGGATGGCCTGATCAAATAAGATTTTTGCCCAGTCTGTAAATCGGTCTTCAATGCGTTCGCTTGCCATGCGTTTGACCAGGGCGTGGGCCGGATTGATCTCTAAAACCGGCCTGGTGGATGGCAGATCATGCCCGGCCTGCTTCATTAAACGTTGCATGTAGAGTGCCATGTCATGCTCATTTAAGACAATGCACGCGGGAGAGGTGGTGAGTCGGCGCGAGACGCGCACGTCTTCAACCTGATGTTGTAGTACTTTTTTGATACGTTCGAGCAGGTGTTTGGCTTGCTGGTGTTGCACTTGTTGGTCTGCTTCGCCACTTATCCCGCCAAGGTGCAACTCACCTTTGGCAATTGAGGCGAAGGATTTTTCCTGATACTCGGTCAGATGGCTCATTAACCATTCGTCGACGCGATCAATCAATAATAACACTTCGATATTTTTAGCGCGAAAGATCTCCAGATGGGGACTGTTGTTGGCGGCAGCGTAGTTGTCCGCAGTGATGTAGTAAATTTTATCTTGCCCGGGCTGCATGCGAGTGACGTAGTCGTCCAATGAGACATTTTGTATATCGTCATCGTTACGTGTCGAAGCAAATCTTAGTAATTTGGCAATTTTTTCTTTATTCGCAAAATCTTCTGCAGGGCCTTCCTTTAGAACTTTGCCAAATACAGACCAGAATTGTTGGTATTTTTCTGCCTTGTCTGTGGCCATGCCGGCAAGCAGGCTGAGAATTTTCTTTACGGAACCGGAGCGAACGTTGTCGATGATTTTATTGCTTTGTAAAATCTCTCGTGAAATATTAAGCGGCAGGTCGTTGGAGTCGATAACACCGCGCACGAAGCGTAAATAACGCGGCAATAATTCTTTTATGCCATCCATAATAAACACGCGCTGCACATAGAGTTTGATACCGTAGGTCGGGTTTGGCTCAAACAGGTCAAACGGGGCTTGCTCAGGAATGTATAGCAGTGAGGTGTATTCGGTTTTCCCTTCGACGCGATGGTGCGTCCAAGCTAACGGATCGGCAGGGTCGTGCCCCACGTGTTTATAGAATTGTTTGTATTGGTCATCACTAATCTCGCGCTTAGGCCGTGTCCATAGTGCCGAGGCCTGATTTACGGTTTGCCAGGTTGCGGTAGGCTGACCTTTGTCATTTTCTTCGCGCATTTCAATCGGCAGGGGTATATGGTCGGAGTATTTGGTAAGAATTGAACGCAAACGCCAGCCATTAAGCAGTTCATGCTCTGCTTTTTTAAGGTGCAGCGTTACTTCGGTGCCACGCTTATGTCGTTCTACAGGTTGCAGGGTGTAGGTGCCGGTGCCATCAGACTCCCAACGTGTGGCCTGATCCTGGCTCTGACCAGCTCTGCGGGTAATCAGCGTAACCCGGTCGGCAACGATAAACGCCGAATAAAATCCAACCCCAAATTGGCCAATGAGGTGGGCGTCTTTGCTCTGATCTCCAGTTAATCGTTGAAGAAATTCTTTGCTGCCAGACTTGGCGATGGTGCCAATATTTTGAATAACCTCGTCACGACTCATGCCAATACCGTTGTCGCGCACGGTGATGACGTGATCGTGTTTGTCAAACTCGACTTGTATTTTAAGTTCGGTGTCTTTGCTTAGTAATGAGTTGTCCGAGATGGCTTCAAAACGTAGTTTGTCACATGCGTCTGAGGCGTTAGAGATTAGTTCACGTAAAAATATTTCTTTATTTGAGTACAGGGAGTGAATCATTAAGTGTAGAAGCTGCGCGACTTCTGTTTCAAATTGTAAGGTTTGTTTGTTGGTTTTGGTGCTCATGGTTTATTCACGGGTTTCCGTCTTTAAATAATTAACGGTTGATGTTTCCTTCGACTTGCAGCGATAGGGCTTCACACGCGACCAAAAGGATGAATTGGTCAGGTCTTGTAGTGTGGCGCGAATATCTTTGCTGCCGTTGTCTGCCATTATTATCTTCCGATGATGATTATTTTAGGGTCGATTTTTGAAAAATAAAGTCTTCCAGAAGTTTTTTTAGTATGTTACCGGCATGCCGAAATTTGTCAGCCGATGCCAGTATTTTATCTACACTTTGAGTATATGGGCCGGATTTTTCAAGCTTGCCAGAGGCCTGATATATAGCCCGGACATGAGTTGGCAGTAGCTCAAGGTGAAATTGCAGGCCGAGCGTGGTGTCTCCATAAATAAAGGCTTGATTCGCGCACCCTTCACTGACTAAAAAATTGGTCGCTCCAGATGGAGTTTCAAAGGTGTCCTGATGCCAATGCAGGGCGTCAAAGCTGGCGGGAAGGCTTTGTAGACGTTCATTCGGTAGCCGGTTAACCCGCTTAACCGGGAACCAGCCGATCTCTGTATGCAGGTTTTGAGTTACTGCCGCACCTAAAACATCGGCGATCAGCTGTGCGCCCAGGCAGACTCCTAAAACCGGTACTTGCCGCCGCATAACGGAGGCAATAAACACTTTTTCTAAAGTTAACCATGGGTGTTGGTCTGCATGGTGCACGGACATGGGCCCACCCATAATAATTAGTGCGTCCAGCTGGTGGATGGAGGGCAGGGGTTGTTCCCGATACATGCTGGTGTAAGATAGTTTGCAACCCTTGTCGAGCAGCATATTTTGCATGCAGCCTAAACCTTCATAGGGTACATGCTTCAGGTAGTGTATGTGCACGTGGTTGTATTGGCTATAGAGATGTTAAGCATGGATAAACAGGATTAAAATGTGTATTACAAGATTAGTTTATGTACAGGCAAGAGGGGTTTTTCATGGGCTCGCTGATGACTGACGTGGCGTCATTCAGGTGGCGCAACGATGTGCCTGTTCATGGTTTAGTAGCCATTGTTTGCGCGACACCAGGCTGCCATCGGTATCTCCCATAAATCCACCTGGCCCATTGATGCTGACGACACGATGACATGGAATAATCAGTAGTAGCCTGTTACGACGACAGGCATTGCCCACTGCACGCGGCGCGGAGTTGACGTTGCTGGCAATTTGACCATAGGTTTGGGTGCTGCCAAACGGTACGTTGCTGATTTGTTGCCATACGCGCACTTGAAAATCTGTGCCGTTTGCAAATAAAAACGGTATATCAAACTTTTGCAAGTCACCAGCAAAGTAGGCTTGTAGCTGCCGGTCGATTTCTCTGGCGAAATATTCTTTGTTTGAGGTGGCGCATGGCGACGATATGAGTGGCTGCACTGCCAAGACCAAATCACTTGCATAGGTGACCGCTAATTTTCCTATTGGGGTTGCGGTGATAAGTTGACGCACGTGTTTGCCAGTGATGCTGTGAGATAATAATTTTACCTTGTGAAAATAAAAGCGCCTCGTGTCACGAGGCGCTGCGGCGAATATTTTTAACGGTGCGTAATTAAATTTTTTCCTTGATTCTGGCCGCCTTGCCAGTTCTGCCCCGCAGGTAGTAGAGCTTGGCACGCCTTACGTCGCCTTTGCGCTTAACTGTAATGCCCGCTATCATCGGGCTATGCGTTTGAAAAACCCGCTCCACACCTTCACCATGTGAAATTTTTCTTACGGTAAATGCGGAGTTAAGTCCACGATTGCGCTTGGCAATAACTACTCCCTCGAATGCCTGTAAACGCTGACGACTGCCTTCTTTTACTTTGACCTGCACCACGACATTGTCACCCGGGCTGAATTCCGGGACGTCGCTTTTTAGCTGCCGTTGGTTGAGTTCGTGGATGATGTTGGTCATTACGTGCTTCTTGCTAATCAGTTTGTCGTTCTCGCAAATATTCTTCAAGCAGGGCTTGCTGTTCCGTGTCTAACCCTTGTTGCGCAATTAAATCGGGCCGGCGCAGATAGGTACGACCTAATGATTGTTTGTTCCGCCATAATTGTATCGCCTGGTGATCACCTTGCAATAACAATTGCGGCACAGAACGACCATCTATGCTTGCCGGGCGGGTATAATGCGGGCAATCCAGTAATCCGTCAACAAATGAATCGCGAGAAGCCGAGTGCTTATGCCCCAAGGCCCCGGGTATATGCCTGATCATAGCATCAATCATGAGCATGGCGGGTAATTCCCCACCGCTGACGACAAAATCACCAACGGAAACTTCTTCATCCACTTCGGCTTCTATCAGCCTTTCATCAATGCCTGCATAGCGCCCGGCAATCAGTACCAGATGCGGATGCACTTTTAACCTTTCAATATCCGCGTGTTGCAGGAGTTTGCCCTGCGCAGAAAGACAAACGATGTGACTGTCAACAACACCTTGAGTGGCGTATCGAATGGCTGTTTGCAGCGGCTTAAATTGCATTACCATGCCGGGCCCACCGCCGTAGGGGCGAGCATCAACACGGCGACGGGGAGGCATGGAAAAATCGCGCGGATTAATGGTGTTCAGGCTTACCAGCCGGTTTTCAATAGCCCTGCCAATGACTCCGTATTTGGCTAAGTTTAACACCATTTCCGGGAACAGGGTGATGACATCAATGCGCATGGGTTTGTCCGTTACACGTAGTCGGTCTGCCAGTCTACCGTAATTAGCCGTCGATCCAGATCCACGTCTTTGATTACGTCTCTATATATGTAAGGGATCAGGAGTTCCTGCGCACGTGCATCATCCTGTACCACGAGCACGTCGTTGGCGCCGGTCTCTATTAAATTTCTGACTTTGCCGAGGATTTGCTCGTCCACCGTGACCACGGTTAAGCCCGTGAGTTGGTACCAGTAGTATTCGCCTGAAGATAACGTTGATAGTTCAGAGGTCGGTATCCATATTTCCGCGGCTACGAGCGTTGCGGCTTGAGTGCGCGTGTCTATGCCTGATAATTTGGCAATAATGCTATTACCATGGCGCTTGCCTTGTGCCAGCGAATAGCACCGCTCACTGCCGTTGAGACGTAGTCGCCAGGTGGCATAAGTGAGAATTTGCGCTTTAGGACGAGAATATGAGAACGGTTTAAGCCAGCCCTTGATTCCAAACACGCTTTGAATATGACCAAGCTGAATAAATGAGGTTTGACTCAGGTTTTTGGACAGATTAAGGGGCCTCTCTTATGCCGCTGCCGCTGGTCAAAGGTGTTGCTTAACCAGACCGGCGACACGCTGCGAAGGCTGCGCACCGTGACTTAGCCAGTGGTGGTAACGTTCCATGGCAATGGAAAAACGTACCTGCTGAGCTTTTGCCAGGGGGTTGAAGTAGCCAATGCGCTCAATGTAACCACTGTCTCTGCGCTTGCGTGAGTCGGTTACCACGAGGTGATAAAAAGGACGCTTTTTAGCTCCGCCTCTGGACAGTCGAATCGTTACCATACGCTATAGTTACGTTGTATCAGGTGGTTGAAATTAAAATTGCAGCTCGCACTGTACGTAAGTTCACCAGAAAAAGAAAGCCACCTGGTATTTATAACCAGCATGGATGCGCTGGAACCTGACTTTTTATGAAGATAACTTTTTTACGTCCTGAGGTGACACTTTGTCCTTAACCCTATGCTGGAGCTTAACTTTTTCAGGATTTCGGGCAACCGATTTGCCATTATCGAGCCATTATCGAGCCATTATCGAGCCATTATCGAGCCATTATCGAGCCATTATCGAGCCATTATATCGGTTTGGTGGGAGTACACCAAATAAAACGACTGGCCCTGTGTTTCCAGAGTTCTACTACCAGCACCGCGCATTATAGTGGCAGGATAAATAAATGTCAACCCCTTTGTTATGGAGATAACCCGGTATTATGCCAGCCTGGAACCGATGCCATACTGCTTGCGAGCCATGCCCATGCCGTAGTAGTTTATCCCAGTCCAGGGGGTAGCTTTCCCGGCATGGTTCGCAACATCTTTTGTATACCGCCTTTAGAGTATTTCTTCATCATTTTCCGCATCTGTAAATGTTGTTTGAGCAAGCGGTTTACGTGTTGCACTGAGGTGCCGGAACCAGCTGCAATTCTGCGTTTGCGGGTGTTTTTAATGATGTCGGGAAATCGCCGCTCGCGTGGGGTCATGGAGTTAATGATGGCGATCATACGTGGCAGGGACTTATTGTCATGGGCCGCCTGGAGGTTGTTTGGTAAGCCCATCGTACCGGGAATTTTGTCCAGTAAACCGGCTATTCCACCCATGCTTAACATTTGCTCAAGCTGGTTTTTCAAATCAACGAGGTCAAAACCCTTGCCTTTGCTGATTTTTCTGGCTAGCTTTTGCGCTTTATCCCGATCGACCTTGCGTTCAACTGCTTCAACCAGGCTTACTACGTCACCCATTCCCAGTATGCGCGAGGCGATCCTGTCCGGATGAAAGGGTTCTAATGCTGTGGTTTGTTCGCCGGTGCCCAGAAATTTAATCGGTTTGCCGGTGATGCGCCGCACCGATAATGCTGCACCGCCGCGCGCATCACCATCCGTTTTGGTAAGAATGACGCCAGTAAGCGGCAAAACGTCATTAAACACTCGCGCCGCGTTTGCAGCATCCTGCCCACTCATACTGTCAACCACAAATAAGGTCTCGGTTGGCTGCACGGCCTGATGCAGTGTGATGATTTCCCGCATCATTTCGTCATTGACGTGTAAACGACCGGCGGTATCAATCAATAAGACGTCTTTAAATCGCTTTTTGGCATGCTCGACAGCGCGATTGGCAATATCAAGGGGCGTTTGTGAAGTTGTGCTTGGAATAAACTCCACAGCTACTTGTTTGGCTAACGCCTGTAACTGCTGAATGGCCGCCGGCCGATATATATCGCAGCTTACTACCGCTACGGATTTTTTTTGTTGCTGGCTTAACCAGCGTGAGAGTTTGGCGATGCTTGTGGTTTTGCCGGCACCCTGAAGGCCGGCGATTAAAATAATCACCGGGGGCGGCGCGCTTAAAGTGAGCGTTGCATTGGCATCGCCCATCAGATGCACTAATTCATCGTGTACGATTTTGGTGAAGGCCTGACCGGGAGAAAGACTTTGTATGACTTCCTGCCCTAATGCTTTGTTTGTCACGCTCTCTATGAACTCACGTACTACGGGCAATGCGACATCGGCCTCTAATAAGGCCACGCGCACGTCACGCAGGGTGCCGCGAATATTTTCTTCGGAGAGACGCGCCTGCCCGCGCAGTTTTTTGACGGTACCAGAAAGTCGATTAGCTAAGTTTTCAAACATGTTTATTCGCGTTCGATGAAGCGGAAAATAATTTCGAGGCCACGCGGTGAGGCGTGGCAAAACTATCTGATAGGTAGTGTACTGCAAAACCTGAAGCAGTTGCATAGCACTATTCGATAACCTGGTGTTTGCCTCGGGTTGCGGATGCAGAAACTGCGGCTAATGATTAACAACCAATTAGTGGTATGCTGCACAAGCTGGTAAAAGTGGGGTCTGGTTAAGACCCTGAAGGTTGTTACAATAATGAGCGATCACGGGAACAGGCAGGTATTCGCCCGGCACGAGCATCCTTATGTGACGCAAGTCGTATAGTCCATGGATTTTATGTCAGGTATTCTGAAGTACGGCGCAACGTTGTTGTATACGCTGACTTTCGCATTGATATTATGGCGCACGCATCGTTTGTCTGGTGGCCAACAATCGGGGCGACGAGGGTTGATGTTGGTTTTATGGGGCCTCGCGTGTTTATTACACGTGCTCCATCTTTATCCACAAACGTTTACTCAACACGGGCTAAATCTCACCTTTTATAATGCGGTTTCGGTGGTTTTTTTTATTATCTCTGCACTCATTCTGATGCTGTCAATTACTAAAAAAAGAGAATTTCTGGGATTGCTGATATTGCCTGTTGTGGCAGTAAGCGTCGGCTTGACGATTCTTAAGCCGGAGGTTGCGGCATCTGCATCGAACCTGCATGGACTACAGTTGCATATCGTGGCGTCTCTGTTTGCGTTTAGTATATTAACGATCTCCGCGGTGCAGTCTATTTTGCTGTTTACTCAGGACCGACAAATACGTAAGCATCATCCCGCGGGCATTGCCCGTGCCTTTCTCTCGTTACAGGATACCGAAAATTTTTTATTCCAAACAATTTCCGTCGGATTTGTGTCGTTGAGCATCGCGCTGGCAAGCGGTTTTTTGTTTCTGGAAAATATGTTTGAGCAGCACATCGCTCACAAGACGATACTCTCTATATTGGCGTGGATGGTATTCGCGCTGCTGCTATGGGGACGCTGGCAGTTTGGTTGGCGCGGACGAGTGGCGATTCGCTGCACCCTGGGTGGTTTCGGATTCCTGATATTGGCGTATTTGGGCAGTAAGTTTGTGCAAGAGCTGATACTTTATCGGGTTATTACTGTACCTGTTACTTGACAATTCGCGCTACACGGCGGTTAATGTAACCCGGTTTATTACAGGAGGGTCGTATAGACCTTGGAAGATTATTCGACAGGCACGCTATTTTTGGCGTTGTGCATTTTATTTTTCCTCTCAGCATTTTTTTCCGGTTCAGAAACTGCGTTAATGGCGCTGAATCGCTATCGCTTGCGTCACCTGGCTAACACCAACCAACGCGGTGCCAAACAAGCACAGAAATTACTGGAGAAACCAGATCGCTTAATTGGTCTTATTCTGCTCGGTAATAATGTAGTCAATATTTTAATTGCCCAACTGTCGGCTTATATCGGCTATCGATTACATGGCGACGTAGGTATTGCTATAGCAACTTTAATATTGATTTTCGCGATTTTAATCTTTGCCGAACTTACGCCTAAAACACTCGCGGCATTACACGCTGAAAAACTGGCTCTGCCGGCAGCGATCATTTACACGCCTTTACTTATGGTTGCGTATCCCTTTGTTTGGATCGTGAACTTATGCGCAAATTCTCTACTGCATTTGTTTGGGGTCTACGTGAAGGAGAATCCGTTAATCTCGCTCACGCGCGAGGAGCTGCGTACCGTGGTCAACCACGAGGGTACTTCCATATCAAGTGAGCATCAGAAAATGCTGCTCGGCGTGCTTGATCTGGAAGACGTGACTGCCGAAGATATTATGGTGCCTAAAAATGAGATTGTTGGTATAGATATAGAAGACGATTGGGAAGATATTGTCGCCCAATTAAAAAATATGTCTTATACACGAATCCCGGTTTATCGCGGCAACATTGATAACGTTGTCGGCTTTTTGCATTTGCGTAAACTTTTGCTCGATATCATCCATAAAGACATTGAACCCGAAGACCTTGAAAAGGCGCTGCGCACACCGTACTTCATTCCTGAGGGTACGAATTTAAAAAAACTGTTGTTTGAATTTCAAAACAAAAAACGCCGCTTTAGTTTGGTGGTAGATGAATTTGGAGATATCCAGGGCCTGGTGACGCTGGAGGATTTGTTGGAAGAAATTGTCGGTGAATTTACTAATGATCCGGCTACTTACGACGCGGGAATACACCCTCAGGACGATGGCACGCATGTCGTTGATGGCAGTACCCACGTGCGCGATATTAATAAAATTTTAGCCTGGGAACTGCATGAAGACGGGCCAAAAACGATTAACGGCTTAATTTTAGAGCATCTGGAATCTATCCCCCAACCTGGTACCAGCGTACTTATTGACGGCTACCCAATCGAAGTAGTACAAATACAAAATAACGCGGTGCGCACTGCGCGTATAAGCCCGCGTCTTCCTCAACATGAAGAAGTCGCATAAAACGCGCTGATTTATTTGCTAATATTGCATCGGCCAACTGTAAATCACCGGGAGTTTAATGCGTCTTTATAGCATCGGTATTGGCGTAAAGATCAGGTGATAAGTTGCACACTATTTGCCTGATGGCTATTTGAAATCCGTATGCAAAACTCCGACGAAAGGGATTACGATGTTTTTATCGGGTAAGAGAATGCGATCACCGACTGTAGAGCAGACGGCGGCACGTCATTATGTCAATGGTAATGAGTTATCTCCACCATTTCCCGCAAATATGGAGTTGGCTATGTTTGGTTTAGGTTGTTTTTGGGGGGCCGAGAGAGAGTTTTGGCAATTGCCGGGGGTTTATTCCACTGCCGTGGGATATGCTGGTGGACATACGCCAAACCCAACCTATGAGGAGGTGTGTACGAGCATGACGGGGCATAACGAAGTGGTGCGCGTAGTGTTTGACCCGGACCTTGCCCGCTATGCACGGCTGTTAAAGTTATTTTGGGAATCACATGACCCCACTCAGGGCATGCGCCAGGGCAATGACGTGGGTACGCAATATCGCTCTGGCATCTACGTGTACAACCAAAATCAGAAACTACTGGCTGAGCAAACGCGACAGCAGTATCAGCAGGTACTGCAACAAAACGGTTTTGGAGTTACTACCACTGAGATCACCGGGGCACCGAAATTTTATTACGCCGAAGATTACCATCAGCAGTATTTAGCTAAAAATCCAAATGGTTATTGTGGCCTTGGCGGCACTGGTGTGCCCCTGGAGTAGCAGACGCTGCAAGCCGCCAGGGGCGCGACCTTCCAAGGGTATGTTGAAGACCTATGGAAAATTTGATGACCACAAATAACGACGTTCATGAATTACGCAAAAACTACCAGACGGTAGTGCTGGAAACACAAACGGCCAATAAGGACCCGGTTGTGCAGTTCAAACTCTGGTTTGAAGACGCGCTAGCCGCGAAATTGATCGAACCTAACGCAATGAACCTGGCAACCGTTGACAAAAATGGGGAACCTTCCTCACGTATGGTGTTGTTAAAGTCGTTCGATGCATCCGGGTTTGTTTTTTTTACTAATTACAACAGTCAAAAAGCGCAGGATTTGCACAACACGCGCCGCGCCGCGCTCAATTTTTGGTGGGATAAGCTATATCGACAAGTGCGGGTCTGCGGAGTAGCCGGAAAAATCTCCAGAAAAGATTCGATGGCGTATTTCCAAATGCGACCCGTGGGTAGCCAGTTAGGCGCACTCGCTTCACAACAAAGCCGGGTGATAGCAAGCTATACGGTGCTGATAAAAGAATTTCGACGCCTGGCGCAACACTACCAAAATCAGCATATTCCCTGCCCGCAACACTGGGGGGGATATCGCGTGATACCTGACAGCTTTGAGTTTTGGCAGGGGCGCCCTAACCGCCTGCATGATCGCTTACGCTATACTAAAACCTCCACAAACGAATGGCAGATAGTACGACTATCCCCTTAAAGCCGTTATCCCGGCCTTTGCCTGAACTTGTGACCTTCCCTAGTCGTAAATGATATGCCACTCAGGATCAGGCTTAAGTTTTTCCGGCCAATAGGTTTTATGCGGATTTTCTGAATTCAGTTCTGCACATTTTTTGCGCGCTTCACCATATGTCATGGTTTCGTGTTTGAATTTGCCCGTTTCAAAGTCATATTTACGTTTCCACGCAATAATGTAGCCGGTGTCTTCATTACGTCGAACTAAATTTTCTGCAATCATGTCTGGTTCCTGTATAGCATGCGTATTTATGATTCGAAACGTGGCTTTCCCAGCTATAATTATTGTGCCAAATTATCGGAGAATTACCAGCGAAATATGTTCGCGTCGCCACGCGGATTAAAGGTTGATTATCATGACAATCGTAATTGCCTGAGGATACTCGTAATGATGATTGCGGATGACTGTGCCCGGTTGACTGCGGCCAGTAACTCCATTATTGGCGATTATCGGCAATAATCACTAAAATCGTATACAGACAGTCAACAACTATCAATCAGTAACGTCAAAAACTTTTAACAAAAAAGCGTACATTAGTGCAGTTTCTTTAAGGTAATCGAATCTGCCGGAAGCTCCACCGTGACCAGCTTCCAGGTTCACTTTTAATACCAGTAAGTTGTAGTCCGTTTTTTGATCACGCAATCTCGCGACCCATTTTGCGGGTTCCCAATAGGTTACCCGGGGGTCGGCAAGCCCGGCAGTAACAAAGATGTGCGGATAAGACTGCCGGGTAACATTGTCATAAGGCGAATATTCACGAATTGACAGGTAATCGTCGCGGCTGGTGATTGGGTTTCCCCATTCCGGCCATTCCGGCGGCGTTAGCGGCAAGGTGTCATCGCTCATGGTATTGAGTACGTCCACAAAGGGCACCTCGGCAACGGCCGCGTTGAACAGCTCAGGACGCATATTAATTACTGCGCCAACTAACATGCCACCAGCGGATGCGCCATGCACTGCAAGTTTTCCCGCTCGTGTATAGTTTTGTTTAATTAAATATTCCGCGCAGGCAATGTAGTCCTTAAAAGTATTGATCTTGTGTGCCAGCTTTCCATTACGATACCAGGCGTACCCTTGCTCCATGCCACCCCGTACGTGCGCGATTGCGTACACAAACCCGCGCCTGACTAATGATAAACGATTGGTAGAAAAACCAGCCGGCATCGAGTTACCATAAGAACCGTAGGCGTATAACAGCAGGGGGGCACTTCCATCTAACGGCAGGCTTTTTTTGTACAGCAAAGATATGGGTATCGCCTTGCCATCTTCGGCGGTAGCAAATAGTCTGCGCGTAACGTATTCGTCTTCGTTATGCCCGCTCGGCACTTGTTGCTGTTTTTTCAGTTCGCGTTTGTGAACAGACATGTGATAGTCAAATATCTGCGTTGGCGTTGTCATGGAGGTGTACAAGAAACGTAACTTATCACTATCAAATTCATAGCCGGGTATCACCTCCAAATCAAAGGTCTCCTCTGTAAACGTAATGCTACGTTCGTTACTAAACGTGCCCTTGTCTGATTTGACAATCGTAATTCCCGGTAATCCACGTATGCGTTCCGAGCGCACCAGGTAGTTTTTAAATAGATAAATTTCTCTTAACAAAGTACCGACAGGCGGCACATAAAAATCGTGCCAGTCTTTACTGGTGGTATGACTTGTAGCAGTTCGCATAATTTTGTAATCTTCAGCGCCATCTTTGTTGGTTACAATGTAAAAAAATTCACCATGATGCGAAACTTCATACTCGATGCCGGGTTCACGTCTGGCAAACAGCTTTGCCGCCTGATCCGGTTTGCAGGCATCGATGACGTGTACTTCACTGGTTATGTGGTCATGCGTTGATATCAAAATAAAATTTCCGGATTCCGTGATATCAAGAGAAACAAAAAATCCAGGGTCGGTCTCCTGATACACCATTACGTCCCGACTGCTTGCTTCGCCTAATACGTGGCGAAAGACTTTGTCGGGGCGATGATTGTTATCTAATGTAGTATAAAAAAGAGTGCGGTTATCCTGCGCCCATACAAAATCGCTTTGTATGTTTTCAATGCGGTCGGGCAATAAACTTCCATCTGTCAGGTTACGGATGAACAATGTATAGAATTCGGCGCCTCGCACGTCGACGCTGTAGGCGAAGTGACGATGGTCAGGGCTGTGCCCGGCATCGCCAATATTAAAATAACTGAATTCTGTTGCCGCTTCATTACCATCAAGCAAAATTTCTTTGCTGGCCGGTTGAGCAGCGGGATAACGACAATAGACGGGATATTGTCGGTCTGCTTCATAACGCACAAAGTAGTAGTAATCACCATCTTTTTCCGGCACCGAGCTATCGTCTTCTTTAATGCGAGCGCGTAATTCTATAAACAAATCCTTTTGTAACTGTGCCGTGTCTTCCAGCACGGTGTTCAAATAACGATTTTCAGCCTCCAGATATTCACGAATTTCAGTCGATAATTGTGTATCACCCCTGATCACTTTTTGCCAACGCGGATCTTTCAACCACGCGTAATTATCAGTCCGCTGATGACCATGCAAAGTCAGTGTTCGTGGTTTCCTGCTGGCTCTTGGAGGAGCACTATCAGATATTGTGCGTTTGGGGGACATATCTGCAAATACAGGAAAAGTGGTTGGCTGACTTAACGTTAGAGTGAACAATATGGCTTACACAGCAGTGTCTTTTGCCTGCGCGTCCAACGCTACTTGCCACTGCACGTGATACACATTTTGACGTGGAATTGGCCCTTTCGGACCGCTGTGACTAATGACCGAAGCCTGCGGGCCTAATACTTGCTGGTAATACTTTACAACCGTTCCTGAAAACTCATCACACTTAAAGGGCAGATCATAATGAACCTCAAAGGATAACACCCCGTTTTCTTCTTCAGGCGGGTAAATATCAGCCAATAAATGTGAGTGAAATCTTCCCGCAAAGTCGACATCAAACAGAATTTTGCAAATCTGTCTGCCTTGGTTTTTATCAGCTTCAACGTGATCAGGGAACACGCCATGAAAAAAGAAATTTGCTTTAGCCATTGTTACATAATAATACGGTATAATTTATTAATGCAGTATAAATTGGAAACCAGGGTGTCAACGTTCCTGATTCAGCAAGAACCGCTGGGTATGTGGGACCTTTGGGTGGATGGCATGCCCACGCTTACTTTTGCGGCGCCGGAAGATGCCGCCAAGGCCGTGTATGAACAAAATTCCGGCTATACCGTTTGGGATCAACTGGAAGAACATACGGCACCACGTGACCTAAGCGGGTGGCAACAAGTAGAATAGCGCAGTCTCTATTAAAGTGACTAAATCACCATTTTCTTACTATCAATAATAACCAAAACTGCTGGACTCTCACAAATTCACTGATTGCGGATTTAGAAAAATTTTTGAAGCTGAGTCTGGACGTAGTTTGTTATGACTTGAAACAGGTCTTTCACGCTTGCCAAATACTGCGCATTAAAATTTCATAAAAAATAATTATGCCGCACGTGGCTTTTCATTTAGCAGAGGAGTTTATTCCCGAAGATTTGGATTATTATTTTTCTACGCGGCGCGATAAGAACAATCAAATCCGCCCGGATGACAATATTCATAGTATGACACCCACGTCGCCGCACTTGAGTGTAAGGCCGAACAGCCGGCAAGTGACAAATTTTTTCTACCCTTGCCCGCCGAATTTTGCGGACCGAATTTATATCGGCATCAGCGTGCCATTGTTCGCAAATAACTGGGGTGCTGCTTTTCTGTTACAGCTGTTAAAAACGCTAACACCGGGCGGCGCAATAATTTTACCAGTGTACCCGGAGGGACAGGCGCAGGAAAAAGGTTATTGGTCACGAAGTTTTTTAGAGAACGTCTTTTTAAGCCGACAGCGTTGGACCGGCTTTAGCAATGTAACCGCTGAAAACGATGGTGTGATGTCTTTACGAGTCGGTCGCAAATGGCCAGGCCCGATGCCGAGCACCATCGAATGGTTTTACCAACAACGTGCTAACCTTGTGTTGGCAAGATTGCTGGAGTCGGATAACGATGATGACGTGCGTTATATCTACACGCATGCGGTGGCAAAGGTCTGGAGAAATTACCATCACAGTGCCGTTGTTGAAAGCATAATTTCAGACAATTTTGGCACTAAGACGCCGGTTACGGTGCAGAGCGTAAGTGACGATTACGGTTTGCTGGTTACTGATCTGTTGTTAAGTCCATACGTTAACGTCAGCAACGCGATAACCCATGATATTGCCAGTGATGCGGAAATTATCGCGCGAAATTTCAAAGCTTACTTTGCACCACACGTCAAGGGTCGTCACCAAATCATAGCTGGTGACGTGGCAAACATAGTCTTGCAGAAAAAATCACGGGTAATCTGTCTGATAAACGCGCTAACCGGGCTATCTAAATCGGCTCAGGAAGCTCTGCTCAGGCAGGCATGGGGGCAGGTGGAGTCTATGGGTTTGTTGATTATCTATGAAGACCTGCAAGCAGATCAAAGGGGTTGCAACGTGGCTGATTTGAGAAGCACGCTGGAGAAATTTGGTGATGTGCAAATATATTCATCTATCGTGGCCACAAAAATTCATGCACATATTGACATAAGCCACTATTCTTCTATTCAGGAATCCAGACTGATCGAGGAAAAGCGTGAGCAGACTAAAGCATTCAGAGTCGTACAAAAAACAACCTGATGATTTTAATTAAATTTCGCATGATACGTTGTCGTAACCAGTCAGCGTCAGCACACATGATAACTTGTTTGCCACCGGATTGCTTCACCACCGTCATGGTGAGAGATATGATGACAATTGTGCCCTTTGGTCATTGAGCGTTCGGTTGCCGCATGTTTTTCAACTGCTCGCTGTACTGTACACACGCATCCTGATTCGTATGGCTGGGGGTAAAATATAAAATATCAAATACTGCGGGTGTTTCATGCAGGTAGTCTTCAGGGTTGAGCAATTCCGGAAGCACCGAAATAAACGCTATAGAGAGATGTGAAAGACGCGGATACCGGCGCGATAGCTGCATCGGGATTGCGTAATTGTTGCGCACGTGCCCACTCCCGGCAATCAGTACCACAGGTAATTTGCTGTTAACCAGGGCAGATGTCATGGCGTGATCCCGCTGTAATTGCGCGTTTGCCATAAACTCAATAAACGTATCATCTGCATAACCACAATGCGATGTGGCAATATCACGTTTCAACTGTTGGAATTCCTTAGCTGAAATCTGATACCTGGCAAGAGCTTCCTCTGACGTATAATGATCAGTTTTATGCGTCCATTCGCGCAACGCTTCACTATCAACGTTACCAGCCAGTAACTCAAGATTATGTTGCACCACAGATTGTAAGACAGGCGTGTATAACTGCCACGGCCAGCCGCCGTTACGTGCTCTCGCCTGCGTTTGCAAAACCTCCAGATGGTCCCAGGTGCGTGGCTGATCCTGCCAGAATTTTGCTACCAGCATTTCCATTACTACGGCTGGCTTGGCCCCAGCGGTTACGAGATAATCCAGGAAACGAGCCTGGAGTATATGATGGTCCAGATTATCGTGTGTTTCACCCAACAAAATGTAGTCGTATGTCAACAGCTCTAAACTTAGCTGCCTTTCGGTGATCCAGGTATTCCTGTTAGTATCCCAGATTTTCCCAACCAGCGAATGGTCACGAAAAAACGGTGACTCCCAGTTTTGCGCAAATACGTTGTTACTGATTAACAACAACAGAACCGGTAACAATGATAATTTATAGTGTCTCAACAAACGAATAATCATTACAATATTAAAAATGCAAATTGAGGTAATTAACAGTAGCGACAGATTGCAGGCATTCTGCACGCACGTGGCCAAACAGGAGTGGCTGGCGCTTGATACTGAGTTTATGCGTGAAACCACATATTATCCAAATTTATGTTTAATTCAAATCGCCACCGATGAACGCATAGCTTGTATTGACACTATCGCGATTGATGATCTGTCTGCCTTTAAGAGGCTTGTGTATTCAAGTGCCATAACCAAGGTATTTCACGCCGCCAGTCAGGATCTGGAAATATTTTTCAATCTCTATGCAGACCTGCCCACCCCAATTTTTGATACGCAAATTGCCGCCAGCGCACTTGGCTATGGCGAACAGATAAGTTACGCACGCCTGGTAAAAGCAATATGTGGCGTTACTTTAGATAAATCTTTATCCCGCACCTCGTGGAACAGGAGACCACTGTCTAATAAAGAAATTCAATACGCGGTTAATGATGTGAAATATCTTGCGGAAATGTATCATTATCTTAAAAATGAGCTTGAGCAGCATGGACGCAGCCATTGGGTGGCAGATGAATACCAGCGCATTAGTAATATAAAAAAATATAAAATCAGTTCGGATGAGCTTTGGAAATCAGTTAAGGGCACCAGCAAGCTGGCACCACACCAGCTTATTGTGCTTAAAGAGTTAGCGGCCTGGCGGGATCAACAAGCGATCCGGGAAAATAAGCCGCGACAATGGATCTTGCGTGATAAGTCTTTACGCGCGCTCTGCGTTGAGCAGCCGACATGCGCCCTGGCATTACCGGAAATAGCAGGACTCACCGCCTCAAAGCTCACCCGCTACGCGGATGCCATTATCAAGCATATTCGTAAAGCCCGAAAAATACCTGATCGGCAATGGCCCAAGGCACAACGACCTACGCCGTTAAATCGTGAACAACGTAAAGCATTAAAATATGCACTACAGTTAATTCGTAAGCGGGCAACAGAGCTAAACGTGTCCCCGAATCTTCTGGCAACGCGAAATATGCTGGGAAAATTAATCCGCGGCCAACGAAGACCCGATGTTTTATCAGGCTGGAGAGAGGAACTTATCGGCACCGAGCTGGCTACGCTCCTGGAAAAAAGCAGCGCCCCCTAAACCAGAACCATGCAACAGGATATACATCAGCAGCACCTGATACTGCCACCAATAGTAAAGTCCGGTAAAATAGTACTCTCCTGCAAAGGAATAATTAACCTCTTTAACCCTGAATATATAGTATGACTACAGATGAAATAAAAAATTTAATCGAAATGGGGGTGCCAGATTCTAAGGCTATCGTTACAGGTGGTGATAGTAAATATGAAGCGACTGTAATCAGTGATAGTTTTACCGGCATGAGCCTGGTTAAAGAACACCAGCTGGTTTACTCGACCGTCAAAGCACAAATTGCAAGCGGTGAATTACATGCCTTAAGTATTAAGGCCTTCACTCGTACGGAATGGAGCGAGCGAAACTCCAGGTAAGCTGCCATCCAGGTTACACATCGGGTGTGAGAACGACGCGCCGAAGGGCGGCGGGAGTCCCGTGCCCCTTCCCGCTTCCGGCCCGACGCTGACGAAGTTCGCAGCCGAATACGTCGAGCGGCGCTCGCCTTCGTGGAAGCCGTCCACAGTGAAGGCGACCCTGAGCTACCTCAACAGCGCCCCCTGCCCGCTCTCGGCCATCTCCGCGTCGCGGCTCGGTCGTGCGTGCCGACATTGCCCGCTTCTTCCACGAATACGGATGCAGAAAGCCGGGCGGCGCGAACCGAAGTCATGAGATACTGCGCAACATGTTCGACTGCGCCATCGCCTGGAGCCATCGGCCCGAAGCCGCCGGGAACCTCCCCAGTTAGGATATTTGACGATTTCCAATGCTCTCCAGTGGCGGCTTCAGTACCAGCGAGTTATTGATCGGGCGGGAACCGTGGACGGCTTATTGCGAGTGAGTTGAAGATGTCCGCTAAGAACAACACGAAGGTGGAGTACGGGGACTTTCAGACCCCGGATATTCTTTGTGACAAGATATGCAGTCTTCTTTCTGATTTGAACGTCGCACCGAATTCTGTGGTCGAGCCTACCTGTGGGACAGGTTCCTTTCTTCGAGCATCCGCAAAAGCCTTCCCTGACTGTAGGCAGATTCTGGGATTTGACATTAACCCGAACTACGTATTGGCGTCGCGGACTGTCGAGCGTGCACTAGTACAATGCGACGATTTTTTTGAGAAGGACTGGCCTTCGACACTCGATAGCCTGAAGGCACCAATCCTTGTCTTGGGTAATCCGCCTTGGGTGACAAATGCAGCGGTGGGTATGATAAGTGGCAAGAACTTGCCCAAGAAGTCAAATTTTCATCACCTCAATGGTTTCGACGCGATTACTGGGAAGAGCAATTTTGATATTTCGGAATGGATGCTTCTTCATCTTCTTGAGTGGCTTTCAGGAAATTCCGCTGTGCTTGCAATGCTGTGTAAGACGGTGGTTGCACGCAAGGTGCTGCAATATGCATGGAGCAAGCGGTTGCAGGTCAAGTCATCCGTGACATACTCGGTGAATGCACTAGAGCATTTCGGGGCGTCTGTGGAGGCGTGCTTGTTGGTTTGCATCCTTGAACCAGGAGCTGGTTCCCAAGAATGTGAAGTTTATCGGGATCTTGACGAGAGTACCGCGTATTCCAGATTCGCTTTTCGCAATGGTCGATTGGTTGCAAATTTGAATGCGTTTGAAAGATATGGGTACTTGTATGGACGCTCTCCTCTAAAATGGCGTTCTGGAATCAAACATGACTGTTCTCGGATTATGGAGCTGCATGTTTGTGGTGCACAGTCTTTCAAGAACGGATTCGGCGACGTTGTAAAATTGGAACCAACATATCTATATCCTATGTTTAAGAGTTCTGAGTTGGCAAAGGAAGCTTCGGAACCATTGCGTTGCATGCTTGTAACTCAACGGAATGTCGGGGAAGATACATCTTCAATACAGCACAAGGCACCTCGTACATGGAAGTATTTGGAAAAATATGCATCGCGTCTTGACAGTAGGGCTAGTTCTGTTTATCGCAATCGTCCCCGATTTTCGATGTTTGGAGTGGGACCATATGCTTTTTCACCTTGGAAGGTGGCCATATCAGGATTCTACAAGAATCTCCGATTTCGAGCTGTCGGGCCAGCGGACAGTAGACCTGTTGTGTTCGATGACACGTGCTACTTCTTGCCTTGTCAGTCAGAGGACGAGGCGCGGGAGCTACTGAAGTTGTTGAGCTCTCAAGCGGCCAGGGGGTTCTTCGACTCCGTTGTTTTCCGGGATGCAAAGCGACCAATTACTGCGGACGTGCTCGGGATTCTCAATCTTGGTGCTTTGGCGATGGAGTTGGGGGTGTCGCTACCCGGCCAAGTGGGAAAGACGATGGAACTAACACTTTGGCAGAGTCATGGGCCTCCGATGACGGGAGAGGGTCTGTGAGAGAGGGAGTGCTACGAATTATCGTTTTCGGCATTCAGTAAGCTTGACTGTCTGGTCGGGCTTTGATGGGGTTGTCGGGACTGACGCGCACAAAGTGGATCGGTGGCGGTCACGGGCAGAAGATGCCATTATCGTGTCCTGAGAGTTGAGCGGGCACCGGGTAAGGGGAAGGCGGTACAAGCAGCCGTTATCTCGTAAGGCGCTGAAAAAGCACTATTGATTTTCTTTCGGATATGGTGCTTGTGCTGGGAATGGGTCTGCATCAACGATGTGTCGGGTGTGAACCCCGGTGTTCGCCATTGTCGGGAACAATGATTGTGATTCCTTAAGGCTTTTCCAGCGCAATCAAGTTAAATACTGCCCTGCATAGTAATTATTGCGTATTATCCTGTGTATCCATGTTTATATCTTTACTACACCTTTGGCGTGGCAATGGCTAAATCTGTATCTGAATAATTGCTGTAATCTGCGTTCGAGCACAATCAGTTTTCGAATAAGTGTACTTTACTTTTACTTCTGATGACGACGGTGCCGGCCAACTTGTCATGCCAACCTTGCTTCCTGGGATCGAGCGCTATCCACATGATGCCGATTCCCAGGCATAGGATTGCGGGAATATAGGCAAGATATCGGCCCACACATTGCCAATTTGAAGGCTTCCTTCCGCTGTATTCATCCACAATCTTTGCCTGTATGGCCATTTTCCCCGGCGTGGCTTGCCAATACATCCAGAAAAGTATTACGGCAACGAATAGCAATACCACGGTGAAAATAAAATCTATAGGCCCTGCAAAGATGTTATCGCTACACAAGACGATGTCAAAGTAGCCCCAGCCGTAAATTATCAGCAGTATAGGCGTGGTGACAATAACAAATAAAAAATGGTCAGCAGCGAATGCCGCCACTCTAACCAGGAAGCCGGCATATTCAAACTCACTTACATGTGTCATGGGGTGGTTTTTTCTACCGATAAATTTGACCTGGGCGGGAGGTTGAGTAATCATGGAGCAGTTTTCTCTACTGGTAAATTTGACTGCATTACTGTAACCCAAATGCTATTGGCACTTCAACAGATGGCATCCTGTCTCGCTTTACCGCATTTAATTCAGGCAACAAACCAATAAACCCGCCACGATCTGTGACCAGCACAAGACACGTCAGACGCATACACGGACCGGGTAAAACAAGTATTAAGGAAGTTTACCCAACAGCGAATAACAGGATAACCAATTTATGAAGATGGAAACACTTGCCATACACAGTGGTTACACGCCAGATCCCACGACTAAAGCCGTTGCGGTGCCGATTTATCAAACTACTTCTTACGCGTTTGATAATACTCAGCATGGAGCAGATTTGTTTGACTTAAAAGTTGAAGGTAACATCTATACGCGCATCATGAATCCAACCACCGCGGTGTTGGAACAGCGCGTCGCCGCAATGGAAGGAGGCGTAGGGGCATTAGGATTGTCCTCGGGGATGGCCGCCATTTCGTATGCGATTTTCGCAATTGCAGAACAAGGAGATAACATCGTTTCGGTTGCCACTTTATATGGCGGCACTTATAACTTTTTTGCGCATACCCTGCCAAAACTGGGGATTGAAGCGCGCTTTGTGGATTACCGGGATATGGATGCCATGGCCGCAGCAATCGATGATAAAACCAAAACCGTATTCTGCGAGTCATTAGGCAACCCAGCCGGGAATGTGATTGATTTAGAGAAAACTGTTGACGTGGCACACAGTAAAGGCGTACCCGTCATGGTAGATAATACCGTACCTACCCCTTATTTATGCCAACCCTTTACGTACGGTGCTGATATTTCGATTCATTCATTAACCAAGTATATGGGAGGACACGGGACTTCAATTGGGGGCATTATCGTAGATTCCGGAAATTTCCCGTGGCAGGAACATAAGCAACGCTTTCCCATGCTCAATGAACCTGACCCTTCTTATCATGGAGTGGTGTATACCGAAGCGTTGGGGAAGGCTGCCTATATCGGGCGCGTGCGCGTAGTGCCGTTACGTAATATGGGTTCGGCAATCTCTCCCTTCAACAGTTTTTTAAGTTTGCAGGGTATTGAAAGCCTGGCGGTGCGCATGGATCGACATTGTGAAAATGCACTTTCGGTCGCCCAGTATCTGGAAAGGCATGCCGGTGTTGCGTGGGTGAATTACGCGGGACTTCCCACCCATGAAGATCATGCCCTGGTTAAAAAGTATTTTAACGGCAAGGCTTCGGGCATACTAAGTTTTGGCATTAAAGGCGGACTGAAGGCTGGCATAAGGTTTATTGACGCGCTTAATTTAGTCGTCAGGCTGGTAAATATCGGCGATGCTAAATCTCTGGCCTGTCATCCCGCCACCACCACGCATCGGCAATTATCGCCAGAGGAACAGGCAGCAGCCGGCGTTAGCGAAGATCTGATACGGCTGTCAATAGGCATAGAACACATAGACGATATTCTGCAAGACCTGGAGCAGGCACTTGATAAAGCCAGGTAAAGTTACTTATCTGTATGGTGTATCACAAACGTGTTGCGGCGGGTATGTCCGGCGCTGTCTCCCGGTGGCTTGGCTCGGTCGAAGGGCTGTCTGAGATCGCGCAGCGGCTCCAGCGTGTGCAGATCGAGAATGCGCCGGCGGTCGAGGTCATCCAGCGCTACGACACGGCCGAGACTGTGTTCTACCTTGATCCGCCATATGTCCATTCGGCACGTGGCGATGCAGCGGCCTACGGCTACGAGATGACCGACGACGAGCACGTTGAGTTATCCGAGGTTCTTCATACCATCCGGGGCCGCGCCGTACTGTCCGGCTATCGCACGGACCTCTACGACCGTCTCTACAGCGGCTGGCGCCGGGTGGATGCGCCGCCGCGCAACTGCCATTCCGTCCGCCGGCCGCGTCAAGAATCAGCCTGGTTGAATTTCTGACCAATGGACAATGAGATAGTACAGGATTCGCTGGATGCCGTGTGGCAGAAGGCCCTAGTGGTCGGATCAGACGATCCCAATCCAGAAGTTGACCGGCTTATCAACTCCCCGGTAGTCTCAATTCGCTATGCGGTTGTGACCCAGATGCCAGGGAAGGTTCACGATCCCAACCGAAGCCTCATGTTCTTTCAGAGTGGCGAAGATGAAGACTTGGGTGCCTGGAACGCCAGAAGCTTCTGCGACGCTGTCGTGGTGCCGTGGGTTGCGAAGAATCACGATGTACTCGGTACGAGCCAAGAGCCATATGCCAGCAAGCCACTCCGGCGGGTGCGCTTGGAGAGGGATATGGACAACGTGCGCAACCGAGCGGAGTGGAATGCCCTCTACGATTACTTCGCCCCACTGGAAGAAGCGTCACCGGATGAACTGGAGCTTGAGTTTGAGCGCTGTCTGGAGAGTGTGGCACGGCGGCTGGCGAAGCAATCGTTCAAGTACCAGATCCCGACACGCATCGCTTTGCCGGTCCTCTGCGGCATCCTTGAGGAGTATCTGAGCGAGCCTAGCGGAGGGCATCGCGCGCTCGCGATCAGCACTGCCGTGATGCATCTTTTGGGAGATGAATTTTCCCTTTTCGCGCGCGTCGATTCTCAAGGGCTGAATGAGGCGGATGTCGCCTCGGGCGCACCTGGAGACATCATGTGTTACGACGAATCTGGCGACATGATACTTGCGGTTGAGGTCAAGGACAGAAACCTCGCGCTTATGGATGTCACATCTTCGACGCGGAAAGTGCGGGAGGCTGGCGGAACGTTGACCAGCCTCCTTTTTGCCGTTCCGGGTTTGAAGAGCGGAGACAAGACGGCAATCCATGAATCTGCGAGTGGCGCGTGGGCTACCGGTCTGAACATCTATCAGGCCAAGATCGTCAACCTCGTCTATCACTCGTTCGTTCTACTGCCCGAGGACCGTCGGCCAAAGCTCTTGCGACAGATTGGGAACGAACTCAATAAGCGAGGCGACCACACACATCGGCGTGCGTGGCACGATATCCTCTCCAAATTGGCGGAGTAGCACTGCTATGACTGACGACAACCCCACCGTGCGGGTGAAGCCGCACAGCTACCAGCCGTCGAAGGCAGAGTTAGAGGAGCCGATCATCCTCCACAAGCCCGATGGCTCAGCGCCCACGGTGGACGAAGTGGTCTCAGCTGTCCTGCGCTCCGTCAAAGTGGTCGAAGACCCGGACGCTTAGGCGCCGCCGTGGCACTCTCGTATATAATCCCTAATTAAAAGTATTATTTATACTTTTTGATAGATTTTTGCGCCAGTCTCCTGAAACTCGCGGGCTTTTTCGCGCAGGCCTTTTTCCAGCGTGGCTGGAATGGCTTCTATTCCCTGTCTGGCGGCGTAATCACGCACCTCCTGAGTGATCTTCATGGAGCAAAAATGCGGCCCGCACATGGAGCAAAAGTGTGCAACTTTGGCGGCCTCTCCCGGCAAAGTTTCATCATGTAACGCGCGCGCGCGCTGTGGATCCAGGCTCAAATTAAACTGATCCTGCCAGCGAAATTCAAACCGCGCCTTTGACAACGCATTATCACGTATCTGGGCACCAGGGTGACCTTTGGCTAAATCGGCCGCGTGCGCGGCAATTTTGTAAGCGATTACTCCGTCTCTGACGTCTTGTTTATCCGGTAGCCCCAGATGCTCCTTCGGGGTAACGTAACAAAGCATCGCGGTTCCATACCAACCAATGTTGGCCGCACCAATTGCGGAAGTAATGTGGTCGTATCCCGGAGCAATATCCGTTACCAGAGGCCCAAGCGTATAAAACGGTGCTTCAAAACAGGTTTCCAATTCTTTATCCACGTTTTCCCTGATCATCTGCATAGGGATGTGACCGGGACCCTCAATCATCACTTGCACGTCATGCTGCCAGGCAATTTTTGTCAGTTCTCCCAAGGTGCGCAGTTCGGCAAATTGCGCGGCGTCGTTAGCGTCCGCAATGCAGCCGGGACGCAGACCATCACCAAGCGAAAACGCAACGTCATAGGCTTGCATAAGCGCGCAAATTTCCGCGAAATGAGTGTAGAGAAAATTTTCCTGATGATGCGCTAAACACCACTTGGCCATAATAGAACCGCCGCGTGAAACTATTCCCGTTACGCGCGCAGCGGTTAACGGCACATAAGCCAAACGCACGCCCGCGTGTATCGTAAAATAGTCCACGCCTTGTTCGGCCTGCTCAATTAACGTGTCTTTAAATATCTCCCAGGTTAATTCTTCGGCTTTACCGTTTACTTTTTCGAGCGCCTGATAAACGGGCACCGTCCCCACCGGCACGGGTGAGTTCCGTATGATCCATTCACGTGTTTCGTGGATGTGTTTTCCGGTGGATAAATCCATCACCGTATCTCCCCCCCAACGTACCGCCCACACCATTTTTTCCACTTCCTCTTCAATGGAGGAGGTTATTGCCGAATTTCCCAGGTTGGTATTAATCTTTACCAGAAAATTTCTGCCAATGATCATCGGCTCTGCTTCCGGATGGTTTATATTGCTGGGAATGATGGCGCGACCGCACGCAATTTCATCACGTACAAACTCCGGCGTAATTTCTTTTGGCAGGTTGGCGCCAAAACAGTTGCCGGAATGTTGCAACAATAATTTTTGGTAGCGTGGATCATTACGATGTTGCTGTAAGCGCATGTCTTCCCGAATCGCGACATATTCCATTTCGGGCGTAATCATGCCTTGTTTAGCATAGTGCATCTGGGTAACGAGGTGATCTGGTCTTGCACGTCTCGGCAGGTGATGATGTGAAAAACGCAGACGTGCAGTGCGCGCATCGTCGCGGCGTGCGCATCCATATGCAGACGATGGCTGCCCGAGTCGCTCGGTATCGCCACGTTCTTTAATCCAATGCCGTCGCATACGCGGTAACCCTTGCCACAGATCTACTGGTATTTTCGGGTCCGAATATGGGCCAGAGGTATCATATATTGTGATTGGTGGATTTTCCTCGACGCCAAAGCTCGATGGTGTAACCGCACAGCTGACTTCACGCATCCCAACTTGCAGGTCTGCACGTGAACCCTGCACGTAAATCTTGCGCGCGCCGGGAAAAGCCTGCGCAAGATCCACAGACAACTGCGCGGTCTTATCCTGTAGGGTATTAGTAATTACACTCATAAGTAATAAATTCCAGCGTGAATCATTCTAAATGATTAAGTGCCTTTTGCATACGCGGGAAATCCATTTGGTTCGGAAGTGGTTGACGCAGTTAAAAACTACTCGTACCTTGTCGTAGTTTCATACACTCTGGCCGCATCTGCTATGCCCCTAAACGTTGCCATTATAGGACCTGGTCGAAGTAAACAGGGGACTGGCCCTTATATTGCGAGAACCTTACACCAACTGGGCGCAAGTATTAAAGGCGTAGTGAGCAGTTCACTGGCATCCGCAAGGCTTGCTTCACGACAACTAAAAAACGACTTTGGGTTCGATTGCCAGGCTTATGCCGACCTGGATAAACTACTCGAAAAGCACTGCATTGACGTTATAGCCATCTGTAGTCCTTACGATTCGCATCAACAATATTTGTATTCCGCAATTCAGGCAGGTTGTCACGTGTTTTGTGAGAAGCCTCTTTGGTGGCCATCTGCCACCGTGACTTCCGAGGTTAACGTACAATATATCACTGCCGAAGCTGCAAAATTGGCAGGTCTCTGCAAAACCAACAACGTGGTTTTACAACTCAACGTGCAATGGCCTTTTACCCTGCCCGCTTATTACCAGATTTACCCTCAGCACCGACCAGATACTGCCTCCATCAAGACGTTCGCAATGTGGTTATCCCCACAAAGCACGGGCCGGAATATGATTATTGATGCCGCACCACATCTGTTGAGTATGCTTTACGCCTTGCTTGGTTCTGGCCGTATTCAGAATATTATATCCGGTTATCGGTCAAACAAACTAAACGCTGTACTTGAAATTGAGTTCGATTATCTACATGCTGCCGGAGATAGTAAAATTTTCCTTGCATTGAACTCCACAAGTATTATTCCTAAGCCCGCTGCCTATGCCATTAACGGTGGACGCGTGGAGAGACGTGTTGAACTCCCGAATTACCTGATAGTATTACACGCGCCAGATAAGCGATTACCCATAGCGGATCCTTTGGTATGCTCTATTAAGAATTTCTTATGTTCAATCCAGGCTAAATCATCATCTGATGAAAACGCATTGATCGACGGGATGATGCATTTGGCGCAAATTTATAACGCTGTGAAAATAAATTAATAGCATGGAAAAAATACATTCCGAAGGCGGTGAGGTATTAATACAGGTCTCGCCTCTTATTGATTTTACCAAACACGAATCAGCGGTGGACAAGAGCGCGTCAACAGTTCCACTGCACGTAAAATCATTTGTCCACGAGGTAAAAAAACAGACTGAACTCTCGCCCTTGCACGATTTTATGGGGAAGCTGCGTCAGCCCGCAGCGCTGGAAAACCTGAAAGCGTATGTGCGCTGGCAAACGCAGTGGCGCAACGGCTACGCGGCGAACTCTGTGACCATTGAAGAGGCCTTGGAAAAAGCACCAACGAATGCCCCCGTCTCTATCAATTTAGACGTTACTACGGCCTGCAATTATCGCTGTGATCATTGCGTGGATATGGATATCCTGAATAAAAACATCAACTATGAGCACCAGCTATTAAAAGATTCGCTGGAATATCTGGCGAATCATGGCCTGCGTTCGGTGATTATTATAGGTGGGGGCGAACCCACTGCCTACCAGGGCTTTGAAGACGTGGTGCGTCACTTAAAGGGCATGGATATTCAAATTGGCGTGGTAACTAACGGCAGCATGATGAAAAAAATCGAGGCCGTCGCCGACGTGCTACAGGCACAGGATTGGGTGCGCCTGTCGCTGGACTCTGGTAGCAACGAGACCTTTCGCGCAATGCACAAGCCGGGCAGCAAAAAATGCACGCTGGAATGGATTTGTGAGCATGTCCCGGCTATCAAAAAATTAAATTCAGAATTTATGATTGGCTTCAGTTTCATTATTGTGTGGCAGGATTGTGAAACTAACGACACGAAAATCATCGAAAACGTGAATGAAATTGTTGCCGCTGCACAGCTGGCCAGGCGGTATCAGTTTGATTATATTTCATACAAGCCCTTTCTTACCCGCGCGGAATTGAATAATGCCGAGGTAGTTGGAATTGACAAACAGCAGAGTCACGTCGAAGCCGTGATGGGCAACATCCGCAGTGCGGTAAACCAGGCAAAGGAGTTGGAGAATGAAAACTTTGCGGTGGTGGAAAGTACTAATCTGCGCGTACTGGAAAACGGTACTTACATGCAGTACACCAAACAGCCGCATAATTGTCATATGCAGTACTTCAGACAAGTATTAAGTCCCCTGGGTGTGTTCAATTGCCCGGTATATCGTCATGTACCACAAGCGTTATTGGGTGGCAAACACGCCTACGCAACAGCAGCGGGCTTACAGGCAACACAAAAAAATACGTTACGATTAATTGAGGCGTTTGATGCTACCCAGGAGTGTAAAGACGTCACGTGCTTATATAACCACGCCAACTGGTTCATTGAGGATTTGATCAATCATCCTGAAAAACTGGAGTCGCTCAATAGCAGTTTCGACCGCAATGATTTCTTTCTTTAGGAAACGGCAGCACTCAGTAATCTATGCGCGCTTGCATACACTTTGCTCGTTTGCAGTTCGCGCAAGCAATTATAATGCCCGTAAGGACATTGTTTTTTCCAGCACGGACTACAGCTCAAATTGAGATATTGAATTTCCGCGGCATTGGTTAATGGCGGCGTATACTCGGGCGTGATGGAGCCGTAGATAGCGACTATTGGCCGACCCACTGCTGCCGCTATATGCATCAACCCGGAATCGTTAGTGATAGCGATTCTTACCAGGGAGAGTAAATCGATGACTTCTTCTAAACTGGTCTGCCCACATAAATTTTTTGCGCTGCGTTGTGAACACGCAACGATTTCCTCACCAACTGCGTAGTCGTTAGGGGAGCCAAAAACATACACTTTATAACCATCCTGCTTTAAGATGGCAGCGAGTTCACCAAAATATCTCGCCGGCCAACGTTTGGAGGGGCCAAATTCAGCGCCGGGCATTAATGCGACAGACGGCGTCGCTGCATCAACGCCCAGCCTGATTGCGGTGCAATGACGTTTGTGCTTATCTACCCGTAATTTTGGAAAACGAGTTTTTGTAGCCTGTGCAGGGTGCGAATTTTGTTCCCCTAAATTAACCAGCCGATCCACCGCTTTATAGATAACCTCGGTGTCAAGCCGTCGCATATCGTTTACAATCCCATAACGCATTTCACCACGATACGCGGTGCGCTGCGGAATTTTCGCAAAATAGGGAATCAGGGCGGACTTGAATGATCGTGGCAAAATAATTGCCTGATCATATTGCCCGTGTAAACTTTTACCTGTCTCAATACGCGCAGCAAGCTGCAACTTGCCATGTACAAGGTCTGTTTTAATAATACGTCGTACTTCAGGCATGCGAGTAAGCACTGGAGCCGACCAGGCGGGGGCAATTACATCAATGATGTGCTGCTGGCTTTGCTGCTTCAGGGCCATAAACAAACTCTGCGCCATGACCGCGTCACCCACCCAGGCGGGAGCGACTATTAGTATTTTCCTAGTGTACAAAAGTAGTTATATGATGCGCATGGTTAGAGAGTTGTCACGATTCTGGTATAGCATACTCCAATAAAATCAGGACACCATGACTGTACCATGTATGATATTGATATGGCCTTGAGCCTGGTAAACAAATATATACGTAAAATTCATTAAAAATAAACCGCGTGGACATAGAACAGGCAAGACTCAATATGATTGAGCAGCAAATACGCCCATGGGACGTATTAGATGTAGATGTGTTGCACGTTATCGAAAAAACCCCGCGTGAATTATTTGTCCCCGACCGCTATCAAAACCTGGCATTCTCCGACTTGGAAATACCCCTGCAACGTGGGCAATTCATGCTGACACCAAAAATTGAAGCGCGCATGCTGCAAGCCCTGCAAGTAATACCCAGCGATGAAGTCCTGGTAGTTGGCACCGGTTCAGGCTTTACCAGCGCTTGCCTGGCAAAACTCGGAAAACACGTGGATACGGTGGAATACTACGCCGATTTATCTGCTCGCGCGCAATCCATTTTAGAGCGTCTGGCAATCAATAACGTCAACTGCATACGGGATGATGCTTTAAGTAAACAGGATTACTCTACGCAGTATGATGTAATTGCCGTTACTGCGTCTATGCCTGCGTATCCGGCTATATTTGAGAAGCTGCTTGCAGATAATGGGCGCATGTTTGTCATTGTCGGAACAGCACCAGTTATGCAGGCACAGTTAATTACCCGGATCAACGCACAAAGCTTATGTTACACCAGGTTATTTGAAACTAACGTGCGACCGTTAACAGGTGTAAAGGAACTACAGGATTTTCAACTGTAATGTTTAAACAATGTAGCCCCCAGGAATTAAAAGAATACCTGGATCGAAGCGATACTCAGCCAATATTATTGGACGTTAGAGAACCATGGGAATACCAGCGTTGTCATATTCCTAATTCCAGACTGGTGCCCATGAGAGAGATACCGGGCGCATTAGAAAATTTGCATCCGGATCAGGATATTGTCGTCATCTGTCATCACGGTATTCGTAGCCGCGCGGTTGCAAATTACCTGGCGCAACATGACTTTACCAGGGTGATAAATCTGGCATCGGGCATAGATGGATGGGCTAAGCAAGTCGATTTCTCTATGCCTGTTTATTGATAGACCTGAAACCCAGTGCTTCCTGAAAACATGAAAAACCTGATAAAGAGGCGTTCTACTTGTTAATGTTTTACCTAAATTGCACATACGAGGTGCATATAAGTACTATGAAAATCTCACTGTTTTATTTTTTGCTGAGTGCATTTTTTATAGCAGGCTTTGGGGCCGCGCATGCAGCCGGTCTCGTGGATGTTTATTCAATGGCAAAACAACACGATGCCGATATGCAAATCGCCGCATCAGGATATAACGCCGAAGCGCAGGCACAACCCATCGCACGAGCCAATATTCTGCCGCGCGCCAGCATTACGGCAAATACTACAGACGTGCGTCAAAAAACCAGTGGACAAGTGTTTGGAACCCCAGGTAAAAAAGTGAGCTTCAATGATCACGGATATACTCTGAAAGTTAGTCAGGCACTTTATCACCATGATTTTTACATACAATTACGCCAGGCGAAAAACTCAGTTGCCAGAGCGAAAATAGACCTGGACGCGGCGCATCAGGATTTAATGGTGCGCAGCTCTCGCGCATATTTCAACGTGCTTGCGGCAGGAGATACTTTAACTTTCCGCAAATCTAAAAAGGAGGCGATAGCACGCCAGCTTGAACAAGCGAAAAAACGCTTTGAAGTAGGCCTTGTCGCGATTGCCGATGTAAAAGAGGCGCAGGCATCTTACGATCTGGCGGTGGCAAGTGAAATTGATGCGCAAATTGCATTGGAAACTTCTAAAGACGCATTAGAAGTGATCATTGTGCAACGATTAGATCAATTACGTCCATTGTCTGATCGAATGGAGCTTATATCGCCAGAACCTGATAATGCGGAGGATTGGGTAAATAAAGCACTTGAGCAAAATCTGGTGCTTCTATCAAGCGAATATACAACCAGGATTGCTTATCAGGAAATTAAACTGCAACAATCCCGCTATTTTCCGACCGTAGATATTAGCGCGTCTTATTTTGACTCGAACACCGGTGGGTTGAGTGGTTCACGGAAAACCGAGGACACTCGTATAGGTTTGGAATTGAATATCCCACTCATCGCAGGAGGCCGAACCTATTACCGAACCAAGGAAGCACGCTTTAATGCCGAGCTTGCCCAAAGTCAACACGAAAAGGTACGGCGTGAAACTATCCAAAACACTCGCAATGCGTACTTGAATGTAATCGCCGGTATCAGTCGCGTGAGGGCACTTGCTCAAGCTCTGGAATCTACGCAAGCGGCGACGCGCGCCAGCGAGGCAGGCTTCCAGGTGGGTACGCGCACTTCAGTAGACGTACTGTTAGCTTTACAAGAGACTTTTCGCGCCAAACAGGACTATGCCCACGCACGCTATGATTATCTTTTAAGTACCTTGCGACTTAAACAAGCCGTTGGCATTCTGTCAGTTGATGATTTAGTAAAGATCAACGACTGGCTGAATTAACCCCTGTCTAAGCCGGGTTTTCAGGCCATTATCTAATCGTTCATTTAATCAACCTGTATCTGGCTGCGACATGCAGGTTAAATCATTAGGTCCCACTTCATGGCGTTACAAGTTGCTAACGTTCCTGCTTGGCCCGGCAGTACTCGTATATACTATCTATCGCTCTATCCGGGACGGTGGCTGGCGTTACTTTTCACAACGTCTGGGCTTTAATTACCCGGTTCTATCAACAGCTCCGATATTGATTCACTGCGCTTCCGTAGGGGAGGTGAACGCGGCAAGGCCATTAGTTGTTGAGCTGTGTAAGCGGTATCAGGACAAATATATTGTTATTTCCACGAATACGCCGACGGCAGCGCAATTAGTATCAAAGATGCCACTCCAAAATGTCTCACACGTATATTTGCCATGCGATTATGCAGTTGCAGTTAATACTTTCCTAAACCGTATTACCCCCGCTTGCGTGCTGATTCTGGAAACTGAAATCTGGCCAACTCTGTTTTTTCTAACGGCAAAAAAAAATATCCCCATCGCTATCATCAACGGGAGATTGTCTGACAAAACTGTGCAGGCCAGTAAGCTGATAAGGAATGAATATCAACGTTCACTGAAGAATCTGACGCTACTGCTGACACGCTCGGACGATGATCGTTTGAAATTCTTAAAAATAGGCGCTAATAAGGAATCTACTCATACAGTCGGCAATCTGAAATATGCAATAAAAATATCCTCTGATACAAAGCTGCCCGGCACCACCATAAAGCGACCTTTCCTGTTGGCGGTATCAACTCATGATGATGAAGAAATGCAACTCGCGCGGCACTTGCAGTTGCTCAAACAGAGGAATTATCTGCTGGTGATTGCCCCACGTTATCCTGACCGCGGCAGACGCTTACGGCGACAATTTCGGCGTGAGAATTTAGTGGTGGCGATGCGCAGTAGTCAGGACCTCATTGATAATGATACGGATATCTATATCGTGGATACGTTGGGAGAGTTGGATATGTTTTTCAATGAAGCCGCGTTGGTTTTTGTTGGCGGTTCGCTCATTCAGCGTGGCGGACATAATATTCTTGAGCCTGCCAATTTTGGAAGGTGTGTTGTGGTAGGCCCTAATATGGATAATTTTGCACTGGAAACAAAAGAGTTGTTAAAGGCGAACGGTATCCTGCAAATTTCTGACCACCATGAATTGGGGGTTAAATTAGTGCGTTTGCTGAATGACGAGCATAGAAGAGAGCAATACGGTTTGAACGCGCGTAAATTTATTCGGGCAAAAGCCGGGGTGTTAGGGCACTACCTGAAATATTTGCGGCCTCTGTTGAATTAACCGCGGCTATATCCTTCCATCAATGATCTGAAGTCACGCCCTGAATAATGAAACCCTACTTGCGTGTTGTTGAGCTTGATAAGTGAACGTTTCAGCCTCGCCAGGTTCTGTTGGCGCCATGCAGCAGCGTCGAGGTCTATTTTTGACTTGTCAAAATCAATCACAAAAACTCTATTGTTGACGTCCAGCAAAATATTATGCGCATTCAAATCAGCGTGATTATAGTTGTTGTCATGAAATTTTCTGATCACCAGACCAATCTTCTGCCAGATGTCCGTGGCAACCGGATTTTTTATCAACACCGAGCTGAGCGGCTTTGATACAGGGATCAGGCGGGTAATAAGGTCGGCTGTGTATATGCAACCAATTCTGCGTATATGCGCCGCCACCGGAATTGGCACGGGTAAGTTGTGCGCCCGCATTTCGGATAATATCTGCAACTCCAGCATAGCTCTGGTTTTATACAGGCCCCGCCACAGATATGTATCATGGATAAACCTGGAAATCATGCCGCCGCGATAGTAATGACGTAACACCAGGGCCGTGTCATTATAATGAAACACGTGCGCACTGCCCCTGCCTTTTGTATCCAGTGAGCTTAATTTTTGAAGATGAAGGGAGCGACCTGAGGTCAGGAAATCCAGATTGAATAATGTCAGTGGAAAATCTGAAAATAACCTTTTGTCATGTGCAACGATATCGTTACCATAGTAGTTAAATTCAAAAGTGTCCATAAACACTACTATTCTGCCTGTATGTATATCTGATCTATATGGATAAGCCACCAAACTCTATGTGCATTGTACGCTTATCCGCAATCGGCGATGTAACTCACATGGTGCCAGTGATACGCACGCTGCAAAAATACTGGCCGCGCACTGAACTTACCTGGATTATCGGCAAACATGAAGCCGCATTGGTGAGTGATATCCCTAATATCGAGTTTGTTGAATTTGATAAAACCAGGGCGGTTGACAGTTACAGAAATATTTACCGGGTTATGAAGCATCGAAAATATGACGTGCTGCTTTGTGCACAGGTGTCTATGCGGGCAAATCTTATCGGCGCGTTAATTCCGGCAACACTGAAACTGGGTTATGACCGGGCAAGGTCTAAAGATCTTCACGCCTGTTTTATCAACCACCGTATTGCGGCCGCATCTCAACAGCATGTATTGGATAGCTTTTTCAGCTTTATCGAGTATCTGGGATTGCATAATCGTGACATGCGTTGGGAATACAACGTGCCTGAAAATGCCTGCGAATTTGCCGATCGACATTTAGCGCAGGATCGATTCACGGTAATTATCAGTCCCTGTTCGAGTCATGCCCTCAGGGATTGGAGCCCGCAACGCTATGCGGCAGTCGCGGATTATGCAGTCCAATCACTTAACGCACAGGTCGTATTGTGCGGCGGTGCATCTGACAGAGAGAAGCAGATCGGCCACGAGATCGAAAGTCATATGCAAACCAGGCCGTTGAACTTAATAGGCAAAGATACCCTGAAGAAGTTTCTTGCCTTGTTGCAGCGCGCGGATGTCATAATTTCACCAGATTCGGGGCCCGCACATATGGCCACCGGGCTGGGTACCCCGGTAATCGGACTGTACGCGGCCAGCAACCCAAAGCGCAGCGGGCCCTATCTTAGCCAACGGTGGTGCATTGACAAATACGATGCCGCCGCTCGTACCTTTAGAAATAAACCGGCCAGTAAATTAAAATGGGGTACAAAATTAGAATATGCGGGCGTAATGAATTTAATCAGCGTGCAAAACGTAACTGCAAAACTGGCTGAGCTTGCTCAGCAACAATAAATTTCTTCGGGCGAGCAAAAAACCATGAATTATATAAACGTGCCCGTTTCACCAGGGGAATTACTCGATAAAATTACTATATTGGAAATCAAAGCGGTACAAATACGCGATACAAAAAAATTACAAAACGTGGAGGCGGAGCTTAAACTATTAAGCGGGATTTGGAAGAATGTTGCAACTGTTGACAGCGCTATACAGCAGTTCAGACGTACGCTCAAAATATGTAATCAAAATTTGTGGGACATTGAGGACAAAATTCGCGTCAAAGAGTCCAACCGGGAGTTTGATCAGGAGTTTATAAAATTAGCGCGCTGCGTGTACATGCAAAATGATAAGCGCGCGGCCACCAAGCGCAAAATCAATGAGCAGCTTGGATCAACGATAATCGAAGAAAAATCTTATGCAGATTATTAAGCCTGATTTAATAAAACTCTATTTCGATACCAAATTGACAGCACGTAAATCATGATGAATAAAGCTAATAAACTTTCTTTTACTTCACCTGCCCTGACGTTTAACACTACGGGTATTTCCATATTCAGGCCTGTATATATTTTTTCATGCCAGCTGACTAACTGGGAAAGCAGGGCCGCAGGTACGCATACGTAAGTCGGCCATAACCAAAAGGCGGCTGATTGTGCGTCCGGGAAACGCTTGGTGATAATGCAATAAAGTGGCACTAATACCCCTCCTGCGAATGCCAAAATTGACAATAAAGCTCGCGGAATTTGATCAAATACGGGACTTATATTATGTAAATTCGTTTCATTTTGATCATTGATAGCTTGCCATACTTGAGGTGTTTCCCAGGCAAATATATGCTGCCCCCAACTGATTTCCTCACCAGCGAAATACAGACATCCGAAAATAAGTGCAACAACCCACCACCGAAACCAGGCATGGTTTGAAAAATGGTGCGTGCTCAAAAGCGCTATGCTGAAGATTATCGCGACTATAAGAAATATTACCGTGGAAACCTCAACCCAACCTCTCTCCATATACATATATAAGTGGGCGTTTTCACTCATAAGCCTGGCTACGTAAGGCACGCAGAAAACCACGGCTGGCAACACTAACCAAGCCAGTTTGTGTATATCTTTACCCACAAAATTTAACTCTTGCCCAACCACCTTTTATGCCTGCCGCGGCGTTCCCAGTTCTTCAGGCTTCTGTAATCTCTATATGATTTGCGGCGTAGCCCGGCTTTCAAACAGAGAGTAATGAGGAAATTCGGCGGAGCCATATGCTGAGGCAGCATGTTAAAATCGTATAGCACAGGCGTCCAAATGCCCTTTTTGTTGGTGGCCATTACGTTCCCCACGCTGATATCCATGTCATGGATCCCCGATAACTCGGCGGTGCGAACTATCTTATACCCGGCCTTTAGCACTGCTTCGGGCAAATAGCCCAGTCGTGAAATTAATTGATCCAGCGTAACTCCATGAATATATTGCTGCACAAACGAATGTGTAAAACTGCTTGTGCGTGCAAAAACTCTAAAGGGTCTGGCGATATAGGGTTTCAGGGTATTAATCCCATACAGCATGGAATTACGCTTGCATTCAAATTCCGCTATATCGACGTTGTATTTGTTGAGGTATTTTTCAACAAACTCTTTACGATATATCTTAATAACGCAGTCCTGATTATCGTATTTGCCTTTGTATGCAAAAGAACGCCTGCCTTTCCCTAAAAAACTGATTACTTCAATTTCTTCAGGTAAAGTAACCGTCTGTTGCAATTCTATCTCAAGCTCTTCAGACAACTGCATGCTTTCCCAATTTACCATTTGATATTTACAGGCATTTGGGACCCATGCAAATAACTGTACGGCACTTACAAATGGGGCAAGCCCAACAAATACGGTTAACGTATACTCCCGCTGTTGTGCGCCACCCAGGCTAATGGTTGATTATAACGAATAAAAACTAATCCATAAAGCGAACGTGCAAACTTACTCACACGGAAAATTTTCAATTTACACCAGCGTTGCATATTACAGATCGATTGAAAAATGGATACTGGACCGGCAGTTCTTACAGTATGAAAAACAGGCATTATTGCTGGGCAGGAAAAGCAGGAAACGGAATAAATTGTATTGTTTTTATAGTGAAAGCGCTAATACCCACCTGGTGATGAAGGTTTCAGAAATTAGCCGGCACTACAGGTTTTGGAGGAAGGTAAATCTCTATATCACCAGCTTGTTCAAAGACTATAATTACAATGGCTATAAGGGCAGTATAAAACTGCTGGAAGCAGGTGTGGATACTGTTCACCCGATCGCTTATTGGACTCATGGGACTTCCTGGTCAAACCGAAAAAGTTATTTTTTATATGAAAAAGTAGAAAGTGATGTTTCCGTGGCGGAGCTATGCGATGAAATTGTTTCCAGAAACCTGGCCAACAAAGGTGAATTAATTGACGTTATCGTCAGCAGATGTGTTGATGTGGTGCGAAAAATTCATGCCGCACATATTCGGCACGATGACCCTCATGGGGGTAATATCTTAACGAGTCTTACATTCAGCGATATGCGCAACATTGCAGTTGAGGACGTAAAAAATGCTACATTTACCTTGATCGATAATGACCGCTGTACCTTCAACCATTCCACATCGAGTACCTTAAAGCGATTCTATGATCTTAAATGCCTGAGAAGATTCAATATATGCCGAGTGTCACAACGAGTTTTGTTACAACAATACCTGGGAGATGAATATAGAAGGTATTGGGGGTACGTTTTGAGCTTTTGGAAATTGGGAGGGTTTAGCGTCAATAGGCATATAAGTAATATTCTAAAATAGCCTCTTCACCTGGCCTTCACCCATTAATACAATGTTGCGCATACCCATCTACAGCGCGTTTTGTTTTGTCTCTTATATTGTTGTTGCAATAAAGACCGGTAAGATTTTCCTGTTTACCTTTGCTGCATTTAGCCATGATTTTGACGCGGCGGTAAAACCTGGCGCTCGGCAGTCTCATTGAAATTTCCTGACCGATATGCAGAGAACAGTAAAGCGGTGAAAGTCGCGAAAAATAATCCTTGAGTATGGGAAAAAATAGCCGAGTTCAAAAAGTTAGTCATAACTATAGTGACGACCATTCCTTGTGCGATGTATCTATAAAGCATTGGCAAGTTAGCACTTATCCGCCATTGCTGAATGAACAATACAGCCAAAAATATTAACCCCACCAAGCCTGACTGTACCCCTATACTTACATAGCCGTTATGCGGATTTTGAGTGTGTAGATGCTCACCGTTCGCAATGTCATTTTTTTGGATATACCTTTTAAGCTCCGTTTCAAAACTTCCCGTGCCCGTGCCCACTATTGGGTTGCGCTTAAATATATCCCAGCCTGCTTGTGCCCAAATGATGCGCCGCCCCACTGAACTTTGATAATTACCTTGCTTGATTAATTGCATGTTATTATATAACCTGATAGCTCTGGTCTTAGTCACCTCACTTGAGTATATAACCGTTATCATCAACGCCGGAATAATTACCAAGCCCAAAATAACTTGTTTCCAATTAAAATTTTGACAAATCAAAAGTAGCATTAATATTATCCACAACAACTGTCCAGTACGGGATGCCACCATGGCTAAAACATTAAAGCTGGCTAGTATCGCAAGCGTGACAAACAACACTCTGAAACGTTTGTTATCTATAGCGTGGTATATATATAAATACGCTGCATATGCCATCAACGTACCATGCGCAATACGACTGCGAAATACGATGTGCTCATCATCATGTCCCGCGTAAGTACCCGCATATATGCTCTCCGGGGACCAACCCAACAATGTTATGTAAGACATCAATAACATTAGAGACATACTTGATAAAAACGCAATGTAACCGGCCTGCTTCCAGCGTTGCTCATGAAAGGCGCTTAATAACAACGGTATGTAGATAAACTTGCTATATTTTTTAAGCATGTATTGAGCGTCCTCAATTGACGCAGAGGTGTAAAGCAGCCCAAGTATCAAAAGTATGAAAATAGCTATGGCGATAAGGGCAATAAGGTTGTCTACGATTAATTGCAATTTAAATTTATAATTTCCTGCAATTATCGAGAAAAGCAAAAATAACGCTAAACAAATACCTGGCAACGCGGTAGGCAAAATGATGGAAAATAACGCCGCGCACGCCATTACTTTACTTGCCGTCTCAGCAGTTTGCGCGAATTTAGTCGTATGCCAATTCAACATTTTTTTCCTTAAGTAAAATAACGGTAATGGCCAGCCAGCAAAATGGGCGCGCATCAAGTGTTCAGGATAGATTCAATGATGGTGGTGGTGGAGCAACCTTTAATATAAGGGGCAATGACTACTTCTCCACCATAGTTGTTTATTACATCAAACTCCGCAAGTTCTTCTTTTTTATAATCTCCGCCCTTGACGAACACGTCCGGTTTTAATGCTTTTATCAAACCCAATGGCGTATCTTCAGAAAAAGGAATGATCCAGTCAATACAACTTAGTTCCTCCAGCACCGCGATACGATTTTGTAAGCTGCAAATCGGGCGATTGCTGCCCTTTAGTTTTTTTACCGACTCGTCGTCATTGATGGCGACTATCAAAAAATCTCCTCTGCACCTGGCCTCACGCAAACAGGCAACGTGTCCATGATGTAGCAAATCAAAGCATCCGTTGGTGAAAACAATTTTTTCATTGTTGCTTTTCGATATTAATAATGCCCGTTTTAATTCATCGATATTGGTAACTTTGCGGCCGCGGTGCGCAGATGTTTTCAAGCTGGTGTCCAGCTCGTCTACCGTTACGGCAGTGGTACCAAATTTACTTACAGCAAGGCCCGCACCCAGATTGGCAATTTTTACTGCGTCCACCAGCGTGTAATCCGCGGCCATAGCGGCTGCCAGTAACCCAACAACGGTATCGCCAGCACCCGTTACGTCATAAACTTCTATCGCTTGCGTGAGAAAATGCTGTGGCCGTTGATCCTGTGAAAACAGTGACATACCTTTTTCACTGCGGGTAACTAATAGCGCTTCAAGATTTAACTCGACGCACAATTCAGACGCCTTATTTTCAAAATCGACTTCATCTTCACATGCGCCCTTCACCTGTTCGAATTCTACATAGTTTGGCGTCATGATGCTGGCATCCTGATATTTATTAAAATCTTTACCTTTTGGATCGACGATTACTATTTTATTTTCGGCGCGGGCGATTTCTATAATCTTCGCCACTTGATTCACTGCGCCTTTGCCATAGTCGGAAATTACTACCGCATGATGATCTGGTATTAATTTCGCGCAGGTCTCCACTATGTCTGCATGATTAATTTCGTAATCTTCATTTTCATAATCCAGACGTAGAATTTGTTGATTTTGGCTGACCACGCGCAATTTAGTGGTGGTCTTAAAATTGCGTCTGCGTATAATTTTTGTGTTAATGGTGGTGCTATCGAGCAAGCCTAAAAGCTTATGCGCATTTTCATCGTCTCCAATTATTCCAACCAAGGTAGCGCAAGCGCCCAAACCGTAAACGTTCATGGCAACGTTCGCGGCGCCGCCTAAACGATCTTCCATATTTTTAATATTTACGACGGGCACCGGCGCTTCAGGAGAAATACGCGCCGTATTGCCAAGCCAATAGCGGTCCAGCATGAGGTCTCCAACCACCAGAACTTTAGCCTTGCTGAGGGTGCCCAGATCCATCAATGCCGATAATTTAGTGGTAACTAGCTATGAGTAGTAATATAGCCAATCAAATCTTTGGTATGTAGGTGCCCACAATCAAGCCATGCGTGACGTATAGGCCAGCCAGGACTCATCGTATACGTGACGGCCATAGACGGAATCAAAGTACATTTCCTGAAGCCTGGTGGTAATTCTACCCGGCGAACCTTTACCAATAATACGGTTATCAAGCTCGCGTATAGGCGTAACTTCCGCCGCGGTACCAGTAAAAAATGCCTCTTCCGCGGTATACACTTCATCGCGCGTAATGCATTTTTCAACCACCGGAATGTCAATAATTTTCGCCAGAGTGATTACGGTTTTACGAGTAATACCATCTAATACCGAGGTAAGCTGTGGGGTAAAAAGTGTCCCTTCTTTCACGATAAAAATATTTTCACCACTGCCTTCCACAACAAATCCGTCCACGTCTAACAATAACGCTTCATCATACCCATCGTGCAACGCTTCATGTAAGGCAAGCATCGAGTTCACGTAGTTGCCGTTAAGCTTGGCTTTACACATCGAAACGTTCACATGATGACGCGCGTAGGAAGAGGTCTTCACCCGAATGCCGCGCTTCATATTGTCCTCACCTAAATATGAGCCCCACTCCCAGGCGGCGATAATGCCGTGGACTTTTAAGCCATCCGCTCTCAACCCCATGCCTTCTGAACCGTAAAAGAACATAGGACGTATGTAGCCATAACGTAAATTGTTTTTTGTGACTACGTCTATGTGCGCCTGATTAATTTCCTGTTCATTAAATGGCATGGGCATGCCTATAATTTTCGCCGAATTGAATAGTCTTTTGGTGTGCTCCCGAAGACGAAATATGGCCGTGCCCTGTGCGGTCTGGTACGCTCGCACGCCTTCAAACACACCAGCCCCATAATGCAGGGTATGGGTGAGCACGTGGGTTGTGGCTTCGCGCCATGGTACAAATTCGCCGTCGTACCAAATGTATCCATCTCTGTCAGACATTGACATCTCTACTTGACTCCTTATACCCCAGTGATCTCGTTGGCGCGCATGCTGCGAATGTGCCGGGATGATTCAGTGTAACAGACTTGTCCAATAATGTTGTACCGCTGAACGCTCATCGGTAAATTCGTTGGCCTCTACCGTTTCCGGCAGTAATTGCAAACTCAACTGATGTAAGCGTTTACGATAATCGAGATAAATCGACTTGAGTTCCTGTGCGGATTCTCGCCTGATAAGATTGGCTTCGGAACAAGCATCCAGAATTCGCACGTTGTCTGTGTGTACGCATATATCAGCATGTTTGCTCGCATAACCAAGCACGTAAAATTGCACGATAAATTCTATGTCAATAAGCCCGCCTGCATCTTTCTTAATATTGAATTTGCTTTTATCTTTACTGCCGTGCTCGGCTAACATCTTTTGCCGCATTTCGGTTATTGATTTCCGCACCGCTTCGAGATGCCGTGATTGGCAAAGGAGGTCTTGTCTGATACTTGCAAAATGGTCAGCAAGATTTCGATTATCAGTCAGCGCGCGCGCACGAATCAGGGCTTGCAGCTCCCATAACCATGCTTTATGACGCAAGTAGTTTTCATATGCGCGCATGGAGGTGACGATAGGACCTGATTGACTGTAGGGCCTTAACCTTACGTCTATATCAAATGCTTTACCCGCGGCGGTAGCCGTGGTAAGCAGGTGGATTGCACGTTGCACCAAACGAGTAAAGAAAACATCGTTGTGTATCTTGTTTGCAACATTCGTCTCACAGGATACGCCTTCACTATTGTGCATAAATACGATATCTAAGTCGGACCCATACCCCAGCTCTAATCCGCCCAATTTGCCATACGCGACAATAAGTAATTCGGGTAGAAACGTCTCCCCATTGTTTACGCAAACTGGCTCGCCATATTTGCTTACTAAATCCTGATATGCCCACTGCACCGCGCTATTGACACAAATATCCGCCAACCATGATAAATGGTCACTTATCTGCATAACGGGCAAGGCTTCCACAGCGTCCGCGGCGGCAATTTGTAAAACCTGCGCGTGTTTAAACTCACGCAGACCTTCCATATATTTTTCCAGGTCGCCATCTGATGACCCGAAACTCGCCTTGAGCTGCCGTCGCATCTCATGCAGACTTGGAGGTTCATAAAAATCGTCCGTAGGTAAGACTGTATCCAACAACAAGGGATGCGTCGAAATATAGCGCGCAATCCATTGACTACTTTCTATCAGTGTAAGCAATCTTTTCAGCTTGTTTTGACTTTCCGTCAATAAAGAAACATATGTAGACCGCCGTACGATTTTATTAAGAATGCCGAGGAAACGATCTATTATTAAAACACGCTTCTCTACATGTAAAGTATGTTGCAAAAAAACGGGCATAAACGCATCGAGTCTTTGCCTGGCCAGTGGCATAAGTTGCTGAACCACGCTACTGCTGGAAAATGTCATCAATCGCTTATATACGTTCTCGGTATCGGCATTGAAATACCCAGCTAAAATTTCAATACAGTATTGCCGATCATCAATGCGCTGCCAGCAACGCGCAAAATCAGCATTCTTTGCTGTCGATTTTTCATCACCGTCCGCGTCCGTCTGTAATAAAAACTGGAATACTTTATTTACATTCGAGGTATGCCGCACATATTCAGTGTAAACTTCATCCCAATCCGTGGCATTCATTAAGTAAGCATAATGCGCCTGTTCCTGCACTTGACTCGGCAATATATACGTTTGTTGGTCGTCCCGAAGCTGTAAGCTATTTTCGGCCTTCCTCAAAAACAAGTAGGCGGCCTTCAGGTGCGTAATATTTTCATTGGATAACATTTCAAGCTCACCCAAATATTGCAGTGATTCAAGCGTGGATCCAGTGCGCAAGTTGGCATTTCTACCGCCATAAATAAGCTGAAACATCTGTACAATAAATTCAATTTCACGGATGCCACCCGGACCGATTTTTATATCCACTTTCGCTGCATCGCGACGCGCCTTTTCATCAACCAGTGCCTTCATTTCACGCAGTGATTGCACTACTCCGTAATCGAGATAACGACGATAAACAAACGGCGTCACCTCCTTAAGAAACTGCTCTCCCGCATGCACGTCGCCTGCTATCGCGCGCGCCTTAATCCACGCATAACGCTCCCAATCACGACCATGAGTTTGAAAATATTGATCGATTGCAGAGATACTCGGTAGCAACGTTCCGGATTTGCCAAATGGCCTAAGTCTGGTATCCACTCGAAATACAAAGCCGTCCCGGGTTTGTTCCGAAAGTACTTTGATGAGTAGTTGAACTGACTTCACATAAAAACTTACGGCGCGGGCGCGCTGATCCTGTGAATAGCTCGCAGCATCAGAATACGCAAACACAATATCAACGTCGGATGAAAAATTAAGCTCATGACCACCAAGCTTGCCAAGCGCGAAGATCACGATGCGTTGCGGCAAGTGCCGCTCGAACTGGCCCGCGCGCGGCCGTGATTGCAGCCATTCAAAACACCAAAGCAGAGTTCTGTCAATACAAACCTCGGCGAAAGCACTCAGTTCGCTTAACGTTTGCTGAACCGTCGCGTATCGCTGCAGGTCGCGCCAGGCGATGCGAGCAAATTCCGTAACCCGTACCCGCCGCAACAAACGTTGCAATTCTTCAACGGTACTTGCCTGAGAAAAAACCGGTTCTAATAACTCAATATAATTCCCGGCCACATAGTCAATATGCAGTTCATCATTATCCAGTAATCGTTGTAACCATAAAGGTTGCGACGTGCATACACGCTTTATAAATGGACTCGCATAGCACGTCGCAAAAATTTCATCCTTATGCCTCTCGATGCTTTGATAGTCATCCAGTTCGGCAAGAATGGCCTGATAATTTTGCTGAAATTCAGTTGAGAATTGATCGGCAGGAGGTCTGTACATGTGACTAAGGATGGCACCAAACTACGAAAAATCCCGCGTATTGTAGCTACTCCGCATTATTCAGGTATTATAAATGCTAATGAGAATTGATATTATTAATATTTGAACCCGGTTCGATATGTCTGACACGTACAGGATTAACTATGCTCACTCAATACATAAATCGGTTGTGCTACAGCTTAGTAGCGTGTTTATACCTGCTCGCTGCCACGCTTAACGCCGCGGAAGTCAACGTGTATTCTGCCAGAAAGGAAGCCCTTATCAAACCGTTATTGCGTCAGTTTGAGGCGGCTACCGGAACCCGCGTCAATCTTATCACCGGTAAAGCCGACATCCTGCTACAACGCTTAATAAGCGAGGGCCGAAACAGTCCTGCCGATATTTTAATTACCACGGACGTGGGACGTTTACACCGCGCGCAACAAGCTAACGTATTACAAGCTATCCAGTCGCAAATACTGGAGAGTTCTATCCCTAAACAATATAGAGAACCGCGCGGATATTGGTTTGGCTTCTCATTAAGGGCGCGCCCCATTGTGTACGCGGCCAAGCGCGTGAAGCCGCAGCAACTTTCCACTTACGAAGCACTCGCCAGTGTCAGCTGGGGACAAAAAATTTGTATTCGCTCTTCGGACAATATTTATAACCAATCTCTGGTTGCCTCTTTAATCGCGCATGCCGGCGAGGAGAATACGCTTGCCTGGGCTACCGGACTGGTGAAAAACCTGGCGCGTCCACCACAGGGCGGTGACCGTGATCAGATCAAGGCGATCGCCGCCGGGCAATGTGACCTTGCGCTGGTGAACAATTACTACCTTGGCATTATGCAAACTTCCAAAGACGTGTCCGAACAGGCTGCCGCTAAACAGGTAACCGTATTCTGGCCGAATCAAAACGGCAGGGGCACACATGTTAACATCAGCGGTGGCGCAGTTACCGCGGCTGCAAAAAACCAGGGGTCGGCAATCAGGTTACTGGAGTTTTTAGTTAGCGATGCCGCACAGCAGTGGTATGCCGAAATCAATCTTGAATACCCTATTAAACCCGGCATACGGCCGCATGATATTTTACAGTCCTGGGGTACATTCAAAGCCGACTCGTTACACCTGCACCGTCTGGGCGAACTGAACGCTCAGGCAGTGATGATTATGGATCAGGCAAAATGGAAATAACGACACATACATGCGCGCAGTAAATGTAATTCCCCGCCGCAGTGGGCTAACGCAGGAATTCTGGCAACGCAAAAGTAATTTTGGCTGGCTGTTGTGTACGGTACCCACCGCACTGCTGCTAAGCGTCCCGATCGTCACGGTACTGTATGCGATGCTATTACCACCAAGCGCGGTATGGGAACACCTTCAGTCAACTGTACTCTCTGACTATATAATAAACTCATTATTATTGGTGCTTGGCGTAAGTATCGGCGCCGCCTTTGTTGGGATATCTGCGGCCTGGTTGTGTGGGGTGTGCGAATTCCCCGGCCGCAAACTTTTAAGCTGGGCATTACTGCTACCTTTAGCATTTCCACCTTACATCATCGCTTATACTTATACTGGCATGCTCGATTTTGCGGGCCCCGTGCAAACTTCCATCCGAGAGCTATTTGGTTGGGCGTATGGTGAGTATTGGTTCCCAGAAATACGCTCTTTGCCCGGCGCGGTCGCAATGCTATCGCTGGTGCTGTATCCATACGTTTACCTGCTGTCGAGAACAGCGTTCTCTGCACAATCAACAAGCATCCGCGAGGCTAGCCATAGTTTAGGGGTTGGGCTGCGTCAAACGTTTTTCCCGATTGCATTGCCGTTGGCAAGACCTGCCATCGCCGCCGGGCTGACACTTGTCATCATGGAAACTCTTGCCGATTATGGTACCGTTAAATATTTCGGCGTCGCAACCTTCACCACTGGCATCTTTCGTACCTGGTTTGGTTTTGGTGATCGCGTTGCAGCGACCCAACTGGCGAGCATTTTGCTGCTCTGCGTATTCGCGATTATTTTGTTGGAGCGCTACATGCGACACGCGGCCAGATACCAACACCCGGCGCGAGTGCAAAGAACCTGGCGATACCCCTTATCAAGTTCCCAGGCCTTATTGGCAGTTATTTTCTGTAGCGCGCCGGTGGTATTGGGATTTCTAATCCCGGCGATGCAGTTGAGCGTTTGGAGCGTTCAAAATGCGGCCGCAATAGTCGACGCGTCCTTCTTCGCGCTAATCTTTAACACCATTCGCATCGCCGCGATAGTGGCCCTGCTGGTAGTGGCGGTAGCGACGTTGTTCGCCTACGGAAAACGGGTTAGCACAAACTTTGTTATCCCGTATGTCGTGAACGTGGGCGCCATGGGCTACGCAGTGCCGGGAATTATCATCGCGGTGGGGGTGTTGTTACCATGCGCCTGGCTGGATAACTTCATCGACGCGTGGCTGCGACAGAACTTCGGCATCTCCAGTGGGCTTATCCTGACGGGCACGCTGGCAACCTTAGTATTCGCGCACGTCATACGTTTTATGGCAGTTGGCCTTAATTCAGTAGAGGCCAGTCTAGCAAAAATTCATACCAGCGTAGACGATGCGGCGCAATTATCAGGACGCAAAACCTTTGATCGATTCGTGCACATACACCTGCCGTTGATACGCAGCGGTATATTCACTGCAGCATTGCTGGTCTTCGTAGAGGTCATCAAGGAACTGCCCGCGACTTTGGTATTACGACCGTTCAATTTTAATACCCTCGCGGTACGCACTTATGAGCTTGCCGCTGATGAACGCTTGCCGGAATCCGCATGTAGTGCGCTACTTATCGTGGTCGTTGGAGTTTTACCTATTCTGATATTGAATCGATCCATCACCAAAAGCGGCGGCGCCTATGGAATGTAGACTCGAGGTGCGCGACGCAGGTGTCGAACTGCAACATAAAAAAATCGTGCGTAGCGTATCTTTACAACTGGCAGCCGGTCGTATCGCCTCAATTTTAGGGCCAAGTGGCTGTGGTAAAACGACCATGTTACGCGCGCTCGCCGGCTTTCAGCCCATAGCCAAGGGCGAAATATTCGTACACGCAAGATTATTGAGCAAAGCGGGATTTACCCTGCCACCTGAAAGACGCAATATCGGCATGATGTTTCAAGACCTGGCGTTATTCCCGCATTTTACCGTGACACAAAATATTCGCTTTGGACTGAAATCGCTATCCAGCAAGGCACAGCGTGCCCGCACCCAACAGGTGTTACAGCTGACGGAATTAATTGGTCAGGAAAAAAAATATCCCCACCAACTGTCTGGCGGGCAACAACAGCGCGTGGCCCTGGCGCGGGCGCTGGCGCCTAAGCCGGATATCTTATTACTTGACGAGCCGTTCTCTAACCTGGACCCGGATTTGCGGGAACAGGTCGCCACGGAGGTGCGTAAAATTCTGAAACATGAAAATGTAACCGCGGTTCTCGTCACTCACGATCAACATGAGGCCTTCGCCATGGCTGATGAAATCGGCGTCATGGTGGATGGCAGGATCGCACAATGGGATAGTGCCTATAACATTTATCACAAGCCAAAAACGCGCTTCGTAGCTGACTTTGTAGGCCTCGGCAGCATGCTGCCAGCAACGATAGCAGATGCCACCACGCTCGATACCGAATTTGGCCAGGTAACGGGCGCCTTGAATCCCGACTTTACGGTAGGCGAACAAGTGGATTTATTGGTGCGGCCCGATGATATCCCGCATGACGACAGTAGCCACATCACGGCTCTGGTTGAGGAAAAACGTTTCCGTGGCGCCGAGTTTCTTTATAAGTTGCGACTACGCAGTGGAAATTACGTATTGTGCTACGCGCCCAGTCATCACGACCACGAAATTGGGGAGCCGATTGGCATCAAGCTGGACCTGGAACATTTGGTCGTGTTTGGCAAAAACCAGTGAGTATCGAAGCCAGATTTTGTATATAAACAAAGAACATAAACATGGATGCACAGGATTGTATAGGATAATACGTAATAATTATTCAGGACAGGCACGGGGCCGGTCCCCACGCATTACGTGATCAACACCACGGTGGTTGTCTTTTATGCGGATTAGTGCGTGTTTGACGGGGGAGCCGCACTATGCCACAAAATAGACTTGACCTTATCATTGGAAACTCCAATAATGTTGGGCCAAATGCTAACCAGAGGAGTTCGGCATGAAGATAAGCAAAGTCTTGCTCTATGTGGTGGTAATGGTGTTTTTTGTCGGCGCGCAAGCTATGCCCGTGATGGCGGGGATGGTGGGCACTGACAGGATGTTAACCGAGTACCCAGCACAGCAGGATCGTGAGTATTTGCACTCATCCATGGCAACAGATAAAGCGCGATCATTGTTGCAGGCTAACGGGCTTACCGTTGAGCAGGCGCAGTACCGCATCGCCGCCCTGACTGACTCGGAGGCGATGATACTTGCTAAAAAATACCAGCAGTTGCCCGCCGCCGGTGATGCCGCAGTGGTGGCTTTGGCTATTGGCGCCATAGTAATTATTATGGAACTTGCGGGTATTACGGATATTTCCGCGGCCTTTTAAGCTATTCCGCAAAGGATCAGCGCGGGCTACGCATCATAATTAGTGCGCTTGCTGCCCCGGTGTTGCCAAAGGAAGTACAAAGACTACCTGTAAACAACAGGTCGATGCCGGGGCTGGTGCCAGCGGGTGCGCGTGAGCAGAATAAACCTGCCCGGTTGCGACCGGCAGGAACGCCTGACGAGCATTTCGCTGACAGTGTTGGTGCCTGGTTGACTGCTTTCCGCCGATTCATGATCGCCACTGCTTTGCCGACCAGCGTGGCAGCCGGGCAGAATGCTCGGGATTTCACTGTAATTTGGCTGTAAGCAAAGACTCCACCCATTTGTGTAATGCCGGCGCGGCGGCAGGCATGCTGTTCTTTTGCATAGGACTTCTGGCATGTGTTGCCCCACAGACAAGACAGTTACAAGTTGAGAGGCCTCACGATCTCCCCACGCAGGCACTAATAGCGGAAGTTCCGTTCTTTCCCCAGCAACAGTATCACTGTGGCCCTGCCACGTTGGCCATGGCCATCAACTATCACGGCATTAAGATAACCCCACGAGAACTTGCAGAGGACGTATTTACTCCTGGTTTACAAGGCAGCTTGCAGATAGAAATGAAAGCCGCAGTTCGTAAGCGCGGCATGCTCGCCTATGAGCTTACCCCCGAGCTGGTGTATTTGCTCGCCGAAGTTGCCGTGGGAAACCCGGTTATCGTATTGCAGAACCTGGCCATTAAATGGTATCCGGTTTGGCATTACGCAACCGTTATCGGCTATGACCTGAATCGAAATACTATTACTCTGCACACCGGCCTTAATGCAAATTACGCAATGCCAATGGGTACTTTTGAACACACCTGGCAACGCGCCAATAACTGGGCTTTAGTGGCTTTGCCAAGTGACAGGTTGCCTAACGACCGCAATCAAATTAATGCTTTGCAGGCGGCGATAGATTTAGAACAGGTGGGACAAATCGCGCCTGCTAACAAGGCTTACAGGGCGATCGCCAGACGTTGGCCGCATAGCTATGTAGCCGTAATGGGCGCGGCAAATACATATTTAGGCCTGCGGCAACCCCAAAAGGCCACTGCCAATTATCTGCGCGCCGTAAAAATGCACCCACAACAAGCAGACGTTTATAACAATCTCGCTTATAGTTTACGTGCGCAGTCATGCCACAGCGTAGCATTACAATCAATTCAATGTGCCGTCAGCCTGGAGCCGGATAATCCCGAATATAGGCACTCGTACAAAGAACTTACCCAATCAGTAGCAAAAACAAACGCCAGATCTTGCCCTGAAATTACCTGCACTCAGAAAATCCTGCAATAATTCTTCAGTCTGGTTGCCGCGTTAGGCTAACATTGCCATCCTATTCCCTTTACACTATGTAACTTTACGCATACCAACGTAACACCAACGTGACCAAACGCGAACCAACGCGAAATTTCTCTGCGACCGTCGTAGACGGAGTTGAACGTGCGCCCAGTCGCGCCATGCTGCGCGCGGTCGGCTTTAAGGACAGCGACTTCAATAAACCGCAAATCGGTATCGCATCGACCTGGAGTATGGTTACGCCGTGCAACATGCACATAGATAAACTTGCACAGCAAGCCGCGAAGGGCGCTGATCAGGCCGGAGGCAAGGCGGTAGTGTTCAACACCATTACCGTTTCAGACGGTATCTCGATGGGTACAGAGGGCATGAAATATTCTTTGGTCTCACGGGAAGTTATTGCCGATTCCATAGAAACGGTGGTGGCCTGTGAAGGCTTTGATGGCGTTGTGGCAATCGGTGGCTGTGATAAAAACATGCCCGGGTGCCTGATAGCAATGGCGCGCCTTAATCGGCCGTCGGTATTTGTTTACGGCGGCACCATTATGCCGGGGGAATATAAACGTACTAAGGTAGATATAGTTTCGGTGTTCGAGGCAGTTGGGCAACACGCCAAACGACAGTTATCCGACGACGATCTGAAACAAGTCGAATCTTTGGCCATACCGGGGCCCGGTTCTTGCGGCGGTATGTACACCGCAAACAGCATGGCATCCGCTATTGAGGCACTGGGCATGAGCCTGCCGAATAGCTCGGCGCAAAACGCGATTTCACAAGACAAACGACAGGACTGCATGGCGGCCGGACAAGCGGTCATCAACTTAATTGAAAAAAATATCCTGCCTAAAGACATCATGACAAAGAAGGCATTTCAAAACGCCATCGTTATAGTTACGGCTCTTGGCGGATCTACAAATGCGGTGTTACATTTGCTGGCAATGGCGCGCGCGATCGGAGTGAAGCTTGGTTTAGATGAGTTCACGCGCCTAGGTAAGAAAGTACCGGTACTGGCCGATCTGCGCCCCAGTGGTAAATACATGATGTCCGAATTAATTGAAATTGGCGGCATACGACCGTTAATGCGCATGCTGCTGGATAAAGGTCTGTTACATGGTGACACCCTTACGGTAACCGGAAAGACCCTGCGGCAAAATTTACGTGGCGTAAAACCCTACCCAAAATCACAGGATATCGTTCGCAACTTTGCCAACCCAATTAAAAAAGACGGGCACTTAGTAATTCTGTACGGAAATCTCGCGCCCGCCGGGGCGGTAGCAAAAATCTCCGGCAAAGAGGGTTTACATTTCACTGGCAAGGCGCGCGTTTTCAGCTCTGAAGAAAAGGCCCTGAAAAAAATACTACACGGCGGCATTCACAAGGGGGATGTCGTGGTTATCCGTTATGAGGGGCCTAAGGGCGGCCCGGGGATGCGCGAAATGCTATCGCCAACTTCCGCAATCATGGGTAAAGGACTTGGCAGGGACGTGGCATTGATCACGGATGGACGCTTCTCGGGAGGCAGTCATGGCTTTGTGGTGGGCCATATCACCCCCGAGGCGGCGGTGGGGGGGCCGCTTGCGCTGGTAAAAAGTGGTGATCAAATAACCATTGATGCGCGCAAACGCGAGCTCAACGTGAAACTTTCCAAATCAGAGCTGGCACAACGGGCAAAGCAGTGGCGGTCTCCAAAACCCCGTTATAAATGCGGCGTTTTAGCTAAATATGCGCGACAGGTGCGATCTGCATCAGAAGGCGCAGTGACGGACTAGAGCAGTTTAATTGTCAGGCACGCCATAAATAGTTTAGGATTCCCTGCCTGACCGCTGATATTATTTAACAATATTTCTACAAGGAGCTGCTGATGGCGATATCACCATCCCCGGAGGAATTGAAATCTATCATGGAGCGCAAAGGCAAGATGCGGCGTGAGGCCTATGACCGCCGCCAGGCACAGGAGAACAAGGACCACATCAGCGCGCAGGCCTGCGCGAAGTTCCTGACGCTACCCGAATACGCAAGCGCGAAAGTCGCGATGTGGTACATTGACTGTCGATCCGAGACGCGCACCAAACCTCAACTACTCGAAGAAGTAGCCAAAGGTGAAAAAAAAATTATCGTTCCTTATTGCACCGAAGACGAAAATGGCGAAAACAAGCTGGGCTTGTGGTGGATGCAAAGCCTGGAAGAAATGGTAGTGGGCAAATGGAAGATTCTTGAACCGCCCAGAGAAATGTGGGGCAATCCGGAAAAGGAAGTTGCGGCAGAGGAGCTGGATATCATCATGGTACCCGGCGTCGGCTTCGACAGAAAAGGTGGCCGCATGGGAAACGGACAAGGCTATTATGATCGTTTACTTGAGCAGGCGCGACCCGACTGTCCACTCGTGGCATTGTGTTACGAGTCGCAACTGTTCGATGAAATTCTGGTCGCCCCACATGATATCTATATGGACAAAGTTATCACAGAAGAGGCGGTATATGCAGGCATTGGCCGAGGATAGCTCATGACAGCAAAAATTGACGATACTTACGCGGAAGCATTTAAAAGCCTTTATACAGAGTTTTTAATCACCGCGCGCGACCGCAAATGGCTCGATCACGCCGTAGCCGCTGCCACTGGCAACGCCTCAAGCTCTATCTTATGCGATTGCGAGGCCGGCCTGGATCGCTATGTCGGCACTGGCGGTGACGAAAGTTTCAAAACCCCGGACGGACGCCCCGGCGCGATCGTGCAGTTACACGTGCCACGTTTTCGTAAAGACCGGGTTAAAGCACTCGAACGCGCGGCATTAGTGCGTATCAGTCAGAACGTTCTGACTTGTCCTACGGCCGCATGTTTTAATCTGCTCGATTCCGAAGAGTATTACCACATGGGTCGCAAAGTCGCCTACTTTGGGAATGGCTACCAAAAACGTATTCAGCGGTTTGGACGTAAAATGTGGTGGATCCCTATTCTTGGTGGCGAATTCATCCTGGATCGGCGTCTCGGTTATACCGAAGGGCTTATGGGCGGCAATTTATGGTTCTTCGGCGACAGCACAGATGCGGCTCTGGCGGCCGCAGAAAAAGGCGTTGAAGCTATCCTGCCCATGCCGGGCGTGATCACCACGTTCCCGGGGGGTATCGCCAGCAGCGGTTCTAAAGCTGGCAGTAATTACGATTTCACCATAGCCAGCACCTACGAAAAATTTTGTCCCCTGCTCCAAAGCAATGCCGGTGTAGAGGCCGCACTGCCCACCGGAGTACAGTGTGTAATGGAGATCATTATGAATGGCCAAGGCATGCAGCCCATCATCGACGCAACTCAAGCTGCAATTAGGGCCGCAGTGGAAATTCCTGGACTAATCATGATTTCAGCGGGTAATTATGGTGGACGTTTGGGCAAAAGCTTTATCTTCCTGCATCCCGACAAACAGCCAAGCCCGGCAAATTAAATAGTAAAGAAGAACAAGAACCTCGACCTTCAGCACAACTCAGAGGCAAGAATCAAGAATTAAGAATTAAGAATCAAGAAAGAGGAAGAGAAAGAATAAAGAGGAAGAGAAAAGAACAAAAGCATGTATACACAGGATTTACAGAATAATTTAAGGAAGTAAAAGGAAGTAAAAAGTAAGGAATAAGCAGTAAAAACAGCAGGACCAGCAGGGTTCAGGGTTTAATTGCTGCGAGGGGTTTTATCCCGACCGGTGATCCGGGGCAGGCCCAGTGGCCTGCCCCTTGCAGCAATTCAGAAAACCCCAACATCGGTCTCTACTTTGCCAGCTTCATCGCGCAACTCAACTTCGCCGCGGCCAATACCGGCCATGCCCCATATCCCGGCTCCGGCCCGCGGTGTGTAGTGAATGTATGGAAGGATGCTGGTCATTTCCAGATCAACCTCGCCTAATTCCCCTCGTATCCACACCGGTTACAGCTGGAGTTTCCACGACAGGAAGATACCGTGTTCGGTGTCACCGTCTGCGGTTTCCCGACGCTCCCCTTCAAGGCTGAGGTCCATGCTCTCATTTGCCAGGATGTGTCCGCCCAGGCGGTAGCGCGTATCCTCATCGGTAGCCGATAACCCCCCGTAGGGCGTCACTTGCCAGCCGCGCGCGCGCGTCCGCATGCCATAACCAAGCTCCAGATTCAACCGCCCAGCCGCCGCAGTATCCGTAGCTGAAACTGCGTCTTCAACACCGGCTACTGAGATACCATTCCAGGTCTGTTGTACACCACTGGTGGGATTGCCCCACTCCGGAGTAAACGATAACCATAGCCCTTGTCCGTGCCCCTGCATACCGGCCTCGCCAACGGTCAACGACAGACTGCCTCCCCAGTCTTCAAACCCGGACTGCCGATGCGCAAAGGAGTAGCGCCCGCGTGCCGCAACGCTGAAACCGGAGGCCCGGTATTCCAGTCCGCCGCCGATCTCTGCCCCTACTCCGGTGTCGGCATCGCCATCGTCCCAGCGTCCCCCAAACTCTATACTGGGCCGCAGTACGGCATCCGTGGATAGCTGCCGTTCAGAGCTCATCTCCAGGGCTACTCGCGCGCGCCGTGCTACTCCTGTCACTTCGGCCAGCCGCAGTTTTCGATCTGACTTTAGTTGTACCGCAAAGGCGTCTGACTTCAGGGCAAAGTCAATGCCGTGCCAGCGGCTCAGTAGTTGACGTCCGCCTACCGCAGCCAGCAGCAGGTCGACATCGGTCTCTACTTTGCCAGCTTCATCGCGCAATTCAACTTCGCCGCGGCCAATACCGACCATGCCCCAGATCCCGGTTCCGGCTCGCGGGGTGTAGTGTATGTATGGAAGGATGCTGGTCATTTCCAGGTCAACTTCGCCTTCAATCGCGCCGCGGCTGCCGTCTGTGCGCAGGAAGTTGCCGGCTACGCGGTAGTCGGCATCGCCGTCACTGTGGGTAATGGCTATTCCGGCGAGGGCGTTATGCTGTTTCCCAAAGCGGCGTTCTAAGCCGATGTAGCCGCTGTATAGTTCGCCATCGGTGTCCAGTCGGTTGCTGGAGAAGCCACTGGCTGCGGCCCGGCCCCATAGGGTCCAATCGGCAGCAGTGTCGCCGTCAGCGGTGGTCAGGGGGATGGCAAAGTTGCTTTGGGTCAGTAGTTGCTTTGCGGATCGCAGTAGTTGTGGTTTGGTGTCACGGGCATACCAGTGTTGCCGGTCGGTAGCTGTCAGTGTGTCTTTGACTCTGGCCACGGCATCGGCGTCAAATGCGGATGTCAGGGCGGTACCGCCGAGGGTGACTTCGGGACGTGCCGCCGCAGTGGCGGTAAAGCGGTTGCTGATGATGTCTACGGCATCGGTGGCGGCGGTGCGCCCGAGCGCACTGAGTACGACGTCAAGGGCGCGCGCGCGTTGTTGTACGGCCGCGGCTTCTACGGTGATGCTGAACTGTAAGGTGGCGGTGTCGCCATCGGTGGCGGTGGCGGTGTAGGTGTATGAGGTTGTGTCATGCACTTGTGTCGGGGTGCCGTGAATGCGGCGGGTGGCGGCATCGAAGTTGACTCCGGCCGGCAGGCGGGGGTGTAGTCGGTAGGTGATGGTGCTATCGCCATTGGTGGCTTCGGGTAGTTGAAGCTCGCCAAGCGCTGCTCCCAGGGTCCATATGTGGTCGTCAATGGAGGCTGTGGTGAAGCCCAGCACCCGGGTGCCTACTACAATCGGAGAGAAGCTCTGGGTGTTGCCGCAGATGTATCCCGGCTGGTTGCCGGCGCCGGTCAGTTGTTCCCATTCGCTGTCTTGATCGGCAAGGTGGTATACCGCCGCATGGTCTGGCATGCCGGCGGGCCGTTGCAGGCAGACGGTGGCTTTTGAGGATGTTGGCAGTGGTGTGTCTATGTCAACGTCGACGTAGGCCGCCGCCGCTCCAAAGCTGACTCCGGCTTGTGGCGGGGGTAGTTGTTCAGGTGTGCGCCTGGAGAAGGTGGCTCGGGTGACGCGGTGATCAGATGGCAGTGCCAGTCGTATACCGGTGCCAGTTACGCGGGCATCGATTTTGTCGCCCTCTACACCAAGACTGCCAGGATCTGCACCTATGATGGTGAAACCACCCATGGTGACCGCCCGGGTGTGTCTGCGAGTGGCAGTGACGGTGTCGGTGTTGGTAATGGCGACGTCAATCGGGTCAATGCCGTGGTAGTTGGTATCGGTGCTGACGGCGGCGGCCAGGATGATGGTGTAGTCCTGGTCGCCATCGGTAAGGGTGTCTGCCTGACCGGTTACGGTGACGGTCTGTGGGATATTCCAGTTGGTGGTGGTGAAGACCAGGCTGTTCTTGTCAACCGTACCTTCGGTGGTGTCGGAGCTGGATACGGCGATAGTGACGTTCGCCGAGGGCTGGGTGTCGAGTACCACGGTGAAGCTGTAGCTGCCGCCGTCTTCGGTGGTGGGGACGACGCTGTCAACGGTTCTGGTGCCGGTATGGATGATGCCCACGGATATAGCGATGCTGTCGCCAACGCTGTCGCGTACGGCTACGGTGATGCCCCCAGGTACGACCACAGGCGCGGCCGGGATTACGACGGCGGTGTAGGGGGATTGTGAGCCGGTAACGCTGCCGGCTACGGCCCGAATGCGGAAGCTGTATTTAATACCGTTGGTGAGCCCGGGTACGGTGTAGTCGGTGGTGTCTTTGTCGCTGCCGGGGATGTCGTTCCAATCACCCCAGCTGCCGCGCTCGCCACCACCGGTCCATTGCAGTATCTGGTATCTGGTGATGTCGGGGTTGTTGGGGTTATCCCAGGTTAAGGTGACTTCGCTGTCGCCGGCCACCGCCTGCGGGCGGGCCGGGGTTTTCGGTGGCCCCGCTAACGGTGTCGCCTGCACGAGGTTGGACTCGGTCGTTATAAAACCGTTGGTCAATCCACGAATGCGGAAGCTGTAGGTGGTGTTGTTGGTGAGCCCGGTGACGAGGTAGTAGGCGTGTCTGGTGTTGATGGTGGCTGATATGTCGCTCCAGTCGCCAGTCTCGCTGTTGCCGCTCCAGTATTTGATCTGGTATTTGCTGATGGTGGTGTCGCGCTGATCTGTCAGGGTCGGATCACGCCAGATCAGCTCGACTTGTCTGTACCTGGCATGGGCACTGATTTGAGTAGACGCTTTCTGTACCGGCGGTGTCGCCGGGGTGGCACTGGCGGATCTGGATTTGACCCCGGCAATATTGCCGACCATCACCCGAATGCGGAAGTGGTATTTGGTGCCGTTGGTCAAACCGGTCACCGGGGGGCTGTTGGTGGTGTCGGCATTACTGCCCGGCATGTCGGTCCATCTGCCGCTCTCGGGGCTGCCAGTCCAGTATTTGTATTGGTAGCTGGTGATGGCAGGATTGTTGGGGTGGTCCCAGGTTAGTGTGACTTGTCCGCTGTCAGCTACCGCCGTAAGACTGGTGGGTCCGGGCGGCGCTGCCGGCGCTGCCGACGGTGCCGCTACCAGCTTGACTCCGATGACACTGGATGCTGGCCCATAGGCCGCCGGCCCATGGGCGTAGTCACCGGCCACGGCCCGAATGCGGAAGTAGTATTTGACGCCGGTGGGTAAACCGGTCACTACGTGGCTGATGGTGTCTTTGTCGCTGCCGGGGATGTCGCTCCAGGCATTCCAGTCGGGTTTAGTCCCGATGTGTGCAATCGGCACGCCCCGCCGCCGGATCTGGTATTTGATGATGTCGGCATTGTTGGGATTACCCCAGCTTAGTGTTATTTGTCGGTCGCCGGGTACCGGTGCTACCGCAGTGACGACAGGCCTGTCGCCAGGCGCGGTCGGAGTGGGCCCGGGGGTCACGGTAATGACGTCGGAGGGCGCCCCGGTAACGTTGCCGGTGGCTACCGCCCGAATGCGGAAGTTGTACTCGGTGCCGTCGGTTAGACTCCGTACTGAGCGGCTCTGCGTAGTCGCACTCATTGCACCTGTAAAGTCAGCCCAGCCACCGGCAGGTTCGGTATTGCCAGTCCATTGTTTATATTCGTAGTGGGTGATGGCGAGGTTGTTGGGAATGCTCCAGCGGAACTTGACTTTGCCACTGCGTGCAATCACTTTGAGCCCGACCGGGGCCGCCGGTGCTGTCACGGCAGAGGAGGTCGCTGTGACGGTAGAGGTGGCAGCAGAGGTGAGTGATTCGGTGGCGCCGCCAGCATCGGTCCAGCTGACGGTGACGGTGATGGTGGCCCCAACGTCGGCTTGCTTGAGTACGTAGGTGCTACTGGTGGCGCCGCTGATGGCGGTGTTATCGCGTTTCCACTGATAGATGAAGATTAGATTGACCGGGCCGTCGGGGTCGGAGATGCTGGAGGTCGCCGCAATCAGGGTCTGGCCCTGGCTGGCGCTGCCGGTGATGGTGACGCTGCCGGTCGGTGGGTCGTTTATGTCCAATACGTTCGCGGTGGCAGCAGAGGTGAGTGATTCGGCGGTGCTGCCGCCATCGGTCCAGCTGACGGTGACGCTGATGACGGCCCCGACGTCGGCTTGCGTCAGGGTGTAGGTGCGGCCGGTGGCGCTGCTGATGGGATTCCCGCCACGGTTCCATTGGTAGCTGAAGATTAGATTGACCGGGCCGTCGGGGTCGACGATGGTGCTGGTATCCGCGGTCAGGGTCTGGCCCTGGGTGGCGGCGCCGGTGATGGTGACGCTGCCGGTCGGTGGGTCGTTTATGTCCAATACGTTCGCTGTCGCAGCCGAGGTAAGAGTTTCGACAGCACCGCCGCTGTCGGTCCAGCTCACGATGACGGTGATAGCCTTCCCGACGTCGGCCTGCGTCAGAATGTAGGTTCTACTGGTGGCACTGCTGATGTCAGTGCCATCGCGTTTCCATTGGTAGGTGAAGGTCAGACTGGCGGGGCCGTCGGGGTCAACTATCGTGCTGGTCACCGCAGTCAGTGTCTGCCCCTGGGTCACCGTGCCGCTGATGGTGACCGCCCCGGTCGGGGCGTCGTTTAGGTTCGCTACGTTCGCGGTCGCAGCAGAGGTAAGAGTTTCGACAGCACCGCCGCTGTCGGTCCAGCTCACGATGACGGTGATAGCCTTCCCGACGTCGGCCTGCGTCAGAATGTAGGTTCTACTGGTGGCACTGCTGATGTCAGTGCCATCGCGTTTCCATTGGTAGCTGAAGGTCAGATTGCTGGGGCCGTCGGGGTCGGAGATGCCGGAGGTGTCTGCGGTCAGTGTCTGGCCCTGGGTCACGGTGCCAGTGATGGTGACGCTGCCGGTCGGCGAGTCGTTTAGGTTCGCTACGTTCGCTGTCGCAGCAGAGGTAAGTGATTCGGCGGTGCTGCCGGCATCGGTCCAGCTCACGATGACGGTGATAGCCTTCCCGACGTCGGCCTGCGTCAGAATGTAGGTTCTACTGGTGGCACTGCTGATGTCAGTGCCATCGCGTTTCCATTGGTAGGTGAAGGTCAGACTGGCGGGGCCGTCGGGGTCAACTATCGTGCTGGTCACCGCAGTCAGTGTCTGCCCCTGGGTCACCGTGCCGCTGATGGTGACCGCCCCGGTCGGGGCGTCGTTTAGGTTCGCTACGTTCGCGGTCGCAGCCGAGGTAAGAGTTTCGACAGCACCGCCGCTGTCGGTCCAGCTCACGATGACGGTGATAGCCTTCCCGACGTCGGCCTGCGTCAGAATGTAGGTTCTACTGGTGGCACTGCTGATGTCAGTGCCATCGCGTTTCCATTGGTAGGTGAAGGTCAGATTGCTGGGGCCGTCGGGGTCGGAGATGCCGGAGGTGTCTGCGGTCAGTGTCTGGCCCTGGGTCACGGTGCCGGTGATGGTGACGCTGCCGGTCGGGGCGTCGTTTAGGTTCGCTACGTTCGCTGTCGCAGCAGAGGTAAGTGATTCGGCGGTGCTGCCGGCATCGGTCCAGCTCACAATGACGCTGATGGCCTTCCCGACGTCGGCCTGCGTCAGCATGTGGGTGTTGCCGGTGGCGCCGCTGATGTCAGATCCATCGCGCTTCCATTGATAGCTGAAGGTCAGACTGGCAGGGCCGTCGGGGTCGACGATCGTGCTGGTGTCCGCGGTCAGTGTCTGGCCCTGGGTCACGGTGCCAGTGATGGTGACGCTGCCGGTCGGGGCGTCGTTTAGGTTCGCTACGTTCGCTGTCGCAGCAGAGGTGAGGGTCTCCACGATGCTGCCGGCATCGGTCCAACTCACAATGACGCTGATGGCCTTCCCGACGTCGGCCTGCGTCAGGGTGTAGGTGCGGCCGGTGGCGCTGCTGATGTCAGACCCATCGCGCTTCCATTGATAGCTGAAGGTCAGACTGGCGGGGCCGTCGGGGTCAACTATCGTGCTGGTGTCCGCGGTCAGTGTCTGGCCCTGGGTCACGGTGCCGGTGATGGTGACGCTGCCGGTCGGCGAGTCGTTTAGGTTCGCTACGTTCGCTGTCGCAGCAGAGGTGAGGGTCTCCGCGGTGCTGCCAGCATCGGCCCAGCTCACAATGACGCTGATGGCCTTCCCGACGTCGGCCTGCGTCAGGGTGTAGGTGCGGCCGGTGGCGCTGCTGATGTCAGACCCATCGCGCTTCCATTGATAGCTGAAGGTCAGACTGGCGGGGCCGTCGGGGTCGACGATCGTGCTGGTGTCCGCGGTCAGTGTCTGGCCCTGGGTCACGGTGCCAGTGATGGTGACGCTGCCGGTCGGTGGATCGTTCGCGTTGGTTACACTCGCGGTAGCAACAGAGGTGAGGGTCTCCGCGGTGCTGCCAGCATCGGTCCAGCTCACAATGACGCTGATGGCCTTCCCGACGTCGGCCTGCGTCAGGGTGTAGGTGCGGCCGGTGGCACTGCTGATGTCAGACCCATCGCGCTTCCATTGGTAGGTGAAGGTCAGACTGGCGGGGCCGTCGGGGTCGGAGATGCCGGAGGTGTCTGCGGTCAGTGTCTGGCCCTGGGTCACGGTGCCAGTGATGGTGACGCTGCCGGTCGGCGAGTCGTTTAGGTTCGCTACGTTCGCGGTCGCAGCAGAGGTGAGGGTCTCCACGATGCTGCCGGCATCGGTCCAACTCACAATGACGCTGATGGCCTTCCCGACGTCGGCCTGCGTCAGAACGTAGGTTCTACTGGTAGCACTGCTGATGGCAGTGCCATCGCGTTTCCATTGGTAGGTGAAGGTTAGACTGCTGGGGCCGTCGGGGTCGACGATCGTGCTGGTCACCGCCGTAAGCTCCTGCCCCTGGGTCACCGTGCCGCTGATGGTGACAGCCCCGGTCGGCGGGTCGTTTAGGTTCGCTACGTTCGCGGTCGCAGCAGAGGTGAGGGTCTCCACGATGCTGCCGGCATCGGTCCAACTCACGGTGACGGTGATGACGGCCCCGACGTCGGCTTGCGTCAGAACGTAGGTGCTGCCGGTGGCATCGCTGATGTCAGTCACGCCGCGCTTCCATTGGTAGGTGAAGGTTAGACTGCTGGGGCCGTCGGGGTCGACGATGGTGCTGGTCACTGCGGTCAGGGTCTGTCCCTGGGTGGCGGTGCCGGTGATGGTGACCGCCCCGGTCGGCGGGTCGTTTAGGTTCGCTACGTTCGCTGTCGCAGCAGAGGTGAGGGTCTCCACGATGCTGCCGGCATCGGTCCAACTCACGGTGACGCTGATGGCCTTCCCGACGTCGGCTTGTGTCAGGGTGTAGGTGCGGCCGGTGGCGCTGCTGATGGCAGACTCATCGCGCTTCCACTGATAGCTGAACACCAGATTGCTGGGGCCGTCGGGGTCGGAGATGGTGCTGGTCACCGCAGTCAGTGTCTGTCCCTGGGTGGGGGTGCCGGTGAGGGTGACGCTGCCGGTCGGTGCGTCGTTTAGGTTCGCTACCTTTGGAGTTCTAGCAAGGAAAAGCTCCCTACGCCCACCATCGTGATAAGCCACGACTACGGTGATGATCTCCCCAACGTCCGCCTGCGTCAGGGTGTAAGTGCTGGTGCGGCTGACAGTATCCGTGCCGCGCGTCCACTGGTAGGTAAAGGTCAGACTGTCAGTGTCAGGGACGTCCGGGTCGGAGATACCGGAGGTGTCCGCGGTCAGTGTCTGGCCCTGGGTGGGGGTGCCGGTGATGGCGACGGTACCGGTCGGCCGGTCGTTCACGTTCACTACCTTCGCTGTCGCAGCAGAGGTGAGAGACTCTGATGCCCCATAAGCATCGGTCCAGCTCACGGTGACGCTGATGGCCTTCCCGACGTCGGCTTGCGTTAGGGTGTAGGTGCGGCCGGTGGCGCTGCTGATATCAGACCCATCGCGCTTCCACTGGTAGCTGAACGTCAGACTGCTGGGGCCATCCGGGTCGGAGATGCCGGAGGTGTCCGCGGTCAGTGTCTGCTTCTGGGTGGCGGTACCGCTGATGGTGACGGCCCCGGTCGGTGCGTCGTTTAGGTTCGCTACGTTCGCTGTCGCAGCAGAGGTAAGAGATTCCGCGGTGCTGCCGGCATCGGTCCAACTCACGGTGACGCTGATCTTGGCTCCGACGTCGGCTTGCGTCAGGGTGTAGGTGCGGCCGGTGGCGCTGCTGATGGCAGACCCATCGCGCTTCCATTGGTAGCTGAACGTCAGACGGGCAGGGCCGTCCGGGTCGACGATCGTGCTGGTGTCCGCAGTCAACGTCTGGCCCTGGGTCACGGTGCCGGTGATGGTGGGCTCACCGGTCGGTGATTGGTTGGTGTTTGTTACACTCGTGGTAGCAGCAGAGGTGAGGGTCTCCACAGTGCTGCCAGCATCGGTCCAGCTCACAGTGACGGTGATCCTGGCCCCGACGTCGGCCTGCGTCAGAACGTAGGTGTTGCCGGTGGCGCTGCTGATGGCAGTGTCATCGCGCTTCCACTGGTAGCTGAACGTTAGACTGCTCGGCCCGTCCGGGTCGGAGATGGTGCTGGTATCCGCGGTCAACGTCTGTCCCCTGGTGGCGGTGCCGGTGATGGTAACGGCCCCGGTTGGTGATTCATTCACGTTCGCCACGTTCGCCGTCGCAGTCGAGGTGAGAGACTCTGATGTCCCACGAGCATCGGTCCAAGTCACGGTGACGGTGATCTTGGCCCCGACGTCGGCCTGCGTCAGGGTGTAGGTGCGGCCGGTGGCGCTGCTGATGGCAGTGTCATCGCGCTTCCACTGGTAGCTGAACGTTAGACTTCTCGGCCCGTCCGGGTCGGAGATGGTGCTGGTATCCGCGGTCAGTGTCTCTCCCTGGGTCACCGTCCCGGTAATGGTGAAGATGCTGCTCAGGGTGACGGGCACGAACTCGGACTCCTCTCCTGTAACACTGCCTACCACCGCACGAATCTCGAAACCATACCTGGCGCCGTTGGTCAGACCCGTTACAACGTAGCTGGTGGTGTCCTTTCCACTCCCTGGTATGTCAGTCCAAGAACCCTCGTTAAAACCGGTCTCAATCGTGAAACGATACTTTTTGAGCTGATACCCGGTGATGGTGGGATTGTTCGGATTATCCCAGGTCAACGTCACCTGAGAGTCACCGGCCGTCGCCTTGAGTCCGACAGGCGGCGACACAGGCGTCGCACTGACGGGATCGGACGGCGTCCTTGTAACAGTGCCTACCATCGCACGGATACGGAAACTATACCTCACGCCGTTGGTCAGACCCGTTACCACGTGGCTGGTGGTGCTTGATCCACTTCTCGATATGTCAGTCCAACTCCCACTCTCGCTACTGCCAATCCACTGCTTGATCTGATACCCGGTAATGGAAGCGTCATTCGGATTACTCCAGCTTAACGTCACCTGAGCGTCGCCCGGCGTCGCTGTCACAATAGGCTTGTCTGCCACAGGCGTCGCGCTGGCGACATCCGACCCCATCCCCGGAACACGACCCGCCATCGCACGAATACGGAAATGATACCTCACGCCGTTGGTCAGACCCGGCACCGTGTATGTGATCGTGTCCTTCCCACTCCCCAATATGTCAGTCCAACGCCCTCTCTCGCTACTGCCCGTCCACCGCTTGATCTGATAGCCGGTGATGGAAGCGTCATTCGGATTACTCCAACTCAACCTCACCAGACTGTCGCCCGCCGGCGTCGCTGTAACAGCAGGCTTGTCCGGCTGTACCGCTGGCGTCTCACTGACGGGATCGGACGGCGTCCCCGGAAAAGCACCCGCCATCGCACGGATACGGAAACTATACCTCACGCCGTTGGTCAGACCACTCACTACGTGGCTGGTGGTGTCCTCCCCACTCCCCGATATGTCAGCCCAACTCCCACTCTCGCTACTGCCAGTCCACTGCTTGATCTGATACCTGGTGATGGAAGCGTCATTCGGATTACTCCAGCTTAACGTCACCTGAGCGTTGCCCGGCGTCGCCGTCACGGCAGGCTTGTCCGGCACTGGCATTGCACTGACGGGATCTGACTCCACCCCTGGGAAAAGACCCACCATCGCACGGATACGGAAACTATACCCCACGCCGTTGGTCAGGCGCCCCACCACGTGGCTGGTGGTGCTCGATACACTCCCCCATATCTCAGTCCAACTCCCACTCTCGCTACTGCCAGTCCACTGCTTGATCTGATACCTGGTGATGGAAGCGTCATTCGGATCACTCCAACTCAACGTCACCTGAGCGTCGCCCGCACTGGCACTGACGACAGGCTTGTCCAGGAGTACCGCCCTGACGGGATCGGACGGCGTCCCTGCAACATTGGTACCTGCCACCGCACGAATACGGAAACTATAACTCTCGCCGTTGGTCAGGCCCCTCACCACGTGGCTGGTGGTGCTTGATCCACTCCCCGATATGTCCGTCCAACTCCCACTCTCGCTACTGCCCGTCCACTGCTTGATCTGATACCTGGTGATGGCAGCATCATTCGGATTACTCCAACTCAACGTTACTTGAGCGTCGCCCGGCATTGGCGTCACGGCAGGCTTGCCCGGCACAGGCGTCGGACTGACGGGAGTGGACGGCGTCCCCGAAACGCTGCAAGTAGAAACTATGACTCCCCTAAAATGACATGTTGCCACCGCACGAATGCGGAAGCTATACCTGACGCCGTTGGTCAGACCCCTTACCACGTGGCTGGTGGTGCTTGATCGACTCCCGGGAATGTCCTTCCAGCCATTGGCCGGCTCGCTACTGCCCGTCCACTGCTTGATCTGATACCTGGTGATATAGTCTGTGATCCTCGACCAACTTAACATCACCTGAGCGTTGCCCGGCGTCGCCGTCACGACAGGCGCAGCAAGCGATACCGCAATGATCGCACCGGCAGAGCTGGACTGAGGCCCGACAGAGGGGCCTGCCACCGCACGGATGCGGAATCTATAGATAAGGGTCGTAACAGAGGTGTTGGTCAGACCCCTCACCACGTAGCTGGTGGTGTTCGCATTACTGCCCGGTATGTCAGTCCACTCCTTCGCGCCTCTCTCGGTAGACACTGATTCCCACTGCTTATACTGATACCTGGTGATGGCGGCGTTATTCGGATTATCCCAGATCAACGTCGCCTGATTGTTCCCTGCTACTGTCCTGAGGCCGGTGGGCTTGCCCGGTTTCGGCGGTGGCGGGACCGCCGGTGTCGCATTGGCCTCAGACGGTTTCCCTCCCTTTTTACCCACCATCCAACGAATTTGGAAACTATATCTGACGCCGTTGGTCAGACCACTCACTACGTGGCTGGTGGTGCTGGCATCACTGCCCGGTATTATGTTAGGCCATTTAGGAAATTTAGGAAATTTAGTCCATGCCCCGTTGACATAAATCCGCTGCCTGATCTGATACCCGGTGATGGCGGGATTATTCGGATTATTCCAGGTCAACGTCACCTGACCGTCGCCCGCCACCGCCTTGAGACCGGCGGGGGCTGCTGCCTGAACAACGGCAGTCAGCGACAGAAACAGCGTAACAACCAGCGCCGCAATGCTCGCCCGCCCCACCGTCACAGAGGGAGCAGAATTCACCCCCCCCCCCCCCCCCCCCCCCCCCCCCCCCCCCCCAAATGGGTTAGCTTATACGTCCTTATGGCGAGCACGTCAGGCATGATTATCCCTCATTTAAAAATGGTATCAAAGTATTAAACACTAACATTAAAACCAGATCAGGTGAAATGGTGTAGACTGTTAAGGTTATAATTTTTGTTTTTCGAGTCGTGTCCCTAAACATAGTTTTCATATATTATTTCACTCCAGTCTATTCCCCTATAAATTAAAACATGAACGCTGGTGCTTGAGCATGGCATGGGGCTTATGGCAAGATGTTGGACTTTTCGCGCAACTATGTTGAATGCGTAGATGACAGCTTACGTTGTTTAACTTTTAATACTCATACGATATAAGGTTCACGTTATGCCCGCAGAAAAACTCTCATATCCCGGAAGAAATTACTTATTCGCGCCTGGCCCAACGCATATTCCGCAGGCGGTACAAAATGCCATGATCTGTCCACAGGAAGATCATCGTGCTCCTGATTTTCCTCAGTTGGTCAAACCACTACTTCGGGATTGTAAGAAAATATTTAAGACCACTAAAGGCACGACTTTTCTGTTCCCTGCCACTGGCACCGCGGGTTGGGAAGTGGCCCTGGCTAATACGATGTCTCCGGGCGATAAGATTTTAACTACCCGCTTCGGGCAGTTCAGCCATCTGTGGTACGACCTGGCCTGCCGCATCGGTTTAGACGTTCAGCTGGTGGAAACTCCTTGGGGCGAAGGAGTGCCACTTGACAAATTTAAACGCATTCTGGCGGCCGATAAAAATCATCAAATAAAGGCCGTGGTAGTGTGCCATAACGAAACCGCGACGGGCGTCACGAGCGATATTGCGGGTCTTCGTAAGGTGATGAACGTGGTAAAACACCCAGCCATGCTTATGGTGGATGGCGTAAGTTCGATTGCGAGCATCGATTTCCGCATGGATCAATGGGATGTGGACGTTGCGGTAAGTGGTTCACAAAAGGGCTTTATGCTGCCAGCCGGAATGGCGATTGTTTGTTTCAGCAGAAAGGCCCTGGCGGCGCGTAAAAAAGCCAGGTGCGCGCGCTGCTTTTTGGACGTTCAGGATCATATCAATACTAATAAAGACGGATTTTTCCCTTACACCCCATCCGTGCCGATGTTACGAGGGCTGCGCGCTTCCATAAATTTATTGCTTGAAGAAGGTTTGGAAAACGTATTCAAACGCCACCATCGACTGGCGGAAGGGGTGCGTCTGGCCATCATGGCCTGGGGCCTGAAGCCCTGCGCCAAAGCCCCAAAATGGTATTCCGACACGGTTACCGCAATCGAGGTGCCACCCAGTGTCAACGCGGCGGAAGTCATCCATATCGCTTACCAACGCTATAATGTCTCTTTGGGCGCAGGCCTTTCTAAAGTCGCCGGTAAGGTGTTTCGTATCGGTCACTTGGGAGATAACAACGAAGCACGTATGATGGCCGTGCTTGGCGTCGTAGAAATGGCGATGCGGGACGCGGGTATGAAGGTAAAAGCGGGCAGCGGGGTAGCCGCGGCCGGCGAGTATTACCGTAAAACCGCCAAAAAGATTAAAAAGTTCGGCGCTGCCAAAGCGCCCCGCAAAGCGCGTATCACCACCAAAAAGAAAAGCATTAAGGGGTAAATCACCATGAGTTTTACGCAATACCAACCCGCACGATTACGTTTACAACGCTGTGAACTGGCGGTGCCGGGCTCCAATCCTAAAATGATTGAGAAGGCGCTTACCTGCGCGGCCGATTATGTGTTTCTTGACCTGGAGGATGCCGTCGCCCCCGACGATAAATTGCAGGCACGTAAAAACATAATCGAGGCACTTAACGATTTAGACTGGCAGGGCAACGGCAAAACGGTGAGCGTACGTATCAATGGTCTCGACACCCATTATATGTATCGCGACGTGGTGGACGTGGTGGAGCAGGCGGGCCAGGCACTGCACACTATCCTTATTCCGAAAGTCGGCGCGCCCGGCGACGTCTACATGGTTGATGCCATGGTGACTCAAATTGAAGAGGCTATGGGGTTGCAAAATAAAATTGGTCTGGAGGCATTGATTGAAACCGCATTGGGAATGGCTAACGTCGAAGCTATCGCAACCTCCAGCAAACGCATGGAGGCATTGCATTTCGGGGTGGCAGATTACGCGGCCAGTAATCGCGCCCGCACCGTCAACATCGGTGGCTTGAATCCGGATTACCCAGGCGATCAATGGCACTTTGCCATTTCACGCATGACCGTTGCATGTCGCGCCTATGGACTGCGACCAATTGATGGGCCATTTGGGGATTTCAACGATGCTGACGGCTATCTGTTGGCGGCACGGCGTGCCGCAGCATTGGGAGTTGAAGGCAAATGGGCGATTCACCCCAGGCAAATCGATTTGGCTAATGAGGTTTTTACGCCACCGGAAACCGAGGTCACTAAAGCTAAAAGGATTCTTGAAGAGTTGGATAAGGCCGCTAAAGAAGGGAAAGGCGCGGCGTCGTTGGATGGTAAAATGATTGATGCCGCTTCCGCGCGTATGGCAGAGAACGTGGTGCGGGCAGCCAATGCCATCGCCGCAAAATCCTGATTTATGGAGTTCTTTATATGCCGCTCATGCTTACAGGCAGTGGTCGGTTTGCTTAAAACTTGAGCAATTATCCAACAAGAGAGTTTGTCAAGACATGGTTGAATAAGCTATAAAAGCTATTCGGTCAGACGTACCTTAAGGATTGACACGAATAAGAATGATCATTTTCTTGGGAGGAAGTTAAGTGGATATTCATGAATATCAGGCAAAAGAGCTGTTATCAGAATTTGGGGTGGGCATTGCGCCAGGAGGATTGGCGTATAGCCCTGAACAGGCGGTCTACCGAGCCAAAGAAATAGGCGGACACAAGTGGGTGGTAAAGGCACAAATTCATTCCGGCGCACGCGGTAAGGCCGGTGGTATTAAAGTTTGCAGCAGCGATGAGGAAATCTGGAATGCGGCAGATGAGCTGTTAGGCAAAAAGCTCATCACTAATCAAACCGGGCCAGCCGGCAAGGTGGTCTATCGTCTGTATATAGAACAGGCTACAGATATTGAGCGCGAAATCTACCTGGGCTATGTCTTAGACCGTAATAAACAGCGTGTGGTAATTGTCACTTCAGCCGAAGGCGGCATGGAAATCGAAGAATTAGCGCACTCAAAACCGGAATCGATCATTCGCGTAGAAGTTGAACCGGCAGTAGGTCTGCGCGATTTTCAAGCGCGTGAACTCGCTTTTGGTATCGGCATACACGCGGACCTGATTAGCCAGGCGGTGCATACCCTTATGGGCGCCTATCGTGCGTTTCGTGGCCTGGACGCTACTATGGTGGAAATCAATCCTTTGGTAGCTACTAAAGACGGTCGTCTGCTGGCCCTGGACGCAAAAATGGGCTTTGACGATAATGCCTTGTTCCGACGCCCGAATATCTCTGAACTGCGCGATAAGTCGCAGGAGGACCCACGCGAGACCGCGGCGTCTGATCGGGGCTTGAGCTACGTGGGTTTAGACGGGGACATCGGTTGTATGATCAATGGAGCTGGCCTGGCCATGGCAACTATGGATATGATTAAACATAAAGGTGGAGAACCAGCAAATTTTCTGGATATTGGCGGCGGCGCTTCACCCGATCGCGTCACCAAGGCGTTTAAACTGGTACTCGATGACGGCAACGTAAAGGCCATGCTGGTGAATATCTTTGCCGGTATCAATCGCTGCGATTGGATCGCCGAAGGCGTAATTCAAGCCTTTGGCAAATTAGAGGTAAAAGTGCCCGTTGTGGTGCGCCTGTCTGGAACCAACGTGGAAAAGGGTATGCAGATGCTAAAAGACAGCGGCCATCCAGTAATTACCGCAGATACCTTAGCGGAAGCAGCAGAAAAAGTCGTGGCGGAACGTGACCGCGTTGCCAACGCCGCATAATTCAGGAGAAGCGCACATGACTATTATGATCGATGAAAATACTCAAGTCCTGGTACAGGGATTTACCGGTAAAATTGGTAGCTTTCACGCCGCTGAAATGCTTGAGTACGGCACCAAAATTGTGGGGGGCATCACACCGGGCAAGGGTGGACAAACCCATCTGGGCTTGCCGGTTTTCAACACCGTGAAAGAAGCAGTCGCAGAGACCGCGGCCACTGCCAGTGTGGTGTTTGTGCCAGCCGCCTTTGCAGCGGATTCTATCATGGAGGCGGCAGACGCTGGCATCAAGGTGTGCGTGGCTATCACCGACGGCATACCAGCACAGGATATGATGCGTGTAAAACGCTATATGTTTCGTTATAAAAGAGCAGACCGCATGCGCCTTACCGGCCCAAACTGCGCCGGCACTATCAGCCCGGGCAAAAGCCTGCTGGGCATTATGCCTGGACATATCTATATACAAGGTAACGTAGGCGTAGTCGCGCGTTCGGGTACGCTGGGCTACGAAGCTGCTTCACAAATGAAGGCGCGCGGTATCGGCATCACTACCAGCGTGGGCATCGGCGGCGACCCGATCAATGGTTGCTCACACCGGGATATCCTCGAATTATTTGAACAGGACGCGGATACCAAGGCCGTGATGATGATCGGTGAGATCGGCGGCCCACAGGAGGCAGAAGCCGCACAATACTTTAAAAATCATATGACTAAACCACTGGTGGCTTACATCGCAGGACTCACCGCACCTAAGGGCCGGCGCATGGGTCATGCCGGCGCGATTATCTCAGGAAAAGGCGAGAGCGCGAGCGAAAAAGTCGAAATACTGGAAGCAGCTGGCGTAACGGTAGCGCCTAACCCGTCTGATCTGGGCTCGACCATGGAGAAAGTCATGCAGGATATAGCCTAAAAAGGGCGTTATTCAGGAGAATAAAGAATGAGTAAGTTACAAGTGATGGTCTCACGCGCCTGGCCTGCTGAGGTCGAGGCGGCCTTAAAAGAAAAATACCAGGTGCGCCTTAACACCAACGACGTGGCGATGACGAAAGATGAAATAAAACAGGCATTAGGTAGTTGTGATGCCTTTTTGCCTACCGTGACGGACCCGATTGACGCGGAAGTGCTGGGCACAGAACCCTTGCGCGCAAAGTTTATTGGTAACTTTGGCGTGGGCTTCAATCACATCGATCTGGACGCGGCAAAGGCACGCGGCCTTACCGTTACTAATACTCCCGAGGTGCTTACTGATTGCACGGCCGATATTGCCATGACGCTGATGTTGATGGTGGCGCGGCGCACCAGCGAAGGCGAACGTCACGTACGATCAAAATCATGGACCGGTTGGCGCCCTACACATATGCTGGCAACTAAAGTAACTGGCAAGACCTTAGGGTTAATCGGGATGGGACGCATCGCGCAGGCCATGGCGCAACGCGCACATTTCGGCTTTGGAATGAAAATTATTTTTTCCGACCCATACCCGCCTCCTACTGAAGTCATTAAAAAGTTTGACGCCAGACAGTGCGACTCTATAGATGAATTGTTGGCAAATTCAGATTTTGTTTCAATCCATTGTCCCGGCGGTAAAGATACTTATCATTTGTTGAACAAAGAAAATCTTGTGAAAATGCAGCGTACCGCATTTTTAATTAACTCGGCACGTGGCGACGTCATTGATAACGATGCGTTAATTGATGCACTTGCAAACGGCACTATCGCAGGCGCCGGCCTAGACGTGTTTGAAGGCGAACCGCATTTAGACGAGCGCTTCATCAACCTGGAAAACGTGGTGCTGCTGCCGCATTTAGGCAGCGCATCAACTGAAACGCGCGTAGCAATGGGAAATCGCGTATTGGAGAACCTGGCAGCATTTGTAGCCGGAGAAACGCCGAGGGATAAGTTAGTCTAAGCCCACGTTGGTGCCGTCACCGTATGCCTGCGGAAGTCTACACAGGTACGATTTCCTGTGTTACCGCGTGATTGACTTTAACCAGCTACCAACGGCATGAACGATAGTTCCCCGATGTCCTGGACGCAACTGACCCGAGTTGCGAGCGGCCGCACTATCATAGATCCCTCAGCAGGCTATGAAGACGATCTGGTAGAGCTTCTCTATCAACAGCTGTTAAGCGTAATACGCACTCGCCAACCTGACATCGAAGCCTTTCTTGAAAACCGGAAAGATATTTGCGCCGCCGCCAACAAACAAATCCTGTATATCCTGGAGACGCACGGTATCTGGTTTCAGCTGTTAAGCATTGCAGAACAACATGCAATGGTGCAACAACACCGTCAAATCGAAAAAGAGTATGGTCGCGATCGCGTGCCCGGTACCTTTGCCTATACATTTTCAACTGCCGCACAACGTGGTATTGCAGCGGAAGAAGTTCAAGCGGTCTTGAATAATAGTTTTATTTGCCCGGTCATCACCGCGCACCCTACCGAAGCAAAGCGCGTAACGGTGTTAGAAATCCATCGCCGCATTTATGTACTACTTAAGCAGCTGGAGCTTACCCGATGGACGCTCAAAGAACGCGATGATTTAGTCCATGAGCTGCGAAACGAGATTGATTTACTTTGGCTAACGGGTGAGATTCGCTTAGAGAAACCTACCGTCGCTCAAGAGGTGACGTGGGGATTGCATTTTTTTGTGGAATCTTTATTTGATGGCGTGATGGAGCTTTATAGTGAACTTAACTACGCCCTTGAACAAGCCTATCCAAACTATGAGTTCGAGGTGCCACCATTATTTCGCTTCGGCTCCTGGATTGGCGGAGACCGGGACGGAAATCCAAACGTTACTACCGAAGTTACCGCGTCGGCAATACAGGCAAACGCCAGAATTTGTATAAAACGTTACCGTCAGAATATTTTTGAGTTGGGTGCGAAACTAAGCATCGCCAGCCACTCAGTAACCGTTGCGGATAGTTTCATGCAGGCATTACAGCACATACTGGAGGTGCACGGCGAAGCTGAAGCTTTTTCAAAACGCAACCCAGGCGAAGTTTTCCGTCAGTATTTGCGCTGCATGTTACGCAGTATTGACGCTACACTGGATAATCTTGAAGACTTGGGTAAATCAAACGTGGCATATCATCGTGCCTCCGACTTAGCCGCTGACTTAAAAACACTTGAGCGTGGATTAATTGATTCCAGATGTGAGCATTTAAGCGCCGCCAACGTGCGCCCACTTCGCCATATGGTGGAAACATTTGGGTTTCGCACCGTAAGTTTGGATTTGCGCGAAAACACTACCGTAACAAACGCGGTGCTCGCGGAAATTTGGCAGTTGTTACACCAAAAGACGCATCTGGACGTCCCGGATTTTGCATCGACGGAATGGAGACAGTGGATTATAGATCAACTGATGCAACCTTTGCGGGTGGTTCCCTGTATTGATAATTTGTCTGCACAAGCCCGATCGGCCCTGGCAATGTTGGATCAGGTTAAACACTATAAGCGTAACCCAGACCCACAAACATTCGGCGTTTTTGTATTAAGTATGACGCGAACTGCCACTGATATCCTGGGCGTCTACCTGCTGGCTAAGTATGTGGGGTTGTTCACTGATGCCGATGGCTTAGATGCTTGCCGAATTTTGGTTGTGCCTTTGTTAGAGACAATTGAAGATTTAGAAACAGGGCCAATCATTTTACATGAGTTGTTAGAACACGCATTTATTCGGCGCACTGTTCGAAAACACGGTGGTTCACAGGAAATTATGGTCGGATACTCTGACTCAAATAAGGATGGTGGCTTCCTTACCTCTAACTGGATTATCAATAAGGCGCAAATACAAATCCATGAGGCGAGCAATAAACACAAAATACCGGTTTCATTTTTTCATGGGCGGGGGGGTTCCGTGAGCCGTGGCGGGGCACCCAGTGGCCGCGCCATTGCGGCGCAGCCTGTAAACACAATTAACGGGCGTATGCGCGTCACGGAACAAGGTGAAGTGGTTTCTCATAAATACGCAAACCGTGGTTTTGCAGAAGCGCAAATGGAGATACTCGCCGCCAGTGTGCTGACGCACACGTTAATGTCGGGAACAGATGCCGTATATCAAGGCGACGCCGAATTAGATGAGGTTATGGAAGCCCTGTCCGGCACTTCTTACGTCACTTATCGTAGCTTTATTGAATACCCGGGCCTGGTTGAATTTTATCAACAAGCGAGCCCGGTTGAGGAACTGACGTTGATGAAGATTGGTTCCAGACCCTCCCGCAGATTCGGCGCGGCTACGTTAGACGATCTGCGCGCAATTCCATGGGTGTTTGCCTGGACCCAAAATCGTATTTTGGTGCCTGGCTGGTACGGCGTAGGTAGTAGCCTTGAACAGTTAATTAATATCCGCGGTGATCCCGGTAGGGAGATTTTACAAAGACTGTACGAGCAACACGCGCTATTCAGGCTGATCGTAGACGGCGTAGAAAAAACGCTATTACTCGTTGATATGGAAGTTGCGCAAAAATATTCTGAGTTGGTCACCAACACAGAGTATAAAGAAAAAATTTTTTCCGACATCAGGTGGGAATATGACCGGACTGTCAGAATGGTGTTGCAAATTACCGGAGAAGACCAGTTATGCGATCGTTTCCCAAACTTCAAACGGCACTTTTTCAGACGCCTGGAATATTTAAATCAAGTGGGTATCGAGCAAGTCGAACTGGTAAAAAAGTTTCGTGATCAGGAGTTTGAAAATCAAAACAAACAGGAGGTGCTGGTTGCTTTGCTTTTGTCTATTAACTGCATTGCAGCAGGCATCGGCAGTACCGGCTAAGCCAGTAAATAAAAGATTGTGAAAAGGCTTTTATATCATTTCGATACGGATCCCATTCCAAGCGTGTTTGACTCTGTAGTCGCCTACGACGGTGGGGCCGATCACGTAACGCAATTCGGGGGAATAAATAGCGATAATTGCAGTAATTTAGTCGCCGGGGCAGTCTATACGCGCGCGCCCAAAAATAAAAAAAATACTGCCATCTTTGTTGGCGGTAGCGACCTGGTTGCCGGACAAAACCTGTTCCAGCATATACAAAATGATTTTTTCCAAAATTTCCGGGTGTCGGTGATGCTGGACAGTAATGGCTGTAATACTACCGCCGCCGCTGGCGTGGCCTTATTAAATAAAACCACGTCGTTACAGGGTAAAACCGCCGTGGTGTTGGCCGGTACCGGGCCCGTAGGCCAGCGCGCAGCGGTATTACTGGCAAAAAGTGGTGCGCAGGTGCGCCTTACTTCGCGTAAGCAGGATCGTTGTTCTCAGGCGTGTGATGAAATGGCAGAACGCTTTGGGGTGTTACTAATGCCTATGCAGGCCGGGGATACCGATTCCACCAACGCCGCCCTGGACGGGGCACATATCGTATTCGGTACCGGAAAGGCTGGCATTCGACTACTCGACGCGTATCAGTGGCAACGACATGCCACACTGGAGATATTGGCAGACGTGAATACTGCGCCCCCGGTTGGCTTTGAGGGCATTGATATGATGGATAAAGGTACTGAACGTTGCGGTAAAAAAATCTTTGGTGGCATCGGTATTGGTGCCTTAAAACTTAAATTACACCGTGCGTGCGTGGCTAAATTATTTGAATCCAACGATCAGGTATTAGACGCCGAGGCCATTTACCAGATCGCGCAACGCATGGCATAGACCTGCAACGTATGCAGACCTCTCCTAAATTGCTTGAAATGATCGGGCAGTTGGTGGCTATTCCTTCTGTTAGCAGCACACAGTCTGAATATGACATGAGTAACGTACCTGTGGTTGACTGCCTGGCGAATTGGCTAAATGATTTGGGATTTGTAACCGAGATAGTCTCTTCTGCTGAAAACAAGGCAAATTTAATCGCCTGGATAGGCGCAGGCGATGAGGGTCTGGTGTTATCCGGACATACCGATACGGTCAACTATGACTCAACGGGCTGGAATACGCACCCATTCAGGATTGAATTGGCAGATGGGAAAATTTACGGCTTGGGCACGGCTGATATGAAGTCGTTTTTGGCACTTGCAGTAGAGGCCGCTAAAGAGTTTGTAACGCAAGACCTTAAACAACGTTTAACAATCGTGGCGACGGCAGATGAAGAGTGTACTATGCAGGGCGCACGCGCGCTCCTGAATGAAGGTATAAAACCGGGGCGTTATTGCATTATCGGCGAACCGACGGACTTAACCCCGGTGCATCGACATAAAGGGGTGTTTATGGAGGCCATAACGCTATTTGGTAAGGCAGGTCATTCGAGTGACCCCGGCCTGGGAAATAATGCGCTCGACGGTATGCACGCGGTGATGTATGAATTACTGCAATTCAGACGAGAACTTGCCACTAAATACGTTAACCATGACTTTACGGTGCCCATGCCGACTTTGAATCTCGGTCATATACGTGGCGGCGATAATCCTAACCGAATTTGTACGCAATGCGAGTTACATATCGATATGCGCACCTTACCAGGTATGCAAATTGATGCGTTGCGCAATGAATTGCGTGAGCGCGTAACAGAAATTGCCAGCCGACTGGGATTGCGCTGCGAGTTTGCGGCCTTGTTCGATGGTGTCCCCGCATTTGAAACACCAGGTGACTCAAAAATTGTGCGGCTGGCGGAACGATACACCGGTAAATCGGCGCAAACGGTTACTTTCGCAACCGAAGCACCTGTGTTTAATTGCATGGGTATGGAAACCGTTGTGCTGGGCCCTGGATCTATAGCCTTGGCGCATCAGCCGAATGAATATATACCTATGCAAATTCTTGAACCGACAGTCGCATTACTACGCAAGATGATTCACTCAATATGTATTGAATAATCGTAGACTGCGCTTAGTTGATGCGCCGCCATGCGTAGCGGTGTGCCAATATACTGCCGTGCAATCCGATTGTTAGTTGTCGCTTTTGGTTTTAAACCGTTCAAAGCGTAGTTTATAAATATTGCCTTGTGGCGCTGCGTCTCCCTCTACTACCAGGTCCTTGGTTTGATCATTTTCCTCTCGCGCAGAAAGCATGCGTGCCACGTCATCGTCCTGACAAACAATAGGATCACGGTCCTGATTACGATAGTCTTCAGAGGTGCAGGATCTGAACCCGGGGAAAACCTTTGAATCATAGATTGTAATAGTCTTAATTCTGACTGGCTTTGCGCTGCCTTGATCAGCCGCATTGTTAGCGGCAGGTGCACCTTCAACCATTGCCGGGGGTCTGGCAAACTCATCGGCCGCTGCGACAAGCGTACAGGATATTGCGATTAACCATGTGCACATTATTCTAACCATGCCTGACTCCTTATACATTAAATTGGTCAGGCATATATGCCTGACTCTAAAATAAACGTAATTCTTACAATTCCGTATGCTTGCGTTGTGATATTTCTTTATCTATGGCAGCAATGGCCTGCTCTAATTCATTTATCGAGTAAAGGTCCTGAAGAAGCCATTTATCGCGTTCGATTTTTGCATATGACTCGTCCAGTTCCTGCCTGTATTTGCCTATCGTGGTATTTTCATCACCCATGTCCGCGACCAGTCTTTTATGTAACTGCGGGCTTTCATTAAATTTAAACAGCATAGACATGTAGACCGCAGAAAATCGAAAATCATATGATTTATAGTCATCGAGAGTTTGTACGTACTTGCGCGCGTCACGCATTTCTGTATTAAACGTTTCTCTATATCCCAATAACGCCTCTCTAAGCGCACCTTCAATTTGGTATTCATCAACTAATTTGGCGATAACGTCAGCAATTTGAAGCCTCTTGTCATCATGCTCAAGTATGGTTTTCAGGAGCTTTTGCCTGGCAACATCGGGCTTGTCACTTACCTGTTTGATTGCGGAGATATGCCGCATGCGCACCGATCTCTCGATCTCCAGTTCTTCCATACTCAATGCTTCAAGATTTTCAGGCGCTTTGTGGATTACTTCCACACGATCTAAAATGGGGGACTTGGTGGTTTCTCCACCCGCCAGACTCAACTGGCCTATCAATAGCAATGCCAATATACTCAAGACCCTGTAACCAGGCTGGATGACTGACATTATTCGTCCATCGTACATAAAGTGCCGGGCGGTTGAGTTAATGATTATTTTAGCTAACATTTGTTGGTATATTATAGGGTTCAATGGAAATCTAAGATAGTAAAAAAATTGGTCTGGAATAACATTTACCATTTCATAACCTTAATTCTGCGTTTATCAGGCCGTGACGCAGACGCATGTAAACAATCTGCATGTTAGCTCAAGGATTTTCGTCAGGCTACGGCGTGTATTTACGCAGATCATGATAGAATTTTGATGTTTAAGGCGCAGATCGGCAGGCAGCATGAGCGAGTGATAATGTCCCTTACTATTACCTTAAGAGCCGCCGCAACACTGTTAATATTGGCCGCCGTATTTCAATACTTTGTGTTTGACCAGCTGCTCGTTAAAACCATCCTGGTCGCGCACGTCATTTTCGTACTAAGCATCTTCTGTAATGGATATACCCAAAGAATCGCGGTGGTGTCCCTCGGGCTGGCAGTGGTCGTTCCAGTTGGGGCGTGGCGTGTCTATGCGGCTGGCGATGCAACTCTGGGGGTTTTCGCTTTTAATCTGATGGTGTTTGCATATGTCGCATACGTTGCCTATCAAACCCTTAGGGGGAATGCCTGATAATATAAAATGGAGCAGTCCATGGCAAAATATCGGTCTGATTTACCACCATTATCGGATACTGTATTGCCTGCTGGCGATGGTATTGAGACCAATACCCGACAAGTGGGTAGCGTTAATTACGCCCGGGTATAAATAAGTATGTGTTCAGACCTGCGCCTGACGCAGTTAAATGAGTGGATAAAAGACGTATTGGGGAGCATTATATATTCGCTCACGCCTATCTCTGGTGATGCAAGCTTCCGGCGTTATTTTCGTTTTAGAGCGGAACATAAACAGTATATCGCAGTAGATGCCCCACCTGAAAAGGAGAATAATGAGGCATTTGTAAAGGTAACTCACTTGTTGGCAGCAGCGGGCTTGCCTGTACCTCATATCTATTATAGCTCCTTAGATTTTGGGTTCTTTCTTATCGGTGACTTCGGGGACGTTGTGCTGTTAAATGATCTCGATTACGAAAACGTAAATACCTTGTACGGTAAAGCATTGGATGCATTAGCTGTTGTACAACAAACCCCGGCAACCAGCTTGCCTGACTGTGATAAAGAGCTTTTATCAACAGAAATGGGATTATTTCGAGAGTGGTTCCTGAACAAACACCTTGCTATAAAGCTAACAAGCTCGGAGTATGATTTACTGGAGCAGGTGTTCGCGAGTCTTGTTGACAATGCATTGGCGCAACCGCAGGTGTTCGTGCATGGCGATTATCATTCGCGTAATCTTATGCAGATTGGCGCGGCATACCCCGGTATTATTGATTATCAGGACGCGGTCTGTGGCCCGGTTACTTATGACTTGGTTTCTCTATTGCGCGACTGTTATATTGAGTGGCCATCAGCATGGGTAGAGGCATGGGCACTTTCATTCCGAGATCAAATCTCCAGTAAAAATATCATCGGAGACGTGGACGAAGATACTTTCTTAAAGTGGTTTGATTTAATGGGGCTGCAACGGCACTTGAAGGCCATAGGCATATTTTCGCGCTTGCATATTCGCGATGACAAGTCCAATTACCTGGCAGATATTCCACGCACATTGCGTTACATCCAAACAGTTGCGCCAAAATATCCTGATACTTGTGAATTAGCCAGGTTCGCAGATGCCAGGGTTTTGGTATGAATCATGATGAAGTGTATGCTTTTGTCCGCCGGTTTTGGCGCACGCTTGCGACCATTGACGGAACGTATTCCAAAGCCTTTGATTGAGATTGCCGGGAAACCTTTAATCGAATATCATTTGGAAAAACTAAAAGCGGCTGGCTGCGAGGACGTGGTAATTAATCTCTCCTACCTTGGGGAGATGATTCAAAAACGCCTTGGGGACGGAAGCTGCTTTGGTGTACATATTGAATATTCCCATGAAGGTAAAGAACCCCTGGATACGGCAGGCGGAGTTGTGCATGCCCTGCCATTGTTAGATGGTGCACCATTTTTAGTAATCAATGCTGACATTTGGTGCGATCACGCTTTGTCGTTCCCAAGGCTTGCCAATGGTAAACAAGCACATTTAGTGCTCGTTGATAATCCGGCACATAATCCTGAAGGTGACTTTGCATATGAGCATGGCGAGATTTATAACACTGGAAAAAATTTTCTGACTTTTAGTGGAATCGGGATTTATAACCCCGCGCTCTTCAAGGGCTGCATGGCTAAAAAATTGGCACTGGCGCCTATTTTACGCTGCGCCATTGATAAAGAACTTGTTAGCGCCGAATATTTCACCGGCAAATGGTTTGACGTCGGTACCTGCGATCGACTGCAACAGGCCCGCCAGTATGTGTCTGAAGCTAAATAGAAAAACTGTCTGCTCTGTAATACCCTCGGCAGTTATGCTTGCCGTCACAAGCGAAGATTAATTAAGTATAACCCAGGTATTGTTTGGCCTGAACGTCCGCATGATAGGAGGAACGTACTAAGGGAGCACTGGCAATATAGCCAAAACCCAGCCTTTTCCCGACACTGCGCAAGTCATCGAATTCAAGCGGGCTAAGGTAGCGCTGTACTGGCAGATGATGTTGACCAGGCTGCAAATATTGACCGAGTGTCAGCATGTCCACGTCATGTGCACGCAAATCCCGCATGACTTGTATGATCTCATCAATCCGCTCGCCCAGTCCGAGCATTAAACCAGATTTGGTTGGCACTTCGGGGGCTTGTAGTTTGTGTCGGCGCAGTAATTTTAAAGAGTGCTGGTAGTCGGCGCCAGGGCGCACTTGTGGATATAAACGAGGTACCGTTTCCAGATTGTGATTGAATATGTCGGCAGGGCATTTGCCTAAAGTATTTAACGCTGCGCGCACGCGACCGCGAAAATCAGGCACTAATATTTCGATTTTTATACCCGCACATTGTTTGCGAATTTGCCCGATACAATTAACAAAGTGGCTTGCGCCACCATCGCGCAAATCGTCACGATCAACAGACGTTATCACTACGTAGTTAAGCCCCAGGCGTGCTATCGTGGCAGCTAAATGTCGAGGTTCATGCTTGTCTAACGGTAAAGGCCGGCCATGTGCAACGTCACAAAACGAACAGCGTCGCGTACAGATGTCACCCATGATCATGAAAGTAGCGGTGCCATTATTAAAACACTCGGTTAGGTTAGGACAAGACGCTTCTTCGCATACGGTGTGGAGTTTCTGTTGACGTAATAGCGCTTTTAATTCTGCCACTCGTGAGGTAGACGTCGCTGGTACGCGAATCCATGCGGGCTTTGGTATGCGCGGGTGTGACCCTTCGACTTTGATCGGGATGCGCGTAACTTTTTCCGCACCACGCCGCTTAACGCCCAGTTTAGCTATATGTGATTTATCGGCCAATGGTATTTATATCCTGAATTTTATATTGCAGAAACTTGCACAGTTGGGCGATTAGTTGCCGGTGAATTTGTTCACAATCAGCCACAATCCCATGATCTCTAAGTTGGGTCACCGTAAGCCCCGGAAATCCACATGGGTTGATTTGAGAAAATGGCGTTAAATCCATATCTACATTTAATGCCATGCCATGATAACTGCATCCACCACTAACCCGTAAACCCAGCGATGCGATTTTCGCACCACTGACGTACACCCCATGCGCGTCCGCTCGCGCACTTGACTTAATACGATAACCGCTCAATAAATTAACGACCGATTGCTCCATGTGTTGTATAAGCTCTCTTATGCCAATGCACTTGCGCCGTAAATCTACCAGTAAATACACGATTGCCTGCCCGGGTCCATGGTAAGTAATTTGCCCACCACGATTGGACCGTACGATGGGTATTTGCGACTCCACAAGGACGTGCCTGTAGTCGCCATTAGTGCCTAACGTAAAAACCGGCCGGTGCTGCAAGCACCAAAACTCATCCGCAGTCGCGGCTGTTCGCTTACTCGTAAATTCGCGCATCCTCGCGTAGGTCGCGATGTATTCCTGCGTACCTAAGTAACGAACTTGAAGCTTGCTCATCCAGAGCCCTTACGTTGAATCACTAATGCGTGCCAAGTTTCGGCGTCACTTTATATCAGCATATACAGACATTATAGCACTGCTACCATCCTGTCATTGACAGCCGGTTAAAATATGCGCTCTTTAGGTATTCTCAAGGCGTTGTCAAAAATATAGAGACCTTATGTTAGCGATGAATTTGAATTTTACGCCTTTGATATAAGGCATAGACTGCCTTCCAAATTTCTCCGGGCACACCACCACCCACTATCTGACCATCTATTTTGGTAGCGGCTAAAATCTCTCTGATTGAGCTGGTAATCCATAACTCATCGGCAGAATATAGCCATTTTTTTGGGATAGTTTGTTCGGTGTAGCGTATTTTTAATTCGTCAAGTAATTCTAAAATGAAATCACGTGTAATCCCCGGTAATATCAGATTGTCCTTAGGGTGCGTAAATACTACTCCACCACGTACCACGAAAAGATTACTCGCGGCACCCTCTAAGGCAATACCATCTCGTATCATTATGGCTTCAGCGGCAGATGCTTGTATAGCATCTTGTTTTGCCAGTATGTTGGCTAACAAACTAATTACTTTGATGTCGCAACGCTGCCAACGAATATCTTTTGCCGTAATTAAGGCGACACCATTTTGTAACTGTTCTTCAGGTGTAACAGTAAACGGGTTTGCCATGGCAAATACCGTTGCATTTGTGTTGCTCGGAAATACGTGATCACGTGGCGCAACACCTCTGGTTACCTGGATATAAATGGCCAGGTTGTCGCGGTTTGATCGTCGCACTAACGTTTCTACAATAGCTTTCCAATCAGCTCCCGAATAGGGGTTGTTGATACGCAGTTCACGCATGCTGCGCTCCAGACGTGACAAATGCTGCGATAAGTAAAATGGTTTGTTTTTGTATACGGGCAATAATTCATAAATACCATCACCAAAAATGAAGCCGCGGTCCAAAGGCGAGATACGGCACGCATCAAGCGGCATGTATTCCCCATTTAGAAATGCCTGAACCGACAACACGATGTGTACACTTTAAAAAAATGTTTGTAATAAGAGGTCTGTAGCACGACGCCATAAATTCCCTGCGCGATTCGCGTGCAAAGCAATCAACGGCTTCTCTACGTGCCCTTTGCCTTCAAAAACGATTTTGACGACACCAACCTGAGTTCCCTGCTCAATGGGCGCAACGATGTCTGAATCAACGTTCATGGTGGCTTGCAAAGCATCATATCGGCCCCTGGGTATCGTCACATATAGGTCTTCACTAAGCCCAAGTCGAATCGACTTTGATTCTCCCTTCCACATACGCCGCTCAGCCAACGTCTCTCCTGCCTGATATAATTTATGCGACTTGTAGTATCTGAATCCATAATTGAGTAATGCCTGGCTATTCATGGTTCTGGACTTGTCATTATTGGCACCCATTACCACTGAAATTAAACGCATGTCATGGCGCACGGCGGATGCCGCTAAGCTGTAACCCGCGGCTTTGGTGTACCCTGTCTTTAACCCATCAACCGTGCCGTTACGCCATAGGAGTCGGTTTCTGTTGTACTGTTTTATGCCATTAAAAGTAAATTCTTTTTGCGCGTAAACTTTATACTTTTCAGGAAATTCTTTAATCAACTGACGCGATAGTAGTGCTACATCATAAGCAGTAGTGTAATGCTCGGGGTGCGGCAAACCAGTTGCATTTACGAAATGTGTATTTTGTAACCCAAGATGCTTTGCCTGTGCGTTCATCATATCCGCAAACGCTTCTTCCGTGCCAGCCACGTGCTCTGCAAGCGCAACACTTGCGTCATTACCGGACTGGATAATTACACCAAACAATAAATCTTCAAGCAGAACTTTGTCACCTACCTCGACAAACATCCTTGATCCAACGCTGCGCCAGGCTTTTTCGCTGATGAATGCCCGGTCTTCTATGTGTACGTGGTTAGCAGCTATCGCCTGATATACCAGGTATGCAGTCATGATTTTGGTGAGGCTTGCAGGAGCTACGCGCGCTCCAGGATTGTGCTCAGCTAATACCGCACCGCTTCTAAAATCCATCAACACGTAACTGGCAGCATTGAATTTCGGCGGCGCGGGTATTGGAAATGATTGCGCACATAGATTGGGGTGTATAAGTACTAATACTAAAGTAATCGTTTTAATTTTCATCCCTGTATTAACCTCGCGATAACTTTTATTCCACAATGATTATTCGATCACTACATGATGTCCCTGCATGCCCAGGTCATTGAGTTTAACGACGGTGTCATCGGCAGACTGAAACGTAGAAAATGGACCAATGCGCACTCGGTGTAATCGTTTTTTGTCTTTCACTATAGACGCTATCGTAACGGCGCCGATATCCAGATGACTAAGCCGATTTAATAACTGATCTGCATTAGCACGCTTACTAAATGTCCCCACTTGCACGAATACCCGTGGATTCACGGCGGAGGTGGTAGTTGACGACCATTGCAGTTCCCCTCTCTGATGATCTACCATCTGGGCCTGTGGTTTAACATTTGAGACTGGCAGATAGGCTTGTTCGGAGCTTTTACCAACTGTTGCCGGCACTCCCAGGGTCTGCGCAATTTGATAGTTTCCTGGATCTATGGCCTGAACTTCCACCAAGCCGGTGCCTTTTCTGATAATGCCTAATTTGGCCGCGGCTGAATAAGATAAATCAATGATCCGGTTTTGATGAAAGGGCCCCCGATCATTTACACGTACCACTACCTGACGACCATTTTTAAGATTTGTAACTTGTACATACGTGGGTAACGGTAATCGTTTGTGCGCCGCCGTCATCGCGTACATGTCATACGTTTCCCCGCTTGAGGTGCGACGACCGTGGAATTTTCCCCCATACCATGACGCAATGCCTTTCTCATTAAAACCTGCACTGGTTGGAAGCACGTAGTAACGCTTACCAAACACCACGTAAGAATTCGGATTGCCATAGCGACTGCGTGGCTCGATTCTGGGCACGGCATCAGGCGGCAGTTGGCGTGGCGGTAGCTTGGCCACTGTTGGAATCACTGGCGCCAGTTTATGCGATGAGCACGCGCCCTGACCATAGGCAATCAAAACAATTACCAAAACGTAAAGAATACGACCAATAGTCTTGAAACGATTAATTTTGAACAACGTAGTCTTTGATATCTTTTTTGATTTGCTGACTTAATTGATGTACAGCCATTGCGTACATACGACTCCGGTTATAGCGTGTGATAACGTAAAAATTATTGAAGCTGGCCCAGTATTCCACTGCATCGTCACTTTGCAGTTCCAGTAATGCAATTTTTTCTTGCACGTAGGCATTGGCATATATCTCAATATCATATTGCGGCAGCTCGGAAATAGATACAACCGGCTTTAATCCTTTAGTCAATAATGTCGTGTAACGATCCCCGTATACGACAACCGGCATCGTAACCGGCCCGCCAGTTCGCCAGCCGTGCTGCTTAAAATAATTTGCCACACTGCCAATGGCGTCTGCATTACTCTTCCACAGATCACGCTCACCATTCTCATCAAAATCAATCGCGTACCGTCTATAGCTGCTGGCAATAAACTGACTTTTCCCCATCGCCCCTGCATATGATCCTTTGATCGACAGGGGGTCCAGTGTTTCTTCCTGTACTAATAAAAGAAAATGTTCCAATTCACTACGAAAGAATTTCTGTCGTGGTGGGTAGTCAAATCCTAATGTTACGAGAGCATCCAGAACAGGGTATTTACCTTCATACTTTCCGTAAAAGGTCTCGACTCCAATAATGGCAACAATAATTTCTGGTGGCACCCCAAAACGCCGCTCGGCTGCCGCCAGCGTTTGCGCGTTCTCTACCCAAAATTGTAAACCTCCACGAATACGCTCCGGATTAATAAAAATATTTCGATACTCACGCCAATTTTTTTGCTTTTCGGCCGGGCGCTTAATGGCCTCCAAAACTCTCGCTTGTTTCTCTACTTTTTCGAACAGAGTGGTTAAGGATGATTTGGGATAGCTATGCCGTTGAGAAAATTCATCAATAAATTTCGTCACTTCCGTACGACCCAAATAATTTTCGCCCGCAGCACTGCCAGCGATAATTGAAATGCCCATGAAAAATATTGTGGTTAAAGATATGCGCATATACGTTAATGTGATAATAACTTTCGATGAGAATGTATTGACATCAAAATTCCAAACGCTGCCAAAATCGTTACCGCTGAAGTGCCGCCGTAACTAATTAGCGGTAGCGGAACGCCAACCACCGGGAGCAAACCGCTCACCATTCCAATATTAGCAACACAGTAAACAAAAAAAGACAAACTCAAGCCCCCGGCAAGTAACCTGGAATAGGTGTCTTGCGCACGTGTCGCAATACTCAACCCACGCATTATGATAAAACCATACACAAATAATAATAGGGTAACGCCTATAAAACCAAATTCTTCACCAAATACTGCCAAGACAAAATCTGTTGATCTTGCAGGTATGAAATCAAGCTGAGACTGCGTTCCATTAAGCCAGCCTTTACCGTAAACACTGCCCGAACCAATTGCTATTTTAGATTGAATAATATGATATCCCGCACCCAGCGGATCACTTTCAGGATTTAATAAAGTAACAATTCGTTGTCGCTGGTAGTCATGCAGATAAAGCCAAAATAGCGGTATACATGCTACGATTAAACCGCCAAATGCCGCCAGCAATCGCCACGTAATCCCAGCCATAAAAATCACGAAAATACCCGTTGAGATTATTAGAATCGCAGTACCTAAGTCTGGTTGACGCATAATAAGCCACCCAGGAATAACGACTATAAGTAGTGCAATGCAAATATGCCATAAAGAAGGTGGCGTACGTTTACTACTGAAATACCAGGCGAGCATCATGGGTAGAAATATCTTCATCAATTCTGATGGTTGAAATTGAATAACACCGAAGTTAAACCACCGTTGTACACCGGCGTTGTTGTAATTGATCGCCATCATCACCAATAATAAGGCCAGACCAGTCAGGTATAACCACGGTGAGAAATTAAAGAACTGTTTGCTGGAAATTTGCGCCAAAGAAATCAACACCACAAAACCGATGCCAAAACGTATAGATTGGCGCACCACAGTCGTTATCTCACCATTAGCAGCACTGTACAGCACGATTAACCCGACCCCACAAAGAATGATAAGCACACTCACCAACGTGAGGTCGAGATTAAAGAAACGCTGTTCTGTGTTATTTGAGGCAGACACAAAATATTGTTTATGGGGAAGTACCATTCATGGTGAGTTGGCCACTAACAGTTGCTCTTCGCTTAACAGGTAGTGATCCATTACGGTTCTTGCAATAGGTGCCGCAACCCTGCTGCCACTGCCTCCATTCTCTACTATTACCGCAATCGCAATTTTGGGATCATCCACGGGCGCAAATGCAATGAACAAACTATGATCACGAAGCTTTTCCGCAATACTTTCTTCGTCATATTCCTGATCTTCGGCAAGCCCAAATACTTGCGCGGTACCTGTTTTCCCAGCTATTTGATACTCCGCGTCTTTGCCAATTTTATATGCGGTACCATTAGGCTTATGTACGGCATCCACCATTGCGGAAATAATTTGATCCCAATAAGCTTCATTCGCAATGTTGATGGGCCGCATTGCAGTTGCACTTGTTATTTCTTCGGCATCACCCCGCTTATGAATAGCACGCAAAAACCTTGGCCGCATGCCTTGCCCCCGCGTCGCCAAGGCACTCGTAACAACCGCAAGTTGCAATGGTGTAGTTAATAAATACCCCTGACCAATACCTGTTATTACGGTTTCACCCGCATACCATGGCTGGTTGTATACTCTGCGCTTCCATTTTTTAGAGGGTACTATTCCTTCCGCCTCTCCCCATGTATCCAATTCAGTCTTGATGCCAAAATTAAACTGGCTAAGAAATTCAGATATGCGATCAATCCCAAGCTGGTGCGCTAAAGTATAGAAATAAACGTCACACGACTGCGTGATTGCCTTATACATATTGACTTTGCCATGCCCTTCTTTTTTCCAATCACGATACTTGCGTTGGTGGCCACGTAGTTTAAAATACGGACCTGCGTAAATCGTGTTTTCCGCTCGAATCACGTCATGGTGCAACCCCGCCAGAGCCAGTACTGGCTTGATAGTAGACCCTGGTGGATACTGACCTTTTAAGGCGCGATTAAATAGCGGCTGGTCAGGATTCTCACGCAACAAAGAGTACTGCTCGCTGCTGATACCGTTTACAAAAAGATTAGGGTCAAAGGTAGGCGCGCTAACAAAAACCAGCACTTCACCCGTAACCGGATCCATTGCCACTACTGAACCATTGCTCTCGCCTAAACTGTCCTGGGCAATTTTTTGCAATCGCGCATCCAACGTCAGGACAAGATCCGCGCCCGGAGTGGAAGGTATTGTTTGCAGTACCCGTAACTTACGACCTTGCGCGTTAACCTCGATACGCTGATAACCCACTTCACCATGCAGGATTTCTTCGTAGAATTTTTCGACGCCTGATTTGCCTATATGACTTGTGCCACTGTAGTCTCGCATATTCAGGTCTGGTATCTCTTTAGCATTTATTCGGCCTACGTAGCCAAGCGCATGCGTGCCGACGTCCGCTAATGGATAATAACGATTCGCGCGCGCGGTAATTTCTACACCGGGAAAGTGATGACGGTTGACAGAAAAACGTGCAATTTCACCTTCGCTTAAATTTATTTTTAGTGGAATAGATTGAAACGTCTGTTTGCGTTTCACGTCATTGAAAATTTTTTTTAGGTGATACTCCTCTAAATGAATATGTTGGCCAATATCTGCAACGACTCGTTCTATATCATCTGCTTGAGCAGGAGTCACTTCAATCTGGTAAGTAGGCTTATTATCTGCAAGTAGCTGTAAATTGCGGTCATAGATTAAACCACGCGTGGGTGGTATAGGCACTACACGTATACGATTTTCTTGAGAAAGTGTCGTGTAATGTTTACTATTGATGACTTGTAGATAAAATAAACGTGCGCCGAGCATAACCATACAAAACATCACGAATAACGCAGCAAAATAAATACGCCTTTTGAAATAGCGTACTTCCAACTCCGGATCCTCAAGAAGGTTGCGCTCTGTCAATTTTGACTACACTGTTGAGAAATGGGTAATAGTATCAAATATGGGTACTCTGGCGTGAGTTCAAACTTTATTTGGCTTTGGTAACACAGTTTCGCATCGGCTTATCTGAATAGAGACGATAGACAATATGACCCATGTAATTTTAAGCCATTTTTTGTCAGACTTCTAGTAAGTTTGGATCTGCATAGTCAAATCGTATAGAACAAACTTGCGAATCGGATACGGCTCAACCTGAGTATACAAAAAATAATATTATTTCCTGCGAGGAGAAAATCTCATGACAATCCATCACCTGCCGGTCACCTTAGGGGTTTTGGGTCTTATATCCGCATTTGTGATTTATCGACTCGTATTACGTTATTCACCGGGTACTGGTAAAGTCATCGAAATCTCCGATGCGATTCATACTGGAGCGATGACCTTCATGCGTCGTGAATATTCCATCTTGTTTATATTCGCGGCGGTGGTGACCATAGTGATTTGGGTTTCTGATTTAGGCCAAAATACCGCGATCGCCTTCGTTATAGGCGCCTTATGTTCATCGGCAGCTGGTTACATAGGAATGTACACAGCAACGCACGCCAATGTCCGCACTACCGTGGCGGCCTATGAAAAAGGCGCGGATACCGCACTCAATGTCGCGTTTTTTGGCGGTTCAATTATGGGCCTCACAGTCGCCGCCATGGGCCTATTGGGGCTGGGTGGCCTGTATCTGTTTTTTGGTCGCGATCCAGCCACGGCAAACGTAATACACGGATTCGGAATGGGCGCCTCTACCGTCGCGCTTTTTTCACGTGTGGGTGGCGGTATTTATACTAAAAGCGCGGATATTGGTGCAGATTTGGTAGGTAAAGTCGAAGCGGGTATTCCGGAAGACGATCCGCGTAACCCCGGAGTGATCGCTGATAACGTTGGCGATAACGTTGGCGACGTGGCAGGTATGGGTTCAGACATTTTTGAATCTTATTGTGGCTCAATCATCGCCACAATTGCGATTGCGGCAACTTTATCCCCCAATATTATCGATCAATTAGGCGAAAAACAGATTCTCATGTTTTTACCTTTAGCCTTGGCATCAATCGGTATTCTATGCTCCATTTCAGGTATTGTTTTGGTAAAATTATCCTCCACCAAATCACCTGCCATGGCTTTACATGTCGGCACTAATTCCGCTTCCGTTATTTTCATAATTGCGTCCTATTTAGTGATTAACGCACTTGAGGTAAGCATCGGTGTGTGGATATCGGTAATGTCCGGTGCCGTAGGTGGGATCATTATCGGCCTGGTCACTCAATATTACACGGGCGGCAATCCTGTCAGGAAAATAGCCCGCGATGGCGAAGCTGGACCAGCGACAATAATAATCTCTGGTCTGGCAGTTGGCATGCAATCGGTAGTAGTCCCCATACTGAGTCTTGCAGGCATCATTTTTGTTGCGAATCACTGCGCTGATCTCTATGGAGTCGGGATTGCCGCAGTAGGCATGCTGGCAACCGTAGGCATCACTATGGCTATTGATGCCTATGGCCCGGTGGCAGACAACGCCGGCGGAATCGCAGAAATGGCGGGGCTTGGAGAAGATGTCCGCAAAATCACCGACGAACTTGATGAGGTGGGTAACACCACCGCTGCAATCGGTAAGGGCTTTGCCATCGGCGCAGCAGCACTGGCAGCCTTGGCGATCATCACCGCATTCCTTGCCGAAGTTGGCCACGGCAAAGGGCCTATCGTGCTGGATTTAGGCGACCCTAAAGTATTGATCGGGCTATTTATCGGTGGCGTCTTTCCGTTCATCGTCGCATCGCTGACGATGACCGCAGTAGGGGATGCCGCATTTGACATGATTAAAGAAATTCGCCGACAATTTAAAGAGATTCCCGGCTTGCTGGAAGGCCGTGCGCAACCGGATACCGTGCGTTGTATCGATATCGCCACCACCTCGGCTCTAAAACGTATGGTTCCACCAGGCTTATTAGCGGTAATCGCTCCAGTGGTTGTCGGGTTTGGATTTGGCGCCGAGACTTTAGGTGGCATGCTGGGAGGCGCATTGCTCGGCTGCGTGTTGCTTGCCTTGATGATGGCCAATGCTGGCGGTGCGTGGGATAATGCCAAAAAATATATCGAAAAAGGCAATCTTGGTGGGAAAGGCTCCGATGTTCACAAAGCCGCAGTAGTCGGCGACACGGTTGGCGACCCCTTCAAAGATACCTCGGGACCATCCATGAACATACTAATCAACGTGATGGCGATCGTAAGTTTGGTAATTGCCCCATTACTGTAAATATTCCCGATATTAATCCACCAATTAAGAGGTATATGCGAACTTGATATGGCCAAGCCACAAATAGCGCCTACCCTGGCTATTGTTATGGCGACACCTCTCCCGCCATTGTCATAATTTTACTGCCATGATTGACAAATTATCTCAATAACCCTCTAAAACTGATACACTATAGACTGCAAAATAACCCGATAAAAATAATCCGCAGTACTGGATATAAAATCGTGCTTACTTCGCTCAGAACCATTTTTAATAAACTCTTAGGCAAGCTGTGCGTGCCCGGACTCATCTGTCTGTTTGCTTTGTTACATTCGACCGCTACCGCTACCGAACGCTATGGATTGTGTAAAAGCGACCCCACTCCCGAAGCTAGTCTACGCGCTACGCCATCAGACCCGGATGCCGCTACGCGGTTTGTCGCGGACCGTGCCAAACGTGACGAGAAAGGAATCAACACCCTGGAAGGCACCGTGCGGATGACGCGCGGAACGCAAACCGTGGACGCAGACTCTATGCGTTACGACGAAAACAGTAAAAAAGTGTATGCCAGCGGCAACGTGCGTGCCGAAGATCGCCAATTAGTCATAGAGGCCCCAGAGGCCGAACTACACCTCAATACTGACTATGCCAGGTCAGCGGACGCCACGTATCAGTATAAACCTATGCACGCGCGCGGCCGCGCCAAGACGCTTGAGCAAATTTCCCCGGAATTGTTGCGTTTTGAAAATGCCACGTACACTACTTGCGATATAGGCGATCGCTCATGGGAACTATCTGCCGACGAAGTCAAACTGGACAAAGCCTCAGGTTACGGGGTGGGTAAAGATGTACTAGTGAAGTTCAAGGGCATACCGATCTATTACATGCCATGGATACGGTTTCCCATTGACGATCGGCGCAAAACCGGGTTTTTGACTCCTGCGTTTGGCAATTCTAACGATTCGGGTTTTGAGCTTGAGACGCCGTGGTATTGGAATATCGCGCCCAACCGGGATGCACTATTCGCTCCGCGGTTATTAACCAACCGTGGATTACAACTGAAATCCAGCTTTCGGTATTTAAATCAAAAAAGTTTTGGTCACTTGGGGCTGGAATATTTAAGTGATGATGAGTTTAACGACAATCGTTATTTGTTTGCATTCAAACACACCAGCTATCTAACCCCCAAAATAAAGCTGGATCTGTTACGTAACAAAGTTTCCGACGATAACTACTTTGAAGATTTGGGCGATGACCTCGGCCTTACCAGTACGCAAAACATAGAGAGTCGCGCTGATTTGCATTATAGGGGAAAACACTGGCGACTGCTCACGCGCGTACAAAACTTTCAACTTGTTGATGAAAACGTGTCCAATACTTCAGAACCCATACAGCGCGAACCGCAAATTAAGCTGGACGGCAATTACTCCAACTTACCCGGCGGATTCAAATTTAGCTCCGAAAACGAATGGGTAAGTTTCGCGCATGATCACAAAATTGACGGTGATCGCCTGCATTTCGGAGTTGCGCTGGAACGTCCCTTAGAACGCACGGGTTATTTCGTGCGGCCTGGCGTGCGATTTACGCATACTGAATACGACCTAAACCGCAGAGATGGTAAAGACCAGCACCCTTCACGTAGCTTGCCGAGCGTACACTTGGACGCCGGCTTGATGTTTGAAAGGAATTTAGCCAAAACCGCCCACATGCAAACTTTGGAACCGCGCATCTATTACCTGCACACGCCCTTTCGCGATCAAAATGACATCCCTAGTTTTGACTCGAGCGAATACGAATTTGGGTATGAACAATTATTTCGCGATAACCGCTTCAGTGGCAAAGATCGTATAGGCGATGCCGATCACCTAAGCGTAGGCCTTACGACACGCATACTTGATTTAGAGAGTGGAGACGAGAAACTCAGCGCAAGCCTTGGCCGTATTTTCTATTTCAGAGACCGTAAAGTCGCGCTTCCCAACAAACCGATGGAACGCGAACCATCTTCAGAGGTGGCGGCCAAACTCAAAATCAGTCCCAATGATCGTTGGCATGCCATCGCCTCTACATTATGGGATACGCATGATAATCACACCGAAAAAAGCTCGGTACGATTTCAATATCGTTCAAAAAATGATTTCATCCTGAACATGTCATATCGCTATCGACGTAGAGACATAGAGCAGGTGGATCCATTGAAGAATCGGCGTAGAAGATTGGAACAATCCGACATCTCCATGGTCTGGCCGATTAATAATAATTGGCGCGCGGTGTCACGCTGGAATTATGATTTACGAGAAAAACGCGACCTGGAGCTATTAGCAGGTATCGAATACGACACTTGCTGCTGGAAATTGCGTGTAGCCGGTCGCCGCTATAATCAAAATACTAATGAAGACTATAATAATAGTATAGAAGTACAACTGGTGCTCAAGGGACTTGGGCAAATTGGCTCGCCAATTGGAGAACTGCTTGAACGTGGCATACTTGGGTATGACGCTCGGGATGATGAGTATCTACGCTAGTAAGGCATCCATATATTTCCTTGTGATGCTGATGACTTGTGTGCTCACGACTGGCACGCTTGCCGGCGGCGCAAACGCAAAAACGTTAGATCAGATCGTGGCGGTCGTGGAAGAAGACGTCATTACGGAAAGCGAATTACGGCAGCGGGTGCAGGTCTTAGTGCAGCAGTTCAGTAACAGGAGCGGCGCTTTACCACCTGAAGACGTGTTGATTGAGCAAGTTTTACAGCGTTTGATCGTAGAGCGCCTACAGCTTCAACTCGCCGAACATAGAGGCATACAAATTGATGACTTAAGCCTGGACCAAGCTATGCGTAACCTGGCAAAGCGTAATAATGTGACGCCGGAACAGTTCCGCGAGGTGCTACTACAACAAGAGCTTGATTACGTCGCCTTCAGGGAGCAAATTCGCACTGAAATGGTGTTAGAACAACTGCGTCGACGTACCATAGACGAAAGCGTACAAGTAACGGATAACGAAATTGAGGAGTTGGTAACTACATCCGATGAAGATATCCTCAAAAAAGAATACGAATATCATATTGCGCATATATTGGTCGAAGTTCCCGAAAACCCGAAACCAGAGCAGATCGAAAAATCAAAACACCGTTCTGTCTTAGTGCACGACCGAGCAGTCTCTGGAAACAACTTTACGCAACTCGCGATCTCCGCCTCTGACGCTCAGGACGCGCTGCAAGGCGGTGACTTAGGTTGGCGCAACAAGGCTCAGATCCCGGAAGTTTTTTTACGGCAAGTAGAACAGATGCTGCCTGGAGACGTGAGTAAAATCGCCTCAAGCCCGGCAGGATTTCATATCTTTAAGATGCTGGACAGACGTGAAATAAAAGACACTATGGTCAATCAGGTTTTATGCCGTCACATACTTTTGCGTACTAATGCGTTATTGAATGATGATGCGGCAAAAATAAAGCTGCAAACGCTAAAATCTGAAATCGAACAGGGCGAGGACTTTGGCAAGCTGGCGCGCAAGCACTCCGACGATCCGGGCAGCGCTGTCAATGGCGGAAGGTTAGACTGGTCAATTTCCAGCAATTTTACGCCAAAATTTCAGGAGATGGTGGATAGTCTGGAAGCACGACAAATCAGTGAACCGTTTCAAACTGTTTATGGGTGGCACATCGTGCAACTACTTGACACCAGAAGACATGATAATACCCAAGAAGCCATGCGCGCGGAAGCGCGTGAACAAATCAGGCAACGAAAAATTGAAGAACAAACTGAATTATGGCTAAGACAGCTGCGAGATGAGAGTTATATTGAAAATCGGTTGCTTAACCCCAAATAGGTTTCTTTAGTTTTCGCCACTCCTTAACTGTAAGATTGTTCCCGTACCTCCTCCTGAAACTGCGCGTACATGCAACCTTCGCTGCAAATTGCCGTCACGCCTGGCGAACCTGCGGGAATTGGTCCTGAAATAACGCTGAAGCTCGCCAAGCAAACGCTACCGTTTGAAATCGTGGCAGTAGCCAATATACGCATGCTGGAACAACTGGCGCATCGACTCAACATAGGGGTACGTATTAATGAGTTTAACCCCGATACAGAGATTGCGTGTCACGTTCCAGGCAACCTTAGCGTGATAGACGTTTCGATGGTGAAACCGGTGGTCGCGGGAAACGTTAATGTGGAAAACTCCAACTACGTGATCGAAACTCTAAACACCGCGATTGACTTAGTAAAGAACGACACTTGCCAGGCCTTAACCACCGGCCCCGTGCAGAAAAGTATCATCAACGCAGGAGGAATTCCGTTTGCCGGGCATACAGAATTCATCGCCGAATATACAGGCGGGTATCCGGTGATGCTATTAACCGACGAAGCCTCTAAAAACGCATCGGAGCATAAACTCAGAGTCGCCTTAGTGACTACGCATTTGGCAATCGCCGAGGTCGCAGCACATATTACACCGGAACGCATAGAACACGTGCTGCGCGTCTTACATCAGGAATTAATTCAGCGCTTCGGCATTGCACACCCCTTTATATGCGTTTGCGGTTTAAATCCGCACGCCGGCGAAGGTGGTTATTGCGGCACCGAAGAAATAGAATTCATCGGCCCGTTGCTCGCAAAATTACGCGCTCGTGGTATGCACGTAGAGGGGCCAATTTCCGCAGACGTTGCGTTCACCAAAAAAAACCTTATGAATAAAGACGCGATCGTCGCCATGTATCATGACCAGGGCTTGCCAGTGATTAAACATAGTGATTTTGGAGGTATTGTTAACGTCACGCTTGGCTTGCCAATCATTCGCACCTCGGTAGACCACGGCACGGCTCTAAACATCGCCGGACAGGGCATCGCCGACGTCGGCAGTTTACAAAGGGCAGTATCTCTGGCAGCGAAATTGGCAAGCAACGACTGCTAATCAACAGCAACGAACGGGAATAATATGGCTAAACTAACACTTGCTGCCCGCCAGGCGTGGGAACAACGTAATGAACGTACGGTACTTACTACGTGCAGTGCGGATAATGTCCCTAATTCAATATGGGTAATCTGCACAAAACTTATCAATGATGAACAATTCGTGATCGCGAATAACTCTTTCCAAAAAACTCTGGACAATATCAACCTCGGTAGCAAAGGTTCTCTGCTATACATTGCGCCTGAGCGCGAAGCCTATCAGGTAAAGGGTTCGCTTGAGTATCATACCAGCGGCATCATCTATGCAAACATGAAAAAATGGCTGGATCCGAAATTCTCTGGTAAAGGCGCATTGGTTTTGAGTATCGAAGAGGTGTATTACGGCGCCGACCGGGTCGTTTAATGGACATGCTGCATGCGATCTGAGAAAACTACTCTTTTCCTGATTGTGCTGTTAGCGTGCTGTACCTCGCCGCTGGTAACCGCGGGGCTGGTAGATCGTATGATCACTATAACCAGTGATGATAGCTTCGATATAGCCGACGGCAGCACTATTAAATTTAAATTTCGGCCGCTTACCGAAGAAGCGTTGGCTTTGGAAATTACCAGAAACGCAACGTCCTTAGGGGTTGCCTACCTCGGTCAAGTCCAACTCAAAGAAAACGTGACGGCACTGACGGCACTGCGTGCTATCGCGGAGCAAATCGGCAAGAGTCTAAACCTGAGCTTCGGCGTAATTGCCGATTCAAATACTTCCGAAGCCCTTAAGGCGAATGAAATATTACTACTTTACCATCCCGAGGTCACGATCACGCTGATACTCGCCAAACCTAACGAGCAAAGCCTGTACGAGATCATATGTGCCTATACGCTAAGAGAGACGGAAATCACCGAGTCCGATAACGCGCAAACCAGCTCTAAAGACCAGGCCGTGGTCACGCCTACTGATAAAAAGCCAGCTATAGCGGCTGACGGTGGAGCTGACTCTGACTAAGTGGTGCCTGAACATGTGCTGTGCTCAAGAATCGTGTCCATCGGGAAGATGCGAATCGCGTCTTGAGTAGCAACCGAATTCCAAACCCCCGCGCAAGATTCTATTAGTGATGCAAAAACTGCGCAAACGCTTTGGACAACATGTACTGACGGACAAAAACACCATAGCCGATATCGTGCAAACGATTCATCCCGTACCACGACAAATTATTTGTGAAATAGGGCCTGGTCTCGGTGCCATCACCCTGCCTATACTAAAAAAAGTCGGGGCTTTGCATGCAATAGAAATTGATCGGGATCTTTGCAGTGCGCTGTTGGAGAAGTGTAAAAATGTGGGCAAATTAACGCTACATCAAAACGACGCGTTGCATTTTGATTTTAATGACCTGGCCAGCGCCGGCCGCCCCATGCGTTTAATTGGCAACCTGCCCTACAACATCTCCACGCCGTTATTATTTCATTTACTGCGATTTTCTAACGTCATTGCAGACATGCACTTCACGCTACAAAAAGAGGTGGTTGATCGTATCGTCTCCACTCCGGGCCAGGCGAGATACAGCCGTCTCAGCGTTATGGTGCAGAGTTATTATGGAGTCGAACGATTATTCGATATAACATCCAGCATGTTCACGCCGCCCCCAAAAGTGATGTCAAGCTTTATGCGTTTACTACCTCATGCCATTGGGACAATGGAAATTATCAATCGAGCATTGTTTGATAACATCATTGCAAGCGCATTTCAGCAACGGCGCAAAACTGTCAGGAATAGCCTAGCCTCAATGGTCTCGACCAACCAGTTGCGGCAAGCCCGTATTGATCCAAACCAACGTCCCCAGGAAATCTCTATACGACAATACATAACGCTGGCAAACCAGCTATCCAATTAGATATTTTTTCGATTACTTGTCAAATTTTTTAGAATTGCTAATTGCCGCAGGTGGTGTTGCAATAGCCAGGTTTCGGGCAGTAATTTCAACCATATCTGAGTTTTTGCGATTGAGAAGGTATAATAAAGTAATATGGATGAGTCAGCAGCACATAATATCGACGTAAGCGTAGACAGTGCCTTTATAGAAGCCCAGTCAGATGAGCAGCAAAGTCGCTTCGTATTCGCCTATACCGTCACTATACATAATACCGGACTGGTACCGGCAAAGCTGGTAACACGACATTGGATTATCACGGACTCCAACGGTAAAACTCAGGAAGTAAAAGGGGAAGGAGTTGTGGGCGAACAACCATATCTGCGTCCGGGGGAGGCTTTTCAATATACCAGTGGCACGATGTTAGAGACCCCTGTAGGCACCATGCAGGGTAGCTATCAAATGATTGCCGATGATGGCACCGAGTTTGACGCGGAGATCAATGCGTTTACTTTAGCAGCTCCACATGTTTTACACTAAGCAACCATCACTTGTTTTGTTTGCATTCGGCAGTCTTTCGCTATCTGCCGCAACGATGTAGTTTGTCGGTGCCAGTGTTGCTTTCGCGCCATCGTCACAACGCATGGTGGCGTTAACTTAAATCGTATCCATGGCCATTTATGCGATTGGAGACGTGCAAGGCTGTTTTGATGAGCTGAGTACATTAATCGGGAAAATATCTTTCAATCCAAAGCTGGACTGCCTGTGGTTTGCGGGAGACCTGGTCAGCCGCGGGCCTAAATCCCTGGAGACTTTACGCTGGGTAAAATCACTGGGCAATGCGGCGATTACGGTGTTAGGAAATCATGACCTGCATTTACTCGCCGCCTTTGCGGGCGTTAAGAAAATTGATGAATACAGCAGCTTATACCCGGTGTTACAGGCGCAAGACGCGAAGGAATTGTTCAATTGGCTAAGACAACGTCCGCTGATGCACTATGATCCTGAGTTTAACACTGCTATGGTTCACGCTGGTTTGCCACCGCAATGGAAAATCGATCAGGCATTATCCCGAGCAGCAGAAGTGGAAGAAATACTGCGCTGCCGACAATATAAAGACTTTCTGGACAATATGTATGGAGAAAAACCTGACCGCTGGGGGGAAACGCTTAACGGCTGGGAGCGGTTGCGGGTAATCACTAATGCCTTCACGCGAATGCGCTATTGCAGCACCGATGGCAGAATGAATTTCAGCGATAAGGGGCCGCCAGGCACACAAACTTCCGGGCTGCAACCCTGGTACGCCATTAACGCGCGTAACAGTCAAAATACCACCATCGTGTTCGGGCACTGGTCGACTTTAGGGCACTATACGGGACACAACGTCATCGCCATTGATACCGGATGTCTCTGGGGAGGAGTTTTAACTGCGATCAGAATTGATGACCCGCAAAAAAACATATTTCAAGTGCCGTGCGAAGCGAAACTTACCATTCCAAGTACCGCCAAATTTGCCAAATAGCTCATTAAAACCACAGATTGGTATTCCCGAACGGTGTCGCACCTGAAGCGTGAAAAACGCACTGGATACATTAAACATGCTTAGTGGTAAAGAATGCAGACCACCATACGTTGGGAGATGGAGGCATCTACGCAAGCGAATCGTCATCACCATGATAAGGCAAAATATTTCCCTTGCCATTAAAGTTACGTAATTTGTCGGATCTAATGCGCCACGCGGTACAGAGTTTGCAGTTAAAAAACTCTGCCGGATGGCATCTGCGGCAAGCGAATATGCGCGAGACTACTGCGGAACTCGGCGATACTGAACGAATTCCATATCGAATTTATTGTGCTCGTCTTTAGCACGAAACTCGCGCGTCATCTCTTGCCAATCGGAGCGCTGCCATGCGGGGAAATAAACGTCTCCTGCCAACCTGACCTGCACGATCGTCATATACATACGCTTAGCTATTGGCAGGGCGTAGCGGTATACTTCAGCCCCACCGATCACAAACACGGTCGTGGAGTCTCTGGTGGCATCAGCGACTTGTTCCCAGCTGGTAGCGATAAAACAGCCTCTTCTGTCATAGTGTTTGTCGCGCGTGAGCACGATGTGTTGGCGTCCCGGCAGAAAACCCGGTAGCGATTCAAAGGTCTTGCGCCCCATTACTATTGGATGCCCCATAGTTAATTTTTTAAAGCGTTGTAAATCTGCGGGTTGATGCCAGGGAATGCGGTTGTTGTAACCAATGAGGCGCTGCGGTGTCATCGCCACAGTAATCGCGATTTCCATGGCTTAGCCCGCAAATCGCATGCGCATCCAGAATTTTTGGCGAGAGGCTGGCGGCTTTGGCGCTGCTGCGATCGGCCAGGCATGATGGCCGCAGCGACGGTTTGTGAGGACAACGAGCCAGACGGCAGCAACCTCGGCTACTAACCGATCGACTCTTGTCGCATACCAGCCAGGTTTGCCGATTATTTGCATAGCATTGATGTGATTATGCAATGGCTGTTATGCACGCATCAGCGATATTAAACGGCCACAGGCGCCGCAATATGCGCGTGACATTTATAATTGCGTAACTCAAAGTCTTCGTATGTAAAATCAAATATAGAGGTAACTTCCGAATTGATGCGCATTTCAGGTAAAGCGTAAGGAGTTCTGCGCAACTGTATACGGGCTTGTTCAACGTGGTTGTTATATAGGTGCACGTCACCAAAGGTGTGTATAAATTCGCCTGCCTGATAGCCCGTTACATGCGCCACCATTTGCAGCAGCAGTGCATACGAAGAGATATTAAAAGGCACACCTAAAAACACGTCCGCGCTGCGTTGATAGAGTTGGCATGACAGTCGGTTCTGCGACACGTAAAATTGAAACAAGGCATGACAGGGAGGTAGGGCCATATCATCCAGTTCACCGACATTCCATGCGCTAATAATGTGTCTTCTGGATAAGGGGTTATTATTCAGGCCTTCAATCAAGCGACTAATCTGATCAACAGTCCCCCCCTTTGCAGTTTGCCAGTTGCGCCATTGGGCACCGTATACGCGACCTATGTCGCCATTTTCATCTGCCCATTCGTCCCAAATTGATACCCCGTGTCGATGCAACCAGGTGACGTTGGTTTCGCCGCGCAAAAACCATAACAATTCATGAATAATCGATTTCAGATGCAATCTTTTTGTGGTCAGCAGAGGAAAGCCATTACGCAGGTCAAAGCGCATTTGATAACCAAATACGGACAGCGTGCCGATACCGGTACGATCTCCTTTTTCTGCACCCTGTGTCATTACGTGGTGCAATAGTTCTAAATATTGCCGCATAACTTAATTCACGTTAGCGCATAATAGACTGCTTTGCCTGATGCCGTTTTGAGCGCAGTAAACCAGAGCAGCAGTAACCACCTGACAAGACTATCGGCAATGGAAAGTGCCCCGGCTAAAAATCGGGCAAGTCGGGTTAAATATAAACGGCATTGCCTGAGAATCTGCACGTCCTCTCATCTTAGATGCAAAGTGTATCATTGTTGATGGGCGGCCTTGTGTGCTACACCGCTTATTCGTCCTTTGTAATACCGGGTTTATTATATGCCAACCATAGCATTGCCGCTCCCACCAAAACCATTGGAACAGACAGTGCCTGCCCTTGCGTCAGCCAGCCAAAAGCCAAATATCCAATGTGTCCGTCAGGTTCACGCGCAAATTCGACCAGCAACCTGAAGACGCCATACAACAACACGAACAAGCCCACTACCGCGCCAGCAGGACGCGATTTTTGCGCGAATATCCATACTATTGTGAACAGGACAAGGCCTTCTAAAAAGGCCTGATAAAGCTGCGATGGATGTCGCGCCAGTTCATCTACGTGTGGAAATACTATCGCCCACGGTGCATCCGTGGCTCGCCCCCATAGTTCTCCGTTAATAAAATTTCCGATGCGCCCGGCACCCAGACCAATAGGTACGCCCGGCGCTACAAAATCGCACAGGCGTAAAAACCCATAGCTTTGTCTGCGTTGATAAAGCCATAAGGCAACGCTAACGCCCAGCAACCCGCCATGAAAACTCATGCCACCTTCCCAAATCCTGAATAAGTAAAGTGGGTGTTCTAAAAAATAGGAGAAGTGATAAAACAACACGGCACCTGCTCTCCCGCCGATAATCACGCCTACCATCCCATAAAACAGGATATCGCCCACCTCATCAGGTTGCGCTACGGTATGCTCCCGTCTGGCATGTATACGGCCTAACCACCAAAATGCTAAAAAGCCAATGGCGTACATCAACCCATACCACCTTAATTGTAACGGCCCGACAGATAAAATGACCGGATCTATTTCGGGAAAAGTCCACATGGGCGAAGCATACCATTTACATGCCCGTGAACTGGATAAAACACGGATAGTTGCTATAAAATTCACATAACCTTGACGTTGAAAATGGTAATTCGCAAACACCGTGACATTTTGCCCGATTATTTGAGAACATAGTGCCATGAGCGTATCCACTAACCACCTCGCCGATCAGACCAGTCCCTATTTACTGCAACATGCCGATAATCCCGTGGAGTGGTATCCGTGGTGTGAAGCCGCGCTGGCGCGTGCTAAACACGAAAACAAGCCGATATTGTTATCCATCGGTTACTCGGCGTGCCACTGGTGCCACGTAATGGCGCACGAATCGTTTGCAGATGTAGCCACGGCCAAGGTAATGAACGCAGCATTCATCAATATTAAAGTCGATCGTGAAGAGCGACCTGACGTCGATAAGATCTATCAGACTGCCCAGTTTCTGCTTACCCAGCGTTCAGGCGGCTGGCCGTTGACGATGTTTTTAACCCCCGAGGATCAAATGCCTTTTTTCGGCGGCACTTATTTCCCCGATACGCCACGTCACGGATTACCTGCGTTTCAGGATTTACTCCGCAATATTGCCAACTTTTTCCAAAATCGCCGCACTGAGATCAGCAGGCAAAATGAATCTATGTATGACGCCCTGCAAAAAATCTATCAACCTGGAGATGCCGAAGCAGATTTATCACCTGATATTTTTGATCTTTGTGATCAATATTCAGAACGGGCTTTTGATGCCCGCCACGGTGGTTTTGGAAACGCGCCAAAGTTCCCTCATCCGTCCAGCATCGAGCGACTCATGCGTTATTACGCGCGGTCGGAGCTTGCCGCTAATGAAAAACCCCGCGCCCTGCACGCGGCAATCTTTACGCTGGAGAAAATGGCGGCGGGCGGCCTGTATGATCATCTGGGCGGCGGCTTTAGTCGTTATGCCGTTGATGCCCACTGGATGATTCCGCATTTTGAAAAAATGCTGTACGACAACGGCCCGCTGCTGGCTTTATATGCGCAGTCTTTCGCGTTGACTGGTGCCGAACAATTCAAAAACGTTTGTGCCGAGACTGCCAAGTGGGTACGGCGCGAGATGCAATCTCCGGAGGGTGGTTATTACTCTACCCTGGATGCGGATTCGGAAGGGCAGGAAGGCAAATATTACGTATGGACCCGGGCACAAATTGAACAGTTGCTTAGCGCCGCGGAGTATGCGGTGTTTGCGCCTCACTTTGGCATTGATCGAAGCGCCAACTTTGAAGGCAGTTACCATCTGCATACATTCGTAAGCAAGTCCGATATTTGCGAACGACTATCGCTGACGTCAATTGAGTTTGATATTTTGCTAACCCAGGCTAAACAAAAATTATTTACCCTGCGCGAGCAACGAGTTCGACCCGGACGCGATGAAAAAATCCTGACCAGCTGGAATGCCCTGATGATTCGCGGTATGGCCATCGCTGGCCGCGTATTTGCCGAGGATGAATATATTCAATCGGCGGAACGGGCGTTGTCTTTCTTACGACGAACCGCGTGGAAAAAACAGCGTCTGTTTGCCACTTATAAAGACGGCTGCGCTCATCTTAACGCCTACCTGGATGATTATGCCTTTCTGCTGGATGCCATACTTGAGATGCTGCAAGCCCGTTGGCGCACTGTAGACTTACATTGGGCATGTGAGTTGGCCGACGTGCTTTTAGATCACTTTGAAGACAGGTCGTCGGGCGGCTTTCATTTCACCAGCAGCGATCATGAACGTCTTATCCAGCGTCCCAAGACGCTAAGCGACGAAGCTACTCCTTCCGGAAACGGTATTGCCGCGTTTGCCCTGGCCCGTTTAGGCTACTTGTCAGGCACAACAAAATATCTGGATGCGGCAGCACGTGTACTGCGTTTCGCCACGCCGGCAATCAGTCAATCGCCGATGGCACACATGAGCTTGCTGCACGCCTATGAAGAGCAATGCTACCCACCACAAATTATTATTTTACGTGGAGCAGCGAACGATTTGGTAAAGTGGCAACGGGCGTGCGCGTCCGGGTATGCACCACAACGTATGGTATTTGCGATTGATAAAGATGAGCGCCGTTTACCTGCGGTATTGGCCGCCAGGAAATTTCGCGGCGGCGGTACCAAAGGTGTAACGGCTTATGTATGTCAGGGTACTCAATGCGAGGCACCAGTTGAAAGCTTTGGCGAGCTACAGGGCGTGTTGAATGCAACCAGTATTCGACCACCAACATTGGCCTGAGCGATGAAGGTATGCCGGGGTATGCTGCGATTATTACGCCTGATCGCCCATGTATTCAGCGGCCTGTTGATCTCTTATATCCGATTACACGGCACCCAGAGCCATGACCTCACTGCCGCGCAACGCAGGATAGTGCAAACCTGGTTGCGTCAAAGCGCCACCATAATCGGTGTGGATATACAGGTTCGCGGAGTACCGGCGAAATCGCCGGTTTTCGTGGTCGCTAATCACGTCTCCTGGCTGGATATCCCGATCATCTCTTCGGTGTTGCCTATCGCTTTTTTGTCTAAGGCAGAGATACGTAGCTGGCCGCTTATAGGTATGCTCGCCGCGAAAGCCGGTACCTTGTTTATTCAACGCGGCTCTAAACATGGCGCCGCGGAAGCAATCGACTTAATGCGGAAAAAATTACAGGCCGGCCATAGCGTGGCCTCGTTTCCCGAAGCTAAAACTACGTATGGCACCCGTGTGCACACCTTTCATCCACGCTTATTTGCAGCGGCGATTGCAACCGAGTCTTTCATTCAACCAGTAGCCTTGCGTTATCCACACGTGCATGGCGTGAATCCAGTGGTGCCCTATGTCGATGATACGAACTTTGTAAGGCACGCATTTCGCATCATGTGCGCGAAACGCACGGTCGCCGAGGTGACTTTATGCAAACCCGTAAACAGCCACAACCTGGCCAGGAAACAAGTGGCGCAGCTGGCAAGAGACGCAATCACCCGGGTGGTGGTAGCTGGCTAATAAAATTTATATCGTCCTGAGGTGTCTTAGCCTAAAACGCGCATGGCGGCTGCATAATCGGGTTCATTCGCAATTTCATCAACCAACTCCGTGTAAATCACCACGTTGTCCTGATCTAACACCACTACCGCGCGTGCCGTAATGCCTGCTAACGCTCCATCTTCTATAAGCACGCCATAATCCCGCGAAAAATCCCGTGAACGCATTATTGACAATGGTATTACGTGCTCCAAACTCTCGGCCCCACAAAAACGCGACATGGCGAAAGGTAAATCTGCCGCGATAATTAAAATGACGGTATCTTCATGCTGTGCGGCATGGTCATTAAACTTTTTAGTGGACATGGCACACACCGGCGTATCCAGACTGGGCACGATGCTTAGAATCTTTTTCTTGGCCGGAAATGTGGTAAGCGATACATTTTGCAGATCTTTATTCACCAGCGTGAAGTCGGGGGCCGGCGTGCCTGTTTCCGGCAGATTCCCATTGGTGTGAACTTCGCTGCCCTGTAATGTAATTTTCGCCATTTTTTTATCTCCAACAGTAAAATTTATCTGTGTTGTCAGAGTAACGCTTGCGGTTACTAACGTGATATACAGAGGTTATATTGGCTTGCATTCAACAAGCTGTCAATTATGCCGCTGTCGCGTAGCGTTATCTTACCTGCCCGGCCACGTTCGTAAGGCACGGCATTGAGCAGTTCCGACCAGCCTGTTGAGTTCCGACGCTACTGGCCAATATAAATTTATATCGTCCTGAGGTGTCACCCGGTTACTTTGGATCGGCACCAGGCCCGACCCTTACGTGGCTGGGCAATATACTTTTACGCCGTCCTGAAGCACCCTTAAATTCTCTTTTATTTCAATTACTTAGTTGCCTTTGGACGGACACGGGGACGGCGCCCTGCGAGGTCAACAGGTAAAGCGGGATATGAACGTGGATATACAGGACGTTCAGGGTAGAAAAACTGTAAGCATGGCTGGACAGGATGCTCAGGATAATCGTAATAATTGTTATTCAGGGCCGGTACTGTGCCTGTATACCCTCACCCTGCCCGCACCATAAATACGGCATAACATTGATGCAATTAACACCAGTGCGCCAGGCAGCAGTACCTGGCTTTAACCGCCAACCCTCGCTGGCGATTTGCAATCTTATTCATAAAAAAGCCGCAGGGAAAATGATTAAAACCTGCGGCTTCCTCCGCTCTGGAAAATGACTAAAAAACCAGAGCTATAATTTAGTCTGCAACCCGAATTCGGTATTATTTGTTGAAAACGAAAATTATCACAGGTAAATCACCCAGGCCCTGACACTTGCGCATACTGGTAACCACCGTGAACGATTTTTCACGGACTTATCTTTAAGTTCACCATTCCTGGTGCCGTGAAATAAACCCGGACACCCACACAGATGAACAATATTTCGGTTTTACCGTTGCACTCCGATCACTTACACGGTACCCGAAAGGCCGCCGGCGGTCTGTAATGAGTCGTAAAGTGCTTGTTCCTGAGTAGAATGTAGCTTACAACCTGAATAGAATTTAGTCTATAACCCGAATTCGGTATTATTTGTTGACCATAAAACTTACCACCGGCCCTGACGCCTGTGCATACTGGTAGCTACTGTGAACGATTTTTCGCAGGCCTTCTTTAAGGCCATTCAACTTATTGCCCGGTTAGATCCGTATCTTCTGGAGATCGTGTCTCTGTCCTTGCGGGTAAGTTTTACCGCGGTATTGATCGCCAGCCTGATCGGATTACCGTCAGGCGCAGCGCTGGCTTTGTATAAGTTTTATGGCAGAGGCTTTATCGTGGCGTTACTCAACGCCTTTATGGGCTTGCCGCCGGTGGTGGTGGGGCTGGTGGTTTATTTAATGCTATCCCGTTCCGGCCCACTTGGCGTGCTGGGGTTATTGTTTACACCCACTGCCATGATCGTGGCGCAGGTTTGTTTGGTCACACCCATTATCGCGGCTTTGGCCAGGCAGACTATTATGGATGCGAACCTCGAATATCACGAGCAACTACGCGCGCTGGGCGCCACTTCATTACGCATGATGAAGACTTTGTTGTGGGAGACGAGGTATAGTTTGTTGACGGTGACGTTCGCCGGTTTTGGTCGCGCCATCGCCGAGGTCGGCGCGGTATTGATTACTGGCGGTAACATTAATCATTCCACGCGCGTCATGACTACTGCTATTGCGCTGGAAACGCGCAAAGGTAATATCGAACTGGCCCTGGCCCTGGGTATGATCCTGATCACTATCTCTTTAATCGTGACCACTGTAGTGATGAGCGTAAGACATGCAGCGTACCAGTATTATAATTGAGCGAATAAGTTTGTGTGGACGCGCCCGCAGGGTTGATTTCTGCGTGGTGGCATGAGGTTGTTCCCGACGTAATGAAACGGCAGCAGTCAGTATGCGCGCGCCGGTGAGTAATATTTCGGTCTTACCGCTGCATCTCAACCACTTGCACGTTACCCGCAAAGGTAACAGTTTGTTGAGCGATATTGATTATTCTATCGAAACCGACGCCGTGACGGTAATTTTAGGCCCCAATGGCGCCGGCAAAAGCCTGCTGTTGCAGGTAGCGCACGGTTTGGTCAACCCCAATGAGGGTAGCCTGAGATGGAACACCCTGATGCCACAACCGCAACAGTCCTGGCGTGCCTTCATCCTGCAAAAACCGGTGTTGTTACGCCGCAGCGTGCGCGCCAACCTGGAGTACGTGTTATCGCTGCATAAGGTTGAAAAGTCTGAACGCGGTGCGTTACTCCGGACTGCCTTACAACATACCGGATTATTGCGTCTGGCCGAACGCAACGCGCGCGTATTGTCTGGCGGCGAACAACAGCGCCTGAATATTGCGCGTGCCTGGATATTACGGCCTAAAGTTGTGTTACTTGACGAACCCACCGCCGAGCTTGATCCCAGCGGTACTGCCGCCATAGAGCATCTGATTGGCAGCATTTCACAACAAGGTACAAAAGTATTTATGACCACCCATGACTTGGGTCAGGCACGCAGACTGGCGGGCGACATTCTGTTTTTACACCAGGGAAAACTGGTTGAATATTCTTCAACACCAGATTTTTTTCGGCAACCACAAACTACAACGGCAAAAAATTTCATCGCCGGGAAGTTGTTGAATGGAGATCAACGGCAGTGAAATATCTGTTTTTAAGGATATTCGCTGGTTTGTTACTGGCTGCCAGTATGGTAAATGCTGCGGCTGAAAAATCACCTTTTATTACTCTCTCTTCGACCACTTCTACGGAGAATTCGGGATTGCTCGCTCATCTGATCCCCAGATTCAGGCAAAAAACCGGTATAGATGTGCGGGTAATCGCGGTCGGCACGGGACGCGCGTTGTTGTTAGGCAAACGCGGGGACGTCGACCTGGTGCTGGTGCATCACCAGGCATCCGAGCAAAAGTTTATCGAGCATGGCTTTGGTGTCGAACGCCGCGACGTAATGTATAACGACTTTGTTATCGTGGGGCCAACACGGGATCCTGCAAATGTCAACGGCCTGACCACGTCGATTGCGGCACTCCGGCAAATATATGCTCACGCTGCTGCATTCGTGTCACGCGGCGATGACAGCGGCACGCATAAAAAAGAATTGGAGCTATGGTCGCTGGCGGGCATAGACGTACAACCGCATAGCGGCACCTGGTATCGGGAAACCGGTACCGGCATGGGCGCGACGTTAAATATTGCGAATGGCATGAGGGCCTATACACTGGCCGATCGTGGCACCTGGCTATCTTTCAGGAACCGCGGCGAGTTGACGTTATTTGTAGAAAACGACCCGCCGTTATTCAATCAGTATGGCATCATTCTGATCAATCCCCAGCGTCATCCACATATCAAATTCAAAGAAGCAAAATTGTTTGCCGACTGGCTCACTTCCGATGAGGGCCAACAGGCTATCGCCGGGTTTACATTAGCCGGCCAGCAGCTTTTTTTTCCCAATGCAAAACGCGCAGTGCCCGTGGCTACACGTAAATAAGTGCGTGACAGCGGCGAGTTCCGAAACGTCCACGTGTCTCGCTTAAAAAACTATGTTAGCGCGCAAATGCCGGCCGCTCCCGGTGCAGCCCCATGGCGCGGCGCATAAAAAATTTCTTAACGGGTTGCACCCTGTCTACGGTGTGTAATGCAAAATTACGGGTGGCGACCAGCGGCCCTGAAGTAGCAGCAAACATGGCTACAAAGGTGTGCATCGCGCATTGCATAACCCGCACCTCTGCCGTGCGTGCGCGCGCATATTTGCGCAGCACCTTATAGCTGCCAACATCTCGTTGCGCGTGCGCCAGTACTTCCGCCAATACTGCGGCATCGGTAAAGCCCAGATTCGCGCCTTGCCCGGCCAAGGGGTGTAACACGTGCGCGGCGTCTCCCACCAATGCGATACGCGGGCGCACCACGTTGGTCGCCTGACTGGAAACCAAAGCAAAGCTGGTACGCCCGGAAGCTGGTGACAGGCTGCCTAATCGACCTTCACTGGCTTGCGTCAGAGCCTGCGCAAAGCCCGATGTACTTAGCTTGAGTAACTCATCGGCATAGTCATCGTTGACTGACCAGACGATGGCACACTGGTCATTGTTTAACGGTAGTAAGGCCAATGGCCCAGTGTTGAGAAACCGTTGCCAGGCGGTATTTTGGTGTGAACGTTGAGTACGCACGCGCGCTACGATGCCGCGTTGCCGATAGGGTTTTTGCCGACGTGGCAGGTCCGCAAACTTACGCACGCTGGAGTGATAGCCGTCCGCACCTACTAATAATTTCGCCGTGAGTACGGCATGATTGTGCAATGTAATCTCTACGTGGTCGCCATGCAGTAACACTTTTTTGATGACTGCCGGAAGCTGCCAGACAATGTCGTTTTGCCGCCGCAGCAGTTCCCACAAACTCGATTGAATGACCACGTTTTCGACGATGTTTCCTAACTCGGGAAGGTTCAGGTCGGCGGCGTTGAAATTTATTTCTGCCGGCCCCGCCGCGTCCCAGACGCGCATGGCGTGATACGGCGTAACACGCTTATTGCGCATCGCCGACCAGGCCTGCACGTGTTCAAAAATTGCTTGCGAACCGGGACTTACCGCGGTAACCCGCATGGCGTATTCCTGACCCAAATGGAATGCAGGCGGTTTGCGTGGGTCAATGATCGCCAGTGAGCGACCCTGTTTTGCCAGCAGGCTGGCGAGGGTAAGGCCGACCATGCCGGCGCCGACAATGGCCACTTCCACGTGGTGTACTGCTTTAGACACGCGCGGATGGTAATGCTGGCCGCCGGCGCCGGGTTGCCGTAGGGCCTGGTGCGCGCAGATTGTGTCGCACGATGCGCGCTTCTAACATCGGCAGGGCACCCAACAGTACCAATCCCCAACCGCGCACACGCGATAACACCGCATCATCGGCAGTGGACAGGGAGTTAAGTCGGTCGGTAAAACGCACCGTCCTGTCGATGTCAGGCTGTCTACAGGCCTCGTATGCAGCAAGTTTTGCGTCTATGTCTGCTATGGCATTTCCGTCTGCGGCCAGGATTTCGCTAAGTTCGGCGACCTCGCGCAAGGCCAGATTCAAACCCTGTCCGGCGATGGGGTGTAAGGTTTGCGCAGCATTGCCAATGAGTACCACGCGCCGTTGTACGCGCCGTTTGCTAACGAGCAGGGATAAGGGATACGCGCAGCGTTGGCTAAGCCTGGAAAAGTAACCCAGGCGATGACCGAAGGCCCGTTGTAGTTGTTGCAGAAAGCGTTTATCAGAGAGCTTTATATGTTGTTCGGCAATCTCCTGTGGATTCATCCAAATAAATCCACAACAGTTGCCGGCGCGCGGTAATACTGCCAGTGGGCCAGATTTGGTAAAACGTTCGTACGCGGTGTATTGATGGTGGTTTTGGATACCGATACTGCCAACAATGGCGGTCTGCCCATATGCCTTGCGGTGCACGCCAATCCCTAAACCGTCGCGAATGCCAGAGCCGGCACCATCGGCAGCGACCAGTAACCGCGCACCTATCAATGCCCCATCGCCGTGTACAACGACTGCATTGACACGGGATTCGATATGTGACACCCGATACGGTTGCAGGCGGCATATATTATCACGTTGGCGCAGGTGATGCCGCAGCGCGCGCGTGAGCTTTTCGGCGGGCACCAGGTAGCCAAAGCTCTCGACTGCATAACGCGCGCAGTCCAGCCGCGTGGCACCAAACCGCCCCTGATCCGAGATATGTATTTTTTTAATCGGTACGGCAGCGGCTTCCAGATGCTGCCAAATTCCCAATCGGTCATACATTTTTTTGGATGCTAAGGTCAAAGTAATACTTCTGCCATCGCGGCGACCATGCTGCGTAACACTTAAGTCGTCGCTGGGTGGTTGGCAGTCGAGGAGCATCACGCGGCAGGAGGTTGCTGCCAGGCAACAGGCCAGACTGCTGCCAACCAGACCGGCACCTACAATCGCAACATCGTATTGCTGCTGCATGCAACCGGGGTGGTTAATGCACGCCGCTAGCCATCAGGGCTTCGATCTCGTCCGCATCGCGGACCAGTGCCTCGGTAAGCACCCGGTTGCCATCGTGGGTTACTAATACGTCGTCTTCAATGCGAATACCGATATTCCAAAATTGCCGGGGCACGTCTTTCGCTTTAGTAATGTATAGCCCCGGCTCCACCGTCAGGGTCATATTGGGTTCCAGTAAACGCCATTCTTCATCGACGTGATAGTCTCCCACGTCGTGTACGTCCAGACCCAACCAGTGTCCGGTACGGTGCATGTAAAACCGGCGATATGCTTCATCTTTAATGAGTTTTGCAGGCTTGCCCTGCAACAGGCCAAGGCTTATTAAGCCTTTGGTAAGTACTGTTACGGCCTGGTTATGCGCATCATTCCAATGGTTTCCGGGTTGCACTTTGTTAATGGCCGCGCGTTGTGCCTCCAGCACCAGCTCGTAAACTTCGCGCTGTGCCGGTGAAAAACTGCCATTGACCGGAAACGTGCGGGTGATATCGCTGGCGTAGCCCTGATACTCGGCGCCAGCATCAATCAGCAGTAAATCGCCATCGTTGAGAATTTTACGGTTTTCAATATAGTGCAAAATACAGGCATTTTCGCCACCACCTACGATACATGGATAGGCGGGAACGCAACCAGCTTTTCTAAATTCATAAATAAGCTCTGCTTCAACTTCATATTCATACATGCCTGCCTTACAGGCTTGCATGGCACGCCGATGACCGGCAACGGCGACCCTGGCGGCTTGCCGCATAAGACGTAATTCACTGCGCGATTTATACAGGCGCATATCGTGTAGAAAATAATCCAGAGACAGCAACTCACGCGATATACGTTGCGCGGCGCGGGAAGATGCCCGCGCCTGATTTACCCAGCTGATCACCCGGTGGTCGAAATCCGCATTACGCCCCATGGGATAAAAAACCCGCTCTCTATCAGACAATAATTTTGGCAGTAGCTTGTCTGCCTGGCTGATTGCATAAGCAGCGTCGGCCAGGTGGTGTGCCCTGGCGCCTGTTAACCCGGCGCATCGACCATGCCAAATCTCTTGCTCCGGGTCGCGCTCGCGACAAAATAACAGGTACTGGCCATCGGTGCGACCGGGTAGCAACACCGCCAGGGCCGCGGGCTCCTCAAACCCGGTCAGATATAAAAAATCGCTGTCCTGACGAAACAGGTGATCCACGTCTCCATTGCGAGCAACCGGCTGCGCCGATGGAATAATGGCGATGCCGTTATCACCCAGCATGTGCATCAGTGTACTACGGCGCTTAAGCAGTTCTTTGGTGTTCATGGTTAGTAAAGTACCATAGTTCGCGTGGGTTAATCAGGTGGTGCGGTGCGGGTAGCGTATTTAGTGACGTTAAGGGCGTGATGTCAGCATCGGTGGAGACAATTCCCTGATGTTTGTTGGTTTTTTAGTGCCGGGTTTATTCTGTAGATTCAGAGTTGACGCTAAAGCCCCTTCATCCTACCATCTGCGGATGGAAAAACGAGACTCAGCAAAGCTTGATGAAGCCGGACTGAAGGCGTTGGAAATTCGTGTCCATAAACTCATCAAAACCTGCGAGGAACTGAAAACAGAAAACCGTCTGCTAAAAGTACAGCAAACTTCTTATACTACGGAACGCGCGGACTTAATCGATAAAAACGAACAGGCACGCAAACGAGTGGAAGCCATGATTACTCGCCTTAAGTCGATGGAGGTTACTGCGTGAGCGCTGACAACCCACCAGTAGTACTCAGCATATCAGGTAAAGAATATCGCATCGCCTGTCCGCAGGGTCAGGAGGATTCTTTGCAGGCGTCGGCGCACTTGCTGAATACGCGCATACAAAAAATACGTGACCGCGGCAAGACCATTGGCATGGATCGAATGGCGGTGATGGCGGCACTTAATTTAGCGCATGACTTTCTCACGCAAAAAACCGAGCAGGAAACCTCCAGCAGGAATTTCAATACGCGCATTCGCAGTCTGCAAAACCGTATCGATCGCGCCTTAAAAAATACGCAACAGCTTGAGCTTTAAGAATTTGCTATAGTTCAAAAGTCGGACACCTCTGCGGTACAGGTGCGTTGCCCGGTAGATCCCTTGAGCCTATCCTCTGATACCGGGGGCAATGCCGTGGCAGTACTGTTGTGCATATCCGGTAAGCGGAGAGCCTGATGTATTTCCCGGTGCCTCCACTTGAACCTTTGGTTCAAGGACAACGGTGACCACGGTACTCGCGGAGTGTGTCCACAGCATTAGCTATATCTTTGACGCCCGGGAGGTGTGGGCATGCGCTACTGGTTAATGAAGTCTGAACCAAGTGAATACAGTATTGACGATTTAAGGCGTGACAAGGTGGAGCATTGGGATGGTGTGCGCAACTATCAGGCGCGCAATATGCTGCGCGATGATATGAAAACAGGCGATCTGGCCTTTATGTATCATTCAAATTGCGATGCGATAGGTATCGTCGGCATTATGACTGTCGCGCGTGAGGGTTATGCAGATCACACCGCTTTTGATAAGGCCAACAAACACTATGATCCTAAAAGCGATCCGCATAACCCACGCTGGATAATGGTAGACGTTCGCTACCAGCGAAAATTAACCCGCACTATTACACTGGCAGAGCTGAAACAGTATGAGCAACTGGAGGGCTTACAGCTATTGCGCCGCGGCAACCGATTGTCCGTTATGCCTGTGAGTGAAAAACACTGGAATTTTATTTTGTCACTGGAGTGAATATGAACATGGATGGACAGGATAGAAAGAGGGAGTAGAAAATGTCTGCACGTAAAGCAGCTTTGATGATGTAAAAACCACCAAGAAGCATTACAAGAACTGGTATCTGCGTTTTAATTGTATATACTTTAGCGCGTCTATCATTATAACGCTCATTGTTTGGAGGGGGTATTGATGGCCATCAAACGTAAAGCTACCGTCAAAAAAAAGCTAAACGTAAGGCGCCAAAACGTACAGCTACGGTGAAACGTAAAACCACAAAAACAACAAAACGTAAGACTGCCGTTAAACGTAAGACCGCAAAAACGGCGAAACGTAAACAGTAAAACGCAACAAGACGTGCGCGCGGAGTCTGGAGTTTAATTTAATCGCATTATAGAAAGGGTTCTTTACAGAGCCTTTTTTTGTCTGCCGTCAGTTAATCCAACCATGAATCCGTAATGGATGGCGGGCAGTGCACAGCACGTAACTCTCAGGTGGGTTTTATATGCCCTGGGTCGCTCGTTTGGGGCGTGTACGGCTCAACCTAAAAATAGTTTATACGCGGGGTTGTCGGTCTCTTCCCAATAGCGGTAGCCCAGTTTTTGCAGAAATTGTTCAAAGCGAGGCCGTTCCTGCATGGACACTTGTATACCGACCAGCACGCGCCCATAGGCGGCGCCGTGATTGCGATAGTGAAATAAACTGATATTCCATTCCTGACCCACGGTCTCAAGAAATTGTAATAGCGCGCCGGGGCGCTCCGGAAATTCAAATCGGAATAAGGTTTCATCGCGTAATTCGGGACAGCGCCCCCCTACCATATAGCGCAAATGTAAAATGGCCATTTCATTATCCGAGATGTCCAGTGCCGAGTACCCAGCCTGTTGCATACTCCGCAACAGCTGTTGTTTCCCGATATCCGCAGCTTCCACGTTTACGCCAACAAATATATGTGCTGCATTTGTATCGGCGTATCGGTAATTAAATTCGGTGATCCCGCGGCTGCCCAGTAAGCTGCAAAATTTCAGGAAACTGCCGGGTTTTTCAGGAATGGTAACCGCGAACAGGCTTTCACGCCGCTCGCCAAGCTCGGCGCGTTCCGCCACGTGACGTAAGCGGTCAAAATTGATATTGGCGCCGCTATTAATCGCGATGAGCGTTTTATCAACTACTTTTTCTCTGGCGATGTATTGCTTGATGCCAGCCACGGCCAATGCGCCGGCCGGCTCTGATAACGAGCGTGTTTCGTCAAATATGTCTTTAATGGCAGCGCATATTTCATCGGTGCTCACCAGTATCACTGCGTCAATAAGGTGTCTGGCGATTCTAAAAGTCTGTTCACCAATTTGTCGCACCGCGACTCCATCGGCGAAGATTCCGACTTCCGGTAACTGTACTCTAGCCTGCGCTTGTAGTGCCGCGTGCATAGTTGGCGCGTCCTGCGGCTCAACGCCAATTACTGTGACCGCCGGACGATGGTGTTTGATATACGCCGCCATACCGGCAATTAACCCGCCACCACCAATCGGGATGAATATTGCGTCTATTTTCGCCGCGGCCTGCTGCAAAATTTCTTTGGCGACAGTGCCCTGCCCGGCGATTACGTCTTCATCATCGTATGGATGCACGTAGACGTGCCCACGTTGCCGCGCCAGTTGCTGAGAATGCGCGTAGGCGTCATCGTAGGTGTCACCATGCAGTACCACGCAAGCACCCAGGGCAATTACGGATTCCACTTTGATGCGCGGCGTGGTGCGGGGCATGATGATGGTGGCCTGCACCTTGAGTTTGCGCGCCGCCAATGCCACACCCTGGGCGTGATTGCCTGCCGACGCCGCGATTACGCCTCGTTGGAGTTCGGTTGCCGATAAATGCGCAATTTTGTTATACGCGCCGCGGAGTTTGAACGAAAATACGCATTGCTGATCTTCCCGCTTCAAATAAATCCGGTTGGCTAATCGCGCCGATAACGCTGGCGCAAAGTCTAATGCGGACGGCACTGCCACGTCATAGACTTTGCTGTTGTCTATTTTGCGTATGAGTGCTGCATTAACCATGTTTCAGTCCGCGACGACAGTACCAATCAGGTGTTTGAAAACCAGGCCTGTGCCGTACCTGTACGCCCCGGCCCCTGGTGGGTTCACACAATATACAGTACCGGCGTAATTCTCCATGCTTTTTACGGTGACTGTGGGTATGATTTACGCACTTGATTCCATATATATAATGTCGGTAGAAAAAAACAAGCAGGTAGCCGCCGAAGCGGCCCTGGATTATATACAGGTTGACGACGTGATCGGCGTCGGCACCGGCTCCACTGCGAATTACTTCATCGACGCCCTGGCCACTGTTAAGGGTAAAATTGATGGCGCAGTGGCAAGTTCCGAGGCTTCGGCACAGCGATTAAACCGGCATGGTATACCGGTTTTGGACTTGAATCACGTTGCCGGGCTGCCACTGTACGTGGATGGGGCGGATGCGGCGACATGTCATAAATACCTGGTTAAAGGCGGCGGAGGTGCCCTGACGCGCGAAAAAATCATCGCCGCTGCCAGTAAAAAATTTGTCTGTATAGTGGATGACTCTAAACTGGTGGAGGTGCTGGGTGGCTTCCCACTGCCCTTAGAGGTAATCCCCATGGCGAGAAGTTACGTCGCCAGGCAACTGGTAAAACAAGGCGGCGTACCGGAGTGGAGAGAGGGGTTTACCACTGATAATGGTAATTTTATTCTGGACATTCATAATCTTGAGATTCTCAATCCGGTGGCCATGGAGCGGGAGTTAAATAACCTTGCCGGCGTCGTGACGGCAGGGATATTTGCCTTGCGCCCTGCGGACGTGCTGATACTCGGTAGCGGGCAGGGCCCCACCAGTATCAGTTAAAACATCGGTTACCGTGGTTGCCATTAACCGCGCTGTGGAGATGAGAGGGCTACCTCCGCACCTGGTTGAGCGACCGCGGGGTTGAATGACCGGGGGCTAGCGTTTAGAGTATTGTTCTTTCTTGCGTGCCTTGCGCAAACCGACCTTTTTACGCTCCACCTCGCGGGCATCCCGGGTAAGAAAGCCGTGTTGACGTAACGGTGTGCGCAGGCCTTCATCGTAACGCAGCAGGGCTCGCGCGATACCAAGCTGAATAGCGCCGGCCTGCCCATTGGCACCGCCGCCTTTTACTTTGACGTCGATATCAAACGTATCAACCAGGTCGGATATTTCAAGCGGCTGGCGAATAATCATGCCCGCGGTCTCGCGTCCGAAGTAGCGCTCCAGGGCGCGCAAATTAATGGTGATAGTGCCGCTGCCGGGACGCAGGTAGACTCGCGCCGTGGAGCTCTTGCGGCGACCGGTACCGTAAAATTGACGTGCCGTCATAAATATTAAAGTTCCAGTGTTTGCGGGCTTTGCGCCGCGTGTTTATGTTCAGGGCCTTTATATACTTTCAATTTACGAAACATTGATCGTCCCAGTGGGTTTTTAGGCAGCATGCCCCTGACCGCACTTTCAATCACGCGCTCCGGATGCTTTGCCAGCATTTCGCCAAGGCGCGTGGATTTAAGGTGACCGACATAGCCGGTATAACGGTGGTAGACCTTGTTTTCAATTTTGTTGCCGGTCACGCGCACTTTTTCGGCATTGATAACCACGATGCAGTCGCCAGTGTCCACGTGCGGTGTATAGATCGGCTTGTGCTTGCCTTTGAGCCGCTTTGCGACCTCACTGGCCAATCGACCCAGAATCTTGTCCGTGGCATCTATAAGATACCAGTCGCGCTTTACTTCGGCAGGTTTGGTACTGATTGTGGTCATGGTCTCAGGTTTACAGGTTTAACCGCATCGCAAAGCCGAGCATAGTATCGAAAAAAGCCCGTGCTGACAAGGGACGTTGCCGCAAATAAAAAAAGCGCGGAAACTTGCAATCCGCGCTTAATAAGGTCTACCAAAAGTAGTTGGAGGAGTTCCGATAAGTATTTGTACTATCAGAATATCCGTATGTTCTAATATTTTTTTATTACTGTCAACTAATTTACGGGTTTTTGTCGCTAAATATCTCTATTTAGCATCTATATTCCTCTAAATAGGTATTAATTGGTGCACATCAGAGGGGCAAAGATGTTGGGTGACAGGGTGTCAGATTCTTAAACGCTCGACTATTTCACCGCCCAGTAAGTGTCTGCTGATGATTTCATCTATATCGCTTTCGTCTTTGTAGGTGTACCAGACGGCATCGGGATAGACCACGGCCACCGGGCCTTCGTCACAACGATCGAGACAGCCGGCCTGGTTGACGCGCACGCCGCCCGGCCCGGCAATTTTCAATTGTCTGGTTCTGTTTTTGGCATAGGCGCGCAGCCTTGCAGCGTCATGATCCTGACAACAGGGCTTGTCTTCGCGTTGATTCAGGCACATGAAAAGGTGGCGTTGGTAGTAACACATGATTGGGTTATATTAAGGCAAATTATTGGTCATTGTTGAATATTTAAATTTATCGGCGTGAACGGGATGAACAGGATAATCGTAATAATTGTTATTCAGTACCGGCACCGGGGCCGGTCTCTATGTGGGTAATTCTGTTTTAGCATGATTATGGCCATGGCTGTATTATCTGAATATTCAACAAGTGATGCTGACCATGGCTTTGCCAGGCAGGATGTTATCAGGGCCGCGGATCAATGCGTGATGTGTGGCTTGTGTCTGCCGCATTGTCCAACCTACGCGGTGGCGCGCAATGAAGCTGAATCTCCGCGTGGGCGTATCGCCCTGGTGCGTGCCTTACATGAGGGTGTATTACCGCCGACCGCAACTTTGGTACGGCATCTCGATCAGTGCGTGGGTTGCCTGAGTTGTCAGACGGTGTGTCCGGCAAACGTGCAATATGAAATGATTCTTGATGCCGGACGCGCCGTTACCCGCAAACGACACTCCTGGCTATACCGATTGAAGCAGTCGCTGCTGTTTTTGGTGTTAACTCAAACCCACGTCCGCAGTTGCGTTAAAAACGTACTTGGTATGTGTCGTTTGCCGGGTATTTACCAGTTATTAATCCGGCTTGCCACAAAATTTCCGCACAGGTTGCGCGTATTCAGGTTCATTCCACCACCACAAAAAGCCGATTTTGCAACCACCGTTGCCAAATTACCGGCGACTAATGCTGATGTTGAAACCCGGGTGGCTCTGATAAATCCGTGCGCGAGTGAGCTGTTTGCAGATACCAGCAGGGCGGCAGCGGAGGTTGTCCTGCGAGCCTTACGCTGCACCGTAGTGGTAATAAACCCGGTGTGCTGCTGCGGTGCCTTGCACCAACACAGCGGTTACTTGAAACAGGCCAGGCTGTTAATGCGTAAGTTCTCGCGCGCCTGCTCCGAGCAGCACTGTGACGTATTGGTTTCTATGGCTACCGGCTGCGGTGCGCACTTAAACCGTTATCCGCAATTATTAAACGAGGCCGCGACAGCCAGTCTCATCCACAAGCATATGGATGTTAATGCCTTTGTGTTGCAGGAGATTAATAAGCACGACTTGAAATTTAAGCCGCTGCCAAGGCAGGTGTTTGTCCATAAACCCTGCACTCAAAGCCTGGCTGCTGAAAACGCGCAGGTGGTGGAGACGTTGCTTAACAGGATTCCGCGTATCAAACTCAGATTTTTTCAGGACGAATTGAGTTGTTGTGGCGCCGGCGGCATCAATACGCTCACGCAGGTGCAACTTGCGGATAAGTTAATCCATAATAAAATTGCCGAATTACAATGCAGCGATGCCGCGTACCTGGTCACCAGTAACGTTGGCTGCGCACTGCATTTTCGGACGCAGTTACGGCACCGCAACCAACCCATTGTCGTCTGCCACCCGATCAGCCTGTTGGCGCAACAACTGCTATACTCTGCACGTGCGTGATTATAACTTTATTGATCGCTTGTTGGCACAGGTTGGGCAGGGGTTGCGTACTGCGCTGGCAACCCCCAATGTGCAGTCTGCACCATCACCAGCCGACCGGATTAACTCGAAGACGGAGTTAAACCACGCCGATAAACGGCTTTCTGCGCAACTTATGCGCGTAAACCACGCTGGCGAGATTGCCGCGCAGGGGCTTTATCACGGGCATGCGTGCACCGCGCGCGACCAGATAATAAAACAAAAAATGCGCGCCTCGGCCGCCGAAGAGCAGGCTCATTTGAGCTGGTGTGAACAACGACTCGCGGAACTGGGGCATCGTCCCAGTGTACTGAATCCACTTTGGTATGTGGGTTCTTATGCCATCGGCGCGGCCACCGGCGCCTTGGGTGATAAATGGAGTCTGGGGTTTATCTCGGAGACGGAACGACAGGTGGTGCAACACCTTGACAGGCATCTTGCGCGCCTGCCGAAGCGGGATGAGAAGAGTCGCGCTATCTTGTCAAAAATGCGTGAGGATGAGGCCCGGCACGATAAGGCCGCGCAGGATGCCGGCGCACATGAGCTTCCAAAACCCGCCAGGTTGTTGATGGGCGCGGCATCGAAGGTAATGACTAATACCGCTTATTGGCTGTAACCGCCCCTAGTCGGGGCCGTTACGCGCATAAAATATGTCGTCCATTTCCTGTTTGAGCTGCTGCCTGATGGCGGCTAACTGATGCGCCTGCAATGCATTTCTGTCGTTTCCAAACAGGTAGTTGTCTATGTTGAAATGGCGTAACAGCATTTTGGTATGAAAGATGTTTTCCGACGCCAGGTTCATGTCTGTCATGCGGTACTGCTTGCTGATACGAGCCGATAAAAAATCCTGCATTGAGCGAATGTCATGATCGAGGTAATATTTCCGTCCGGCCGTGTCGCGCGTAAATCCGCGCACCCGATAGTCCAGTATCACGATGTCTGCGTCAAAACTGTCGATCAGATAGTTCAGGGCCTGCAGCGGAGATACGCGCCCACAGGTGGATATGTCCAGGTCGGCGCGAAACGTGTTAATGCCGTTACCGGAACGACACTCGGGATAGGTATGCGCCGTTACGTGGCTGGTATCCAGGTGCGCCATTGCCGATTTTTTTAACGCGCCGACTGCCACCTCCGCGCGCGCGTTGCGCCGGGAGGTAGCAGCGGCAGTCATCACTGGCTGTTCCGAGATCAGGCAGGCAACACTGGCACCACGTGGTTCATAGTCGTGCGTGGCTACATGTAAAATATTGGCGCCGATGATTGCGGCAACTTCGGCAAGTACCCGTTGTAAGCGTCGCGTGCCGTAGGTTGCATCTATATATTGCAGATATTCCCGTTGCTGCGTCGGCGTTTGCGTATAACGAATATCATAAAAATTAATACTTAAGGTCTTGGTAATGTGGTTAAGCCCAGGTGCCTTGATGGCAGTATCTCTGTAGATGTCGTGGTTGCCGGAAGATTTGCCACGTCGGGTGGCGTTAGTTGTCAGCTTCCAGTATTGCATAATCATAGGATATATCTACGCTGCTACGTAACATTATTGCCACCGAGCAGTATTTTTGCATGGATAGCTCTACGGCGCGCTTTACAAACCTTGCGTTCAGATTTGTGCCGCCCACCACAAAGTGCAGGTGAACGTGGGTAAATACGGCTGGAATTTTGTCGGCACGTGTGGCTTCTATGGTGATGTGACAGTCTGCTACGGATTGTTGCGACTTTTGCAATATCTCTACCACGTCAAAGGCGCTGCATCCCCCCAGGCCTGCCAATACCATTTCCATGGGGCGCGCCGCCAGATTCTGGCCACCATGGTGCGGCGGTCCATCCATCTGAATGGTGTGCCCACTGCCGGTTTCGGCTATAAACCGCCGCTGCCCTATCCATTTAATTTGCACTTTCATGGTTATCACTCGTTATGCATAAGCCGGCCCACCGGGTAACACTGTCAATGCTGGCAATCTTTGTAACATAATGTCAAGCCACCAGAGCAGAAAATGGACTGGCAGCGGTGCCGGCACATATCAGGACGTGGTATAAATAATCACACCGGGTAAGTCACTATGCGGATATTTTCTGCTATACTTTTCAGTTTAGCTACATTAAGCTCCCAACGTTCTGGCTTCAAGGTTGGTATTGAATGGACGAGACTCAACAATCCAGTATTAAACAGCTCATCGCAAAAGGTAAGGAGCAGGGCTTTCTTACTTATACCGAGGTAAATGATCATTTACCCAGCGGCATCGTCGATCCTGAACAAATCGAAGGTATCGTAAGCATGATTAATGACATGGGCATTAATGTGCACGAACAAGCACCTGATGCTGATAGTCTGTTGCTTACCGATGATGCTGCTACGGATGACGACGTGGTGGAAGAGGCCGCGGCCGCACTGGCTACCGTGGATAATGAATTTGGCCGCACTACCGACCCGGTGCGTATGTATATGCGCGAAATGGGCATTGTCAACCTGCTGACTCGTGAAGGCGAAATTAAAATTGCCAGGCGTATAGAGGATGGCCTGCGTCAGGTGTTATCAGCGATTGGGCATTATCCGGCTACCATAGAAAAATTGTTGGCTTTCTACGCCAGCGTGAAGTCCGAAAAGCTGCGTTTAACTGACATTATGGTTGGTTTTGTTGATCCGAATGAAAATGCCAACGTGGTGCGCCCCCCCTCTACACCGGCAAACCAGGCTAAAAAAAATGAAAAAAACAAAAACGATGATGAACCGGATACCGGTCCCAGCCCTAAAGAGGTGCGTGCCTATTTCAGGAAAATGGAGAGGCTTTACACCAGGCTTTGCAGTGCCAGTAATAGCTCTAAAAAACGCAGCAAGCTGCGCGAACAGCTTGCGCAGCACTTCACTCACGTCAAGCTGGTGCCGAAACTGGTAGATCTGCTTACCACTGATCTGTGTAATATGGTGGATCGCATCCGTGCGCATGAACGACTGATCATGCAGGTTTGCGTGCGTGAGGCAAAAATGCCGCGCGCGAAGTTTGTGCAAACATTTACCAGTAATGAGACCAACACGGAATGGGTTGCTGCACATGCCAAATCGCGCGCGAAATACAAAAAACGCCTGCTCAGTCTGGAGTCTGTAATTGTAAAGGAGCAGGAACGACTTGTTGCCGTTGAAAATGAGACTGGCCTGACTATAAGCGAGATCCGCGACATTAATCGCCGTATGTCGACTGGTGAAGCCCAGGCGCGGCGCGCCAAGAAGGAAATGGTTGAGGCTAATCTGCGTTTGGTTATTTCCATCGCCAAGAAGTACACTAACCGGGGCTTGCAGTTTCTGGATCTGATTCAGGAGGGTAACATCGGTTTGATGAAGGCCGTGGATAAGTTTGAGTACCGTCGTGGTTATAAATTTTCTACCTATGCCACGTGGTGGATCCGGCAGGCCATTACCCGTTCGATTGCGGATCAGGCGCGCACTATTCGCATCCCCGTGCATATGATTGAAACTATAAATAAGCTGAATCGTATTTCTCGTCAGATGTTGCAGAAAATGGGGCGTGAACCTACTCCGGAGGAGTTGTCTGAACGTATGGAAATGCCCGAGGATAAAGTGCGCAAGGTCTTAAAAATTGCCAAGGAGCCAATTTCTATGGAAACCCCGATAGGCGATGATGAGGATTCTCATCTTGGTGATTTTATTGAAGATTCAACCGTCGAGTCGCCAGTCGATTCCGCTGCCTTTGAGGGCTTGGGTGAGGCTACGCGCGGGATTCTGGCTTCCCTTACGCCGCGTGAGGCTAAGGTGTTACGTATGCGTTTTGGTATTGATATGAATACCGATCATACGTTGGAAGAGGTGGGTAAGCAGTTTGACGTGACGCGCGAGCGTATTCGCCAAATCGAGGCGAAGGCCTTGCGCAAATTAAGGCACCCAAGCCGTTCGGAACAATTACGCAGTTTTCTTGAAGCAGAGTAGATTTTCATTCCTGTGTCTGTATCTCAAGGGGCCCGTAGCTCAGTTGGTCAGAGCAGAGGACTCATAATCCTTTGGTCGTAGGTTCGAGTCCTACCGGGCCCACCAGTAACGTCGGTTGGCTGTAGAGTTAGAGGTTTTTACTCCGGCACTGGTGAGCCCTGTTTGCCATTGATCTGGCGCCGCTATGCTGGTGATGCTTTATTGTTTTAGCCGATAGCCGGTCTTGAATATCCACCATACGATGATGAGACTGCCGGCTGTAAATAGTAGTACTATGAATAAGCTGACCCCAGGGCTGACGTCCGCGACTTCGTAAAAACTCCAGCGAAAACCGCTTACTAAATATACTACTGGATTGAACAGGCTTACGGTTTGCCAGACCGGGGGCAGCATGTCAATGGTGTAGAAACTGCCGCCCAGGAATACTAATGGCGTGATTATCAGCATGGGAATGAGTTGCAGTTTTTCAAAATTGTCGGCCCAAAGCCCGATGATGAATCCGAGCAGGCTGAAGGAAATGCAGGTTAGTAGTAGAAAGCCGAGCATCCACACGGGATGTGCAACGTTAAGCTCGACAAAAAACCCTGCGGTCGCCAGAATAATGGCGCCTATCAGTAAGGATTTGGTGGCTGCCGCACCAACGTAGCCTATCAGAATTTCAATAAACGACACTGGCGCCGATAATAGTTCATAAATGGTGCCGGTGAAGCGCGGAAAATAAATACCGAAAGAGGCATTCGCGACGCTCTGCGTGAGCAAGGCGAGCATCATCAAACCGGGCACAATAAAGGCCCCGTAAGAAATACCTTGCACGGTTTCTATGCGTTCCCCGATGGCCGAACCAAATACCACAAAGTACAGCATGGTAGAAATAACCGGCGCCGCAAAACTCTGCATCACTGTGTCCCAGGCGCGCAACATTTCGTATTTATAAATCACCCGCACGGCATGAGTATTTATCATTCGCTGTTTACCAGGTTGATAAAGATGTCTTGCAGGGAGGTCTGTGAGGTAACAATGTCTTTAAGCGATAGTTCGGCGTGCTCTAAGGCACGTAGTAATTCGGCGATGCCCGCAGGCGCGCTGTATGTGTACGTGAGCCGCGTGCCTTGCGGTGATAATTCCAGCGCCCAGGGGGATAAAGATTCAGGAATTACTGTTATCGCCTGTTCTAACTCGATGACCATTTGACGCTTGCCCAATTCATGTTTCAGCTTTTCTTTGTCGTCAATAATCAATAATTTACCTTTGTTGATCACGCCGACACGGTCAGCGATGGCTTCGGCCTCTTCTATGTAGTGTGTGGTTAAAATAATCGTGACGCCAGATTGTCGCAGTCGTGCCACGATGTTCCACATGTTTTTGCGCAATTCAACGTCTACGCCAGCGGTGGGCTCGTCTAAAAATAATATGCGGGGTTGGTGGGATAATGCCTTGGCAATCAGTACGCGGCGCTTCATGCCGCCTGATAACAGCATGATTTCACTGTCTTTTTTATCCCAAAGGGATAAATCTTCAAGTAGCCGTTTGAGGTAGACGGTATCGGGACTCTTGCCAAATAACCCCCGACTGAAACACACTGTATTCCACACGGTGTCGAACATGCCCAGGGTGAGTTCCTGCGGCACCAGTCCGATCATGCTGCGGGTAATGCGATATTTGTCGGTGATGTCATGCCCGTCTACGGTTACTGAACCTTCACTACTATTTACAATTCCACAAATTATTGAGATTAACGTGGTTTTTCCGGCGCCGTTAGGGCCAAGTAAAGCCAGGATTTCACCTGCGCGAACGTCTAAATTTATGTTGCTAAGTGCGCGCTGTCCGCTGGCGTAGACTTTGGATAAATTGGAGATTGAAATTATTGAGCGCATGACGTCAAGCGATAAAATTCTGGTGGTTGGCAGTTGCGGTAAAGAGCTATGTTACCGAAGTTATGTGACGACTCATAATCAGGGCCTGTGCGCCGCTGCCTGAAGGTACGTCAGTGTTTGCCGCGTTGCCGCTTACATGACCCAACCGGAGGATACGCCTCCGCTGGTTTCGGCACTGGTTGTTATGCGCCGTTATCGCTCTGGTGTCTGTCTGTAATAAGCAAAGACGATGGGGTTATTTTTGTTATTATTTATGCGCGGCCGCGGAGTTAATGTAACGATAGAGAGCGGGGGAGTTATTTTATGATCTATACCAAAAAATCATCCGCGCTATGTGTGATGGGTTTCTTCATGTTGGGTATCTGGGCTTTGGCCGAAACCAATATTTTAGCTGTGTATATCGGGCATCTGGGTGGATCTGGCTATAAATATTTTGGGGAGATTACGTCGCTGCCTTTGTATTTTGGGATTTTTTCTGTGGCGTTCGGCACGTGGCAATGGTTCGGCACTCATAAAGAGGGGGCTTTTGATTATTATCTGTCCACTATTGCGGGTGCCATGTTCATTTTATTAATTACGATGTTGGTGCGCTGGTTTCTGGCCCCCGAGGTAGCGGTAGTCAGCAAGTCTATGGGGGAAATTGGAGGTACTGGCAAGCATTTACATACTATATTAGGGTTGAATTACGTGGTGTTGGGCATTTTAACCGGCATCATCGTGGTTAATGTTTTCAGGATTCCGCATTGGGCAAAGAACGGCGTGAGGTTGTCGCGTCTTGGATTAAAAACCGGGGTTATTTTGCTGGGCACTCTGTATAGTGCCGCGGAACTTAGAAACCTTGGCGCCTTGTCCATTGTTATGATTGGTTTTTTCGTGCTCGGTTCGGTCGGGCTGGTGCTGTGGCTGGGCGCACGTATGAAAATTCCCAGCTCTATGGGGGGAGTGCTCTCCGCCGGCATGGGGGTTTGCGGAGTCTCCGCGACCGTGGCTTCAGCACCTGTGGTGCAAGCGAAGTCTATAGAAATTGCTTATACCATTGGCACTATCTTGCTATGGGGGGTGATATGTATGTTTGTATTCCCCATGGTGGGCCATTTGTTAGGCATGTCCCACGTGCAATTCGGCGCCTGGGCAGGTACGGGAATATTAAATTCGGCGCAAGTTGCGGGGGCGGCACTTGCCTATCAGCCGGACGGTATTGAGACGCTTAAGGTCGCGGAGATTTTCAATATTACCCGAGTGCTTATTTTGCCGATTATCGTGTTGTGGCTGGCAATCTGGTATGTCAAAAAAGAGGACGTGGTCTCAACACGTGTGAACGTGGGAAAGGTGATGTTTGGAAAATTTCCGGTTTTCGTGTTGGGCTTTATCTTGTTGTTCGCATTGTCTACTACCGGTATGTTCGCGCCGGCGAATCATTATAAAGGCAAGTACTTTGGTAATACTGCGGCGACCGGTTTTGATGAGGAGAATTTGTTGCGGCCGGGGGAGATCGCGTTATTGACAAGTGAAGCTGATAAGGTGCAACGACAAGACCGTGAGCAGGCACTGCAACGATTGGTGGAGCACGGCAAAGTCATGAGCATTGAGGATGACGATACTTTGCGCGGTTTGGTGAATGCCGGGGTGCTTTCTAAAAAGGCCAGCCGGGTGCTCAGAAAATCGCATAAGGCGGTGCGCCACACGGCTAATAAGATTAAGGCGTTTCGTAATTGGATTACGTGGTTATTTGCCTTTGGCCTGGTTGGGCTCGGCATGCAAATTACGGTTTCCGCAATGCGCCAGGCGGGAGGCCAACCAGCGGTAATTGGTGGCATTGTAGGTTTGGTTAAGGCGGTATTATCTTTGGTGGTGGTGATGCTGTTGATTTCAGAAACTATTTAGGAGCTCTGGTATGGATGAGGATGCGCAAAAATTCGATCGAGGCTCTGCCTTGTCTGTATTTAACAATGATCGGGCAGAGGATTTCATCGCGTTAATTCTGGCTTTGGCAATCGCGCTTTTAGTGTATCTGGCATATTAGGAAGGCTATTGGCGAACTGTGTCGGACAGCTACGCTGGCGATGACGCGCGCTTTGCGGTATTCCCTGGCCGGTTTTGTCACCGACCCCCAACCGGTGTTGAAAACCAGGTAGTTATTACGCTGTAAAGAATGAGTCACGTACCCAGCATATTGCTCGCCAGTCACGGCACGGCTGGCGCTCAAGCGGCTGAACGGAAGGTGTTTGAAATCTATGCGCGTGATACGCGCGTCACACATTTGTTGGTAGTGCCGGAATTTTGGCAGTATATGCTGGGTGATGATTGGCTTAGTAGTAGTTCAACACGTAAACAATTTGGTGACTATCTGGAAGCAGAGCTTGACAACGAGGTAAATCAGCACATTGAGCGCATACATAGTCAGTTTATGCGGTTGGGCGTGCAAGCTACCCATAAGGTTGTGTCGGGTAGCCCTGAAAAGTGCCTGATCAATGCCTGTAGGGAATCCATTTTTGATCTGGTGGTAATGGGTTCGCCTCGCCCCAGGGGTATGCCTGGTTTAAGTTCGCGCATGGCAACAAAAGCAGTTTCCAGTCGATTGACCGCGCCGCTGTTACAAGTGCCATATCCTGATGTTTGATGGAGCAGGCTTGCAGGAACGTGAGGATAAGGCATGGGCGGAGTTTAAAACTCCTGTAGACGAAACCTTGCTATTGGAATTTTGCCGGGATACGGAGCGATTGTTGCGTATAAATCCTTATTTAGTATTTGAAAAGTGGGAAAAAACAGCGGCCCGAAGATACCGCATGGAGGTGGTGAATCATAGTCAAATTCCGGCTTTCAAAATTGCGACTGATTTGGAGGTATATACGCATCCAACCGGTGTGGAAATTCATTATCACCAGGGCCTGAAATCCTGTACCAGGTTTTCTATAGAGGCCATACCCGAGGGTTCCAGACTTATTATTACCGAAGTATTTGAGGGCGTGGCAGAAGCCGAACGGTTAACGAGATTGCATGAGGCAGACAAAAGCCTGACTAAATGGGCCGAGGAGATTCAGGTCTATCTGGTGCACTGGAAACGTTGGGCATGGTTTGCTCCCTGGCGATATTACAAGCAGCATATCTGGCAGCCGTTAACACCTGCTGGCAGAAGAGTTACTTATATGTTGTTGTGGATAAGCGTGGTGGAAATTGCGCTTGTCGGTTTAGGTGCGGCCATTTATTTTGTTGAGTACGGATAATGTGGCTTATGCCTTGTCACGCTGACCGCTGCCGCAATCGGCTTAGGTTTCTAGCGGCGTTTCGTGATCATTTTCAACCCATAAAGGCACACCCGCAGGCGGCGGCAAAACCTGATATTCATCGGCTTTGAGGTCTTTATGAATCCCGGTGCGCATAAAGGTTGCTATAAAATAAGCCTCCATATGTCTTCCAGAATAGCCTTTACGTGTGTGCAAAAACGCGCCGCATCGGCGCCGTTAATGACCCGATGATCATACGATAAGGAAAGAGGCAGTAGCTTTTTGCGCGCCGCACCAGTTGCCGTGGAGCTCTCTTGTATCACCATTTTGGATACTCCGAGGATGGCGACTTCAGGGGGGTTGATTATTGGCGTGAAGGCTCGCCCGCCTATATTACCCAGGCTGGAAATGGTTATGCTGGCGCCCCCCATTTGTTGTGGGGTGAGTTTTCTTTGTCTCGCGAGACTGCTTATTTCTACCAGTTCCATGGCAATTTGCCGGAGGTTTTTTTTGTCGACATCGCGTAATACCGGCACCAGCAATCCATGCGGCGTATCCACGGCAATGCCTATATGGAAATATTTTTTATAGATAAGTCGTTCTGATACAGCATCAAGTGAGGCATTGAATTGAGGAAATTGCCTGAGTGTCGCGACCATGGCTTTTATCACGAATGCCAGCGGCGTGAGTTTTGTTTTTTTGGCCAGCTGCTTTCGATGATGTTCCAGTAGTGTAATGTCCGCTGTGTCGAAATGCGTTACACGTGGAATGCTCTGCCACGCGGCTAATATATTTTTTGCGGTCAGTTTTTGTATCCTGGTTTGCTCTATGGCTTCAGTTTCACCGTAGGCTGAAAAATCCAGTGACTCGGTTGCAGTGGCATCGACGGCGCGTAAATTTTTGCGCACGTAATTCTGCACGTCTTCTATCGTTATCCGTTGTTGGCGGCCGCTCCCCGACACCGCACTGAGGTCTGCACTTAATTCACGTGCGTATTTGTATACGCCCGGACTGGCGTAGGCAGCATCGGAGCTTTGAGATAAAGGTGGCACCGGCTGGCCCGTCACCGCCGGGCTTGGATGCCTGGTGGTCGCAGCTTCGATCGCTTGATTATGGTCGAGACTGGCGGCAGTTTTTTCAGCTTGCGTTGGTTGCGAGGTATCGCCTGCACTCGCTATTTCAAGAGTCACCAGGGGACTACCTTCTGTAACTTCGACGCCTGCCGTTATATGTATTTTTTGGATTTTCCCATTGTATGGCGATGGGAAATCTATCATGGCTTTCTCGCTTTCAATGGTGACCAGTGGTTGATTGGTTGCTACCTTATCGCCAACGTTAACCAGTACTTCTACTATAGTGATGAAACTGTGTGCTTCGATACCGGTAACGTGTATGTCTTTAAGTGCGGTCATGGTTTGTTCTAGGAAAGTGCAGGGTCGGGTTTTTCCGGATCGATGTCGTATTTTTTAAGCGCGGCACTGATCAAGGATTTATCAATTGTCCCTTCAGCCACCAGCGCGTGTATGGCGGCCAGCACGATGTGACGAGCGTCTACTTCAAAGAAGCTGCGTAGTCGCTGGCGCGTATCGCTGCGTCCAAAACCATCTGTGCCCAGGACTATGTACTTTGATTTTACATATGGGCGAATTTGATCGGCATGAATTTTCATGTAGTCTGAAGCCGCGATAACCGGGCCTGGTGAAGCATGCAGGCATTGTTCCACGTATGGAATTTTCCGCGCACTCTGCGGATGCAGCATATTCCAGCGCTGCACTTGCATGCCGTCCCTGCGCAGCTGATTAAAGCTGGTGACGCTCCAGATATCGGCCGCGATATTAAAATCCTGCTGTAGCAGTTCTGCCGCGCGTATCGCTTCTCGCAGTATGGCGCCACTACCCAGTAATTGAACGCGCGCCCTGCCTCCCGGAGCGGCCGACAGCGTACCGGGAGATGTGTTTTTGCGCAACAGGTACATCCCCCGTACGATGCCTTCTTTGCAATCTGCGGGCATTGCTGGCTGCGCGTAGTTTTCATTCATCACGGTAATGTAATAGAACTGGTCCAGTTGCTTTATGTACATGGCCTCAAGACCGTGATGCACGATTACCGCGAGTTCATACGCGAAAGCGGGATCATAGGCGCAACAGTTTGGAATCGTGGATGCCAACAGGTGGCTGTGGCCGTCCTGATGTTGTAGCCCCTCGCCCGCCAGGGTGGTGCGACCGGCAGTGCCACCAATTAAAAAACCGCGCGCGCGGCTGTCGCCCGCCGCCCAGGCCAGATCACCCACGCGCTGAAAACCAAATATGGAATAAAAGATATAAAACGGGATCATCGGCATGTTATGGGAGCTGTAAGACGTGGCCGCGGCAATCCAGGAAGACATGGCGCCCGCTTCTGTAATTCCTTCTTCTAAAATCTGGCCAGCCCGGCCCTCACGATAGGGCAATAATTCGTCCGCGTCGACGGGATCGTAGAGTTGTCCTTTGTGCGCGTAAATTCCCATGCTGCGAAATAGTCCTTCCATGCCAAACGTGCGCGCTTCGTCGGGTACGATCGGCACGATGTGCCTGGCAATGGACTGCTCCCGCGTCAGGGCGAACAGGATTCTAACGAATGCCGTGGTGGTTGATTTTTCGCGGCCGTTGCTTCCCGCCAGCAGGTCTTTGAAAATCCCGATGGGGGGAATTTGTAAATCGATTTCCGGGCTGTCGCGCTTCGGTAATTCTCCGCGTAATTTGTCGCGTAACTTTTTCAAATAACGCATCTCGGCACTGTCGTCCGGCGGCTTATAAAAAGGCACGTCTTCCAGTTCTGTATCTTTGAATGGGATGCGGTAACGGTCTCGAAACGCGATCAGCGAATCTTTCGCGGGTTTTTTTAGTTGATGCGCGATATTCATACTTTCACCGCTTTTGCCTAAGCCATAGCCTTTTACCGTTTTGGCTAAAATAACCGTCGGTTGGCCACGATGTTTTACCGCTGCCGCGTAGGCCGCGTATACCTTTTGCTGATCATGGCCACCACGGTTTAAGCGCCAAATATCATCATCGGTCATGTGTGCGATAAGTTTTACAAGTTCAGGATATTTCCCAAAGAAATGTTCCCGCACATAGGCGCCGCCCTTGGCCCGATAGTTTTGGTAGTCGCCGTCCAGGGCCTCTTCCATGCGTTTGCGTAGAATTCCTTCTTTGTCGCGCGCCAGTAATGGATCCCAGTTCCCTCCCCAGAGTACCTTGATGACGTTCCAGCCGGCACCACGAAAGTTACCTTCCAGTTCCTGGATAATTTTGCCGTTGCCGCGCACCGGACCGTCCAATCGCTGTAAGTTGCAGTTGATGACGAAGATCAAATTGTCGAGTTCTTCACGCGCCGCTAATGAAATGGCGCCAAGGGCTTCTGGTTCATCCATTTCTCCATCACCTGTGAATACCCATACTTTACGATTGCCCTTATCTATGATGCCGCGATCATGCAGGTATTCCATAAACCGCGCCTGGTAAATCCCCATAATCGGCGCCAGTCCCATTGACACTGTTGGAAACTGCCAAAAATCCGGCATCAGCCACGGGTGCGGATAGGAGGATAGGCCTTTACCTGTCACTTCGCGTCGAAAGTGCCGCAGTTGTGCTTCGGTTATGCGCCCTTCAAGGTAGGCGCGGGCATATACGCCAGGCGCGGCGTGTCCCTGAAAATACACCAGATCACCAGTAAAATCGCGACTGGCAGGGCGAAAGAAATGATTGAAACCGATACTGATTAAAGTCGCCGCGGACGCATAGGTGGATATGTGTCCGCCCAGTTCGGGAAATTTCTTATTGGCCTTGACTACCATCGCCAAGGCGTTCCAACGCTCCAGTGAACGCACGCGATGCTCCATTCTTGGGTCGCCGGGTAGACGCTCTTCAGCGTCCGCGGGGATGGTGTTGACATAGGCCGTAGTGTTACGAAATGGCAGGTTTACGCCAGCAATCCGCGCACTGTGAATAAGCCGTTCGATTATGTAGTGCGCGCGATTTGCGCCATCGCTTTCCAAAATAGCGTGCAGGGCGTCAAGCCATTCCCGCGTTTCTTGTGGATCGATATCGTCCATTGTAATCAGAACTTTTTTGATAAGCGGCTCATGTCGTTTATATTTACGTAAGCACGTGGCACTTGCAAGTAGCTGTAAAACGGCCACTTCGATTAAGAGTCAATGCGTCACGTTAGTTGGCACGGAACGTTAGAGCTGAAATTGGCGCCGTGATGTATATGGAAATACTATGCTCGCTGCCTGAATTTTGGCTCATGTCGTCACGCTGCTAACGTCGCACTGATGATTAACAGGCGAATCGAGATTAAACCATTGATGGTCAACAATTCCGAACTTGGGCTGGCAATGACGGGCGGCGGTGCGCGTGCTGCCTATCAGGTAGGTTTGCTGCGGTTTATTTGTAGAGAATTTCCCGATTTTTGTCCGCCTGTCATCACCGGGGTCTCCGCTGGTGCAGTAAACGCGGCATATCTGGCCGCGTATCCAGGTACTTTTTGTCAGGCCGTAGAAGAATTATCGAAATTTTGGCTGGAGCTTGGCACTGATAATATCTTTCGTACCGATAGCCGTTATTTTCTGATTGGTTTCATAACGTTGGGGATTTCATTTCCTGCTTGGCGGAAGCCGGTTAGCACCACAAACGCGCGGCTTGCTGGATAGCCAGCCATTACGTTTTTACCTGGAACAAAAATTCAATAATAAAGCAGCACTTCCGATACCGGGGATACGCCAGAATATCGCTGGCGGTCGTTTACAGGTGCTCGGTATTACCAAGTACTAATTACAGCACTGGCAAATCGATTACCTGGATACAGGGCCAGGCACGCGATCATTGGAAACGGCCACGGCGTCGCAGTGCCTCAGTTGAAATTACCATTGAACATATCATGGCTTCGGCAGCATTACCGCTGGTGTTTCCCGCGGTGAAGCTCAACGATGGCTGGCACGGAGATGGCGGCATACGTTCCATTGCGCCACTATCTCCGGCTATGCATCTGGGTGCCACAAGAGTGGTGGCAATTTCCACGCGCTTTCAAGGTGCTCAGATTACTCCGGATGAACCGATGACTTCTGAGTATGCTTCGGTAGCACAGATCATCGGCATTATACTGGACGCTATTTTTTTGGACCTGCTCGATTATGACGCCGCCAACATAGAGCGTATCAGTGAACTTATTGAAGAGGTTTCGGAAGATACGAGAAAGCAGTTCAGGAGCGTGCAACTCTTGATTCTTCGCCCTTCCAAGGATTTAGGTAAACTTGCAAGTGAGTTTGAGTTTCGTTTGCCACAGCCATTCCGCTATTTCACGCGCAGTTTCGGCACGCGCAATACTAGAAGCCCGGACGCTTTGTCAATGTTGATGTTTCAGCATGAATACCTTGAGTCTCTAATTGATCTTGGCGAATACGATGCGGAACAAAATTTCGCACGTATTGAAGAATTTTTAAGCGCGAAACCATAAAGCCAGAGTAAAGAAAATCCCCCCGAATCCTGCCGCGAGGCGTGGTTATCATTTACGCCGCCGCTGTCAGGGCCTGATCCAGGTCGGCGATAATATCAGCAACGTCTTCCAAACCGATTGAAAGGCGTACTACGTCCGGACCGGCACCGGCGGCAATCTGCTGCTGTTCGCTTAATTGGCGATGGGTGGTGGAGGCAGGATGGATGATCAATGAGCGCGTATCGCCGATGTTGGCGAGATGTGAAAATAACTGGCAGCTTTCCACAGCTTTAATTCCCATGTCGTAACCGCCTTTTACACCAAAGGTAAAGACGGCTCCGGCACCCCGCGAGCAATATTTTTGTGCCAGTTTATGGTAGGTGCTTGATTGTAAGCCGGCATAGGATACCCAGCTAACGCGATCGTCCTGTTCCAGCCATTGGGCAACTTGCAAGGCATTTTTTGAATGCTGGTCCATACGCAAAGGCAATGTCTCAATACCCAGTAACGTAAGATAAGCATTCATCGGTGACATCGCCGGGCCTAAATCACGCAGCCCTATCGCGTGGCTGTAGACGGTGAACGCCATGGCACCAAAAGCTTTATGGAAGTTTAAGCCGTGATAGGCCGTGCATGGCTCGGTAATGTCTTTGAATTTATCGTTTTGTGCCCAATCAAATTTACCGCTGTCCACCACGGCGCCACCAATCGCATTTCCATGTCCCGATAAAAACTTGGTGGTTGAATGTATGACAATATCAACGCCATATTCAAAGGGCTTACATAATGCCGGCGATGCCATGGTGTTGTCGACGATGCATGGAATACCCGCCGTATGTGCGATTTCAGCAATTTCCCCGATATCGCAGACGATGCCGCCCGGATTCGCCAGACTCTCGGTAAAAACAGCTTTCGTCTTTGATGTAATCGCCTTGCGAAAATTTTCCGGATCAACGGGATCAACGAAAATAACGTTCCAGCCAAAACGCTTGAATGAATGACCAAATTGCGTGATAGAACCACCATAAAGTTTATTGGAGGCGATAAAGTCATCGCCACTTTTCATTAAACCGAATAAGGTGAGCAGTTGTGCCGAATGTCCGGAAGCCGTGCAGGTCGCGCCAACTCCTCCTTCTAAGTCTGCGATACGGGCCTGCAAGGTGCTTACGGTAGGATTCGTCAGGCGCGAATAAATAAAGCCTTCTTTTTCAAGGTTAAATAAAGCCGCGGCGTGCTCAGAATCCTCAAATACGAAAGAGGTGGACTGATAAATAGGCGTGCCGCGCGCACCAGTGGCAGAATCTGGCGCGGCACCCGCGTGTATGGCACGGGTTGCGAACCCATGTTGTGAATTATTATTCACGTTGACTCCTTATGTAGTTAGCCAGTCAGATATTTTTGTTTATTTTATGACTTAAATAGCTGAAGATATACCCCTTCCATGAGAACGCTATCCTGACGTGCCTGCGGAACCTCGGCTGTTTTCGCCACCCCAACAGTTATGCCGCTTTATCCTGTATATATTCTTTTGAACTACACATTATCCTGGTTACCAGGTTATTATGCCTGGTCTTCACGAATCAGAACCAGGCATTCACGATATGAATGATAAATCTCCAGAATTATTGGTCGTGCAGCTAAACGGCTCGGCAATTCTTGAATATGATCGCAATCAACAGTTATCGAAGGCCCAGCGTCGGGCGCTTACATTGATGGATGAAAAATTGGATCAGGGAATAAGCCTGGGCGATGAGTTCATCCCGCAACCCGGTTTAGAGCAGCGTGTCGAATTCATCGCCGCGAATTTGGTTTCTGCTTTGTTAAATGCAGAGGACGTGCTGGCCGCCGCAAGTTGCGCATATCTGGCGAAGGCGTTACCCGAACTGAAACAGATCAAGGCATTGGAAAAAAGTGGCCAGGTAGCAATCGAGTTAATCTTCAACCGTGAATACCAAAAAGAAGTAAAAATGCAGTATAAACCTTTAAGTGAAATTGCCACGTCGCTACATTAAATCTCCTCTGTCTCCTGAATATTAAGGGGCTTAGTCTACCTGTGGATACGGCCAGGGTTTTCAGATGAAGGATGAAAAACTACCTGCCTGAGGCCTGTTGGTGAAGAAAAGCAATTATTTGGAGCAGTCTAATGTGGGAAAACCCCGGTGGGGACAAAATATTGGCAATGGACAATTCGTAGAGTCTTTTAAGCGCTTGAAGTCGCCAATGAATTACACTATGCTGATGATGCTATGACCCCTGAGTTAATCGGAATTTTAGGCGTTGGCGCTGCCCTTGCCGGGCTGATTTTTACTGGTCAGCGAAACCTGGGACAACGCATCAGTGAAACTAACCAGCGCATCAGTGAAACTAACCAGCGCATTGATCGGCTGGACGCTCGCATTGATGAAACCAATCAGCGCATGGATGATATTAACCAGCGCATTGATGATATTAACCAGCGCATTGGTCGGCTGGACGTTCGCATGGATGATACTAACCAGCGCATTGATGATATTAACCAGCGCATTGATGATACCCACCAGCGCATTGACCAGCTGGAAGTTCGCATGGATGGACGGCTGCGGGACGTAGAGCATGGCATGGCCAGGCTGGAAGGTTTACTTGAAGGCCTGCGCGAAGCAATTGCCGGCAGACGTGCTGCATGAACACAGTTGGTATCGTCCGAACCGGTCCGCCGTCTGCCAGTCAGCGAGGCATGGCCAGGCGCCAACATTAATACTGTATTAGCAGTTAAAGCTCCGAAACCATTACATAATTAGTAGTCAAAACAATGACTTAAAAAGTTTCCCGGCAGGGCCGTTGTTTCTCTGCAACAAAAGTTTCATAACCGTAAGCAATAATCTTGCGGAATACCATACAAATAGACAAGGGAACTTGTTAAGTTTTTCTTAGACTTAAATTTAAGTGTGTAATTTTCGAATAAAATCAGGGGGATAATTAGGTGTGTGTTTTTGCTATTGTTTTGGATCATGCCAATCAGGATGTTAAAAAGCGTATTAAAGACAAATATCCAAATTACTATTCCATGTCAGACACTTTTTTTTCTTGTCTCTACAGATGTCATCGCAGAAACTATCGCGATTAATGTTGGGATTAAAGGCGATGATCGTATTGAAGATGCAAACGGCGTTGTTTTCAGGCTGAAAGCTTCATATTCAGGCTACGCTGCGCGTTCTCTTTGGGACTGGCTTGCGCAGGCCGAAAAACGGGGATGAGCGTGTCGCAGCTTAAATCTATGGAAAAATTTCAACCTGAACCGAACACCTCGGCAACGTCAGAGGACGGAGGCGATGGAACTAATGGAGACGATGGAACTAATATTGAAGGGCGGCTGGCAAGATTGGAAACCCACATACAATATCTTGCTACAAAAGAAGATATTCAAAGAATTGAGACCTTAATAGAAAAAAAGGAGTCATCAATATTAAAGTGGCTGGGAACCCTCATAACTGCTGCTTTAATCAGCATAGTGGTTGCCTTGTTCAGGACATTTTGGTCTTGATTATTGCCCTTTACCGGATTGTGTATTGTCCCTCGCGTTTCCCGTTCTCATAGAATCGCCCGGTGCCAATAAGCACATCAGCAGGAAGTTTGTCAGGCGTTTCGCGGAACGTAAGTATATAACTCTCATTTTCAAGGTAGTTGGAGTTGTCATTTTTTTTTGGCTTTAATGTGAAACGCGCGCATGGAATATTTAATAGCTGGTTTCATTGTATAGCGAATTACCTTTACCAAGAGAAGGCTTGATGACTGGATTACGACAGTGGAATATTTTTGCCGTAACGAACGTAGCGCGCGACTGTCATACTGCCTGCTGCCGGGTGGTGGATTGCTGTTAATGGAACACTTTCACGACAATAGGGGATAGTTGGAAACAGGATTGCATATTGTGGTTAAATTACAACAAAAATAGCTTGACTTGCCGCCGTGCACAAGGCATCCTGTCGTGCAAATGCAACGCCTGTTGTATTTGTCCTGATATGTGAAGTTAATAAAGGATTGCTGACGTTCACCTTCAGGTTGAGAATGAATCATGCCAAAGGAGGTAATGCACCCTAAGTGAATTAAGGGCCGCAATAAGCGCATAGTGAGTTCTTTAACAACCAGGAAAATTACTCGAGTATTTTTCTTTGATTAAAAAACTGAAGAGGAGAATCTTCAATGAAAATTAAACTATTAGGAGCCGCGCTTGCACTCGGCATGGTGACGTTGCCACTGGCATCGTTCGCTGGTGTCGGTGGTGGCAACGCGAACTCAAACTGGACCATCTACGGTTGGCAGAACTGGGCAGCGGACCACAGGTCAACTGACGTGGCTGGCCGTGAACGCGACCAGATTAAAATGGAAAACGAGGCCGCCAACATCGGCTTCGCAGCTTCCATTGACACTGGTATGTCCATGGCTGGTACGGCCATCAAGGCTAACTTCCAGTGTGAACAGTTCACCACCTTTAACCGCTTAAGTGCGTTTGGTCATAACGGCTGGTGTAACCGTAACAGCAAATTAGGCCTTAGCGGCCCTTGGGGTGAAATCATGGCATCCGGCTGGCTGACGCCTTATAACGAGGTAACCGCCCAGTCTATAGACCCCTTCTATGACGCCGGCAGTCACACCCATTCCACCCTGCTTGGCCTGGTCGGCTTCGGCACCAACTACGGTAACTCTGGCTTTGACGGCACAGGTTACGGAAGCGGTGTAGGCGGACAGGGCTTCATGCGCCGCAAGGCCAACATGTTCCAGTGGTTCTCACCCGCCAGCTGGGGCGGCCTGCACGTGCGTGTCGGCTGGTCAAATGACAACTCCTATCACTTTGGTGGTGAAGAGCATGTGGTAACCACCAGCACAGGTGAGAGTAAGGAGGTAGACCCGGAAATATTGTCCATCGGCGCTTCCTACACCACCAAGATTGGCAACGACGAGTTGTGGGTGGCCATCGGTTATCAGCAACATGACGAATGGGCAGCTGCTGCCATGTCATGTGAAGACTCTGATGACGAAACTATCCGCTATGCCGTCAAGTTCACCAAGGACTGGGGCAACGGTCATTCTACCCGTCTCTCTGCTGCCTATGAAGACATGGAATACGACTGGGAATACTGTGCTGAAACTGGGAATGGGCCATTTGCTGGATCAATGGTCGATTTCGAGCGTGATGCCTGGTTAGTCTCTGGCAAGCACGACTTCCCCGGCCCGCTGGACTTCCGCTTTATGTACATGGAAGCCGACGACTTTGAATGCGGTAGCTCTATGGCCATGGGTGATAATGATTGTAACGGCATCAATGAGACTAATTCCGGTGCTGACGCCTTCTCCGTCGGTCTGTATTACACCATGCCCGCCGGTACCGAGTTGCGACTGGTCTATGGTGAAGTAGATAACGACGATAACTCCCAGAATGACTTCGGCATCAATGCCGATGGCGTTCGTATGGGTGGAAAAAACGAAAGCTGGCAAATCGGTATGGTGCAGTGGTTCTAAAACCTGCGCATCGTATTTAGAAAAAGGATTTTTCAGAAAGACGTAAGGGGCATCAACCGATGCCCCTTTTTTATGCGCACGCCCTATGCGGTGATGAATCTGTTGCCGGCAGACTGTATATTTGCTTACACTTATATTGCTGACACTAAAAAATGGTATTCACTATATGTTGATCAAACGAATTTTTCTGCTTGGCTGCCTGGCATTTTGTATGCCGAACATCGGGTTTTCCGCCTGTAATAAAGACGATATCGAATTCTATTTAGAAAAAGGTTTTAGCCAGGAACAGATCACGCAATTATGCGCCGCGTCCGAGGCCGCCGTTCCGGACTATAAACCTTATCAACAACAGGTCATCATCTATCGTGAAGGAGAAGGGCCTGGTATTAAAGACGGCTTTACGCGTGATGAGAGGGTCGCCATCAAGGATCTACAGCAGGGTGCAGACGTGGCTGGATTGGTCGTCGATCAGGAGTCGATTCAGTATACGGTAAAAATATGTCTGGCGGTGCAGGAGGGTAAAGAATACAGCCGACGCTTCAAGACTTGTCCCGAGGTATTTTACAAGGTGCTGCGATCAGGACTGGTGGTTACCGCTTCTGGCAAGAAATACGGCGTGTTAGGCAAAAATGCGATTGTTATCCAGGGCATCATCAAACGCGAATCCAAGCAAGACTTCGATGATTATCCCGTACAATTTAAAAAGCAGTTAAAACGTCATTTCGACTGGAAAACCAAAGGAAATACTACCAGGATACCGGTGCGTGGTGACTATTCGGTCACCAGGCTCGTCAATGCGTTAAATGCTTTATCAACAGCGGCGGACGCGAATGTCAACCTGGCTCAACACGAGACTGGCAGTAATCCCGATAAGATGACGGAAGAGGCCAAAGTGAAAAAAAAGAAGCGCTGGTGGAACCCGTTTGACTAAAACTTCCCATCATTGTCAGGAGTGGTTGCTGCGCTCGCGCTTCTAAGTGCCATTACGGGGAATAAGCAGCGACTCTCCGGTCATGGCTTTGGGTTGCCTGATGCCCATTAATTGTAAGATAGTAGGTGCTATCGCGCTTAAACCCTGCCCATTGGCCAAATCCCATTTTACTCTGTCAATTACCAGGCACGGAACCGGATAAGTGGTGTGTCGCGTATGAGGTTCATGCGTATGCGGGTCAACCATTTCATCACAATTACCGTGATCTGAAGTCAACACCACGGATAGGTTTTTTGCGACGGCGGCATCCAATACTCGCCCCACGTGCGTATCCAAGGCCTCCATTGCCGCTATCACCGCATCTTTTTTGGCTGTATGGCCTACCATGTCACCATTGGCAAAGTTGGTAACAATCAGTTTGTATTCGTCATTATTTATCGCTTTGATTACTTCATCCGCAACTTCCTCGGCGCTCATTTCAGGTTGCAGGTCGTAGGTCGCGACTTTCGGGGACGGCACTATTTTACGGTCTTCGCCTTCATAAGCGTCTTCATGTCCGCCGTTTAAAAAATATGTAACATGGGGATATTTCTCGGTCTCGGCGCAATGAAACTGATTTAAATGATGCTGACTGACAATTTCCGCTAAATTCGTTTCTGGTTTTCGTGGGGGAAATATTACTGGACCAAGGTATTCTTTGCTGTATTTGGTCATCATTGTTAATTTGACGGGTGTATAGTTTGGCCCTCTATCAAAAGCGATAAAGTCTTGCTTAGCGATTGCCTCGCTAAGTTGTCGCGGGCGATCATTGCGAAAGTTCAGAAAGATTACTTCCGACTCACCGGTCATGGGTTGAGCGCCTTTTAATACCGTCGGCAAAATGAATTCATCGGTGTCACCACGAGCATAGGCTTTAACGATGGAATCCTGCGCATCCATTGCGTTTTCGCCTTTTGATCGCGCTAATGTTTGCCATGCCTTCAAGGTACGTTCCCATCTTCTATCCCGATCCATGGCGTAGTAACGTCCCATCATGGTGATGATGGAGCCATTGGCATCGCTTAGCGCCCGTTGTATGAAATCAATATATTTTCCTGCACTCTTGGGCGGAGTGTCTCGCCCATCGGTAATTGCATGTAGCAGCGGCCTGACTTCACGGTCGCGGCATAGTTCCAGTAACGCAATTACATGATTGATATGCGAATGTACGCCACCGTCTGATAATAATCCGATTAAGTGGATGTAACCTTCTTTTTTCCTGGCGTTATCAATTGCCCGCAACAAGGGGGATATTTCGAAAAAACTGCCATCGGCAATGGCGTCGTTAACGCGAATCAGGTCTTGTTTGATGATAGCCCCGCATCCGATGGTCATATGACCTACTTCTGAATTTCCCATCTGCCCGGTAGGCAAGCCCACTGCTTCGCCCGAGGCTTCTAACACTGCGTGTGAGTATGTAGAGAAGAACTCGTCAAGCCGAGGCGTCCTGGCTTGTAGTATCGCGTTATTTGCTTTGCTTGGATTCACGCCGAAACCATCAAGAATGATAAGTATGGCTCGGTTGCGAATTTTTATCTTGTTGGCCACAGAGTAAAAATAATTATTTTTTGGTATTCGCCAGCGACATCGGTCAGGCTGGAAGCGTATTGCCGGATTGCTTTACTATTCTTATTGCGAGGGGCATGATGGTTGCGCTGCGTTGGCAATGAAAGTCGCCGTAATTGTGGCGGTGATGGTTGTCTGACAACAGTCCCTGGTCATTTCGCTGTTAATTTCTAAGTTTTTATTGATCAGTTGGTTTTCGAGAGTTATGCAGTTTTTTAAGGGGTTTTACCATCCGGGCCATCTATTGAGCTATCCATGTCATCTAAAAGCTCTGACTCATTACGTTCTATTTCCCGTTCTTCCTCTTGCGTCAATGGATGAAAGCGGGATTCCTGTGCTGACGGTTCATCAGCTTGCGAGTGGTCGTCGCCAACCTTGTTCGTATTATTAACCATAACACGCGACAACAACAAACCAAGTTCAAACAATATCCATACCGGTATGGCCAGCAGAATTTGTGAAACTACATCGGGTGGGGTCAATAACATGCCCACTATAAATGCGGCAACAATGACATAGGCACGCTTGCCGGCAAGTTGCTGTGGCGTTGTCACGCCCAGTTTCACTAACACTAAGGTGGCAATCGGTACTTCAAACGCTGCTCCAAAGGCAATGAAAATTTTGATTACAAAATCTAAATAGCGGCCGATGTCCGTCATCACGGCTACGCCTTGAGGCGCGACTCTGGTGAAAAATCCGAACATCAGTGGAAACACGATAAAGTACGCGAACGCCATACCGATATAAAACAATATCGAACTGGAAACGAGTATCGGAAAAACCAGACGTTTTTCATTCCGGTAAAGACCCGGCGCGACAAATGCCCAAGCGTGGTAAAGAATAATGGGGATTGCTAAAGCAATACTAATTAACAATACGAGCTTAAACGGGGTTAAAAAAGGTGAAGCTACATCAATGGCAACCATTGAGCTGCCTTCCGGAAGATGTGCCATCAATGGGCCCGCCAGATAGGAATACAGTTTGTTGGCAAATGGAAAAAGGCATATAAAAATCGCGAACACGCTACCTACGGTCCACAGTAGCCGACCACGCAATTCATACAGGTGCGATAGAAAAGTGTCTTGTTTGTCGTGGCTATGTGCAGGCTTGGTCATGGGGGGGAGTGTTAGCAGAACGGTCACGAACGTGCATGGCAATACACTTTTTTCCGGATTGCGTTACCGTGATCATGACGAGTAACGTGGCGGTACGTAAGTTGTTTGTTGTGCGTGTTCGAAATGTCTTCAGTCAGCTTCATGTTTTTGCGGTTTGGAGCTAAAAGTCAGTTCCTGATTGATGGAATCGATATCTTCTTCAACGGCCCGAATCAGCTCCTGATCACCTTCCGGGTCATAATTTTTTTCCAGTTCTTTCTGGGTGTCTTGTAAGATTTTCTTTAACTCTCCGATTTCCCCCTGTTGTTCCTGTAACATCGCTTTTAGTTCCGCAGCTTTGATTTCCGACTCTATATCGGAACGAATGCCCGCGATAATTCGCCTTGCCTTGCCTATCCAACGACCGGCTTGTCCGGCTAATACCGGCAGGCGCTCGGGGCCTACCACTAAAAGCACAACCACCATAACGATGGTGAGCTCCCAAAATCCAAAATCAAACATTGGCTAAAAATAATTAGTCTTTTGGCGGAATTTTATCTGTTTCAGATTCAGAATCTTCCGTATTGCTTTCGTCTTTTACAGACTTTTTGAAACTTCTGATTGCACCACCTAAATCGCCGCCCATATTGCGTAATTTTTTGGTTCCAAAAATTAACACAATAATGAGTAGCACGATAAGTAACTGTAAGGGACCGATTGACATATCTATACTCCGATAAAAAATCCAAAAATATGCATTCCGCTGCTATCCGTTTATAGTTCTGCGTTGCGCCTTTTCTACGTGGCCCGAGGTGCCCAATCTTTCATTAAGTTCTGCCAACACCGCTTCATGGCTGGTGTTTTTATGCGCGAGTAATACCATGCAATGAAACCAAAGATCTGCTATTTCGTGAATTAAATGTTGCGTATCGTCTGTTCTTGCCGCGGCAATGGTTTCTTTTGCTTCTTCATCGATTTTATCAAGAATTTTATCAAGCCCGGCTACATATAAGCTTGCCACGTAGGATGTGTCAGGCTTGGCACCTTTGCGCCGTTCCAATATCGCGGTGAGTTGCCGTAAAGTTTCATTGGTATTCGTCATAGTAAGTGAGTTGCCCTTTCAGGACACTTATGCCAGAGTATCACATGCTTGCTAAAGAGGAACCATAAGCGGGTTCCTGAAAATCAGGCTGGTACCTTACCGCAATACCTTGTGCTGCCAGGTGTTTTTTTGCTTCTTGTATTGAGTATTCTCCGAAATGAAAAATGCTGGCGGCTAATACCGCGTCGGCTTTGCCTGTTGTTACCCCTGCGGCTAAGTGCTCCAGATTGCCGACGCCACCAGAGGCGATAACCGGAATACTAACGGCCTCGCTTACCGCTCGGGTTAGATCAACGTCAAAACCCATCCTGGTGCCATCACGATCCATGCTTGTCAACAGGATTTCTCCGGCCCCGTAATTTGCCATTTTTATGGCCCATTCCACCGCGTCTATGCCGGTTGCCTTACGCCCTCCGTGGGTGAATATCTGCCATTTTAGTGGATCACCTTGTCTGCTTGCCTGCCTGGCGTCAATGGCTACCACGATGCACTGTGAGCCCACTTTTTCGCTGGCTTGGCGAACAAACTCCGGATTAAATACAGCTGCGGTATTAATACCAACCTTGTCCGCGCCGGCATTTAACATGGTACGTATGTCTTCAATCCTGCGGATTCCTCCACCCACGGTAAGGGGCATAAAAACCTGCATGGCAACTTTTTCAACCACGTGCGCCATAGTGTCACGATTATCCGAACTGGCAGTAATGTCCAAAAATGTGATTTCATCGGCGCCTTCATAATCATAACGCTTAGCGACTTCTACCGGATCCCCCGCATCTCTTATATTAACAAACTTAACGCCTTTCACCACCCGACCGGCATCAACGTCTAAGCATGGGATAATACGTTTTGCGAGAGGCATTTGGAATCAGGAATTAGGAATTAGTTTTGCCTGTTGTGGTTTTCCGGATTGTCCCGAGGAGCAGGAAGATGCCGGATTACCACGTGGTGTGGCTGCAAGTGTTTGCGAAAGTATTCAGGATTGATAGGAATCGGCAAGTTTTTGCGCACGCCGCAGTTCTATGCTGCCTTCATAAAGTGCTCGCCCTACTATTACCCCTATAATACCTTCCTCACCACGTTCACATAATCGTTTGATGTCGTTCTCATCCGTTACCCCACCCGATGCGATGACTGGAATATGTATTGAACCTGCCAGTTCTGCCGTAGCTTCAACGTTCAGGCCGTGCATCATGCCGTCGCGACTAATGTCTGTGAACACAATTGCAGCGACACCGTCTGATTCAAAATGTCGTGCCATGTCCACGGCGTCATGATGCGACAATTTTGACCAGCCATCAATCGCTACTTTGCCATCTTTAGCATCCAATCCGACAATGATATGCCCGGGAAATTCCAGGCATAGGTCATTTACAAAATGCGGGGCACTAACCGCCTGCGTGCCGATAATTACGTATTGCACGCCTGCTTCAAGGTAGGCCTGTACTGTATCTTCGTTACGGATGCCACCGCCTACTTGTACCGGAACGTCCGGATGATTAGATGTAATGCGACGAATTAGTTCAGCATTTTTTGGGCTACCGACAGATGCACCATCCAGATCTACGACGTGAATGCGCCTGGCCCCGGCAGCTATCCATTGATCGGCAATTGCCACCGGATCATCAGAAAATACGGTTACATCGTCCATACTGCCTTGGCGCAGGCGCACGCAGTTGCCGTCTTTTAAATCAATTGCGGGAATAACAATCATCTTAAATACGTGGTAAGAAATTCAGTTAATCGCACAACTCCCGTCCCAGTGAACAAAGTTGCTTAGTAATTGTAACCCTGCTTGCGCACTTTTTTCCGGGTGACATTGCATGGCAAATACGTTGTCTCTGGCTATTACGGAGGTGAAAGTCAGTCCATAATCTGTGGTGCCGGCTATCAGATGCGGTTCATCGCACTGTACAAAGTAGCTATGTACAAAGTAAAAATAGCTGGAATCTGATATACCGTTCCATAAGGGATGTTGTTGTCGTTGTTCGATGCAATTCCAGCCCATATGGGGAATCTTAAGGCCGCCTTCAACTGTGCCGATAGCAAGATGATTGCCAAAATATTCCACGCCACCCTCATAAAGTCCCAGACATTTAGTGCCACCGTTTTCTGCGCTTTTTTGCATCAATACTTGCATCCCCATACAAATGCCCAGAAAGGGTTTGTTATATGTGGCATCAATAATTGCGGATTGTAAATCAAATTCCTGCAAAGCGGTCATACAATCTCGCGCCGCACCCTGACCCGGAAATATTACTTTATCACTGGTAGCAATTTCGGTTGGGTTGGAGGTGATATAAGCGCGATCTTCGGTAGTAGCTACGTGCTCAACGGCCTTCGCTACTGAATATAGGTTGCCTATTCCGTAGTCAATGATTGCGATGCTGCTCATTATTATGGTCTGGCATTTGGTGGGTGTTGTTACTATACCAATCACCATTACTTAACGACATAGAGAAGTTTGCCGTAGTTAAAGACTGCCTTTCGTGGACGGTATCATGCCCCGCATAAGCTCATCATGCCCGATTGCCATACGCAGTGCTCGCCCGAATGCTTTGAATACGGTCTCGGCAATATGATGTGAATTTGCGCCACATAGATTGTCAACGTGTAAGGTCACGTTAGCATGATTGACAAAGCCCTGAAAAAACTCGCGCGTCAGATCGACGTCAAAATCACCGATGCGCGCGCGTGGAAATTGTACACGAAATTCTAATCCGGGGCGTCCGGAAAAGTCTATGACCACTCTGGATAAGGCCTCATCCAATGGCACATAGGCATGCCCATACCGACGAATGCCTTGCTTGTCCCCCATCGCTTTGGTGCAGGCCTGCCCTAATGTAATGCCTATGTCTTCAACCGTATGATGGGCATCAACTTCAAGGTCGCCGTGAGCATCTATAGTAAGGTCAAGCATGCCGTGACGCACAATTTGGTCAAGCATGTGATCAAAAAAAGGCAAGCCGGTGGTTAGCGCAGACTGACCTGTACCGTCTAAATTTAACTGCATCACAATTTGTGTTTCGCGGGTGTTGCGTTCGACACTGACAGTTCGTGCGGCCACGGCGGAATAGGGTTTGGGTTTTTAGCAGGCGAGTCGTTATTGTAAATCTATACTTGTAACCAAAAGGTTGCCGGGCCATCGTTGATTAAGTGTACTTGCATATCGGCACCAAATCTGCCCGCTGCAACTTTAGCATATTTAAGGTTTAGTATATTCAAAAAATAATCGAATATTGCCATGCCCTGCTCGGGGGACGCGGCCTGGGAAAACCCAGGTCGTAAGCCTTTGCTGGTATCGGCAGCGAGCGTAAATTGTGGCACTATCAGCAGGTCTCCATTTATATCCGCTACGCTGTTATTCACGTTGCCGGTACTATCCACAAAGATACGGTAATTTATTATGCGCTCACTCATGCGAGTGGCAATATTTTCATCGTCATGTTTTTGAATGGCAAGAAATATCAGTAACCCCTGGCCGATCACCGCGATAGCTTCTTGATTTATGGATACGCTGGCTTCAAGCACGCGTTGCAGTAATGCGATCATGATGGCGCTGGCTTAATCGCAGTGTTGCATAAACTATGTTGCCAGATAATCCAGCTGAATTTTTTCGTCGTGCGCTACAGAAAATAGCTCATGCACAACACATGGAGCGGCAGAAAGGGGCTGCGATATAACTTTTTTACGTCCTGAAGGGACGCTACGCACCCCCACTCTTGTATGCAATGCCTGGTTGACGAAGTTGCCCGAACATAAATTCCAGGAGCGGCAGGCGTTTGCGCTGAATTCAGTTTTCAAAGCGCACTTTGTTTTTACTGCTGATGACTTAAAATTTTTTGAAACAATCTTCGTGGTTTTCAAAGCGCACTTTGTTTTTGCTGCTGATGACAACCGTGCCGGCTAACTTATCGTGCCAGCCTTGCTTTCTGGGATCAAACGCTACCCAAATAATACCGATTCCCAGGAATAAAAATGCCGGAATATAGGCAAAAAATCTGCCCACATATTGCCCCTTTGAAGGCTTTTCGCCGTCGTAAGCATCCACAATTTTTGCCCGTATGGCCATTTTCCCCGGCGTGGCTTGTAGACGTATCCAGAAAAATATTATGGCAACGGATGGTAATACCACGCTGACAATAAAATCCACAAGCCCTGCAAAGACGGTGTCGTAATGCCAATAATCCTCGCCATAAATCATCAGCAGGATAGGCAGGGTGATTATAAAAATTAAAATCGAGTCAATAATGGATGCCGCAACTCTTACCCAGAAGCCAGCATATTCAAACTCATCTTTATGTATCACAGGGGCGGTCTTCTCTACGGGTAAATTTGATTGTGTTACTATAACCCAAGTGGTATTGGCACTTCAATTAAAGATGATTGTATCAGTCGTTTATGGCCATATAGAAGCACGCGCCGACTACATTATCTACGCCAAAAGGCCGGCGTGAATATTACCAGTAAGGTAAAAATTTCCAAGCGTCCAAGCAGCATGCTCAGACACAGTACCCATTTACTAAAGTCATTAATACTTGTGTAGTTAGCGCCTACTTTACCCAGTCCAGGACCAAGATTGTTGAGGGTGGCGGTTACTGCTGAAAAGGCCGTAGTTTGGTCTAAACCGGATGCCACGAGCAGCAACAACATGACTACAAACACACCAATATAGGCAGAGAAAAACCCCCATACGGCTTCAATTACGCGACTGTCCACTGCATTGGAACCTATTTTTACGGCGATTTTCGCATTTGGGTGTACCAGGCATAACATTTCCCGCAACCCTTGTTTGACCAATAGTAAAATCCGTATCACCTTTATGCCTCCACCGGTAGAGCCAGCGCAGCCACCGATAAAACTTGCCAGTAACAATAGTAATGGCAAGAAACCCGGCCAGAAGTAATAATTCGAGGTTGTGAACCCTGTGGTCGTCCCGATTGATACCGCATGAAAAATAGCCTTGGCAAGCGTGCTACCCCAGCTTACGTATACTTCGCTGATGCGTAGAAAAACGACCGTAATTAATGAAACCGAGATAATCACAAACAGGTAGGTTTTAAACTCCGCATCGCGCAGATAATGGCGCAGACTTTGTGATTTCCAGGTAATGAAGTGCAGACCAAAGTTTGCGCCTGACAACAACATGAATATGATGGCAACGGCTTCTATGGGCGTGCTGCGGAAGTACCCGATACTTTCATCATGTGTGGAGAACCCACCAATTGCCACGGTAGAAAAACTGTGTGCAATAGCGTCAAAGACGTTCATCCCCGCTATCCAGTAACCAAGCGCGCAAGCAACGGTTAATAATAAATAGATGTACCAAAGGGCTTTGGCCGTTTCTTTTATGCGTGGCGTGAGTTTGGTGTCTTTAACGGGTCCCGGAGTTTCGGCACGATATAGCTGCATGCCGCCTATGCCTAACATTGGCAGAATCGCTACTGCCAGGACGATGATTCCCATACCACCAAGCCACTGTAGCGCCTGACGATAAAATAATATGGATTTAGGCAATGCGTCCAGGTTGGTAATGACGGTCGCGCCGGTGGTCGTTAGCCCGGAAATTGATTCAAATATGGCATCGGTAATGCCAAGCGTCAGGGATTGACTGAATAGCAGAGGTAGCGCGCCAAATGCCCCTAATACAGTCCAAAATAATACTACAATTAAAAATCCGTCGCGCAGACGCAGGTCATCCTGAAACTTACGCACCGGGTACCACAGAACTAAGCCGGTAATGAGGGTAATGATGAAAGCCAGTACAAAGGGTTGCATCGTGTCGTCCGCATATAACGCACCGACTAAAATTGGCGGCAACATGGTCACGCTAAACCACGCGACTAAGATACCTAATATTCGTTGTATTACTTGTCGCTGCATGGTGGATGATTCTCTGATTCAGGCGTTATTAGAGTACGAAGCACGCGCGTATGGTAATAGATTTAAATGAACGTCGCGCTTACCTGAAAAAGTCGCTCGGTTTCTTTCACCCCGGCCTTATCTGCCAGAAACATAATTACATGATCTTCAGGTTCAATATCAATACCGGCCTCAGATATAATCACTTCCCCATCCCGCACAATCGCGCCAATAGTCGCTCCATCAGGTAAGTTGATTTGTTCGATGTTGCGTCCTACTACCTTTGAAGTTTTGTGGTCACCATGGGCCACTACCTCTATGGCCTCCGCAGCGCCGCGGCGTAATGAATGCACCGCTACAATGTCGCCTTTACGTACATGCGTAAGTAACGTGCCTAAAGTAACCTGTCGTGGCGAAATTGCGACATCAATAATGTCACTTTCAACCAGGTCTACATAGCTTGGTCTGTTAATAAGTGACATTACTTTGCTTGCTCCTAAACGTTTAGCTAACATTGCTGACAGGATATTTGCCTCGTCGTCATTAGTAAGCGCACAAAATACATCCGTGCCTGCAACATTTTCTTCCAGCAACATGTCCTGATCGGCGGCGTCACCTTGTAGTACAATCGCTTTATCCAGCGACGCGGATAGAAAATTTGCGCGCTCTGAATCACGCTCAATAATTTTAACCTGATATTTATGTTCTATGGATTTCGACAGGTGAAAGCCAATATTGCCGCCACCAGCAAGTAATACACGCTTGTAAGGCTTGTCCGTTCCACGCAGTTGTGTGGTTAAGGCGATGGCGTTGGCGGAGGACGCCAGAAAAAATATTTCATCGTCGGATTGAATAATGGTGTCACTATTTAAGACAACCAAATTATTATTGCGATAGACGGCTACGACTTTAGCTTCAGTCTCTGGCATCAGTTCCCAAATGTCCTGTAATTGTTTACCTACTAAGGGGCTGTTCCTGTTGGCACGCATCGCGAGTAATTTAATCTGCCCACCAGAAAAATCTAAAACTTGTAGCGCGCCGGGGTGCTCGATCAAATGTCGTACATATTGTGAAATTAAATGCTCCGGGCTGATTAATACGTCTACCGGCAACGCCTCTTGCACAAACAGGTCGTTATAGGCGAGGTATTCCACAGCGCGAATTCTGGCGATTTTGGTAGGTGTATGGAAAAGCGTATAGGCGATTTGGCATGCTACCATGTTGGTTTCATCGCTGTTGGTGAGCGCAATCAACATGTCCGCATCTTTGGCGCCAGCGCGCTCCAGCACGGAGGGATGCGCGGCCTCTCCAAGTATGGTGCGCAAGTCGGCCCGATCCTGAATATCCTGTAGTACGGCTGAGTTGGTATCGACAAGAGTAATGTCGTTGGCTTCATTGGCAAGACTAAGTGCTAATGAACCACCCACCTGACCCGCGCCCAAGATAATGATTTTCATAGAAACTCCTCGTCAGGGTAAGTGCCTGGCTTAGCCGGTTACTGGCGCGCGCAGCATATGAGAAGTCACTTGTTACTTGCAAGTGTTAATCGCAAGTGATTTTCCAATAAGGTATAAATAAAAACGCTGGCATTAGTGGCCAACGTCGGGCCGGGGCACGAAAACCACCGGTGGGGTAACCTGGTAAGGAGCTCAAGCGACCGTCTAAGTGGAGCTAAAGTAAATAAACAAAAGCCAGGCCTGGCGGTGATACGAGACTGTGCATTAGAAGTCTTTCGCGTTAATTTTAAGGGCACGAAGTTTGCGGTATAAGTGAGTACGTTCCATACCCACGCGCGCCGATAGTTTGCTGATGTTGCCATTCACTTGTTTCAGCTGGTGTAGAAAATAACCGCGCTCAAAGGATTCGCGCGCGGCCCGCAGTGGTAATTTACAGAGCTTTTCATGCCATGCGGCTTCAGATTGGTTTTCAAAGCTGTTTTCGTCTAAAGCAAGCTCAACTTCCGCGGCTGAAATTTCATACGAGGTGCCCAATACCAGTAACCTTTGTACCAGATTTCCAAGCTCGCGTATATTGCCCGGCCAAGGGTAGTGCAGTAAATGATTTTGCGCGGCGATAGTAAAATTTCTATGCGGGTAGTTTTTTTGCGCGCAGTAAAAATCAATGTAGTAACGTAGTAATTCAGGTACGTCCTGCACGTGTTCACGTAACGCGGGAATGCGAATGGGGATCACGTTTAGCTGAAAGTATAATTCATCATCAAAACGGTTCGCTGTTACTGCTTCCCGAAGGTTGCGCTGGCTGGCGGCCATAATACGTACCTCCAGTTTTTGTGACGCGCTGCCGCCAATGCGGCTAAATTGTTTGCGTCGTAGTAAACGCGACAGGATTTTTTGTCCCGGCATGTTTATATGCGCTACGTCGCTGATGAATATGGTTCCGCCTTTATGCAACTCAAGCACCCCCGGGGTGCTTACCCCTCGCGCCTCTGATCCAAATAGCCGTTTGGCGACTTCGCTGTCATTGAAGCTGTCTTCACTAAGCACGATAAATTGTTTGTCGTTATGCGGACTTAATGAATGCACGTAATTGGCGAAGGTTTGTTTGCCAACTCCCGGCGCTCCCGTTATTAACAAAACGTTATCGTGTCGGGCCAGCTTTTTGGCCTGTTCGCGCAGGGTTCGCATTTGCATACTGCCGCCGACGGGTTTTTCAGCTGATAAATTTGCCGCGCCGTTGTCGTGTACTCCATTGGCCGCTTCTAAGGCACGTTTCACACTCATCAAAAGTTTTGCCATCGTCAAAGGCTTTTCGATAAGGTCATAGGCTCCCAGCCGCGTGGCTTCAACTGCGGTTTCTATGGTGCCGTGACCTGACATCATGACTACCGGACAATTAATCCCACCACTACGTTGCCAGTCTTTTAACAGGCTAATGCCATCTTCACCTGGCATCCAAATGTCCAGCAGTACTAAATCCGGCGGCAGACTATTCGCATGTTGCCGGGCAATAGCGGTATTTTCCGCGACTCTAACCTGGTAGCCTTCATCTATTAATATTTCCTGCACTGAATTCCGAATATCAGGTTCATCATCCACCACCAGGATGTTGCGTTGATTCATGCGGCATCCCCTTGAAAACGTATAGAGTTCCCTAATGGTTGAGGGTTGCAGATAGGCAGACGAATTTTAATTCGCGCCCCATGCTGCAACGCATTCTCGGCACGAATGCTGCCACCGTGCTCTTCGACAATCTTTTTTACAATGGCTAATCCTAATCCATTGCCCCTGATTTTGGTCGTTACATAAGGCTCAAACAGTCGCTCTATTATATGCGCAGGAAATCCCAGACCATTGTCTGATACTACCAGGCTCACGAAAAGCACACCACTAATCTCAAAACACCGTGTGGTAATCTGTACCCTGGCATGCTTGCGCGTATAGGTCGCTTCTAAAGCATTTTTAATCAAATTGTGCAGTAGCTGCCGCAACCGAATACTGTCACCTTTAATCAACGGTGAGTGCTCGTCCAGTACGGCATGCACGGCAACTGCATAGGTGTTATCCCGGTATAGTTCTATTACTTCGGATATGAGCTTATTGAGATTTACGGGTGTTATTTCAACTTGTGGCGCACGCGCGTAATCAGAGAAGTCATCAACCATTGCTTTCATTGATTCGACTTGCTGGATGATGGTGCTGGTGGCCCGACCCAGAATATCACTTTCCGGCTCATTCAGGACTGGCAGAATTTTACCACGCAGGCGTTCCGCAGAAAGCTGGATGGGCGTCAATGGATTTTTGATTTCATGCGCCAGACGCCGCGCGACCTCACCCCAGGCGGAATCACGTTGTGCCTGAATGAGTTCTGTAACGTCATCGAAAACCAGTGCGTAACCGCCGGTTTGCTCAGCATCAACAGGTAACGTTACACCACGACACATTAGAGTTTTGCCACGTTCTTCGCCTAACAATTTTACTTCTGTCTGCCATGGTTTTCCCCCACTTTGTATCATTGGCATAATCTGGTCATAAAAACTCTTCAGACGTTCGTTGCCCGTTGACAGGCGCCTGACGTCATAATCAATGTATTTATTGACGTTGGTGTTTAATATTTGTGAGGCGGTGGCATTTGCCGTCTTCATAATTAAATGCTGGTCAAGACTGATTACGCCAGATGATAAGTTTTCCAGAATTGTCTGTAAGTAAGAACGCTGGCTATCAATGAGGCGTTGGCTTAGTTTGGCTTCATCACGCGCCAGCGATAAACGGTCCGTCATTTGATTAAAAGAGGCGACCAGCATGCCCAGGTCGTCTTGTCGCTCACCAGGGAGTTTTTTATGGTAATGCCCGGCGGCAACCGCTTTTGTGCCTTGCACCAGTTCTTTGATTGGAGCAACTAATCTTTGCGCAGAGTAAAACGCGGCCCACACCGCGAATAACACGCCTAGTAATAATACCAGGGTGAGGATTAAACTAAAGTTTTGCTTTAAGGGGTCACGCAAGTATACCAGTTCGTTGTACTTGCCAAAACCTTCCTGCACGTTACGCGCGAGGTCGCTGATGTGATCTGAAATCGGATACAGCACTTGCGCCATACGTCCTTCAGAGGCCGGCAGACTGGAAGGTATGGGGAACACTAACCGAACGTGCAGACCTTTGTCTTTGACTGGATCAAGCCCAACGTAGGTCTCACCCTGACCTACAAGACGGGTAACTGTTTCTCCAGGCAAGCGCGGCAGGACGCTGGCGCCAACTTGCCCACCAGAGGCAATAATCCGACTGTTTTGATCGAACAACACAATTTCCGCGGCACCGCTGCGCCGTAACAGGTCATTAACTATTAACGGCGCATCTAAAGATGTGGTGTTCGACAGTTCTTTGATCATGGGTTCAGTTTGTTTGCGTAATCCACGCATATGCAAGTCCAGCGATGAACGGCTTAAGTCCACCGAATCCTGTAATGCCTGTTCCACGTCGGCGTCAAACCAGCTATCTATGCCTTCCTGCAACAGCCAAACCGAGAAGGAGTAAACTATTCCAACTGGCACCGTGGCAAGCAAGGCGAACATTAATAGCAGGCGCAAGGTAAGCCTGGAGCCGGGTTGACGTTTAATAACCTGTGCCGCAAGCCGCGTAACGTTGAAGATGATCAAGACTAAAAATGTTGCTAGTAGCAGCATGTTAAAAGGCAATAACCAGTAATGCAGGTTGGCAAAACTGGTTTCACTTCTGGTGGCATCAGCCATTAAGTACAGAGAACCCATCAGCAGGCCAAATAGTAATATGATGGGCCAGATACGCGCCAAAAATTGTTTTTTTATAAGGGCCATTCGTGCCAGCCGGTGCTCAACCGCCATTTAGCAAAAAAATAACTTTTCATGCGTAAAGGCAATGGCAGTTCATTGGTTAACAGGCGTGCACGCAGGCGCACAATGTAGTGGCCCTCCTGATGCAGACCAGCGGTGTTGGCAATCGGCATCGCTGCAATCCTGCCCTGATGAAGCAGCGCCGAATCTAAGTCCGGAAAGGTATCATCGACGCCACTATTTAAGTTTCTCCAAATGTATTGTTTGCTTAAGGCGTGATATTTGAGTATATGCACGTGCGTGACGCTGGCAATAGTTTTATCCCAGATCCAGTCGCGCAAAAACTTTATTTGTACTTCGACCTGAAACGTCATGGCGATACCATTGCCTAAGGCCTCTTTGATTTCGTCGTTTAACTGGTAATTAATTTCCGCATCCAGGCGTAATTGATCTTCAAATTTAACTGCCCTGATGGAATTCACCGCAAAGTCGTCGTTGGCAATGGCCTGACTTATTAACAGCACGCTGGTGCCAACTATGGCTATCAATTTGCAAAACTCGTGTATGCGCAAGCCGGGTTCAGATAGTTGCATAGCTGGGTCTTTAACGTCGCTATTGTTTGCTGCTAAAACGCTGGTCGAGAACGTTACGCGCGTTAATAAAATCTCTCGCGTCAATGATTTTGCCGCCAGATAATTGTAATGAGTGCAGACTTATTACGCCCTCGCCAGTAGCGACTTCGATGCTATTTTTGGTGGCCGCGATGATGGTGCCCGGCGTTCGCTGACTAATGGTGTCGCTTAATGCCGCCTGCCAAACGCGCAGTCGCTTGCCTTGCAGATACGTGTAGGCCACTGGCCAGGCGTTAAAAGCCCGAATTTTGCGCTCTATGGTGCGCGCGCTTGCATGCCAGTTTATATTGGCTTCCTGTTTTGTCAGCTTGCTTGCATAAGTGGCGCGACTTGCATCCTGAGGTATTGGTGTTAATGCGTTATTCTGCAAGTCGTTCAAAATATCAACGATGTGGCTGGCGGATAATTGCGCCAGACGGTCATGCACGCTCAAACCCGTATCCGCGGCCCGAACGTCGCACGTTGATTGATGCAAAATTGGGCCGGCATCCAGCTCCTTCACCATTTGTATAATGGTGATACCGGTCTGCTTAGCGCCCGCCAGTAGCGCGCGTTGTATCGGTGCGGCACCGCGCCATTGCGGCAATAACGAGGCATGAACGTTGATGCAGCCTGATTTTGGGGTTTCTAATACCGCCACGGGCAGCAATAATCCATAGGCACTCACTAACATTACATCGGCGTCAAGTGCCTGTAGGCGCGCGCATTCATCAGTATCAAAAGCGGTGGGCTGAAAGACCGGAATTTTTGCTTGCAGCGCCAGTCTTTTCACCGCACTGGAGCATAATTTTTGTCCGCGACCTGCGGGACGATCTGGCTGAGTGTACACGGCAATGATTTGATGCCGACTGGCCAGTAGTGACTGCAATGCAGCAGTCGCAAACACCGGGGTACCAGCGAAAATAATTTTAAGACCTCGGGACATAACGTCGCTCGCCAGAGATTTGGTCAGGGGTCGCGGTTTCAGATCAGGCTGGCTGGTGGTGAAACGTGGCTGGAAGCATCCCGACGTCTTTGTTGCTTGAGTAGTTTCTGCTTAATACGCTGGCGTTTTAATGACGACAGGTAGTCCACAAATAACTTGCCTTGCAGGTGATCAATTTCATGTTGAATGCAAACCGCAAGCAGGCCGTCGGCCGCAACAGTAATTCGATTGCCATTTTGGTCCAGGGCTTGTACGGTAATTGTTGCAGCACGCCGCACGGTTTCAAGAAACCCTGGCACCGACAAACAACCCTCCTGCATTTCCTCGCTACCATCTTTGCTGGTGATTTCAGGGTTGATCAGACAAAGCGGCGCATTTTTTTCTGCCGAGACGTCTATGACGATGATCTGGAGTTGGACATTTACTTGCGTCGCGGCCAGACCTATGCCCGGAGCGGCATACATGGTCTCATACATGTCATCCACTATGCCTCGAATATGGTCGTCCACCTGCTCAACCGGACGCGCCTGTTTGCGCAGTTTGGGGTTGGGGAAGTGTAGAATTTCCAGTAATGCCATGATGTGATGCGTTTACGGATGGTCCGCGCGCCTTATGAGCATAGAACTTCCATCGGTATTAAGGGTTTTGATACTCAATAGTGTAACAAAATTCGTCAGCAAGTCCTTGCAGTAGTCGCTGGCGGGACTTTAGCATTCAATCGCATCTGTATTAAAACGTAAATATGTTTAGTTTTCGCTTAAATATACCGCTACAATCGTGAAAAACAAATCACCGTAGCTTATGCCCCAAGCCGAAGAATGGTCAGCACTCGTCAACGTGGATCAACTTGGGCCTGTAACATTTCAAAAATTGTTGGGCCGGTTCGGTTCGCCGGCAGATATTTTGCGCGCGCAGCGCAGCGAACTGCAAACCGCAGGCATCTCAGAGCGAGTCATTGACGGGATTCTGGCCCCGAATGAAACCGCCATTGCGCGAGATATGGAGTGGCTGCAACACGATTTGCATCACCTGGTTACTATACAAGACGCCAGCTACCCGCAGTTGTTGCGACAAATTTCAAATCCTCCAATGGTGTTGTATGCTCATGGGGAAGCACAATTGCTTACGCGATTATTGTCTGATCCGCAACTGGCAATTATCGGTAGCCGTAACGCCAGTGCCAATGGCACTGAGATGGCCACCGTGTTCGCACGAAAACTTGCTCAGGCGGGACTGGTAATTACCAGCGGATTAGCCAGTGGTATAGATGGTGCCGCACATCGCGGCGCGTTACAAGCGGAGCTTGGGAAAACCATCGCGGTAGCGGCATGCGGGCTTGATCGCGTCTATCCCGCGAAGCATCGGGAATTAGCAGAGCAAATTGTGCAACGCGGTGTAATCATTTCCGAGTTCCCGATCGGCAGGCTTCCAAAGCCGGGGCATTTCCCACGCCGCAATCGTATTATCAGCGGCTTGAGTCTGGGCGTGCTGGTAGTTGAGGCTTCAGTTAAAAGTGGTTCATTAACCAGCGCACGTATGGCCGGCGAACAAGGCCGTGAAGTGTTTGCGGTACCAGGTTCCATACATAACCCGCTGGCAAAAGGTTGTCATATGCTGATACGTAATGGCGCCAAATTAGTGGAAACGGTGGGAGATATTTTAGAGGAATTCAAAAATCATATTGATGCCGATGAGGCATTGACTACTGTAGATGCGATTGACGTCAATGCGGTAACCGGCGAGCCCGCTGACGACCCTGAGCATGAAAAGATTTTACATAGCATGGGCTACGAACCTATAAGCATTGATAATTTGGTTGAGCGTTGCGGACTGAGGGTGGACGTGGTGTCTTCCAGCCTGTTGATTATGGAGCTTAGCGGGCAGGTTTCTCATAACGGCAATGGTGTGTACGTGCGTGCTTATAAGGCCTGACGTGAGAACGTCAGCCACTTGAGCAAGGCGTGTATGAAGGGCGCAAAATTCCAACATTTTGCCTTGGCTGGTAAAAACGGCACTCGAATAAGCATTTACAAAACAATAATAAACGGGTATTAGTTCGCCGCGAGGAATTTTCCTGAACATAATGGTAATGGTTTTTCAGCACTCGTCACCATTCTAACTATTTTATTGCAGTCTGCGCATGAGTAAAAATCTGGTTATCGTAGAGTCGCCGGCCAAGGCCAGGACGATTGAAAAATATCTTGGGAAAAATTTTGGCGTGCTGGCTTCTTATGGGCATGTGCGGGATTTGATTCCTAAAGAAGGCGCGGTGGACCCAAACAATGACTTCGAGATGAGGTATGAAGTACTCGCAAAGAACGCAAGGCATGTAACGACCATCTCCAGGGCGTTAAATAATTCTATTGCACTCTATCTTGCCACCGACCCGGATCGTGAAGGTGAGGCCATTGCATGGCATCTTTATGAATTGCTTAAAGAGCGTGGATTATTGGCAAATAAAGAGGTCTACCGCATAATATTCCACGAGGTCACCCAGCGCGCGGTGCGCGACGCACTGCAAAATCCGCGCAAACTCTCCAGCGACTTAGTCAACGCACAACAGGCACGCCGCGCCCTGGATTATCTTGTAGGCTTCAATTTATCTCCACTGCTTTGGAAAAAAATTAAACGTGGCCTTTCCGCTGGTCGCGTACAAAGTCCGGCCTTGCGCCTGATTTGTGAGCGTGAAAATGAAATTGAAAAGTTTGTAGCTAAAGAATATTGGACGATTGCAGCAGATTGCGAAGCGGATAAGCAGGAATTCCTTGCCCGGCTATATATCTATAATCATATAAAGCTCACACAATTCGATATCAACAATGAAACAGACGCCACTACTGCTAAACGATTGCTGGACCAAAATGCCAACGGCAAACTAACCGTTAACGGCGTCGACAAAAAGGCACGCAGGCGTAATCCTGCGCCACCATTTACAACCTCGACTTTACAACAAGAGGCGGTGCGTAAACTGCGGTTCTCCGCCCAGCAAACTATGCGGGTAGCACAGCAGTTGTACGAAGGTATTGATCTGGGAAATGGAGCAGTAGGCTTAATTACTTATATGCGTACTGATTCGGTAACGCTGGCGCAAGTGGCACTGTATGAGTTACGCGAGTTTATTGAACAAAGATATGGAAAAGACAACCTGCCAGGGAAAGCACGCATCTTCACAACCAAGTCCAAAAACGCGCAAGAGGCGCATGAGGCAATCCGGCCAACGTCCTTTATGCGCGTGCCGGATGAGATCAAAAAATTTTTAACCGCTGATCAACGCAAACTTTATACTCTGATATGGAAACGCGCGGTCGCCAGCCAGATGCTGCACGCCACGTTGGATTTAGTTGCCATACAGCTTGGTTGCGGAGAAGGTAACGTGTTTCGCGCGACTGGCTCCTCTATACGCAACCCTGGTTTTATGCGGGTCTACCAGGAAGGGCAGGATGACAATAGAGTGGAAGCGGATGAACGCACGTTGCCCAATGTAGAAATTGGTGAAGTAGTTACGCTTAACGAGATACGGGCCGAACAACATTTTACCGAGCCGCCGCCACGTTTCACCGAAGCCAGTATTGTCAAAACCCTGGAAGAATATGGTATTGGCAGACCCTCAACCTACGCCAGTATTATTTCAACTTTGCAAAATCGCGAATACGCCAAGATTGAAAGCCGCCGCTTTACCCCGACCGAAACCGGCAGGCTGGTAAATGATTTTCTCACCGCACACTTCACTCAATACGTTGACTACGGATTTACCGCACGTCTTGAGGATGATCTGGATAAAATCTCGCGCGGCGAAACAAAATGGGTGCCAATTTTACGCGCCTTCTGGAAGCCATTTAATGATTTAGTCGTCAGCAAAGAAAAAACCGTTACGCGTGAAGAGGCGGTACAGGCGCGCGAGCTTGGGGTGGATGCGGGATCTGGCAGGCCGGTCAGTGTGCGTATGGGACGCTATGGACCGTTTGTGCAAATCGGTATGAAAAGCGATGAGGAAAAGCCCAGGTTTGCGGGACTTCGTCCACATCAAAAAATGGCCGATGTTACTTTTGAAGAGGCCATGGAGTTATTTAAGTTGCCACGTGAACTTGGTGAAACCGCGCAAGGTGATGCCGTACAGGCAAATATCGGGCGGTTTGGCCCCTATGTGAAATACGGCAATAAATACGTGTCGCTTAGAAATGATGATCCTTATACTATTACCTTAGCGCGCGCATTAGAGATTGTTGACCAAAAAAAGGTTGAGGACGCGAATAAAATAATCAAGGTTTTTGCCGGACAAAGCATACAGATCCTGAATGGGCGTTATGGCCCCTACGTCACGGATGGCAGCAAAAACGTAAAGATTCCTAATAAGCGAAAACCCGCCGACCTTACCTTGGCGGAGTGTCGGCAAATGATTGCCAAGGCACCGGACAAGAAAAGCTGGAACAAACGCAAAACGGCTGTAAAGGCAACTAAAGGCAAAACAGCAACTAAAAGAACCCGAAAATCCGCAAACGTAAAACCATAAATCCTGATCACATCCTGAAGCTATCAATATCTCTGCATGGTGTTGGCTAACCAACTTTCTCAAGCCGCGGCAATAATTCAACAGGGTGGCGTAATCGCTTATTCCACTGACACGATATTGGGCTTAGGCTGTGATCCGCAAAACCGCACCGCAGTGGAAAGAGTGCTGTGGTTAAAACAGCGTGGGGTGGAAAAAGGCCTTATTTTACTGATGGAGGACCCGGCTGTTGTAGAACAATATTCACAACCCTTGTCAAATCAACAGTATGCGGAAATTTCATCGCCTGTGTCGCAATTACCGGTAACCTGGCTGCTACCAGCGCAGCATGCAGCACCTGACTGGATTACCGGGGGACAAGACCGCGTCGCCCTGCGCATTACTTCACACCCTATAGCACGCGGGTTGTGTGCCCGGCTGGGCGCCATCGTGTCTACCAGTGCCAATTTTTCCAATTATCCCGTTGCCACCGATGCACGGCAAATAAGAACGTGGTTTGGCCCACACTTAGACTATGTAATCATCGGGGCATCGGGTACCGGAGCACCAAGCGAAATTCGGGATCTGCGCAGTGGCAGGATATTGCGTAAAAATGTATAAATGAGTATGCTGCCAAAAATCGACGATGTGTTGAGCTATTTGCGTGCCTTGCAAGATCGAAGTTGCCGCTTGCTGGAAGCAGTCGATAATGTTGTTGAATTTCGCGAAGACGTCTGGCAACGCCGGCAAGGCGGTGGTGGCAGAACTCGTATCATGCGCGATGGCGGCATATTTGAACAGGCTGGAGTAGGTTTTTCTCACGTATATGGTAACCAGCTGCCGCCTTCCGCAACCAGCCAGCGCCCGCAACTTGTGGGGCGTAACTTCCAGGCGACGGGGGTGTCTCTGGTTATTCATCCGCGTAATCCTTTCGTGCCCACGGCGCATTGTAACGTGCGTTTTTTCATGGCCGAAAAAGCCAACCAACCGGCAGTATGGTGGTTTGGTGGCGGTTTTGATCTCACGCCTTATTATGGATTTGAGGAAGACGCCATATTCTGGCATCAGGTTGCCAAACGGGCTTGTGACGTGGTGGATGAAAACTTATATCCAAAGTTAAAGCAGTGGTGTGATGAATACTTTTTTATCAGGCATCGTAATGAGGCTCGTGGTATTGGAGGGTTGTTTTTCGATGACTACAATAGCGAAGATTTTGCCACCAGTTTTGAATTACTGAAAAGCGTGGGAGATCATTTTTTACAGGCTTATCTGCCAATCGTAAAACGACGCAAAGACCACGCATTTACCGCGCGCGAACGTGAGTTTCAATTATATCGTCGCGGCCGTTACGTTGAATTTAACCTGGTTTATGATCGCGGCACTTTGTTTGGCTTACAATCGGGGGGACGTGCGGAATCAATATTGATGTCACTGCCTCCACAAGTTCGTTGGGAATATGATTGGCGGCCGCAAGCTGGAAGCGCTGAAGAAGAATTGTACCGGAAATATCTGCCGGCGCGTGATTGGTTGGCGTAACGGCGGGCATCAATGGCCGTCAGTTCCAGTAAGCGAGCGCTCCTATGCACGGTATTAATTTGTTGGTTTTGTTAATATCAATAGCATGTGTCTTTGGTCAGGTATAGATGATTTTATGAGTAGTCGTTATCCTCACACGCGCATGCGCAGAATGCGCGCCGATCACTTCTCGCGCGAACTGCAACGTGAGCAGCGTATGCATGCCAGTGATCTTGTTTGCCCGCTGTTTGTCAGGGAAGGCCAGTCTCAACGTGAACCTATTGTTTCAATGCCGGGCATTGAACGGCTTAGCATAGACGAGTTGGTAAAAGAAGCTACTCAGGTTTACGGGCTTGGCATACCTGCAATAGCGATTTTTCCGGTGATACCGCCTGCGCAAAAGTCGGCGCAGGCCGAGCAGGCGTTTCATGCCGATGGTTTGACGCAACGGGCTATTGCCGCCGTGAAAGGCGCATTGCCCGAGCTGGGTGTTATCAGTGACGTCGCATTGGACCCGTTTACCCTGCACGGCCAGGATGGGTTACTCGACGCGCAGGGTTATGTCATGAATGACGAGACCGTGGAGATACTTGTCAAACAGGCCTTGTCACATGCGCGCGCCGGCGCCGACGTGGTAGCACCTTCGGATATGATGGATGGGCGTATTGGCAGTATACGCCATGTACTTGAAGCTAATGGTTTCCACAATACGCGCATACTTGCCTATTCTGCCAAATATGCCTCTGGTTTTTATGGGCCTTTTCGTGATGCCGTGGGTTCGGCCGCGAATTTGGGTAGTGGTAACAAACGCAGTTACCAAATGGACCCGGCCAATTCTGATGAGGCACTGCGTGAAGTCGCATTGGACGTTCACGAAGGCGCGGATATAGTAATGATAAAGCCGGGCCTGCCCTACCTGGACGTTGTAAGGCGTGTTAAAGATGAATTTAAGATGCCCACTTTCGTTTATCAGGTGAGTGGCGAATACAGTATGTTAAAGGCCGCGTCGCAAAACGGCTGGTTAGATGAAAAACGGTGCGTGATGGAGTCTTTACTGGGTATGAAACGCGCGGGAGCGGATGCCGTACTTACTTATTTCGCTAAAGACGTGGCGCAATGGCTGGCACAATAAACCTGATGATATAAAATATAATCTATCTGCATTCGCTTTCCACTAAAGTGCCTCAATTTTGAAACGCGCAGTCAACCCATGCAGGTACAGGCCCCGTGCCGACCCGACAATTATGGAAGTATGAAAATCTTATGTTGCAAAATGATGAAGCGGATCGATACGCGGTCATAGGCAATCCTGTCGCGCATAGTAAGTCACCTGAAATTCACTCTATATTCGCCGAACAAACTGGCGAAAACACGTCTTACGAAAAAATATTAGCTGAAAAACATGGCTTTACACGGTCTGCCAGACAATTTTTTAATGCCGGTGGTAAAGGCTTAAACGTGACCTTGCCATTTAAGACGGACGCCTGTGAATTCGTTGACCGACTTACGGACGTTGCAGGCCGTGCCGGTGCCGTGAACACTATCATGCGCCAAAGAGACGGCAGTTATCTGGGCACTAATACTGATGGTATTGGCTTATTACGCGATTTGAAAAAGACCTTAAGTCTACAGTTGTCAGGCCAAAAAATCCTGATAATAGGGGCTGGTGGCGCAGTACAGGGAATTGTGGAACCGCTGCTGAATGAGCAACCTGACGAGATCCTGATCGCCAATCGCACGTTGCATAAAGCGGTGGCGATCGCAAAGAATTTTCATAGTATTGGCAAGGTGCGAAGCTGTAGCTTAGACCAAATTCCGCTTAAGCGTTATGACCTCATTGTGCATGCCACTTCGGCGTCACTACAGGATGGCGCGCTAACGCTGCCACCCGACATTGTCGGCTCACAAACCTGTTGTTATGATCTTTTGTATAGTGACGCAGACACCGTATTTATGCGATGGGCGAAGCACCGCGGTGCTGCAAACGTGGTAGATGGGTTCGGCATGTTGCTGGAACAGGCGGCAGAATCTTTCTATTTGTGGCGGGGGAAACGCCCGGATACCGTTATGGCGTATAATTATCTACGCCCCAAATGTGTTTGATGATACACGCTTTTAAATCTCCACACGCGGGTTTTTCAGGTCGGTTGATTGCGTATGCGCAGTTGATACGTTTGGATAAGCCGGCAGGCATTTTTCTGCTTCTCTGGCCTACCCTGTGGGCCTTGTTTATTGCTGCCCAGGGTATGCCTGACGTGCGCCTGTTAATAGTGTTTATCTGCGGTGTGGTTTTGATGCGCGGCGCGGGCTGCGCTATTAACGATTACGCGGATCGTGACATTGACTCTTTTGTAGCACGTACACAGCAACGACCGCTCGCGCGTGGTGCCATTCGGCCAGGCGAGGCGTTGGTGGTTTTTGCAGTGCTCTTACTTACCGCCGCGCTGCTGGTACTGCTGTTTTTGAACCGTCTGACTTTATATTTTGCCATAGGCGCTGCCTTGCTCGCGGCCAGTTACCCTTTTATGAAGCGGTTACATTTTTTACCGCAGGTACACTTGGGTGTGGCATTCGCGTGCTCCGTTCTCATGGCGTTTACGGCGGTACACAATGCCTACCCACCGCCGCTTGCGTGGTTAATATTTGCCTGCGCGGTACTCTGGACGACCGCATACGATACTATGTATGCCATGACGGATCGTCATGAAGACGTAAAGATCGGGGTAAAATCAACGGCAATTTTATTCGCGTCTCTGGATAAATTTATGGTTGGATGTATGCAGTTACTGGTTATCGTTTGTCTGGTTTTAATTGGTATACGTGCAGATATGAATCAGGTCTATTATGTCGCGGTGTGTATAGGCCTCGGTTTATTCATATACCAGCAAATGCTCATTAAGCACCGTCTTCCTGATAGATGTTTCCAGGCCTTTTTGAATAACCAATATTTTGGCCTGGTAATCTTTATTGGCGTCCTCGCGCATTATTGGATGGACGGCTAAGGGAGCGACGATCGTTATTCCTTACACATCCGACACGAGGCTTTTGTGTGGACAGGCACGGAGGGCTTGTTCCTACGAGCAACAGGTAAAGAAGAATATAAACATGGATGTACAGGACAATTAAGAATCAGGAAATAGTAAAGAGCAGGATTAAGTAAGATTCAGGGTTTGATTATCCTGTTCACCCGGTTCATCCATGTATATTAATAAGCCGGTGGCGGCAGTGGCACTAAACCGTTTCTCCAGTCAAAAGCGTGCAGGCCTCCAGATATTTTTTGCTCGTGTTTTGAATTATTTTGTGCGGTAATTTCGGGCCCGGCGGCTTTTTATCCCAATCCAGTGTTTCCAGATAGTCACGCACGTATTGTTTGTCAAAACTTTTTGGATTGATGCCCGGCATATAAGACTGTTGTGACCAAAAGCGTGAGGAATCCGGGGTTAAAACCTCATCAATCAGAGTAATGCCTTCATTTTCATCTATACCAAATTCAAATTTAGTGTCGGCAATGATGATGCCGCGCGTTAAGGCATACGCGGCCGCTTCGGTGTATATCTGCATGCTGATGTCGCGAACCGACTCGGCAACTTGCTTGCCAACCAACTTTACAATCTCATTGAAATTTATATTTACGTCATGACTACCAGCTTTTGCTTTAGTGGATGGAGTGAATATTGGATGGTCAAGCCGCTGCGCTAGTTGCAGGCCCTTGGGAAGCCCTACCCCGCAGATCGAGCCGCTGTTTTGATATTCCTTCCAGCCAGACCCGATTATGTGGCCGCGCACGATTGCCTCAAAAGGTAATGCCTGTAGTTTGCGCACGATGACGCTGCGACCCTGTAACATTTGACGTTCCTGTGTATCACTGATGATTTCTTCAACAGATATGCCGCTGAGATGATTGTTGACTTTGTTCAGGAGACGTTGAAACCAAAAATTGGAAACCTTCGTAAGTACCATGCCTTTTTTGGGGATGGGGTCAGGCAGCACTACGTCAAATGCGGAAATCCGATCAGTAGTAACTATGAGTAAATGTTGCGAGTCGACTTCATAGAGGTCCCGAACTTTGCCCTGGTAAAGCCTGCGGAGAGAATTTAGCCCGGATTCAAATAACATGATTGATTTTAGAACAGATTATGTACATGGACGTTCAGGATAATGTGTAATTACATAGATTCAAACATGGATGTACAGGAATGTGTATTAAGAGATTCAAATATGGATTTACAGGATAGTACGTAATATTATTGTTCAGGACAGGCACGGAGCCTGTCCCTACAAGATCAACAGGTAAAATAAAATGGTTGACCCACAAGTGAGCCTGATTATGGGTAGTGATAGTGATTGGTCAGTAATGCAGGCGGCAGCAGAGATTCTGCATCAATTTGATGTGTTGTACGAGAGGCGCGTGGTATCCGCACATCGCACACCTGATGCTATGGCGGAGTTTTCGCATTCCGCCAGGGGGCGCGGTATTCGCTGTATTATCGCGGGTGCAGGGGGTGCCGCGCACTTGCCGGGTATGGTGGCCGCCATGACGACCGTGCCGGTGCTGGGGGTGCCGGTTCCAGGTGAGCACTTGTGCGGACAGGATTCGCTGTATTCGATTGTGCAGATGCCAAAAGGCGTGCCGGTGGCGACGTTTGCCATTGGCGTGGCTGGTGCTGCCAATGCGGGGTTGTTCGCGATTGCGACGTTGGCGATAAACGATGTGGAATTAAAGCGAAAACTGGATGAATTCCGAACTTTGCAAACCTCAAAAGCACTGAGCACTCAGCTTCCGGACTAGCTGGCATATCATCACTGGCGATCACGTGCGGTATGTGGGTTTTATATGATCTTGCCGGGCGCTACGCTGGGTATATTGGGTGGTGGTCAGCTGGGTCGCATGTTTGTGCATGCCGCTACCGCGATGGGTTATCGTGTGGTGGTGTTGGACCCAAATGCTTCCAGCCCCGCAGGAGAAATCGCACATCTGCATTTGCAGGCCGGTTATGATGACGCGCACGCACTAAAGACGATGGCGCAGCAGTGCGCAGTGGTTACTGTTGAGTTTGAAAACGTCCCCGCAAAAGTATTGTATCAACTTGAAAAAAGTTGTCGTGTACGCCCAAATGCTCATGCAGTGGAGCTGGCGCAGAATAGAGTAAAAGAAAAACAATTTGCGCTATCTTCAGGTATCACGCCACCGCCTTTTTATGGCGTGACAACTGAACAGGACGTGCACCGGGCTTTTCGTATTATCCACCCACCATTAATCCTGAAGACTATCAGTTTTGGCTATGACGGCAAGGGTCAGGCCGTTGTACACACACCCGAGCAAGGCATTGAAAGTTGGAAGAAATTGCATAACGTGGCATGTATCCTTGAACAAAAAATTGATTTAGCCGCTGAAATATCTGTGGTGCTTGCGCGTTCCTCCAGTGAGGAGGTGAGTATTTTCCCGGTTGCTGAAAATGTGCATAGAGACGGGATTTTGTATACCAGCACGGTGCCGGCGGGCGTGGATGATAAACTTCAGGAATTGGCAAGGTGCTGTACCCGTAAAATCGCCAGTAATCTGGATTATTGCGGGGTGCTGGCAGTTGAATATTTTACTGATAAAAACGGCAATCTGTTTTTTAATGAGATGGCTCCACGTACTCATAATAGTGGGCATTATACTATCAATGCGTGTTATACCTCACAATTTGAGCAGCAGGTTCGAGCTATCTGCGATTTGCCATTGGGTAACCCGCATGCACATAGCGCCGTTGCTATGGTGAATTTATTGGGTGATCTTTGGGATTCTGAAGATCCAGATTGGTCGAAAATTATGCAAGATGATAATGTTGCGCTGCATTTGTACGGTAAAAAAGACGCGCGCCCGGGCAGGAAAATGGGTCACTTTTGTCTGCTCGCACCGCCTGGTGAAAATCCTCAAGCCAGAGCTAAACAGCTGTTTGCACGTCTGTTCGCCAGCAGTTAAACCGGTTATTATTGTATGGAGAAGTTTTCAGCATTTCGCATTTATGCGGATGAAACAGGTACTCGTTCTGGTATTGAACGACTTGGCCTGCATCAGTTATCAGCCGGCGACGTTGTTGTGCGAGTGCACTATTCAGGCGTTAATTACAAAGATGCGCTGGCAGGCACTGGCAAAGCTAAAATACTTAGACGCCCATCATTAATTGGCGGCATTGATCTTGCCGGTGAAGTTGTCCAGTCATCAAGTGCTGAATTTTCCCGTGGGGATGAAGTAGTTGTTAATGGTAGCGGGTTAAGTGAGGTTCATGATGGCGGATACGCTGAATTCGCGCGCGTACCCGCAGATTGGGTGGTGCCGCTGCCATCTGCTTTGAGCTTAAAGCAGGCTATGATTATCGGTACGGCAGGATTTACTGCGGCCTTGAGTATCCACGTAATGCAGCAGAATAATCAAAAGGCCGAGGACGGGCCCATTGTTGTCACCGGTGCCAGCGGTGGAGTAGGCAGTTTTGCGATCGATCTTTTGCATAAAACTGGTTACGAGGTGATCGCGGTGACGGGTAGCACAGATGTGCACGATTATTTATATGGCCTGGGGGCTACCAGCATTGTGGGACGGGATAATATAAATGTCGGTGACGGTGTACTGGAGAAAACCCGTTGGGCCGGGGCGATTGATAACGTGGGAGGGAAAATGCTGGGTAACCTGGTACGCACCACCCGGGCATGGGGGAATGTGGTGAGTGTCGGTATTGTCGGCGGCACTGATTTTGAGCTGTCCACTATGCCATTTGTTATTCGGGGTGTGAACCTGTTAGGGGTAAGTTCAGCTAATTGCCCACAGCATTTGCGTAAAAAAATCTGGCGACGGCTGGGCGACGATTTGCGTCCTGAACATTTTGCTGAAATTCATGCCCAAACGTCAGGATTGGAAGATTTGCCCGATGTATTTGAAAACTTTTAGGTAATAAAATACACGGCAGAGTGATTGTAAAAGTCATGCGCGAATAATGTTTTCCTGACTGGTAACCGCCAGTTTGCGGAACGCAGGGCTTAGCGCGAGTCTCGGAATTATGCCCAAGTGTCATCAGGTGAGCCTGACCTTGACGGCACACTATGCGGCAGCCTGTATCACATGGCTAAATTGTAGAGACGTGCGCGGAATATGCAGCTTTATATTGAGTACCAGTGGGTGAATCAGGTACAATGTTGTTGTTTTTGAGAGGCGGCCCGGGTCTTTATCAGGTTTTAAGTTTTAACAGGAGCGTGTAATGAAGGGCATAGGAGTAGCGTTCGGCGCGCTGTGCCTGCTGTTGTTCACGGTAGTGAGTTATGCAGGCGACGTGGAGGCAGGAAAGGCCAGGTCGGTAATCTGTGCCGCGTGTCATGGGGGAACAGGCATTAGTCCCGTTGGTATGTTTCCGAATTTGGCCGGGCAGAAGGAAGCATATCTGGTTGCGCAAATCACCGCGTTCAGAGACGGGATCAGAAAAAGCGTGCAAATGTCGCCTATGGTGTCAGGGTTGTCGGACAAAGATATTGCTGATTTGGCAGCCTATTACGCTTCGCTGAGTTGTAATTAATTCTGAAAGAAACCGCCTGAACTGTTATGCCCTGATTGTCAACCACAGCGGTGTTTCGGGAGGTTTCGCAGTAGCAAAGGAACGTGCCTGCGATTACGAATGATTAAACCATGCTAACGGATTGGATAGCCCCCTCGATATTGTCAGCGGATTTCGCGCGTTTGGGTGAGGAGGTAAATGCGGTGCTGGAAGCGGGCGCGGATGTCATTCACTTTGACGTGATGGATAATCATTACGTTCCCAATTTAACGTTTGGCCCGATGATTTGCAGGGCACTGCGAAGTTATGGAATACAGGCAGCAGTGGACGTGCACTTGATGGTAAAACCGGTCGATCGATTAATTGCCGATTTTGCGGCGGCCGGTGCAAGTTATATTACTTTTCATCCCGAAGCATCAGAGCATATTGATCGTAGCTTGCAATTAATCCATGATCGGGGATGTAAGGCAGGCTTGGCATTTAATCCCGCGACGCCTCTGGAACCATTGCAATATGTGATGGATAAGGTTGATATGGTGTTACTTATGTCAGTGAATCCGGGATTTGGTGGACAAAAATTTATTCCGACGGTGTTAAGTAAGATTAAGGCGGCGAGAAAGTTAATCGATCAATCTGCATTGCCAATACGCCTGGAAGTTGATGGTGGTATTAAGGTTGATAATATCGCGGCAGTAAAATCAGCCGGCGCCAATACCTTTGTAACTGGTTCGGCAGTTTTTAACGCCCGGAATTACGCGGATGTAATCGCAGAAATGCGTGAGCAGTTGGCAAGTTAGGAATAACGGTCGTTGTCCCATACAAGGCGGGAGGTTGCCAATTTTTCCTGCTAAAATATCATCCCCGTTGATTTGCGCGTTTTTTCTTTCCCTTAACAATATTATGAAGATGCCCCGTGGACCCCGTCGATTTTGATGCGCTGAAATCCCAGGGCTATACCTGTATACCTTTGATTCGGGAGGTGTTGGCAGATCTGGATACCCCGCTGAGCGTTTATCTGAAACTGGCGCACCAACCTTATACTTTTCTGTTTGAGTCGGTGCAGGGGGGCGAGAGATGGGGACGCTATTCTTTTATTGGTCTGTCTTGTGCCGAGCGTATAAAAGTATTTGGCAATAAGGTTGTGCATGAGCTGAATGACGATGCAATAAATATAACTGAAACCAAAGACCCGCTGGCGTGGATACAGCAGTTTTTACTTCAGTTTCAGGTGCCTGATATTCCGGAATTGCCACGTTTTACCGGCGGAGTAGTCGGTTATTTCGGTTATGAAACGGCACGATATATCGAACCACGCCTTGCTGGAAACTCAAAACCGGACGTCTTGCAAACGCCTGATATTTTTCTGATGGTGTCAAGGGAGTTGGTGGTGTTTGATAATCTGAGTGGCAGGATTTTTTTAATTGCGCACGTTGATCCTGATGATGCACAGGCTTTGCAAAAAGGCGAGCGGCGTTTAGATAAATTCGCGCGTCTTTTACAACAACCCATACCGGATTTAGGTGCCAGCAAGCAACAAAATGCAACGGTAAATTTTGTTGCCGGGTTTTCAGAAAGGTCTTTTAAGCAAGCAGTGGAACACGCCCGTGAGTATATTCATAATGGCGATGTGATGCAGGTGGTTTTGTCACAACGGCAACATGCGGATTTTGCCTGTCCACCAATCAATTTGTACCGAAGTTTGCGTAGCCTTAACCCTTCACCATATATGTATTATATGAATTTAGAGAGTTTTTACGTGGTTGGTTCGTCCCCGGAAATTCTGGTGCGTCTTGAAGATGGAGAAATTACGGTGAGGCCGATTGCGGGCACCCGGCCAAGAGGGGAAAACTTTATTCATGATGTTGCCTTGGAAAAAGAGTTATTAGCAGATCCTAAGGAGTTGGCTGAGCACCTGATGTTAATCGATCTTGGCCGCAATGACGTGGGTCGGGTGGCAAAAACCGGTTCTGTGGCACTTACGGATAAAATGATTGTTGAACGTTATTCTCATGTGATGCACATCGTCTCCAACGTCACTGGTCGGTTAGGCGGTAAACTTGATGCCATCGACGTTTTAAGGGCTACTTTTCCGGCTGGCACTGTAAGTGGCGCGCCTAAAATCCGCGCCATGCAGATTATTGATGAGTTTGAGCCGGTTAAACGCGGCATCTATTCGGGTGCTATAGGTTATATTTCCTGGGATGGGAATATGGACACTGCTATCGCAATTCGTACCGCGGTAATTAAGGATGAGAAGTTGTATATTCAGGCGGGTGCCGGAATTGTGTTTGATTCTGTGCCTGAGAATGAGTGGCTGGAGACTATGAATAAGGCAGATGCCATGATTAAATCAGCAGAAAAAGCCGCAACTATGCTGTAACGCTGCGCGAGGATATGAATTGCATTAAAATCGATGCGGCAACCACAAACGGCAGAAAACGCACTTTAATGTGCGGCAACGTTGGCGTGAAGCTTTTAATTTGGATTCGCCCGGGCAGAATGTGTAGAGCACGGATATGATATTGATGATCGACAATTATGACTCGTTCACTTATAACCTGGTGCAGTACTTGGGCGAACTGGGTGAAGAGGTAAAAGTGGTGCGCAATGATAAAATCAGTATCGGTGAAATCAGGGTGTTGCAACCGGATCACGTGGTAATTTCTCCCGGTCCCTGCACACCCAATGAAGCCGGCATTTCACTGCAAGTTGTTGCTGAATTAGGTGGAGAAATACCAATTTTAGGGGTTTGTCTTGGACATCAAAGTATCGGTCAGGCTTATGGCGGCAAAATTGTGAAGGCGCGCGCGGTTATGCACGGTAAGACTTCAATGGTGCATCATGACAATACAGACGTTTTTGAGAAGTGTGATAATCCCTTTACCGCAACCCGTTATCATTCGTTAGTAATCGATAAGGAAAGTGTTCCGAAATGTTTGGAAATTACTGCCTGGACGCAATCGAATACAGGCGAGTTTGATGAAATTATGGGCGTCAGGCATAAGCAGTTTGCCGTGGCCGGTGTGCAGTTTCATCCTGAATCGATACTCACTGACTTTGGACATCATTTGCTAGGTAACTTTATTCGTCAACATAGCTAGGCAGTACTACACAGGACTTTGAATATTCAGCAGGCAATTCAGGTTGTTGTCGAAGGTGATGACCTGACAACGGAGCAGATGACTGCAGTGATGCGCGCAGTGATGACAGGCGTGGCTACCTCTGCACAAATCGCTGGTTTGTTGGTAGCCCTGCGTATGAAAGGTGAAACGGTCGCCGAGCTTGGTGCTGCCGCCTCGGTAATGCGTGAGCTGTCTGCAAAAGTCAGCGTGTCCACAGAAGGTCTTGTGGATACTTGCGGCACCGGCGGGGACGCGAAACATACGTTTAATATTTCCACCGCGGCGGCATTTGTGGTGGCGGCAGCCGGTGCCAGAGTGGCAAAACATGGTAACCGCTCTGTATCCGGCAACAGCGGCAGTGCCGATTTGTTAGAGGCCGCCGGCGTGAATTTGCGCCTGACACCAGACCAGGTGGCAGGCTGTATAGAAGAGTTGGGAGTTGGGTTTTTGTTTGCCCCCCTGCATCATGGCGCCATGCAGCATGCCATTGAACCTCGTAAGCAGCTTGGGGTTCGTACTATGTTTAATTTATTGGGGCCATTGACGAACCCGGCCGGCACTCCTTATCAGCTTGTTGGTGTATTCAATGCGGATTGGTTGGAACCGCTGGTAAAAGTCCTGCGATCATTGGGCAGTCAACGTGTTTTAGTCGTGCATGCACAAGATGGGTTGGATGAGGTCAGTATTGCCAGTGACACTGAAATTGCGGAATTGAAAGATAACGAGATTAGCCGTTATCAAATCTCTCCACAACAATTTGGCATTGCCCAAGGCAGGCTTGATGACATCGTGGTGCAAAACGCAGTGCAGAGTTTGCAGTTGGTGAACCATGTCTTCAGTAACAAACCGGGTGCTGGTTTGGATATAGTAAAACTGAATGCGGGCGCCGCGCTATATGCAGGCTGTTGGGCATCATCCTTAGCTGCGGGAATTGCCATGGCCGCTGAGGCGATTGCCAGTGGCAAAGCCAAAAAGAAGTTTCAACAGTACATCGAATTTACCAACAGTATGAATTAAATTGTGACGGATCAACCGGAAATCCTTGCACAAATTCTCGACCACAAGAAGCATGAGCTTGTCGAGCGCAAACAACGTATATCTTTGGAGAAAATGCAGGAGTGGGCCAATGATGCACCCCACCCAAGAGGATTTGAATCGGCATTACGCAATGCGCGGCTGGCTAAACGTCCCGGCGTGATCGCCGAGATCAAACGCGCCTCTCCCAGTAAGGGGATTTTAAGAGAAAATTTTGACCCCATGCAGATCGCGGCCAGCTATCAGATGAACGGGGCAACCTGTGTTTCCGTGGTAACGGATAACGAATTCTTTAAGGGTTCCTGCGCCATTCTGGAGTTAGCGCGCAAAACCTGCTTTGCCCCGATGTTACGCAAGGATTTCATTATTGACCCTTATCAGGTCTATGAGACGCGCGCTGTGGATGCCGACTGTTTGCTATTAATCGTAGCGGCGTTAGCTGATGATCAAATGACAGAACTTTATCAGCTTGCTAAAGAAATGCGCCTGGACGTGCTGATAGAAGTACATAATGAACAGGAGCTACATCGCGCGCTTACGCTAAAGCCGACGTTGCTGGGCATCAATAATCGTGATTTGCGCACTTTTGCAACGACTTTGGATACAACGTTAAATATATTACCTAAGGTTCCGGATACTTGTCACGTGGTAACGGAAAGTGGCATACATAGCAGAGATGACGTCGCCATGATGATGGAAAACGGCGTGAATTCCTTTCTTGTAGGCGAAGCGTTTATGCTGGCCGAAGAGCCCGGTGCTAAATTAAAAGAGTTGTTTTTCTGAATGTGTTAAACCAGCACTTTTCAGCATCACGATGCTCCTACCAACGGCTTCGGCCACGCCAGTACCGGCAGTTCAGAAGCCGTTATGCATAGGTGGTCAATCATAATCAGGGATGCGTAAAAAGCTTATTGAACTGAACATGTAACTCTGGTTTTTCTGGTGGCAGCAACGTTTAGCAAATGTCCGATAGCGTGGATAATGCCACCAATGATAGCAAGCCAGACTTCTGCGGAATGAGACAGAATGTGTCGGTCAATCAGGTCTTCAGCAAAAATAGCGTTGAATACTAAAATAAACAAGCCGGTTGCAGCAATTAATATGGGTACATATTTTTTATGACAACGCCGCCCGGCGATTAGCGCAACAATGCTTACCGGTAAAATGAATAATAAAATAAATTGGTGAAACCAGAATTCATGTAGTGTACTACCATGATATATAGTGGTTGCTAAGAGGGGTATCAGGCCTGCGACCAGTGGTAACGCCACGCAGTGAAGCGCGCAAATACTGGATAAGGCGATCGCAAAACGGTCAAAAAAAAGTTGCATACATTTCTCCTGTTATTACGCGCACTGTGCGCAGGTCCCATGAATCTCAACGTTGATGAATTCGGGGATAAAGTCTTTTCTGTTGCTGGCGTCGACGATTGCCTTGTCAAGTTTTGGTGCGATTAATTCTTCAACCTCATTGCATTCATCGCAAATAAAAAACTTACTGTCGAAATCTTTATGCTCGATATTACAACCAACGTAGGCGTTTAAGCTTTCAATTCGATGCACCAGATTATTTTCACGCAGGAAGTCCAGGGCCCGATAAACGGTCGGGGGTTTTTCATTAAAATCATGCGTGCTCAACTGCGCTAAAATGTCGTAGGCCTTAACCGGTTTATGACTTTTCCAGACCATTTTTAGTACATTCTTGCGTATTGGCGTAAGCCTGCTGTGGTGTTTTGAGCATAACAACTCAGCGCGCTTTAGCGCGTCATTTACACACCTGGCATGGCGGTGTTTCTTCCACACGTTGCGTTGAATCCCTGATCTAAGTATCTTTATCAAGTAATGTTATATTATAACATATACTGCCTGAATACACCATTAGAGATAGTCGTTCACAAAGTTTCCCTGAACCAAACTGGTCAGTGTCAATCAGGTCAGGCGTTGCGTGGTGCCAATAACTTATCGCGTCAGGAGTTAGCTCTGTGTTGGCTTTTTATGCTCGAAATGCAGGTGCTTTCAGGTAACATACGCCCAAGTAAGGAATGGAAAGTCAATAATGGGAGGGAAGAAAAAGTATTTGCAAAATGAAATGACCTGTTTCATGTGCGACCGTAAAGCGTTGTCGCACGTTAGGATCATCGCCCCTGATATAGATTTCGTAGCCGCTTTTATCTCCTTGCTTATGGTCACACTTGATCATGCCAGAAATATCATTCGGCCAACCAAGCACATTGTATACTTCCAATCCTGGCGCCACTGTTATCGGAATAACTTTGACGGGAGTTTCTTTTTGATGCTTCTCAATAATGTTCATTTGTTCACGTAGCAACATTATCCTTTCTCGGTTCTCTCAGCATTTGTCGTGGTCGCCATATCTATGCTTGTATCCTGTTCGGTGGTACTCGCCTTTTGCGCTGATTGATGTAATTGCCCATTTTCTTTCAGACGATTTACAACTTCTCTCGCCGTTTTGTCAGCCCGCAATTCCGCTCTTTGCTACTACCGTCCGGCAACCAAAAAATCCCGGCACAGCGAACACCAATCCCATGACCACAAGGGCCGACTCAAGCATGGCTGTGTGCAACGACAATAAATAAAATTGTTAAGAATTTACGTTTTATGCAGGAGGTTTGATGAAGATAAAAGGGAGAGAAGACGCAATAGGTAAGGTAAATATGATACCCAAAATAATCTTATTTACTTGAAAGCATTTTGCATTGATTTACTCATGGGCTACTCTGTCATTTATTGTATCTGGAATTAAGTTATCTGTCATAATATGCTTGTTATTGTCTCACTATGGGTCATTGTGATGGCCATCGCGGTGTGCGAAACGGTGTGGCAACTGCAACAATCTGATATGAGATATCCTGTCTCGCACGTATAACGATATTGAATCTCCCTGCTAAAAAGTGCAAATTGCAATGTGCTATATAGGCTAAACAAATGAAAATTGCTTCATGGAATGTAAACTCATTACGTGTTCGACTGCCGCAGGTGTTGGACTGGCTGGAATATAATCCCGTAGACGTGTTGGCGTTGCAGGAAACGAAATTGGTCAATGAAGATTTTCCTATCGCTGAAATTACCCGGGCCGGCTATCAAGCCCAATATTCCGGACAGAAGTCTTATAACGGCGTCGCGGTGCTATCAAAACAAACTGGTAATGAGGTGTTGAAGGACGTTGAGGAATTGGAGGATCCACAACGCAGAGTTTTGGCAGTCACAGTGGGTGAGGTACGGGTGTTAAATCTCTACGTGGTCAATGGTTCGGAGGTGGGTTCAGAAAAATATGCCTATAAGCTCGACTGGCTTAAGAAAGTAACCGGGTTTATAAAAAAAGACCTTAAAAAATACCCGAAATATGTGGTACTGGGGGATTTTAATATTGCCCCGGAAGATCGGGACGTGCACGATCCGGCACTTTGGAAAGAAAAGATTTTATGTAGTAGTAAAGAACGCCAGGCCTTGCAAGCTATATTGAATTTGGGTTTTGCAGATACGTTCAGGCTGTTTGAACAGCAGGAAAATAGCTTTAGCTGGTGGGATTATCGCGCCGCCGCCTTCCGCCGTAATCTGGGGCTGCGCATTGATTTGATTCTGGCCAGCAATCCACTAGCGGTAAATTGTAGTTTCAGCACTATTGACAAAAAGCCAAGACGCAATCAAAGACCTTCTGATCACGCCCCGGTGATAGCAGAGTTTTTGTAGTTAAAACGAGCTGTCTGGCGTCTGAAAGTTTTTCGGTAAAAATGGCGGGCTTTCAGCATTACCACATAGGGCGGTTAATGTTTCGGTCGCGCCGCTTCATGCGACCGAGGCTTGCTGTGCAGACGTGTATCAGAGTAGCTCCAGAGCGTATGAATAAATCGGCATTATTCTAACCAGGCGCATATCTATTTTTTAACATTACTGATCATAATGTCTTATAATCCTTAAAAAATGTTTGCACTTGGTACTGTAAACGGCTGACAGAAACTCTGTTCCACCACATATTATCTGGAGAGGATCAATGCGCAGCATCATGGTAATAAATGCAAAAGGCGGGTCTGGCAAAACGACTTTGGCAACTAATCTTGCCTCTTACCTGGCGACGCAAAATAAGAAAGTGGTATTGATGGACTGGGATCCACAGGGTAGCAGCATGGTCTGGTTAGAGACACGCTCTCCGGCACGGCCGCCAATTCAAGGCATAGCAGCTTATAGGAAGGGGGCGAAGCGCCCTGGACGTAATACTGACTATGTGATTATGGACGTGCCAGCCGCTTTACATAAAGGGGCATTGAGCAAAATGGTGGGAAAAGCGCAGAGTATTTTAATCCCGGTATTGCCTTCTCCGATTGACATACGGGCTGCAAGTGATTTTATTGCCGACATTAAGAGATGCGCGCCACTGCAAAATAAGAAAGCTAAACTGGCCCTGGTGGCAAACCGATCGCGTGATTTCACTAATATCTATTGGGAACTGGACGATTTTTTAAGTAAACAGCGCATTCCTTTCTTAACTATGTTGCGAGATAGTCAACATTATATTCGCAGTGCGCAAAAGGGCCTGGGAATTTTTGAGATGACACCCGCCGCCACTGATTTGGACCGCCAACAATGGCAACCCATTATAAAATGGGTAAAAAGCAAGCGTAGCCAGCCCTAAAACACGACTGGCACGAGGTATTGCCGCGCTTTCTAAAATCGGTGCTGATAACTAAGAGGGCACTAAATGAATATACCCAAACCGTCAGAGGTGATTGCGCGGGCGTTTAATTATTCACTGTTGTCCATGGTTATATTGTTTAATGGCAATGCGGTGGCGATAGCTGACTCGATTGACAAAGCTGACTATGTGCTTGTTAAGAAGGCTGAACGCAAACTTTACCTGTATCGCCGCAGTGAAGTTTTGAAAATCTACCGCGTCTCTTTAGGCAAACAGCCCAATGGACATAAACAACGATCAGGGGATTCGCGTACTCCCGAGGGTGTTTATACATTAGATTGGCGTAAATCGGATAGTAAGTTCTTTCGTGCTATCCATATTTCGTACCCCAGTATTAGCGACCGTCGCGATGCGCGTGAGCGTGGCGATGACCCTGGCGGTGCAATTATGATTCATGGACAACCTGTTAGTCGGGCTGAAAAAGCCAGACTGCTGTCGTATGGCGATGATTGGACCGAGGGCTGCATTGCTGTACAGAATCACGAAATGATAGAAATTTGGAATGCCGTGGAAAACGGTACGCCAATAGAGATTATCCCTTAAAAAAACAAGTCCTGAAATAAAGTGATGGAGTTTGCGCTGGTTTTAACGTTGCTTTCGCACGCTTCGACAACATGATCTGCCAGTTAGTATTGGCATGCTGAGTTTTGGTTTTTACGAGCATGGTTCATTCCTTAAAGAGGTCACGCTTTTGCGGCATAAAAAAATCGCCAGCAGCACCGCCGGAATACCAAGTACACTTGCGTAGATAAAGAAACTGGTATAGCCATAGTCATCTACAATTTTTCCAGAAAACCCGCCGATAAACTTGGCGGGCAATAACATTAGAGAACTGAACAGGGCGTACTGCGTGGCAGTATACGCACGATTGGTAAGGCCAGATAAATAAGCAACAAACGTAGAACCTGCAATACCACCGCTTAGGTTGTCCGCAGTAATGACCAGTGTAAGTAAGAGGATATCCGTACCCTGCGTTGCCAGCCAGGCAAAAATTAAGTTGGTAAGCGCAATTAAAACCGCCGCAACTATCAGCATGCGCATAAAACCATAGCGCATGACAAGCACGCCCCCTAATAGCGCACCGAATATGGTTACAAATACACCAAAGGTTTTAGAAACTAAGCCAACCTGAGTCTCGGTATAACCCATGTCCGCATAAAATGACATTGCCATGACCCCCATAGTAATGTCACTAATTCGAAATATGCCGATAAAAATTAAGATGGTTAGCGCCGCTACCATGCCGTTACGCGCAAAAAAATCTGTAAACGGATACACCACTACGCTAGTAATCCAGGCAAGGAAATAACGTAATTTCTGAGGAAGATATGTAGAATCTCTAAGAAACCTGATCGCGCGCCGCTGTTGTAACCAGGTTTGTGTTTCAATATTTCGTTCAGGCTCGGTGATGAGTAACGTAGTTATCACGCCTACGAACATAGCGCATCCCATTGCCAAATATGCAATACCCCACGAAAAATTACCTGCAATCAGAAATGCACCTCCACCCGATAATATCAGTCCTAGTCGATAGCCTAATTGGTAAGCCCCCGCCATGGCACCTTGCTGATTCACCGCTACCGCTTCAATTCGCCACGCATCAATGCTGATATCCTGGGTGGCAGAAGCAAATGCAACCAGTAAGGCAAATAGTACTAAGGCCGTTAACTCTGTCACGGGATCAGCACTGGCCATCATCCATAAGCCTATGATCACTCCGGTTTGTGCCAACAACATCCAACTACGACGTTGCCCAAGCCGCCTGGTTAATAATGGAATTGGCAACCGATCTACCAGTGGCGCCCATATAAATTTAACTCCGTAAGGGATGGCTACCCATGAAATAAAGCCAATAGTAGTACGGTCAATACCTTCTTTACGTAACCAGAATGATAAGGTGCCAAATATCAGTAACCAGGGTAGCCCGGCGGAAAAACCGAGAAACAGCATGGCAATTACGCTTGGCTTTAGATAGATACTTAGTGCCCGTAGCCAGGAAATATTTTGTGTGTGAAGTGTCAAATTTTCAGGTCGTAGTCAATCGTCAACGGCGCGTGGTCTGAAAAACGCTCTTTTGTGTAGATATTGGCCCGCCGTATGGTGTTTTTTAGCTTGGGCGTGGCAACCTGGTAATCAATACGCCAACCAACGTTCCTGGACCAGGCCTGACCACGGTTTGACCACCAGGTGTATTGTTCCTGTTGTTGATTGATCTCACGAAAGACGTCCAAATAGCCCATGTCATTAAATAATGTGTCCAGCCAGGCGCGTTCTTCAGGTAAAAAACCGGAATTTTTTTGGTTACCACGCCAGTTTTTTAAGTCGATTTTTTTATGCGCGATATTCCAATCGCCACAAATGATGTATTGTTTGCGGCGGCGTTTTAAATTTTTCAAGTGCCGCATAAAACTATCCATAAAGCGAAATTTGGCTTGTTGGCGTTGCTCACCAGAAGTGCCTGAAGGGACATATAACGAAACTACGGCAAGATTATTAAATTGTGCTTCAAGATAACGACCTTCGTTGTCAAATTCATCATCACCATAGCCGCGAATAACTTTGTTCGGTTTGTGCTTGCTATAGAAACCAACGCCACTGTAACCCTTTTTTTGCGCGTCAACGTAATAGCAGTGATAGTTTGTTGGGAAAAAAATGTCATGCTCTTTTAATTGGTGTATCTGTGCTTTCGTTTCCTGTATACATACCAGATCTGCATTTTGTTTGTTTAGCCATGTAAAAAAACCTTTGCGCGCGCTCGCGCGTATGCCGTTTGCATTTAGGGTAATGATACGCATTGGTGCCAGGATTGGTTTTAATGTTGTTACTTGTTAGTACGCTGGATTATGCTTTAGGCTTGAAAGGATGAATCAATTCCATATATGAAAGACGGTGCAAAATTTATTCGGTTTGCAATCGCACAAGGCGCGTTACAGTTTGGTGAGTTTACGCTTAAGTCTGGCAGGAGTAGCCCGTATTTTTTTAATGCGGGAACGTTCAACGATGGCCATGCACTGGAGGTATTAAGCAGATTTTACGCACAAGCAATTATAGACGCACGCATCAAATTCGATATGCTATTCGGGCCTGCCTATAAAGGCATTCCACTTGTTGCGGCGGTGGCTATGGCCCTGTCACGAGAATATAAACGTGGGGTACCGTATGCCTTTAATCGCAAGGAGGTTAAACAGTACGGGGAGGGGGGGCGATTCGTAGGCGCGCCTATAAAAGGCCGAGTGTTATTGATTGATGACGTCATTACTGCCGGCACCGCCATTAACGAGGTGATTGATATGATCCAGGGTGCAGGCGGGCAACCAGTTGGCGCAGCCGTCGCTTTTGATCGTTCAGAACGAGCGGCGGACATGAATATTTCAGCAGTTCGGGGGGTTGAACAACGTTTTGGTATCATGGTGATAACCGTGGCAAATAGCGGCGAGCTTGTTGAGTATATGGAGTCACAACAGTTATACGTGGAACACTTGCCTGGATTGAAGAAATATTTAGCAACGTATGAAGCAGAAAGGCCTTAAATTGTAATTAAGTATTAAAACGACCCTGCCACACATCATCCACTATCTGCTCGCATAATTAAGTGTACAAAGTTTGATGACCAAATTATCACACTGGCGCGCCATTGCAATGAGTAGTAATCGTCAGGGGACGGCAACAGCCCCTATCAGACGCACTGAGTGCCAGTGCTGCATAATGATGTGCCAGGGTTGATGAATAAATAAAAATTGGCGATTAAAAGATGCTTTTCAGAACTTACACTGCCTGCTAACTGTGCAATAAGGTACCGACACCCTGGTCGGTGAAAAGCTCCAGCAATACCGCGTGCTGCACCCGACCATCTATGATATGAGCGGTTTTTACTCCGGAAGAGATCGCATCCCAGGCACAGTTGACCTTCGGCAACATACCATCCTTAATCACGCCGTCAGAGATCAGCTCTTCTATTTCCCTGGATTTAAGGCCAGTCAGTAATTTATCGTCTTTTTTAACCCCGGTGGTATTGGTTAATAATATCAATTTTTCGGCTTCCAGCACGACGGCGATTTTTGCTGCGACTAAATCGGCATTGATATTCAAGGCCTCTCCATCCTCGCCGGTCCCTATGGGCGCGATAATCGGGATGAATTGTTCTGCTTTTAAGTGATTCAGTAAGGAGGGGTTAATGCCAGTTACCTCACCAACGTGACCTAAATCAATGATCTCGGGAACTTCAAGTTCCGGGGAGTTGCGCGTAACCGTTAATTTTTTTGCGTGAATCAGGCCGCCGTCTTTTCCGGTGATGCCGATAGCGCGACCACCGTGCCGATTAATGAGTTGCACTATCTCTTTGTTCACTAAGCCCCCTAATACCATTTCCACTACGTCCATGGTCTCGCTGTCAGTTACGCGCATGCCTTCCACAAACTCACTGCGCTTGCCAAGTTTTTCCAGCAACCGACCGATTTGAGGCCCACCCCCATGTACGATTATTGGATTGATGCCAACCAGCTTTAATAAGACTATATCGCGCGCAAAACCGCTTTTTAATTCTTCATCGACCATGGCATTACCACCATATTTTATGACGATTGTTTTGCGTGCGAATTTTTGTATGTATGGAAGCGCTTCGGTTAGCACCCTGGCAACGTTTGCAGCCTTTTTAAGTTCCATGGGCAACCCCGAAAGCGTATGTCTGCGTCCGCACCGGCAACACTTTTTCACCCCGGCTCAAAACGGTAACTCCAGGCTTGCGTCAACATTTAACATTTGCTGATGGAACGTAGCTTTTATTTCTTTTATGGCGTTATGATTTTCCGCTTCGAATCTAAGGACTAAGGAAGGCATGGTATTAGAGGCGCGTACCAGACCCCAACCATGCGCATAATCCGCGCGTATGCCATCAATAGCCGTAATCTGCGCGCCCGGCAGTTGCGCTTGCCGGGCAAACTGCCGCATAAAGAGGTGTTGCTCACCATCGCGTTTGAAGTGCACGTTAACCTCAGGCGTGCTTATGGCATTGGGTAACGTGGCAAACAATGCACTGCTGGATAAATCCTGATTGGCAATGATTTCTAATAATCGAGCCGCACTATACAAAGCATCATCAAAACCATACCAACGCTCCTTAAAAAAGATGTGTCCACTCATTTCACCAGCTAATACAGCGCCAGTTTCCACCATTTTATTTTTAATGAGTGAATGCCCGGTTTTCCACATGATGGCTTTACCACCAGCTTGTTCGATTACGGTACGTAAATTTCTCGAAGACTTCACATCGAAAATTATTTTTGCGCCTGGATTTCCTGATAGCACATCACGGGAATAAAGCATCATCTGACGATCGGGCCACAATACAATACCTTGATTGTCTACGACTCCAACACGATCTCCATCTCCGTCAAACGCCAGGCCTAAATCCAAATGACGTTGTCGTACACGTTCTATTAGTGCCTCAAGATTTTCAGGATCGCTGGGATTTGGATGATGATTAGGAAAATTTCCGTCAACATCGCAGAATAAAGCCGAGATTTCACAGCCTAACTGCGCGAATAGTTTTAACGCAGCAGGGCCCGCAATACCGTTGCCACAGTCTATGCCAAGTCGTAATGGCCGGGATAGTTTTATATCGTCACAAATCCGTGCAATATAATTGTTTAGCATATCTTGTTGCCGGATACTGCCGGCAGCATTATTTAACTCGCCACGAATAAGTCGATGGTAAATAGCTTGAATCTCATCGCCATACAGCGTTTTACCATCCATAATTATTTTCAGGCCGTTGTATTCAGGTGGGTTGTGACTACCCGTGACCATAACACCCGCGCCTGTAGCAAGCTCGTGCGTGGCGTAATATAAAACTGGCGTGGGCACTTTACCTATATCAATAACCGCGCAGCCACTGGATTGTAAACCATAGTTTAAATAATCAGCCAGCACCGCACTGGACAAGCGTCCATCTCGGGCGACGACCACGGTTTGGCTTTGTGGGTATAAATTACCTAACGCTTGTCCAATCAGCTTTACCACTTCAGGTGTCAGCGTGCTGCCAACCACGCCACGAATATCATAAGCACGAAAAATATTTTGGCTGATGCGCATTTTATGAGCGATCTTTAATCGATCCCGGTATGCCCGAAACCACCGCTACCACGGTCGGTGGTAGTGAATTCTTCTACAATTTCAAATTCAGTCCGTACAATGGGCACGATCACTAATTGCGCAATACGATCACCAATATTTACCTTGAATGACTCGTTGCCTCGATTCCAAAGTGACACCATCAACGGCCCTTGATAATCCGCATCTATCAAACCCACCAGGTTGCCTAACACTATGCCATGTTTATGCCCCAAACCAGAACGCGGCAAAATCGTTGCCGCCATGCCGGGAGTTTGAATGTAAATAGCGATTCCCGTCGGGATAAGTGTTGTCTCACCGGGTATAATGTGTATGGGCGTATCAATACAGGCGCGCAGATCCATGCCCGCTGAACCAGGGGTCGCGTAAGTGGGAAGCGGGATATCTTTGCCGATGCGGTTATCCAGGATTTTGACTTCTGTCTTTTGCATTTTTAAGGATTGTGACATTGCTGCGTTTGTGAGTGCTGGTGTAACGTTCTGCGATCAAATTTGTTAATCTGCGCGCAATCCTGGATTTTTTATCACGCTCAAGCGAGCAATGTCCATCTGCCCAATATACTTCAAGCGCATTTTCGTCACTACCAAAACCCAGACGAGAATCCGCAACATCATTACCTGCTATCAGATCCAAACGTTTATGATTCAATTTTTGTAACGCATATTTCTCAAGCTGTTGAGTCTCGGCAGCAAATCCAACCACAAAAGGTCTGGGCTTGCGTTTAGCGACTTCTGATACTATGTCCGGATTGCGCACTAGGGAAAGCGATAAATCAGCATGTAGCTTTTTGATTTTTTCTGGCTGCCTGATCACGGGTCGATAATCTGCGACAGCGGCACAACTGATGAAAATTTGCTGTGTGTTGACGTGCTGCTGCACTGCGGCCAGCATATCTTGTGTGGTCGTAACCTGGATACAGTCAATGTCTTCAGGCACACTCAATGCCACGGGCCCAGAGATTAGCTTCACATCGGCGCCCGCATCACGAGAGGCTTCGGCAATCGCATAACCCATACGACCCGAACTACGGTTACTTATGTAACGCACGGGATCAATAGGTTCCTGTGTGGGACCCGCCGTAATCAGTACGTTAAGACCTGCGAGTTCTCCGGTATTAAATAAATTTGTAAGCGAGAGTAATAGCTGGTGAGGCTCAAACATACGCCCTTCCCCTACGTCTCCGCAGGCCTGCTTACCAGCAGCTGGCCCAAAGAATAATAAACCGCGTTTTTTTAACAATGCGTAATTATCCTGCGTGGCGGCATTAGACCACATGGCTTTATTCATGGCCGGAGCCAGGGCAATGGGTGCCCGCGTGACCATGCAAACGCTACTGAGTAGATCATTGGCACTGCCGTGCGCAAGCCTGGCAATTGTGTTCGCGCTGGCAGGGGCTATTAATACGGCATCTGCCCAGCGCGCAAGGACAATATGACGCATACCATTTTCAGACTCTGGGTCTTCAAACTCGTCACTTGCCACCGGATGTCCGGACAATGCCTGAAAGGTTAGTGGCGTAATAAATTCTTTCGCGGTTTGTGTCATCACTACTCGTACACGTGAACCAGCTTGAGTTAGTTCACGTACCAATTCCGCACTTTTGTAGGCTGCGATACTGCCCGTTACGCCTAATAAAATATTTTTATTTTTGAGTGACATAGCATAAGTCTATCAAATTAAGCGTTAATGGTGGTTTAATTAAATATGGTTTACCAGTCCATTGCAGTCACTGATTTTTTATATTCAGAACTATACTAATAGAGATTACAAAAACGGGGGGGTTACGTGGCAATTTCTGACTGGCCGGTATCTGAACGACCGCGCGAAAGATTGTTAGCACATGGGCCAAAAGCTTTGTCCGATGCGGAGTTGCTGGCTATCTTCTTGCGTACTGGTGTAAAAGGTAAGTCCGCAGTCGCCCTGGCACGCGAACTATTAGGTGAATTTGATGGTTTACGCCAGTTAATGTGCGCGGACTTGGCCAGATTTTGTCAGACCAAAGGCCTGGGCGAGGCCAAGTACGTGCAATTACAAGCCAGTTTAGAAATGGCAAAGAGATTTTTACGCGAATCTATAGAGTGGAGCAATCCGCTTACCAAACCTGATGATACTAAGAAATTTTTATTGATACGCATGCGTGATTACACCAAGGAGGTCTTTGCGTGCTTGTATCTGGATACTAAGAACCGGGTAATTGAGTTTGAGGAGTTGTTTGTAGGTACTCTGCATACGGCAGAAGTACACCCACGCGAAGTGATTAAACAGGCGCTTAAATATAATGCGCGCGCCGTAATTTTCGCGCACAACCATCCATCCGGAGACGCGCAGCCCAGCCGATCTGATATTGAGCTTACACACACTTTGCGTGAGGCCCTGGCACTACTGGATATTAAAGTCCTGGACCATTTGGTAGTGGGAGATACGGTGCAGTCACTGGCGGAACTAGGTCATCTGTAAATAAATTTCAATGCTTGGTGGGTCTGCTAGCGGGCCGGCTACTTGGTCGGAAGGTCGATGGGATTTCTACTAATCGTCCGCGCCAGTGCCTCTACCAACCGATCAACGTGGGCCTCTGTATGGGTGGCTGAAAAGCTGATGCGTAAACAGGCTTTATTGTGTGGAACAGTGGGCGGACGGATAGCCGAAACCATTATTCCCTCGTCAAGTAAGTGTTTACTTATTTTTAGCGTCGTAGCAGGCAGGCCAAAAATAATGGGTTGTATAGGTGTAGTTGAGGATGAAACCGGTAGCCCTCTTTGTTTTCCGTATTCCTGAAATCTTTTTACCAGTAGCCGCAGTTTTTCTCTACGCCAGGATTGTTCACGTACCAGGCACAGACTGGTGCGCGCGGCTTCGGCGATAGACGGGGGTAGCGCGGTGGTGTAAATATAGGTTCGTGCTTTCTGTACACACCACTCAATAATTTCCCGGCGCGCGGCAACAAAGGCGCCAAAAGTGCCAAAGGCTTTACTTAACGTACCAATTAAAATAGCCTCAGATGCCAGTTGGTCTTCCGTGCACCCCTTGCCACGTTTTCCAAGTACACCGATACCGTGCGCATCATCAATGATTAATCCAGCCCGGTGGTTCCTGGCAAGGGTTTGTAATTCAGTGATTGGTGAAATATTTCCATTCATGCTGAAAACACCGTCTGTTAAAATTAATTTTGAGACACTTTTTTCATTGCCTAGCTTGTTATCCAATTCACGCATATTTAAGTGCTTATAGCGTCTTAGACGCGCGCGCGAAAGGATACCTGCATCTACTAAAGAGGCATGGTTCAACCGGTCCGCAAAAATCGTGCTGTTGCGATTGGCAAGTGCATTTATTACTCCAAGGTTGGCCATATAACCAGTAGAAAACAATAGCGCACGATCACAACCTACAAATTCAGCCAGATCTTCTTCCAGCGCGCTATGACTTTTATGGTGCCCGGTAATCAGATGTGACGCGCCAGCACCAACCCCATATTTTTTGGCGGCGTGAATATAGCTCTCCACGACTTTTGGGTGATTGGCAAGTCCAAGGTAGTCGTTACTGCAAAACGACAAAACTCTTTGTCCATTGATAATAGGTTCTATTTGTTGCGCCGCGGAGTTGACGTTACGAACACGGTATAGATGTTGTTGCCGTTGCTTATGCAGCGCCGTTGCCAGATTATTCATGGTGAGGACTGGGTTTAACAGGTGCAGTTTAAGTCGTCGCCAGTTGATCGGCTTCAATACCAAGTCGACTCAATAATAACTGGTCTTTATCAATCGCAGGATTTTTTGCGGTTAGCAGCGTGTCCCCGTAGAAAATTGAATTTGCTCCAGCGAAAAAACACAGCGCCTGGGTTTGATCGTTCATGGCATCGCGACCGGCAGACAAGCGCACAAAAGAGCCTGGCATCATGATACGAGCAACGGCGACAGTGCGCACGAATTCAAAGGGGTCGAGTTGTTTCAAACCATATAAAGGAGTGCCTTTAACCTGCACTAACATATTTATGGGAACAGATTCCGGATGACGCGGCAGACAGGCAAGTTGTAACAGCAGCCCTGCCCTATCCTCACGAGATTCCCCCATGCCTAATATTCCACCACAACAAACATTAATGCCCACACCACGCACGTGCTCCAATGTATCCAGTCGATCCTGATAGGTGCGCGTGGTGATCACGTTGCCATAAAATTCCGGTGCAGTATCAAGATTATGATTGTAGTAATCAAGGCCAGCTTGTTGTAGCTGTCGTGCTTGTGTTTGATCAAGCATGCCGAGCGTTGCGCAGGTTTCAAGGCCAATCCTTTTTACTGCTTTGATCATTTTAATTACGTGCTGCAACTGCCTGTCAGATGGGTGCCGCCAAGCTGCACCCATACAAAATCTGGACGCGCCATTTTTTTTCGCGGCTTTTGCATGCCGCTTAACTTCTTCGGTTGACAATAAACGTTCAGACTCTATGCCAGTATCATAGCGTCCACTTTGCGGGCAATACGCGCAGTCTTCAGGACAAGAACCGGTTTTAATGGATAGTAGTGTGCTAACTTGTACTTTATTTGGATTATGATGCGCACGAAACACCGAGTGCGCACGAAACAGAAGATCGTTGAATGGTAGCTCATAAAGCTTCAATATTTCATGTTTTGGCCAGTCATGTCGAATGGAGTCAATCTGCATAGTATTAAAGTAAATAAGGTTATCGCCTGAAGCATAGCAAAGTTCCTGCAAGTCTAGCCTGTTGCGATTGGCTGTCAACTTTAAGATACCAGTGATCAAATGCGAAAAACTAACCACATGGTTGCTAAACTCAGTACGTTTTTATATCCAAACGTATGTTTGTACTGTGACGATATAGGTCATGCAGGGCTTGATCTATGTCATAGCTGTTATAACGAATTGCCCTGGAACACGCGCGCGTGTCGGCGCTGCGCCTTGCCTCTGCAAACGAACAATGCAGCAGTTTGTGGTGCCTGCAGCAATCGTAATATATATTTTGAGCAAGCTTTTACACCATTCATATTTGAGCACTTCGTCAAAAAGGCGGTTTATCAATTTAAATTTAACAGTAAGTTAAACTATGGAAAATTATTGGCGCAACTGCTTACCCATTACATCCAAAAACATAATGTAGTCATACCTGATACGTTAATTCCAGTGCCATTACATGGCAGGCGCCTACGCAAACGGGGGTTTAATCAGGCATTGGAAATCGCGCGTATAGTAGGCAGGCATGTTGGTTGTGCTATCAGCTTTAAAGACGTTCGCCGTGCGCGAGAAACTCGTGTGCAAATGGAACTGTCTGCGAATAATCGTTATGCGAATGTAAAAAACGCATTCATGCTGCAAACATCGAAACCCTCCTTTACAGGACAACACGTTGCTATTGTTGATGACGTAATGACTACCGGAAATACCGTGAACGAGGTTGCCAGGTGTGTAAAAAAAGCCGGCGCCAAAAGAGTTGACGTCTGGTGTATCGCCCGTGTGGCATAAACTCATCACCGATTTTGGTAACCAAGGCACACCTGTTATCCAACATTCTGTATCCTAGCGCAACATGGGAGCTAAAGAATCCAGTTATGTGTGTGCCGAATGTACGGGCAGTTTCTCGAAATGGATGGGCCAATGCCCTGATTGCGGTGCTTGGAACACAATTGAAAAACACGCGACTATTTTTGAACGGAAGAACGTCGGTTCTATGGAACGTGTAGGGGCCACTGCCAAAATACAAACTATCAGTGAAGTCACTTTTGAGGCGCGTGATCGTATGCAAACCCCTTTAGCTGAATTGGATCGCGTTCTGGGCGGGGGTATCGTCACAGGTTCTGTGATTCTGGTTGGCGGCAATCCGGGTATAGGAAAATCCACTTTGCTACTACAAGTTCTTTGCTCGCTTAAGCGAGAGCGTTCTTTATACGTAACCGGCGAAGAATCGTTACGACAAGTCGCACTACGTGCGGAACGTCTTGGCTATAAAGATTCCAGCTTGCGTGTAATAGCCTCCACGCACCTAGAAGAGGTTTTGGCGGCCGCTATGCATGAACGCCCAAATATTATGGTGATTGATTCTATTCAAACTCTGTCTTCTGAAAAAACACCATCGGCAATAGGTTCCATAACACAAGTAAGAGAATGCGCAAACCAAATTACGCAGTTTGCAAAACAAACTGGTACCACCGTATTTGTAGTCGGCCACGTAACCAAAGACGGTGCAATCTCGGGGCCCAGAGTACTTGAGCACGTTGTAGATACGGTACTGTATTTTGAAGGCGACGAAGGCGGACGTTATCGCGTGTTGCGCGCGGTAAAAAATCGCTTTGGCGCAGTCAACGAGTTGGGGGTATTCGCAATGCAGGATAGCGGACTTAAAGGCGTAAAAAACCCATCCGCAATTTTTTTATCACAACGTAGCAATAATTCTCCCGGAAGCGTCATTACTGCCAGTTGCGAGGCCACTCGCCCATTGTTGTTAGAAGTACAGACATTAGTGGATGATACGTCAACCGGACACCCGCGGCGATTATCTCTTGGCATTGAACAAAGCCGCTTGACGATGTTGCTTGCCATATTACACAGACATGGAGGAGTCGCCATTTACGATAAAGATGTGTTCGTAAATATAGTTGGCGGGATGCAGCTAAAAGAGACGAGCGCGGATTTGGCGATTTTACTCGCGGCCTATTCCAGCTTTAAGTATCAGGCCCTGGATCGCAATCTTGTGGTATTTGGAGAGGTCGGGCTTACTGGTGAGATACGACCAGTGTATAACGGCCTGGCGCGCTTAAAGGAATCTAAAGAGCATGGCTTTACTACGGCAATTATTCCGAAGGCAAACCAGGCTAAAAACCCGCTTTCGGGGATCAGGGTGGTAGCGGTGGAGCAGTTAAGTCAGGCATTGGCGTATATGGGCGCGGCGACTGAATGATCCTTTGCTGGAAAATTCAAACCTGGATTCGGTATGCAAGCCAGGCATAGGCCACAAATGTCACGCCAGGGCCTCGCGCCTACGCACACGGTACAAGCCGTTGATCAATATAGTGATCGACGTGAGGTGCAGGTGGCGGGCGAATTGCCACTTACCTTAAAAGTGAACGGTCGGGAAATTGTTACTCTGATGACCCTGGGCACGCACCCCGAAGAGCTGGCATTAGGATATTTGCACAATCAGCGTCTGATAGAAGAAATCTCTGACATTAAATCTGTAACTGTTAACTGGGATAAAGAAGTGGTCGAGATCACCACCGGAGACGAAAGAGAAATTATCGACTGGGAAGCAAAGCTTGGCAGGCGCACGGTCACGTCCGGCTGTGGACAGGGAACCGTGTTTAGCTGCACCTTGGATAAGCTCTATGATGTCAAACTTTCTGGCATGTCGGTTAAACAATCAAAAATTTACGCCTTACTTGCGGAAATTACCCGATTTAATGAAATTTATAAGCGCGCAGGCGCCGTGCACGGTTGTGCACTTTGTCACGACACCAAAATCCTGAAATTCGTTGAAGACGTGGGAAGACATAATGCCGCCGATGCGATATCGGGCTGGATGTGGTTGGAAGGTATTAGCGGTGGCGATAAGATTTTCTATACTACGGGACGCCTGACGTCAGAAATGGTGATGAAGTCTGCGCATATGGGGATACCTTTGTTGTTATCGCGTTCCGGCGTGACTCACATGGGCCTGGAACTTGCGCGGGATCTGGGGATAACTATGATCGCAAGGGCGAAGGGACGCGCCTTTCTGGCTTACCACGGCGCCGAGCAAATAGAATTTGACGCACTGCCAGGACGCGCGCCAAAACATCTGCCGAGTGGTTAAGAGTTTATTTCGCGGCCTGTCTGGTCTCCCAGCTGTGGCAGTTGCGTGAAGTGGGAACTATGTTAGTACCTGGAGAACAGGGAGGCGTTTGAATTTTGATATAAAACGCCTCCCTCATTATCTACTATCAGGTAAGGTCAAAACGATCAAGGTTCATTACCTTGTCCCACGCCTTTATAAAGTCCTGCACGAACTGCTGCCCGGAGTCCTCACATCCGTAGAATTCCGCGAGGGCTCGAAGCTGTGAGTTTGAACCAAAGATAAGATCGACACGGGTGCCGGTCCATTTTAGTTCGCCCGTTGCGCGATCATGTGCTTCGAATAAATCGTGGTCTGCCGAGGTCGGCACCCACGTTGTGCTCATGTCGAGCAGATTCACAAAGAAGTCATTGGTAAGCGTCTCTGGCTGCTTAGTGAAGACGCCGTGTTGAACCTGTCCATAGTTTGCATTCAAAACACGCATGCCACCAACAAGAACCGTCATCTCCGGCGCAGTAAGTGTCAGTAATTGCGCCTGATCAACCAACAACTGTTCTGCCGTTACGGTGTGTTTTGCCTTGAAGTAATTACGAAACCCATCCGCGGTCGGTTCGAGTACGGCAAATGACTCAATATCGGTTTGCTCCGGGGCTGCGTCCACGCGACCCGGCGTGAACGGAACCGTCACATCATACCCGGCGTCCTTCGCAGCTTGCTCAACACCCACGCAACCGGCCAGCACGATTACATCGGCAAGTGAGACTGCCTTGCCATCCGATACTGAGTTGTTGAACTGCTGCCGGAGACTTTCAAGGGCTTGCAATACTACCGCAAGTTGACGCGGTTGATTAACCTCCCAGTCTTTTTGAGGTGCAAGACAAATACGTGCACCATTCGCACCACCACGCATGTCAGAACCACGGAAGGTTGACGCTGATGCCCAAGCCGTAGAAACCAGTTGGGAAACCGATAATCCGGAAGCAAGTATCCTGCCCTTAAGATCAATAATATCTGGCTCATCAATCAATTTATGCGTAACCTCGGGAATCGGGTCTTGCCAAATAAGTTCTTCCTCTGGAATCTCCGGACCAAGATAGCGAGCACGGGGTCCCATGTCGCGGTGTGTTAACTTGAACCACGCACGGGCAAATGCGTCTGCGAATTCCTCGGGGTTTTTGTGAAAACGCCGCGCAATTGGCTCATAGATGGGATCCATCCTCATGGCCATGTCGGCCGTGGTCATTATTGGAGCATGACGCTTTGACGAATCATGCGCGTCTGGCACAGCATCAGTTGCAACACCATCCTTCGGAACCCACTGGTAGGCACCAGCAGGACTCTTTGTCACCTCCCATTCATAACCGAACAGATTATCAAAATAACCCATGTCCCACTTGGTTGGATGAGTCGTCCATGCACCTTCAAGTCCGCTGGTGATTGCATCTCCAGCTTTGCCGGATGCGTGGCTGCTGGTCCAACCGAGACCTTGCTCTTCAATACCTGCGCCTTCTGGCTCTGCACCAACAAGCGCTGCATCGCCAGCACCATGACATTTGCCAAAGGTGTGCCCACCGGCAGTAAGCGCGACAGTTTCTTCATCATTCATGGCCATACGCGCAAAGGTTTCGCGGACGTCAACCCCTGAAGCAACCGGATCGGGGTTGCCATTTGGGCCTTCCGGATTCACATAGATCAAACCCATTTGCACCGCAGCAAGTGGATTTTCGAGGTCGCGTTCGCCAGAGTAGCGCTTGTCGCCAAGCCACTCGTTCTCAGATCCCCAGTAGATGTCTTCTTCTGATTGCCATATGTCTTCACGCCCGCCTCCAAAACCAAACGTCTTGAATCCCATCGATTCTAAAGCACAGTTGCCAGCCAGGATCATAAGGTCGGCCCAAGAGATTTTCCTGCCGTATTTCTGTTTGATCGGCCATAGTAACCTGCGTGCCTTATCGAGGTTGCCGTTATCAGGCCAACTGTTGATGGGCGCAAAACGCTGGTTGCCAGTGCCGGCGCCACCGCGGCCGTCACCAATACGATAGGTGCCAGCACCGTGCCATGCCATGCGAATAAAGAACGGTCCATAGTGGCCGTAGTCGGCCGGCCACCAATCCTGTGACGTGGTCATTAGTGTATAGAGGTCCTGCTTTAGGGCATCATAGTCAAGACTGCTGAATTCCTTAGCATAGTTAAAGCCTTTATTCGTCGGATTGGATTGGGGAGAATGTTGATGCAGGATACTAACGTTTAACTGGCTCGGCCACCAATCCCGGTTCGCGGTGCCACTGTCAGCTGCATTGTTTTCCAGCACGAGCTTCACAGGGCATTTGCTCACTTCAGTCATAAAATTATCTCCTTAATTTTTATCAGGTCTTTAATCGGCGTGAAATTACCAGCCTACAGAATTTAGAACGAGCCTAAACCACAAAAGACTTTAGACTAAGTCTAAAAATATGTCAATGCTATTCGCAATCTCATAACATAAAGCCATCTGCAATGACACCTATCAAAAAATAATTCAGGAACTTGGAACGTGGCCAAAAAAAATGCCCCCTCAACTATAAATTTTGAAAAGTCACTAACCCGACTTGAAGTATTGGTGAATAAACTGGAGAAAGGTGGCTTGTCACTGGAAGAAGCCCTGCAATGTTTTGGACAGGGGGTAGAACTTGCTCGTGAATGTCAACAGGCTCTACAAGTGGCCGAGCAAAAAATCTCGGTGTTACGCAAGCAAACCGACAATTGGAATGAGCAGGATTTCGATGACACAAAACCGCCTGAAACAGATTGAAAAGATTCTTTATGAATACGCCAGCCGCGTTAATCAACAACTTGAAGACCGGCTGCCAAAGGGGCCAGACGCTCCAGCAACCCTACATCGGGCCATGCGTTATGCGGTGCTGGGTAACGGTAAGCGTATTCGACCCGCTTTGCTGTACGCAACGGGTGAAGCATTAGGCACTGACTTGGAAAAGCTGGATGCATCGGCCTGCGCCGTTGAACTCATGCATAGCTATTCACTCGTTCATGATGATTTGCCTGCTATGGATAATGATGATTTACGCCGCGGTCTGCCTACCTGTCATAAGGCTTTTGATGAAGCCACGGCAATCCTTGCCGGTGATGCCATTCAGGCCTTGGCGTTTGCAATTTTGGCGAATGATACGGCAGCTTGCAGCCAACGGGTAAAGATGATTCAACTGTTGGCGGAAGCCTCGGGCGCAACCGGTATGGCTGGTGGTCAGGCGATTGATCTTGCGGCAGTAAGTAAGCAACTTAGCAAAAGTGAAATAGAACATATGCATAGCTTAAAAACAGGCGCGCTGATTAAGGCCTGTGTGCTCATGGCAGTCACGGCCAGCGAAATAAAAGATCCTGATGTATGTAAGCACTTTGCAAAATTTGCCGAACGTCTTGGGTTGGCATTCCAGATACGCGATGACATTCTTGATATTCAAGCTGAAACTAAAATCTTAGGAAAGCCGCAAGGATCAGACGCGGCGCAAAATAAACCCACATATCCTGGCATTGTAGGCTTAAAACAAGCGGAAAATTTTGCCAATGATCTACTGCGAAGAGCCTTGGATGAAATCGATGTATTGAATTTCCAGGGTGAACCCTTAACGAAGGTAAGCCAGTATATGGTCACCCGCAATTTATAGCCGCCACGCGCAGATGCGTTCGCCAAAACAGCCTACATAATTAATTGCACGTTTCAACACCGTATTAAGTACATGGTTGAGAATCACTATCCCTTACTGTCCGACGTAAACTACCCCGCTGATTTACGCGCACTGGATGCGCATCAAATGCCAGCGGTCGCTAATGAGTTACGTGCTTACTTGCTGGATTCAGTGGCTAGTAGTGGCGGACATTTCGCGGCAGGACTGGGCGCAATTGAAATTACGATTGCTTTACATTACGTGTTCAACACTCCGCACGATAGAATTGTTTGGGACGTAGGCCATCAATGTTACCCACATAAGATTCTGACCGGCCGTAAAGACAAAATCATTACGATACGGACTAAAAATGGACTGGCGCCATTCCCTAAACGCACCGAAAGTGAATATGATCATTTCGGCGTAGGTCACTCCAGTACCTCCATCAGTGCAGCATTAGGCGTTGCCATTGCCAGTTACCGACACGCAGATAACCGCAAGGTGGTCGCCGTTATTGGTGATGGCGGTATGACCGCAGGAATGGCGTATGAGGCATTAAATCATTTAGGCGATGCCAGGGCGGACTTGTTGGTGATCCTCAATGACAACGAAATGTCAATATCGCCTAATGTGGGAGCCATGAGAAATTATCTGACACGCATGTTGTCCGGCAGAGTGTTCTCAACCATGCGTGAAGGCAGTAAAAAGTTGTTAAAACCAATTCCACCTATTCACGAATTTGCTCGCCGTACCGAGGAACACATGAAGGGCATGCTGGCGCCAGGTACATTGTTTGAAGAAATGGGTGTACGTTATTTCGGTCCAATTGATGGGCACGATGTCTCAGGCCTGATAAAAACCTTACAAAACCTGCAACGCCTTGATGGTCCTCGGCTACTACATATTGTCACACGTAAGGGAAAGGGCTATGAAAAAGCCGAGTCTGACCCAGTTGCATATCACGCCGTACCCGCATTTGACCTTGGAGTTGGCGTAGTGAAATCAAACAAAAAACCTAAAACGACTTACACGAAAGTGTTCAGTGACTGGATTTGCGATATTGCCGATAAAGATGAGCGCGTGATGGCTATAACGCCTGCTATGCGTGAAGGATCGGGCCTGGTCGAGTTTTCCAAAAGATACCCCGAGCGTTACTTTGACGTGGCGATTGCTGAACAACACGCAGTGACACTAGCCGCCGGCATGGCATGTGAAAAACTAAAGCCAGTAGTGGCAATTTATTCGACGTTTTTACAACGTGCTTATGATCAGTTAATCCACGATGTGGCGATTCAAAACTTGCCGGTAGTATTTGCAGTTGATCGTGCGGGCGTGGTAGGGCCGGATGGACAAACTCATGCCGGCAGTTTTGACTTAACTTACTTGCGCTGCGTTCCTAACATGATAGTCATGGTGCCCGCGGATGAAAATGAAACGCGACGTATGCTGTATACGGCCTATTTGCAAACGGGCCCAGCCGCGGTACGCTACCCTCGGGGTGCTGGGCCTGGCGCACCGGTACTTCCGCAAATGAACGCAGTAACGATTGGTAAGGCTAAAATACTGCGCGAAGGCGAACACATCGCAATCCTGGCTTTTGGTAGTTTGGTATACGAGGCATTGCAAGCGGGAGAACAATTAAATTCAACCGTTGTAAGTATGAGGTTTGTCAAGCCCATTGACGAGAATTGTATCAGGCGAATCGCGGCTAACCACGATTTTATTATTACGCTGGAAGATAATGCTGTAATGGGTGGCGCAGGTAGCGCGGTCAATGAAGTACTTGCCGCTTATAAGTATTCGATTGGAATCAAAAACCTTGGTCTCCCAGACCAATTCCTGGATCACGCCTCACGCGACGAGTTGCTTATCAGCGCCGGTTTGGATACTGAATCTATATTAAAATCCATCAGGTCTTTTTGCGAAGAGTATTCAGACGCGTCGCAAAATTTGCAGATCACGTCTTAACCTGACCGGATCAGGCGTTCGGGTAACTGCCTGGGTATGCGGCAAGAATCCTTTGCAATATTTTTCTGGCAGCTGCCGTAGAAAGCGCGTCTGTTGCATTATCGGCTTCATGAGCCGTAATCAAAGTTTGTTTCCCCTGGCTAAGCAAGTGAATTTCATAAAACGTCTTCCGGGAATTTGCCTTTTCCGCCGCAACTTCAATTGGGGCTAAGTCCAAAGATACGTAGTAGACGCCTTCATTACGATTATGATCTTCCACCAACAGACCAGACCGGTCCAATGCTACACCCGTTCTACGCCAAACGCGAGAGAACACATCGCCCACTAATAAAACCGGAATACCACCAATATCTTTGATATCCAGATGCAAAAACTGGGCATCCGCGGTGGCAAATTTCTGTTGGGCTTCCTGCATCGAAGTTCCTAAAAACTCCATTAATCGAATCATCATCTCGGCTTCCCGCTCATCATTTGGTGGCTGTGGTTTCCACAGGATCTGGTTGTTTTCATTGATGGCTGCGACTTCCGCACCGCGTTGCGTCAGAAATATATTAGTGGTGGCATTTGGTTGACGTTCGAGTCGGGTACGAAATTTTTCACCGAAAATATCAAAGCTTTCCTGTCGCATTTTTATGTCCCGGGATTGAGTCATATTTTGCTTCCATGCAGTTTCAATATAACCGTGCACAGGTTCATCCGCGGCAAGCTCAAACTCTTGCTGTTGCCAGAATTTACGCAACAACGGCCATAGCGTCACTGGGTCGGTGTCTACTTCTAACCAGCGCGTGGAACCTTCACGCCGCACGCGAACTTCAACAAACTCGGGAAGTACCGCCGCACCAAGTGCCGCTCCCTGAGTTTCCAGGGCGCTGATACGATCGTTTGCAGTTTTTGGGATTTCTAAACTGTCTTCCCATTCCGGAGTCATTAAGTCCGGCGGCGCTTCAAGCGGGTTGGTACTGCCGCTATCCATAAAATCGTCACCGCTTTTTATAATTCCACAATTGCTAAGCATAAATAGTATGAATACAGCCAATGACAGGGCGCACCAAATAGATTGACTACGCACCTGTGTTTCGGATGTTTGGCTACATGCAGTTGGCAATACGCAATGCCTGACGTAATGTTTCATGGTAAATACCCGACAGTGGAGTCATAGGAAGACGGATGCCCGCTGGAAACAAGCCCATTTGCTGTAAACACCATTTAACCGGTATGGGGTTGGACTCTAAAAACAAATCTCTGTTCAATCTTTCCAGCTTAGAGTTGATCGTTTGCGCTTTCGTTCGAGCGCCCTGCAGACAAGCGCTGCACAATTCATGAAGTAGCTTCGGCGCGACATTTCCGGTGACTGTAATGACACCATGGCCTCCTGCTAACAGGAATTCCATGGCGGTAGCGTCGTCGCCACTAATGAGTAAAAACTCGCCCTGGCTATCCGCGAGAATTTTTTTACAACGGCTAACGTCACCCGTAGCTTCTTTGATACCAATAATATTCTCTATTCGGGAAAGACGAATCACGGTGACTGGTGCCATGTCACACGCGGTGCGTGCCGGCACGTTATAAAGAATTTGAGGAATTGCAACTGCCTTCGCTATTGCCCGATGATGTAATACCAAACCTTCCTGAGTAGGCTTGTTATAGTAGGGCGTCACCAGCAAACAGGCGTCCGCACCTGCTTCTTTGGCGCATTTAGTAAGCTCAATGGCTTCGCGTGTCGAGTTAGCGCCAGTGCCCGCAATAACAGGTATGCGGCTATTTACTCGTTCCACTACAAAACGAATGACTTCACAATGTTCAGCGTGATCTAAAGTCGCCGACTCTCCGGTAGTACCAGCGGGCACCAGGGCATCACTTCCATTTTCGATATGAAATTCTATATATCTGGCCAGGCGGTCGTAATCAATTTCACCTCCTTCACGCATAGGAGTTGCAATAGCCACCATGCTACCCTTGAACACCAGTTACCTCAAATGGATTGTCGAATAGAGAGTTTGTGATAGTACAAATGAAATCATGACATTACAAGGAAGCAACCGGATTGACACGCATCATCTGAGAATAATCTCCTGGCGGGTGAAAAATTTAAGACTATGACTTTGCATAGCAGGCGAGCGAAATTGAATGTAGCGATTGTGTCGAAAACAGCGGTATGCTTACACATGGATGACGCCAGGAGGGGATAAAAAGCTATGCGAAAGATCGTTATGAGTTCGATGGAAACGACGCTTCTCGCGCTTGGGTTTCCGCACTTTTATTCGGCCATGCCTTGATAACCGCGTTGACGAGCGTGGCAAGTGGGATTGCAAAAAATACTCCCCAAAGGCCCCAAATTCCACCGAATATCAAGACCGCGGCAATGATGGCAACAGGGTGCAAATTTACTACTTCGGAAAATAGTAATGGCACCAAAATATTGCCGTCTAAAAATTGAATGATTGCGTAGACAATTAAGACATACGCAAATTGCGACCCGATGCCCCACTGAAAATATGCCACGAATGCAATCGGAAGCGTAATCACCGCTGCGCCTACATAAGGAACTATCACGGATATACCCACTAGGAATGAAAGTAACATCGCATAATTAAGATCAAAAAATAAAAAAATTATGTACGTAATCGACCAAACCACTAAAATTTCTAAAAACTTCCCTTGTATATAACTCGCCATTTTCTGATTGACGTCAAACCATACTTGCTTAGTCAAATCACGGTTAGAAGGAAGAAATCCCGTTACCCACGCAAGAATCTTGTGTTTGTCCTTAAGAAAAAAGAACACGAGTAAAGGGACAAGAATCAGATAAACCATGATCGTAATCAACCCAACCACTGATTCTAACGGCTGACTGATAAAATTATGACCAGCTGAAATCAGTTGGGAACGAACTGATCGTATAAATTCTTGAATTTGTTCTTCAGTAACGATGCCGGCAAGATTCGGATACCTTTCAGGTAGCTGCATTAAGAGACTTTGTCCCTGCGTAATCATTACTGGTAGCTCACGAAAAAACTGTGTCAATTGCTGTGATAATTTGGGAATGAGTCCAAATAGGATCAACAACAATAGGGCAATAAAGACAAAAAATACCGACACTAACGCCAAAAATCTCGGGATTTTCCCACGACACAGAATCTCGACTGCACCATCCAGAACATATGCGATTACGATGCTGGCCAACAGAGGTGCCAGTATATTTCCTGCCAGCAACACAATCGCAAACCCAAAAATCAAAAATAACACCAGGATGACGACTTGCGGATCGGAGAAGTGTTGTTGATACCAATTTCTAATGTATTCGATCATCTGCTGATTTTATTTTGCGCGCGAGAAAACTACGTTGGATCAGGTTCTGTTACCTTCTTTAAATTCGTAAAATATAGCCCCCGATGAATGATCAGATGCAGGGCATCTTAATTACATGGAGCAATTAACTTGGGTTAGTAAAATAGTCCTGCAATGACTGATCTAAAACTGTGATACCGCTTGTTTTTCCGGGCTACAGTAACCCCGCGCATATTCTAATAACCCTTCCATCGCCGGCAATTGGAATTTTTGCCTTTGACGAACAAAAGAAAATGCCCTTTCAAGTTGTGGATCAAGATTGAGTTTGCTCAGGGTCGTTAATTTTAGTTCTTTCTCAATGGTCGCTCTTGAAACAATCGAGACTCCCATGCCTGCTTCGACTGCCCCTTTGATAGACTCAGGACTACCAAGCTCTAAACAAATATTTAAATTGTTTTTGTCTAACCCCATCTTGGTCATGTAATCTAAAATTACATCGCGAGTGCCGGAACCTTCTTCACGACAGATAAATGGATAGCACATTAGCTCATCCATTGATATGGATTCCTGATCAGCCAGCTCATGTTCCGGTGGAACGATGACTACTAAACGATCAATACGACATACTTCAACTAATAAATTTTTGTTGGTCACCGGGCCTTCAACAATGCCAAGATCGATCATGCTATTTTCAATCATGGAAACAATGCCTTCCGTATTCGACACTTTTAATCGTAACTGAATATTCGGGTATTTTTTGGTAAACCCGCTAAGCAAACTTGGTAGCATATACTCGGCGATAGTGGTGCTCGCACCCAGTGTCAATGCGCCACTTACATCACCAGTAAGTTCTTTAACGGAGTTTTCCATTTCCGCATAAAGCTCAAAAATTTCTTCCGCATATTCGTATGCCTTGCGCCCTGCCTCAGTAAGGGTGACACGATTATGAGTGCGGTCAAATAAACGAGTATTAAAGTGCTCTTCCAGTTGACGCACTTGAAACGTTACGGCCGGCTGCGTCATGTGTAGCGTGTCCGCAGCTTTCGTAAAGCTGAGTAATTTGGCAACGGTGTAGAAGACCTGTAGCCTGCGATCCGCCACTTGAGCCTCATGGAAGCATTTATATTGTTCATCAGTATATCACTTTAATAGCTGATAGAGCCGTATGATTTTTAAAGTAAATCTGCATAGACTTACAGTATCCACTCTTTAAGGATGACTCTGCATGCAATCAATGTTTGTAAAAGAAGATTGAGCAGCAGGTTGTTTAAGCAATCAAATTACCTGATGACTATTTCCTGTGATCTCGCGCAATATGCGGGCTGACTACAATTTGTTACTATGGAAACTTCAGAATGTAAAATAAAAGTCATGCGTGTAAGCCAGTTTCCATTGTTTACGCTTAAAGAGTCTCCGGCAGACGCGGAGGTTATCAGTCATCAACTAATGTTACGCGCCGGCATGATTCGTCGTCTTGCCGCAGGGCTTTATACATGGCTACCCCTAGGGTTGCGTATTCTTCGTAAAGTAGAAAACATCATCCGCGAAGAAATGCGTAAATCAGGCGCAATTGAGGTACTGATGCCATCTATCCAGCCCGCTGAACTTTGGCAGGAGTCGGAGCGTTGGGATCAATATGGTGCCGAGTTATTACGCATTCAGGACAGACACAACCGGAATTTTTGTTATGGACCGACGCACGAAGAAGTCATTACGGACCTGGTGAGGCGTGAAATACGCAGTTACAAACAACTTCCAATTAACATCTATCAAATACAAACAAAATTTCGTGACGAAATTCGACCTCGTTTTGGTGTAATGCGCGCGCGTGAGTTTAGTATGAAAGATGCATATTCCTTTCACGCCAGCAAAGAGTGCTTAGAAAAAACCTACCAGGTGATGTATGAGGCCTATAGCAATATATTTAACCAACTGGGTCTGAAGTTCCGCGCGGTAGAGGCCGACTCCGGCAGCATCGGCGGAAACACCTCGCATGAATTTCATGTATTGGCTGATTCAGGGGAAGATGCCATAGCCTTTTCATCCGCAAGCAATTACGCCGTGAACGTTGAACTCGCGCCAACCTTTCCAACAAAGACACCTTCCTTTGAACGCCCTGTACCACCACTTAAAAAAATTGCTACTCCTAATCAGCATACCATTACAGAAATATGCGCATTTTTGAATATACCTTCCAGCCAGGTAGTAAAAACTCTAATAGTAAAAGGTGAGGCGGACTCCCTTACTGCTCTGATACTGCGTGGAGACCATGAGCTTAATACGGTTAAAGCTCAAAAATCAGACCACGTTGCAAAACCTCTTACATTTGCCAGCGATGAAGAAATTGAACAGTTGCTGGGATGTAAAGTTGGTTCACTTGGCCCATTGAATTTAAGCTGCCCGGTTGTCATTGATCATGCCGCATTTTCTCTAAACAATTTTGTTTGCGGGGCGAATGAAGATGGATATCACTTTCAGGGCGCGAATTGGAAAAGAGATTCTGCCAATTTCAAGGCTCTGGAAAGTAAAGATATTCGCAAAGTAGTAGAAGGCGACGTTAGTCCAGATGGCAAGGGCAAGATCTCAATTAAGCGCGGTATTGAAGTTGGACATATCTTTCAGCTGGGAGATAAATATAGTAAAGCACTCAAGGCCAGCGTATTGGGACAAAATGGTAACGAGCAAATTGTAACCATGGGCTGTTATGGTATCGGGGTAACACGGGTCATCGCGGCGGCAATAGAGCAAAACTTCGATGAGCAAGGCATTATTTGGCCACACCCTATGGCGCCGTTCGATGTATCCCTGCTCCCCATTAACCTAAAAAAGTCCGAGCAAGTTAAAATAAGTTGTGAACGCATCTATGCCAAACTGAAACAGATGGGCTTTGAGGTGCTTTTCGATGATCGGGATTTACGCGCCGGAACATTGTTTGCGGATCATGAGTTAATTGGAATTCCTCATCGTATCGTAGTAAGTGAACGCGGGTTAGAAAAAGCTGAAGTAGAGTATAAAGGCAGACAGGATCACCAACCCCAACATATGGCGGAAGAAAAAATTATTCGCCTTTTGCAAAATAAAATTACCGCCGATTAACTTAAATAATCTTATAAGTAAAACTTTAGTGATCTTCTGTAGTATCTTTAGAGTTTTTTGCTTAGTATGCTTGCAGCATTACGTATCAACGTTACCCTTAACAGGACGCTAATTTATTCACCATTAGAGCCGTATTGATGATTAAAAAATTACTCTACGTAAGCTGCATTATGGTGACCACTTTTTCATTGACGACATGCGCGACCACTAAGCTGACACACAGTGGGGGAAAAGCGCGCGTGCTTGGCTCCGGGGAGGTCGTGAACTGTCAAAAACGTGGCGCCACGACGGTAAGCACAAGGACGGTGATGCTCACCATTCCCAGGCAACAAACTGTCATCGCTAAGGAACTACAAATATTGGCGCGTAATAGTGCCGTAAATATGGGCGGTGACACGGTATCGGCGATAACAAAAATCGAAAATGGACAACAAACTTTCGCGATCTACCGGTGTGTGCCCTAGCAGATAGCTATTGCGATTCCAAAGCACGTAAAAACTTTTTGGCTACTATGGTTGCGTGCCCAAAGATTAAACACGTGGGCGATGCGCCCATCGCCTGTTAGTGCTGTACTAACAAATTATTTGTTTTTTATAATAGTTAATTGTTCCTGATCTTTACCACAGCGAATTTTTATTTTGTGTTCAGTTGCTTTAGCGACTATACTGTTTAGTCTCTATCTATAATTATATAGTTATAGCGCATAAAGGCTTACATTGTGTAAGTTTTGGTGTGTTCATACGAAAAATAGCTGCGTGGTTATTTTCGTGGAACGTGGGAATATAATTTCTAACAATTAATACAACCTTTGTTCTATACACTGCGGTTGATTTTTAACCTCTTTACTTAGGAGAGGGGAGGAGTACACATGAAGAAGAAGTTAGTAATATTAGGAATATCGTTATGTTCGTTATTAGTGACGAGCATAGGGGTATTGGCGGAGACCATGTATGTACCGATACCGAGTTATCGGGTAGGTCCGTATGCGGCGGGGGGCACGGGGTATTTTGGTGGCATATTAGACTACTACAATTTAGTCAATGATCATCGAGGGGGTGTGAATGGTGTCAAGTTAATATGGTCGGAATGTGAGACCGAATATTCGGTAGAGCGTGGGGTGGAGTGTTACAAGCGGTTAAAGGATCGGGAAGGTGGGGCGGTCTTTTTTGATCCGTTAAGTGTAGGCATATCCACGGCCTTAATTGAGACTGGTCGCAAGGACAAGATGCCGATTATTGCGGTCAATCACGGCAAGACGGCGGGGCAGCGCGGGGACATTTTCCCGTACTATTTCATGCCTGGCATCAACACTTATGATGAGCACTCCATCATGGTACATTTTATTGGAGACGTACTGGAGGGAGGTCGAGACAACCTGAAGGGCAAGAAGATTGCGATGTTATATCATGGTTCGCCGTATGGTCGAGAGGCCATAGAGTTCATGGATGCCATGTGTGACAAATGGGGATGCACGCATCACCCGTTAGAGGTACCGCATCCTGGCAACGAGCAGCAATCGCAATGGCTCAACATTCGCAAGCTCAAGCCGGACTACGTACTATTACGGGGTTGGGGGGTAATGAACCCGGTAGCGATGCAGACGGCGGTACGCACTGGTTATCCGGTGAGTCGTTTAATTGGCAACATTTGGAGCAATTCGGACGAGGACGTAATTCCGGCGGGCAAGGCGGCGGATGGTTATCAGGCCATCACCACGCATCCGGCGGGCACCAACTTCAGTGTTGTGCAGGAGATCATTGACAAGGTATACAAGGCTGGCAAGGGGGATTTACAGGACAAGAGCCGTTTAGGTTCGGTGTACTGGAATTTAGGGGTACTGGCTGGCATTGTACATGTAGAGGCTTTACTGATTGCGCAGCAGCGTTTTGGGGATCGTCCGTTGACCAGCACTGAGGCGCGGTGGGGTTTTGAGAACCTCAAGTTAGATGCGGATCGCATTGAAGAGTTAGGTGCCACGGGGCTAGTGCCGGAGATGCATTTAACGTGTTTAGATCATGTAGGCGGTCATTTAGCCAAGTTTCAGCAATGGAATGCGGGCAAGCGGCAGTGGAACATTGTTTCGGACTGGATTGAAGGAGACGTACCGTTATCGCAATCCATTATTGACGCGGGTGCAGAGAAATACGCCCAAGACAATAACATCACCGCACGACCCTGCAACGCTGATAACAATGACGATGACTTCGATTTGTAAAATCAGGATCTGACCAGGAACTGGTAAAAAGTAACAGGCCGGACCTTTTTAATAATAAAGGTCCGGCTTTTTTGTCTGTGCGGCAGCTGCATAAAAGCATAGGGGCAAAACAGCTGTGGCGGTATCAAATACTTCAACTTGGGTAAAAATGTCTCTCTCCCGCCGGGATTACCAGCAAGTGCGAATTCAAATTGTAAGCCGGCCGGTAAGGTAACTCTCAGGTAGCGATAGAGTCGATACTGGTAAAACTGAGTTTATCTGCTCGTAAATCTACCTGAACAACCTGACCCGGATGAATTTCGCCTGCTAACAGTGCCTGAGCAAGTGGGTTTTCGAGCATTTCCTGTATAGCCCGCTTTAATGGACGTGCACCATAAACAGGATCAAATCCCGCTCCAGAAAGCTTGATTATGGCCGCTTCCGAACACTTAAGTTCAACGTCTCTATTCGAGAGACGATCTTGTAAATACGCCAATTGAATTTCTGTAATCGCACGAATATGTTCTTTCGCCAACGGGTGGAACACGATGGCATCATCGATACGGTTTATAAATTCTGGCTTAAATCGTGTGCCTATAATTTCCATAACGGCAGCTTTCATTCTTTCATAGTTTTCCGTACCTGCAAGCTCCTGTATGACGTCATTACCAAGGTTAGACGTCATGATAATTACGGTGTTTTTAAAATCTACGGTGCGCCCATGACCATCAGTTAAACGGCCATCGTCAAGTACCTGAAGCAGGATATTGAATACGTCTGCGTGCGCTTTCTCGATTTCGTCCATTAGTATTACACTGTATGGTTTACGGCGTACCGCTTCCGTCAAATAACCGCCTTCTTCATAACCTACGTATCCCGGCGGTGCGCCAATCAGGCGTGCAACGGCATGCTTTTCCATAAACTCGGACATATCTGCCCGAATTAACGCATCTTCACTATCGAATAAAAATTCGGTTAGTGCTTTGGTTAACTCGGTTTTGCCAACGCCCGTCGGCCCGAGAAACAAAAACGAACCATTCGGTTTGCCAGGATCCGAAATTCCGGCTCTTGCTCTGCGTATGGCGTCGGAGACAACTCGCACGGCTTCATCCTGACCAACAACTCGTTTGCGTAACGCATCTTCCATCAGTAAGAGTTTCTCACGTTCAGCAGCTAACATCTTTGACACAGGAATGCCGGTCCAGCGCGCCACAATCTCCGCGACTTCCGCATCGGTGACCTTATTGCGTAACAGTCTGTTTGTCTTTACATCACCAGCTTGCTGTAATTGTTTTTCCAATTCCGGTATGCGCCCGTATTGAAGTTCCGACATCTTCGTTAGATCACCTGCGCGGTGGGCCGCGTGCAGTTCGATGCGCGCTTGTTCCAGTGCTTCCTTGATCTCCTTTGAACCTTGCAAAGTGGCTTTTTCTGAACGCCAGATTTCGTCCAGATCCGCGTACTCTTTTCCCAACTTTTCTATCTCCGCATCTAATTCGATTAAGTGCTTTTTAGATGCCTCGTCCGATTCTTTCTTCAAGGCTTCTCTTTCAATTTTTAGTTGGATTAACTTGCGGTCAAGCCTGTCCATAGCCTCGGGTTTGGAATCAATTTCCATACGTATGCGTGACGCGGCTTCATCAATAAGATCAATCGCCTTGTCCGGCAATTGACGGTCCGCAATGTAGCGGTGCGCAAGAGTAGCTGCGCTCACGATCGCGGGATCGATAATATCTACGCCGTGATGCGCTTCATAACGTTCTTTAAGCCCACGCAGAATCGCTATCGTATCCTCAACACTGGGCTCATCGACTATGATTTTTTGAAACCGCCGCTCAAGCGCGGCATCTTTTTCAATATATTGACGGTATTCGTCCAGCGTGGTCGCCCCGACGCAATGTAATTTTCCGCGCGCAAGCGCAGGTTTTAACATGTTGCCTGCATCCATCGCGCCTTCGGCCTTGCCGGCACCTACCATTGTGTGCAATTCGTCAATGAATAAAATAATTCGGCCCTCCTGTTTAGAAAGTTCCTTTAGAACTGCTTTGAGACGTTCTTCAAATTCACCGCGAAATTTAGCACCCGCAATCAGCGCGCTTAAGTCAAGAGATAATAACTTTTTATTTTTGATTCCTTCAGGTACTTCACCGTTTACGATGCGTTGCGCCAGTCCTTCAACAATCGCTGTTTTCCCTACGCCTGGTTCGCCTATTAATACCGGATTGTTTTTAGTGCGCCGTTGTAATACTTGTATAGCGCGACGGATTTCATCATCTCTGCCAATAACGGGATCAAGTTTGCCTTGTAAACCCCTTGCAGTTAAGTCAATAGTATATTTACTCAACGCCTGGCGCGTATCTTCGGCGTTAGGGTCATTCACATTTTCGCCGGCTCGCATTGCCTCTAAAGCCGAGACCAGTACGGTTTTTCTCAGACCCGCATCCTGCAAAATTTTCCCCAGTTCACCTTTATCTTCGAGCGCGGCCAAGGCGAATAATTCGGATGCAATAAATTGGTCGCCCCGCTGTTGAGCAAGCTTGTCCGTGATATTTAATAACTTAGCCAGCGCATTGGATACGTGAACTTCACCGGCAGTACCGGTGATTGTAGGTAAACGTTCTATCGCCGTATTGCAGCGCCGTTTGATTACATTGACATCGGCACCCGCACGTAATAATAACGCAGTTACTACACCGTTCTCTTGCGTAAGCATCGCATACATAAGGTGCAACGGTTCTATAAATTGATGATCATGCCCCACGGCAATGGATTGCGCCTCTTGCAGCGCAAGCTGAAATTTAGTGGTTAATTTTCCTATTTGCATGGCGCGGCTCCAGATTGCGATTTACTCAATTAATGCTAATAAATGGGGGCGAGTCAGACGCGATTCAAGCCTGAAATTATCATTTCTATCAAGCGTTTAACCAAATCATGGTTGCCATTCTCCCCGTAGTCCCGTCACGCCGATAGGAGAAAAACTGCTGCTCCTCGGTATAAGTACAATGCCCTCCTCCAAATACGGCTCCCACACCGTTAGCCATTAGTATGTTTTTTGCCAGTTGATAGATATCTGCTAAACACTTTCCGACTTGCGTCGCATTAAACGCCTGCTCGTGCATGCGATCCCGACGCATGAATTTTTTTCTTAGTTCCTCGCTTACTTCAAATTTACCCGGGCCAATCGCTGGACCTAACCAGCAAAGGAGTCGCTCCGCCTCTACAGGTAATGTATTCAAAGTATTTTCAAGCACGCCATTTAACAGACCGCGCCATCCCGCATGGGCCGCTGCGATGCATTCCCCATAACGATCACAAAACAGTACCGGCAGGCAGTCGGCCGTCAACACGGCACAAACCATGCCATATTCAGTGGCGTATACAGCATCTGTCTGAACATTGTTTTTGCTGGAAGCCGTTAATTTGATGACCCGATTGCCGTGTTGTTGACGCAGCCAGATTGGCTCATCCGGCAGTTGTAACGTACTACGTAAAAGTTTTCGGTTCCGTTTGACATGTCGTATCCGATCGCCAACCCGGGTGCTTAAGTTAAAACTCGAATATCTGCCCCGACTAACGCCGCCACGACGTAAAGTGGAGATGCAGTTTATATTGTCGGGGGCCGGCCAATCCGGAATAATCCAATTAAGCTGATGCACGCGCCTTGTCTAAAAACTACTCAAGAGAGCCAAGTAGTTGTTGAAAATCATCGGGTAACGATACCGACCACTTACACACTTTTTGATCACACGGATGTTCAAGCGCTAAGCTGGCGGCATGTAAAGCCTGGCGAGTATATGTAGCCAGCTTTGATGTATTCGCATCACCTGTGGCCTTGATTTTTTTGCCGTATACCGCATCCCCCACAATCGGAAACTTGCGATGTGACAGGTGCACACGTATCTGGTGGGTTCTGCCTGTTTCTATTTTCACATCAAGTAGCGTACATGCCCGAAAGCGTTGACGCACGCGATAATGGGTAATTGCAGGTTTGCCGGTGGCGGTGACTGCCATACGCTTACGATTGACCGGGTGCCGACCAATGGCAGCATCCACGGTTTCACCCGCTATCACTTCACCATGCACCAGTGCCAGATACTTCCGGCTTACCGCGCGCCGTTGTAGTTGCTCCACCAAATTGGCATGACTCTGTAGTTGTTTGGCGACAACTATCAGTCCACTAGTGTCTTTATCTAAACGGTGCACGATACCTGCTCTCGGGATCGTGCTCAAGCCCGGGTCGTAATGTAATAATGCATTTGCCAGGGTTCCGGAAGAATTCCCGGCACCGGGATGCATGACAAGACCAGCAGGCTTATTGACGACCAATATAGAACCGTCTTCGTACACGACATCTAAGTCGATTGCTTGCGGTTCAAGCTCGATTTCGGTGCCCAATTCAACTCGCAGTTGTACGTGTTCACCACCCCATACAGTATCCTTCGGGCGTAGTTTCCTGCCGTCAACGGATACCTCCCCGCTGCGTATCCATTTTTGCAATCTTGCACGTGAGTAATCCGGAAATAATCGTGCCAGCGCGATATCCAGACGCAATCCCTTGAAAGAGATGGGGATGACGTTAAATAATAGATTCTTATCGGCCATACTCGTACTACGGATTCAGACTAAAAACGGTTATACTAAAAACAAATGGGAAACTATAAGCCTAATTCACACACGGCCATTCTACGTCTTATTCTGGCCATAACGATTGTTACCAGCATTTCGGGCTGCTCGGTTTTTGGGTTATTTGGAAAAGACGATGAAGAAAAAGACCTGGAAATAGCCCAGGACGAAGCCGCGGAGGAACTCTACAGACAAGCCCATACATTATTGTTGGAAAGAGATATCACTGGTGCAATTGAAAAATTTGATCTGTTAGAGGCGCGCTATCCGTTTGGGCGTTATGCTCAGCAAGCGCAACTTGAGTTAGCTTACGCCTACTATAAACAAAATAAAACCGACCTCGCCCTTGATAGCATAAATCGGTTTATTAAAATGAGCCCTCAACATCCCAGTATTGATTATGCTAATTACATGAAGGGCCTGATAACGTTTGATAGCGGTAAGAACCTAATCCATTATGTATTGCCTCGTGATCCATCAAATAATGACCCTACTTCGCTGCGTCAGGCGTTTGATATTTTTAGCTTGCTTATAAAAAACTACCCGGAGAGCAAATATGCCGACGACGCCAAGCAGCGTATGATTTACTTACGCAATGAGTTGGCGGAATATGAGATGAAGGTAGCAAAGTTCTACATGCGTCGCGGCGCCTACGTCGCGTCTGCCAACCGCGCCAAGTACATCATGGAAAATTATCAGGGCGCCGAGGTGATACCCGAGGCCGTTTACCTTTTAGAGCAGGCGTATCTGGAACTGGGTATCAATGATCTTGCGCATGACACTCATCGAGTCTACGTGCAAAATTTTCAAACCGGAAAAGACGGTGCTATCAACGAAAGTTTTGTGCGGGAAAACCGCAGTTGCGCAACAGGATTTTGGAGCAGGATGTTGGAAAAGATGCGCTTGAGGACCTACTACTGTAACTAGTTCCATACCTGAATTAACTATTCCGCAAAAACCCCGAGGTAATGGGATAACGGCGGTCTTTGCCAAATGCCCGACGGGTAATTTTTACCCCAGGCGGTGCTTGCCGCCTTTTATATTCATTACGCAGAACCATATTTGCCACCTGCCGCACCACTGATTTGTCAAAACCATCCACCACTATTTGCTCAATCGTGACATCCTGTTCGACGAATTTTTCCAGAATTAGATCCAGAACGTCATAGGGAGGAAGACTATCCTCATCAATCTGATTGGGGGCCAACTCGGCAGAAGGCGCGCGCGTAATGACTCGCTCGGGGATCACCTGACCCAATTCATTTCTATATTTGGCAAGTTCGTACACTAACGTCTTAGACACGTCTTTCAAAGGGGCAAAACCCCCTGCCATATCCCCATATAAGGTTGCGTAACCAACTGACATTTCGCTTTTGTTGCCCGTGGTCAACAATATTTTGCCAGTCTTGTTTGAGATCGCCATCAGCAACAAACCACGGATACGCGACTGAATATTTTCTTCAGTCACGCCCTGAGGAAGGTCAGAAACTATCGGCGCGATACTTTCAGTAATGGCTGTAAATACGGCATCAATCGGGGTTTCATCCAGTTTAACACCTAATAAATTTGCCAGCTTGCGCGCATCTTCAATGCTCATGTCCGAGGTATGGCGAAAGGGCATCATGATGGCATGAACTCGGTTCGCGCCGAGTGAGTCTACCGCAATTGCAAGGGTCAACGCCGAATCCACACCTCCCGATAAACCCAGAATTACGCCAGCAAAGCGATTTTTTAACACGTAGTCCTTTACACCTAACAAGATAGCCTGGTAAATCGACGCAAGTTTGGGTAATGGTGAGTGCATGTAACCACTTGGCAATAAATCGCCTTGCTTCTTTGAGTATGCAATCGTGTAGATGCCTTCTTCAAAGGCCGGTGCCCGCAAACACAGCTCACTTCTCTTGTTCATGCACAAAGACTCGCCATCGAATACAAGTTCGTCCTGACCACCTACCTGGTTTACGTAAATGACAGGAATGCCTTGTTCCCCGATACGGGTTTTCAAAACTTCGATTCGTTGTGGGGTTTTATCAATTTGATACGGGCTGGCGTTGATATTGATAATAAGTTCTGCACCAGCCTGGGCACTTTTTTGTAAGGCGTCGGGAAACCAAATGTCTTCGCATATCGTGATGCCGAGATTCACGCCTTCAACGTTGACAACACAGGCATCACTACCAGTATGAAAGTAACGGGCTTCATCAAATACTTCATAATTAGGCAGGCAATGTTTATGATAGGTGGCAATGACACTGGAGTCATGAATAAGCAACGCGGAATTAAAAAGCCGTGCTTCCTCTTTGGTAGGGGCGCCCAGTAGTATATATATACCGTCTGTTTGGTTTTTTATTGTTTCGATAGATTGGCTAACCCGTTGCAGAATCGCCGGACGAAAGAGTAAGTCTTCCAGTGGGTAGCCAGTAAGCGATAATTCAGAAAATACCACTATGTTCGCGTGTAGGCGATCCCGGGCGATTCGGGCACTATTAATAATGTGCCGGGTATTGCCCTCAATATCTCCCACCAACAGGTTCAACTGTGCCAAAGCGATGTTCAGGGTATCGCGCATGTATATTTTCAGTAATAACTTGTGTGTATAAAAAAGCGGTAATCCGCAGAAGTTACTATAGCTTACGAACGGAAAACCGGGGCCGGCATTTTACGGTAGTATACGCTTGTGTCCTGGAGCGGAAAGCTTACGCATATGTCATGGCGCGGCGATTTGCTAACCGTTGTAACCCATAACGGCTTTTATTTCGAGAAATTCCTCCAAGCCGTAGCGCCCGCCCTCGCGACCATTTCCAGACTGTTTATAGCCGCCAAACGGCATGCGGATATCTATACGGGCCCCGTTGAGATAAACGTTTCCGGCACGGATACGACGCGCGATGGCGCGCGCACGTTCAGGGTCACCAGCCGATATATAGCCAGACAGCCCATAGACCGTGTCATTTGCGATACGCACGGCATCGTCCTCATCCTTATAACCGATCAAACACAGAACCGGGCCGAAGATTTCCTGTTGCGCGATTGACATGTCGTTGGTCACGTATGAAAAAACGGTGGGCTTCACGTAGTAGCCAATACTTAAACCCTGCGGGCGACCAGTGCCGCCAGTCTCTAATTTTGCGCCTTCGTCAATGCCGGTCTGAATCAAATTTTGAATCCGCCTGAACTGTAGCTCCGAAACTACTGGCCCAACCACGGTATCCATCGCGTTCGGGTTACCGACTTTGATTTTCTCCGCGGCCGCTTTGGCGAGAGCGGCAGCTTCGTCCATACGTGACGCCGGCACCAGCATCCGTGTCGGTGCGAGACAGGATTGGCCCGAGTTCACACATAAACCGAGAATATCGCGCGGAATCACTTCATGAAAATTCGCATCGTCGAGAATGATGTTCGCGGACTTGCCGCCCAACTCCTGCGCAACCCGCTTAATGGTAGGCGCGGCATTTCGAGCGACCTCAATACCCGCCCGCGTCGACCCAGTAAACGAGACCATGTCAATATCGGGGTGCGAGGCAAGCATCAATCCAACCGTCGGACCATCCCCGTTTACGAGATTGAACACGCCGGCAGGCACGCCAGCGGCATGCAGAATTTCGGCGAACAGAATGGCGTTGAACGGAGCGACTTCCGATGGCTTCAGCACCATGGCGCAACCTGCCGCCAATGCCGGCGCCACCTTACACGCGATCTGATTGATCGGCCAATTCCATGGAGTGATCAACCCACACACCCCTATCGGTTCACGTATGATGCGGCAGGCGCCGACGTCTGCTTCAAATTCAAAGGTGCGCAGGACGTTAAGCACCGTTATAAAATGCTCCAACCCCAGAGGGACTTGTGCAGCATGGGCGAGACTTAACGGCGCGCCCATTTCTGCGCTGATGGTCGCGGCAAGATCGCCAATACAAGCTCGATATCGGTCAATGATGCTTTCCAGCAATTCGATGCGATCTTCGCGCGAGCTGCGCGAGTAATCGTCAAACGCCGCCACGGCCGCGGCCACGGCTGCATTTACGTCTTTTTTACCCCCCATCGCGACGGCACCGATTGACTGTTGCGTGGCCGGGTTGATGATATCCAAAGTTTCATTGGTGCACGGTTCGACCCATTCACCATGGATATAGAACCGGCCCCAGTTACGCCTGGTCACTGTCAGGATGCCTTTCGTCTGGCGACAGGCAGGAGAGATGGCACGCAAAGAAAGGCCATCAGGATGCTGGTTTGCGGATCGGGAGAGAACGCCTCCATAACCCTGCATCGCGCGCCTATGCTTATCAGGTAATTGAACCAGGTGAATTGTATCAGGATACGTTTCAGATAGTTTGTGATCATCCCCGCTTCCTGACGCTGCTGACGGCAAGGTAAATACGATTCCTTGAGAGCCAGTGTGGAAATTTCGCGAAAACCCGACATTAACTGTATCTTTCAGGTGAGAGTTTAAGCCTCCAGAAGCTTACTCATTTGCGCGCCAATATCAGCGGGTGTGCGCACGGTGACCACCCCCGCGTTTTCCAGCGCCTGATACTTTTGCTCCGCTGTGCCTTTGCCTCCGCTAATTATCGCCCCGGCATGACCCATGCGCTTGCCAGGCGGAGCGGTAGCCCCAGCGATATAGGCCACTACTGGTTTGGAGACTTTTTCCTGAATAAAGTCGGCTGCCAGCTCTTCTGCCGTGCCACCAATTTCCCCCACCATGATGATGCCTTGCGTGGCTTCGTCCTGTTCAAATAATTGCAGACAGTCTATGAAATTCAGCCCGTGAATCGGATCTCCACCGATGCCAATACAAGTCGTTTGACCTAAGCCATGCTGCCTGGTTTGGTCAACCGCTACGTACATTAAAGTGCCTGAACGAGATATAATGCCGACATTACCACTTTGATGAATTTCGCCCGGCATAATCCCGATTTTGCATTCTCCAGGGGTGATGATACCCGGACAGTTGGGTCCAATTAAAACTGCTTCAGAGTCTTTTAATACGGCGTGAACCTTTACCATGTCCAGAACCGGCACGCCTTCGGTAATACATACGATGAGCCTGACACCGGCGTATATGGATTCTAGTATCGCGTCGGCGGCAAAAGCCGCCGGCACGTAAATTACGCTCGCATCCACCGCATGCTCGGCACGCGCCTGATTCACGGTGTTATAGACTGGAAGATCTAAATGAGTGACTCCGCCGCGACCGGGTGTAACTCCTGCGACCATTCGCGTTCCATAGGCAATAGCCTGTTGCGTATGGAAACTGCCTTGCGTGCCGGTAATACCCTGACACAACACCTGTGTGTATTGGTTGATGAGAATGCTCATTTAATGGTCATGTGAAGTATTGTTCGGTCTATGCGTTAGCCAGTCGAATAGCTTGTTGTGCACCTTCAGTAAAGGTGTTGACTGTAAGGATTTTGGTGGACTGGTGTTTGAGTAGCTTGCTTGCTTCTGCCGCGTTCGTTCCTTGTAGTAAAACGATGACCGGAATTTGCAAAGTAATCTCACGCATAGCATCAAGGATGCCCTGTGCGATTAAGTCGCAACGCACTATGCCGCCAAATATATTCACAAATACGGTTTTAACATTTGTATCATTTAATATTAGCTTGAACGCTTGCGTAACCTTCCTTTGGGTTGTGCCCCCACCTATATCTAAAAAATTTGCCGGTTCACCCCCATGATGTTTGACCACGTCCATCGTCGCCATCGCCAGCCCGGCACCGTTTACAATACATCCTATATTGCCATTTAGCCTGACGTAACTTAAACCCAGCTCCTTGGCGATGGCTTCCGATGTATTTTCCTGCGAGGTATCACACAGCTTTTTAATATCCGGCTGACGATAAAGCGCATTGTCATCAAAGTTAATTTTTGCATCCAACGCGACCAGGTTGCCACTGTCATTGACTATCAGCGGGTTGATTTCAATCAAGCCGCAATCATTGGATACAAACAAGTCGAACAAATTAAATAAGATTTCCTGAAATTGCCCGATTTGGTTTTTTTCCAGCCCTAAAGCATATCCCACGTTTCTGGCCTGATTAGGTTGCAAGCCAGCGGCAGGACGTATAAAACAGGTGATGATTTTCTCCGGAAATTGTCGGGTCATTTGTTCAATATCAACTCCGCCTTGCTCAGATGCGATAATGGCTATTTGTTTGCTATCGCGATCAATCAGCAAAGCGAGATAGATTTCCTGCTTGATTGCGCTGGCTTCTTCTAATAAAACCGCGTTCACGGGCAATCCAGCCGGACCGGTTTGCCCAGTGACTAACCGACTGCCCAACATGTCAGACATTATTGAAACGAGGTGCTTGACATTGTCGATCTGTACTATCCCGCCGGCTTTACCACGCCCACCAGCATGTACCTGCGCCTTGGCGACCCAAGCACACGGTTCGATGGTTTTAGCAACTGATTCTATATTATCTCCCAGCCTGACCAGGTGAGAAGTCAAAGTGGGAATCCCATACTTTTGGAACAGTGCTTTGGCCTGGTATTCGTGTATATTCATAATGAGGGCTGTACGTGCGTTGCAGTCTGATACCAATGGGTTGTATCACAGCAGTTGATTTCACCAGTTATCCACCACTTTGTCAGGCTGGGCCGCCGCCGTCAAGAACGCAGTAAAACTTCTCATATCACTGGCTGGTAATGATATCGTCGGTATTTGCAGAATAATTTATGCATCGCTATTCTGGCAGAGCTGACCAGTTGCGAGAATATATAATTATTACAGGCTAACTATATGAATTAGCCACAATCACCTGTTGTAGACCTGGTTTTATATGCAACGCGAAGTTCTTCAGGCAAGCTGTCTTTTATGAAATCCACGCTCGTGCTACACATCGCTTTGCCGGTGCCGCTATATCAGAGCTTTGAGTACCTGGCTGCCGCTCGTCAAGGTGTTGATGACGTCAACATCGGCGCGCGCGCGCGCGTGCCGTTTGGCAGGCGTACTCTCATTGGCATCGTGGTTGAAAAAACCGACAGCAGTCGATTACCCGCCAGCAAATTAAAACCCGTCCACGCGATACTCGACACGCAGCCGGTATTCAATACACACTTAATGGCATTGTTATTCTGGGCCGCGAGGTATTACCATCAACCGCCAGGCGAGGTATTCAGCGCCGCGTTGCCCAAGGTGTTGCGTACAGGTAAGTTTATTGCACCGGTCACAAAAACGATCTATCGGGTGTGTAACCATGAAGTATCGGGTGAGGTATTGCGCCGGGCGCCAAAACAACGCTTGATTTTTGAGTTATTGCTGGCGAACGCCGATGGCCTGAGTGGAGATGAGATTACCCGGCGAGTGCCTGACTGGCGACCTGCGGCGCGCGCGCTATTAAGTAAAAAACTGGTGGTAAAAGTACCGCAAGACGCAGCGCAACCGATAACAACGTCCGGCGTAGCCAGTAAGGAGTTTTCCCTCAACCAGGAGCAATATCATGCTTATAATCAAATTCATCAAAACTTACACAAATTCGATGTGTATTTGCTGGCCGGGGTAACCGGCAGCGGCAAAACCGAGGTGTATCTTGCCTTGGCTAAGGAGGTGATTGTTAACCGCAGACAAGTCCTTATACTGGTGCCCGAAATCGGACTGACCCTTCAGCTTGTACAACGCATTCAGTCGGCATCAGATGCACGGGTAGCGGTGATGCATTCGAACTTGAGTGATGCTGAACGCGCGCAGGTTTGGCTGGCGGCCAACACGGGTAGCGCGCAAATAGTAGTAGGGACCCGTTCCGCGGTATTTTTGCCTTTCAAAAATCTCGGCTTGATCGTGGTTGATGAAGAACACGACTTGTCACTCAAACAGCAGGAGGGGTTTTTATACCATGCCCGTGATGTGGCAATCTATCGAGCGAAGCAAACTTCGATTCCGATTATTTTGGGCAGTGCCACGCCGTCGTTTGAAAGCCAGTATAACGTCAATACGGGGCGTTATCAGAAACTGGTGCTCAGCAAACGCGCGCGGCGGACTAAAATCCCTGAAGTTAAATTAATTGATTTACGTTCTAAGGCGGTAAGTGATGGCTTGTCCAATGAGTTGTTGCAGGCGATTGAGGGTGAATTAGGCCAACAACAACAGGTTTTGTTGTTTTTAAATAGACGCGGGTACGCGCCTACTCTGCTCTGTCGGGATTGCGGCTGGGTGGCCGAATGCTCACGCTGCGACGTCCGCATGACGTTCCACAAACAACAAAATATTATCAGATGCCATCATTGCTGCCGGCAACAACAGGCTCCTGACCAATGTCCGCTGTGTCAGCATAAAAATATATTGTGGCTGGGAGAAGGTACGCAACGCGTCGAGAATAAACTCAGGCAGGTGTTTCCTAACACTGCTATCACCCGTATTGACCGTGACAATACACGCAAAAAAAATACCTTGTATACCAAGCTGAAGGATATTCACGCGGGCAAATATCAGATCATCATCGGTACACAAATGTTATCCAAGGGGCACGATTTCCCCGGCGTCAGTCTGGTGGGGATTCTAAACGTGGATCATGGCCTGTTCAGTACCGATTTTCGCGCCACGGAGCGCCTGGCGCAGCTGATCGTGCAAGTTGCGGGGCGAGCCGGCCGCGCTACAAATACCGGGAAAGTCCTGTTACAAACCTATCAGCCTGAACATTCACTGCTCAACTGTTTATTAGCTCACGGGTATGAAGCGTTTTCCCGGGAGGCTCTTAAAATTCGGGAAAGTTGCTCGCTACCCCCTTATACGTTCATGACCTTGATACGGGCGCGAGCGCATCGGCAGGAATTTACACGGCGATTTTTATATGACGTCAAAAACTTTGTGGAGACTTCACCTCAATGGAAATTTCTGGGGCCGATTCCAGCTATGCAGGAACGCAAAGCAGGCCTGTATCAAAGCCAACTGGTGGTCATTTCGTCCAACAGAAAAATATTGCAGCAACGATTGCACGATTGGATACCGGCTATTCAACAACTGCCGCTGGCTAAACGGGTGCGCTGGAGCGTTGAAGTGGATCCACTGGAAATGGAGTAATCAGTGGTTGTTACTAAGTTGATACGCGCTTTTTGCATTTAAGTACAATGCAATCCGTTTATACGTAACCGGCATTTTTAATGCGAACCCATATTTCAGAATTGCTCATAAGCGCCGTGTCTGGTCTGCAAACAGATGGGGATTTACCTGCGGATATCAACGTCGAGGTCTGCGTCACGCGCAGCAAAGATAAGGCACATGGCGATTTTGCCTGCAATCTGGCACTACAGTTGTCTAAAGCCACCGGCATGGCAGCTCGCCAACTCGCGGAAAAAATTGCCGCGCGCGTGCCCGAGGATGCGACAGTTACTAAAATTGAAGTCGCGGGCCCTGGATTTCTTAATTTTTATTTGCGCGTCGGCTATCAGGTCGAGGTCTTAAATCAAATCCTGGAAACCAGGGATGGCTTCGGAACTACCAGAGAATACTCTAACGACAAGGTGCAAATTGAGTTTGTCTCGGCAAATCCTACCGGGCCATTGCACGTCGGACATGGACGCGGAGCGGCCTACGGCGCAACCATTGGCAATTTGCTTGAGGCAGTCGGCTATAACGTGCATCGCGAGTATTATATGAATGACGCGGGGCGGCAAATGGATATTCTCACGGTATCGGTATGGCTAAGGTATCTGGAGTTGTGCGGAGAGACATTGACCTTTCCGGATAACGCTTATCAGGGCGATTACGTTTGGGACGTTGCCGCGGCATTACACCGACAGTATGGGAATCAGTTTAACTATCCTGTACCACTATGGGGGTCGCAACTATCATCGGATGGAGACGCGGACCAGGAAGCCTACATTGATGCCCTTATAGATAAAGCACAGGAGTTGCTGGGTGAGAACGATTACAACCTGGTCGCTAAACACGCATCAGATACTATCAGCAGTGATATTAAAGATGATTTAGAGCTGTTTGGAGTGCGTTTTGATAACTGGTATTCGGAACGATCATTGGCAAATAACGATAAAGTAAGGTCCGCGCTCGATGCCTTAACCCGTAAGGGACATACTTATAATAAAGACGGTGCACTTTGGTTTCGCAGCAGCGCGTTTGGCGACGAGAAAGATCGGGTATTGGTACGGGGAAACGGTCAGACTACTTATTTTGCTTCCGACGTCGCGTACCACCTGGAAAAATTCAGACGCGGTTTCGATCAGCTGATTGATATATGGGGCGCGGATCATCACGGTTACATTGCGCGCGTAAGGGCGGCCATAGAGGCACTTGGCGAAGACCCAAAACGATTACGTGTTTTGTTAGTGCAGTTTGCCAACCTGTATACAGGTGGCAAAAAATTAGCCATGTCTACGCGATCGGGTGAATTCGTCACTTTGCGGCAGTTGAGAAAACAGGTAGGAAAGGATGCGGCACGTTTTTTTTACGTGATGCGAAAATGTGAACAGCATTTGGATTTCGATTTGGATCTGGCTACTTCACAAACACAGGATAATCCTGTTTACTATGTGCAGTACGCGCACGCAAGAATTTGTAGCGTGTTTTCGCAAGCCGCTAATCGCTATGGGAAAAACCAGCTTGTTGATGCCGATGCCGCATTGCTCACTCAGGAACAGGAGCAGGATTTGGTAACGTTGTTGGATCAATTTCCGGAAAGGGTGGTATATGCGGCAGACCAGCTTGCGCCTCACGTTATTGTGAATTATCTGCGTGATCTTGCAAACGCCTTCCATAGCTTTTATAACGCCTGTCAGGTTTTGGTCGACGACGCGGCTCTTCGCGGGGCACGACTTAAGCTGATTGGCGCGATTCAAATAGTGTTGCGTAACGGGCTGGCGCTACTGAATGTAAACGCGCCTGAACATATGTAATAAGCTTTGCCGTTGAATTGGACGATTCACGGGCCCGGCTTAACGACTGACTATATAAAGTGACGCGCAGAAACACACGACAACCAAAACCACCCACAGGTATTGTATCGGTGTGGGTTTGGCTGGCCCTGGGCATTTTGACAGGCTTTGTCATCATCATTTTGACGCGGATTAACGGGCGTTACGCGGATGAGATACCAACGGATACGGTAACCCAGGGGCAAACTTCTGAACAGACCACAAAACGCAAGTTTGACTTCTATACGCTGCTGCCGGAGTTGGAGGTGGTAATTCCGAAAGAGGAGACGAAACCACCAACGATAGAAAAACCCATTAAAGACGCGCGCACTATTCATACCGACGGGTATTTATTGCAAGCTGGCTCATTTAAAAAATTCAATGACGCCGACAGTTTGAAAACTCAACTGGATTTGTTGGGCGTCGAGGCTTATATTCAATCTGTGGAGGTGGATAGCATCAGATGGCACCGGGTACGCATCGGCCCTGTTAACGACCGGCAGTCCCTGGAGCGACTACGTAACCGCTTGCGCACCAATCACATTGATACTTTATTAATGCGAGCTGAAAAGTAACGCGCCCATGATTAACACCCGCTATTAAAGAATATCCGACCTGTTTTGCTAAACCCCTTCCTTTGGTCGCATAATTTTATAAGTACGCCAAAGTGTCGTGCACCGAGCAGACAGGGTTATTCAATACGATGAACTGCCATGATTATTTTTACTTTCGGTTCATTTATGCTGCAAGGTACTCAAAATCCTGAATTTTTGGGGGGTTGATTTAAGCCTTATACCTTTTTTACTATAAACGCTACGCATTAATGCGGGGTTTCACTATGTCAGATATTTCGCCCGGATTTGCAGTGCCGCTGCAAGCTATTCCCGAAACGGCAGCCATTCAGGCGAATCTGCCGGTCTATTCGGCGCAACAACGGGAAGCAAAAATCATGAATATAAAGCGCTTGCTGAAGCGCGAAAATGCGGTGCTGGTTGCGCATTATTATACTCACGAGGATTTACAGATGATCGCCGAAGAAACCGACGGCTACGTGTCCGACTCCTTAGAGATGGCGCGCTTTGGCAATCGGCACCCGGCCACTACGCTGGTGGTCGCGGGCGTGCGCTTCATGGGGGAAACCGCGAAGATATTAAATCCCGAAAAACGCGTGCTGATGCCCGACTTAGAGGCTACCTGCTCACTTGATCTGGGCTGCCCGATAACGGCATTCAGTGAGTTTTGCGATGGCTATCCGAAGCATGAGGTGGTGGTGTACGCGAACACCAGCGCCGCGGTAAAAGCGCGCGCCGATTGGGTGGTGACTTCCAGTATCGCAGTTAAAGTCGTGTCACACTTGTTGGATCAGCATAAAAAAATTCTGTGGGCGCCTGATAAGTATTTGGGTCGCTATATCGAAAGAGTTACCGGCGCGGATATGGTGCTGTGGCAAGGCGACTGCGTGGTGCATAAGGAATTTAAGGCGCGCGCGCTCGGTGAGTTAATGGAGCAACACCCCGAGGCCGGCATTCTGGTACATCCCGAGTCTCCGGCGGCGGTCATTGAGGTGGCAGATGTGGTCGGTTCGACTACCGCGCTTATCCGGGCGGCAACGGAGCTTCCACATAAAAAATTCATCGTTGCCACGGATAATCGGATTTTCTATAAAATGCAGCAACAGGCCCCGGATAAGGTCTTTATTGAGGCTCCAACGGCCGGGGAAGGCGCGACCTGCAAGAGTTGTGCTCACTGTCCATGGATGGCCATGAATGGCTTGCATAACCTGGAGGCGGTATTGGAATCGGGTGATAATGAGATTTTGGTGGACGAAGAGGTGCGTGCGCAAGCCTATCAATCTACTAATCGTATGCTGGATTTTGTCGCCCATTAAGCGCGCATAAGGCAGGGGTTGACACCAGGGGCATCTATGCTTATGGGATCATCGTGAAGCAGAGGGCAGTTCGCAGAAGGTGGCTGCATGTACTCAAAAGCGCGCAAAAAAGATTTAATTTCGTCCTCAGCTGTCACATTGCCGCAACCATCTTGCCGTGCTCACTCAGTAGTGCCCGTACAGTAACCCGGCACTGCACCCTGTCTGAGGTCTGGGCACTGCGCCAGTTATTACGCTGTGTCTGCCATCAGTTGGTAATGATGCGCGTGGTAATGATGCGCGGCTGTACCGATACCAACGGCTTCACGGTAGATGTAGCCTTTTACGGCGTCGGGTTTAACCGCTTGAGCATCGCCGTATAGCCTTAGATCGCAATTGCCCGGCTGGTGGGGATTGCTGCACTCCTCACCACACCACACCACACCACACCACACCACACCACTTAATGGCCACCGATATACGTAGTCGGTGTCATATATTGAGGGCATTGGCAGGAGGATTGATGTACGTGTGGGCGGTGACACACCGACCCAAATTCGTGTGTAAAGCGATTGCTTGCAGATGTAGCACGTGGCGCGCCTGCACTAAATCCTGTCTGCAACCTGTCATCTAATCCTGAACAACCGCCAGCCCTGTAACCAGTTCTAACCGCGGTTTTGTAAGCATCGCATAAAACGGTGCTTATGTCAAGTAACCACAATGGTCAGGGAGTGGTTTGCGCAGTACGCGGCTGCCGATTGCTGTGACGTGAGTTGTTTGACCCTGGTGAAGGCTTGCGATTACGCTGGTTATGTCAGGTAGCTGTTGGCACGCAGTGAGGCTTCCAGTTGTTGTAATGCGAATTGTTTGATGTTTGTGGGGGCTGACACGCGCGCCAGTCGCCGCGACCAGGTTTGACGCATTTCAGCAGTGTCAAGGTGCAGGTAAGATAATATGGCTTCGATAGTATCGCCGGGCTGCACTTCGCTTAGCCGATAGTTGCCGTCGGTTTGCAGTTCTACGTTCACCGCGTATGGCTGCCCAAACAGGTTGTGCAGGTCACCAAGTATTTCCTGATATGCCCCGACCAGAAAAAAACCTAACAGGTAGTCTTGCCCACGGCGTAACTCATGCAGGGACAGATACGGTTTAACGCAACCAGCTTCTATGTAGCTGTCAATGCGTCCATCGGAGTCGCAGGTAAGGTCGTGCAGGCGCGCCTTGCGGCATGGGAATTCATCCAGCCGGTGTAGCGGTAAAACAGGAAAGATCTGCCGCAGTCCCCAAACGTCCGGGGTCGATTGAAATAATGAGAAATTGCAAATGTATTTAGCCACGAATTTTGCTTCAGGTTCGTTTCTGTATTGGTGATGGCCCTTAAACTTCAGCAGTTGTGTATGCAGCGTTCGTAACGTTGCTTCGGCCCGGGCCTTGTCTGCCAGACTGATCTCACCATCGGCAAAGCCGTCGTTTATCTCTCGCACCAGTTGCTTCAGTTCGATTGACTGGCGCGCGGCCTGGGTGTGTGATTCGATACGTCGCGCCAGGTCAGCAAGCGTCTTTAGCCGTTGCTTTGCCACCTGTCGCTTGTTTGACCGGGGCACGGTGTTGCCAGGGGCATATTCTGGTGTGTATTCCGGTTGGGTTTGCGCGTTGACCACGTTGGTGATCAATACCGCATGATGCGCGGTCATGGCGCGCCCGCTTTCGGTAAAGATAGTCGGTGCCGATATGCCTTGTTCGCGGCACACTGAATTGATGCTGCTGACGATGGCCTGGGCGTAATCATCAATGGAATAATTCATCGAAAAGTAAGAATTTGAACGGCTACCCTGGTAGTCAATGGCCAGACCACCGCCGACGTTCAATTTGGTAAGCTCAAGCCCGAGCGCGTGGAGTTCCGCGAAGGTGCGCGCGCCTTCCCGAAACCCGGCACGCAGTTGCTGTAACGAGGGTATTTGTGAACCCATGTGAAAATGCAGCATGTCCATCCATGCGGTTACGCCGTTGTCTTGCAAGTCTGTAACCAGCTGTAACGCCTGGTTCGCAGTCAATCCAAACTTTGAGTGCTCGCCACCAGTGTTTTGCCAGTTACCTTTGGCAACAGAGGACAGGCGCACGCGCATGCCTAACGCCGGCCGCACGCCAAACCGCGCGTGGCATTCCAGCACGCACCGCAATTCGGCCGGGCTTTCTAACACGATGACTACCGCGTGTCCCAATAAAATCCCCGTGAACGCCAGACGGATGTATGCCTGATCTTTATAGCCATGGCAAATTATGACGCGGTCACGTTGTTGCAGTACTCCCAGACATGCCATCAGTTCCGCTTTACTGCCGACTTCGAACGCCACTGGCCACCGCGTCTGATAGTAAAATTGCCGCATCACCGAGGCTTGCTGATTTACCTTGACCGGGTAGGCGGCGACATAGTCACCCGCATATTCGCAGCAGCACCTCGCCCGTTCAAACGCGGCGTACAGGTTGTTCAGCGTTTGTTGCAAAATTTGCGGGAAGCGTACCAACACCGGCAGGCTGATTCCCTGCCGTCTTAAATGCTCGCTTAACGTGTATAAATCCAGTTGTGAGGCGTTCACCCTGGCGGTGACGTGACCAAGCGCATTAATGCCAAAAAAGCCGTTTGCCCAGTAAGGCAAACGGTAATGCGACGCGGCCGACTTAATGTTCCATACTTCAGAAGCGCTCATGATATTTTTCCCTGACTGTGTTTTTGCTTACAATGATTACCCAACCGATAATAGTATTCACCCGGTAACGGTAATAATATGCTTAATGCGAGTAAACGCTGGTTTACGGAAGAATGCCCGGCATGCGGGACTGCCTTTTCCCTGCAAATCGAGGCGAAACTTCACCACGAGCAAACCCGGTTTCAGAACATAGAGATCTACGCAACCAGGGGGTTTGGCAGGTTGATGGCGATTGATGGGTTGGTGATGCTAACGGAGCGCGATAACTTTATATACCATGAAATGCTGTCGCACCCCGCTTTGTTTAGCCATGCCACACCCACCGAGGTGGTCATAGTGGGTGGCGGCGATTGCGGCACGCTTAGCGAGGTGGTCAAACATACCTGCCTGCAAAAGATCACGCAGGTGGAGATTGACGTGCGCGTAACCAGGCTGGCGGAGCAATTCTTCCCGGCCTTATGCGAGACCAATGACGATGCGCGCATTGAGTTTGTGTTCGCGGACGCTATACAGTGGATGCATCAGGCCGAGGCGGCTTCAACAGATGTGGTTATCGTGGATAGCGGCGACCCGGCAGGGCCAGCCAGGGGTTTGTTCACCACGCCGTTTTATCAAAACTGCTGGCGCGTATTAAGGCCCGATGGCTTGCTCGTTCAGCAGAGCGAATCTCCGTTAATTCACTTTGACACTATCATTAAACCCATGCACGCCAGCATGCGAGAGGCCGGTTTTGTCGCTACTGAGCTGGTGTATTTTCCGCTGCCAGGTTATCCCAGCGGCTGGTGGAGCGCTACCATCGCGAGCAAACGTGGGCAACTTCCGTTGGTTCGCGAACAAGCCGTAAAGCGGCTGGCATTCAGCACCCGCTATTATAACCATGCCGTGCACCTGGCGTGTTTTGCCACGCCGCAGTTTATGCTACGGTTGGATAATGCAGGCGCCCCGCCGGCAGGTGCTGACTGAATATCCGGAGCACATCTGTCAGGCCTGCTCTGTTAAACCCCTGTGGGATTACGCCCTGGTTTGGGAATAGCTTCCGTGATAATTGGCTAATCACTTATCAAACAACAGGTTATAATCACTATAGAGGCGCCGGTATGCGCTTTTTTGGTGAACCCGCAGTTGCAGAAGGGTTAGACTGGTAGCCGTCTGTCTTGTATGGAGAGGTGTTTATGAAATTCGATGCCCGAACGCTTGATAAGGTGGCGCGTAAAATCGGCGCGGCACTCCCCGATGACGTAAAAAACGCGAAACAGGGCTTGCAGAAAAATACCCGCGCGGCAGTAGCGGGGGTGTTGCAACGCCTGGAGGTCGTCACCCGCGAAGAATTCGACGCACAGAGTAAAATGCTGTCGCAAAGCCAGCACCGCGTTAAGGATCTGGAGCGACGTGTACAGGAGTTGGAAGCAAAAATATTGCATAAACCGACGTAAGCTCTATGTACCTGGCCACGGTTTTCTCGCGCGCGCAAACGGGTATGCAGGCGCCTTTGGTCACGGTGGAGGTACATCTGTCAGCTGGCTTGCCCGGCCTGTCAATTGTCGGTCTGCCGGAGACTGCCGTAAAAGAGAGTAAAGACCGCGTGCGCGCGGCCTTGCTGAATTCCGGTTACCGCTTTCCAGCCCGCCGCATCACCGTAAATCTGGCACCCGCGGATCTGCCCAAAGAGGGCGGCAGATTTGACCTGCCTATCGCACTGGGAATTCTGGCGGCTTCGGATCAGTTGCCGCAACAACGCCTGCACCAATTTGAGTTCCTGGGTGAGTTGAGTCTGGGTGGACAGTTGCGCGGCGTGCATGGCGTATTACCGGCCGCAGTGGCCGCCACTAACAGTGCCCGCGCCATTGTCATCCCTTTGGATAATGGCGGCGAGGCCTGGTTGGCTAAACGCGCTACGGTACTGGCAACGGGTAGTTTATTGGAGGTTTGCGCGCACTTGTCTGATCAGCAGCACATATCCCCTTATACCGACGCCAATGGCACGCATCACCCCCCTGAGACGCCGGACCTGGTCGATGTGCGCGGCCAACACCGCGCCAGACGCGGCCTGGAGATTGCCGCGGCTGGTGGGCATAATATGTTGATGGTGGGATCGCCAGGCAGTGGCAAGACTATGTTGGCCAGTCGCTTGCCGGGTATATTGCCGGCACTTAGCGAACAGGAGGCGATTGAGTCTGCCACTATTTACTCTATAAGCCATGCCGGATTCGATCATCGCAGCTGGGGGGTACGTCCCTTCCGCGCACCTCATCATACGGCCTCTGGCGTGGCTTTGGTGGGCGGCGGTTCTTATCCCATGCCCGGCGAAATCTCGCTGGCGCATAACGGGGTGTTGTTTTTAGATGAGCTGACCGAGTTCAATCGCCGCACCCTGGAGGTGCTTAGGGAGCCTTTGGAAACCGGACATATCGCGATCTCGCGCGCCGCCCGACAAGTACAGTTCCCGGCGCGCTTTCAGCTGATCGCCGCCATGAATCCTTGTCCGCAAGGCTGCGATATTGACGCCAACGGCAGTTGCGCCTGTAGCACGCAGCAAATTCGACGTTATCGTGCACGTCTGTCGGCGCCACTGCTGGACCGGATCGATATTCATATCGACGTGCCACGGCTGCCAAAAGCACAACTGCACCGCCAATCCCCTGACGCTGCTGCCGAATCCAGCACCCAGGTGCGGCAGCGTGTAAGCGCGACCCGACAACGCCAACTGCAACGGCAACGTAACCCTAACGCGCTAATGAGTAATCAGGAAGTCGAGCGGTTTTGCGTACTTGATGAGGCCGGCGAAAAATTACTGGACCGCGCATTCGACAGCTTGCGGCTGTCGGCACGAGGCTATCATCGCACGCTTAAGGTGGCTCGTACGATTGCGGATCTGGAGGCCGTGGAAACTATCCAACACCAACATCTCAGTGAGGCAATTGGCTATCGATATTATGAGCGTTTGCTGCGTTAGGAATTTGCTACGGGCGAACCACGGGGCTCGCCCCTGCGGTGTATTGGTTGTGGCGTAACCAATGAGGTATCACTATTGTACCGACTGTAGCATATAGTCGACTATGGCCTTAACCTCCTGGTCGGTATAATCGGTGCGACCGCCTTTGGCGGGCATGGTGCCGATGCCGTTGATGGCACCGGCGTAAAGCTGCTCGACGCCCCTGGCAATACGTGGCTGCCAGCCGGCCCTGTCACCCAGCCTGGGGGCGTTCATTATGCCGCTGGTATGACAAACGGCACAAGCCTTTACGTATAGCTGTTCGGCAGTACGCCCGGCATCTGCCACTTGTTGCGTTGGCGTTGCTGGCGTTGCCGCGCTGGTATCAGCGCTATCCACGCTGATTTTCGACGAGGCTGTCGTATGCACGCTGCCAACCGGTTTAATACGGTCTTCGACATTACCCTGTATGACCACTTCCTGAGCATAATCGGCATCTGATATGAGTACGTTCGCAAGGGCTAAAACACCGATGGTGGAACCCACCAGTATGCCGCCGATGATCATTAACGTGTTCATAAATTTGTTGTCGCTCACGCAAACCCCCTCTATATACTTTTTAACTGTGTGTTTTAATTTACATGTATGGACAGGATAATTGAACCCTGAATATTAATGCTCTCTGCCTGGTCTATAAGGGCAATCATGCCTTTTCGTATACCGTCCAGAAACCCGCTTCCCAGTCCATTATAACTTCAGGGATACAGCAATAACTGCACCGGTAAATCCTGTATATCCATGTGTATATCTTTTTAATCGGGACTCGCCTGCTTGTCGGTGGCCGGTGCGCTTACGCCCGCTTCTTGAAGCGCCAGTTGATTGACCAGTTGCAGGAGTCGCTCATAACCACCGGCATCGCCGGCAGTGCTTCGATATTTGCCGTTGACGATGACAGTGGGCACCGAGCGGGCCGCATACTGGCGCACCAATTGACTGGCACGCTGTATTTCTGTCTCTACGTAATCCGAGTTATACGCTTGCCTGAAGGCCTCGGCATCGACTCCATGCTGGCTTAAAAAGCGGGACATGGAGGCTACGTCCTGCAAACGCCTGCCCTGCACGTGCAGAGCCTGAAAAAACAGCGGGTGCAGCCTGTCGATTTCACCTATGGATTGCAGGGCATAGTAGGCACGCGCATGTGGCAGCCAGCTACGATTTAATACCGCGGGCACGCGCACGAAGGTTATGCCGGGCGGTTTTTCCTGTTCCCAACGGCTTAGATATTTTTCAAATTCAAAACAATGTGGACAGCCGTACCAAAACAGTTCCAACACCTCTACGCTGCCCGGCTCGGCCTGGGTGGCGACGGCTGGCGAAATTCTATGGTAGTGCCTGCCTTCCTGAAATCCCACACTGGTGTCGGTGTTATGTTCAGCACTTACTGCGGACAGCAGCAAGGCGCATAGCAGAGTAGAGAAAATACGGGTATTTACGGGTATCATTGATGCCACCTGGGTTTATTATATCCTGGTTTAGATGCTAAAAAATATCTGTAGTTCCGCAGCGGGGGCCGGGCACAGGTGCATTTTTTGGTGCGGTAACGGCTAACGCAGCCCGGCAATGTATTCCGAGACGGCTTCGATCTCTTGTTCGGTCATGTAGCTGACGACTTTCTTCATCATATCCAGATTGTCGTCGATTTGATACCTGGCGCCACTACGATAGGCGCGTAACTGCGCCGCGCTATATAGCGCGTGTTGACCCGCCAGACGCGGAAATTTTGCGGCTTCATTGCCGACGCCGTTGGGGGCATGACAGGACATGCAGGCCGGTACTCCGGTTACCGAATTGCCGCCACGATAAATATTTTCACCAATGAGGTATAGCCGCGCTCCCTGGAATTCCTTGTCCGCATCGGCAACGCCTAAAGCCGGCGGTAACCCGTTGTAATAAGCGGCCAGGTCCTGCATGTCCTGTTCTGACAGATTTGCCGCCTGTGGATTCATCAGCGTGTTTACGCGGACGCGCTGCTTAAACAGGCGTAATTGATCGACCAGATATTTGCCACCCTGCCCGGCCAGATGTGGCCAGGCGGGATTCTCGCTGATGCCGTCTTTGCCATGGCACGCCACGCAGGCGGCAGCTTTGCGCTTGCCTGCCTCTGCATCGCCACTTACCCCAAGCTGGCTGCCGACTTTAGGTTCACCGCTGGCATACCCGCAAGTAATAAGGCCTGCTATCAGCAAACAATATAGTTTTTTCATTATCTCCACCTTGCCTCGAAAACCCGGGCGCGCGCCGACGATGTGCTACTGACTGGTAAAGGGTTGTCTGTATACCATAAAGTATTCAGGGTCGCAAAAAATTAACCATTGGCGAATTTTCACAGGTATGCTTGCCACATCGCAAAAAAAATTAACCGCTGGCGAATTTCCACAGCTATGCTTCTGTCCATGCACGCGCACTTGCCACTCCACGCCAGTGTAACCATATTGGTATGCAGGCAATACCCGGCTGGCGTTTAATCTGATGGAGGCACTGCTCAGACAAGCACGATTTCTGAAGGGCGCCACCTCCGCGCACCATTTTCCTGAAGATAGTGGCGTGGAAGTGGCGTTTTGCGGCCGCTCCAATGCCGGCAAGTCAAGTGCGATTAACGCACTGTGCCAACAACACAGGCTGGCGTATACCAGTAAGACCCCGGGGCGTACTCAGGCGATTAACTTTTTTAAGTTGAGCGGCGATTTTCGGCTGGTGGACTTACCCGGCTATGGCTACGCCAAAGCCACCACTACGGTATGGGAGCAATGGCAGCGCCTGACGGAGTCTTACGTCGCCCGACGCCGCGCCTTATGTGGCTTAATGCTGTTAATGGACGTGCGGCACCCATTGATGGAAATCGATTGGACGATGCTGCGTTGGGGCCAGCATTACCAACTGCCCATGCACGTGCTGTTGACCAAAGTTGATAAGGTAAACAGAAGCACTATGGCGCGAACCCTGACTAAAGTGGCATCAAGCCTGGAACAGGAGGGGCTGCATGCCGGGGTGCAACTGTTCTCTACTACTAAGCGCGTCGGCATTTCGCAGGCGCGGGAAAAGATTTGCGCGTGGCTGCGCGATACCCTGATTACCGCGCGCGCCATTACGCCCACAAAAGATACCCCGGCTGAAGAGGGAAGCCGGGGCCAGGAATGACTCGGTTGGGAAACCCGAGCCTGAAAACACCCGCCAGGGGAGGGACAGCAGGTGGCACGCTTATGCCAGTAGTTAGAGGACGGCAGCAGCGGAAAGTTCACTGTCGCGTTGCCGCCATTGTCCAGCCCCACATGGAAAGCAAGAATGTGCACATGGCTGTACAGGATTTACAGGATAGTACGTAATAATGGTTATTCAGGGCCGGCACGGGGCGCTCCCTGCGAGATTCCTAATTCCTAATTCTTAATTCCTAATTCTTAAATTGCGGCTATGCCCTAGTGAGCTTCATCCCAGTTCGCGCCGGCTTTGGCGTCTACCACTAACGGCACTGATAGTTCCGCCGCCGCCATCATGCGTCGCACTACTTCGCGCTGCACTCGCCCAATATGGTGGTGGCGTACTTCAAATACCAGTTCGTCGTGTACTTGCATGATCATTTTGCCGGCGGCTGGTTGCTGCTGAAGCCAGTCATCAATGTCGATCATGGCGCGTTTGATAATGTCGGCAGCAGTGCCTTGCATGGGCGCGTTAATCGCGGTGCGCTCGGCATATTGTCGCTGCCGCGCATTGTTGTTGTTGATGTCGGGTAAGTAGAGACGTCTGCCAAACAGGGTTTCCACGTAGCCGCGCGCGCGCGCGCGTTCGCGGGTGCTGTCCATATATTGCTTCACGCCGGGATAGCGTTGGAAGTACCGGTCTGTGTATTGTTGCGCGGCACTGCGGGTAATGCCCAGTTGCCTGGCCAGACCAAATGCGGACATACCATAGATTAAGCCAAAGTTTATGGCTTTGGCGGCGCGCCTTTGCGCCGATGTAACCTGATCTATGGCAACCCCCAGTATCTCTGCGGCCGTCGCCCGGTGGACGTCTTCACCTTGCGCGAAGGCTGCACGTAATCTTTGGTCCTGCGATAAATGCGCCATGATGCGTAATTCAATCTGTGAGTAGTCGGCTGCCAGTATCTGATAACCCGCCGACGCCACAAAGGCTTGCCGTATACGCCTGCCGGCAGATGTACGTATCGGGATATTTTGTAAATTCGGATCCGAGCAGGACAGGCGCCCGGTGGAAGCTACCGCCTGATGGTAGGAGGTGTGTATGCGCCCGGTGGTGGCATTGATTAACGCCGGCAATTTGTCGGTGTAGGTGGATTTAAGTTTGCTCAGGGTGCGATGTTCAAGCAGTAATCGCGGTAACGGGTAGGTTGCGGCTAATTCCTGCAATACGTCTTCCGCCGTTGAGGGCTGACCCCTGGGCGTCTTACGAGTAACCGGCAGGTTTTGTCGAGCGAATAAAATTTCCCGTATCTGCTTCGGCGAACCTAAATTAAACTGTTCGCCAGCAAGCTCAAATGCCCGTTGTTCCAGCCCGGCTATGCCTTCACTAAGCTGTTGGCTTTGTTTGGCCAGTTGCCCGGCGTCTACTAATACGCCATGGCGTTCCACGTTGGAAAGTACTTTGAGCATCGGCAGTTCGATAGTCTGGTATAGCTGTTTTTGCCGAACCCCTGACTGACGCTGTAATTCTGACCAGAAGATTTGATGCAGGCGCAACGTCATGTCGGCGTCTTCGGCGGCATAATCGACCGCCTGTTGCAATTTCACCTGGTCAAAGGGTATTTGCCTGCTGCCTTTGCCGGCCACGTCTTCAAAGTGAATGTTGACGCGATCCAGGTGTTTTTCGCATAAGCTGTCAAGGTCGTGGCGACTGGCGACTGAATTGCACACGTAGGACTGTAACATGGTGTCGTGGCGGATGCCGTCTAAACGCACGCCGTGATTCAGTAGTACGCTGCGATCGTATTTCAGGTTGTGCCCGACGATTTTGGCGCGGCTGGCGTTGATGATGGGTTCGAGTTCGGCCAGTATCTGTTCACGATTGAGTTGTTCAGGCGCACCCGCATAGTGATGCGTGAATGGCAGGTAGGCGGCTTCCCCAGGGGCAACCGCGAAGGCTAAGCCAACTACGTTGGCACGCATGTAGTCAAGGCTGTCGGTTTCGGTATCAAAGGCGACTAATTCTGCCTGTCGCAGACGTGCTAGCCAACGCCTGAAATCCCGGTGCGTAAGAATGACTTCATAGTGGCGCCGCTCCGGGGCAGCGGTGTCCACCGCCAGCGTTGGTAGCCAGGAGGTAAGCTCCAGCCCGCTATAGAGTCGCTTTAATTGCGGCCCGTCAGCCGCTTGAATTTTTAAGTCGTCGGGAGTTTGCGACAGTTCCACGTCACACTGTATGGTGGCCAGCTTGCGGGCCAGCGGTAGTTGTTCAAGATGCTGGCGCAGGCTCTCACCCACTTTGCCTTTGATCAGGTTTGCGTTTTTGATGAGCCGGTCTAATGAGGCATATTGGTGCAACCATTTGGCGGCAGTTTTAGGGCCGACGCCGGGGATGCCAGGAATGTTGTCCGAGTGGTCTCCCATCAATGCCAGGTAATCGACGATTTGTGCCGGCCTGACGCCAAATTTTTTGATTACCGCGGCTACGTCCAGGCTGGTGTTGGTCATGGTGTTGACCAGGCGAACGTGGCTGTTGACTAATTGCGCCATATCTTTGTCGCCAGTGGATACCAGCACCCGGTATCCGGCACCGACGGCTTGCGTGGCGAGCGTGCCGATGACGTCGTCGGCTTCTACTCCAGGTGCTGAAATAAGCATTAATCCCAGCGCGCGAATAATGTTGTATAAGGGTTCCAGTTGCGCCTGTAATGCCTCTGGCATGGGCGGACGATTGGCTTTATAGGGCTTGTATAACCGATGCCTGAAGGTCTCTCCTTTGGCATCGAAGATTACTGCGACGTGGCTGGGTCGCTCATCATTAAGTAACTTTTTGAGCATGTTGATGACGCCATAGATGGCGCCAGTGGGTTGCCCGGCGGCAGTGCTGAGGTTTTGTAAAGCCGGCACGTGATAGGCCCGATACAGGTAGGAGGAGCCATCGACCAGAACCATGGGGGGGGTGTTTTTTTCAGGCACGTGATTGAGTCCGTAGTTGTCGCTGGTGGTGTATTCGGTAGAACGTTATCATAACGCCTGTTTTAGTCGTAGCTGGCGGCAGTATACAAAAGCAGGATCGTAAGCATGGAGGTACCAGGGTTTACAGCATAATTAAGTTATGCAGCACCGTCACCGGGGGCTGTCCCTGCGCGGCACTAACCAGTAAGATTCCAGTTATGTCGGTATATACTAATATCAGGCGACCCGAGCTTGAGGCCTTTCTTGATGATTATTCTTTAGGCGAGTTATTGCATTACACGGGCATTAACGCCGGCATAGAGAATACTAATTATTTCGTGACCACCGAAAACGGTGAGTTTGTGCTGACTATCTTTGAGCATCTTGATTTCAATACTCTGCCTTATTATCTGCATCTGATGGCGCATCTGTCAGATCATGGCATGCCCACGGCGCACCCCATCGCCGATCTGCACGGCGATTATATTGGCACGTTGAAACATAAGCCGGCAGCACTGGTGCGACGTCTGGAGGGTCGTACTGTGCACGCGCCGACGCGCAGTCATTGCGTAGTGGTTGGACATGCTTTGGCGCAGTTGCATATTATAGGCAAATCATTTGACCGCGTATTGACGAACCCGCGCGGCATAGACTGGTGCCAACGTACCACCCAGCGTGTGCTGCAACACTTGTCGGATGCCGACCGGGAATTGCTGCAACGTGCAATGTTGTACCGCCAGCGCAGCGGCCGCGCAGATTTACCCCGTGGCGTGATTCACGCCGATTTGTTCCGTGATAATGTGATGTTTCAAGCACACTCTCTGAGTGGAATTATCGATTTCTATTATGCCTGTAACGATTATTTGCTGTATGACCTGGCCATCACGGTAAACGATTGGTGTAGCCTGAAGAATGGCGAACTCGATAGACACTTGTATACCGCGCTGATCGACGCCTATCGCGTAAAACGCGAGTTTCAGCAGGCAGAAGTCGACGCCTGGGGGTATATGTTGCGCGCCGCGGCGCTCAGGTTTTGGTTGTCGCGACTACAGGATCGATTTTTTCCCCGGGATGGGGAGATTACGCATATCAAAGACTCCGATGTGTTCAGGAATATTTTGCGCGCCCGAATCGAGCATGCCCCAAGCCTGTATCATTAACGGAAACGCCTTTCGTTGAAGCTGCAAATTGAAAATTTATGTGCCGCTATCGACGCCTTTAATGAGCGCGCCGGGCAGCTTGCGGCCTGGCTGCTGCCAGCCATGGCGGCACTTACGTTCCTGATTGTGGCACTGCGCTACGGGTTTAGTTTTGGACGCATTTCACTACAGGAAGCGGTTACTTATTTGCACGCCTGTGTGTTTATGCTGGGCGGCGCTTATACGTTAAAACATAATGGCCACGTACGTATCGATATTTTTTACCAGGGTCTGACACCACGCAATCAGGCCAGGGTCGATTTTTTCGGCACTGTGTTGCTGCTTCTGCCTTGCGTAACGTTCATTATTTGTATCAGTCTCGATTACGTATTCAGGTCCTGGGCAGTGCTGGAAACTTCCCGTGAGGCCGGCGGCCTGCCGTTTGTTTACCTCTTGAAAACTCTGATTCCCGCGATGGCGATGCTGTTGCTGTTGCAGGCGGTGTCGCTGGCGGCGCGCGCCTGGTTGGCGTGGCGCGAGTAATACCAGTCCAGACGTGGAGATCATCGCGCTGTTGTTGTTTCTGACGGTAATTGTGGTGTTGCTGTGTGGCTACCCGGTGGCGTTCACGCTGGCCGGGGTGTCGTTGCTGTTCGCTGGCGGCGGCATCCTGGCGGGCACGTTTGAAGTCTCTTTGTTACGCGCCTTCCCAAGCCGTTTGTTTGGCATTATGACCAATGAGACTCTGATCGCGGTGCCGCTGTTTGTGTTTATGGGCGTCATGTTGGAGCGTTCTAAAATTGCCGACGAGTTATTTGCCACTATGGCGTCTCTGTTTGGCGCGTGGCGTGGCGGTTTGGGCATTTCAGTGGTGTTGGTGGGCATGCTGCTTGCTGCCAGTACCGGTATCGTCGGCGCTACCGTAGTCACTATGGGGCTGTTGTCGCTGCCCGCTATGCTGAAAAGGGGCTATCAGGCAGAGCTTGCAACTGGCGTAGTGTGTGCGGCCGGCACCCTGGGGCAGATTATCCCGCCGTCAATTATCCTGGTGTTGCTTGGCGAGGTGCTGTCTTCGGCTTATCAACAGGCGCAACTTGACCAGGGTATATTTTCACCGGATACGGTGTCGGTGGGGGATTTGTTTGTTGGCGCGATTATGCCGGGCCTGCTGTTGGTGACGTTGTATCTGTTGTATCTGGTGTTGGTGGCCAGTGTCAGACCGGCGGCCATGCCGGCAGCACCGCAACCTGCGCCGTTGCATCTGGCAGCCTGGGGCAACCGCATCGTGCGCGTATTAGTGCCGCCGGTAGCACTTATTGTGGCGGTATTGGGTTCTATCATTACCGGCGTCGCCACGCCTACGGAGGCGGCCTCGGTGGGCGCCGTGGGGGCGGTGTTGCTGGCAGCCCTGCATCGGCGCCTGAATCTGCACTGCTGGCGCGAGGTGGCGCGCCGCTCGACACGTATTACTTGTATGGTGTTTATGATCTTGATTGGCGCCTCGATATTCTCTTTGGTATTTCGTGGCTACGAAGGTGACGCCGCGGTGCACGCATTTCTTACGCAGCTGCCGGGCGGTGCGGCAACGGCAATGCTAATGGTGATGCTGCTGATGTTTGTGCTCGGCTTTATCCTCGATTTCATCGAGATAACGTTTGTGGTGGTGCCCATCGTCGGGCCGATATTGTTAGGCCTGGGTATTGATCCGGTCTGGCTTGGGATAATGATTGCGATTAATTTACAAACTTCGTTTTTAACTCCGCCTTTCGGGTTTGCCTTGTTTTATCTGCGCGGCGTGGCACCGACGGTAATACGTACCAGACAGATCTACCGCGGTGTGGCACCGTTTATTGTCATACAGTTATTGGCACTATGCCTGCTGGCGTATTTTCCGGCACTGGCAACCTGGCTGCCGGGTAAAATCTATGGAACTATATAAGAAATTCACAATTTTGTTGACCCAGGCTAACTCGTATTCTACGGTGGTGGTGTGGTTGTTCGCAAAGGTGTGCCAGGTACAGGCCTTGTAAAACTCATAAAAACGTTCTCGAATAACGGGTTGGCAGGGGGTTGGTTTGTGGGCACAAAACTACGTTACAAGAGTTTGGTTTCCTGATGTATCGAGTGGACAGAAACGACTTTTACCGGGAACAAAAGAATGCGACTATTTATACGCCTTCCAGGTTAAGCCGCTTTTTATTTAATCTCTTGCATGACAAGGTTGACCCGAATGGTGTTGTGCTTGATCCGTGCGTGGGTGCCGGGTCATTGCTTAAGCCGTTCAAACAGGCAGGATTTAAGACCGTAGGGATTGATATTGAATATCAGGATTATCCTGGAACGAGGGTTTGCGACTTCATATCTCTTCAGCCAGGGGACATAGATACTCCTGCCCTGGTCATTGCGAACCCGCCTTTTAACATAGATGAAAAAACCAAAGAGCTGATCAGTAGATTTTTTGGCAGGCGGCCGCTGTTACCTGAAGTCTGGCTACACAGAATTATTGGCTTATGGGGCAAAGACGTTCCGATTGTCTTATTTGCGCCTTATGGTCTGCGATTAAATCAAACCGTCCAAAGCAACAGGTGGTGCAAGTTTGTAAATGGCGAATATCCGCCAATATCTTCCATTGTGGCCTTACCAAAAGACATTTACGAGAATGTCTTGTTTCACAGCGAGGTTCTCATATTTAACGTGAACAACCTGGAAGGTCATTATTTTTACAGTGGCTAGTGCGGAGCAACTACGCAGGAACAAGGCCCGGCATCGCCCCAGGAACCAGGAATCAAGGCGCAGCGATAAAGCGATTTATGCGGCTATGTGCGAATGTATCCAGTACTTACAAACACGTATTGGCTGGGCTGTGATTTTGTGGAGAAATATGACGAAAACTCGTTCGTGATGTCCAAAATATCCATGATGAACGAGTTTTATCCATTGAATCGTACTTATCGTTTTCAAAAAAGACGGGTCGTCAGACAAGAATCATTTTTCACCAGTCTGCATGTATTTCCGGGAGCCAGAGTGGACGCAACAGGAGATGTTCAACGTCCTCAAGGAAGTAGCCGAGACCTGATTACGCTATTACCTGTTTTAGTGGGAAGATTCCCGGTGACCAGTAACACCACTGGCAAATGCAGGTGGCTGAAATCCTCCGCACCATCTGTGTGCAACTCCACCCGCCGCCAGCGGGGCAGGGTGGAAGCAGTATCCTTTATTGCCGCGACGAATTTTCCAGTGCGGCTATTCGTATGGAGAAAAGGTCGGCACTAAGGAAAAATACGCATAGATGGTCAATAACGCATAGGTGATGCCAAAGATCACCATGAGGCGCCGATTTAATACGGTTACGTCTACACTTGAGGCACGAAACGGTAGCCAGGTAACGTACGCCGCAAAGAGTACGTTAAACAGGAAAAATATTTGCGTGGTGTGTTCTTTGGCGTCCCACATGGTACGCCACTTTATAAAGAGTTCTTCCATTATGCTGTCTCCTTCATTATGGGTTTTTATTATGGGGTTTGGCTATGCTTAACGTGTAGTTGTATGCTATCCCGCGCGTAAGTTCAAGTAGGCACGTTCGGACAGGTCCAGCCAGGCACGGGATTTTTTGAAGAAATTGCTGTACGAGTCAAAGATTTCGCCCGCCAGTGGATCGGTACGCGCCAGTTCGACCGTGACTTGCCGCGATAGCGCGGCAAGCTTTTTGATGACCGGCTCGGGCAGTTTACGTAATTCTACCCGATGTTGGTGCAGCAGGACTTGCAGGGCATCGTTATTGCGCGCGATGTATTCTGCCAACATGTCCTGATTGGCTACACGACAGGCATTGAGAACGATGCTGCGCAGGTCTTCGGGGAGTTCTTCAAAGGCTTGTTTGTTGATAAAGCATTCCAAAGTGGTGCCGGGTTCATGCCAGCCCGGGTAGTAGTAGTATTTGGCTATCTTGTGAAACCCAAAAGCCAGATCGTTATACGGGCCTACCCACTCGGTGGCGTCAATGGCACCCGATTGCAGCGAGGTATATAATTCACCGCCGGGCAGATTGACGGGCGTGCCACCAGCGCGCCTTAACACTTCACCTGCCAACCCGGGAATGCGCATCTTTAACCCTTTCAGGTCTTGTAGTGAGTTTATTTCGCGGTTAAACCACCCCGCCATTTGCACGCCGGTGTTGCCGGCCGCCGCCGGCACTAAGCCAAATCGACCGTAGGCCTGTTGCCATAGCTGCATGCCACCACCGTGATATAACCAGCTGTTCATTTCGATTGCGCTCATGCCAAACGGCGTGGTAGAGAAAAATTGTAGTGCCGGATATTTGCCTTTCCAGTAGTACGCCGCGCCATGCCCCATTTGCGCAGAGGCGTTTACCACTGCGTCAAAAATTTCAAACGCCGGCACCAATTCCCCGGCACCATATACTTTCACGTGTAGTCGCCCGTTGGACATGGCGTTGATCTGTGCGGCTAAAAATTCGGCGCCGGTTCCCAGGCCCGGAAAATTCTTCGGCCAGGCGGTGACCATTTTCCATTGCCGGGCTTTGGTCACGGATGATGAGGATGGAGTCGGCGGTGGCTGGCTTTCCCGATTACAACTGGTCAGGCCGCCGCTAAGCGCAACGCTGGCCCCGGCGCCCAGTAAAAACTTTCTTCTTTGCATGCCCGCCTCGCCTGTCTTTGATCCCGACGTGTATTTTAGCGAGTGCCACCGCCGCCGTCTATGCGCACTACCAGGATTGAATATTCCCGCATGTCTCTACAATTGGCTATAGAAACAGGTTATGGATTAGAAAACGATGGATACACTCCATTATGCAGACCACTATGCAAGGATTTAGAGGCAGCGGGTGTTGAGCACAAGTAAGCTGATGCCATTGCGGACACGGTACGCAGGATTGTTAACAGTGAGCGCGGCGATTTAATTATACGTAGCGGGTTTTACACCGCTTTATACCGCGCGCTTTTGATACACGGCGCGGACTTCAGGCGAGTATGTCCAGGTTGGCGTAGGCCAATACCAGCCATTTATTGCCGGCCTTTTCAAAATTCACTTGCACGCGCGCGTTACTGCCGTTGCCTTCGCAGTCTGTTATTATACCTTCTCCGAATTTTGCGTGCGCCACGCGTACGCCGATTTTAATTCCGCTGTATTGTTCCAGGTCGTGAGGCTGCGCAGCGGCACGCGACGGCTGAATAATTAACGCGCGTGGGCGTATTTCTTTGATCAGTGACGCCGGCAGCTCGCCGATGAAGCGTGATGGCGGGTTGTAGTTGTTGTCTCGGTATCGGCGCCTCGACTCGGCGCAGGTAAGCACCAGTTGCCGACGCGCGCGGGTGATGCCGACGTAGCAAAGCCGGCGTTCTTCCTCTAGTCTGCCGGGCTCTTCTACCGACACGCTTGAAGGGAATAGCCCTTCTTCCATGCCGACGATGCATACTAAGGGAAATTCCAGACCTTTGGCGGCGTGTAATGTCATGAGCTGCACGCAATCATCCCAGCGCGCACCCTGACCTTCGCCGGCTTCTAACGCGGCATGCGCTAAAAAGGCGTCCAGTGGCCGCATGTCGGCATATAGCTCGTCATCCAGATGAAACGCCTTTGCCGCATTTACCAGTTCTTTCAGGTTTTCTACCCGGGATTTTGCTTTTTCACTGTCTCCGCGACCATGATGCGCGATCAGTCCCGATATTTGTATGACGTGAGCCACTTGTTCGACCAGTTCTAAACCATCAAGGCCTTTACCAAGCTCGCGCATGAGGCGTAAAAAGCCGCGCACGGCATTGGCCGCGCGCGCCGCCAATAGCCTGGATTGCAGTATTGCTTCAGCGGCCTGCCAAAGCGTGAGCCGCTGTTGCCCGGCAACTTCGCGTATTACCGCCACGCTGCGTTGACCGATGCCACGCAGGGGTACGTTGACGATGCGTTCAAACGATGCATCGTCCCCAGCGTTGCTGGCCAGGCGCAGGTACGCCAGGGCGTCTTTGATTTCCGCGCGTTCAAAGAAGCGTAACCCCCCGTATACGCGGTATGGAATGCTTTGCGCAATAAATACTTCTTCAAAGGCGCGCGATTGTGCATTGGATCGATACAGGATGGCTATGTCATCACGGCGCTGGCCATCGGTTTCGATCCAGCGGGTTACCTGGCCGGCAACAAAACGCGCTTCATCCTGTTCATTAAATGCGGTGTACAGGTAAATCGGTTCGCCATCGGCGCCGTCAGTCCATAGCTTTTTGCCCAGGCGATGTTGATTGTGGTCTATTAACGCATTCGCGGCGGATAGGATATTGGAGGTTGAACGATAGTTTTGCTCCAGTCTGAATACTTGCGTATGGTGATAATCGTTTTTGAAGTTTTGAATATTTTCAATGCGCGCGCCACGCCAGCCATAAATGGACTGGTCGTCGTCCCCCACTGCAAACATCGGGTTTTGGTCACCCGCGAAGGCTTGTAACCATTGATATTGAATGGCGTTGGTGTCCTGAAATTCGTCTATCAGAATGTGACGAAATTTTTGCCGGTAGTGGGTCAGTAGCGACGGCTGTTGTTGTAGTAGTTCCAGACTGCGTAGTAGCAGTTCTGCAAAGTCGACTACTCCGGCCTGTTCACAGGATTGCTGGTAGGCGGCGTAAATACGTATGTGTTGCCGCTCTGTGGGGTCGCCGTGATGGTGCAGGCTTTGAGGCCGCAGGCTTTTTTCTTTGTGGCTGTTGATGTACCAGCACGCACGTTTGGGCGGCCATATGGTATCGTCTAAATCCAAATCCCGAATCACGTGCTTTACCAGGCGCAGTTGCGCTTCGCTATCGAGAATTTGAAAGTTCTGCTGAAGTCCCGCCTGTTGCCAGTGCGATCTCAATAGTCGATGTGAGATGCCGTGAAAAGTGCCGCTCCACATACCACTGACGTTGTATTTCAGCAGGCTTTCCACGCGCGCGCGCATTTCGGCCGCGGCCTTGTTGGTAAAAGTGACCGCCAGCATGCTGAATGGCGACACCGATGCGGCCCCACATAGCCAGGCGATACGATGCACCAGTACGCGCGTCTTGCCACTGCCGGCACCGGCAATGACCAGCGTCGGCAGTAGTTCCGCGGTCACTGCCTGACGCTGCGCGGCATTTAATGGCTGTAGAATTTGTGTGACGTCCATGCGGGTCTGGTTATATAGAAAACGCTTAAAGGTACCAGGTGGCGAGCAACACCCCCACCAGCGCCAGTAGCAGGACGAAAATTACTTTGTGGTTGGCCTGCTTGATTTCCCGACGCAGGGACTCAAGTTGCTGGTCGCGCCACGCGGATGCGGCCTGCCGCCGCTCTATTGTTGTTATCACTGTGTATACCAGGTCCGGGATTTCCGGTAGTCTCTCTACCATACGTGGCAGCCGTTTGCGTAACCCTGCCACTAGCGCGCGTGCCCCCACTTGTTCACTCATCCAGCGGTCCAGAAACGGTTTGGCAGTTTTCCACAGGTCAAGATCCGGATCCAGCTGCCGACCTAAACCTTCAATGTTTAACAGGGTCTTTTGTAAGAGCACCAGTTGCGGCTGCACTTGCATGTTGAAACGCCGCGCCGTTTGAAATAGCCGTAATAATAAATGCCCAAATGAAATTTCACTCAAGGGCCGCTGAAAGATGGGTTCGCAGACGGTGCGAATGGCGGATTCAAATTGATCGACGCGTGTACCCGATGGCACCCAACCGGATTCCAGATGCAGTTCCGCAACCCGGCGATAGTCACGATTCAGGAAGGCCAGCAGATTTTCTGCCAGATACCTTTGATCGGAAGGTGATAAAGTGCCCATGATGCCAAAATCAACACCTACGTATTGTGGGTCTTGCGGATTTTCGTATGCTACGAATATGTTGCCAGGGTGCATGTCGGCATGAAAAAAGTTGTGCCTGAAGACTTGGGTAAAAAAGATATGACAGCCACGATCTGATAGCTTTTTGAGATTTACTCCATGCGCCCGTAACGCTGACAGGTCGTTTACCGGTATGCCCCGAATGCGTTCAAGTACCATGATGTTGCGCCGACATAGATTAAAATAGACTTGCGGCACGTACAGGTCGGCAGAGTCGGCGAAATTTCTGCGTAGCTGACTGGCATTCGCCGCTTCGCGCATCAGGTCCAGTTCGTCTATGACGATTTGTTCGTATTCCTGCACCACTTCTTTTGGCCGCAAGCGCCGACCATCTTCCCAGTAGCGGTGTGCGATGGAGGCCAGCGCGTGCATGAGTTCTAAATCTGCGCGCACTTGCTTTTCAACCCCTGGCCGTAATACTTTGACTACTACCTGTGCGCCTTGTGGCAGCCGCGCGGCATGCACTTGTGCAATGGAGGCGGAAGCTAAAGGTTGTACGCTAAAATCAGCAAACGCTTTATCTACCGGCTGTTGTAGTGCCTGTTCTATGATTTGCTTTGCCAGTTCCCCATCAAACGGCGGTACTTGATCTTGCAATTTGGCAAGTTCATCAGCAACGTCTTCCGGTAGCAGGTCGCGACGGGTGGACAGGGCCTGACCAAATTTAACAAAGATGGGGCCCAGGTCTTCCAGCGCGCGCCGAATGCGCGCACCATGCGAGATTTCGAGTTTTCGAAACCAGTGCCAGGGTAATAAAAACAGGATGAATCGCAATGGACGAAAGTACGGCACTGTTACCAGCACTTCTTCCAGACCGTGCCGAATTAATACCACGTTGATGCGTAGGATACGAAATAGCAGGCGTACGTAGCGCATGGCCGGTTATGGGTATGGGTTATATACCTTAACCAAACGCCGCACGCGCGCTTCGAGCCGCTCGATGTCGGCATCGAGAACGTCAACGTTATGCAAAAATCGTTCGATTTCTGTCTTTGCAGGTAGCATACGGGATTCTTCTTGCAGGTATTCGCTGAGGTCGGCACGCAGGTTTTTAATGCTGCGCCGCCGGTAGCTTTGCGCACCGCGCGCCAGGTTGCCGAGTTGATGGGCGAGCGCATCACCCATGTACGTAGAGGCTATTTCTTCCCAGTCGATGTCTACCTGGGTAAAGATGGTATACAGCCGATTGGCTGGCTCTACTGCGCCTTCTATGCGCAAGTCACCACTGTGTAATACTGATTGGTAGTCGGCGCCTGAAGCTATACGCAACAGGGTAATGATATTGGCGTGAATAGTGGTGGTGATTGGTGGCGCCACTGCGTCAACCGGGTATTCGGATACGCTTATGGATGCACCTGACGTGGTAATAAGAAGTTGTTTGCGCAGATCGGTTAATTTAAGTAACAGGGGTTGGTTTTCCAGCTGCTGAAGGCGTGCCGCAATTTCTGCGTCCTGGTCGAAGTATTTTTTAAGGGCGTTGTTAATGAGGATGAGTAACATGTAGTTGTTTATACGCTCAATTTGTATCCCCGATGCACGCACACGATGCCACTACTGAGATTCAGAAAATCGCAACACTCAAAACCGACGGCTTCCAGCATGGATTGCAGTTGTTGCTGCCGCGGATGTTGGTGTATGGACTCGGCCAGATAACGATAGCTGGCGGCATCTTTGGCGATAATCTCCCCCATACGTGGTAAGGCGTTGGATAAGTACCCGGCGTAGATGCCGCGCAGCCATTTTTGTGGCCGGGAAAATTCCAGAATGAGTAGTTGTCCACCCGGTTTGATCAGTTTGTATATACTACGTAACGCCTGTTCTTTGTCAGTAAAGTTGCGCAACCCGAAGGCCAGCGTTACCCGGTCAAAATGATTTGCCCGGAAACATAGTGCTTCGGCTTGCGCCTGTACATAGTGTATGTTTTGTAACCGACCCTGGTCCGTCAGACGCTGCCGCGCGCGCGCCAACATGGCGGCATTCGGATCACATATGAAGATGCCGCCCTTAGGCCCCAGCCGCGGCGCCAGACGCACTGCAACGTCGCCGCTTCCGGCTGCTAAATCCAACACTTGATGGTGCGGTCGAAGGTTGGCGATATGCACAAAATAATGTTTCCAAACGCGATGCAGACCCATCGACATGAGGTCGTTCATAAGGTCGTATTTGCCGGCCACTGCATCAAATACGGCACTGACTTTTGCGGTTTTTTCCCGCCGGGTGACTTCCTGATAGCCAAAATGGGTGGTTTTTTCAGGCATGTTAAAGACTTGATTATGGCTTTGGTTTTTGTGCTTGTAACGAGGTCGGGAGGTATTGGAGTCTGGTTTCAGGATTGGCACGTATAGAGGTTAGCCCTTTCTTTGGTGCCCGGCGGCCTTGATACGCTTTAGGTATGTTTGCCATTTATGTTGCTGTTGCTCACCCAGTTCGTACAGGTAGTCCCAGGAGTAGATGCCGGTGTCGTGATTGTCATCAAACACCAGTTGTACCGCATAGTTTCCTATCTGCTCTATGGCGTTAATCGATACGTCTTGTTTGCCGATTTGTAATACTTCCTGACCGGGGCCGTGACCTGCCACTTCCGCGGAAGGCGAGTATACGCGCAGGTATTCACACGGCATCTTGAAACGTTTGCCGTCATCAAACGTGACTTCCAGCACACGTGATTTTTGGTGTAGTTGAATTTCGGTTGGATTGCGTTTTGCCAAATCGCTATGCCTCGTTAGTCCTGGGAGTTATTTCAGTTGGGAAGAACGCGCCGGCATTCTTTACAACGTTTGGTTTTTGACACGCTACATGGTTTCTTGCAGCAGGCACGCCTGATACCCGTGCAAGCGTTTCAATGCTATGTCGCAGTAGCTTTTACAAGTCTCGCTGCCCAGGTACTGTCTGTTATTTACATACGCCATAAGTGCAGTAGCCCCCTGATCCTGTGAATGGATCGTATACCAGATCACCTTCATTGTTCCATCACAGGATGTGGTCCCTGGCCAAAAAAGTTGAGGAAAGTATGACGGTGCATGTAAAGATTGGCAATCGATTTCTGTGTGTTCATGAATCAGTGATCTGTCAATTGTTATCGGTTTTTATTTGAGCTTTTTTGTAATCTTGTCAACCAGTTTTTTTCATCTCAAAGTATGTATCGACTCAAGTCCTGATCCCTGACCAGTTCACCTATGTTTTGTTCTACGTAGGCGGCATCTACAAGCACTGACTTGCCGCTGGTGTCGGGGGCGGAAAAAGAGATGGCTTCGAGTAACCGTTCCATTACTGTGTGTAACCGGCGCGCACCAATGTTTTCAGTGGTTTCATTTACGTCGTAGGCAATTTGCGCGACTTTGCGTACCCCTTGTTCGGCAAATTTGAGGGTGACGCCCTCGGTTGCCAGTAACGCCGAGTATTGCTCGGTAAGGGAGGCGTCCGGCTCTGTGAGGATGCGTACAAAATCGTCCGCGGATAGTGCCTTGAGTTCTACGCGAATCGGTAACCGACCCTGTAGCTCCGGAATCAGGTCTGAGGGCTTGGCCACGTGAAACGCGCCAGAGGCAATAAACAGAATGTGATCGGTTTTCACCATGCCGTATTTGGTGTTGATAGTACAACCTTCCACTAACGGTAGTAGATCCCGCTGTACGCCTTCGCGCGAGACGTCGGCGCCACTGGTCTCTCCGCGTTTGGCAACTTTGTCAATCTCGTCCAGAAATACGATGCCATTTTGCTCGACGTTCTCCAGCGCCGCTGCCTTTAGTTCTTCTTCGTTGATTAGTTTATGCGCCTCTTCGTCGGTAAGGGCTTTCATGGCGTCTTGAATGCGCATCTTGCGTGTTTTGCTTTTACCAGCGCTTAAATTTTGAAACATGCCTTGTAGCTGACTCGCCATTTCTTCCATGCCCGGCGGTGTCATGATCTCGACGCCAACCGGCGTAGCAGCTACGTCAATTTCGATTTCGGTGTCGTTCAGGTCGCCTTCGCGCAGTTTTTTGCGAAACTTTTGTCGCGTTTCACTGGCAAACTCGGATTTCTTTTCTTCCATAACGTCGACTCTGGCCGGTACCAGCACGTCTAACACGCGCTCTTCCGCAGCATCTTCGGCACGGGCACGTACTTTTTCCATTTCGATTTCATGGGTCATTTTGACCGCGGTGTCTGCCAGGTCGCGAATGATGGCGTCGACTTCTTTGCCTACGTAACCAACTTCGGTGAATTTGGTGGCTTCAACTTTGATGAAGGGCGCACCGGCAAGACGCGCCAGCCGCCGCGCGATTTCGGTTTTGCCGACACCGGTGGGGCCTATCATTAATATATTTTTTGGCGTAACTTCGACGCGCAGTTGTTCGGGCAGCTGTTGACGCCGCCAGCGATTGCGCAAGGCGATGGCCACCGCACGCTTGGCCTGGTCCTGCCCAACGATGTGCTTGTCAAGTTCCTGAACGATTTCTCGTGGTGTCATGTTTGACATGGTTTTGGTAAGTTCGGTGAGGGTTATAATTCTTCGATGGTGATGTTGGTGTTGGTGTAGATGCAAATGCCGGCAGCAATGTGTAAGGCCTGATCAACAATTTCCCTGGTGCTTAATTGCGTGTTGTCCAGCATGGCGCGTGCCGCAGCCTGCGCATAGGGCGCACCTGAACCAATAGCGACCAGCGCGTCTTCAGGTTCTACTACGTCACCATTACCGGAGATAATAAGCGAGGTGGTCTCGTCGACTACCGCCAGCAGCGCCTCTAACCGCCGTAACATGCGGTCGGTACGCCAGTCTTTGGCTAGCTCTACCGCAGCACGCGCAAGCTGACCGTTATGTCGCTCCAGCCTGGCTTCAAAATACTCAAACAGGGTGAACGCATCTGCGGTGCCACCAGCAAAACCAGCGATTACCCGGCCTGCATAGAGACGCCGAATCTTGCGCGCGTTACTCTTCATAATGGTGTTGCCAAATGAGACCTGGCCATCTCCCCCTAACGCTACTTTGCCATCGCGCCGTACTGAGATGATGGTGGTGCCGATAAATTGCTGCATGGGTTCGTATGTTGAGAAGTTTGGGGTATTGTAAACCGCTATTGTATAGGAGTGCGTAGCTGATCTGTTGCAGGCCAGATAAAATAGTAGGAGGTTGTGTGCTTAAAAAGTGGCTGGCGGGTGCTTGCAGGCGTGGATTTTTAGCCTTTGGTGACCTTTTTGGCACGCGGATGCGCTCGATCATAGACCTGTGCAAGATGTTGAAAGTCGAGGTGTGTGTAGATTTGGGTGGTGCTGATGTCGGCATGCCCTAACATTTCCTGTACTGCGCGCAGGTCGCCACTGGACTCTAGCAGGTGACTGGCAAAGGAGTGACGTAGCATGTGTGGGTGTACGTGTTTTTCTAAACCCTGCTCTCTGCCTGATTGTGCCATACGTTGCTGCACGGCGCGTGGCGATAGCCGGGTGCCGCGATTGTTTATAAACACCGCAGCTTCGTTGGCAGCGATGAGGTCGCGGCGCGCGCGTAACCAGTGCCTGAGCGCCTGGCAGGCAGCAGCCCCTATAGGTAAATAGCGGGATTTGTTGCCTTTGCCTGACACTTGTACCTGTGCCTGGGATAAGTTTATGTCATGGAGGTTCAGATTGACCAGTTCGGCCAGCCGCAGACCCGACGAATACATTAGTTCTATCATGGCGTGGTCGCGTAGTTGTAATGGGGTTTGCGGGACTTTGGCAAGTACGCGATTGATTTCGTCCACATCAAGCAGATTCGGCAGCTTTTTGGGCGTGCCCGGCGCACGTACGTCGGCAACCGGATTGCTCTTGATCAGTTGCTCACGTTGTAGAAATTTGTAGAACCCCCTGATGGCACTAAGCGAACGCTGTAAACTGCGCGCTGCAATGCCACCACGCCGCCGCGCGCCGGCAAAACTGCGCACGTGTAAAGCGTTGACCTGACGACTGTCGGTTATACCAATGGAGTTGGTAAATTCGGTGAATTGACGGATATCGCGCCGATAATTTTCTACGGTAGCCTTGGAGTATCTGCGCTCGTCACTTAAATATCGCAGGTATCGGGGCACCAGTTCTGATGCGTTTGTGGGGTTGGCAATTGCCATCATTGCTGTTCTTTACTATGGTATTTTAGTTTACTTGGATGAAGCGAATAATTGCATCCTGAATCTTGCTTTTCCTGCTTTGTCTGTAAGGGTGATCATCATGGCTCTCTCGTATATGGTCCGGAAACATGTTTTTTTCTATTTCTTAATTCTTAATTCTTAATTGTTCTGTACGTCTTGTTTGTCTGCGATAGCAGTTAATTGGTTACAAATTGTTGCAGCTTGGCACTGATGATTTCGCCCAGGTTACCTAGGAAGAAGGTGCCCATGTTACTTTGAAAACGCTGCGCGTCGGTGCTGCCTAAAAATAATATGCCGAGAGGTTGGCGTTTGCGTAACGCTACTGCTACGGCTGAATGAATCGGTTTGTTGTCTGGCGCACGCTTAAATACGTTGCTGATTTGACGCTTGGTGAGAAACACTACGCCACGCGCATGGCTTGAGAACAGTGCTTGCGTCAGTTTGGATTTCGGCAGGGTGGCCGCTATGCGCTTGCAGTCTTTTAACGTGATGTCCGGCAATATACCAAACAGGCGAATGCTTACTTTGGTGTCGGGAAAATCTGCATGTAGCAGGTCCCGAATGCTGCTTAACGATACGCCAAAACCGCGGGCAGCAACCACGCTTAGCATAAAGGTGTGGAGTTTGCTGCTTACTTGCTGATTCTCTTTGGCTACTGCAATAAGCTGGTGCAGCTCGCGCTCCAGTTGTTGGTTTTTGTTGCGCAATATCCCCACCTGACGCTCTATCAGCGATATGGCTTCGCCAGTTGCATGCGGCACGCTAAGGTCTTCAAGCAGTTCGGGATGCTGCGTAAAAAAGTCACTGTGAGCACGCAGGTACTGCGCCACGTGTTCATCAGTGAGCTCGGGCGTGGGTGTTGTAATACTGTCGCCAGTTGCGGTGTCTGGTTTGGTCTGTGTAGTCATAGTCAGGCTTTGCTTAAAATTTGAGTGCGGTGGATTTGTATGGTCATAGGGTCAGGCTTCCTTCAAAACTTAGTTGCGCAGCACCGGTCATGAATATCGGCTCACCCGTGCCTTTGCATTCAATCTGTAGTTCCCCACCGGGTAGTTGTACGGTCACGCACGCGCCCAGCTGGCCCCGCGCTTGCCCTATGGCGACGGCGGCACACGCGCCGCTGCCACAGGCGCGGGTTTCACCTACGCCGCGCTCGAATACCCGCAGGGCGATATGTCGCGTATCCAGTATTTGCATAAAACCGACGTTGACGTGGTTAGGAAACATGGTGTGCGTTTCTATGCCGGGGCCTAAGGTGGTAACCGGCGCGTGGTTGATGTCGTCAACCTGTACCACGGCATGCGGATTTCCCATGCAGACTACGCCTATTTTAACTTGCTGCCCAGCCACCGCAAGTACTTGGTCTGATACTTCCGCACTGCCGGTAAACGGGATTTTCTCCGGCTCAAAGATGGGTATGCCCATGTCAATAGTGACTAAGCCGTCATCCCGAAGGTGGACACGATATATACCACTGATGGTTTTGATTGTGAGCGGGTCGGTGTCTGCTAAACCATGTAGCGCGAGAAATTTGCCAACACAGCGCGCACCATTTCCACATTGCTCAACTTCTGTTCCATTGGCGTTGTAGATTTTATAGTTGTAGTCAATGCCCGCGTCGCTGGCGGGTGTTATTACTATAATCTGGTCGCAGCCTATGCCTGTTTTTCGATCCGCAATCCAGCGTAGTTGTTCGCCGGAAAGGTGTACATTTTGATGCCGGGCATCGAAGATAACGAAATCATTGCCTAATCCGTGCATTTTTGCAAATTGTAGTCGCATAACGGTTGTGTAGGGGTGTGTTAAATTTTGTAAACCAGACCGTTGCCAGTACCAGTAGTGGTCTGACTAAATTAACCGTAAAGGGTTTTCCCTGCAAGCCGGCAGTTCGGTGTATGACGATGGGTTCGGCGTGGCCTGGGACCACGGCGTGTATCACAGGTGGCCATAAATCAGCATGTGTCTGTCGCTTATCTGTTCGACTCGCAGTCCATTTAAGCCGGCGACGTTTAACTGGGTGTGTACTTCAGCCGGGTTAAAACTGGCTAGTAGTGAGTTGTAGAAGTCTCGACGGAGTACGTCGGGCTCGTCGCTGGCGTATCGTTTAACCAGGTCGGCAGCGACTTGCCGCGAGGTCGGTCGGCATAGGTCGGCGATAAAGATTGCGGTGGCGGCTGTCGCGTAGCGACGCACGGTTGACCATAGGTGTTGGGGGTTGTGCAGGTGGTGTAGCAGGCTGTTTGATATGATAGCGTCATAGTTTTTGTTTGGCAGTTGGCAGTGCGGTAGCCGATGCAGGTGGAGGGTGATGCGACGTTGTAGGGAGGCACGCTGAATAGTAAGCCGCGCCTGTTGTAACATCGCGGCCGCACCATCAACGGCGTCGATGTTGCAATCCGGATATAAACGCGCGAACCGTATGGTGATGTCCGCCGCACCACAACCCAGGTCTGCTACGGTGCGTAAGGCCTGAAGATGTGGAAATACGCGCTGAAAGTGCCTTACTATGGCACTGTGCGCAGCTTCAAAATCTGCGTTGGCGTAGGCGATCACCTGCGCGCGCTGTTGCATTAGTTCTGCTTCAGGGAGGCGCCGCATGTATCCGGAATTATTTCGTTGGCGACCAGTTGTTCGATGGTTTCACGCCGCCGTATTAACCAGGCTTGTTCCCTGTCTACCAGTACTTCGGCAGCACGTACGCGTGAGTTGTAGTTGCTGGCCATTACAAAACCGTAAGCACCCACTGACTGAATGGCCAGCAAACTGCCTCTTTGGATGCACAGGCGGCGATTTTTTCCTAAAAAATCACTGTTCTCACATACCGGACCAACTACGTCGCAGGTGATTTCATCACTATTGTCATGGGTTTGTACCTGGATTATGTCGTGCCAGGCGGAATATAAGCACGGACGTGCAAGGTCATTCATGCCAGCATCTACTATGGCAAAGTTTTTTTCGCCGGTGCTTTTAAGGTGCTCTACCCGGGTAAGTAGTATGCCCGCTTCACCTGTTATCGCGCGCCCCGGCTCAATTAGTAATTCCAGTTTTCTGCCGCGCATAAACGGCGCGATTACGCGCGCATATTCGACCGGACTGGGGGCCTGATCACCCGGCATATAGCGAATGCCTAACCCACCCCCTATGTCAACGTGCCGAATGTGTATACCGCTGCCATTCAGGCTGTCAATTAGTTCAAAGATGCGCTGCAGGCAGATTTGTATCGGCGCCAGGTCTAGCAGCTGTGAACCAATGTGACAGTCAACACCGGTCGCATGCAGGTGGCTGTACCTGGCGATTCTGTGGTAGATTTTTAACGCTGATTTAATGTCAATGCCAAATTTGCTTGCCTTCAGACCAGTGGCGATGTACGGATGTGTACTCGGGTCTACGTCTGGATTTACGCGCAAAGATACGTTGGCATGTGTGTCCATCTGTTTGGTGATGGCTGCTAGTTGTTCCAGTTCCGCAATTGATTCAATATTGAAACAGTAAATACCGGCAATTAACGCGCGTCGTATTTCATCGGCGCGCTTGGCTACGCCTGAAAATACTATTTTGTCGGCGGCACCGCCAGCACGTATAACGCGCTCTAATTCGCCAATAGAGACGATGTCGAAATTGGCACCAAGTTTGACCAGTATGTTTAATATCGCCAGATTGGAGTTGGCTTTGACGGCATAGCATATACGCGTCGGCCAGGCTTGTAATGCCCGGGCAAAAGCCTGATAGTTGTGTGTAATCGCGGCTGTGGAGTAGACGTAGCAGGGGGTGCCATAGGCATCGGCAAGTTCCATTAGGTTGACGTCTTCTGCAAATAGCAGGCGGTCGCGGTAGTGAAACGGCTGCATGGTGGATGAGATGATAAATTAGGGCGCCGCGCGCACTAACCGGGCTATAATAATTGGTGTTTGATGCCTGAATTTAATTTTCGGATTGTTGCTGAGTCTGTTGCTGAGGATCGGCTTCTGGTAAGTATAGGTCGCCAGTTTGCCCACAGCTGGTGATCATTATAATAATAAAAATTACTAAAGCAGGACTGTATGATTTGAGTTGCGACATGGTATGTACTCGTTTTGTTGCGCAGCTCTATTGTATAGGGCATTTTGTTAACAGGAAACCTCTGTAACCTGACATTGTCTGTTATCCAGATTGATACTCAAGCCGACCCGGATTGTGCCATCGTCTGGCTACATGGGCTGGGGGCAAGTGGCGATGATGTTGCACCAGTGGTTGAGCAGCTGGATTTGCCTGCGTCAATGCGCGTGCGCTTTATATTTCCACATGCGCCAGTGCGGGCGGTTAGCCTGAATAATGGAATGCGTATGCCAGCCTGGTATGACATTTATGGACTGGATATGGATAGCCGGGAAGACCGTGAGGGGATTGTGCAAGCTACGACTGCAATCAACGCGCTGGTCAGGAAGCAGGTGGACGCGGGTATGCAACCCCACCGCGTGGCGTTGGCGGGCTTTTCACAGGGCGGCGCATTGGCCCTTTACGCAGGGCTGCATTGTCCACACCGACTCGCCGGCGTGTTGGTGTTGTCCGGCTATTTGCCCTTGCACCGTGAGCGCGTCCAGGCCGCTGCGAATACGCGCCCGTCTGTGCCAGTATTTATGGCGCACGGGAGGTACGATGATGTGGTGCCGATTGCCTGCGCGCATCTGGCATGTGAGCTGCTGACTCAACAGGGCCTGGAGATTACCTGGCGGGAATACCCTTGCGCGCATACGATGTGCGCGGAAGAGATCGCGGATATACGTGCCTGGTTGCTGACTCGCTGGCAATGATTTTAGCCGGATGCAATCTTAAAATTCTGTAGCCGTTGCCGCGCAAGTTTAAGCTGCGCCGTAACTTGCCTGGGCGAGGTGCCTCCATAGGTGTCCTTTGAAGCTACTGAACCATGTAAGGAGATAACTGTGAATACGTCTGCCGTGATCGAGGCACTGAATTTTTGCAGTTCGTGCAGGCTGAGTTGTTCAAGCTGTTTGTGTTGAGAGATTGCGTATTGCACTGCCTGACCAACCGCTGCATGCGCGTCCCGAAATGGTACTTTTTTGCGCACCAGGTAGTCGGCCAGGTCGGTGGCCGTGGCATAGCCCTGTTGAGCGGCCTGACGTAGCCGCTCACGGTTTACTTTTATGTGTGGCAGTATTTTGCCCAGTATTATGATGCAGTCCTGTACGGTGTCTACGGTGTCAAATAACGGTTCTTTGTCTTCTTGATTGTCTTTGTTGTACGCTAGTGGCTGGCTTTTCATTAACGTTAGTAGCGCTAACAGGTTGGCGTATATGCGCGCACTTTTGCCACGTATGAGTTCTGGCACGTCGGGGTTCTTTTTTTGGGGCATGATCGATGAACCAGTGCAGAAACGATCCGGTAATTCGATAAAGTCGAATTGCGCGGAAACCCATAATATGATCTCTTCTGCAACGCGCGACAGGTGCGTAAATAAGATTGCGCTGAACGCGCAAAATTCGATGGCAAAATCTCTGTCGCTTACCGCGTCTATACTGTTGTGGCAAAGGTCGGTGAATTGTAGCTGCCGGGCGGTGTATGTACGATCCAGGGCGAAGCTGCTGCCGGCCAGCGCGGCCGCACCCAAAGGCAGGGAGTTTACGCCGGCGCGACATTGCTTTAGGCGTACCCGATCGCGATAGAACATTTCAAACCAGGCCAGTACGTGATGCCCAAAGGTGATTACCTGAGCCGTCTGTAAATGCGTAAAACCCGGCATGACGGTGTCTACCTCTTGTTCAGCAAGCGTCAGGATCGCCAGCTGTAGTTTTTCAAGTTGCCGCTCAATGCCGTCAATGGCGTCACGCAGGTATAAACGCATGTCTGTGGCCACCTGGTCGTTGCGTGAACGCCCGGTGTGCAAACGCTTGCCCGCGTCCCCGACTAATTCAGTAAGACGCGCCTCGATGTTCATGTGTACGTCTTCCAGGCCAGTATCCCAATGAAAGGACCCGGCTTCAATCTCTGCCTGAATCTTTTCCAGGGCCTTGAGTAATTCGTCACAGTCTTTGTTATTAAGTACGCCAATACGCGCGAGCATTTGAGCATGTGCTTTGGAGCTAAGAATGTCTTGCTTGTATAGCCGTTTGTCAAACCCTACGGAGGCACTAAATTTTTCGACGTGCGGATCCGTGGCTTCCTTAAATCGGCCACCCCAAATTTTTGAGTTTTGATCTTTCATCGGGTTAATTTACCGGGATAAGGCGTGAGTATAACATCCACCTTACCGAGCTTGCTTGTACACGCCCTTATATACGCCGGCGGTAGTGCGTTTCATCGTGACCAGTAATGTCTGGCCTGTGTCTAAAGCACGTCAAACCCGTCTTAACTCCCTGTCTGTAGCTAAAATGGGTTACTCTTGGGTGTGTCGCCAGGAAACTAATATATAACATTTTGTGCGTATAAAAATTGCCACTCGTAGTAGCGCGCTTGCCTTACGACAAGCAGAAGAGGTGTCGCGCCTGTTGCGCGCAGTACACGATGATTTGTCGATTGAGCTGGTCAAAATGACTACGTCGGGGGATCGCTTACTACAGGAATCTCTGGCGTCCAAGGGCGGTAAAGGTTTGTTTGTGAAAGAGTTGGAACGTGGGCTGTTGGAACATAAAGCTGATATTGCGGTGCATTCAATGAAGGATCTGCCGGTGGAGTTGCCAGCCAGCTTGCATCTTCCGGTAATGCTGGCACGTGAGCATCCAGGTGATGCGTTGGTTTCAAATTATTACGACTCTCTGGACTCGCTGCCGGAACGTGCAGTGGTCGGTACTTCAAGCTCGCGGCGCGCATGCCAGATTAAGGCGGCTTATCCACACTTGCACTTGCAACCACTACGCGGCAATGTCAATACCCGACTCGCAAAGCTGGATGATGAGCAATATGACGCTGTTGTCCTTGCGGTTGCCGGACTTAGACGCTTGGGCCTTACCAAGCGCGTGCGCTCTTGTTTAACCGTCGAAGAGTCTTTACCCGCAATTGGACAAGGCGCGATTGGTATTGAATGCAGGAAACATGACGATGTCATAGAGCCTGTCATTGCACCATTAAATCATGCTGAAACACATCTATGCGTGACCACGGAACGTGTGGTAAGCCAAACCCTGCAAGGCGGCTGTCAGTTACCAATTGCCGCTTTCGCGGAGTTGCACGACGATTGTTTGCGGTTGCGCGCGCTGGTCGGTTGCCCGGACGGTAGCAGGATTTGTCGTAGTGAGATGTTTGGTTCAAGAGAAAATCCCATACAGCTCGGTGAACGGGTGGCAATGGAATTACACGCGCAAGGCGCAGATGAAATTCTGCGGGCGCTATTGTAATGATGTGATTATGGTGTTGATTTTTCAGTTGCTTTGCTGTTTGGTCAATGCGCGCTAGTGCGCCACTTATGGGTAGGACGGTGGTCGTTACGCGGCCGCTGGCGCAGGCCGGGAGTATATGCGAGTCGCTTGAGCGTATGCAGGCAAAGGTGGTGCACTTTCCTACGATAAGGATAACGGCAGTAAAAAATATCGCATCTGCAAAAAAAATTCTGCGCCAGCTGGAGGCTTACGATATGGTGATTTTCATCAGCACAAACGCCGTGCATTATGCCGTGAAGGTGGCGCAAGAACTTGGATTGAGCTTTCAACACAAACGCCTGGCCGCCATAGGCCTGGCGACCAGGACAACATTAGAAAACTATGGATTTGAAGTAAGTATAACCGCGGCGACCAGGTTTACCAGCGAGGCTTTGTTGGCGCATGCGCGGTTACAGCAGCTCGCCGGACAAAAAATTCTTATTGTTCGCGGTAGCGGTGGACGGGAGCATTTACGTCAGGAATTGCAGTCGCGCGGCGCGCAAGTGGACTACGCGGAGGTCTATCAGCGACAACTCCCGACACCCCGCAACACAACAGATCTCTGTACGTTGCCTGAACAGGATGCCGCTGTTTTGATTCATAGCGCGGAATCTGTACAAAATTTATGCTCACTATGTAGTATAAATGAACGACAATGGTTGACGCATGTAACGCTTATTGTCGGCAGTGAACGCATAGCGGAAGCAGCAAGTTCAGTTGGGTGCGTAAAAAACCTTATAATAGCTGAAAATTCCAGTGATGAGGCTATGTTAAACGCCGTTAGTGTCTGGGCTCAGGAAACGGGTAGTCCAGGAAATAGCGAGGAAGATAATCTGTAATGTCTGACGATAAGAACGATCAAAATAAACGGCCTCTCCCAGCACAGACTGAAACGCCTGAGGATAAAAATCCTCAAAATAAGCAGTCTCTTCCGGCACCAGCCGATAATAAGGCTGGTAGAAACTATGTTTTCATCGCGCTGATTATTTTGCTCCCGACGCTGTTGTTGGCCGCCACCGGGGGACTGGGTTATTACGTGTGGCTGGAATTGAATAAACGCCTTGATCAGGCTGCCGCGGAGCGCCAACTCATGGCGCAAAATATCGCCGCTGTAGACGCAAATGAAAGCTTGCAGAACTTTGAAAAATATTTGCAGGAGAATGTTGCGACTATCAATCAGCACTTGATCAGGTTATCTGAGCAAATAAAAGAACAGGCGGATTTGCAGGAACAAAGCACCGGCTCCACACAGGAAATTATCGCGTATGTGAATCGAGACCAGTCAGGCTGGAGGTTAAAAGAGGTTGAGCATATTCTACGCATGGCTAATCACCGCTTGCACGTCGAACGTGACGTTGCCGGTGCCGTTACCGCATTGAACATGGCCAGCTCCCGTTTGCGGGAATTCAGCGATCAGCGTCTGTTACCTGTGCGTGAATCCATTTTCAAACAAGTAGAAACGTTAAAAAACTTTCTTCCCCCGGACTGGGTAAGTATTGATCTGCGTTTAGACAGGGTGCTTGCTGAACTTAAACGAGACCTCACCCAAGAGCTTGAACAAAAAGATGATAACGTCCGGGAGGGACGCAACCACGCCGATAATAACGAGAAGTTATCCGCCTGGAGAAAATTTGTGGACTATATAAAAACCTCTGTGAGTGGTTCTATTAAAATTACTCGTGGAGGACCAAAAGCCCTTGTCAGTCAACCAGAGAAACAACGCGCATATGAGTTCTTGCACCTGAAACTACTCAGTACTAGATATGCAGTCGCCAGACGTGATGATGAAAGCTATCATCGTGAACTCGGGGCCGCGCTTACGTGGCTTGAGAATACCGGTTCGCTTAGTAACAGCAGTCAGTTGATGCGTGAAATTCAGGCACTGGATGCTATTGATCTCAAGCCTGCATTGCCGGACATTAGCGCGCCAAACAGATTGTTGGCAGATACCATAGAAATTATTGAGCATGGCTAGATGTTGCGAATGTTACTGATTTTTATATGTTTTTCACTGGTGTTTGTCGCCGTGGTGTTGTATCTGGCGCAAACGCCAGGGATTGCTGGCTTTAGTTTTGGCGACGTGTCGATTGAATTGCCCTTGATTAAATTTGTAATCGGCTTGTTTGTGGTATTTGTAATTTTCTATTTGTTGTTGCGAATATTCAGCTTATTGTTTAATACGCCCAAGCGTATTCAGGCGGCGGCGTTACGTCGCCGAAGACTTAACGCGATAAATAATACGAAGGCAGGGGTAATAAAATTTATGTTGGGCGACTGGGCACTGGCGGAGAAACTTTTATTGCGAGGAGTGGAGAACACTGATATCCCATACGTCAATTATGTATGGGCAGCGCGCGCAGCTCACCAGTCGGGCACTTATCAGGCACGTGATCGTTATCTTGACATGGCGAAAAAATGTGCCCCTGAAGTACAGGCAGCAATCCATATACTGCAAACCGAGTTCTTACTGGAGCAGGGGCTGCCTGAACAGGCTTTAGCTAATCTTTCTCAACGACGCGACGAAATTCGCGCACATCCAAAAATAGCGATGCTGTTCGCCGATGCTTATGTGCAATTAAATGCCTGGGAGAAACTGGTCGACATGCTCCCTGAGTTGAAAAAAGTCAAAGGTCTGGATAAAAAGGTGCTGATAAAAACACAAAAACAGGCGGTGCAGGGTTTATTACGCAACTGTAAAAACCATACCAATGCGGGAGACGTTGAAGGTATTGGGTCACGATTTAAGGAAACTATACTCGCAGATAATGCGCTGATTATTAGCTATATAGAGGCCCTGCGCGCGCAGAAAAAATATGCGGCAGCGGCGACTTTCATCATTAACCTTGTGGAGAAAAATTGGAACACGGAGTTTGTTCGTCAATACGGGTTGTTAGAATTAGATAATCCTGACCGCGCGCTTAAAAAAGCAGAGCAATGGACTAAGCGTTATACCAGTGACGCAAATTTATATTTAACTCTGGGCCGTCTATGTAAACGCGCGCAACTTTGGGGCAAAGCGAAAACTTATCTTGAATCAAGTTTACGCTGTAACCCGCTGGCAGAAACTTACGCCGAATTAGCCGCCTTACATGAGTATCTTGATGAGCTTGACGAGGCGCATCAATGTGCCAAAAAAGGTCTCCGGCTTGCCACACGAATCACGTAAATTTTTCTTAAACGTATATTTAACCCTGCCATGCTATCAACCTGGTATTTGTTGAACGTCTGCTTGAGTATTGACTCGGGCTTAAGTATTTTAAACCCATAACTTGTACTTCAATAAGCTGGCTATGCTTACTCGCACGTGTATCGTAACTCTCGTTTTATTTGTCCTGTGGTTGCTGCTGTCTGGCCATTTGTCCCCCTTGCTACTCCTTACCGGACTGGTAAGCTGTCTGTTTGTCGCCTACTCCGCGCATAAGCTCGCGCTACTTGACACAAGCTCTTACACGTTGCGGTTTAATCTGAATTTGCCGCAGTTCTTACCTTGGTTTCTGGTAGCGGTAATCAAATCTAATCTTGACGTCAGCTGGAGAATTTTACATCCAAAATTGCCGATTAGTCCTAATATAAGCAGGGTGCCTGTTTCCAAACACAGCGACGTAGGGAAAGCCGTATATGCAAATTGCATTACCCTGACTCCGGGCACCTATAGCCTGGATATAAACGCTGATACCATTGAAGTACATGCACTCACCAAAGAACTGGCAAATGACTTGCAACGAGGAGAAATGAGTAAGCGAATTTCGGCTCTGGAAAGCCGGGCTGGTAACCGCCAATTAAAATAGTTTGATGTTTATAACTGCTACCATAGCAATTTTAGTGGTGATGGCTATGCTGCTACTGCGCGCCGCGCTTGGCCCTACCGTATTTGACCGTATTCTGGCCATAAATACTTTTGGTACCGCAACGGTGCTGTTGATCGCTTTATTTGGATTCCTGACAAATCGCCCTGAATTTATGGATATTGCACTGCTATATGCCCTTATAAATTTCATTTCCACCATTGCCGTACTAAAGCTATTTCGCCACGGTAGCCTGGGCAAAAATTCAGACGAATAGGGCTAAAGCAGATATATGACTATACCCGGCTGGACTCTATTGTTGCTCGGCAGCGCGTTTTGCACGGTGGGCGCTATAGGGTTAATGCGCTTACCGGAATTTTATTCGCGAGTACATGCCGCAGGTATTATAGATTCTTTAGGTGCCATTTTAATATTGTCGGGTCTTTGCACACAAACTCAGGACCTGCTGGTAATCATAAAACTGTTATTGATATTACTGTTTATGATGATAACAGGCCCTACTGCCGTACACGCATTAGCGCGCGCCGCAGCATTCGCCGAAAGAGATGTGAATCCAACCCACACTAAAATAACCTGAGTAGCGAAGCGGTTATGAGCATAGAACCTATCATCAATATCTCTTTGCTGACATTGCTGATAATCACTGCCATCACGCTGCTGCGCTTGCAAAACCTGCTGGCGGTAGTGCTGTTGAGCGGCATCTACAGCTTATTGTCCGCAGGCTTATTCGTAACCCTGGATGCGGTAGACGTGGCATTTACCGAAGCCGCCGTAGGCGCCGGCCTGACCACTGTTCTATTGCTTGCCGCGTTAGCTATCACCGGACGCGAACACGTGGTTAGCCAACACGGCAAATTGTTGCCCTTGGTGGTCATAGCCATCACCGCGGCGGCGTTAATTTATGGCACTTTGGATATGCCCTTATTCGGTGATCCCGCGGCCCCCATACACGTTTATGTCGCGCCCCGTTATCTCCACCAAAGCGGCGAGGAAATTGGCATCCCGAACGTGGTGACCTCGATATTAGCAAGCTACCGTGGCTATGATACTTTAGGTGAGGTCACGGTGATATTCACCGCGGCGATAGGCGTGCTGTTACTTCTTGGTAAAACTAAAAAAAATAGTACTGGCGAACACAAGTGAGCAGGAAAAGCAGCTTGATTCTGCGTGAGGTTTGTAACCTGATTGTCCCTGCCGTGTTGCTATATGCCCTGTATGTGCAATTTCATGGTGACTATGGACCTGGTGGGGGATTTCAGGCCGGGGTAATTTTTTCAGCAGCAGTGATACTTTATGCGTTGGTATATGGCAAATACAAGGCGCAGCGAGTTTTCCCGACAAACGTTATTCGCATATTTGTCGCTTCAGGTTTGCTACTCTACACTGCGGTAGGCATTGCGACCATGCTGGCGGGCGGCAATTTTCTCGACTACAACACCCTCCTTAGTACCAATCAACACGCGCAACATCTCGGCATTTTTCTTATTGAGTTGGCAGTAGGCGTTACCGTGGCCGCGGTAATGATCGTGATCTTCTATGCGCTGGACGAATTTGCCGAGTAGTGGATGATTGTAGATTATTATAATTACTGGGTTGTCATCATATTAATGATGATAGGATTTTACATTGTTATTTCTGATCCCAATTTAATTAAAAAAATTATTGGATTGATAATCTTCCAAACCTCGGTATTTATTTTATTCATCTCCATGAGTAAAGTAGAGGGGGGAACTGCGCCTATATTATTGGAAGCCGTCGCCACGTACTCTAACCCTTTACCACACGTATTAATTTTAACGGCCATCGTGGTCGGAGTTGCTACCACCGCCTTAGGCCTTGCAATCGTCGCCAGGATTCACCAGGCATACGGAAGCGTGGATGAGGATATTATTCACACGCAGGATGAGGAGCAGGACAAAATTTAGTGTTCATTCACCACCTCCCTGTACTGCAAGTGGTAATCCCGCTAATTTCAGCGCCACTTTGTTCACTGCTTGCACGCGGCAAGCTGGCCTGGCTACTGGCAACTTTAGTAAGTATAAGCACTTTCGTTATCGCGTTATTGCTGGTACGCGAAGTTGCCGCACACGGCGTATTGTCTTATGAACTTGGAGGTTGGGCACCTCCATGGGGCATTGAATACCGCATTGATCACTTAAGTGCCTATATATTAGTCATTGTTGCGGCAACTGCCAGTATCACGACACTATCCGCACGCCAAAGTATAGAGCAGGAGATCGCGACAGAAAAAATTGGCTTATTCTATACCGCGTATTTGCTTTGTCTTACCGGCTTGCTGGGCATTGTGGCCACCGGAGACGCATTTAATATATTCGTATTTCTGGAGATTAGCTCGCTATCGTCTTATGTGCTAATTGCGATGGGGCGGGATCGCAAGGCACTCACTGCTGCATATCAATATTTAATTATGGGTACTATCGGGGCTACCTTTATATTAATCGGGGTCGGCCTGTTGTACATGCTGACCGGAACGTTAAACATCGTTGATCTACAGCACAGGGTACCAGCACTTATTAATTCACGCACGTTGCACGCGGCATTCGCCTTCTTCACGGTAGGCATCTCATTAAAACTTGCTTTGTTTCCGTTACATCTTTGGCTGCCTAATGCCTATGCTTACGCGCCATCCATGATTACGGTGTTTCTTTCCGCAACCGCAACTAAAGTTTCTTTGTATGTATTATTCAGATTCTTTTTTGGGTTGTTTTCAAATGAAATTTCTTTCGAGCATTTTCATTTAGACAAAATTCTGCTGCCTCTTTCCATTGTTGCCATCCTGGCCGCTTCTTTTGTCGCTATATTTCAAGACAACGTGAAGCGTATGTTTGCTTACTCCAGCGTGGCACAAATAGGCTATATGACACTGGGTATTGGGCTTGCGTCTAAGAGTGGCAGCGTCGCCAGTATGGTACATTTGTTTAATCACGCAATTATAAAAGGCGGATTGTTTCTCGCGCTTGCCGGCGTGGTGTTCCGAACTGGTTCGGCACAGTTGGAAAGTTTTGCTGGTCTGGGCAAACGTATGCCCTGGACTATGGCCGCAGTGGTATTGTCAGGACTTGGCCTTATCGGTATTCCATCCACCGCTGGCTTCATCAGCAAATGGTACTTGTTGGCGGCTGCCATAGAGCAAAACCATTGGCTTGCGGTAACTATAATCGTTAGCGGTTCATTGCTCGCTATCCTTTACGTCTGGAGAATTGTGGAGCATGCTTATTTTACAAGCCCTACAAATATTCTCGACTCAAATACAGGAATTGGCGCGGAAGCACCGCTGCCAATGCTAATTCCACTATGGGTATTAGTCCTGGCTAATTTTTACTTTGGTCTGGAAACGTCTTTTAGTTTCGGATTCGCGAATACCGCAATTAATGCTTTATTTCAATAAACGATGTTTCAACTGTTACAGCATTACGAGCTTGCCGTAGTAATTCCCCTGCTCGGAGGCCTGTTTGTACTGCTGTTTCATGGGCACGCGCAATTTCGAGAGGCGAGCTCTATAGTTACTGGTGTTTGTTTATTCCTGTATATCTTACAGCTGGTAAGGCTTGGGGGAGAAACCGCAACGTATACCCTGTTTTCTATTACGCCGGGGTTATCCCTGGCATTTCACCTGGAGCCTCTGGGACTTGTATTTGCGCTATTGGCGTCCGCTCTTTGGATCATTACTACAATTTACTCGATTGGTTACATGCGCGGGAATGACGAAAAAAATCAGACACGATTTTACTTTTTTTTCGCCCTGTCTATCGCCGCCACCATGGGAATCGCGTTTTCAGCAAATTTAATTACCTTATTTATATTTTATGAGGGGCTTACTTTATGCACTTATCCGCTGGTTACGCATAAGCAAACCACAGACGCGCGACGCGGCGGCCGTACTTATCTTGGCATATTGCTTGGTACTTCAATATTATTTTTCTTAACTGCCATTGTGATCACCTGGTTGCAAACCGGCAGATTAGATTTCGTTCCCGGGGGGATTTTGAAAGGCACTACGGACCAGCTTAGCAGCATGCTGTTGTTTACTCTGTTTATGTTCGGACTGGGGAAAGCCGCTTTAGTACCGTTTCACCGCTGGTTGCCGGCCGCCATGGTCGCGCCAACGCCTGTAAGTGCCTTACTGCATGCCGTAGCTGTAGTAAAAGCGGGTGTGTTTTCAGTGTTAAAGATTTCAACTTACATATTTGGTATTGACTTTATAGCCGATCAATGTGCCTCCGATTGGATTCTGTGGGTAGCCGTCGCAACCATGCTTATCGCCTCACTTATTGCCCTTAGCAAAGATAATTTTAAATCGCGGCTCGCTTATTCGACGATTAGTCAACTTGCATATATCGTTATCGGCGCGGCACTGGCAAGCCCGATTGCAGCTTTAGGTGGGGCCCTGCATATTGTCACGCACGCCTTTGGAAAAATCACTTTATTCTTCTGCGCGGGTGCCGTGTACACTGCTACCAGGCTCACTCAAATTAGCCAGCTGAATGGCTTAGGACGCCGTATGCCGTTTACGTTCGCCGCTTATTCAGTTGCGGCTTTAAGTGTCATTGGGTTGCCGCCTTTAGCGGGCAGTTGGAGCAAGTGGTTCCTGATTGATGGCAGTATCAGTCAACGACACTATCTGGTGTTGCTGGCTTTCGGACTGAGCACTCTATTAAACTGCGCTTACTTATTACCAGTTGCCTTACGGGCCTTCTTTAAACCGCCTGATGTCCCTGTGGAGGCTCGAACGTCAGGCATACGAGAGGCGCCTCTTGCATGTGTTATACCTTTATGTATTACGGCTTTAGGCGCATTTTTGTTGTTTTTCTATATGCAGCCTGTTTATGATTTTCTTTATCCCGTATTTAACCCGCATATTGCACCAGTGGGAAGCAGTTGATTAAATAAATGCTCGCGCAAAGACCCTGTCAACACCGCTGGTACATGACCGGAATTACCCGAATTTTGGCTGGCGTGCCGTTTCCCGGGCGTGCTCTGCTTGCAAGCCACAGCTTTTATAATATAAGGTGCCACCGCGAGCCAAGCAGATTTTTCACCCGAAATTGCAGACTTTAGCGCGCTATGCGGGTACTCCATGATGCCTGAAAAAAACCACGGTTACTGGTTAGACAGACCTGGCAACATCAATATCATCGTTTACGTTTTATACGCGATCTGCGCGCTATTACTGTCACTCGATTTATTTTATCACAAGCACGCCTTTTTTAGCTTTGAGCATTGGTTTGGGTTTTATGCCTGGTTTGGTTTTCTCGCATATATAACTATCGTCATGGGCGCAAAGCTGTTGCGCAAAATTATCCGTCGGGATGAAAATTACTATGATTAGTATGCTTTCTCACCCTGCCATTATCTCCACGCTCGGCGGTCTGCTGCTATCTTGCCTGCATTCCCGGCCACGCAAAATTGTGCTTCTCATCATCCCGGTGCTGGGGACTTGTGCCTTACTGGTGATCGAGCCAGGACAGCACTTCCAGTGGCAGGTTTTCGGTTATCAGCTCATTTTGCTACGACTCGATAGTTTGAGTTTCGTCTTCGCATTAATTTTTCAGTGCGCGTTATTTATTGTTGCGCTTTACGCCTGGCATGAGGAAGACCGCTTACAACTCGCCAGTATTTTTATATATGCCGGCGCCGCGACGGGCGCTGTATTAGCCGGGGATCTGATCACTTTATTTGTCTTTTGGGAACTTACGGCTATCGCCTCCGCGGTGTTGATCTGGGCAAACAAAACCGCACGCGCGGCACGCGCCGGGCAACGTTATTTTATTATGCACGTAAGCTCGGGCCTGTTCCTGTTGGCCGGAAGCATTCTGCACTTTCAACAAACCGGTTCAGTAGCATTTGATCATCTGGGAACAGACACCCTTGCGGGCGGATTGATTTTCATTGCCTTTGGAATTAAATGCGCCTTTCCACTGTTACATAACTGGCTACAGGATGCCTACCCGGAAGCCAGCGTGGTGGGCACCGTGGCTTTATCCGTGTACACCACAAAACTGGCGGTCTACGCCTTGGCCCGCGCCTATGCGGGAACTGAAATACTGATTTGGATTGGGGCGGCCATGACGGTATTTCCAATCTTTTTCGCGGTTATCGAAAATAACCTGCGTCGAGTGCTGTCTTACAGCTTAAATAACCAGCTCGGGTTCATGGTGGTGGGGGTAGGTGTTGGTACGCACATGGCTATCAATGGCACCGCCGCGCACGCCTTTGCACATATTCTGTATAAGGCACTATTATTTATGAGCATGGGCGCGGTTTTACACCGTGTCGGCACTATCCGGGCGTCCGAGCTTGGTGGCTTGTATAAATCCATGCCTTGGACCGCGGGTTTTTGTATCGTCGGTTCTTTGTCGATTTCCGCATTTCCATTGTTCAGCGGTTTTGTCTCCAAATCTCTGGTGCTTACCGCGGTCGCGTCTGAAGGTTATTGGCTGATCTGGCTGGTATTGCTGTTTGCCTCGGCAGGCGTGCTGGATCATTCCGGCATCAAGATCCCTTTCTTTACTTTTTTTGCCCATGATAGCGGTAAACGCTGCGCGGAGGCGCCGTTTAATATGTTGTTGGCGATGGGTATTACCGCTGCCCTGTGTCTCGCGATTGGGGTTTACCCCAGCTTTTTGTATGCCCTGTTGCCGTACGCCGTGGATTTCACGCCTTATACCAACACTCACGTGATCACGCAGTTACAGTTGTTGCTGTTTTCCGCGTTGGCATTTGCGTTACTGTACCGTGCCGGATTGTACCCGGCGGAAATTCCGGCATTGAACCTGGATTTCGATTGGTTTTATCGAAAACCGGGGGCTTACCTGGCCAAACAAATTGCTGCGCTCGCCGCCACTGGTGAAAAAAACTTTTTGAGCGCCTTAAAAAAGGTTTTGTTTGTTACCGCGGCTCGTCTGCACCGGCATCACGGGCCACAGGGTATACTGGCTAAGACGTGGCTAACGGGTAGTATGGTGCTTTGGGTCGCCTTTTTGCTTGGCGCGTACCTGATTTTTTATTATCTATACTAAATCTTTTTGTTTGCAACATTATCTGGCGCAGCATGTTTAATAATATGGCATAATTTCTCCACATTTTTGATGATATGGTCAAAATACGTCGATCGGGAACAATTTATTAGCGAAAAGTATTTATGAGCACCTCTACGTCTATTTCTTTTCTCAGCACTTTGCTAAGTTGGGGCTTAGCTATTTTTCTGGGCACCCAGTTGTTATCGGGTACTTTCGACGGACGCACCTGTCAAACCACGTGTGTAAACACGGTGTTTTGGGCGTCATTTGTGATTGCCGTAATCGGTCTGGTTTTTGGTATTGCCGGGACCTCTACAGGCAGATCAGGTTGGATCAGGACTTTGTCTTTAATCACGTTGGCGGGCCTGTGCGGTATTTACGTTACTACGATGCTGGTAGGTACGTTCGGTATTTAATCAGGTTTCTAGACTTGTCCAAATTCAATCGCCTTTTTTAACCACCTTTGAATCAAGGCATTCGCCTTGCCTGGCTGTTCCGCCAACAAGGATGCTGCGGTTTCCCGTACCTTGGGGAGTAGATCCTGATCACGCATAATATTTGCTATGCGCAGTTGTAGCATGCCGGTTTGGCGCGTTCCCAATACTTCTCCGGGCCCGCGTATATCAAGATCAATCTGAGCAACTTTAAATCCGTCATTAGTATTACGCATAGTATCAATGCGCAATTTGGCATTATGCGTAAGTGGGGGACTAAATAATAAAACACAGTTGCTTGCTTCACTGCCCCGACCGACGCGACCACGTAATTGATGTAGTTGCGCGAGACCCAAGCGTTCTGCGTTTTCAATGATCATTAAACTTGCATTGGGCACGTCCACACCAACTTCTATCACGGTGGTCGCCACCAGTAAATCAATTTCGCGGCTGGCGAATTTCCGCATGACCGCGTCTTTTTCTTTGCCCTTCATACGACCATGTACAAGCCCGACCTGAATACCATGCAGGCATTTACCAAGCTCCTGATACACGTCTTCAGCGGCCTGACATTGCATGACTTCTGACTCTTCCACTAAGGTACACACCCAATAGGCTTGTTGGCCACCGCGACACGCATTGGCAACACGTTTAACCACCTCATAACGTCTTTCTAAAGGTACGGCGACAGTATTGACAGGTTTACGCCCGGGAGGTAATTCGTCAATTACGGAGTAGTCAAGATCAGCATAGGCAGCCATGGCTAAAGTTCTGGGTATAGGGGTGGCCGTCATGATCAGCTGATGTGGGCGCGCATTTCCCTGTATACCTTTTTCACGTAACGCCAGACGTTGATGTACGCCGAAACGATGTTGTTCATCAATAACTACCAGGGCCAGATTCTTAAAATTCACACTTTGTTGAAATAAGGCGTGCGTGCCTATTATGGCATTTACGCTTCCGCTCGCTATCAATTCTTTCATTGCATTGCTTTTGCTGGTGGTCAGCTTTCCAAATAGCCAGGCAAAACGAATCCCTATGGGTTCAAGCCAGTTGGAAAAATTTTGCAGGTGTTGTTCAGCCAGTATTTCAGTAGGCGCCATCATCACTGCCTGATAGCCCGCTTCTATTACTTGCAAACACGCGGCGACCGCAATTAACGTCTTGCCACTGCCAACGTCGCCCTGAACTAAACGCAGCATGGGATAAGCATTTTTTAAATCTCTGAATATAGTATCGATCACACGCTGTTGGGCGCCCGTCAGTGTGAACTCCAGTTTGTTTATGAGTTGTTTGTAGAGCCTGCCTTCAGACTCGATGGCGAGCGCGCACCGTTTCCGCATATGTAGTCTTAATTTTGCAAGACTCAGTTGCTGCGCCAATAATTCTTCAAAGGCCAGACGACGTTGCATGGCGTGGTTGCCCGCAGATAATGCCCCAATATCGGCATCAGGAGGTGGTCGATGAACAAATTTCAGGGCCTCTTTGAGAGATACTCGTTGCCCATCTATTTCCGGGGGTTCCGGTAATAAGTCAAGGTCAACCATGGCTGCACTGTGCATCCATTGTAAAGCCTGTGAGGTCAAACGTCGTAAACTAAGCTGGTGTAACCCCTCCGTTGTCGGGTATATCGGCGTCAGGTGGTCTTCAACTTTCGGTGGTTGGTGCGGGTGTTGAATTTGATACTCCGGATGCACCATTTCGAGACCTTTTATGCCTTGTCTGATTTCTCCAAAACATCGAATATTCATCCTGCGGGAAAGATCGTTACGTTGATTTTTATTAAAATAAAAAAACCGTAAAAGTATTCTCCCAGTGCCATCATTGACACTTACTAATAACATGCGCCGTTTTCGATACACTATTTCACTATGCTCTACGCTGCCTGTCACTACGCATTCATCGCCGGGCCGCAGCATCGCTATCGCACGTATACGGGTACGATCCTGATAGCGAAGCGGTAAATGAAAAAGTAAATCCTGTAGCGTGTGGATCTGCAAACGTTCTAAACACTCGGCAACGCGCGTGCCTACACCCTTGAGACTACCTACCAGTGGAGACGTTTTTGCTTTCAATTGCTACGTTGCGAAATTGTTCTCGGATTTAATCAGGAGCTGGCGTGTAACGTTTGCACGGTAGTAGATGAGCACCGGAGAAAAATTCATCGCCAGGGGTTAGCGTGCAAACTCAAATAGTACGTCGGCGTCCCCGGCTTCTTAAAATTACGTACCCGTTGAGGTGAGCTCTATTGGAGCTCCATAACGGCGTCCATTTCTACATTCACCTCTTTTGGTAACGAGGCGACTCCGATGACGGCACGCGCCGGGTACGGTTGGGAAAAATATTCAGACATAACTTCATTGACTAACGGAAAACCACCGAGATCGGTTAGAAAGATATTTAATTTGACAAATTTATCCAATGAACCACCAGCCGCTTGAGCAACTGCCTGTAAGTTGTTAAACACTTGGTGAATTTGTGCGCGCAGATCCCCAGTGACCACTTGCATGGTTGCAGGCATAAGTGGAATTTGGCCAGACAGGTATACGGTGGTACCAATTTTTACGGCTTGTGAATATGTGCCTATCGCTTGTGGCGCGCGTTCAGTCGCAATGATTTCCTTTGGCATTGATTTCTCCTGCATAAATCACACGATAAGTAAGCTAAGTACGCCTGACTTTGTATATTTTAGGCGTGTTGCGTATCGCACGCATAATGCGCGCCAAATGGTCCCGATCTTTAACTGTTAAGAACACCGTGATAGTGGTAGTTGAACCATATTTTTCTGCAAACACCATGTTTTCTATATTCGAGTCTTCGTCCGAAATTCTGGCCGCGACGACGGCGAGTACGCCGCGTGCGTTAGCGGTTTTAACGCTTATTTCAGCCGTGAACTCACGACTTATGTCGCTGCTCCAATAAACCTGTATCCACTTATCACGACTGCTTTTCTGACGCCTTATATTACGACATTTGACGTGATGTGCGACTAAGCCCCGACCCGCTGTCATGATCCCTATAATGGAGTCGCCGGGGATAGGATGACAGCATTTCCCAAAACTTACTACCATGCCTTCCGTGCCCCTGATCAGCAAAGGATGCTTGCTGTCACTCTTGCGGCGTAACTTGCTCCAGCGACTGCGCGAAGCCACTAAGTGGCTGGCAATAAGTGGCGCCATGCGATTCCCCAAGCCAATTTCCTGAAACAAACGTGCTTCGGTTGCTAATTTCAGTTGTTTGAGTAAATTCGCAAGCTCCCGCCTATTGATAGCGTCCCAATTTTTTCCGTAGCTGCTAAGTGCCTGATCCAATAAGCGCTTGCCCAGCTCACATGCCTCTCTCGTTTGTAGGTTCTTTAAGTAACCCCGAATGTTGGAACGCGCTTTTGCAGTGACAATAAAATTTAGCCACGCGGGGTCTGGACGACCATCCGACGCAGTAATGATCTCTACCGTCTGACCACTTTCTAAAACTGTACTCAACGGTTCCTCACGACGATTTATGTTTGCGGCAACACACTGGTTGCCTATGTCGGAATGCACCGCGTAGGCGAAATCAACTGCGGTGGCATTGGCGGGTAATTCCATGATGTCACCAGCGGGAGTAAACACGTAAATTTCGTCCTGAAATAAATCGATCTTTACACTCTCTAAGAATTCAATGGAACTGCTTAGACGATGCTGCATTTCTGAAACGGTCTTAAGCCATTCCCGTGCCCGAACATGCGGGGCAGCGTGATCAACTTCTCCGTCTTTATACATCCAATGCGCGGCAATGCCCGATTGCGCCACCTGGTGCATTGCTGCAGAGCGAATTTGCACTTCGATAGGTGTGCCTTTAGGGCCAAATAAAATAGTGTGCAGCGATTGATAGGCATTTTTTTTGGGGATCGCGATGTAGTCTTTGAACTTGCCTGGAACCGGTTTATATAAATTATGAATGATGCCAATTGCCCGATAACACGTGTCTACGTCCTTAACCACTATGCGAAATGCAAACACGTCAAATACTTCTGAAAATTGCAGACGCTTTTCCTGCATCTTTCTATAAATGCTATAAATATTTTTCTCGCGACCGTGAATCCTGCTGACGATATTGGCGTTTTCCAGTCGTTCACAGATATTTTTCTCAACTTCCTGCAATAGTACTTTACGGTTTATATTGGTGCGCTTTATGGCTTCCTGTAAAACCTTATGGCGTAGCGGATATAACGTCTGAAACGACAACTCTTCCAGTTCCAAGCACAGTTGGTACATCCCCAAACGCAGGGCGATCGGCGCGTAAATATCCAGCGTTTCATGCGCGATACGCCTGCGTCTGGCATACGACATGACGCTTAAAGTACGCATGTTATGCAAGCGGTCGGCTAGCTTTATAATGATGACGCGCACATCTTTCACCATCGCCAGCATCATTTTGCGGAAATTTTCGGCCTGGGCCTCCAACTTTGAGCCGAATTTTAAATGCGTGAGTTTGCTCACACCATCGACCAGTTCGGCCACGGCGTTCCCAAACTCATGCGTTATCTGTTCCTTAGCTGTTTCTGTATCCTCTATAACGTCATGCAAAATAGCTGCGCTAATGGTTTGGGCATCCATACGCAGTTCAGCTAACACCTTCGCTACCGCAAGTGGATGATAGATATAGGGTTCACCGGAAAGGCGCGTTTGCCCTTCATGCGCGCTGGCACTGTATAAATAGGCGTGATAAATGTCTTTGACTTGCCTGGGTTGCAGATAGGTGTCCAGCAACGCGCAAAGATCACTGATCAAAAACCGCGCCGGCTGTTTCGTAATGATATTCGCGCCAGCGGATTCTACAACACCAGCCATCGCCTGACCGCAGGTTTGCCGGGATTACCCCAGGATTACTCAGGAGCCCGGTTCTCCTGCGGAGGATGCCTCCGCAGGCGGGGCCGGAGGCGCGTCATCAAAAGGATTTTCCGGTGGCAGATCGGTCATTGACGAAGCTTCTTTGGCGTCGGTGTCAAGCAGTTCATCAAACAACACTTCGCCAGATGCCGATGATGATTCTGGCTGAGACTGTGAAGCTACAGGAGGCTCTGCAGTCTGCTCCAGTTCACGACTGATTTCCGCGTACAGAGCAGTTACGAGGTCGTCTTCATCCGCATCCGTTGGTGCTTCAGTCAGCTCACTCAAAGGCGACTGCATGGTCTCTTCGCTTACCAGACCTTGTTCGATCTCGCGTAACGCCACAACCGTAGGTTTGTCATTTTCCCATGCTACCAGCGGTTCGGTGCCCAGTGTTAGTTGCCGTGCGCGCTTGCTCGCCAACAACACCAGCTTAAATCGATTTTCAACGTGTTCCAGACAATCTTCTACCGTCACACGGGCCATACCGCACTCCTGTATATTAACTAATGGTTTGCTTAGCTGGGTGAGTGTAGCGAATTTACCCGCTTGCATCCAGCCCGCGAAATGAAAACGCTGGTGTCGGCGCCTGAAGAAAGTCTGAATCGCTGACTTTTATGCGCACGTGCACCAGCACTATGACAGTAGTTGCGTGGTCAACGAGCGTAGTTTTTCCTTACTCAGGGACTGGTAGCTTTGTGGGGCCGAGAACAGTTTGATTAACTCTTGTACGGCGTTATCAAAATTGTCATTCAAAATTACATGATCAAATTCATCGTAGTGACTGATTTCACTTTTCGCGGCACGCATTCTGGCAGCGATACGTTCGGCACTATCCTGTCCGCGACCACGTAATCGGTTCTCCAGCTCGGCTTTGGATGGCGGCAGGATAAATACTGAGATTGTATCGCCGACGCGTTTGCGTATTTGCGCGGCGCCTTGCCAATCAATTTCTAAAGTGACTTGTAAGCCGCGGTCCAGTTGTCGCTGTACAAATGACCGTGAAGTGCCATAAAAATTACCAAAGACTTTCGCGTATTCCAGGAATTCATCGCGCTCTACCATAGTGGTAAAGGCTTTAACTGTAGTAAAAAAGTAGTCCTGACCATCAATTTCACCAGAACGACTGGGTCGCGTGGTGTGTGAAACCGACACGACTACGTCGGCAAGCCGTTCCGACAGGGCCCTGACCAGTCTGGTCTTGCCGGCCCCGGAGGGGGCGGCAACGATGAACAGTTGTCCTTTACTCACGGTTGGTGACTTGTTGACGCCGAGACATTAAACAATTTCCGCGCCAGTTTACCCACGCAACGGTCCGCCAATATGCTTTATAAATAGCTTTTGTAAACAGTAATCAGTTTGTTGCAGCGGTATAACGCCCCTGCAAGGCCCCGCGTGCCAGTCCGGCTGTTAAACCAAACTCCCCGATCAGCTTTCAGTAAGGCAGCTATGCCCCATTCAAAAAATCCACTCAATCCGGGGACACGTGTGTTTTTACAATAACACTTTTATTTCGTCCTGAAGCGTCCTTACCTGTCCTGATGTGTCTTATTCCTGCTCGGCGACTTCAGCTTGTTTCTGTTTTGCAGCAGCCATCGCTTCCTGCATAGCGGATTCATATTTCTTTTTATAGTCACTGGTGGAGACTTTGTCTTTGGCAGTAGCCTCCTTAGCAGTGGAATCGGCTTTATCTGCTTGCTCTTCCATCGCCTGTTCCTGACCACAGCCAAAAATTAGCGCGGAAATAAATAAAATAGTAGTTAGCTGACGCATTTCAAACACCCTCCTATGCGCTAAAAACTCAGTAAGTTGGTTACGATCGCTAAAGCATACATTATTCGAGTTGGCAACGTTATTATAACAAGTGGAATGAAGTTTGGTATCGCAACAATACGTAAAGCTACCCTGAGAATACTTAATAATCTACTAATTTACTTTAAAGAATACGAACATGGACATTCAGGATAATTCAGAATTAAGAAAGAGAAAGAATGGAACCATAGATTTACAGGATTTACAGAATAATAAGAAAGCAAAAAGAGCAGGATAAGCAGGATTCGGGGTTTAATTTTTGCGAGGGATTTTATACGGGCAGGTTATTATATGTAGACAGGCTATTAAAGGACGGGCATGGGGGCCGGTCCCTACGAGCAATGGGTAAAGAAGGATATGAACGTGGATGGGCAGGATGATACGTAGGGAAAGGGTATTTATATTTTCAATCAGGTCTGTTCGTTGCCGCTGTCAATTAACTCGCTTTTTACTTGCTTGCGGCTGGTATGACGAATATCTTTTCCCGCCACGGTGTAGATGACGTATTCACAGATGTTTTTAGCATGATCTCCAATGCGCTCCAGGGAACGGGCGCACCACATTACCCGCAGCGAGCGCCTGATGGCGCGCGGGTCTTCCATCATGTGTGTGATCAACTGGCGCGTCAGCGCGTCGTATTCATCATTAATTTCCCGATCGCTGTGGGCGATTTTAAGCGCATTGTCGGCATCCATGCGGGCAAACGCATCTAAACTATGGTGTAACATATTGCGCACTTGTTCCCCCAAATGCCTTATTTCGGAAAAATAGGTTGGGGTGCGCTCAACGCTCGCAAGCCGCACCGCGTGACGCCCTATTTTTTCCGCCTCATCACCAATTCTTTCCAAATCGGTGATCGTTTTTAGCATGGTCACTACAAAACGCAGGTCGCTGGCCGCAGGTTGGCGACGAGCAATGATCTGTGTGCATTCTTCGTCAATGGCTACTTCCATAGAGTTAATTTTGTAATCACTGGTGGCTACGTCTTCGGCCAGACTGCCGTCCGCGCGCGTCAATGCCATCAGTGCGTTGTCAACCTGTTTCTCTACCATGCCGCCCATGTTCAGTACTTTGCTGCGCAACGACTCCAAATCTTCGTCAAATTGATGGGAGATGTGTTGACCAATGTCCTGATATACCATTATTACCTCTTGTTGATTCGCCAGCCGCCGTTAGTCTGTGTCATACCGATTCACTTTTACCCCAGCCGCTGTTTATCCATAGCGACCAGTAATGTAGTCTTCGGTTTGTTTTTCCACCGGATTGGTAAATAACCGATCGGTGGCGCCAAATTCAATGAGTTCGCCCAAATATATGAACGCGGTGTAATCGGAAACACGCGCCGCCTGCTGCATGTTGTGGGTAACGATAACTACGGTGTAGTGTTTCTTTAGTTCGACAATGAGTTCTTCTATTTTCAGCGTTGATATGGGGTCTAATGCCGAGGCCGGTTCATCCAACAAAATTACTTGCGGTTGAATGGCGATGGCGCGCGCGATTACCAAACGCTGTTGTTGTCCGCCAGATAGTCCCATGGCGTTGTCCTGCAGGCGGTCTTTGACTTCATCCCACAGCGCGGCACCTTGTAACGCCCATTCCACGCGCTCGTCTAATACGCGCTTTTTGCGCATGCCTTGCAGGCGTAATCCGTAGGCGACGTTTTCATACAGGGTTTTGGGAAATGGGTTGGGTTTTTGAAACACCATTCCAACTTTGCGCCTTATTTCCGTTACATTTACGGATTTTCGGTAAATGTCTTCGCCGTTCAACAACATTTTGCCCTCGATGCGAACGCCGTCAATCAGGTCATTCATACGGTTCATGCAGCGCAATAGCGTAGATTTGCCGCAACCGCTGGGGCCAATGAAGGCGGTTACTTTTTTTTCGGGAACGGTTAAATTGATACCCTTTAGGGCCTGTAAAGAACCGTAATAAAGATTAAAATCCCGACACTCATAACAGGCTTGTTCATTTTCAGGATTCAGGGTTTCTTTATGAAGTACTTCCTGTGATATTTGTGGGGCTGCCATGGTCATTTTCCCTGATCTCTTTAGCCTTACATAATTGCAATTACGCTGCAATAAGGTGACTAATTCAGTGTTGTTCAAGGCTCCTGTATTTTTCCCGCAAGTGATTACGGATGAATATTGCAGAGAGATTTAAGATTACAATCACTACCACCAGTATTAACGCAGTGGCGTACACCAGGGGCCGCGCTGCTTCTACGTTAGGGCTCTGGAAACCAACGTCGTATATATGAAATCCCAGATGCATAAACTTGCGTTCAAGGTGCACAAACGGGGCGTTCAGATCCACCGGCAAGGAAGGCGCTAACTTTACGGCACCCACTAACATGAGCGGCGCGACTTCTCCAGCGGCACGCGCGACTGCCAGAATCAAGCCGGTCATCATGGCCGGGCTGGCCATCGGCAATACGGTGCGCCATAAGGTTTCCGCCTTGGTCGCGCCTAACGCCAGGGAGCCTTCTCTGACGGTGCGTGGGATTCGGGACAGGCCTTCTTCGGTGGCGACGATTACGACCGGTAAGGTCAATAACGCTAACGTCAGCGAGGCCCACAGGATGCCGCCGGATCCAAAAGTCGGGGCGGGTAGCGCCTCACGATAAAAAAGCTCATCAATAGTACCACCCACCACGTATACGAAAAAACCCAGACCAAATACGCCATAGACGATGGAAGGCACGCCTGCCAGATTGTTGACCGATATTCTGACCAGGCGCGTGATGAATCCCTGGCGAGCATATTCTCGCAGGTAAATCGCCGCGATCACGCCAAACGGGGTGACCATGATGGACATTAGCATTACCATCACCACGGTGCCGAAAATGGCCGGGAAAATTCCGCCTTCGGTATTCGCCTCGCGTGGATCATCGAAGATAAATCCCCAAAACGTCTGCAGGTAGAAAATGACTTTCCCAGCCCAACTCATGGCGTTGGGCTGGTAGGCCTTTACTATGTTGGAGAGCTTGATTTCGACTTCTTTACCGGTCATTTCCCGTAACACTATGCTGTCACGCGCAAGGTCCCGATATAAGCCATCTAACTCTTCTTTCAGGCTTGCATATTCAGCCAGGTGTGCGTTTTGGCGTGCTGTGATGTCGTGGTAATACGCAGGCTCGGTAATTCCGTCCAGCTCTAAACCACGCTTCTTTAAGCGTAACTTTTCAAGCCCGAAGTTAATCGAGCCAATTTCGCTTTTCTCGATATGTTCAATGCGCTGCCGAAGATGCAGCACGCGCGCAAGCCGGGATTCGAGTTCTGCCATGAGGTCCAAACCAGCAACTCCCAAGAGTTCTCCACGTTCTTTAACACCACGTAAATATCCATAAAAATTACCCCATTGGGTACGCTCCAGTACTAACAGGTCTGGCGGTTTTTTGACGCTTAGTTCATTCGGCGCGATGGTAAGCATAAAGTCCGCGCCCAAAATTTCGCGATTGCCCACTTTAATCAGGCTGCGTTCGACGTGATCCTGGTCACCCCTGACGTTAATCCCGGATTCAATAATGCGTAGTCTTGGTACTTTTTCGGTTTTGACGCGCTCTCCAATAATACGCACGATAGCGGTGCCATTGTCATATTCAATGTCGTATACCGCCTGCGGCCAAAAATGACCCAGGCCACGCACGGCAATCAACAATAATAGCCCGAAAACCATGATCATGCTGATGGCCACGGCACCCGCGTTTAACCATACCCAGGCTTGTCCGGAAGCTATGAATGATTTGAAATCAGTATTTTTCGCTTGGGTTACCATTGGTGACTTGTTTTCAAATTTTAGAGCGCGCTGTACTTTTCACGCAGGCGTTGTCGTACTATTTCCGCAATGGTGTTAAAGAAGAAAGTAAATACAAATAGCACTAGAGCGGCCAGGAATAAAATTCTGAAATGCGTGCTGTCAACTTCAGACTCCGGCAGTTCAACGGCGACATTGGCCGACAGGGTACGCATACCTTCAAAAATACTAAAGTCCATAACTGGGGTATTCCCGGTAGCCATTAATACGATCATGGTTTCACCGACGGCGCGCCCCAGACCAATCATGGTGGCGGAAAAAATGCCCGGGCTGGCGGACGGTAATACTACGTGCACCAAGGTTTGCCAGGGGGTGGCACCCAAGGCCAGGGAACCGGAACTAAGATGTTTGGGAACACTAAAAATTGCGTCTTCAGTAATTGAAAAAATGGTGGGGATAACGGCAAAACCCATGGCGATTCCAATAATGATGGAGTTTCTTTGATCATAGCCAATGCCCATGCTGTCGGTCAGCCATAAGCGCACACTGCCGTCAAAAAACACGTTTTCCATCCATGTGCTTAGCCCTAACGCAATCCAGCCGCATAGCATTACCACGGGAATCAGTAACGCGGCTTGCCAACCATCCGCGATTTGCGCCTTTATGCGCTGCGGAAGGTGCCACCAAAGCAGACTGGCGAGAAATATTCCTGTCGGCAGTGCCAGCAGGGAAGCGAAGATGCCGACCAGATGAGATTCAACAAATGGCGCTAACCAAAGCCCCGCCAAAAAACCCAGTATCACCGTTGGCAGGGCTTCCATAATCTCAATTGAGGGTTTTACCAGGCCGCGCATTTTCGGTGCCATAAAATACGCGGTAAATATGGCGCCTGCTATTGCCAGTGGCATCGCCAACAGCATAGCGTAAAATGCGGCCTTGAAGGTGCCAAAGGTTAAGGGCGTAAGGCTGAATTTTGGCTCAAAGTCGCTGGAGGCCGAGGAGGATTGCCAAACGTAGTCGGGCGCAGCGTAACTTTCATACCAGACTTTGCCCCACAACGAACTCCAGGATACTTCAGGATGTTCGCTGTCAAGCCCCCAAACGCGCACCTGACCAGTTATGTCTTCAATAAGGAATTTGTCGCTTCTGGGCGCAATCCCCAGATGGGCAATGGGATGGTTAGAGATACGCTGCGTGAGCAAGTGCCTTGACGCCGTAGTATGGAAGATGGACAGGTTGCCGCGGACGTCGGTGGCCAAGAATCCTTTGCGCAGGCTTTCACTGGTGAGGCTGGAAATTTCAGCGCCACCACTCTGAAAACTTCTAATTGCGGTTAACCGCCGCTCACCACCATCGGCAACTAAAAATAACTGGTAGACGTTGCCATGATCATCGGCCAGTAATAATGAAATTCCTCCGACTAAAAACTCAAATGCGGTTGGCAGATGGCCATGCGGCAACACTGACACGTCTTCGATATGCAGCGGCTGATCTTTGTTGCGAACGTCATACAGGGCGATCACGCCATCGGCGTTCAGGATGTATAGCCACTCGCGTTCCGGCGAGAGTAACGCTTTAATCGGTTTGTCAACGTATGGCAGTTGCACTTTGCTGGTAAGTTGGAGGGTGATTTCATCTGCATCCAGAAACGAGGAGGATTTTTCAAAATTGATTAATTGCGACCCACCCTGGGTGTAGACAAAAAATGTCAGGCCATCTTCATTTTCCCCGGCTGCCAGGCTAAGTATTGGCTGGTTGCCAATTTCAAGATTGATGGCGTTGTCGCCGTATGGATGGGTGATGGCCGGAAGTATGGTGCGCCGCTCATTATTAAATATCAGTTGATATTTGTGACTAAAGAGTAGCACTCGTCCGCTGTCCAGCCCCAGACCCAGCACGTCCTGCTCTGGATTGACGTGCGCCCAGGTGCTCACCCGGGCTTCCGTGCCTGTCAAAAGATCATGGCTTCCAAGCAGCTCTCCGGTATCAAGGTAAAAGAAACGTGCCACGCCGTTACTGCCTAAACGCATAGCTACTTCCGCTTGTTCTTCTATGGCGTATAGCAGCGTTTCGTGGCGGTTGTCTATGGCGTAATTCGAGAGTTGATGCAGTTTTGCGCCCTTGAACAAAGGGAGCACGACGGCAAATAAAAATAGAAAAATCAGAACGATCGAGCCAATCACGGCGATGCCGCCGGCACCTACCAGATAACGCGCCAAAAAGTCTTTTAACGAACGCCGGCGCCACAGTGCCTGATCAAATAAAACCGGCCCGGGCACCGTTTTTGGGGGAATATCTGGTGGCACTGGTATGCTTTGTGGTGTTTTGTTATTGAATTTTTGCAGCATTGACCTGCGCGTTGTTCTCAATCTCAACGGCCGCCAGGGCCTTGGATGCGACTTTAGAAGGCAGCGGGATGTAGCCGTCTTTGACTACAACTCGTTGACCTTGAATAGATAGTACCATCCTGATGAATTCGCTCTCCAGTGGCAATAATGGCTTGCCGGGCGACTTGTTTACGTATACGTATAAGAAACGTGCCAGTGGGTATTTGCCTGATATGGCGTTTGCCGACGTGGCTGCTATTTTGTCCGACTCGGTCGTCTTCGACAGCGGTACTGCGCGTACCCCGGAGGTCTTATAGCCAATACCGGAATAACCGATGCCATTCAGGGAGCTGGATACTGACTGTACCACAGACGCGGAGCCGGGCTGTTCATTAACGGTGGATTTGTAGTCGCCTTTGCATAGTGCTTTTTTCTTGAAGTACCCGTAGGTTCCGGACACCGAATTACGACCAAACAGTTGTATGTCGCGCCTGGCCCAGGCACCTTCCAACCCGAGATCACCCCAGGTGGAGACGTCGGCGCTGCCACCACACTTGCGAGTGCTGGAGAATATCGCGTCGACTTGCGCAACAGACAGGCCCTGAACAGGATTGTCTTTGTGTACGTACACGGCTAAGGCGTCAATGGCGACCGGTATCGCGGTCGGCTTGTAACCAAACTTTTTCTCAAATGCCGCGAGTTCTTTATCTTTCATCTTGCGGCTCATGGGGCCAATATTGGAGGTGCCTTCGGTTAGCGCGGGAGGCGCAGTAGATGAACCCGCCGCCTGAACCTGAATGTTTATGTTGGGATAAAATCGCTGGTATGCTTCGGCCCACAGGGTCATTAAATTAGCCAGCGTGTCTGAACCAACACTGGACAGGTTGCCGGACACGCCACTGGTTGCCGTATATTCGCCAAGCGCGGCGTCTATTTTTACTTCCGCCGATGCGGCCGTCGCCAGCGATAACAGCGAGATGATAAATAGTGCATTGCACTTTCTGATTAACTTGCTCATTAAAAAAGCTCCTCAAATGTAACGTTCGTAAAACAGAAATTGAAGGCCCAGTGTGTAATTTCAGTGTTACAGGCATATGGGTAAATTATTACAGCATTGCTACAAAATAACCGGTTGACTCTGTGCGTTAAAGACCAGCCGTTTGGCAGGAAAACGGCAGGTGAACACGGCACCCTGACCGAGTTTGCTGGTGATTGTCAGTTGACCTTCATGGCGCCCCATTACGTGTTTGACAATCGACAGCCCCAGCCCAGTGCCGCCCTTTTGACGCGAACGCCCGGTATCTACGCGGTAGAATCTTTCCGTCAGTCTGCCGATATGCTCTGGCGTGATGCCGGCAGCGTCATCTTTTACCACCAATTCCGCAGCATCTTCGCCGACCAGTCTCCACGTGATTTCTACGTTGGTGCCCATCTCTGTGTATTTGACGGCATTGTTTACCAGATTGGAGATGACGCTGCGAATTTCCTGTAATTCGCCTTTCAGCATGGCCTCGGTGTCCGCATAAACCTGAATATTATGTCCCGCAAACCAGGCCGTTAGCTTCGCTTCTTTCACGGTCTCGGTAATCACCGAGGTGACGGGTATCAGATTGGTCTCTTCAGCCACGGCAGGCATGGACTCTAAACGAGATAAGGTTAACAGATCTGTAACCAGTTGTTGCATGCGTTGCGCTTGTAGCTCGGCAGATTGCACCGCAGCCTGGCAGTCACCAGGAAGCTCGGGGTGCCTCTGCAAAGTCTCCAGGTATCCTAAAATGACGGTCAGGGGCGTGCGTAATTCGTGTGACGCATTAGAAATGAAACTGCGGCGCATTGCATAGACGCGCGCCATCTGCGACATGTCTTGCGCGATTAACACTAACCGGTCTTCACCAAAAGAAATTATGCGCAGATTTAGTTCCGGTTCATTGGCAGTGGTACTGCGAATTTCCAATGGCTGGTCAAAATCTCTGGCGAAAAAATAGTCGGTGAACAACGGGTCACGAACCAGTTGAGTAATGCGCGTATGACTATCAATGGCCGCATCAATGCGTAACAGTTTATGCGCCGCCTGATTGGCGGAGAGTATTTCTCCGGAGGCCGCCATCACTACTACCGCATCCGGCAAAGCGGCAATCATCTCGTTAAACTGCGCGACGAATTCTTGCAGCGAGCTTTGCCGGACCTGATGGCTTTTTTGCAGATCAATAATGCTGGATACGTGCTGATCAGCGAGGCCTAAGTATTCAGGCGCCTGACTGATTACGGCACCATTGTCCAACCATTTTTTTAAGGTGGCAAATTGCCTGACGCTCCATAGTACGTAAACGATAAAACCAAGGATAAGGAATAGCGGTAAATGTCCGGTTACGACGCCTGATACCGCGCATGGAATAAATACCAGTAATATGCGATTGAGCTCCGATAACCATACATGAGGTGACATTATGTTTTTGCGGATAATCGATACCCGTAACCACGCACGGTTTGGATCATGTGGTCACAATGTAACGGCTTAAGTAGTTTTCTCAGACGCACTACGTGTACGTCCACGGTGCGTTCTTCAATATATATATTACGGCCCCATACGTAATCTAACAACTGCGCGCGCGTATATACCCGATCCACATGGGTCATGAAAAATTCCAGTAGACGAAATTCGGTGGGGCCCATAGTAATGGACTGATTGTCGGCATAGGCGCGATGTGCGTTCAAGTCCATTAATAGCGGGCCCACTCTGATTTCGTTTTCGACCAGTCCGCTGCCTCTGCGCAATACGGCACGAATGCGAGCGGATAGTTCTTTCACCGAAAATGGCTTGGTGACGTAATCATCGGCACCACAATTAAGGCCCTCCACCTTGTCGCGCTCTTCCACGCGCGCAGTAAGCATGATGACCGGTATTTCCTGCACTGCGCCTTTACGTTTCCACCTGCGCAGCAGTTCCAAACCGCTTACGTCAGATAACATCCAGTCCAGCAAAATCAAATCTGGCAGGCGGTCGGCAATGATCGCTTCCGCCGCCGCGCTGTCTTCTACCGCATCAATCAGGTAGCCCTCCTGCCCCAGCGCGAACGTCACCATGTCGCGGATGGGGCGCTCGTCTTCCACCAATAAGATTCTTTTGCCAGCCATTATTTGAGCTTGAAGCTGCGCAGATTTTTCCGAAACACGTTAGATACCGTATGATTGTAAACCCGTAGAGTGAAGAACCCGTATTATTTTCCACGTTTATTACAAAACTATTAAAGCTCATACAAATAACTTACGTTATATTCAAGGTCGGGTTTTTAGGCGGGCATACTCTGTCAGGCAGACCTTTCGAGGCGGGCAAGGCTATGGTCGATCACGCAGATCAATTTGGTCTGGAGGCCGCTGGCGTTTTCGGGCCGTTCTCGGTGCAAGGGGAGTATCAAACGGCAGATTTCGATGGCGCTAATGATGGCGCATCTGACGTTGATACAGGCGGCTATTACGTACAAGCAAGTTATATTCTGACAGGGGAATCCAGAGGCTATACGGGCAAAGCCGGCAAATTTGACAAAGTCAGGCCTAAAGGAAGGGTGCCTGGGAACTGGTTGCTAAATATGAGGATGGGGAGGTGTATATTAAAAATGAGAAAAATGAAGCCGAGTACAACCCGGCTCTAAAAAATGCAGACTGGGACGGCCTTTTTTTGCAAACAGGTGCAACACGAAACTAATGAAAATTTCTGCTGTCGGGACTCGGTTCTATATCACTGGCTAATGCCGACGCGGTAAGGCCGGAAACCATCGCCATTGCGGCCCTGCAAGGTCGTAGAGTTCCACGTCGCTCAACAGGGCTTCGGCCTTACTCAAAGGCAAAGAATGGTGGCGGGTTTGAGAACGTGCAAACTGGTTCATGGCAATACGACCTGGAATACTTGCTCTAATAATTTTTGGTTTTCATAAAACACGTAAAAACGATATTCACCCGGCACCAGTTCGTACTGTTGGGCAAATTCAAATGCCATGGTGTGTCTGTAGTCCAATTTGGATTCTGCTTGCAGAATTTCTATCTTGTCAATGTATTCCCCGGTGGTGGAGTTGATCATGGTGGGTACATGATAAATCAAATGTAACGTGGGTTCGCCAATAAACCCGGCACGTGATAACCAATAGCGGACTCCAAATTTGGTGCCTAATTTTGCCGAAATAGTCGTGGTCTTTTCCAGTTCGTTATTACTGGTTGCGCTGCGATCACCTTCTTCATAGTGTTCCGGACCGCGTGAGAATATTCCATATTCAAAATCGTAGATAGTGCGTTTTTCATCGGCGTAAATCGCGGTTGCAGAAAATACGACCAGGAAAAATAATATTTTGGCTTGCATTTTTTATACTCGTTTTATACTCGTTGTGTCCGTTCACGCTGTACGTCAATTTTAACACCGGGCATGGTGCTTATGTGTCTGAAAAAATAACAAAACGCAGGGGACTAAAGCGTATCTGCAATGCGTGCTTTTATTCCATGGCTGGTTTAACGGCAGCCTGGAAAAACGAAGCGGCATTTCGACAAGAGGTGGTTTTGGCAATTATGTTATTGCCTGTCGCGTTTTGGCTGGGTGAAAATGCATTGCAAACCGGCCTGTTGGTGCTTTCTGTTTTTGTGGTGTTGATTACTGAGCTGCTCAATACCGGCGTGGAGATGGCGATAGACCGTATCAGTGACGAACGACACGAGTTATCAAAACTGGCTAAAGATATTGGCTCGGCAGCGGTGTTTATCAGCCTTGTCGCGTTGATCATCATTTGGGGGTTGATAATTTATGAGAGGTTCTTTTAGATCTGTTGTGAAAAAATCATCAGCCCCGTCGGCAAGCTAAAAGTTACCAGCAGCGCACTGATCAACGCGCCTGCAATTACGTCGCTTACGATAAACACGGATATACAGGATGTTCAGCTGCGCGGTGGTGAGTGAAAAGGTGGAAAAACGTGGTCAACTGTATCGGTGGGTTTGAGGATGCACTGAACACAGTTCTCATAAGTCTTTGCATCGCATATACTATTTTGTCCGATGATGCAGTGATAAAACGTGGACGAGCAGAATTTCAGCCAGGCTGAATATTATATCAATCGTGAACTCAGTTTGCTGAAGTTCAATGCGCGCGTATTAGAACAGGCGCGCGACACGTCTACCCCGTTATTAGAACGCCTTAAGTTTCTGTGCATTTCCTGCACTAATCTCGACGAGTTTTTTGAAATTCGCGTTGGCAGAATTCAACAACACATTGAACTCGGCATTGGACAGGTCAGCGCGGATCAAACTCCACCACAGGAGTTATTGAAAAAAATTCACGCCGAAGCCGCCGAGCTGGTAACTGCACAATACCGCGTGTTTAATGAGTATCTGCGACCAGAGTTTGAGACCCGGAATATTCACTTTGTGGCGCGGGAGCTTTGGACACCCGCGCAAACGAGCTGGTTGCGCGAATATTTTCAAAGTCAGGTGGAACCGGTATTAAGCCCGCTTGGGCTAGACCCGGCGCACCCATTTCCACGCATCATCAATAAGGCGCTTAATTTTATCGTGCAGCTTGAAGGTTCGGATTCGTTTGGACGCGAGGGTAAATACGCCGTAGTTCAGGCACCGCGATCGTTACCGCGCCTGATTCTTCTGCCTGACGAAATAAACCATAAGCAGGGGCAAAACTTCGTTTTTCTGTCTTCCGTAATGCACGCCTTCGTAAATAAGTTGTTTGAGGGACTCACGGTAACGGGCTGTTACCAATTCAGGATAACGCGCAATAGTGACTTGTTTTTAGATGATGAGGAAATCGATGATCTGCTGCGCGCCTTAGAAGGTGAGCTTGCCTCACGTAAATATGGAGATACGGTAAGACTCGAGGTTGCCGATAATTGTCCCGATGAAACGGTTGATTATTTGTTACAACACTTTGCCTTACATGAGGTGGATCTGTATCGCGTAAATGGTCCCGTCAATCTTAACCGCTTGAGCCAGGTCGACGATTTAGTCGACCGACCTGACTTGAAATATCCGCCGTTGACAGCGGGCCTGCCGAAAAATTTTGGCCGTGACACTAATATATTCGATTTAATCAGGCAGGGAGACGTTTTGTTACATCACCCATACCAGTCTTTCGCTCCCGTTATCGAGTTCGTTCGGCAAGCCGCCGACGATCCTAAAGTGCTGGCTATTAAGCAAACACTCTACCGAACGGGACCCGATTCTCCGATTGTTGATAACCTGGTTAAGGCCGCCAAGGCCGGCAAGGAGGTGACGGTGGTGATCGAGTTAATGGCGCGCTTTGATGAAGCCGCCAATATCGCCCTGGCAAACCGATTGCAAAAAGCCGGCGCGCACGTGGTGTATGGCATTGTTGGTAAAAAGACGCACGGCAAGATGATTTTGGTGATACGCCGCGAGCAACGTCGCCTGCGCCGCTACGCCCACTTTGGCACCGGGAATTACCATGAGATCACCACCCGTTTGTATACCGACTACGGCATGCTGACTACCGACACAAAACTTACCGCCGATGCCCATGAGATTTTCCTGGAGCTGACCAGCTTCACCAAAGCACCTTCGTTAAACGTTGTCTTACAGTCGCCTTTTACTTTGTATAAGACCCTGCTACAGCTTATAGATAAGGAGATTGAGTTTGCCAGAGAGGGCCTGCCAGCGCGCATTATCGCGAAATTTAATTCGTTGGTTGAACCGCAAATTATCCGTGCCTTGTACCGCGCCTCGACCGCCGGGGTAAAAATACAACTGATTATTCGTGGCATCTGCTGCCTGCGGCCAGGTATAGCGGGCATTTCAGAGAATATTGAGGTGCATTCTATCGTCGGGCGCTTTCTTGAACACGCGCGCGTTTATTATTTTCATAACGCCGCAGACCCTAAGGTATTTTGCGCCAGCGCCGATTGGATGGATCGAAATTTCTTTCGGCGTATAGAGGTTTGCTGGCAACTACAGGATGCCAGGTTGCGCGACCGTATAATCAACGAGCTGCAAATTTACTTACAGGATAATAAGCAGGCCTGGAGGTTACACGCGGATGGCACGTATACACCGACGCACTCAAATGCAGCGGACGCCATCAGCGCCCAGGAGTATCTATTGCAGGAACTGGCCCGGTTTAAACATTAATCAAGGTGGTTATCCGCATGACTTCATGGCTTTGTTTATTGTGGTGATGAAGCATTCAGGTCCTGCACATGGATTAATTTACGCCTGAAATGTTAACGTCTGCGCGCAGGGCCTTCAGGTGGTTTTGTTCCTGCTCAAGCTCGGCTTCCGTCAACGGGTGTTTTGCCAACCACTTGCGCGCAAACTGTATTTGCAGGCCGTTTTGCGTTTTGTGGGTGTCGATTGGCGGAATTTTTTTGGATACGCGGTCTCGGTTAATCAGCACCGCGAGGCGTAAGATTATAATCATGTACGTTACTTGCGTTTGCCAGCGATCCGGTAGCTGATTGATTAATCCAATATTGAGCTTGCGGCGATGATTGCCTACCAGGCAGGCGAGCAACCGCTGCTCATGCCATGAAAAGCCAGGCAGATCGGCGTTATCCAGCAAATAAGCGCCGTGCTGATGATAACGGGAATGAGCAATATCGAGGCCTATCTCGTGCAAATCAGCCGCCCAAATTAAAAACTGACAGGCGAGATCATTGTCGATTTTCCAAACGCCTGAGAATTTGTCTAACAGGTGTAAAGCGGTGGTTTTAATGCTTGCCGCATGTTTGAAATCAACGTGATACCGCCGCATTAAAGAATATACGGTGCGATCGCGTGTGTCCTGATGATGAATGCGCCCTACCAGATCAAATAACAGGCCTTCACGCAAGCCCCCTTCTGAAGCCACCATGGTGTTGATATCAAGCTCTTCAAAAATGGCTTTGAGTATCACCAGTCCGCCGGCGAAAACCGGCTTGCGTTCTTTGGCCAGGGCACGGAAATCAACGTTGTTGATATTTTCGGCCTCTCGTAGCCTGACAATAAGCGTGTTGATGCCTTTTTGCGTAATGCCCCGATCACTTAATTTAAGCTCGCGCATTAATTCCGCAATCGTGCGAATCGTACCCGCAGTTCCAACTGCATAATTCCAACCAAGTTTTTTTACCGTAAAGATAATCGGCTGTAGCTGTAGCTTTGCCGCCATCAGGGCCTTCCTGAATTGCTTTTTTTCTAAACTTCCACCTGCAAAAAACTTCTCGCTTATACTTACACACCCCAGTTGCACGCTTTCCATTAACAGCGGCTTGCCCTGTTCGCCAATAATGACTTCGGTACTGCCACCGCCAATATCCACCACCAGCCATTTCCCTGCCGGGCCAGTGATGGAGTGAATGCTGCCCTGGTAGATTAAACGCGCCTCTTCGACTCCGGAAATTACTTGAATGGGATGCCCCAGTGCCAGTTCCGCGCGGCGCATAAATTTAACGCTGCGTTTTGCTCGCCGTAGCGTGTTGGTGCCGACTACGCACACTGAATCGGCGTGCATTTCCCGCAGGCGTTGGCCAAAACGTTGCAGGCACTCTATGGCGCGCTCTTGTGACTGTTTTGATAAGTTGCCCGATTGATCCAGGCCGGCACCCAACCGTACCATTTCACGTATGCGATCGATGACTTTTAGCTGTCCATGCTGATCCCGAGCGACTACCATGTGAAAACTGTTGGAGCCTAAGTCCACCGCGGCAATGACCGAGGAGGTTTCAGCAGATAGTTCTTCAGGATATTGAACGAGGGGTGGGACTTGCATATACGCAAGCTAGCGTATCAAATGATTTCCTGGTATCACAAATACTTTTTAGTATTTAATATTGTTGCGGCCAGACAGCGGCTTTTCTTATAGCCTTAATGACTGTAGTCTTATACTATAAACGCCCCGTAAAGTAGAGTAATTACACACATAACCGTTACCATGTTGTAAACCTGAGGTTTCCTGATACTACTTCGTAAGCGGAGGTTTATCTGACGGTGTTTGTATAGTAGTAGCGGATTGCGTAACAGTTTGATCGTATTTAACCATGCAAGGAATTATCTGATATGAAGATTGGTGTCCCAAATGAAATCCATGAGAACGAATGCCGCGTGGCGATGACGCCTGACACCGCCGCGCGTTTACAAAAGCTTGGCTATGAATGTGCGATAGAGACCGGTGCTGGCGCGCGCGCAAATTTTTCAGATGCTGCCTATCGCGAGGCGGGTGTGAACGTTATTGATGACACCAGGCAGATCTGGGCGGATGCAGATATTGTGCTGAAAGTTCGCGCCCCCGAACAACACGCGGCAGCAGGCGCGCATGAAACTGATTTGCTGCGCGAGGGTGGTACTTTAATCAGCTTTGTCTGGCCGGCGCAAAATGAAGATTTGATGGAGCAGCTCAAGGCACGTAAGGCAACCGTGTTGGCGATGGATTCAGTGCCGCGCATCTCGCGCGCGCAAAAGGCAGATGCCTTGTCTTCAATGGCCAATATAGCTGGCTACCGCGCGGTGATCGAGGCCGCCAACCACTTTGGTCGCTTTTTTACCGGACAAATTACCGCGGCCGGCAAGGTACCACCGGCAAAAGTTATGGTCATCGGCGCCGGGGTTGCCGGCCTGGCCGCAGTTGGTGCTGCCAATGGCTTAGGTGCGATTGTGCGCGCGTTTGATACCCGACCTGAAGTCAAGCAACAGGTAGAAAGTATGGGCGCACAATTCCTGGAGCTGGATTTTGAAGAGGCAGACGGTGGTGGCACCGCGAGCGGCTACGCCAAAGTGATGAGCAAAGAATTTATTGAGGCCGAGATGGCGCTGTTCAGGGAGCAGGCCAGGGAGGTCGATATCATTATCACCACCGCCTTGATTCCGGGCAAGCCGGCGCCAAAGCTGATCCTTGCCGACATGGTGGAGTTGATGAAGGCAGGTAGTGTAGTCGTCGATCTCGCCGCCGAACAGGGCGGTAACTGTGAGTTGACGGTGCCGGGAGAGGTCGCCGTAAGACACGGCGTGACGCTGGTCGGTTATATGGATTTACCCAGTCGCTTGCCAACCCAGTCCAGTCAGCTCTACGGCTCTAACCTATGCCACTTGTTAAGCGATATGACGCCTGCAAAAGATGGCCAGCTGGTAGTGGATATGGATGACGATGTGATACGCGGCACCACTGTAATCAAACAAGGTGAGATTACCTGGCCACCACCACCACTGGCGGTGTCGGCAGCGCCGGCGCAAGCCGCAGCCGCAGAACCACCGACCACGGCAACACCGCAGAGGAAAAAAAGTGGTATTAAGTTCGTGATTGCCCTGCTGGTGGCAGCCCTGGGTTTGTGGTGGCTGGGAACTTCCGCGCCGATGGAGTTTATGCAGCACTTCACGGTGTTTGTGTTGTCCTGCTTTATCGGCTATTGGGTGGTCTGGAACGTTACGCCGGCCCTGCACACGCCTCTGATGAGCGTAACCAACGCTATCAGTAGTGTGATTATTATCGGCGCGCTGTTGCAGATTGGAAGTAGCAATACGCTTATCATGATTCTCGCGACCATATCGGTGCTGATCGCCTCGATAAATATCGGTGGCGGTTTTTTTGTTACGCAACGCATGCTGCAAATGTTTCGTAAAGAAGAATAAGGGAGAGCAAAATGAATCCAGGATTGTTGACAGCATCTTATCTCGCCGCCGGTGCTCTCTTTATTTTGAGCTTAAACGGCTTAAGCCATCAGGAGTCTTCCCGACGTGGTAATTTGTTCGGCATGCTGGGCATGGCGATAGCGGTGGGCGCAACCATACTTAGTGGACAGGTCGGTGGTTTTGAAAAATTATTTCCAGCGATGATCATCGGCGGCCTGATCGGCGCTTTTGTCGCGTCACGAGTAGCCATGACCCAAATGCCGGAGTTGGTGGCTATTTTGCATAGCTTTGTGGGGCTGGCCGCGGTGATGGTGGGCATTTCAAGTTACCTGGATCCAACCTTGCACCTTGCGGGCGCAGAAAAGATTATCCACGAGGTTGAGGTGTATATAGGTGTCTTTATCGGTGCTATCACGTTTACCGGATCGGTTATCGCATTCGGCAAGTTGAGTGCCCTGATCAGCGGTAAACCTTTGATGTTGCCCGGCAGACACTGGCTGAATCTGATTGCCATACTGGCTTGTGTTTACTTTGGTTATATGTTCCTTAACGCAGTATCAGCAAACGCCGGGCTGGTGCCGCTGCTTATCATGACGGCTATCGCGTGTGTGATTGGCATTCACCTGATCATGGCGATTGGCGGCGCCGATATGCCAGTGGTGGTTTCCATGTTAAACAGCTACTCCGGCTGGGCGGCAGCGGCTACCGGTTTCATGCTGGGCAACACCGCATTGATCATTGTCGGCTCATTGGTAGGCTCCAGTGGTGCGATCCTGAGTTATATCATGTGCCGTGCCATGAATCGAAAATTCCTGAATGTGATTCTGGGCGGCTTTGGTACTTCCGGGGGGAGCACCGCCGCGGGGGCCGACGTCGGCGAGGTTACCGCGACCAACGCCGAGGAGGTGGCGAACATGCTGAAGGATGCCAGCGAGGTCATTATTGTGCCGGGTTATGGCATGGCGGTGGCACAGGCGCAAAACATCGTGAGTGAAATTACCACCAGGTTGCGGAACAAAGGCATAAACGTTCGCTTCGGTATCCATCCGGTCGCAGGTCGTTTGCCCGGGCATATGAACGTGCTGTTGGCGGAAGCTAAAGTACCTTACGACATTGTGTTGGAAATGGACGAGTTGAATGAGGACTTTGCGAATACCGACGTATCGCTGGTAATCGGCGCCAACGACATCGTGAACCCCAGCGCGCAAACCGATCCTAACAGTCCGATTGCGGGTATGCCGGTGCTGGAGGTGTGGAAGGCAAAAACCTGCGTGGTGTTAAAACGCAGCATGGCCTCGGGCTATGCCGGCGTGGATAATCCATTGTTCTATGGGGATAACACTGAAATGTTGTTTGGCGACGCCAAGGAAAGTATGGATGCAGTGCTGCAACACCTTGACTGATACACCGCCCGTCGGCTTGTCTGGCGGGTAGTAACTTCTCTCGCACTCGTTCCCGCCAAAGTGTGGCCGGTGTAAAGGGTAGTGAAAGCACAGCAGTGAGTGACTAAAGTACTTTGCTGATTCTTAATGCTCCTTGTTCGGTTTAAGTAGTTCTGTTTGCTTGCATCCGTCAGTCCATCCTGAATAGGAAGTACCAACAGATTTTTCGAAATCACTGATGGCATTTTTATGGTTACTTAAAAACCACCTTTTATGATTGTTTAGATACTGTTGTCTAACCGACTCGTTGCGTAAATCAAGCGGCACCCGTTTCATCCTTGGATCAACGCTATCAAATCCAGCAAACTCGTTTTGCAAGCGCTGCTGCGACATTTGTACGTAATCAGGGTTTAATTCGATACCAGTGCCGGATCTGCTTAACTGTTGGCATACTCTAAGAGTCGTTCCGCTACCAAGAAATGGGTCAAGCACACGTGCGCCTTCGTTACTTGAGGCAAGCATCATTCTCTCAATCAATCCTTCCGGTTTCTGGGTCGGATGATTTTGTCGATTTTCATGGCAATAGTGAACATGAGAAAACTCCCACACATCGCCGGGATTGGCTCCCCTCATGTTGTTCTGCTGCCGGTAATATTTCTGCGGCACTCGAATATCATCAAGATTGAAAACAAAGTCTTTAGACCTGGTGAACGTTAAAATGTCATCATGTCGAGGAGAAAAACCCTTGGTTTTGCCTATCCCTTGTGTGTAGTGCCACACAATCCAGCTATTAAAGAACATTCCCAGTTCCCTATCCAGAATATCGTAAAGATAGGAAATGAATCTGAAGCCCATGAACACATAAATTGTGCCTTGTGGGTTCAGCAGCCGATGGGCTTGCTTGAGCCAGTTTCGGGAAAATTCCAGGTAGTCATCAAATCCTTTGATATCATGATTGTTCCCATAGTTTTTTCCAAGATTATAAGGCGGGTCTGCAATGATAAGGTCAAATGTCCCTGTTTTTAGTTTAGGAAGTTCAGACAGCGCATCGCCCAATATAATTTTTTGCTCAGTCATCAGTTTTTATCCACCCATTCCTGTTTGCGAGATCTAACCACTGTTCAAATGACCGGCGCGCGGATTGTAAATACTTGCGGTCAAGTATCTGGCAAAATTCCCATGTTGTGCGCTTCTCAAGCTCAACATAATGAATATCGCGAACCTGAATTTGCCCAGTTCCCAAGGCAGGATTATAGCTAATATCTTTCGATGAGAGATACTTAAGATCGTATGCGTTGCATGCAATAACTTCCATGATTCCGTCCATTAGCCCCGTGTCTTTATTGCGCGATGAATACACACGATGTTTCAGAGACAGAATAACGAAAATGTAATTAGGGTCCTTAACATAAGCTGTGCGAATGCGGGCGTAAGAAGTGATATTTGGGGATTTTCCACTTGAGTTAATATCTTCTGCTGTTGCTTTTACATCCACCTCCGCAGTAACTCCACTTTCAACCATTCGTTCTTTTTTAAATTGAAGGATGACATCAGCCATGTGAAGCCTTTCCACGGCCTCAACATTGATCAACTGGTATTTATTGCCTTTGTCTTCAAGAACATTATGGAACGTCTGGGCAGCCCATGCTTCGATAAAAGGGCCAGCAATTTTATTGATGTTTTCCATCGGAAGCCCAAGTTTCAAATTTGTGTTTATGAAAATCCTATTATCTGCCCGGTCAATCGCATCCTTGATTATTGCATCAATAGCTGTGGTCACGAACTGGGAACAATCAGCGTAGTCGTCTGATTGTATGGGGACTTTAAAATCTTGAGTATTGTAGGCCATGAATATTTCTTTTTTGCTTTCAGCCAAGCACCCTACACTGCTAAACGGCAACTCAGCACTATTTATTTTGCGTCATTCAGACGCCTTAACAGCAATGAAGCTAGACTAATGTGGTCAAGACATTCATCTGGAGTTTCGCGAATAGCAATTTCATGGCCTCTTGGGTTTCTAATTGCTTTCGCTGTTCCTGAAAATATATGTTTGTAGCCTGTTTGCTCATCAATTTCACTTGTATTAGCAAGGCCAGTAAGCTTTATAAAAGGGGAGCTATCATCAAACACCTTCATCATTAGCTTAAAACCTGATTCATGAAGCCCCGACATTTTTTGTACCTCCTTATCTATATATTTGAAAGCTTCAAAAGTAGCTTGGGCATAGTGACTATCATCAAACAATTTTCGTGTAATTTCGCCCAATTTTGGGTGAATGTTTCTCTCCTCAAAGGGATGCAATTTATTGACTGTATCCTCTTCCTCTGAGAAAGTTAAAAACTTGTGAGCACTCCTTACTATATTCTCGAAGTGTTTATAAGCTTTAACCATCAATTAAGTTCTCCTTGATGCTTTTAAATATGTTGTCATAAATTTCTTTCGTTCCATCTGAAGGCAAATTTATTTCAATTCTAACCGTCAAACCTATATTCTTAGCACTGCTTTTTGTAACATCAGATTGCCCACTTGGACTAGGTGTTGTCGGTCTGGGCGTTTTTCCCCTTTTAGGAGGTGATTCAGGCTTTGATTTAGTTGTCTTTTGAGCAGGAAACTCAATATGTCCCGACACAGCGGCAAATACTTTAAAAGTACTGGCTTGTCTTTTACCGATGGCATCGCTTGTGTTATCGCTTCTACGAAAAAACGTTATTAATTCATCTATATCAAGTGTCCACGCGTCATCTCCATGCAGTTCAAATAGACCATGGTAAGATTTCTTAACCAAACTTGAAAACTCTTTTGAAAAATCCTCATCTTTATGATGTGAGAATACACTTGATCCATCAGATGTTTTCTTACCCTCCTCATCTATAATCCCAATAAATTGCAGCGCATTTATTAAGCAACTTTCGTTTTTAGGTGCCAGACCCAGCTTTTTGACCGTTTCTGAATTTACAGTTTGAGGAAATGACTTTCTCAAATGTTTAATAATTTCTTTGATGTTTCCCGGACCTGATATATAGGGATATGAGGTTGCCATTTTTGACTCCGTTAATTAATGATTCTCAAAACCAGGTAGTAATAGAGATTAACAGACGACTTTACTATCCGATAAAGCAAGCAGAAGTAACTGCTATTAATTTTACTGTATGGTTATTTGTAATCAGAACTTAAATCTAGCGCGGCGTGGCACAGTACTTGGTCGGAGTGAGAGGATTCGAACCTCCGACCCCTGCCTCCCGAAGGCAGTGCTCTGCCAAGCTGAGCTACACTCCGATATAAATCTATTTCATGCGTTACGGGAAATCGCAAATTCAGTTAGTCCAATTAATGTGTCACGATATTGGCTGCGCGGCAACGTTTCGATATTTTGTCTGGCGGCCCGGGCTTGCCGGCCCGCTACGTCTTCAGTGTACGCAATGGCTTTGGTCGATTCAATTACCATCATCACTTTGTCCACATGTTGTTTTCCGCCGTTGATAATGGCGGTGCGAATAATTTTCGCGGTGTTGCCGTCGCTGTTTTGCAGCGCGTAAATTAGCGGCAGAGTGGGCTTTCCCCCCGCCAGGTCACTACCCGGATTTTTGCCCGTTTCCTGAGGGGAAGATTGATAATCTAATACGTCGTCTTTAAGCTGAAACGCGCTGCCTATGTGTATTCCATAGGCAGCGCACGCGCTTTCAATTTGCGGTGGTTGTTGCGCCAGTACCGCTCCTAACTGGCATGCAGCTTGAAATAATTTTGCGGTTTTAGATTGGATTATCGTCATGTAACGCTTTTCGGTGGCATCAGGATCGTTGCAGCTTAGTAATTGCATCACCTCGCCTTCGGCAATAGTATTAGAGGCACGTGCAAGAATTTCCATAACGCGCATCTCGCCCACGTCAACCATCATCTCAAAAGAGCGGGAAAATACGAAGTCGCCGATCAATACGCTGGACTCATTTCCCCAAATCGAGTTGGCGGTTTCATGCCCACGACGCATACAGGAATCGTCCACTACGTCATCATGCAGTAACGTGGCAGTGTGCACAAATTCAACAATCGCCGCTACCAGGAGGTGTTTGTCACCCGTATATCCACAGGCTTTGGCACATAACAGGGCCAACAGGGGGCGCAGACGCTTGCCACCGCTGTCAATAATATAATTGGCCATCTGATTTATCAGGGTGACCTCGGAATGTAAGTATCGCCGAATGATGTTATCGACGGCTTGCATGTCATCAGCCACCAGATTTTGTACGTCTTTGAAGTCCATGGTTGATAATTTTACCCACTTATACGCTACGTCGAACCTTTATTTTTAATAAGTCGTTGCATTTCGGAGTTAATTAGATTGACCCGCTTGAGTCTGCTCGCTAGAATTGCGTCCCTTTCAGTATGGATTTTGGAGTTTTCAGGTGTATGCAGTGATCGCTACAGGTGGCAAACAGTACCGCGTGCAAAAGGGAGACCAGGTTGATGTCGAGAGACTTACGGGTATGCCCGGCGAAAAGATTGAGTTTGATCAGGTATTGCTGCTCGCGGACGGCGAAGACGTGGCAATAGGTGCACCCATGATTGAGGGTGGTAAAGTTACCGCCGAGGTGTTGGAGCAAGCGAGAGCCAAAAAAATTGATGTAATTAAATTTAAACGCCGAAAACATCATATGAAACGTATGGGACACAGGCAGCACTATACGCGCGTTAAAATCACTGGTATTTGCAAATAAAAGGCATTTCTAACATGAGGTTGAGCGATGGCACATAAAAAAGCAGGAGGTAGCACGCGTAACGGGCGTGACTCGGAATCTAAACGTCTTGGGATAAAACGGTTTGGTGGCGAGCGAGTGCCAGCAGGTAGTATCATCGTGCGTCAACGTGGCACAAAGTTTCATGCCGGCGATAACGTCGGCTGCGGCAAAGACCATACTCTGTATGCGAAATCTGATGGCTGTGTAGTATTTGAGACCAAAGGCCTGAAAAATAGAAAGTATGTGCGTATAGATACGGTGCACTAAGGCTGTTTAAGTAACTTGTTCAGTTTGAGAGCCCCGCTTTAGTCGGGGCTTTTTTTTGCTTGCGAAACATGCGCTATGAAGTTTGTTGACGAAACTACTATTCACGTACAGGCCGGGAACGGCGGCAATGGTTGTCTGAGCTTCAGACGTGAACGCTGTATACCACTTGGCGGCCCCGACGGCGGTGACGGCGGTGACGGCGGCTGCGTGTACCTGGTGGCAGATGAGAATATCAATACACTTGTGGATTTTCGTCATGCGCGCCATTTTAAGGCGCAGCATGGTGAAGGTGGTATGGGCAAACATCGTAGCGGCAAAAAAGGTGCGGATACGGTTATAAAAGTGCCGCTGGGGACTTTGGTAAAAGACGTTCAGAGTAAAGAATTTATCGGCGATCTGACCAGGCATGGTGAACGTTTGCTGGTTGCAAAAGGCGGCGCGCATGGATCAGGAAATGCTCGATTCAAAAGTTCAACCAACCGCGCACCACGCAAAATCACGCCCGGCGAGCCGGGCGAAGCACGTGATTTGTATATGGAGCTTATGTTGTTAGCGGACGTTGGCTTACTGGGATTGCCGAACGTTGGCAAGTCTTCCCTGCTGCGCGCTTTGTCTGCCGCTATGCCCAAGGTTGCCGATTATCCATTCACTACGCTTTATCCAAGTCTGGGGGTGGTGTCTTTGGCACCCTATCAAAACTTTGTGATTGCGGATATTCCGGGAGTGATCGGGGGCGCCGCACAAGGCCGCGGGCTGGGCACTCAATTTTTAAGGCATTTGTCACGTACTCGTCTGTTGTTGCATATGCTTGAATTATCCCCCACAGGGGTTAAACACGACCCAGGTGAGGATTATTTTTCGGTATTCAATGAATTAAAAAAGTATAGTGAGGAGCTTGCCGCTAAAGATCGTTGGTTGGTGTTTAATAAAGTGGATTTATTGGCCGCCGAGGATCGCAGGCAGGTTATCCAGGATTGTATAGCGAGGTTAAAGTGGGAGCGGCCAGTGTTTATTATTTCTGCGCTAACCAAGGCCGGCACCCAGGAATTACGTAACAGTATTTATGCCTTTTTGTATGCGCGATAAACGACAACATTTTGGTGGCAGTAAACGTTGGGTAGTTAAAGTAGGCAGCTCTTTAATTACTAAAAACGGTCGTGGCCTGAATATGGATGCTATCGCAAATTTAGCCGCTCAACTGGCACGTTTGGTAAGCTCCGGAAAGGAGGTTATTCTGGTGTCCTCCGGGGCGATTGCGGAGGGTATGAATCGTTTGGGTTGGCAACAGCGGCCGCACGCCGTTTACGAGTTGCAGGCCGCCGCTGCCGTTGGACAAATGGGGTTGATACAGGCTTATGAGTCGTGTTTGCAACGCCATCAACTGCATAGCGCACAGGTTTTATTAACGCATGAGGATTTGCAAGACCGCAAACGCTACTTAAACGCGCGCACCACTTTACGTAAGTTGCTGGAGTTGACGATACTCCCGGTTGTAAATGAGAATGATACTGTGTCCACGGACGAGATTAAATTTGGCGATAACGACAGACTTGCTGCCCTGGTGAGTAACCTGGTGGAAGCGAATGCCCTGATCATATTGACGGATCAGGATGGCGTGTACTCAACACCACCTGCACAAAATGCACAACACCAGGTTATCAATGCGGTCTCTGCCAACGATCCCCGACTGGATAAGGCCGCGGGCCCCAGCTCAGGAGAGCTGGGCCGCGGCGGCATGCTTACCAAGGTGTCTGCGGCGCGTATTGCGGCACGCGCTGGCGCGGCGACAATTATCATGTCGGGAAATGCCCCACAGGGGTTGCTTGAAATTGCCAATGGCAAGCCGCGAGGCTCGCTTTTGTTGCCTGATACGGAACCCCTGGCGGCGCGCAAACAATGGATTGCTAATCAGCTTTATACTTGTGGTAAGTTGTTGTTGGATGACGGTGCCTGTAACGTGATTCGTAAGGCCGGAAGGAGTTTGTTACCGATTGGGGTAACGGGGGTAACGGGTGATTTTGGCCGCGGTGAGGTAGTGAGCTGCATGAACACAGATGGCCGGGAGATTGCGCGTGGCCTGGTTAATTATGCAGCTGACGAAGCGCGAAAACTACAAGGCCGGAGTAGCGGGGATATAGAGGCTATATTAGGGTATGTGGATGAACCCGAGCTCATTCATCGGGATAATTTGGTGGTTCTGTAAAATCCGCTCTGGTAACGCGACAATAGGTGGACGGCTTGAGATTACATCGCCCGGATGCGGGCATTGAGACGACTTTTATGTCGCGCGGCTTTGTTAATGTGGATGAGCTTTTTATTTACCGCCGCGTCAATAATGGGAAGCGCCGATTTATAGGCCGCGGCGGCGGCGTTTTTATCATTGGCATTGATGAGCTTTACTACGGCTTTAATCTTAGTGCGCAGATTGGAACGCTGACCAGCATTATGCAGGCGGTTTTTTGCAGCTTGTCGCGCGCGCTTCCTGGCTGATGCGATATTTGCCAAGGCTTGTCCTGTGTTTCCAGAGTTTTACTATCAGAGCCGCGCACTATGGTGGCAAGATAAATAAATGTCAACCCCCTATTTTTTTATAGAGGACTATGGCTGAACATCGAGCCTTGCTTAAATCTACCGCTGTAATCAGCGGCATGACCTTTGTTTCAAGGATGTTTGGCTATGTTCGGGACGCCGTGATTTTTATATTTTTAGGCGCAACCGGTGGTACTGACGCCTTTTTCGTGGCCTTTCGCATTCCTAATTTTTTGCGTCGTTTGTTTGCCGAGGGGGCTTTTTCACAAGCCTTTGTGCCGGTGTTGTCCGAATATAAGGAGCACCACTCGCGCCACGAGTTGAAAACGTTGATTGATCATGTCGCCGGAACGCTGGGTTTAGTCCTGCTGTTGATTAGCATTGCCGGGGTAGTCCTGGCGCCAGTACTGATATATATATTCGCGCCGGGCTTTATCCATGACGGCGAACGCTTTGATCTTGCGACACAAATGCTGCGCATTACCTTCCCCTATATATTGTTTATATCGTTGACCGCATTGTCGGCAGGTATTTTAAATACCTTTAATCAATTCGCAGTGCCAGCTTTTACGCCTGCGTTACTCAATCTGTCACTGATTGCGACAACCTTGTGGCTGGCCCCCAAACTTGAACAACCAGTGGTAGCACTGGCCTGGGGAGTGTTTGTCGCCGGTGGCGTGCAACTGGTATTTCAAGTGCCTTTTTTATATAGGCTGGGGGTATTGCCGAGGTTCTCATTGCACGGCGCAAGACGTGGGGTAAGAAAAATTATGCGCCTGATGCTCCCGGCAATTTTTGGTTCTTCCGTAGTGCAGATAAATTTGCTGATCAATACGCTTATCGCGTCATTTTTAGCAGTGGGTAGTATCAGCTGGCTGTATATTTCGGATCGTTTTGTGGAATTACCCCTGGCGATTTTTGGCGTCGCCACTGCTACGATTATTTTGCCCAGATTGTCTAAACAGTACGTGTCCCGCTCTAAAACAGGTTTTGATCAAACTTTAGATTGGGCCTTGCGAATTTCTGTTTTAGTCGCCATACCCGCAATGCCCGGGCTGATTATATTGGCGCAACCGATTCTGACGTCGCTTATACAGTATCGGGAATTTACCGCTACTGATACTTCTATGGCGGCATTGAGCCTGATGACTTACGCATTCGGTTTGCCGGCGTTTGTATTGATAAAGGTCTTGGCGCCGGGATTTTATTCACGTCAGGACACTAAAACGCCCGTGAAGATAGGTGTTATTGCCATGTTGTGTAACGTGGTGCTGAATCTGACTTTTTTCTGGATCTGGACGCACTGGAGCTTAACCGGGGCACATGCCGCGCTGGCATTGGCCACGTCATTATCGGCGTATCTTAATGCCGCTTTGTTGTTCCATAAACTTAAAAGTACCGCTTCAGTATGCCTGCAATCCGGCTGGCGAAAATACCTGATACAGGTTTTTTTCGGCACGTTGGCGATGGCCGTAATGCTGTTTTTGACGTTGCCTGATGCCGATCAATGGCTGACTTGGAACGGATTTGAACGCATTACTGCTCTATTGAGCTTTATGCTATCGGGCACAGTATTGTATATTGGCGCGCTGGCTTTGTTGGGAGTGCGCAGAAGGGACTTTGTCCTTTAATAACAACCGGCGTGGTTATTCAGTAATTTATGGATTTTGTCGTTAGATTTTATTGGCTGTTGGTATGCGATTAATCAGAGGCTTACGTGCAGAGATGCTGGCGACACAAAGGGTTGCGGCAACCATCGGTAATTTCGATGGGGTACACCTTGGCCACCAATACGTTTTGGGAGAGTTATTGAAAAAAAGTAAGTACCATAACCTGCCGTCGGTATTAATTGCTTTTGAGCCTTCCGCCAAAGAGTTTTTTCTTAAGGATGAGGCACCGGCAAGATTGACGAATTTTCGGGAAAAGTTCCACTTAATTAAAAATTCGGGTATCGACCAATATGTATGCCTGCGCTTCAATCCGGCTTTGGCAACTATGTCTGCACCGACTTTCGTGGAAAAAGTCCTTATTGATTACTTGCATATCCGATACCTGACCGTTGGCGATAATTTCCGTTTTGGAAGAGATCGCAAGGGCGACTATGCGCTGTTACAAAGCATGGCGCAACGATTAGACTTTGAGGTTGAGAAGATCAAACCCTATCTGGTAAATGGAAAGCGGGTTGATAGCTCTTCAATACGCTCATTTCTGGCGGCCGGAAAACTGCATGACGCCAAGCAATTATTGGGCCGTACGTATAGCATGTCGGGCCGGGTTGTACACGGGGATAAAAGAGGCCGTACTATTAATTTCCCCACCGCGAATATTCCCATTAAGCGCAATAGATCGCCCGTTAATGGCGTGTTTGCCGTAACCGTGCTGATCGAAAATGGCCTGGAAAAACGCGGTGTGGCAAATATAGGCCATCGCCCGACCGTTGATGGCACGCGCACGCAACTCGAAGTTCATATATTTGACTTTTCTGGAGATCTTTACGATAACCACCTGACGGTTTCATTTTGTAAAAAAATACGTGATGAAAAAAAGTTTGATTCACTCAAAACCCTAAAAAAGCAAATACGGCGAGATGCCGAAAACGCCAAGGATTATTTTAATGCGACCAGATAGCTCCCCGACATGATTGACTATAAGGACACGCTAAACTTGCCGAAAACCGGGTTCCCGATGAAGGGAAATCTGGCGCAGCGCGAACCGAAAATGCTAAAGCACTGGGACGCCGTGAATCTTTATCAACAAATTCGGGCAGCACGTAGAGATGCCACAAAATTCATTCTGCATGATGGCCCTCCCTATGCAAACGGAGACATCCATATCGGCCACGCATTAAATAAGATTCTTAAAGACATCATTATCAAGAGCAAAACTTTGGCCGGTGCCGATGCCCCTTATGTACCCGGTTGGGATTGCCACGGCTTGCCAATTGAGCATGAAGTAGAGAAAAAAATCGGCAAGGCGGGCACTAAAAAAAGTTATAAGGAGTTTCGTGACACCTGCCGGGAATACGCCAGTAAACAAATAGACAGACAACGCAAAGATTTCAAACGGCTAGGCATATTCGGCGCGTGGCAGCAGCCTTATCGCACCATGGATTTCAGCTATGAAGCCGCTATCGTGCGCGCTTTGGGTAAAATTTATGCAAACGGGCACATCGTCAGGGGTCTTAAACCGGTCTACTGGAGCGTGGTCGGCGCTTCCGCGCTGGCGGAGGCTGAAGTGGAATACCAAGATAAAACTTCATTCGCAATAGACGTGCGTTTTAGCGTCGCAGATGAACAGGCGTTCACCGAAAAATTTGACGCTGTACAAGGCAGAGGCCACATTTCGGTAGTGATTTGGACGACTACTCCCTGGACTTTACCAGCGAATCAAGCGGTTTCCTTAAACCCCGAGTTAGATTACCTGGTGGTCGAACGCACCCATCAGGACCGGCAGGAGCGACTATTGCTGGCAGCGGCACTGCATGAATCCTGCTTGCAACGCTATGCGTATGAGGATTACAAAATCGTCGGATGTTGCAAAGGCAGGAGCCTGGAGAATATCCAGTTGCAGCACCCGTTTTATAACCGGTTGGTACCGATAATTTTAGGCGAGCACGTTAGCACCGAGGCCGGCACAGGCGCCGTGCATACTGCCCCCGATCACGGTGTCGAGGACTTTTACGTTGGCAGAGAGTATGGAATTGGCGCACTTGATCTGGTTGACGAGAACGGCGTCTTTAATGCTCAAACTGAATTGTTTGCCGGCGAACACGTTTATAAAGTTGATGAAAAAATCATTGCTACTTTGGCTAAAAATAAAAAACTGGTTCACCAAACTACGCTTCGACACAGCTTTCCACACTGCTGGCGAACCAAAACCCCGTTAATCTATCGCGCTACGCCTCAATGGTTTATCAGCATGCACGCTAAGGGGTTGTTGGCAAGCGCAACTAAACGAGCCGAGGCAGTGGAATGGATCCCGACCTGGGGTAAGGCGCGTATCCGGGGAATATTGGCCACCAGCCCGGACTGGTGTATTTCCAGACAACGTGCCTGGGGGGTGCCGATCACTTTTTTCGTCGATAAGGATACCGATGAATCACACCCGGATACTGCTGCCCTGATGGAAAAGATTGCCCAAAAAATCGAGCGGGAAGGATGCGACGCCTGGTACGACTTAGATACGAAAGAATTACTTGGCGAGCAAGCCGATCAGTATAAAAAAGTAACCGACACATTAGATGTCTGGTTTGATTCCGGAGTAACCCATTATGCCGTCGCGCACCTGGAACGTAACAAACAGGTCAATCTATACCTTGAGGGTTCGGATCAATATCGCGGCTGGTTCCAGGCTTCTCTAAAAACATGCGTGGCCATGCACGGCACGGCGCCTTATAAACAGGTGCTCACACATGGCTTTACCACGGATGCCGAAGGCAAAAAAATGTCGAAGTCTGTGGGCAACGTGGTGTCTCCACAAAAAATCTGTGGCACCTTGGGCGCGGATATTTTACGTCTTTGGGCAGCTGCCACCGACTATAGCGCCGAATTAAACATATCTGATGAAATTCTAAGTCGTATCGCCGACGCATATCGACGTATACGCAACACGATTCGCTATCTGCTGTCCAACTTAAACGGCTTTGATCCGGAAGCTGATAAGGTTTCCGCCAATGAAATGATTGCCTTAGATCGCTGGGTGGTGTGGGAAACAAAGCAACTTCAGAACCTGATCGTTCAACATTATGAGGATTATCAATTTCACAGGATCTATAATTTGATACACAATTTTTGTGTGTTGGAACTGGGCAGTAATTATCTCGATATTATCAAAGATCGCCAATACACCACCCAAGCCCGTAGCCGTGTGCGTAAGTCGGCGCAAACTGCTATGTTTCACATTGCCGAAGCCCTGATTCGCTGGATAGCTCCTATATTAAGTTTTACCGCGGAAGAAGCCTGGCAGTATCTTCCGGGGCGACGAGAGCAAAGTGTATTTATTCAAAAATGGTATGCAGAATTTGACGATTTCAGCGATTCGGGTGAACTTGTCGGGATGGATTGGAGAGGCATCCTTGAAACCCGGGAAAACATCGGTAAACAACTGGAGGGACTTCGCAATAATAAGGAAATTGGTGCCTCGCTTGACGCGGAAGTAACGATTTGGCAAGCACCTGCGTACCTGAAGAAGGTTAAAAACGATGAATTGCGTTTTGTATTTATTACCTCGTACGCAGCCATCATCGAAAATGCAGCACCGCCGGAAACGGCTAAAAAACTACGTAACGCAGACGGAGCAGAATACTTTGTCGAGGTAAAAAAGTCGGCGCATCAAAAATGTGTGCGCTGCTGGCACTATCGTAAGGAGGTGGGCGCGGACCCTAAACACCGGAAAATCTGTAGCCGCTGCATAAGCAATCTACCAGATGGATCGGGCGAGACCAGGCTTTATGCTTAAGTGGCTTTGGTTGACGATATGCGTGGTTATCGCCGATCAGGCCAGTAAGCAAGTTGCGGTTTATCTGCTGGTAGCATATGAGCCGTATCCGTTTTTACCCTTTTTTAACTTTTCACTGACCTTCAACCGGGGCGCGGCCTTTAGCCTGTTAAGCAATGCCGGTGGCTGGCAGCGCTGGTTTCTCACTGCATTGGCGATAGGCGTAAGTGTTTTTGTGCTGTTCTGGCTGCAAAGACTTACCTCGAAAGAGAAGCTGCTGGCAATAAGTCTGGCATTGATTTTGGGCGGCGCAACCGGCAATGTAATTGACCGGATTTTTTACGGACATGTAATTGATTTCATCGATTGGTTTTATTATTCCAGTGCCACAAAATGCCTGCCTTTGTTCTACCAAACGAGCGCGGGATTGTGTCATTGGCCTACGTTTAATTTGGCAGATTCGGCGATTTTCCTCGGCGCGGCACTGATGATTATGCAAGCCCTGGTTACCCGGGAGCGCGTCGATTGATGGAGATAGTGCTTGCCAATCCGCGCGGGTTTTGTGCGGGAGTGGAGCGTGCCATTGAAATTGTGGAGCGCGCTTTAACGTTATTTGGCAGCCCTATTTACGTTCGTCATGAAGTCGTGCATAACAAACTCGTGGTTACCGATCTTAAGGGCAAAGGCGTCGTGTTCGTCAATGAGCTAATCGAGGTCCCGAATGGTTCCACCGTAATATTCAGCGCCCATGGCGTCTCCCAGGCAGTACGGGAGGAGGCTGCGAACCGTGACATAGAGGTGTTCGACGCTACGTGTCCGCTGGTGACTAAAGTTCACCTGGAGGTTGCGCGCTACAGTAAATCCGGACTTGATACAATTTTGGTCGGTCATAAAGGACATCCCGAGGTTGAGGGCACTATGGGTCAATATAGTGAGGCCAGCGGCGGAAAAATTCATCTGGTTGAAAATGTGGATGACGTAGCTGCGCTTAAAGTAAAGGACACGCACGAAGTTGCCTTTGTCACGCAGACTACGTTGTCCGTAGATGATACCGGCGACGTAATTGACGCACTGCGACAACGCTTTCCCAATATTGTCGGCACCAAGCAAGACGATATCTGTTACGCAACTCAAAATCGGCAGAACGCGGTAAAAAAGCTGGTTGAAAATTGTGACCTGCTGTTAGTCATCGGCTCTGCAAACAGCTCTAATTCTAACCGACTCAAAGAAATTGCGGATAAGCGCGGGGTTGAGGCTTATCTCATTGATGGCCCGGCACAGATTAAAGATGCCTGGTTAACTAAGAACACCAGAGTTGGCGTTACTGCGGGCGCTTCCGCCCCGGAAATTTCTGTCAAACAAGTACTGGCACATTTAAACAAACAGCCCTATGTAGAACTTGTGGAAGAGGTTGGAGAACCGGAAAACGTGGTTTTTCCATTACCGAAGTGGTTCCGGGAAGCACCGCATTAAGTCCACTAATGCAAATTTTGTAGTAAAAAATTTCGTCCCCAGGTGACACATGGCACCTGCGAGAAGTAGCCAGTGGCTATCGCCGATGTTTATTTCTTAAGCCTTTCCTAACGATTATTTATAATAAAATCAATGGATTACATTAAACGTCGATGTTCACGGCGGCAGCGGCATTGCGTTCAATAAAGTCTCGGCGTGGCTCCACCTGATCGCCCATCAGGGTGGTAAATATTTCGTCTGCGGCGATGGCGTCTTCAATATTCACTTGCATTAAGCGGCGCGTATCAGGGTTCATTGTGGTTTCCCAAAGCTGTTCAGGATTCATTTCACCTAAGCCTTTATAGCGCTGAATGGTCTGGCCGCGCTTAGCTTCCTGCATAAGCCAGTCCATCATCGTTATAAAGTCCTGGGTTGCAAGCCGGTGTTCACCACGGCGTATAAATGCCCCCTGCTCAAGCAAGCTATCAAGCCGGGTGGCAAAATCCCGCAGTAATTGAAAATCAGCTGAGGCAAAAAATTCCTCGTGAAAGATCTGATCACTGGCCAAACCATGTACCCATTTTATCAAAGTAAGCTGTGCCGGCTGTTTGTCCTGGTCTGCATCGACAGTAAATCGCGTGCCCGCCGGCGGCTGCTGATTAAGCCGTTTGGCAATGATTTCCAACCATTTGTGTAGTGCCTCTCGCGTGGTTCTGTCCGCTAAAGAATCAACATCGGGGGCTGGCGTGCGCAGCATTTCCATCAACACCCTATGTTCATGCGCGCGCCGCAATCTTTGTATAGCAGACAGGGTAACGAAGTAGCTTTTACTCAACGCCTCAAGCGCACTATCGGATATGGCCGGAGCGGCACCATTTACATGCAGGCTGGCGTCTTCTAAAGCTTGTTGCAATAAATGCGCGTGTAGTTCCGCATCATCTTTAACATATTGTTCCTGCTTACCTTTTTTAACTTTGTACAGCGGTGGTTGCCCTATATACAGGTGCCCGCGAGCAATCAGCTCTGGCATTTGTCGATAAAAAAACGTCAACAGCAGGGTGCGAATATGCGAGCCATCAACGTCGGCGTCAGTCATGATAATGATGCGATGATAACGAAGTTTATCGGCATCAAATTCTTCTTTGCCAATACCACAACCTAACGCCGTGATCAACGCACCCACCTCCGCGGAAGACAGCATTTTATCAAAGCGCGCCTTTTCCACGTTCAGAATTTTTCCCTTCAAGGGGAGAATCGCTTGAGTATGACGATCGCGCCCCTGTTTTGCAGAACCGCCAGCGGAGTCTCCCTCTACCAAAAATAATTCGCACAAGGCTGCATCTTTTTCCTGACAATCTGCCAATTTGCCAGGCAGATTGGCAATCTCTAACGCCCCTTTGCGCCGCGTCATCTCCCGCGCCTTGCGCGCTGCCTCGCGCACTCGCGCCGCCTCAATGATTTTTACAACGATTGCTTTGGCTTCAGTGGGATTCTCCAGCATGAAGTCTTGTAAAAACTCCGACAAGGTAGATTCGACAACCCCTTTTACCTGTGACGAAACCAGTTTGTCCTTGGTCTGTGAAGAAAATTTCGGATCAGGAACTTTGACAGACAATACTGCGGTAAGACCTTCACGAACGTCGTCACCCGTTATGGTGATTTTGTGCTTCTTCGTGATCCTCTGTTTTTCCATGTATTGGTTTAGCGAGCGCGTCAGCGCGCCACGCAAACCAGCAAGGTGGGTACCACCGTCTCGTTGGGGGATGTTGTTAGTAAAGCAAAAGATGTTTTCCTGATGATAGGAATCATTCCACTGTAGCGCAATTTCCACGCCGATTGTCTCACGCTCGGTATTTATATAAATAACGGTTTCATGTAACGGGGTTTTCTTGGCATTGAGGTGTTCAACAAACGCTTGAATTCCCCCATCATATTGAAATACGTCACTTTCTCCGGAACGCTCGTCTTTTAATGCAATACATACACCAGAATTCAAAAACGACAATTCGCGCAATCTCTTTGCCAGTATATCGTAGTGAAATGTGGTATCACCAAAGATTGTCGGGCTTGGAGTGAAGCGCACAACTGTTCCGGTCTTGTCGGTCCTGGATAATTTCTTCAGCGGGTATAATGGTTTTCCAGCCTTATATTCCTGCTTATAGCTATATCCCCCACGCTGCACCCTAAGCGTTAACGCTGAAGACAACGCATTTACTACGGAAACCCCTACGCCATGCAGCCCGCCTGATACCTTGTAAGAGTTGTCGTCAAATTTACCGCCGGCATGTAATACTGTCATGATAACTTCCGCGGCTGAGCGATTTTCCTCCTCGTGCACGTCCACCGGAATTCCGCGCCCGTTATCAAAAACTGCTGCCGAACCATCTGCATGGATAATAATTTGAATCTCCGAGCAGTGCCCGGCCAAAGCCTCATCAATGGCGTTGTCCACGACCTCAAACACCATATGATGCAATCCGGTGCCGTCATCAGTATCACCGATATACATACCGGGGTGCTTGCGAACGGCATCCAGGCCTTTTAAGACTTTAATGTTAGTGGAATCGTAAGGCATCAGAATTAATTATAACAGCACTTCAAACCAGGGGCTTGCAATTCCCGTGTTTCACGTGAAACACCTGCGCCGCACCCCAGCCTTGTAAATCAACCTGTTCAGGCTCAATGGCACTGATAAACACCTGACAGCCCAGTGACTGTAAGGCGGCAAATAACGCTTGAGCATGTTGATAATCTAATTCAGCACATATATCATCCAGTAGTGCCACACATTTGAGGATATTTTTTTGCTGCATATGTTTTATCTGCGCAAGCAAAAGGCTGACAGCAATCAATTTCTGTTGCCCACGAGAAGCCGTTAAAGCGGCAGCCTGATGATTTAAGAATATTTTAATATCTGCATGATGTGGCCCCCAACGAGTGGTTTTGTTCCGTAACTCTTGTGGACGATCGCGCTCAAGCGCTTCATATAAAGTGAGTTGCATTGGCCAACCCTTGAAATATTCCAGGTAAATTTCACATTCCGGCAATAAATCATGGATATATGTCGTGAAAGCGGTTTCAATTTCCTTAAAAACCTCCAACCTTGCCTGATCTATTTGGGATCCAATGAGACTAATTTCGCGCGTCCAAGTGGCCAACTGCGGAAGACCTCCTTCAGGGTATTGTTTCAGGACGTGGTTGCGTTGGCGCAGGCATTTATTATACCTGCGCCACGCATGTAAAAAATCCTGTTTCACGTGAAACGCAGACCAGTCTAAATAATTTCTTCGGTAGCGCGCACTTCCCTGCACAAGTCGGTGACTATCCGGATGCATGCTTACTACTGGCAGACAGGCTGCATGATTTACTATCGATGCAACTTTTTTCTGATCACAACGCAAGATAGTTTCATGTGCAGATTTCTGAATGCCGAGGTGTGTCCGGTTCACGCTATCAGCAATTTCGCCACTAACGGTAACACTTTCGCTGTCCGTGCGTAGCAGCGGCGCCAGACGTGGACTGCGGAACGAACGACCCCGACTTAGGAAGTCAATGGCTTCCAGGACACTGGTCTTCCCTGCGCCATTTCCTCCGCACAACAAAACCGCATCGCTTGTAAAGGCAAGCTCCAAGTGCTCGATGATCCTGAAGTTCTCTACAAAAAGGGTGCGTAGCGCCAACTGACAGATACAACAACCTGCAAAATTACAGGCGCATGGGCATGACTACATAGCAGTTATCCTGCTTGTCCGGAGCAACAACCAGAGCACTACTGTTCGCGTCTTTGATAAATATTTCCACAGTTTCTGACTCTAATGCATTCAGTGCATCTAACAAATAGACTACATTGAATCCAATTTCCAGTCTTTCTCCTTCATAGTTAATCTCAAGTTCATCTTCGGCTTCTTCATGCTCCGGATTATGCGCCTGTATCGTCATCGTGCTGCCATCCAAAATCAGCCGAATGCCTTTATATTTCTCATTGGACAGAATCGATGCTCGCGCCAGTGCTTGTTTTAACAGAACCCTGTCCATGGTAGCATGATTGCCTTCTCTGTCAGGCAACACTCGCTGATATTCAGGGAAACGACCGTCTATAAGCTTAGAGGTAAATTGCAGGCCAGGTAAATTGACCCGAATATGGTTTTTACCTAACGACACGGTAACCTGCCGGTCTTCTTTTGATAGCAGGCGCTGTAACTCCTGCACCCCTTTACGCGGTACGATAATCCGCTTTGTACCATCCAGCTCCGACTCGTGCTGAATCTGCGACAACGCCAAACGATGTCCGTCAGTAGCCACGGTTTTTATCTGCTTGTTGTCCACCTCCAGCAGTAATCCATTCAAGTAGTAGCGCACGTCCTGCTGCGCCATGGAAAAGGCAGATTTTTCAACCAGATTACCCAGCTCACTTTCAGTGATTACCAGACTTGCATCAAGCTCCAGATCATCCAGTACCGGAAAGTCCGCCGCCGGTAACATTGCAAGCGAGAAACGACTACGTCCTGAATTAACTTTAACCCTCCCGTCCTTGGAGCTGATCTGAAGCTGTGCCTGTGCGGGTAACGAACGACATATATCCAGTAGTTTACGGGCCGGAATAGTCAGGTCACCATCATCCTGCGGTTCGGTCTCAAGGATAGCAACGAGTTCAACTTCCAGGTCGGTTGCGGTAACGGAAAGCTTGCTACCATTTTTCTTTACCAGGAAGTTATTCAGGGCCGGTATCGTTTGTCTACGTTCGACGGCACCTATGATTTGTTGCAGTGGTATCAGCAGGGTTTCACGTATTATAGATAATTGCATAATAATATTAATAGTTGTTATTGAGTCGTCTGTTGTCTGTTGAAAACTTTAATTTTATTTTTATAATCAATGGTTTAAAATATTAAAACTGGTATAAACAGGTGCAATTTGGGATTTATTTGCCGTTGTAAAAATGGGGAAAGTATAAACATCACGGATACAGGGTTAATTATACCACTTTTGTTCACAGCTTATTAACTACTCAGGCTGCGTAGCAGATTTATGTAGTCGTTATCAATACGTACGTCGCTGTCACGTAAGGCGCCGATTTTTTTGCAGGCGTGTAATACCGTAGTATGATCGCGTCCTCCGAAGGCATCACCAATTTCGGGTAAGCTATGGTTGGTTAATTCTTTTACTAATGACATTGCTATTTGTCGTGGTCTGGTAATAGAACGGCTGCGCCGCGCGGATAACAAGTCAGATACGCGCATTTTGTAATATTCGGCAACCGTTTTTTGAATATTGTCTATGGTAACTAAGCGGTCTTGTGATGCCAGCAGGTCATGCAGGGCGTCCTTGGCGAATTCAAGTGTGATCGGGGTGCCGGTAAACTGGGCATTAGCGGTGACCCTACGCAGCGCTCCTTCGAGTTCCCGAATATTTGAGTGGATGCGGCTGCCGATGAAGAAAGCTACTTCCAGCGGTAGTTCTATATTTAATAACTCGGCTTTACGCTGCATGATGGCAACGCGAGTCTCCAGTTCAGGGGGTTCTATAGCTTGGGTTAAACCCCAGCCAAAACGGGATTTTAATCTTTCCTCTAAACCGTCCACTTCTTTTGGGTATCGATCACAAGTCAGAATGACTTGTCGCTGGTTTTCCAGTAACGTGTTGAAGGTGTGGAAGAATTCTTCCTGCGAGCGTTCTTTCCCAGCGAAAAATTGAATGTCGTCGATTAATAAGATGTCTACTGATCGATAATAGTGTTTGAATTCGCTAATCGTATTGTGTCGTAAGGCTTTGACCATGTCCGCCACAAAGCGCTCGGAGTGTAAATATCTGGTTTTCGCGACCGCATCGTTGGTTAGTATATGGTTGCCGATGGCGTGTAGTAAATGGGTTTTTCCCAGCCCCACGCCACCATAGATCAGTAACGGGTTGTAGGCTTTGCCTGGATGGCTCGCTACTTGTAGCGCGGCTGCCTTGGGTAATTGATTCGATTTTCCTTCCACGAAGGTGTCAAAGGTGAAATTCGGGTTAAGATTGCAGGTGAGCCTTTGCGGTTTCGCTACGGGAGCTTCTGCCACTGTTTGAGTTTGTAGGGCACTACGGTCATTACTGCCGATTTCTAAGGTGATATGATTGTTCCCGGAGATATTATCCGCGGGAATCAGTTCTTTAATGTGATCCAGGACGTGGCCACGTACCCAGTCCAGAATGAATCGATTTGGCGCCAGCAGGACCAGTCCATCATCACGCTCAACTGCATGTAGTGGCCGTATCCAGGTATTGAGCTGCTGCTCGGTTAATCTGGATTCAAGCTGGTGTACACATGCTTCCCAAAGGATGCTGGTCATGTATCGGACTCCAATGTTTTGGATGCTATAAAGGCTTTGCGCACGCGGAACAACAACTGCATGTTCAACAAGTCTATCCAGTAGCGGGATTGTAATCCACTGTTTAATGTTAGAAGATAATCGTTGACAAATGTAAGTAGGGCGACTATTTTTGCGCACCTTATTAAGACTTTTCTCTAAGCACTTAAAACTTAGCACAGCTTGTGAAACGAACCTATCAACCCAGCAACTTAAAACGTGCGCGTACCCACGGCTTCAGGGCGAGAATGAAGACCAGAAGTGGTCGTGCGATAATCAATGCCCGCCGCGCGCGAGGACGTGCGCGTTTATGCCCGTAGCTCTTTGTCTGTAGGATGCTGCTCGTTTACTCATCGTGAAAGGCTACGCACCGCGGGCCAGTTTCAAAGGGTCTTTGATCGGGCCACGAAATCAGGCCGCGGAGTTTTTCTCGTACTATCCAGAGAGAACCAGGTTGGTTATCCGCGTTTGGGCATAATGATAGCGAAACGCAAGCTAAGGCGCGCGGTTGATAGAAATTTAGCAAGAAGGATAGTCCGGGAAAGTTTTCGCCTGAATAAGACCACGTTGCCCACAAGTGACTTTGTGGTAATTTTAAGGCGGCCTGTCACCACTGTGCAGCGAGATCAATGCAGACGACAGTTGATAATGCTTTGGAAATCATTTGCTAAATCATGAGTTCAGTTATCAGCAAACTTATTATCGGTGGTATTAAAATATACCGTTTTGTATTGAGTCCATGGGTTGGAAATCACTGTCGGTTTTATCCCACCTGTTCCGCTTATGCCATCGACGCTATACGGCAACATGGTAGCTGCTACGGAAGTTGGCTTGCTATCAAACGCCTCGCTCGTTGTCACCCGTGGCATCCGGGCGGGATAGATCCGGTACCAAGAGGTAAACAGCATGGATAACCAAAGGGTTTTTTTATATCTGGCGCTTGCCTTTGTACTGTATATGATTTGGCTTACCTGGCAGCAGGAACAGGCGCCGTCACCAGCGGCGCAACCAGCTGCTGATGACCAGGCCAGCATAATCAATGCAGATATGATTGAGAAATCCGCAGACCTGCCGGCACTGCCGGTGCCCGCAGACGCAAATCAGGCGCCGACGGAAATAATCCAGACCCGGGCAACCACGGACCAGAGCCAACGGATACGTGTTAAAACCGACGTGCTGGACGTTATTATCGATACGCGAGGCGGCGATATTCGCCAGCTTGACTTGCCAACCTACCCGGTTTCACTAAAGGAACGAGACCGGCCATTCCGGTTGTTGTATAGCGACAACCGTACTTATATTGTGCAATCAGGATTGCTGCATGACAAAACTGATGGCCGGCAAGTTGCGGGTTCTTTAGCGCCGACCCATAACCACGTCTACACGGCAGAGGGCCGTCACTATGAGCTGGCCGATGGCGAAGATAGTGTGGAGGTAAGGCTTTTTTGGACTGGTGACAACAACGTTCAGGTAGAAAAGATATTTACGTTTCGACGCAACTCCTTTGTGTTTGACGTAACCCACCGGGTAATTAACCGGGGAACCTCGACCTGGGTTGGTCGGCAATACCAACAATTAAGGCATAGCCCGATTCCGGAAAATCGAAGTTGGTTACGCCTGCCGACGTACACCGGTACCGCCTATTACGATGGTGCTTATCATAAACACTCATTTGATGACGTTGCAGAAGAACCGATCAGCATTAATGTAAAAGGCGGCTGGGTAGCCATGTTACAACACTATTTTGTATCCGCATGGATCCCCGGTGACGAAGAGGAGAATCGCTTTTACAGTAAAAAAGTCAGAGCCGCTGGTGAGCGACAGCTGTTAATAGGAATATTATCTGCACCCAAAAGCGTTCAACCAAACGCTTCCGCCGAGTTTAAGAGACGCCTGTATGCGGGTCCAAAGCTTCAGCATCGAATGGAGAAAATCACCGAAGGGCTGGATCTGAGCGTAGACTACGGCATGTTTTCTATACTCTCAAAGCCGTTATTCTGGTTGTTGGAATGGTTTCACAAACAGGTTGGTAACTGGGGCGTCGCAATCATTCTCGTGACAGTGGTAGTGAAGCTGGTGTTTTTTAAGTTATCGGAGGCCAGCTATAAGTCAATGGCTCGTATGCGCAAAATTCAACCCAGATTTCAAGCGTTGCGTGAACGCTACGCCAACGACAAACAAAAGCTGAATCAGGCCGTAATGGAGATGTATAAAAAAGAAAAAATAAATCCACTTGGGGGGTGTTTGCCGATCCTGGTACAAATGCCGGTTTTTCTGGCGTTATATTGGGTATTGGTCGAAAGCGTTGAGTTACGACAAGCCCCCTTCATGCTGTGGATCCACGATCTCTCCATACGTGATCCGATCTTTGTGCTGCCGTTGTTAATGGGGATTAGCATGTATATACAATTTAAGCTGAATCCTACCCCCCCTGATCCTATGCAAGCCAAAATATTTGCCATGATGCCGATTATGATGACCGTATTTATGGCATTTTTCCCGGCGGGTTTAGTATTGTATTGGCTGATGAATAATATTCTGTCAATCGCCCAACAATACGTCATTACCAGGCGCATAGAAAAGCAGGCCTACTGAAGACTGCGCTCAGGTTAGTTACAGGGCGTTCGTGTCGTTCAGCGCGTCAACTCAACCGGATGAACCCATCTGTGCCGTCGCCACGCCGTTGGGCCGCGGCGCGTTAGCCATAGTGCGCTTATCCGGATATCAGGCCTTAAAAATTGCCACCAGAGTTACACGCCGGGACTTACCCCCGCGCCAGGCCACGTGCGCAAATTTTTATGCCGACGATGATGGACTTATTGACCAGGGCATTGCCATTTACTTTCAGTCACCGGCGTCGTTTACCGGCGAGGACCTGGTGGAGTTTCATTGTCATGGCAACCCGGTGGTATCTGGTTTACTGCTGAAAACCTTGTGCGCGCATGGCTCGCGCATGGCCTCGCCCGGGGAGTTTAGCTTGCGCGCGTTTATCAACAACAAAATTGATTTAACCCAGGCCGAGGCAATAGCCGACCTGATCAACAGCACCACGGAACAGAATGCGCGTACTGCCGCGCGCTCGTTACAAGGCGCGTTTTCCGCTCGTATTGAAGAAGTGCTGGACAAACTTGTGGAAATCCGCATCCACGTGGAAGCGCATCTGGATTTTGCGGATGAAGCGATCGACGTGCAACAGGTTAAACAAATACACGGCAAACTCACCGAGCTGGATTTGCAGCTGACAGAACTATCCGCTCAGGCACGCCGTGGCGAACGCTTACAAACCGGCGCCACTATCGCCATCGCCGGGGTGCCCAATACCGGCAAGTCGAGTCTGTTTAATGCGTTAGCGCAAAGCGAAATTGCCATCGTCACCGACATTCCGGGCACCACGCGTGATCCATTAAGTGCCGATATTGATATCCGCGGTATGCCGGTACGGTTGATCGACACCGCGGGTCTGCGCGAGACTAAAGATGCGGTCGAAATTAAAGGCATTCAGCGTGCCTGGCAAGCCGTATCACAGGCAGACATTATTTTATGGTTGGTGGACGCCTCGCAAGCAGAGACGGAACCCAGTGTTCCCGACAATGTTGATGAAAATAAACTGCTTTGGGTGCACAATAAAATTGATCTGACGCGCATACAACCAGGTATTCAGGCCAACCATATCTATGTATCCGCCAGCACCAAAGCCGGGCTGCAACATTTGCTTGAGGGAATCATCAACCGACTACACGGCAGTGAGCAGGGTGACACGCCGTTTCTTGCGCGCCGCCGTCACTTGATCGATCTGCAACGCGCCCAGGAAAATATTCAGCTGGCACTGCAACGCATGACTGGCAGCATCGATCTGGAACTGGTGGCGGAAGAATTACGTATGGCGCAACAAGCCCTGCGGGAAATTACCGGCGCCGTAACCGCCGATGATCTGCTCGGGCGAATCTTCAGTGAATTTTGCATCGGTAAATAGTCGAATCGTGACGTCGGCCTGGTTATAATGCCGCATGGCGATGGCGTTTTTAGAATAATCCGCTTATCGGTAACGCTATTGTAACCGCGCCGGCGTGCTGACGGCAATCTCAATCAGCAGGGGGTCCAGTAAGGGGTCAATGAGTAACAGCGATCAAACATATGACGTTATCGTAGTAGGCGGTGGGCACGCCGGCACCGAAGCCGCGCTGGCCGCCGCACGCATCGGCTGTGACACGTTATTGGTCACGCATAACGTCGAGACGCTTGGACAGATGAGCTGTAACCCCGCCATTGGCGGTATCGGCAAGAGCCATCTGGTCAAAGAGATTGACGCCATGGGTGGTGCTATGGCCCTGGCCGCGGACGCTGCCGGTATACAGTTTCGCATTCTCAATTCCAGCAAAGGCCCGGCGGTGCGCGCGACGCGTGCACAGGCCGATCGCGGGCTTTATAAAGCCGCTATCCGTGCGCGTCTGGAGAAGCAAAAAAATCTGCGGATTTTTCAACAGGTCGTTGATGGTTTAATCATCCAGGGCGAGCATATCTACGGTGTGACGATGCCCGGCGGCATCAGATTTTACGCCCAGGCGACGGTATTAACCACCGGCACTTTCTTAAGCGGCAGAATCCACGTCGGTGACACCAATTATGCAGCTGGCCGTGCTGGGGACCCGCCGGCACTGGCACTGGCGCGGTGCCTGCGAGAATTGCCATTTCGCAGTGGTCGCCTGAAGACAGGTACGCCCCCGCGCATTGATGGTCGCAGCGTGGATTACACGCGCACCACCGTACAGTCTGGTGATACACCTACACCGGTATTTTCGTTTATGGGGAGCACCACGCCGCACCCGCGACAAGTGAACTGTCATATCACCCACACCAATAAAACCACGCATGAGATTATTCAACAAAGCCTGCATCTGTCACCTATGCACAATGGCAACGCTGATAGTACCGGCCCGCGTTATTGCCCCTCCATAGAAGACAAGGTCACGCGCTTTGCGGAGCGCACCCGGCACCAAATTTTTATTGAGCCAGAAGGGCTGCAAACTCACGAAATATATCCCAATGGCATTTCCACCAGCCTGCCATACGAGATCCAACGTGAATTCGTTCGTTCTATAAAAGGATTTGAAAACGCACATATCACGCGCCCCGGCTATGCCATCGAATATGATTTTTTTGACCCCCGGGGATTGCGGGCAAGTCTGGAAACAAAAGCCATCAAAGGCCTGTATTTCGCGGGCCAGATTAATGGCACTACTGGTTATGAAGAAGCTGCTGCGCAAGGTCTGGTCGCGGGCATCAATGCTGCCAGACAAGTGCGCGACAAGGCCGCCTGGATTGCGCGTCGTGATGAAGCCTACATCGGCGTGATGATTGACGACCTGGTAACCTGTGGCACCCAGGAACCCTACCGTATGTTTACGAGTCGCGCTGAATACAGGTTAATCTTACGCCAGGACAATGCTGATTTGCGGCTTAGCGAGACCGCGCGTAAGCTGGGTTGTCTATCTGATGCCCAATGGCAGGTATTTGTTGCCAAGCGCGATGCCATTGAAACACACACCCGGCGGCTGCAAGGTATTTATCTTCGACCAGCTGCAATTGACGCGCTGCGATGCAAAGCAACCTCAGGTACGGAACGCAAACGTCCGCCCAGCCGTCAGACTGGCGAGCATAGCCTGTACGCATTATTACGCCGACCGGAAATCAGCTTGCAGAACCTGCGGGAATTAACCAACCACGAGCTTGATGAGATTACGCATGAAGTGGGAGAACAACTTGAGATCCAGGCCAAATATGCAGGCTACATAGTGCGTCAGGCGGCGCAAGTACGACGACTGGCGCGACAAGAGGACGTAAAGCTACCAGAAGACTTGAATTACGCCACGGTGACGGGTTTATCCAATGAAGCGAAACAAAAATTCCTGGAAGTGCGACCACTAACCATCGGCCAGGCGGCGAGAATATCCGGCATTACGCCATCAGCGATTTCACTATTACTGGTACATTTGAAAACCAACGGGCTGGTCAGGCGCAGCGCTTAAATGAGTGCTGAAAACCTTCGGAATTACAGACGCGGGTATAAAAAGCCATTTACATAACCACTGGTCATTCATTAAAATGCACGGGCACATTACCAACTAATACCGGACAGGCAAACGCGATACCAATCTGGCGGACGGTTATGCAGGCTAAAATAATCTCCGTTACCAATCAAAAAGGTGGTGTAGGCAAAACCACTACAGCCGTTAATCTGGCGGCCTGCATGTTTGCGACCGGGCACGCGACGTTACTTATAGACTTAGATCCGCAAGGCAACGCCACCATGAGTTCTGGCGTGGACAAGGCAGCCGTAAAAAAAACCACGGCCCAAGTGTTACTCATGCAAGCAACCGTGCGCGAGTGCACTGTTTATAGCACCAAAGGCGGTTATGACTTAATACCGGGGAACGAACAACTCACCTTTGCTGAAGTGAAATTGCTGGAAATTCGTGGACGCGAATTCAAACTGCGCGAGGCCTTGCGGGAAATCAGCGAGCAATACGAATATATTTTTATTGACTGTCCGCCTTCACTGAATATGCTTACCGTAAACGGTTTAGTTGCCGCCGACAGTGTCATCATTCCAACGCAGTGCGAGTACTACGCCTTAGAAGGGTTATCTGCGCTAACCCATACGATAGAACGTATATGCATGACTGCCAACCCAAAACTTAACATTAAAGGGCTGTTACGCACCATGTTTGATTCACGCAATAATCTGGCTAATGACGTATCCGCGCAACTGGTAGCGCATTTTGGCGATAGTGTTTACCACACCATTATCCCCCGCAACGTCACTCTGGCCGAAGCACCCAGCCATGGGTTACCAGTGTTACTATATGACAAACACGCTCGTGGGGCACTGGCGTATCAGGCCTTGGCGGGCGAAATTCTACGTCGTGACGCAGTACCAATAATCGCCGCCCCTTCACCACCGGGCTGCACCCAGAGCGACGTATAATCATGCTGAAAAAAAAGCGTGGCTTAGGTGCATTAGGCGTAGACGTTCTAATGAGCGCGATTCAGGCCGAGGCCTCTGTCGGGACTACAGAAAAATCGCTACAGCAGCTACCCGTTGAAATGATACACCAGAGCCCATATCAACCCAGGCAAACAATAGCGCCCGAAGCATTGCAGACATTGGCCGATTCGATACGCCAACAGGGCATAGTACAACCGATAGTGGTACGCAGGATCGCGGATGAGTATCAGCTCATCGCCGGTGAGCGACGCTGGCGTGCTGCGCAACAGGCAGGTTTACAAGAGATCCCGGCGGTTATTAAAGACGTCAGCGACCAGGAAGCTGCGGCCATTGCCCTGATTGAAAACGTGCAGCGTGAAGACCTGAATGCGCTTGAAGAGGCCCAGGCGTTTACCAGCCTCATCGAAAAATTTCATCTTACCCATCAGGAGATTGGTAAAGTGGTGGGTCGCTCGCGAGCGGCAGTAAGTAACAGCTTGCGACTGTTGGCACTTGCGGAGCCCGTAAAAGAGATGTTACACCAGGGCCAGATAGAGATGGGTCATGCGCGCGCGTTGTTGGCGTTGGATAAAACCGATCAAATAAATTACGCGCGCGTCATCGTGCGGCGTCAGCTCTCGGTGCGTGCCGCCGAAGGCCTGATTAAGCGGACGCCGGGAAAAAATGTAAAGCAAGCCGGCGCCACCAGCCATGCGGATCCAGACGTCCTGCGGTTGGAACAAAGGCTGTCGGATCGGCTGGGCGCCAGCGTTTCGATCCGGCATAGCCGCGATAGTAGCGGGCACGTGCGGATTCGCTATACCAGCCTTGATGAGCTGGAGGGAATCGTCAGCCGACTGGCGCCCAGGACATGATAATTTTGCCGAGCTGAAAACAACGCTAAATTTTTATCAACCCTATTGAGATTTTATGCCGCAAATTTTATACTGCGCGCCACTTGTGGAACATGGTGCGCAGACGTAACCGCTAAGCCGCGGCCACTGCTGTAGTCTGGATCGAAAATTAACCATGCCGTCGCCTGTCAGACGTATACTTGCGGCGCAGTGGCTGGTTACTTTCTGCATTGCGGGGGTGCTGTTTTTTGTAAAGCGCGAACTTGTCGTGTCTGCCTTATTGGGGGGGGTTATTTGCGCATTACCAAATGTATACTTTGCGCGTCAGTTATTCACCAGGCGTAAATGTGCGCAACCGTATAGTTTATTATGGTCTATATACGTGGCCGAGTTCATCAAGCTAACCATAACCGTTGCGCTATTTGCAGTTGTGTTAATAAATTATAAGGAAGTTCGTCCACTGCTATTATTTATCACGTACTTCGTGGCACAATCATGCACGTGGTTGGTGCCAGTGATTACGTCTGCATCCGACAACCGAACAATCAGACCAATTCCCTGACATGGCTGGCGACACACTCACATCATCTGAATATATCCAGCACCATCTGACCAACTGGACGTATGGCAGGCATCCGGACGGTCACTGGGGCTTCGCGCACAGCTCATCCGAGGTGGCAGATATGGGGTTTTGGGCCATACACGTGGACAGCATGCTTTGGTCCGTAGTACTGGGCGCTCTCTTTTTACTCATTTTTCGCCAGGCCGCAAAATCGATGTGCGCGGACACCCCTGGCGGCCTGCAAAACTTTGTTGAGTGGATAGTGGATTTTGTGAATGAAAACGTACGTGGGTCGTTTAACGCAAAAAATGATTTAGTTGCGCCATTATCGCTGACACTTTTCGTCTGGGTATTCTTAATGAACCTGATGGATCTGGTACCGGTGGACTGGCTCCCGGAGGCCGCGAAATGGGTGGGTGCGACTTTTTTTGGTGCCGATCCGCATCACGTATACTTTAAGGTTGTATCCACCACCGACCCCAATATAACCTTTGGCATGGCGCTTTCGGTGTTTATCCTGATGTTGTACTACAGCATAAAAATAAAGGGCCTCGGAGGGTTTTTCGGGGAGCTGGCATTTCAACCTTTTGGCAAATGGGGGCTACCTGCCAATTTATTATTGGAAGGTATCTCGTTAATATCCAAACCAGTGTCATTGGCACTGCGCTTATTTGGTAATCTATATGCAGGCGAGATGATCTTTATTTTGATTGCCCTGCTCTACAGTGGCGGCATCATCTGGGGTACCCTGGGAGGATTTTTACAGTTAGGCTGGGCAATCTTTCATATACTGATTATTCTGCTACAGGCGTTTATTTTTATGGTGTTGACCATCGTCTATCTCGATATGGCACACCAGCATCACTAGTGGTTTAATATTGATTTTGTGCAATTTGTAACAGGAGAATAAGATGGAAATACCAGTAGCATTACTCTATGTCGCCGGTGCGCTCATGTTAGGTATCGGTGCTGCCGGTGCCGCCGTCGGTATCGGTATTCTTGGTGGCCGGTTTCTTGAAGGTGCCGCAAGGCAGCCGGAACTCATCCCGATGTTAAGGACACAATTCTTTATCGTCATGGGTTTAGTGGACGCGCTTCCCGTTATCGCAATCGCTATTGGCTTATACGTATTATTCGCGGTGGTTGGGGGCGCGGGCTAAAGCCGGATTGGTGACAATCAGCACCCAGAGGATAAGCATGAGTATTAATTTAACGTTATTTGGTCAAACCATCGCGTTTATCGTGTTTGTTTGGTTCTGCATGAAATTCGTATGGCCACCTATTATGACGGCGCTGGATGAGCGCAAAAAGAAAATCGCTGATGGGCTTGCCGAAGCCGAACGTGGCCTGAAGCAACAACAACAGGCCGAAAAAAATGCTGAAAAAAGGCTACAAGAGGCGAAACAACAAGCCTCGGAGATCCTGAACCAGGCACAAAGACGCGCCAATGAAATCGTTGCAGACGCCAAAACCGATGCAGTTACAGAAGGCGATCGCATTAAAGAAGCGGCGCATGCCGAAGTGGAAAAACAGGTAACCCAGGCCCGGGAACAACTGCGCGTACAAGTATCAACAGTCGCCATAGCGGCTGCCGAGCGTATTTTGAAAAAAGAAATCGATGCACGTTCGCACCAGAAACTGCTGGACGAACTGGCGGCGCAGATTTAACTTCAGGGTGCAGCGCAACGCAAACCGGGAAAATGTCAGAACTTACCACCACTGCCAGACCTTACGCGCGCGCCGCGTTTGAACTTGCCAATGCCAACGGCGAGCAAGCCAAATGGAGCGAGATGCTGGCGTACATGGCCGCCGTCGCCCATGACCCGGCCATGCGCGCGGTGCTGGGCAGCCCCAGGCTCTCTCAACAACAAGCCGCAGACCTGCTGATCGCAGTATGTGCACAACACATAAACGAACCTGGCAAAAACTTTATCAGGCTGTTAGCCGAAAACAACCGTATTCCCCTGCTGCCCGAAATTGCGGCCATGTACCAATACTATCGTGCCGATGCGGAAGGCACGGTAGATGCGGAAGTCATAGCGGCCAGTGCTATTGACGACAAGCGGCTGGCGAGGATTAGAGCGGCGCTGCAACGGCGTTTAGGCAAAAATGTGCGTCTGCGCTCGCGCACAGACAAGGCGCTGATTGGTGGTGCGGTGATACGCGCGGGTGATTTAGTCATTGATGGCTGCGTGCGTGGACGCCTCGACAGGCTTGCTACGGCTCTAATACATTAGGTTATGGGTAAATCAAGAGGAATCAAAAATGCAACTTAACCCAACTGAAATCAGCGAACTTATCAAACAACGTATTGAAAGTTTTGAAACGGTTGCAGAGGCGCGCACCGAAGGCACCGTAGTTGGTCTTACCGATGGTATTGTGCGCATTCATGGTATTGCCGAGGTTATGGCGGGTGAGATGCTGGAGTTTCCACGCAACACCTTTGGCATGGCATTGAACCTGGAGCGCGACTCCGTGGGTGCGGTAGTGCTTGGCGATTACAGGCACATTACCGAAGGGCACAAAGTTTCCTGCACTGGCAGGATTCTGGAAGTGCCCGTTGGCGACGCATTACTGGGTCGCGTAGTGGATTCGTTAGGTAGCAGCATTGATGGCAAGGGTGCGGTGAATTGCAGCGTATCCTCCCCGATTGAAAAAATCGCGCCTGGCGTAATCGAGCGCGTATCCGTTAGTCAGCCGGTACAGACCGGCCTGAAATCCATTGATGCCATGGTGCCTGTCGGGCGCGGTCAGCGGGAGCTTATTATCGGCGACCGTCAGACCGGCAAAACCGCGCTTGCAATTGACACCATCATTAACCAGAAAGGCACTGGCATCAAATGTATCTATGTTGCCATTGGACAAAAGAACTCATCCATCGCCAACGTAGTACGCAAGCTCGAAGAACACGATGCGATGCAGCATACCATCGTAGTTGCGGCAAGTGCCTCAGAGTCCGCGGCCATGCAATATATCGCGCCCTATTCAGGTTGTGCCATGGGCGAATACTTCCGCGATCGTGGTGAAGATGCGCTCATTATCTACGACGACTTAACCAAACAGGCCTGGGCCTATCGTCAGGTATCCCTGTTATTGAGGCGTCCGCCGGGCCGTGAGGCGTATCCTGGTGACGTATTCTATCTGCACTCCAGACTGTTGGAACGCGCCTCTCGCGTGAATGAAGACTACGTAGAAAAATTCACCGATGGCAAAGTGCGGGGTAAAACCGGATCGCTTACTGCCTTGCCAATCATTGAAACCCAGGCCGGCGACGTTTCGGCGTTTGTACCCACAAACGTGATCTCGATTACCGATGGTCAAATCTTTTTAGAAAGTGATTTATTCAACGCCGGGTTTCGGCCTGCCATAAACGCCGGGCTTTCAGTATCGCGGGTGGGTGGTGCCGCACAGACCAGGATCATTAAAAAGCTTGGTGGCGGCGTACGCCTGGCGTTGGCGCAATATCGCGAGTTGGCGGCATTTTCGCAGTTTGCTTCAGACCTTGATGAGCAGACTCGTAAGCAGCTGGAACGTGGCGAACGGGTAATGGAATTGATGAAACAGCCTCAATACACACCGTTGACCATTGCTGACATGGCAGCGTCCTTATTCGCCGTGGATCAGGGCTACGTCGATGACGTCGAAGTTGGCAAAGTCGTACAATTCGAACGCGCCATGCACGACTTTATGCGCTCGCGGCATACAGACCTGTTAGGCAGGATTAATGACACCGGTGATTACAACGACGATATTGAAGCCGCGTTACACCAAGCCGTGCAGGACTTTAAGGCCAAAGGCAGCTGGTAAAGGACAAGCATAATGGCCGGCGAAAAAGAAATACGCGCACAGATAGCGAGTATTAAAAATACCCAAAAAATTACCAAAGCCATGGAAATGGTGGCCGCGAGCAAAATGCGCAAAGCTCAGGATCGCATGCGCGCGACGCGCCCGTATGCACGCAAGATGCGCAACGTAATTGGTCATCTGGCCAATGCCCATGCGGAATACAACCATCCATTTTTGCTTGAACACCCCGAGGTGAGGCGCGTTGGTTTTATTATTGTTTCCACCGACAGAGGATTATGCGGTGGTCTGAACGTCAACACATTTAAGGCCGCGTTAAACGCCATGCGGGAATGGCAACGGCAAAACGCAGCAATCGACTTGTGCCTGATTGGTGCCAAGGGCGCGCAATTCTTCAAGAAATTTTCTGGCAACATCGTTTCCCAGGTTTCCCATTTGGGCGACACCATTCATATTGACGACCTGATTGGCAGCGTAAAGGCAATGCTGGATGCTTATACACAGCGCGACATTAATCGTCTGTTCCTGGTTGAAAATGAATTTGTCAACACCATGACGCAAACACCAAAAGTTTCGACGTTATTGCCACTGGTACCAGAGGAGCGTGAAGCATTAAAGCACTACTGGGACTACATCTACGAACCGGACGCAAAAACAGTATTGGACGGGTTATTGACACGCTATATTGAATCGGTTGTATATCAAAGCGTAGTAGAAAACGTGGCGTGTGAAATGTCGGCAAGAATGATCGCCATGAAAAGCGCCTCGGACAATGCCGGCGAACTTATATCTGAATTGCAGCTTGCTTATAACAAGGCGCGTCAGGCGGCAATTACACAGGAAATTTCAGAAATCGTCGGCGGGGCCGCCGCGGTTTGATCACCGGATTGGTTCAATGGTTAATTAAGGGAATTCCATGCCTTACCTTAAGTTAAATTGCAAAGAGGGAAACACATGAGCGCGGGCCAAATTGTTCAAATCATTGGCGCAGTGGTAGACGTTGAATTTGCACGTGAACACGTGCCCAACATTTACGACGCCCTGATAGTAGAAGCTAAAAACCTCACCCTGGAAGTACAACAACAGCTTGGCGATGGTGTTGTACGCACTATCGCCATGGGCGCCTCGGACGGCTTACAGCGTGGGCTCGGGGTTACCAACACCAAGGCGCCAATCTCGGTGCCGGTCGGCACCGAGACGCTGGGTCGGGTTATGAACGTATTAGGCGAGCCGGTGGATAACGCCGGTGCTATCAGTGCCGAATTAACCATGCCGATTCACCGAGCGCCACCGACGTATGAAGAACAGGCCGGCGGCAACGAACTACTTGAAACCGGCATTAAAGTGATTGACCTGCTCTGTCCCTTCGCCAAAGGCGGCAAGATCGGACTATTTGGCGGTGCCGGGGTTGGTAAGACCGTCGCCATGATGGAACTCATCAACAACATTGCCAAACAACACTCGGGGCTGTCGGTATTTGCCGGCGTGGGCGAGCGAACCCGCGAAGGCAATGACTTTTATCATGAAATGAAAGATGCTGGCGTGCTCAACAAAGTCGCGATGGTGTATGGGCAAATGAACGAGCCGCCGGGCAACCGTCTGCGGGTAGGCTTAACGGGCCTGACCATAGCCGAGCACTTTCGTGATGAAGGGCGCGACATGCTCATGTTTATTGACAACATCTATCGCTATACTTTAGCCGGAACGGAAGTATCCGCACTGCTTGGGCGTATGCCTTCCGCCGTCGGTTATCAGCCCACCCTGGCTGAAGAAATGGGTGCATTGCAAGAGCGCATTACCTCTACCAGTAGCGGCTCAATCACCTCGATTCAGGCGGTATACGTGCCCGCGGATGACCTGACCGACCCATCGCCGGCGACGACTTTTGCGCACCTGGACGCAACTGTAGTGTTATCGCGGCAGGTTGCGGAACTGGGGATTTATCCGGCGGTGGATCCATTGGATTCAACCAGCCGTCAGCTTGATCCGCTGATAGTCGGGCAGGAACACTACGACACCGCGCGCGCCGTGCAAAATACGCTACAACGTTACAAAGAACTTAAAGACATCATTGCCATACTGGGCATGGACGAACTGTCTGAGGAAGACAAACAAGTAGTGGCGCGCGCGCGGAAAATTCAGCGCTTTTTATCTCAACCATTCTCCGTGGCAGAAGTGTTTACTGGAACCCCGGGCGCGATAGTATCTTTACAAGACACCATTTCCGGTTTCAGAGCCATTGTTGAGGGCGAGCACGATCGCTTGCCGGAACAAGCCTTTTATATGCAGGGCGACATTGAAGACGTGGTCAGAAAGGCTGCGTCACTATAAGGAAATGATATGGCGATGACCATGCAGCTTGACGTAGTGAGTGCGGAACAGGAACTTTTTTCCGGCACTATCTCTGCCGTGTTTGCACCGGCGGTAATGGGTGACGTGGGCATCTATCCACGCCACACGCCGTTGATTACCGGCTTACGGCCTGGCGAATTGAAAATCGAGGTTGAAGGCGAAGCGGATCAATACCTCTATATTTCGGGCGGGATTCTCGAAGTTCAGCCGCACCTGGTCACGGTACTTTCCGACACGGCCATGCGCGCGGAAGATCTCGACGAGGCAAAGGCCCTGCAAGCCAGGCAACGGGCGGAAGATACGCTCAAAGACCAAAAAGGCAGCTTTGATGCCGCCACCGCTCAGGCCGAATTGGTCAGGGCTGCCGAGCAGCTGCGCATGATTGAGAGAATGCGTAAGTTGAAGAGATAGTCGCCTGGCCCGCTGATTGCCGCCGTCCTCCAGTACAGTTGCGAGCATCATCAATAAACGGCATTAAATATTCCCGATGAAACTACACGTCATCATTCTCGCCGCTGGTCAGGGTAAACGCATGCGTAGCACCGTGCCCAAGGTGTTGCATAAAGTAGCCGGACGGCCGCTGCTGGCGCACGTGATAGCTTGCGCGCAGAGCCTGTCTCCACAAGCGATTCATATAGTAGTCGGGCATGGGAATGATCAGGTTAAGGCGGCTATTGATGACGACTCCATCCACTGGTATCTACAACGCCAGCAAGCCGGCACCGGCCACGCCGTGCAACAGGTTCTGCCACACCTGAAAGATGACCGCACAGTACTGGTTTTATATGCAGATACGCCACTACTGGTTGCCGACACCATACAATCGCTGCTGCTGCGACTGCGACGGCACGATCTGGTTTTATTGTCTGCTGAATTAAGTGACCCCACTGGCTATGGACGCATCGTGCGTGATGCGCAAGGCAAGGTACAGCGCATCGTTGAACAACAAGACGCCGACAGCAACGTGCTCGTCATCAATGAAATCAACACCGGTATTCTGGCGACGCGCGTTGAGTTGCTGCAAGCATGGCTGGCGCAGGTTAACAACAACAATGCGCAGCAGGAATACTACCTGACGGACTGCACTGCATTGGCAGTGCAAAGCCAACGCAAGGTTGAGGCAATCATCTGTAACGACCCTGATGAAGTGCTGGGAATTAACAACCGGGTCCAACTTGCACAAGTAGAACGGCTATACCAGCGGCGTATCGCGGCGCGGTTAATGCATGACGGCGCCACGCTCATGGACCCGCACAGAATCGACGTGCGCGGTAATTTGCGCGTTGGCGAAGACGTTGAAATAGACGTCAACACCGTGTTTGAAGGCACTAACCAATTAGGCGACAGCGTCAAAATTGGCGCCAACACCATCATTATTAACTCCACCATTGGAAGCGGCACCTGCATCCATGCCAACTGCCATATTGAAAATGCCACCGTCGGCAACAACTGTGAACTGGGGCCATTTGCGCGCCTGCGCCCAGACACCAGGCTGGATAAAAACGTGAAAGTGGGCAATTTTGTTGAAATTAAAAAATCCAGGGTCAGGGCAGACAGTAAAATTAACCACCTGAGTTACATAGGAGATAGCGAATTAGGCGCGCACGTTAATATTGGTGCCGGCACCATTACCTGCAACTATGACGGGGCTAACAAACATCGCACGATCATCGGTGATAACGTATTTGTTGGTTCGGACACGCAGTTTGTGGCGCCAATCACCATAGGCGATGGTGCTACTATTGGTGCCGGGTCTACTATCACCAGGGATGCACCCAAGGGAAAACTCACGCTTACGCGCTGCAAACAAGTCACCCTGGATAATTGGCAGCGTCCGGCAAAGGCAGGAGAATAAATAGCCATGTGCGGCATAGTTGGTGCAGTTGCACACCGAAACGTGGCCCCGATTTTACTGGAAGGCCTGCGTCGTCTGGAATACCGCGGTTACGATTCAGCGGGTCTCGCGGTGCTTGCCAATGGGGCGCTTGAGCGTATTCGCAAAACCGGCAAGGTCAGTGAATTAAGCGACGCCCTGGATAAATCCACTCTCGCGGGAGAATTAGGTATTGCCCATACCCGCTGGGCAACGCATGGCGCGCCGGCGGCAAACAACGCCCATCCACACATTTGTAATGGTCGTGTGGCGATAGTTCACAACGGCATCATCGAGAATTTCGAGGCCCTTAAGAAGCGACAAATCAAACAGGGATTCAGCTTTACTTCAGACACCGATACCGAAGTCATCGCCCATCAAATCGTTTTTTATCTGGATCAGGGTAGCGATTTGTTGGCGGCGGTAAATCAATCTATACAAGATTTGAGCGGCGCTTACGCGCTGGGTGTGATCGACAAAAATGAACCAGGCACGTTAATTGCGGCACGGCGTGGCAGTCCGTTGGTGATCGGCATCGGCGAGCAGGAAAACTTTATCGCTTCGGACCTGCAGGCCTTGTTGACGCAGACTCAGCAATTTATTTTTTTACAGGATGGCGATATCGCGAAAATCACGTGCCGGCAAGTAAAAATATTTGACCATACGGGACTTGCCGTAGCGCGCGCCACAAAAACCAGCAAGCTATCTGCCGAGGCTACAGAGAAAGGAGACTACCCACACTACATGCTCAAAGAAATTTATGAGCAACCACAAGCGATTGCCGATACACTTGAGGGCAGACTCATCAATGGGCGTATTGCTGAGCAAGTACTGGGTTCACAGGCCGGGCAAATTTTAGACCGAACCAGGACAGTGCAAATCATCGCCTGCGGTACCAGCTACCATGCTGGCCTCATTGCCAGGTTTTGGTTTGAAGAAATTGCCGGGATTCCCTGTTTTGTGGATATCGCCAGCGAATTTCGCTACCGCAAACATATAATACTGCCCGACACCTTATTCGTAACCATTTCCCAATCTGGTGAAACCGCGGACACGTTAGCCGCGTTACAGCTGGCCAAACAGCAGTCCTACATCGGTTCACTGGTAATATGTAACGTGCCCGAAAGCTCGTTAGTGCGTGAATCCGATCTGGCGTTGATGACCCACGCCGGGCCTGAAATCGGCGTGGCCTCCACCAAGGCCTTTACCACGCAACTGGTCGCTTTGTTGATGCTGGTAATTATTACCGGCCGTCGGCATGGTGTGCGCGATGAACTGGAAAAAACACTGGTAGAACAGCTGGCAAACCTTCCTGCAAGAATTAACCAGGTACTGGAACTGAACGTCAGGACTAAAGAACTGGCGAAACACTATGGCGATAAACAGCACGCTTTATTTTTAGGCCGCGGCATCCATCATCCGGTAGCGATGGAAGGGGCGTTAAAATTAAAGGAGATTTCTTACATTCATGCCGAAGCCTACCCGGCCGGGGAACTAAAGCACGGGCCTATCGCACTGGTGGATGACAAAGTCCCAGTTGTCGCGGTGGCCCCCAACGATGAATTGCTTGCAAAACTAAAATCGAATCTTGAGGAAGTTCGCGCGCGCCACGGTGTATTACACGTATTTGCAGATGCCGGCTGCGGTTTCATTTCAGAGCCTGACGTCATCGTCATAGAAATTGATGCGCCCGAGAACGCCGTGGCCCCGATTATATTTGCCGTGCCGTTACAACTGCTGGCCTACCACGTCGCGGTACTTAAAGGCACCGACGTCGACCAGCCGCGCAACCTGGCCAAATCCGTTACCGTGGAGTAGTTTCCTTTTATGGGGCTTAACTTATTGTATAACTGTACCTGCGATGACTCTTTATGGCATAAGATCCAAAAATCCGCAATCCGCCCACAGCACTTTTCATGAAAAAGATTTAACACAATATTCAAGGATAATTGGAACCTGATAGAAAGACTTTTGTAGGCACCGGCCGCGTGCCGGTACTGAATAATATATTACGTATTATCCTGTACCTGCATGTTTATATCTTCTGAAGCTAACCATAATCCGCGGTTAGCGCGTAACCCCGCAAGCCGCGCGCGAAATCCTGCAACGCCTTAATGCCGGTAGCCTCGGCCTCTTTGCACCACTGCATAATTGCCTGAATCAAACGTTCGTGGCTGGTATGCGCCTCATTCCACAGCGCCTGTAGCTTGCGACGAAACTCATATACGACTTGTAACGTCTCGCTATTGCGCAACAGTTCCTGCAAGTGTTGGCGATGCAAAGATTTTAGACGGCTGTCTTCCCGTATTAACACGGCGCGCATTTGACGTACAAGTTTCTGATAGCGCGCATCAACGTTTGACAGCTCATTCTGAAAAGTTGGCAAAGTTACCCACTGCGCGTAATCCGCCATCACGTGCAACTTACTGGCAACGATGGCCCTGGCCGTGTCCAGGTCGATTTTAGTTTTATCAACCAATCTGGTCGGTCGCGGTGCGCGGCGGCGCACCTTGGCCAGCCGCAAAAACGCTAACAACGTAATGTACAACCAGCCCAAATCAAATTCCCACCACTTGCTGGACAGTTTCGCTGAACTGGGATAAGCATGATGGTTGTTATGCAGCTCTTCACCGCCAATGATGATGCCAAAATTTATTATATTAGTGGCGCCGTCCGCGGTTTCAAAATTTCGATAGCCCCAATAATGACCGATACCATTGATCACCCCAGCCGCGGTGAGCGGAATCCAAATCATCTGGAAGGCCCAGATAAATGCCCCGGCAACTCCAAACAGCCCGACATTTAAGATTAAGATAGCCGTAAGACCGGCGAAACTGAAGCGTGCGTAGAGGTTACGTTCAACCCAGTCGTTAGGTGTGCCATGACCATAATTCTGCAAGGTTTGCAGGTTCCTGGCTTCCTTCCGATACAATTTTGTGCCCTGCCAGAATACCATCCCGATACCCTTTACATGTGGACTATGTGGGTCCTCCGCGGTTTCAGTTTTGGCGTGGTGTTTGCGATGAATCGCAACCCACTCCCTGGTTACTATGCCAGTGGTGATCCACAACCAAAAGCGAAAAAAGTGTGCTACCAGGGGATGCAGATCTAATGCGCGGTGCGCCTGACAACGATGCAAGTACAACGTTACTGACATGATAGTAACGTGAGTAAGGATCAGGGCAAGAACCAGATAGCCCCACCAGGGCAGCATAATCAATCCATCAGGCATGTACAATTCCAGTTGATCATTATTGCGGTTACCACCAGGACGGCTATACTCATGACCGTATCATACGTGTTGGTGATGGCGGTGAGCAAGCACCAGGGCCATTGTTAACGGATATTCACCTGATTTTACTTTGCGCGTTCCAACAACAAGTCCCCCGGGGCTTGCGGCGAGGCGCGCCAACCTGGCGGGAGGTACACCGTCGCGGCCTTTTCAATAACGATAGCAGCTCCCGTAAGCACTTGATTTTGACCAATATCCACACGTCTGTACACAGCCGCCAGTCGGTTTAACCCATGTAGCTTTACACGTTTAATCGGGAGCCCAGGCGTTTGTCGCAAGCCACCTGGCAACCGTAAGTCAGCACTTTCGCCGCTTGCGGTAAGGCGCAGGTTCACCACCTCTACGGGCATCTCCAGGGCATAGCCGAATCGACGTCTGTGCCGGGCATGAAATGCCTGCGCGACCTGCTCACCAGTTGACCAATCTAATTTCAAGGTTGCGGCCTGGCCCTGATAACGCAGGTCTATTTCTCGCTTAAGTTGAAATTTTTGCCCGGCCTCAGGCACCAATTCCTGGCTGATTTTTTGCTCCAGTTGCAGGAATATTGCCGTCAGTCGCTGATCCCGGCAATCATCCAGCAGACGGATATAGCTTTGCGATATTTCCTTTCCCGGCGGCGCGACCAACAAGCCGAATGCCGACAATACCCCGGCACGCGCAGGTACCAGCGCAACGCGCATGTTAAGCGCCTGTGCCAACTCACACACGTGTAACCCGCCGGCGCCGCCAAAGCTCACCAAAGTAAAATCTCCTGGGTCATGGCCGCGATGCACTGACATCAGGCGTAACGCCTGTACCATTTGTTCATTGGCAACACGCACGATTCCCTGCGCGCAGGTTTGCACATCTATACGCAAACGCCGCGCGAGACTGGCAACTGCGGTTACCGCCGCGGTGTAACGTAACTGCAAATTTCCCGCCAGCTTACAACTTGCGGGCAGCCGTCCCAATACCACGTGCGCGTCTGTAACGGTGGCATCTTTACCCCCCTGCCCATAACAGGCCGGCCCCGGGGCCGCGCCGGCGGACTCGGGGCCTACTTGTAACAGGCCGCCGTCGTCAATCCAGGCAATCGAACCGCCGCCGGCGCCTATGGTATGAATATCCAGCGTCGGTACGGCAACAGGTAAGCGGGCAATTTCCGCACCGGTGGTTAAATTAAGCCGTTCATCAATGATAGAAACGTCAGTGGAAGTTCCACCCATATCGAAAGTAAGCAACCGGGTATGTCCGGTACGGTTGCCAGCGTGCAGGCTTCCCCACAGGCCACCGGCAGGCCCGGACAACAATAAACGCACGGCATTGCGCTCGGCCATAGCCGCGTTCAAAGTAAGGCCGTTACTTTGCATCACAGATATATTCGCGGTTCGCGCATGTTGGCCCAAACGGGACAGATAGCGTTGCATTACCGGGCCCAGATAACTGTTTAGCCAGGTAGCTAAACCACGTTCGTATTCACCATGTTCGGCTAACACCTGAGATGAAATTGAGACAAAGTAATGATTTTTGAGACGTTCGCGAACTTCACGCTCAAAAGCATCGTCAACAAATGCGAACAACAGACAAACCGCAACGGCCTCGACGTTCAGCTGGTGAATTTCGGCGGTTAGCTTCTCAAGCTCCGTGGGTAACAGCGGCAGGATAATTTGGCCGTGCGCATCTACCCTGCCACCGACCTCTAAATTGCACTGCGGATCAAATAGTGAACGCTCTTTTTTGGGGGTAAGGTTGTACAACTCTTGCCGCGTTTGCCGACCGATCAACAATAGATCCTTAAACCCATGATTAGTAATGAATGCGGTGCGAGCACCCTTGCCCTCCAGCAGTGCATTGGTAGCTACGGTGGTGCCGTGCACGATGTGCAGGTTTTTAACGTCAATCCCCAGGGCCGCGATGCCGTTGAGTATGGCGCGCTCTGGTACGTCCGGGGTAGACAACTCTTTATGCGTCGACACCGACCGCCCATTAAAGTACACCAGGTCCGTAAAAGTGCCGCCGGTGTCCACGCCCAAGATACGCATGCCGCTATTGTAATGAAAAGCTACGTTTTATGAGACAAAAACTCACGTCGGATAAGCAATGGTAAGCGGCGCACTAAAATTGTTTTGGTGGCATCACTGGTAAAGTAAATATGCCGGCTGGCGAGACCTGGTCAGGCGCGCTACAGTAAAGCCCATGGTTATCTCCGCCTCAAACAATGCCGCTACGGCGCCAACATCCTCTCTGGAAGTCGTCGTCAGTAAAGCTGCAAGGCCTTTGTCTGTGCATCAATCGATACTGACGCAGCTATACTTCGGGGCTATCGATGGCGCGGACCAGAATTTCTTATCCATACATACCGACCTGGAAGTGCTGGGACCGGACTTGTTCGCGCAATACTGGGTTACCGATGAAAAGGTTAAACAGAGTCGGTATAAAAACGTGCGCTACGCATACAACCGACAAATGCTGTTTGGCTATGTTCGATTCGCATGTTCAGGTACGTATAATTTTCAACAGCTTAGTGAACGGGCGTATCGGCAAATATATGAATGTTTAATAAACAGCGGGTGCAGACGTCTGCTGCGAACCTGGAACTATTTTCCGCAAATAACCAAAACCTGTAGCGATTATAAACACCACAACCGCTATGAATTGTTTTGTAACGGTCGTCTGTGCGCGACACGGGCAAGTGGAATAGATAATAAGGTATACCCGGCGGCCACGGTAATTGGCAACCGCGGCGATTATTTACAAGTTTATTTTCTCGCCAGTGACGCCCCCGGCGTCGCTGTAGAAAACCCGCGACAGACCAGTGCGTACCATTATCCGGTCGCCAACTCTTTTACGCAGCCACTGTTTGCGCGCGGGGTACTGAAAGCCTGGGGAGAACGCACGCACCTTTACGTGTCTGGCACCGCCAGCATCGTCGGACATGAAACGCTACATATTAATAACGTCGGCGCGCAACTGAATGAGGCCATCAACAACGTCGAAACCCTGGTGGAGCATGCCAATGACCAGCATCAGGCGCAGTTAAACGCGCAGGACGATTTGCTATATATGAAGGTGTACGTGCGCCACAATGAAGACCTCGCGCGCGTACAACAGGTATTGACGGCGCGGCTTGCCAGTGACCTGCCGCGTATGTTGTTGCTGGGGGATATGTGCAGAGATGATCTGCTGGTGGAAATAGAAGCCTTTTACCAAACCTGAACGTACAGTACGGCATGCCCGAGCTTCCTGAAGTAGAGACTACGCGGCGCGGCATCATCCCATACGTGCAGGATAAGCGCATAACCGACGTAATCGTGCGTCAATGGCGCTTGCGCTGGCCGGTGCCTCGGGACTTGTGTCAGCAGCTTAACAATCAGCGAATTAAAAACATTCATCGGCGTGCCAAATATCTATTATTTGAAACCACTGTTGGGCACCTGATTCTGCACTTGGGCATGTCCGGCAGTTTGCGCATAGTAGCCGCTCACGTAGTCCCTGAAAAGCATGATCACGTCGACCTCGTGTTCAATGAGCAAATTTTACGGTTTCATGATCCGCGGCGGTTCGGGAGCATTTTGTGGACATGTGCAGATCCTATGGAACACACACTCTTGCGGGAACTTGGTCCGGAACCATTGAGTCAGGCATTTACCGGGCAGCACTTGTACCGGCTCGCCAGAACCAGAAAAGCAAACGTTAAAAATTTTATTATGAACAGCCACGTCGTAGCTGGTCTTGGCAATATCTATGCCAATGAAGCACTTTTTTTGAGTGGCATACATCCGCAACGCGCCGCTGGACGGGTGTCACTGGCGCGTTATGAAACGCTGGTCGCGAATATCAGGAGGGTGCTCAGTAAGGCGATTGCAGCGGGCGGTACCAGCTTGCGTGACTTCGTGCGTGAAAATGGCAAACCCGGCTACTTTGCCAACAAGCTAAACGTTTATCATAAAAGTGATCAACCGTGCCCAATCTGTAAAACGCCACTACAGGCGCGCACGCTGGGACAACGCAGCAGCTTTTTCTGTAACCGTTGCCAGCGTTAAATAACGTGCGAAAACCACTATTTACCAACCTGCGCAACGCCGATGCCGCGGGCGTCACTGGCGGCAGTTACGCGCCCGCTTTGTCGCTCCCAAATTACGGCGTGCATGTTTCCATAACCAGGGGATATTTCCTTTAATGCGTGTCCCAGCGCCGTCAGCGCCGTGCGTGTGCCGGGTGCCAGGGCCGCGGCTTCAAATTGAATTTGGTCTGGCAGGAATTGATGATGAAAGCGCGGCAACCCAACCAGGGTTTTCGCATCTGCACCTTTAGCAAATTCCAGCGTCGACAGCAACACCATGCTAATAATGCGACTGCCGCCAGGCGTGCCTAAAATCGCCACGCGATCATCATCGATCAGAAAGGTAGGCGACATGCTGGACAGCATGCGCTTACCGGCGGCGATGGTATTCGCCTCGCTACCCACCAATCCCCATAAATTGGGATGGCCGGGTTTAACTACAAAATCATCCATTTCATTATTTAACAATACCCCGCTTTCAGGCGGCATGAAGCCAGAACCGAATGGATAGTTAATGGAAAGCGTCGCCGCCACGTAATTGCCTGCGCGGTCAATAATTGAAAAATGTGAAGTGTTTTCACCCGTGCGCCGGTGTTCGTTGCCAGACAGAGAAAACTCGCTTACGTAATCCTGACTGGGCGTGGCCTGCTGTGCATTAAAATCGGCAAACAGATTTTCAGCATGCCGTGAAGACAACAGGCGCTGCACGGGAACTTCTACATAGTCCGAGTCGCCTAAGTAAAGTGCGCGCTCAAGATAGGCGCGGCGCATTACCTCAACCAGCACGTGGGTGCGCTGCACCGTATCCATGGCGGTTAAATCAACGGCTGCCAACATATTCAGCATTTGCATTAGCACCACACCACCCGATGAAGGCAGTGTAGCACTTACGACCTTCAGGTTTTTATACGTGCCAACAACGGGCTTGCGCTCTTTGATTCGATATCGTTCCAGGTCCTGGAGTTGCCACAGGCCACCTGCCTGTCGCACTCCACTGACTAATTTTTCCGCAGTTTCACCGCGGTAAAATCCATCCATGCGCAAATCACGGAGGCGCTCCAATACCTTCGCCAGTTGCGGCTGTTTAAGGATATATCCGGGCTTGGGGGCGGCACCGTTATCAAGAAATACAGCGGCTGCCGGCGGTGAGCGATGCAGCCTGTCGACAGCGTCAATGGCGTAGGTTTGGTAACGTTCCGATACCGCGAAACCATGCCGTGCGCGCTGAATGGCAAAATTCAACGTAGTGTCTAACGGCAAACGGCCGTATTTTTCCGACAAATGCACAATCGCCGCGGCAACCCCTGGAATACCCGCCGCCATGGGGCCATTTACGGACTGCCCGGTAGGGTTACCGTCGGCATCCAGGTACATATCGCGCGTCGCCGCAAGTGGGGCAGTTTCACGCCCGTCCAGCATAACGTCCCGGTCGCTTTCAGCTACGTGCAACAACCAGAAGCCTCCACCCCCCAGGCCGGATGCGTAAGGTTCTGTCACCGCCAGGGTTGAGGTAACAGCTATAGCTGCGTCAAAGGCATTGCCGCCCTGTTCAAGTATTTCCATGCCCGCCTGGGTAGCCAGCGGATGCGCGCTGGCCACGGCAAACTCGGGCAGCGTGTGCTCCTGTGACGCACCTGGAGTGAGCAATAACGCCAGAACTATAAAAGTCAGATAACGCATTTGGGGCATAACTTATTTTTTAGCCCTGGCCGCTAAGGCCTGTACCACTACGGGGGCAACAAACCTGGATACGTCGCCACCCAAATTTGCAACTTCGCGCACTAAACCCGATGAGATAAAGGCATGCTCCTCGGACGGGGTTAAAAAAATGGATTCAAAACTGTCGTCAAGCCGCCGATTCATGCTGGCCAGTTGGAACTCGAATTCAAAGTCGGAAACCGCGCGTAACCCACGCAAAATCGCCTTTGCCCGTTGCTGACGCGCAAACTCCACCAACAGACCGTCAAATCCGCATACCCGCGCACTTGGAAGCGTGGCTAAAACCTGCCGGGCCAACTGCACGCGCTCCGTCAGATTGAAGTATGGTCGTTTATCACCGCCTGCGGCGACTCCCACCACGACCTGATCAAATATATTGCAGGCACGCCGTACCAGGTCGGCATGACCATTCGTAATGGGATCAAAAGTTCCGGGGTAAACTGCGATAAGTGCCATGGTTACATTCTAATATGAAGCAGCCCGTGAGGGGTAATTTTAACCGTGCTTATTATGATTTCTGGTATAACGCATAATGTACCCGACCGGCGGTGTTTTCCCGAATACAGGCAAAGGCATCCAGGTGACGGGAGGCGTAAGGAAATACCGGGGACTCTACGTATAGCAAACCTGATGGCGCGACAATTTCATGCGCATCCAGGGTCGGTAAAACAGGTTCCAGCAGATTAGTACCAAAAGGCGGGTCCAGGAATACCACATCAAACTTTTGCTCGGTTTGCCGTAAAAACGCCAACGCTTCCTGATGCACGATACGCACCTGTCGCGCCATAAGCGCTTGTTTTTGCTCATCAAGTTTCGCCACCACCGCGGCATCGCAATCGACCTGAGTAACGTGGCCTGCTCCCCGGGAAGCAGCCTCAAAACCTAAGGCGCCGCTACCGGCGAACAGATCCAGACAATGCGCGCCGACTATTTTTGCCGACAACCAGTTAAACAGAGTTTCGCGTATGCGCTCCGCAGTGGGTCGAACTTGCGCACAGTCTATGAATTGAATGCGACGACTGCGCCATACGCCGCCAATGATGCGCAGGCTATTTTTTTTGCGGGCCACCAACGATGATCTTTACCATGTTGTTTAATTGCAATCGCCTGGCAAAAGCCTCACGGACGTCTTCGCGTGTAACCGCGGCTACGTTATGCGTGAAGGTGTGCAGATAGTCCAGCGGCAGATCGTAGTAACCGATCAACGACAAATATCCCAAAATATCCCGGTTATTATCAATACGTAATGGAAAGCCGCCGATCACGTTACGCTTCGCCAGTGCCAATTCCTCTGCCGTGGGCCCTTCCGCCATGAATTTTTCAATGGTTTGCAAACACACCTGCACTGCCTGTTGGGCCTGGTCAGCGCGCGTTTGCAGCCCTGATATAAAAGGCCCCGGCTGGCGCATCGGAAGAAAATAACTATATATGCTATAGGATAAACCACGCGCTACACGCACTTCTTTTACCAAACGAGAAGTAAAGCCACCGCCACCAAGAACGTGATTACCAACGTATAAGGTAAAATAATCAGGGTCGCCGCGCCGTATGCCCAACTGACCCAGATATACGTGCGCCTGTTGTGATGGATAAGGTACGTGCACGGCTTCGGCAGACCGCCGCGGTTTTGGATCAGGTATGGGCGGCGGCTTGTTACCGCTTGCGAGACTGGACGAGACTTGTTGGGCGATTAGTTTTGCCCGTCCGATGTCAATGTCACCGACGATCGCCATGATCGCGTTTTCAGCCACCAGGTACTGATGGTAAAATTTTTTAATATCATCCAGGCTGATTTTGTGAATACTGTGCTGATACCCCAACGTCGGCTGCGCGTAGGGATGATGCGTATAAACAGCTTTATAAAAGGCCCTGCGGGCGACTTCTCCGGGGCGTTGTTGCGCCTCCTGGGTGGCGATCAACGCCTGTTTTTGCAGGCGCAGGAAGTCCTTCTCGGGAAAATCGGGACGCGCAAGAACCGTAATAAAGGCAGACAGGGCTTGCTTAAACAGCTCCTCATCACTCAGGCTGCGCAAGGTAACATTGGATCGATCAGGAGCCACGCTTACGCTGAATTGTGCGCCTACGTCTTCAAATTTTTCCGCGATGGCATCTGCATCTGATTTCCCGGCACCGGCATTTAATAAGCTATGGGTTAATTGTGATATCCCGGCGAGTTCCGCGTCGCGTCCACTACCGGCATCAAAAGTAACGGCAATGTCCAGTATGGGCAATTCAGCAGCGGCAACAAATAAAACTTTTACCCCGTTTTCAGTATGCCACTGCTCTATTTGGGGCGCGGCGGAAGTTACGCCAGTAAGAACCAGGCAGACGCAAAGTACATAATATCCGATCGGGCTATCCATATAGATTCAAATCAGAGTATCGTTCAGGGTGTCGTGATAGTTTGAGGTTCATTTGTTGACGGTTCAAGTATGGCCACGGTCAGGCCTTGCGCAACCAGATATTTACGCGCCACATGTTGCACCTGCGTTGCCGTAACCGCATTGATACGTGCGCTATACTCATCCATTACCTGCCAGCCGAGTCCCACTGTTTCCAGAATGCCGATTACAGTAGCTTGTCTTTGCACCGAATCCTGTTGATAAATTTCACTGGCGATAACTTGCGCCTTCACGCGTCTCAATTCTCTCTCGTCGACCAGAGTTTCCTGTAGATTTTTAATTTCCGCATATAGTGCCTGTTCTACCTCAGTCACGCTATGGGCGGCAGCCGGGGTCGCCGCTAATAAAAATAACGTAGCGTGGCGAGCATAGACGTTATAGCTTGAGCTGGCGCTGGCAACCAGCTGTTTTTTGCGCAGCAGATTTTTACTGAGCCGGGCACTGCGTCCGCCATCAAGAATGCCAACCAGCACCGACAGCGCGTAAGCCTCCCAATCCTGCTCGGCAGTAGCTAAGGAAGGTACTTTATAGCCCAGCATCAGATACGGCAATTTGGCCACTGCCCTGACGACGGCACGACGTTCACCGGTTTGCGGGCGCTCGACACGCGGTTTCCCGACGGCGACAGCGTGGCCCGGTAGCTGGGCAAAATACTTTTCAGCCAACTGAAACACAGTGTTCGGTTGTACGTCACCCACTACCACCAGGGTGGCATTGCCAGGCGTGTACCAGCGTTGATACCAGCGCTTTACATCCTCCAAATTCAGATTTTCGAGGTCGTTCATCCAACCAATAACCGGATGGTGGTAAGGACTATTGGTAAATGCAGTGGCATGTAGCTGCTCGTAAACCAGTGCACGCGGATTATCATCAGTACGCAGGCGTCTTTCCTCCTTCACCACCTTAATTTCACTGGCGAAGTCATCAGCGGATAAAACCAGATTCAACATTCGATCTGATTCCAGTTCAAAACTGACCTCCAGCCGGTGGTTTTCCATTAACTGATAATAGGCAGTATAATCACGCCCGGTAAAGGCATTATCCCGAGCGCCGATGTTGGCGACAGTGTCAGAAAATGCCCCCGAAGGGAATTTTTGCGTGCCTTTGAACATCATATGCTCAAGCACGTGAGACACACCGGTAATACCATTATGCTCCTGGGCGGAACCAACCCGATACCAAAGTTGAGAAATGACAACTGGTGCACGTTGGTCGCGTTTGACAACAACCTTCAGGCCGTTAGCAAAGGTTTTTGCATGCGTAGTTGCGGCAGTTTTAGCATAAACCGACGACATGGCCACCAGACATAGCAGCGGTACGACAATTTTTATGACTTTCATTTATCCTGATGCCTGCACCAGAGGTTAGCCTGGTATATTGTACGGGAATTTGGGAGTTTGGCAGCCAACACCAGATAACCAATATAAAGTGTTTTTTTTAAAGCCCTGGAGCGCATTTATTTATATTGTGAATTAGCGCCGTAGAAATACGTGGCATTATCATGCGTTAAACCATAGTACAATCACGTGTTCAAAATCTGTGTCTGCAACAACAGTGTTATCCCGCTTACGTAAAGGGTTGTCCAAAACCAGCAGTGCGCTTACCCATGGCCTGACGACGGCAGTGCTCGGCAAAAAAAAACTAGATGCGCAGCTTATCGCCGAACTCGAAGATAGACTGATACTTGCTGACGTAGGCCTGGAAACGACCGATAAGATCATTGCCGGTCTGACCACTCGTGCAGGTCGTAAGCAGTTAGCCGATGCAGAGGCATTATACGATATTTTACAGGAAGTCATCACCGAAATTCTGCTGCCTTGTAATAAGCCTTTGTTGATGCGCGGTGTGCAACCCTTTACGGTATTGGTGGTGGGCGTAAACGGTGCCGGAAAAACCACCACCATCGGCAAAATTGCACAACGATTAGTCGGGCGTCGTCAATCCGTAATGTTAGCCGCAGGTGACACCTTTCGTGCGGCAGCCGTGCCCCAGCTACAAGCCTGGGGAGAGAAAATCAACGTGCCCGTGGTGGCGCAGCAAGGCGCTGCCGACAGTGCCGCGGTGGTGTTCGACGCCTATCAATCCGCACGGGCTCGCGGCGTCGAGGTGCTGCTTGCCGACACGGCCGGGCGTTTGCATACGCAACAAAATTTAATGGCAGAGTTGCAAAAAATTAAACGCGCAATGCAAAAAATCGAGCCGCAGGCACCGCATGAAATTTTACTGGTGTTAGAGGCAGGCACCGGGCAAAACGCGATACAACAGGTTATTGAATTTCACCGCGCGCTAACCGTCACCGGACTGTGTGTCACGAAACTTGATGGTACCGCTAAGGGTGGCGTGGTGGTGGCGATAGCCGATAAGTTTAACCTCCCGATTCGTTACATTGGTGTAGGTGAGGCAGCTGCAGATCTGCGCACGTTTGATGCCGGTCGCTATGCGGCCGCACTACTGGGACGGGATACCGGCATCACCGCGGCAGTATAAATACGGAAGATTGCAGAAATGATTGAACTTCGCAACATAAATAAACGCTACGCCGGCAGCCGCAAAGCCTTAAGCTGCTTGAATCTCACTTTAGAAACAGGCGAGATGGCATTTTTAACCGGGCCTTCCGGTGCTGGCAAAAGCACCTTGCTTAAACTTATTGCCGCCATTGAACGACCCACGAGCGGACAAATTTTTATCAATCGCAAGGGCATTACTGGTATTCCAAGGCGCAAAATACCGAGGTTACGCAGACTCATGGGCATAGTGTTTCAGGATCATCATCTGTTATGCGACCGTAACGTTTTTGACAACGTTTCATTACCCCTGCAAATTGCCGGTTACGCGAAAGTCGATATCAGGCGTCGCGTACGCGCGGCGCTGGATAAGGTAGCGTTACTGGATAAAGAACGCAGCATGCCGATTCACTTATCCAGTGGTGAGCAACAACGTGTAGGCATCGCGCGGGCCGTAGTAAACAGACCAGCTATTCTGTTGGCGGATGAACCGACTGGCAACCTCGATCCTGATTTATCCGCAGAGATCATGCAACTGTTTGCCGAATTTAACCAGGTTGGGGTAACCGTACTCGTGGCAAGCCACGACGTAGAGCTGATTTCGCGCATGCGTAAACGCATAGTTCGATTACACGATGGAGCATGTGTGGGCACTCACGACGACCCTTAATCTAACTACGAAAATACTAATTAACGGCATACCATGCTCAAAGTCAGGCGTTCACAACCCCTAGCAAACCCAGACACAGTTACTCGCATGCGCGCCTATGGACGCGATCATTTACGTAGCCTGCTGTTCAGTTTGGGCAAGCTTTGTCGGCAGCCGTTTGCGACCACGCTTACCCTGTTAATGATCGCTGTGGCTTTGGCGTTACCCGCATGCCTGTACGTTCTACTTAACAACCTTCAGCAAATCACCCGAAAATGGGATGATGCTGGCCAGATCACCTTGTTTTTAAACATTGATACTGGTGAAAATGCCGTCACAGCGTTACGCGAGCAGTTGCAAAATCATACGGAAATCGCAACTGTTGAATACATATCTGCCGATCGTGCCCTGGCAGAATTCCGTAGCCGTAGCCAGATTGAACGCCTGTTAGACGAATTGCAGCACAACCCCTTGCCCCCGACGCTGGTGCTTACGCCGGTCATATCAGCGCAAGGTGTGCACCGCCTCAATCAATTGACAGGTGAGCTTCAGGCGCTTGCCGTCGTAGACCACGCGCAACTTGACATGCAGTGGTTGCAACGTTTACAAGCCATTACGCGCATCGTACATCGAGCCATTAGTATTCTCGGCTGCATGTTGGCGGCCTCCGTATTGCTGGTGGTTGGCAATATTACACGTCTGGACGTTGAGAGTCGACGTGAGGAAATTGAAGTTACCAAACTGGTTGGTGCCACCAATCGATTTGTTCGACGGCCTTTTTTATATGGTGGAATGTGGTATGGGTTGCTGGGTGGAATAGTCGCGCTATTCCTGGTATTAGCCGTGTTGCTGCTGATAAAACAACCTGTCCAAAGCCTGATAGGGCTGTATAACGGAAACGCTCAGTTTATACTCCCTGGCATCAGGCAAAGCGTTGGCCTGATTGCAGCAAGTATGGTTTTGGGGCTGTTGGGATCCTGGCTGGCCGTTAGTCGCTACGTCGCCAGGATTGAACCAACTTAATTAGCTTAATTACACACAAGCCAACCTGCCTTCCAACAGCCGTCATTATTCCTCTGTTGCATCCATCTCGGCAGCGGCGTCTTCCGCCACGTCTGCCTCAACGGCAGCCTCTTCCTCAACCGCAGCTTCTTCCTCAACCGCAGCCTCTGTCTCAACGGCAGCTTCTTCCTCAACCGCAGCCTCTGTCTCAACGGCAGCCTCTTCCTCAACCGCAGCCTCTGTCTCAATGGCAGCTTCTTCCTCAACCGCAGCCTCTGTCTCAACGGCAGCCTCTTCCTCAACCGCAGCCTCTGTCTCAATGGCAGCCTCTGTCTCAATGGCAGCCTCTGTCTCAATGGCAGCCTCTGTCTCAATGGCAGCCTCTTCCTCAACCGCAGCTTCTTCCTCAGCGGCAGCTTCTTCCTCAGCGGCAGCTTCTTCCTCAGCGGCAGCTTCTTCCTCAGCGGCAGCTTCTTCCTCAGCGGCAGCTTCTTCCTCAGCGGCAGCCTCTGCTGTTGCATCCATCCCGGCAGCCGTGTTTTCCGCCACGTCTGTCTCTACAGGCGCCTCCTCGGTACCATTGTCCAAAAGAAATATACCGACTATGATCGCTATTACGATGGCGCCTACAATAATAGCCAAACGCCCCGTCATGTTGTTATTTGCCATAAGCTTGTGTTCCCTGAATATTTAAATCACTTCAATGCACATAGCATCGTAACACCTATGTGGCACGAAGGAAATGGTTCACTTAAAAACGCTTAACATTTTTTGGTTGCAGGATAAAACGCAATCTTCCTCGCTATTGCCGCGACGTTAAGTATCGCCGGATGACGCAAAACGTCGCCCAAAATACCCTGAAAACCCAAATTGGAAGCCTTACAGGTTCAGAATGCCTTGCTACGACGTTCTGTAGGCGAGCAGCAGCAGTTTATAGAACCGGACGTTTTGAAATTGAACGTCAGTTTTTCCATTTAATATTGCAGCCCACGCTGGGTTTTTGATCAGGACTTATGTCTTTGCCCAACAACGTAGCATTGAGTGCGTGACGCAGGTCTTTGCCGGTTACGGGAACGTTGTTGCGCGGCCGTGAATCGTCTAACTGGCCTCGATATACGCATAGTAAATCCTTATCAAACACGAGGAAATCCGGTGTACACGCAGCACTATACAGGCGTGCCACTTCCTGAGTCTCATCATATAAATAGGGAAACGTGTAGCCCAACGACCTGGCAAGGCGTTGCATTTCAGGCGGGGAATCCTCCACATAATTAATCGCATCATTAGAGCTGATAGCAATGACGTTAATTCCCTTTGGAGGATACTCCCGACCAAGGTTTACCAGTTCGGCCTGCACGTGCTTTACAAACGGGCAATGATTGCATATAAACATGATAAGGGTCGCTATTTTGCCACGTAACTGTTGCAGGCATAGCTCATTGCCCGAGACTGAATCGGTCAAACAAAAATCAGCGGCCTTGGTTCCCAGCGGCAGCATACTTGAGGAAGTTTGTACCATAAGCGTAACGCACCTGTGTTTTTAATTAGTTCGTATGCGGTACAATAGCGCACTTTAATTTCTCTGTTAAGCTGGTAATGGAGCTTTGTTATATGGTATCGGGGAGCATAAGTTAGTGGCTACAGCGCGCGTATTTACTTCTGAATCTGTCTCTGAAGGGCATCCGGACAAAATGGCGGATCAGGTGTCGGACGTCATTTTAGACGCCATATTAAAACGGGACACAAAGGCACGAGTAGCATGTGAAGTACTGGTGAAAACCGGCATGGTTATCCTGGCTGGGGAAATTACCACGTCTGCTCAAATAGAATTCGAACCCATCGTGCGGGATGCCATCATTGCCATGGGCTATGACAATTCCGCGGTTGGTTTTGATGGGCATAATTGCGCAGTTATCAACGCGCTGGGCAAACAATCCCCGGATATCGCGCAAGGCGTGGACAAAACGCATGCAGAAGAACAGGGGGCCGGTGATCAGGGCATGATGTTTGGATACGCCAGCGATGAAACCGACGTGCTCATGCCGGCGCCTATTACTTACGCTCATCGATTGGTACAAAGACAGTCAAGCGTAAGAAAGACCGGCGAGTTACCCTGGTTACGACCCGATGCCAAGAGCCAGGTTACCTGCATATACAGGGATGGCAAGCCAACCGGTATCAGCGCCGTGGTGTTATCCACGCAACATGACCCGGATATAAACCAACGTGATCTGCATGAAGCAGTGATGGAACTGATAATAAAACCCACGTTACCGGTAAAGTGGCTGTCAGGGCATACCAGATACCACATTAATCCTACCGGCAATTTTGTTATCGGAGGACCGGTTGGAGACTGCGGGTTAACCGGACGCAAGATCATCGTTGATACTTACGGTGGTATGGCGCGCCATGGCGGCGGTGCCTTTTCCGGGAAAGACCCTTCTAAAGTCGATCGCTCTGCCGCGTACGCGGGTCGTTACGTGGCAAAAAACATCGTCGCTGCCGGTTTAGCCAGGCGTTGTGAAATTCAAATTTCCTATGCTATCGGCGTGGCACGGCCAACTTCAGTTTCAGTTGATACGTTTGGCACCGCCGCCATCGCTGACAGCGACATAGAAACCATCGTACAGGAGGTATTTGATTTGCGCCCCTATGGAATCATCACCATGCTGGATTTACTGCATCCTATCTATCAGGCTACCGCGGCATACGGGCATTTTGGACGGGATGAGGACAGTTTTCGTTGGGAAAGAACTGATAAAGTGAATGAACTGCATGATCGCGTTGGATTAAATTTATCCGCCACGTTGACCGGAGCATAAACTCATGAGTATGCAAGCCGCCGTTGCTACTTCCCTGCATTATAAAGTAGCTGACATTGGTTTGGCAGACTGGGGACGTAAAGAAATTGCCATTGCGGAAACGGAAATGCCGGGGCTGATGGCACTGCGGAAAAAATACGGCAACCAAAAACCACTGTCAGGTGCGCGCATCGCCGGCTGTTTGCACATGACGATTCAAACTGCCGTTCTGATTGAAACCTTAATTGCGTTAGGCGCGGAAATACGCTGGTCTTCGTGCAATATATTCTCTACTCAGGACCATGCTGCTGCCGGCATTGCGGCACAAGGCATTCCGGTATTCGCATGGAAGGGCGAAACCGAAGACGAGTACGAATGGTGTATCGAGCAAACCATTAATGGTGCAAATGGCTGGCACCCCAACATGTTGTTGGACGATGGCGGCGACCTGACTAAAACCATGCACGAAAAATACCCCGGGTTATTGGCAAACGTAAAGGGGTTATCGGAAGAAACTACTACCGGTGTGCATCGCTTACAGGAAATGGAAAAGAACGGCGAACTCAAGGTACCGGCATTTAACGTAAACGACTCGGTCACCAAATCTAAATTCGATAACCTGTACGGCTGTCGTGAGTCATTAGTCGATGGCATAAAGCGTGCTACCGACGTCATGGTTGCAGGCAAGACGGCCGTGGTGTGTGGCTTTGGTGACGTGGGTAAAGGCAGTGCCCAATCACTGCGTGGCCTGGGTGCCAACGTTCTGGTTACGGAAATTGATCCTATCTGCGCGTTACAGGCCGCCATGGCCGGTTATCGGGTCGTTACCTTAGATGACGTCGCCGCTACGGCAGACATTTTTGTGACCGCCACGGGAAACTACAACGTCATCACCCATAAGCACCTGCTGACGATGAAAGATCAGGCGATCGTTTGCAACATCGGCCACTTCGATAATGAAATTGACGTGACCAGCTTAAAGCAGTATCCATGGGAAAACATCAAACCACAGGTTGACCACGTTATTTTTCCGGATGGCAAGCGCATCATCCTGCTGGCCGAAGGCCGTCTGGTAAATTTAGGTTGCGCTACCGGACACCCGAGTTTTGTAATGTCAAACTCCTTCACCAATCAGGTGTTGGCACAAATAGAGTTATGGAAAAACTCTGCTAACTACGCAAACCAGGTCTACGTGTTACCTAAAACACTGGATGAAGAAGTCGCGCGTTTGCATTTAGATAAAGTCGGCGCCAAATTGACCGAATTATCTGCTCAACAGGCAGAATACATAGGTGTAAGTATTGGTGGACCTTACAAGCCCGATTATTACCGCTACTGAAGACCTCGCGTAACGTCTCGCTTTTTTGAAATGCGGGCTATTCGCCTATATGTAGATCAAAGCCTGACCTTAAACGCCGAGCTTGAACTGGCTGGCACGGCGCGTCACTATGCCGTCAACGTCCTGCGGGTGCATAAAAACTCATCTCTTATACTGTTCAACGGTCGTGGTTACGACTATCCGTGCGAGATCCTTGCAATTACCAAAAAAACCGTAGCGGTAAGAATTACCGGGCAGCTTAAAGTAACCAATGAGTCGCCACTACGGACGCATCTGTTGCTGGGTGTTTCCAAAGGCTCACGTATGGACTATGCGATACAAAAGACCGTCGAGGCCGGCGTCACCAACGTACATCCAATAATTACGCAACGTACCGTAGTTAAGTCGGCAACTAAGTTAAACACTAACAAACGCCGACACTGGCAAAGAATCATCATCAACGCCTGTGAACAATGTGCACGCGCGCAGCTGCCAACGCTGCATGACGCGATGCATCTGGCACGTTTAGAAACCTTAAACCGGGATGAACATGGATTCGTTTTCGACATCCATGCAGATCAAACGCTTGCCGGGTTTAGTCAGGGCACTTACAGATCGGTATGGTTGTTGGTGGGTCCCGAAGGAGGCCTCACCTCATCTGAAATTGACCTGGCGACGGCAAGGGGCTATCAGGCCGCAACCTTTGGTGCGCGCGTGTTACGTACCGAAACCGCTGCATTGGCGGCACTTCTCGCCGCCCAGTTGTTATGGGGAGACTGCACCGCAATACGTGAACCGGGGAAGTAAGGAACCCCGGCCAAATAAAGTAAAGTGTTTTATAACAACGTGGCAAAAGCATGATGATATAGTACCAGCACTGAACGGTATTCAAAATCACAGTAGCATAGTGGCATAGTGGTTCAGACGCATCCCTCAACGGCAGACGGTTGCCCAGCCCGGGGCAGTCACGGCAGGGGCGTTAACACAGAGGCGCATAGTGGCCTGGTTGAGTATCCACGTGCACCCGGCCGCGCCGCACAATGCCGAAAAGGTGGCAAAGCCGGTCAGCTGGGGACGTAATAATTTTTAATTCGGCGAAGATCGGTCAGCTGAGGACGTAATAATTTTTAATTCGATGAAGATTGGTCAGCTGGGGACGTAATAATTTTTGAATCAGCAAAAGCCGGGTGCTTGATTGCCCGGAAAATGACGCCGGCCCATGTTTGAAAAGATTCTGGAGCTTGTGCGTGGATACGTGCGCAGGAACTATCGGGGAGACTGATTAAAATCTCCATTAATCACATCTGCCTGATGCAGCAAAATGGTTTTTGCTACTGCTGTTAAAACCACGATTTGCTGTACGGGTATGTAACGGCATCATTGGTGAGGCATGCGCGCATGACGGTGAAACTAGGTGTTATCATGGATCCTATAGAGGGAATAAGCGTCTCCAAAGACAGCACTTTCGCCATGCTTTTAGAAGCCCAGCGGCGCGCTTATCAAATTCATTATTTACAATCTTCCGACGTGTTTCTGCAAACCGGCAAAATTCTGGGACACACGGCGCAAATTGCAGTACAGGATGACGCCTCTGACTGGTTTGAATTGCAGCGTTCGGTGCTGCAAGATCTCAGCGAGCTCGACGTGGTATTAATGCGCAAAGATCCACCGTTCAATATGGAGTACGTCTACACCACGTTTTTGCTGGATCGCCTGCATGAGACTGGCACTGTCGTGATCAATCACCCAACGGGTTTGCGCAATGCGAATGAAAAATTGTTCGCCGCGCGTTTTGCGCAATGCAGTGTGCCCTACGTAGTGACTCAAAACAAACAAGTGCTTGATGATTTTATAGACAGGCACGGTGAAATAGTCATTAAACCGCTGGACGGTATGTGCGGAGATTCTGTTTTTCGTATTCAGCGGCAGGATGCGAATCGCAACGTAATCATAGAAACCGCTACGCGCCTTGGTCGCCAAACGGTGATGGCGCAACGCCTTATCGCGGAATACACGCAAGGCGATAAACGAATTTTACTCATAGATGGCGAACCCATTGCCTGTGCCTTGGTAAGAATACCGGCCAAGGGCGAGTTTCGCGCCAATCTGGCTAAAGGTGCCGTCGCTAAAGGCGCCGCGCTCACCGACAGAGATCGATGGATTTGCGCACAAATCAAACCGCAGCTAATGGCTATGCAACTCAACTTTGTGGGCATAGATATAATAGGTGATTTTCTGACCGAGATTAACGTTACCAGTCCGACCGGAATTCGCGAGTTAGACAACATCTACGGCTTAAATATATGCGCCACACTGTTTGACTCGATTGAAAAACGGCTTAATCATTAATTCGGGAAAAACCACACGTTACTGAGGAGATGGGATTATGCCTGCTAATCTTACCAAGCAACTGCTTATCGCCATGCCGTCTTTGCAAGACCCCAATTTCGTGCGCGCGGTTATCCTGGTCTGTGAACACAACGAAAATGGCGCTATGGGCATCGTTATTAATCAATCAATTTCCCTGTCAGTAGGAGAACTGCTTAGTCGCTTAAATGGTGACGACAACGGCAAGCACGTTTCCGATCATAGCCCGGTATATGCCGGTGGGCCGGTGCATATTAACCGGGGGTTTATATTGCACGACTCCGATCGACAATGGGCCTCTACACACATTATTGATAACGACTTAAAATTGACCACCTCCGAGGACATACTATTGGACATAGGCAAGGGAGTCGGCCCCAAAAATTCAATCGTAGCTTTGGGTTACGCCGGCTGGGGTGCTGGACAATTAGAACGGGAACTGGCAGAAAACGTCTGGCTCACGGTCCCTTATGAGGCCAAAATCGTATTCGATACGCCGGCAGAGAGACGCTGGCAAAGCGCGGCCAATAAACTGGGAATCGATTTACACCTTATTTCTAATGAAACCGGGCATGCCTGAAAGCACGCCGAAAAACGAGTTTGTGACGACTCTATGCCACGCGGAAATTTTAACGCGTGTCTAACGTAATCGGATTTGATTATGGCGAGCGCAGGATAGGCGTCGCAGTTGGGTTACTGGATATTGGCACGGCAAACCCTTTGACAACCATTGAAGTACCCACTTCAGGGATAGTGTGGAGTGACATCGACAAAATCATACAGCGATGGCAACCCCGGGGTTTAATCGTGGGGTGCGTTGAACGTGGCACCCCAAACAACAATGCTTTACGTAGCAAAATCCATCGCTTTTGTGAGCGTTTACAAGTGCGTTACTATCTACCCGTAGAAATTATCAATGAATCTTATTCTTCCGTCACGGCCTATGAAATACTTAAAGACATGCGCAGGAAAGGTCAGCGTAAAAAAATAAACAAAGTCGATATAGACAAGGCCGCTGCCGCAGTCATTCTATATTCATGGCTGGCTTCCAATTCGCGTCAACGCGAGACGCAACCACGTTCATGACGATGTTAAATGCACAACAACTGCTGGCAAAACTTGCCCAGGGTCTGAACGACTACATGGGTGATGAAGACATCACCGATCCGGTATTCATCGGCATTCGTACCGGGGGGGTTTGGGTGGCCGAACGTCTACAGTCATTGTTGCGTAATAAAGATAAGCTGGGCATTCTGGACATTACGTTCTATCGGGATGACTTCAGTCGCACAGGCATACAACCGAGGGTAAAACCTTCGCATTTACCTTTAGGTATTAACGGCAGACACGTCATTCTGATAGACGACGTGTTGCACACCGGGCGCACGGTACGTGCCGCCTTAAATGAAATCTTTGATTATGGCCGCCCGGCTTCGGTAAGCCTGGCGATACTGGTACAGCGTGACGGCAGAGAGCTACCCATCCAGGCCGACGTGACAGGCGGTTCTGTAAGTTTAGACGCTAAACAACACGTACAATTAAACGGCCCCGATCCACTGACGCTGGAAATTGTAAATTAATTATTCAATGCGGCATTTCTTAAGTATAAGTGAGCTTAGCCACGCACAACTTACGCACATCCTCAATATCGCCGAATCGTTCACTGGCGTAGACGGACAGGCGGTAAAAAAAGTGCCGCTGCTGCGGGGTAAAACCATCGTCAACCTGTTCTTTGAGCCCAGTACCCGCACACGTACCACGTTTGAGCTTGCTGCCAAACGCCTCTCGGCGGACGTCCTGAACATTAATGTCGGCACCTCGGCTACCACCAAGGGCGAGAGTTTGCTCGACACCCTGTTTAATCTTGAAGCCATGAACGTGGACACGTTCATCGTCAGACACCCGGAAAGCGGCGCGGCAGACTTTATGGCAAATCATGTCGCGCCTCACGTCAGCATTATTAATGCCGGTGACGGCAGACATGCTCATCCTACACAGGCCATGCTGGACGTGTTCACCATTCGCAAATACTGCCAGGACTTCTCGCAACTAAGCGTCGCCATCGTGGGTGACATATTGCATTCGCGCGTGGCGCGCTCGCAAATCGAAGCACTTAATATTTTAGGGGTTAAAGAAGTGCGCGTGGTCGCGCCTAAAACATTGTTACCCGCAAGTGTCGAACAGTTGGGCGTAACAAGCTATCAGAATTGCAGGCAAGGCCTAAGCGACGTAGACGTGATCATCATGTTGCGTTTACAAAAAGAGCGTATGCAGGGCGCGTTCATACCCAGTGAACGTGAATATTTTCAGTTATACGGTTTGACGTCTGAACGCCTGGCCCTGGCCAGGCCTGATGCCATCGTCATGCATCCTGGCCCGATCAATCGAGGCGTTGAAATCAGTTCAGAAGTCGCGGATGGTCCTAAATCCGTTATTTTAGAGCAAGTCAACTACGGTATTGCGGTGCGCATGGCGATTTTATCCATCGCCATCAGTGCAGATGATAGCAGCGTGACTCATGCGGCTTGAAATTTCAAACGGTCGCCTTGTTGATCCCGGCAATGACATCGATCAACTGGCGGATATCTTTATCGCCGACGGAAAAATTGCTGCCATCGCTAAACCGCCGGATGGTTGGCAGGCGGAGCAAACCATTGATGCCACGAACAAAATCGTGTTACCAGGATTAGTCGAGCTGTCAGCTTGTTTGCGTGAACCCGGGCATGAACATAAAGCCACGATACAGTCCGAAACTCAAGCTGCCGCAGCCGCTGGGGTAACCAGTCTTGCGTGCTTGCCGAGCACCGACCCGGTGGTAGATTCCCCCGCACAAGTCGAGCTTATTGAGCAGCTTTCGCAATACAGCAACTGTTGCCACGTGTATGTAATCGGGGCCTTGACGGCAGGCTTGAAGGGCGACTGTCTAAGCGAAATGGCGGCACTAAAAGCCGCCGGTTGTGTAGGAGTGAGCAACGTTTTGCGCCCGGTCAAGAGTTCTTTGGTGTTGCGCCGCGCCATGGAATATGCGTCCAGTCAGGATTTAACCGTCTTTACCTATCCCCTGGACCACCAACTCGCCAATAACGGTTGTGTACATGAAGGCTTAACTGCTTCTCGCTTAGGCTTGCCCGGCATACCCGCGGCTGCGGAAACTGCGGCAGTGGCTTTTCAACTGGCACTCATAGAGGAATTGAACATCAGATCACATTTTTGCCGTCTTTCTACCCGGCGCGCAGTTAACATGATCGCCCGGGCACGGTATGACAATCTACCTGTCACCGCTGATACCAGCATTCTGCATTTATTTTTGACCGATCACGACATACGGGGATTTGACGGTTTATGTCACAACCTGCCTCCATATCGAACTCGTGAAGACCGTGCCGGTTTACGCGAGGGCCTGCAATCCGGATCAATATCTGCTATTTGCGCCGACCACCAACCACACGAAACCGAGGCCAGGCTCGCGCCTTTTCAATCAACTGCGCCTGGCAGCTCTACACTGGAGACATTGTTGCCTTTAGCTCTGCAATTAGTGCGCGAGGATTTATTAAGCCTGAGTGACGCAGTTCGCTTATTAACTCAAGGCCCTGCAGCAATACTTGGTATCCCGGCGGGTGATCTGCACCTGGGTGCATGCGCCGACGTTTGTATTGTTGATACGGAGTTTTGCTGGACCTTAAATAACGCAACGATGCGCAGCCGCGGCAAAAACACGCCGCTTTCAGGAAGTCAGCTTAAAGGTCGGGTTATGTACACCATTCTGGACGGCAGGCTGGTCTTTGAAAATTATCTATAACGAGTTTCACTGGCACTCGTGTTACATGGAGAAATCATACTGAAGAATCATCGCAGCACCATCTTTGAAGAAGAGGCCGAAGTCATTAGTCAGGAGTCCCTGGCAGCATGGCAGTACGTTATAAAACTGCATGCGCCCAAATGCGCCAAACGTGCGCGCGCCGGTAACTTTGTACATCTACAGTGTGATCGGGAACTCGCCATGCGTCGCCCTTACTCCATTATGCGCAGTGACCCGCATACCGGCTGTATTGACATCCTGTATAAAATCGTCGGTCGGGGCAGTGCCTATTTCGCGACGCGTAAAGCAGGCGACACAATTCAGTGTTTAGGCCCTATCGGAAATAAATTTACCCTCAACGACACTACCTCACATCCATTATTACTGGGTGGAGGAGTCGGTATTCCGCCGCTGATCTTTTTTGCAGATGAGCTTCGCAAGCAGTCCGACCTTTATCCGTTTGTGATTATGGGGTCTGAAACTCCGTTTCCTTTCCCCATCTGTCCCTCAAAGATATTGGTGCAAAACCTGCCCGATAACGTCATTGCGGCTATACCGCTACTGGATGACTGGGGCATTGCCTCGCGTCTCACCAGCCTACAGGGCTACCAAGGTTGTTTTGAGGGTTATGTGCACGAACTTGCCGAGCATTGGTTTGCCAATCTGGATAAGGAAGCACGACGAGGAGTGGAAGTATTTGCCTGCGGGCCAACTAAAATGCTTGCAGCGATTGCCGGTTTTGCCAAACGCCACCAGCTTCCCTGTCAGGTGTGTTTAGAAGCACGCATGGCATGTGCAGTGGGCGGTTGCGCAGGTTGTGTCATAGCGCACAAGGAAAATAGTCGAGTTACGGCAATGCAACGTGTTTGTGTAGACGGCCCGGTGTTTAATGCGGAAAATGTTTTCTAAACACACGCCCGCCATACGGCAGAAGTGCGAGCATCCGACTACTGAATATTGTATGGATAGAAAGTAATCTATGAACTCACAGACAGGCTCCCGGTTAATTAGCGTCAAAGCGGCAATCGATCGAATGGAGGCCAGATATCAACGTATACCCGGCAGTGTTGTTCTGGTCGCGGTGAGCAAAACCAGGACGGTCGAAGACATACTTGAGGCCAGCTCCCACGGCCAGCGTGAATTTGGTGAGAGCTACGTGCAGGAAGCCGTCAAAAAAATAACCTCCTTAACGGGTGAAAAGCTACACTGGCACTTTATAGGACCCATACAAAAAAACAAAACCAGGCTTATTGCCCAATATTTCGATTGGGTGCATAGCATAGATCGTTTAATCATTGCCAGGCGGCTCAATACACAACGTCCCGCGTTATTGCCGCCACTACAGGTTTGCATACAAGTGAACATAGATAATGACACATCAAAATCCGGCGTGCCCGTTGACCAGCTCCATGGCTTGGCGAAATCCATGTTAAATCTTGATAGACTCAAACTGCGAGGACTGATGGCAATTCCTCAGGCAAGCAGCGACGTCGGCCAGCAGCGTCAAAAATTCGCGCAGCTTAGGCGGCAACTTAAGCGATTAAATCGTTTAGGGATCAATCCCGATACGCTGTCAATGGGGATGAGCGGTGACCTGGAAGCGGCAGTTGCTGAAGGAGCGACTATCGTTCGCGTAGGCACGGCAATTTTTGGAAGACGAGCTGTCAGGCAGCATATTACATGCAGTCATCAGTAAGCATCCGTGATATAAACGGCATGTAGAGTTTTGAGAAACACGGCTTGTTATGGCACTCCGCTTGTTACCTGTATTGACGCACGCGAATTGCTTCTTTCGAGGCATCGCCAGGCCCATGCCTGGCCGCACAGAGTCGCGCCAGCCAGAGCCATCTCTCATCCAAAGTTGGGGTAATCCATGAATCCAATGCTGGAAAACTCGAAAATCGCTTTTATAGGTGGCGGCAATATGGGCCAGGCTTTAGTGGGCGGTTTACTTAACAGTGGTTATATAGCTGAGAACATAACCATCATTGATACTGATCAGGCTATATGTATCAAGCTGAAGGAGCAATTTGCACAATGTCACGTATGTTCACGCACCGAAGCGGTTCTTACTCTTGCTGACAGCGTGGTGCTCGCGGTAAAACCGCAAGTTATGCGCCATGCCTGTGAAGAAATTGCAGCACCATGTCAGGCGGCGCGTCCCCTGATCATTTCCATAGCTGCCGGGGTGCGAAGTAAGGATATCGATGGCTGGCTTGGTGGGGAATTGCCCATAGTGCGCTGCATGCCCAACGTGCCCGCCCTGGTGCAGTCTGGCGCAACCGGCTTGTATGCGAATACTGAAGTATCGGCTCGACAACGCGCTATTGCAGAGGGCATTCTTGATAGCGTGGGTTCAACCATGTGGCTGGAACAGGAGCCCATGCTGGATGTCGTTACCGCAGTTTCCGGTAGTGGCCCAGCGTATTTCTTTTATCTGATTGAGGCCATGCTCGATGCAGGTCAGGCACTTGGCCTGAATGCAGCACAAGCCCGCCAGCTTACCGTTGATACCGCAACGGGCGCTGCCAAACTAATCGAAAAAAGCACTAAAAGCCCGCAGGAATTACGTCATGCCGTAACCTCAAAAGGGGGTACTACGGAAGCAGCAATAGCGACCCTGGATCAAGGCAACGTGAAAAATATTATGCGTAATGCAATAACGAACGCCGCTAAAAAAGCGCGACAACTCGCCCGTTCACCGGCAAACAAAAATTAGCAAACAAGGCCGAATAAATCATGATGCCACTGCTTAATGTGCTGGATTTTCTAATTCAGGTTTTATGTACCTTATACATATATACCGTCATCATACGGATACTGCTGGGGCTTACGCGCGCGGACTTTTATAATCCTTTTTCACAATTTATCTTAACAGTCACTAATCCTGTGCTTCGACTACCAAGGCAATGGATACCCGGCATCGGTCGTTTGGATACCGCTGGCGTAGTATTCATCGTCATGCTTAAATTCGTGGAATTGTCTGTCAGGGGATGGCTTGCAGGCATGGAAATGGCAGCAGGTTCATTATTCATTGCGGTTATCCTGGGGCTGCTGGACTCGGTAGTAAAACTGTTTATTGTTGCGATTATTATCCTGGTGCTGACCAGCTGGATCGCTACATACTCTCACACGTTACATAATCCACTCACATCGGTACTGCGCTCCATAACCGAACCTATACTGAACCCCGCAAGAAAAATCATCCCCTCCACTGGAATGTTCGACCTTTCACCATTGGTGGCTTTGATAGCCTTATACTGTGCGCACATTTTTTTACACTCAATCTACGCTTGAGTCAGGTTGAATTACCCAATGATTACGCGCCACGCACGCGCCTGTTGTGCCCCAAAACCACGTAACCGACACGATTAACATGCCTGCATCTATTCCTGCAGATAGCGTCGGTATCGTTGAGACACAATATAAAACTATCAGGAAACCTCTGTTGCTTGATTGTGGACGACCACTGCCCGAATTTACTTTAGCTTACGAAACCTATGGCGAGCTGAACCGGGACCGGAGTAACGCCTTATTAATATGTCACGCCCTTTCCGGTGATCAGCATGTAGCAGGCTATCATAGCGTGCAGGACCGCAAGCCTGGTTGGTGGGACAACTGCATTGGCCCCGGTAAATCATTTGATACCGACAGGTTTTTTATCGTATGCCCCAACAATCTGGGCGGCTGTAAAGGCAGCAGCGGCCCGGTTAGTTTAAATCCCGATACCGGCAAACCCTATGGGCCCGACTTTCCACTCGTCACGGTACATGACTGGGTAATGAGTCAAAGCTATCTGGCCGATGAATTGGGCATTCAACAATGGGCAGCAGTCATCGGTGGTAGCTTAGGCGGAATGCAGGTTATGCAATGGGCAGTTGACTTTCCCGATCGGTTGCGTCATGCGGTGGTAATCGCCGCGGCGCCCAGGCTCACCGCACAAAATATCGCTTTTAATGAAGTCGCGCGGCAAGCCATATTCTCTGACCCTGACTTTCATCAGGGACGCTATTATGAGCATGGCACGATACCGCGTCAGGGATTGATGCTGGCGCGCATGCTGGGGCATATTACCTATCTTTCCGACGATGCAATGCGGGAAAAGTTTGGGCGCGACCTGCGCGAAGGCAAACTCAATTTTGGTTTTAACGTAGAGTTTCAGGTTGAAAGCTATTTGCGTTACCAGGGCAAATCATTTGTAGATCGATTCGATGCGAACACTTATCTCATAATGACTAAGGTATTGGATTATTTTGACCCGGCCTTAAATTTTGATAACGATTTAGCTAAAGCATTTAACAAGACGAACGCTGATTTTTTGGTAGTGTCCTTTACAGGTGATTGGAGATTTTCGCCTTCACGTTCACGAGAAATCGTGCGCGCGCTGGTAGCCGCCAAAAAAGCCGTGAGTTACGTGGAAATAGAGGCCGAACTTGGACATGATGCGTTTCTGACGGCCATCCCCGAATATCATGAAATTCTCAATGGTTACATGGATACCGTTCAATTATGAATAAAGAACTGCGTCCTGACCTGGAAATCATTTGCGAGTGGATCAAGCCTGACACCCGTATATTGGATTTGGGTTGTGGCGACGGCACTTTGCTTACTCATTTAAGGAAAACCCGCAATGTAACCGGATATGGATTAGAGATAGATATGAGTAACGTGCTCCAGTGTGTGACCAGAAATGTACGGGTTATTCAAACCAATCTTGATGAGGGAATCACAGAATTTTTCGATGAAAATTCATTCGACTACGTAGTAATGACGCAAACTCTACAGGCAATTCAGCATCCTGAAAAATTATTAGAGGAAATGATGCGTATAGGCAAAGAGGGCATTGTCACGTTCCCTAACATGGCGTTTTGGAAGAGCCGTTTACAATTAGGCCTGGGCGGGAAAATGCCAATTACCAGGACGTTGCCACATGCGTGGTATGACACGCCTAATATCCACCTTTGCTCTATCAATGATTTCGAGAACCTGTGTAAACAGCTAAGGATAAAAATTATTCAACGTACTGCGGTGGACTACGCACATCGTCACCGTCTGGGGATTAACTTATTCCCAAATTTGCTCGGTGAAATTGCCCTGTATCGCTTTTCTAAAAATACCGCTTGATCCCGAAAAAAATCATATACGCATGAAATCAGCAAAACCGCTGAGAAACCTTGCTCTACAATCACCAAAAAATACAAAAATATTTTTACTGGTACGCAATATATCCGCCTGCGCGCAGTTGGTTAAAGATCAAAGTCGGTAAAACCTGCCAGAAAAGCTCGCAAAGATACCATCCCTTGCTACTGGGGAGATAACGGTGTTTCAGGCAAAACTCCCTCGTAAGGGTGTTAAGTCATTACCGCCAACGGGCTTAAACAACGTGGTTTAATCCTCGGGCTGATTCTCCAGGACTTTTAATTTGGTTTGGATAAAAACACTGTGCGGCAAGTATAGCAAGTCGGCGATCTTCCTTATTTGATATTCCTCGTATTTGTCCAGTTTATTATCGGCATAGGCAACACTCCATAAATCCTGTAGCAACGTCCTTTTTTCTTCAAAAGTGCATTCAGCATTAATAATTTTTACAAATGGATGAATCGAAATATGATGCTCACCTTCCGTAAGCGACAGGTTCATTAAGTTTTGCACTTCCTGTTCAGTAAAATTAAATTTTTGCCGTAGTGCCCTCGCAATAACTGCTAATTCTTCGGTTTGAACGTCAAAATCTGCGCGACTCACCTCCAATAGTAATGCGGCAGCCGCCAGGTGCATTACACGTTGATTATCAATCGCTTCCTGTTGCGGTGATATTTTCCCCTTAATAAATGCAGCAATAGATTCAAACATAACTAATTATGTGCCCGATAATTTTGATATACTCCGCCCTTGAAGCAGCTAAAGTACTCTTTAGTAAAAGGGTGAGTTATTGGTTCCGGGTTGGCCTCCAGATCCAAGTGTCTCTCGGCCACGTAAGTCGTCATCAGTTGTCCATCAACCAGGACGTGATACCAGGGCTTGTTTTTAGGAGGCCTCGATTTTGCAACGCGATCATACCACTCTTGCGTACCGCCGTAATTTGCATCCACGTCAAAAATAACTCCTCGATACTTAAATTTATTGTGCACGATTATTTGCCCAATCGAAAATTCTGCTTTGCGCATATTTTTTAACCTTCGTATACGGAATAATTGACTCGGATTATATAAGTTTCTAAATATCGGATTATATAAGTTTCTAAATAATAGCTAAAATTACCACGCTTGCCTGCGAAGACTGATGGTATATACAACGGAACTTGCTACGCTATAACTATAGATATACATTAAACTTCCAGGCTGGCAAAGACACTCACTTAAAAAACACCTGGTTTTTAAATGATCACTGGAAGCAAAGAACAACGTATATTGATAGTTATGCGTAAGCTACTTGCGCAAATAGTCAAAGATACAACGCCAGGGCCCGGCATGCGTCACCCTTTAGGTGAGCAAACTATTAAAGATATTCGTGATTGTTTTGGTCTGATAGCAGCTCGTGAACGTGAACTTGCTGATGATGCAGGAATTGAAAATAAAGACCGTCCGCATTTTGTCGATGAACCGAAGAAGTCTACAATTATCAGATTCAAGCCCCTGGACAAAAAGCCCCCAAAAGATAAATAAACCAGGCGAATACAGCCGAATTTGTGTTATTACTGCGCGGGACAGAGGTATACCGTGTTAAACAAAAACCTGCCAAACACTAACATGGTCTTAATTTATTCTATTGACGCAAAAGCACGTTCACCACGTACTCGCCTGTAATTTTATTATATTCTAGATGGAACGATTAGCGGATATCAGAGTAAAACTTGAGCCTGGTATTGAAATTACCGCCGAGAATAAATGCGGTTATTGCACTAATTCATATTGCTGCACGTACGTCACCGAAGAGCTTGCCACACCCAGAAGCAAAAAAGATTATGAGCATATGCTTTGGCAGGTATCACATGAGGGTGTCGAGGTTTATAAAGATAATGAAGGCTGGTGGATGATGGTGTCCGCTCGTTGCACGCACCTTCAGGATGACGGCAGTTGCGGGATATATGATGTACGCCCTCAAATATGTCGTGATCACTCTAATGATTATTGTGAATTCGACTCGCCAGCAGAAGATGATTATGATTTATATTTCCCCAATTATAAAACACTGTTGAAATACTGCAAAAAACGTTTCAAACGCTGGGAGCGTGGCTAACGATCAGCTGATCGGCGGCATAATTTGCGAGAAATCTGAAATTGCACGATAGTGCAACGTCTCTTTAGCAGGCCTTGAACTGTCTGGTTGCTTAATTGTTATTAAATGTCGTATGCCATATGCCTCAGCAGTAGCAAGTACGGCAAGATTGTCATCAATACATAAAGTGCTCGCAGGATCATGAGGTTCCACCTGCATCAGCTTATTCCAGAAAAGTAATTCTTCTTTAGGGCATCCAAAATCATGTGAAGAAACGATTTTATCGAAGTAACTGGCGAGTTGAAAATGGCCGACCTTTAAATCGATACTGGCACGGTGGGCGTTTGTAGTTAGCACAATACGTTTATCAGTATTTCTAAGGTACCCCAGAAACTGTCTGACTTTTGGGAAAATTTGAATGCGATGGGAAATCTCCTGTTTTAAGGAAACAATATCAAGCCCAAGCTCCTTAGACCAAAAATCCGTGCAGTACCAATCTAGCGTACCTGCTTTACTCTTATAACGAGCCTGCAACAGTCGTTTGGCATGCCCCGGGTTGATCGAATGTTTTTCACCATATCGTAATGGCACGTGCTCGTGCCAAAAGTAATTATCAAAATGTAAGTCCAGTAACGTGCCATCCATGTCTAAAAAGACCGTCGTCACTTTTCTCCAGTCCACCTGTATTTGCATATACCTGTTTATACTAGATAATTAAAGGCATGAAAATAAATAATATACGGCTTGAAGCGTTGGTCAGCCCGGTTTGTGAGATAGCGAAACAGGCTGGCGTGGAGATCATGAAAATCTACCAGGATGAATTTAAAATCGAAGAAAAAAGTGACCATTCTCCACTTACTACAGCAGATCTGGTTTCCCATCGCACTATTAGTGAGAGCTTGCAGGCGTTGGCCCCTGACATACCAATTCTGTCAGAAGAAGCCAGCGCAATATCGTTCAGTGAAAGGTCTGCATGGACAAGTTATTGGCTTGTTGATCCATTAGATGGTACGCGGGAATTTATCAAAAGAAATGATGAGTTTTCCGTAAATATCGCCTTGATAAAGAATCAAATCGTTTGTCTGGGGGTAGTATACGTTCCCGCGCAGGATGTCTGTTACTTCGCGTCAAAAGGCAATGGCGCCTTTAAGCGAGAACAGGGTCAGTCCGCAGTTCAAATCAATACCCGTTATTCCGCACCCGATGATACCCCAACGATATGTGGCAGTCGTTCTCATGCCGGTAAATCAATGCGAGCTTTGCTGGAACAGATTGGTGAATACAAATTGATTAGCATAGGTAGTTCCATAAAGATATGCTTAATCGCGGAAGGTATTGCGGATATTTATCCGCGCTTTGGCCCTACGTCTGAGTGGGATACCGCCGCCGCACAAAGTGTCGTGGAAGAAGCTGGTGGTTCGTTAGTAGACACGGAATTACAACCGTTGCACTATAACACCAAAGATTCTCTGTTAAATCCGTCTTTTATCGCAGTTGGGGATATGAGTAATCGCTGGCGCGACTTTCTCTCGCATCAATAGAAAAATCACTTTAACTGTATGCTGACCGCGTATTTATAAAGACATACACGTTCAATTAACGTTCAGGGCGTCCATCCCTGCAAAACAAATTTGCCTGTCGTATGCCTGCTTTCTATTTCAGCATGTACGCTCTTTAAGTTGTCAGCGTTTATAGGACTAAGCACTTTACTGACGGTGGTCTTCACTTTGCCCATGTCAACTAATTCGGCCACACGATTAAGCAAACGATGTTGTTCAGTCATATCTTCAGTTTCATATATCGAGCGCGTAAACATAAACTCCCAAACAAACGTAGCACTTTTGCTTTTTAAGGCGCCAAGATCCACGCCCGCAGCAGTTTCAACAATAGAACAAATTTTACCTTGGGGGGCGATTATGGTAGCCATGGATTGCCAATGCTCGTAAGTATCATTGCAGCACAAAATAAAATCGTATCCATCAATACCAAGCTCGTTAACTTGCTCAGGAATATCTGCATAATGGTTAATGACATGGTTTGCGCCTTGTTGCAGGCACCACTTATGAGACTCAGGGCGGGAAGCTGTAGACGTTACCAAAAGCTGCCCGAGTTGCCTGGCAAGCTGCGTGGCGATTGAACCAACACCGCCGGCACCACCAATAATAAGCAAGTGTTTATCTTTATCTCCACCATTTTTGTCTATACCCAAACGGTCAAATAAAGCCTCCCAGGCCGTAATACTGGTAAGCGGCAACGCCGCCGCCTGGGCAAAATCCAGACTTGCAGGCTTGGCACCTGTAATACGCTCATCAACCACGTGAAATTCACTATTACAACCGGGTTGGACAAAGCTACCGGCGTAAAAAACCTCGTCACCTGGTTGAAACAGACTCACTTTTGAGCCTATGGCGTCCACTACACCGGCGGCATCCCATCCCAGTATGCGCGGACTTTCTTCCACTTTATCCTGCGGTGCGCGCATTTTCGTGTCAACCGGATTAACTGCTATTGCATGTACGTTGACAAGTAACTCGCTGGCCTGTGGGGTTGGCTTGTCGATCTCCAGGTCGAGCAGAGAATCGGCTTGATCAATGGGAAGATATTTGTATAGACCGACCGCTTTCAACGTCATTCTCCATTTTTTTATTACGTTTTAGCATACATTATTTATCGGGTGTAAGCGTATGTATACCACAGCATTACCGCAATAATTATGAATAACCAAGGTTAAAAGTCAGGCACAGTAGCTCAAATAGCATGTCGTGAATGTAGCTCATTCTTAAAAATCTTTTACAGATCGCTGGAAATGAAACGGACTGCTTCGTCAGGCTTGCAAAGGACAGTTGCCTTATTTAATATGCTATATTTCTCACTAAGAGCTCTCTTATACTATGTTTTATGTAAGACAGGCTTACATAAAACAGGGCGACTCTATACTTAAATTGAATAAGACGGCTTTTGCCAAGAGCCATTACAATACTGATTTTATATTAAGGAACACCGAATCTTGAACGCAACGATAATAACAGTTCGGAGCCAGGCGGGCGATTTTCTCGAATTATGTAAACCGCGTATCGCCATATTGGCATTGGTTACAACGTTTACCGGTATGTGGTTGGCAAGCAACGGCACGGTGGCGATAGATTTGGCCATATTAACTTTATTAGGCACCGGGCTTGCCGCTGCCGCAAGTGGCGCGTTTAACAACTATGTGGACAGAGAGGTGGATAAACAAATGCCGCGTACCCGCACGCGCGCGCTACCGTCTTCCCGGCTACATCCACAACAAGCTCTATGGTTAGGAGTAATGCTGAGCTTGTGGTCGTTTGCAATACTTTTTTATCTGGTTAACCCATTAACTGCCTATCTGGCTGCTGGTACAACGTTTTTCTATGTAGTGGTTTACACCAAATGGCTAAAACGCTCATCGCCTTTATGCACCGAAATTGGCGGAGTAGCTGGTGCGCTACCGCCCGTAATTGGCTGGGCCGCCGTAACCAACGACATCGGTTGGCCAGCATTGGTGGTATTTCTTATTATGTTTATCTGGCAACCGCCGCATTTCTGGGCATTGGCACTGCTGCGTGTTGATGAATACAAACAAGCGAAATTACCAATGCTTCCTGTTGTAAGTGGTAAACGCGCGACCAAGATTCGTATGTTGGCGTATACTGTCGCACTGCTTCCAGCCAGTGCTACAATGTACTGGCTGCAACTTGCGGGCCCAGCTTACCTGATACTGGCATTAGTTTTGGGTGGAGCTTACTTGATTTTAACGATCGACTTTGTGCGCAAGCCCATTACTCACCAAGGCACAAAAAAATTATTCGGATTTTCGATTTTATATCTGCTGGGTGTATTTACCTTGATTTTTTTGGATTGCCTGTGCAGTGGTAAAGTGGTGTGATTGTGCAACGTAAATACAAGCTATCTCGTTACCAAAACCATACCTCGTCAATTAAGGAGTCTTGAGTATGGCTATTGCCATTATATTAATTTTATTGGTCATTGGATCTGTAATATTTCATTTTCTAAGTCCGTGGTACTTCACAGAACTGGCTTCAAACTGGGGTGCAATTGATACCACCGTAACCATTACCTTCGTAGTGTGCGGCATCGTGTTCGTGGCGGCCAATCTGTTTATGGCGTATGCGATTCTGCGCTATAGAAATAAAAGCAAAGAGCAACGTGCCAAATACGAGCCGGAAAACAAAAAACTGGAGGCGTGGCTGACGATAATTACTACCGTCGGTGTCGTCGCTATGCTTGCGCCCGGGCTTATTGTTTGGGGTAAATTTGTGTCCCCCCCGGAAAATGCCGATATCGTTGAAGCTATTGGGCAGCAGTGGCAATGGAGTTTTCGGCTGCCCGGTAAAGATGGCCAATTAGGCACAAGTGATGCAAGAAAAATTAGTATTGACAACCCCTTTGGAATGAATGCAGAAGACCCTTATGGGCAGGACGATATTTTAATTGCAGGGAATGAGTTACATATCCCCGTAGACAGGCCGGCTAAATTTCTATTGCGGTCTAAAGACGTGCTACACAATTTCACGGTGCCACAATTTCGCGTGAAAATGGATCTAGTTCCCGGCATGGTGACGTGGCAATGGCTGACACCAACGCGCACTGGAACTTTTGAAATTCTTTGTGAGGAGTTGTGTGGTATAGGACACCATACCATGCGTGGCAAAGTGGTGGTTGAGGAACATGCAGATTACCAGGCTTGGCTGGCGCAACAACCCACCTATGCCGAACTATCTGCTCAACCGTCAGGTGACGTCAACGCAGGCAAATCTCTTTACCAGGCTTGTATTGCGTGTCATGGACTGGAGGGCGAAGGCAGGCAAGAGCTCAATGCGCCCAAACTTAGTGGCCAGGAAAATTGGTATTTAGAACGTCAACTCGGTTATTTTAAGCGTGGTATTCGCGGCACAAACCCGCAAGACACCTTTGGGCAGCAAATGGCGCCTATGGCAGCAATTCTCATGGATGATGCCGCAATAAAAAATATTGCTGCTTATATTCAAACCCTGTCTGATAAGCCCGCGCCACAAACCGTTACCGGGAACGTCGATAAGGGTAAACGACTCTATGTCACCTGTAGCAAGTGCCATGGAAAACAGGCGGAGGGCAGGTGGGCATTAAATGCTCCGCGAATCGCCGGAATGAGCGACTGGTATCTGATGACCCAGCTTAAGAATTTTAAACTCGGAGCACGTGGTGCGCACCCGCAAGATGCAACCGGAAGACAAATGGAATCGATGGTGCTTAGCTTAAATGATCAGAAAATCAATGACCTGATTGCCTACATCAATACTTTATAATAGCCATAAGCTGGTATATTTGAAGATTGAAATTTAAACTAATACAGTAGTGAAAACAGAAAAACTGAGGAGATTGTAATGGCACACGTTGCACTAGCCGACAAAGAGCAGGAGCTTGCTCATCCAAAGACTTGGATCGGCAGCTATGTCTGGAGCCAGGACCATAAGATAATCGGCATTCAATACATTATCACTGCCACCGCCGTAGGCGTTATTGCCCTTGTGTTATCCGGCATAATGCGCTTGCAATTAGGTTTCCCCGGGGTATTCGATTTCATTCAACCGGATGAATACTACCAGGCCGTTACCATGCACGGCATGATCATGATCGTTTTCATGCTTACGGCATTTTTCCTGGGTGGCTTCGGTAACCTGTTAGTGCCGTTAATGTGTGGCGCTCGTGATATGGCTTTTCCTTACATGAATATGCTTAGTTACTGGGTTTATCTACTGTCAGTCATCGTATTATGCGCCAGCTTCTTCGTGCCCGAAGGCCCCACCGGCGCGGGTTGGACGTTGTATCCACCACAAGCCATTACTGAAGGGTCGGCGGGCGCGGACTGGGGTATCATTTGCATGACGGTATCGCTGGGCTTGTTTGTGGTTGCCTTTACTATGGGCGGACTTAATTACGTAACTACAGCATTCCAGGCGCGTACTCGTGGCATGACTCTAATGCGTATGCCTTTGTCCGTGTGGGGCATCATCATGGCCACGATATTAGGTCTGTTGGCGTTTCCGGCCTTGTTCGTGAGCGTTATTATGATGACTTTAGACAAGGCCTTGGGAACCAGCTTTTTCATGCCCGCAATTTCGTCTCTGGGCGAAAATTTAAGCCATGAAGGCGGTAGCCCAATACTCTTCCAGCATCTATTTTGGTTTTTTGGACACCCCGAAGTTTACATTGTGGCGCTACCTGCATTTGGTATCGTTTCCGATTTAATCAGCACCCACGCGCGAAAAAATATCTTTGGCTATCGCATGATGGTTTGGGCAATCGTTGCCATCGGGGGTTTAAGTTTTATCGTGTGGGCGCACCATATGTACGTAAGCGGCATGAACCCCTACTTTGGGTTCTTTTTTGCCACTACCACCTTAATTATTGCGGTACCCACGGCAATCAAGGTGTACAACTGGGTGCTTACTCTTTGGGAGGGGAATATTCACCTTACAGTGCCGATGCTGTTTGCCATTGGCTTTATTTTTACATTTATACATGGCGGAATTACCGGGCTGTTTTTAGGTAACGTGGTAGTTGATGTGCCACTTTCTGACACTTACTTCGTGGTGGGGCATTTCCACATGGTAATGGGCGTATCACCTTTCCTGGTAGTGTTTGGCGGTATTTATCATTGGTTCCCATTGTTTACTGGCCGCATGTTGAACGACACCATGGGTAAAATTCATTTCTGGACGACCTTCTTGGGCACCTACGCTATTTACTTGCCCATGCACTATATTGGAATACTTGGTGTACCGCGCCGCTATTATGCGAACGGCACAACCGAATTTTTGCCGGATTCCGTGCAAACCGCGAACACCAGTATCACCATTGCAGCCATGATCGTTGCTGCCGCGCAATTCCTGTTCTTAATAAACATTATCTGGAGTATTTTCAAAGGCAAAAAAGCAGAGCGCAATCCTTGGCGTGCCACCACCATCGAATGGCAGACTCCCGATTTAATTCCAAAACATGGTAACTGGGGTGCACGGCTTCCAGTGGTATATCGCTGGGCATACTCTTACAGCGTGCCGGGGGCAAAGGCAGACTTTATCCCTCAAACTGAAAAACCGGGTGAAAATTCCAGACACGAAATGGAAACCTGACAAGTGACTGCAACGCTTATCGTTTTAGCCCTGATTATGGGCGTGGTTGTAATTTGGCTCATCCGTCAGACTATTAATGTCCGGCCTTGGGCTGAGGAAGGAGTGATAGGGTACCATCATGCTGGCGGCGTATTCTCCGTACCGGCGGCAAAGGTGGGTTTAGTCGCATTCCTGGCGGTAGCGACGTCTCTATTTTCGCTTTTTATCAGCGCGTATTTTCAGCGTATGGAATTTGGTGATTGGAGTCCAGTGCCTGAACCGGGAGTTTTGTGGTTTAACACAGGCTTGCTGATATTAGGAAGTGTTTTTTTTCAACTGGCGCGTAACACAGCGATTCGCAATCAGGTTTCTGGTGTGAAGACCAATCTATTGATCGGCGGCCTTTTTACTTTTGCATTCATTGCAGGTCAACTATGGGCCTGGCAAGGGTTACATGACAACGGTTATTTCCTTACCAACAATCCTGCCAGTTCATTCTTTTATGTGCTGACCGCTATACACGCCTTGCACGTTCTTGGTGGTTTGTGGGTATGGAGCAAAACAGTATTTAAATTACAAAATAAAGTCGAGGTGTATAAAGTCAGAATGAGCGTTGAGCTCTGTACTATCTACTGGCATTTTTTACTTTTAGTCTGGTTAATTTTGTTTGCGTTACTACTGTCTACTTAATGAATTAGGATATAAAAACATATGGCACAAGGTTCAGGAGAAATTGCTACTCATGACGCCGTAACCGATATGGTATCGGATTGGGGTGCGGAAAAGGAAGTATTTAAGGTTCATTGGGGCAAGGCCATGATGTGGATTTTCCTTTTAAGTGATACCTTTATCTTCGCTTCATTTTTGACCAGCTATATGAAGGTGCGCATCAGTGCCACGGTGCCCTGGCCCAATTCCAGTGAGATATTTGCTTTATCATTTGGTGGCGATCCTATTCCGCTTGTCTTGATCGCGATCATGACCTTCGTGTTGATCACCAGCAGCGGTACTATGGCCTTGGCGGTGAACTATGGTTATCGAGGCGACCGATATAAAACTGCACTATTGTTACTTATCACGGCCGGATTTGGTCTTGTGTTCGTTGGCATGCAAGCCTTCGAATGGACCAAACTTATCGTTGATGAAGGCGTGCGTCCTTGGAGCAATCCGTTTGGAGCTGCACAGTTTGGCGCGTGCTTTTTTATGATCACGGGGTTTCATGGTGGTCATGTGTCGGGAGGTATAATTTATTTAACTTACGTGGCCATCGGCGTCATCAATGGGCGTTACGAGAAAAAAGGCTACGATATAGTAGAAATAGTGGGCCTGTATTGGCACTTCGTCGATTTGGTATGGGTATTTATCTTTGCATTCTTTTATCTTTGGTGAGGAATAACAATGGCGGCAGAAGGACAACAACACCCCCTTGGCATCTACATCTGGATATGGGTCTTACTATTTGTATTTAGTACAGCTTCTTATTTGGTTGACTACCTCCAATTTCAGGGCTATTTAAGGTGGAATCTAATACTTGTTTTTATGATGTTGAAAGCTGGTTTCATCGTTGCCATATTTATGCACATGGCTTGGGAACGCCTGGCGCTGATAACTGCTATTCTGGTGCCGCCACTGGTCTTGCTGGTACTCATAGGCATGATGTCTATCGAAGGTGACTATACATATTTAGGGCGCGCTAAGTTCTTCGGGCTGGATGAAGCTCCCGTTGTGGAACACGGTCACGGCGCAACAGTACAACATTGAGCCTCGCCACGCGCCAGACAGGGCCTCAATCCGTTACGTAATTCAAGGTTCAGTCATACTCGTTCGTCTCGTGTGTTTACCGGGGTACGATCCGAGTATTTAGTACGCCGTATTCTTCAATAGCCTTATTATGTAAATGTTTTTTTTAATAGATACAGGCAAAATCAATGCGCGGGTATATGTTGTTGTGTACCATGCTTGCTTGCGCCCAAGCTCACTCGCATGGTGGGGTGTTTCTTGAGGATGACCTGTGTTTGATTCAGGTTGGTTTTTATAAAGCACATTTTACAATTTATCAGCCGCAAACAAGCCAACACAAAGAGTTTTGTGAAGACGTTCCCCACGCCAACGAAACTGTTTTTGTCATGGAGTACTTGCATGCCAGCCTGAAAGAAATGTCAGTTGATTTTCGTATTATTAATGACGTACTGGGGCGGGGACGTTTTTTTAGAGAAGAAGACCTTAAGAAAATAGACGACATCAATCGGGTCACGGAGTTTTATCAAGCTCCTTCAGTACAGCAAGACGGAGTATTTTTAGCGCTTCATCAGTTTCAGGGAGAAGGGAACTACGTTGGTGTTGTGACGGTCAACGTACGCAACGATGAGAAGTCTCATATCGCGGTATTTCCTTTTAGAGTAGGCGGTCGAAAATGGGGCTATATCCCGTTATTTATTACTACGGCCATACTTTTGCAGTTGAATTACTGGTTGATCAGTGGCGGTTATGCCCGCATACGAAAAATGCTGAAACTGCCAGCACCTACAAATAAAAATAAGGATTAATTCATTGAGCGTTACCAAATCGGCCTGCTTGTTACTGCTTATAATTCTATATGCGATGGCATATGCGCAAGCAGAGCAGGCCCTGGCACAAATCGAGACGAGCAAAGTTTCTGTGCAGCAACAATTTCGGGTGAGCATCACGAGTACACTCACTCCAATCCCGATCAACACCATCCACAACTGGGTTATTTATATTGAAAATAAAGATGGAGAACCGGTATATAACGCAGAGATTGGCGTAGATGGTGGTATGCTGGAACACGACCATGGGCTACCAACACGTCCGCAAGTTACTCGAAATTCAGGGGAAGGTCACTACTTTCTTGAGGGTATCAAATTTCACATGAATGGCCGGTGGAGCGTGACCATTTCTATTTTGGACGGCACCATCAGTGACAGTGTAACTTTTAATCTCAATCTGTAGAACAAGCATAATGTCGAATTTTTTTCGACGTCTTTTTGTTACAATAGCCGGAAGCGGGCTATTGCTCGGATTTCTTTGGTGGTTTGCCGGCGTAACCACTACACAAAAGCCGTGGACGTCTGCCGAAATAAATATCCTACGCTCACTTTGGATAAAGGGTATTCCCCCTCCACCCGCAAATACTGGCAACGCCGTTGCGAATCGTCCGCAAGCCGCTCAACTTGGGCACCAACTATTTTTCGATACACGTTTAAGCGCTAACGGAAAAATTTCCTGTGCCACCTGCCATCAGCCAGAACAGTTTTTTACCGATGGCTTAAAAGTCGCGCAAGGGATACAAGCCGGAACCCGTAACACGATGAGCCTTATTGGGGTCGTGTATAGCCCCTGGTTTTTTTGGGATGGTCGGAAAGATAGCCTTTGGTCGCAGGCTTTATCACCGTTGGAAGCCATGATCGAACATGCAGGCTCCCGCACGCAATATGCGCACCTGATTTCACAGGATAAAAATTACCGCGCCAGATATGAATTACTCTTCGGGCCTCTACCGAATGTAACAGATAACTCACGCTTTCCTATGGCTGCTGGCCCGGTTGATAAAAAAGAGTGGAGTGACGTATGGCAAGCGATGTTGCCGAAGGATAAAGAGACGATAAACAGGATTTTTGCGAACATAGCAAAATCAATCGCTGCCTATGAGCGATTATTGCTACCCGGACCATCACGGTTTGATCTCTACGTTGATGGCGTAATTGATGACGACGTAAAGAAGATAGAGATGCTTAACCGCGATGAAATTGCTGGTCTCAGATTATTTATTGGCAAAGCACAATGTATCAACTGCCATAACGGAGCACTTTTTACCAATAACGAATTTCACAACACAGGCATATTGCCGCCCCCCGGCAAACTTCCCGGCATGGGTCGCGTTAGTGCTGTACGGGTCGCACGCGCTGACCCTTTTAATTGTCTGGGGTCATTTAATGATGCCGCAAACCAGCAATGTCTCGAATTGCGCTTCACCAGAACCGGGGATGAATTGATCGGTGCACATAAAGTACCGTCACTCAGGTATGTCGCAGACACCGGCCCATATATGCATGCCGGCCAATTAAACAGTCTTGCCGAGGTGATCGATCACTATAACCGTGCGCCACCAGCAATGATTGGTCACAATGAATCCAAGCCTTTGGGTTTAAGCAAAAAAGAGAAACGACAACTTGAAGCCTTTCTACGTACACTATCCGGGCCATTGGAAACTGATTTGAAGTGGCTGACACGACCGGCCTCTTAAGGCTGTGGATGTGTCATAAATCTGGACTACCTGCTAATAATTTTACAGAACAGCTATATTAAGTGCGGATGCTTATACTCACCATTCTACGAAAACTATAACTAAGAACTGCATTCCCATGCTCCCAGGCTTTACCAGTATGTCGTTATTTAAGACTATTTAATATCGGCAATTTTAGCCTACACATAGCATTTATTATGCTGTTATCATAAGGCTGTAGACATAACTTTCTTATGGGATTTATTATGGTACCCGTAAATAATCCTTTGGATTCTATGATACCGGCAAGTTGGACGGAAGCTAGTGCCAGAGACGCGGCTGCCGCGGAAGGCTTAACGCTTAATGATGATCATCTGCAAGCCTTGCGCGCGCTGCAGGAATATTACTCGCGCCATGAAGTCAATCATATCAACGTGCGTGAACTGCACGATGCGTTAGATGAAAAGTTTCATCTTAAGGGGGGAATAAAGTATTTATATAGCTTATTCCCCGGCGGGCCTGTTGCTCAGGGCTGTAGGCTTGCGGGATTACAACCTCCTGCCGGTGCTATAGACAAAGGCTTCGGTAGCGTCGTTTAGTCTATACCTGATAAATAATACTCATTTCTGTTTCCGGTCAAGCGTAGGTGCTGTAGTAAATTCAGTATCAAATATTACACGACTCATATTGTGGCAAGGCAGCCGCCGTGTAATCCGGTTTTATCCCCAGTGCGAGAGAATGATCAGCGAAACTAGCCGAAAAATACTCTGAAGTGGCAACCTAAACGCCGCGTCCCAACCAGCGTTGTTCGCAATGGTGAAAGGAATGCAACAAGCCCGGCGTGGTTTATTCTTTACTTGCTATACAGAACGGCTTGACATGCCAGTTAAATGGGCAAGGCACTTTTACTGAATGCAACTACCATGATATACGCAAACGTCAGTATAGCTAGACACCATGAAATAACACGTATTCCCATAGTCCTGCCGCGCTTTAGTGCGATTGTGCCTAATACTATATAGAATACTAAAGCTATAATTTTCACGTTTATCCAAATGGCAGGGCCCGGGTATTGAGCAGTAATGAATACCAACGCAATCGCCGATAGTAGTAACAGCGCATCATTGACGTGGGGGGCAATCCTGGCCCAACGTTTATGTAACGTTGCAGAGGACTGCATCATCCAAATCCCGCGTATAAAAAATCCCGCAATCGAAATGAATGCGGTCGTGATATGGATAATTTTTAAGATATTGTAACCATTCATAACATACGCCTGTATCTTAGTTAGGCTTCTAATGACATAACACCAAAGCTATTAAGTAACCACTTATGGTTGAAAGTGAAATACCTGTTAATGGCCGCTTATAAGAACGTCTGTAAGCACGAAATTGTTCCCTTGAGGTTACCGTTGTCAAATTGATACCATTTGCAGCGGATTAGATTATATTCCCATCGCGATACATATCAATAGCTTATGTACATTCATCGCTATTTCTGAAGGCTAACTAAGCTTATCGGTGATGCGCGGTTACTTTTGGTAATCACAGTTTTTCTTCGTATTTATTTGTGGAATCATTCAGAGTGTGTGTTACACAAGGCTAAATTAGCACGTCTGCCCGCACGGGAAAAACAGTTTCATTAACTGGTTTTTTCAACGCTTGGCGTAGTCTTGGAAATCATCAGGTTATGATACGCTAATGTCTTCAAACAACAGGTCTGATTATATCCTGCTATCTGAGTTAATTCACAGGTTAGAAGACAATACATATTACCGTGTGTTTGCTAAAACATTGGCACTTACAGCCAATTCGGACGACTTGCAACCGTCGGATAGTGATCTCGTTAAGGCAATGTTTGATTTTTTTATAAAAGAAGATGAATTAAAAATCAGCTACAACGGAGCCGTAGTGTCTCCGGATTTTATTGAATCGGAAGTTCACCGCAGGGCACTAGCAAAAATGCACCCTGATGAAGACTTAGAGCTTGCGAAAGAACTGGAACGCAGACTTATTTGGGAGCAGGAAGTTTATATAAAAGTGCAGGATTTAAAAAGGCTATATGCAAACAAGTGCATCGTGTTTCCAAAATCATTGTTAGCTGGATAGGAACGCATCTGAAAACTCATCCAGGAGATAACACACCTCTTGTGTTGCGGTGATTTTTTGTTGTCGAGACAGAATTTGAAGCATAACCTTTGGACTATTAATATTTTTATTTCTTTATACCTTTTGAACCTTTATTATTAGCACTCTACTACTAAGAGTGCTAATATATTTTTTTCTACCATCAGGGGAGATGCAGTTGCATAAGTCAAGGTCAATTACGCCCTCACAGGTCTTTATGGCAGTGCCCACGGGTAACCTGGACTGTTATATTGCCTTTGCCTGTCAGGTTCCCGTGCTGGATATTGAAGAAGAGCGGGCTTTAGCCCGGCGTTTGCATGGATACCATGATCTTAATGCAGCCCGTACTTTAATTATTCATCATTTGCGCTTCGTAATACAAATCGCGCGTGGATATTCCGGTTATGGGTTACCACTGGCCGATCTTATCCAGGAAGGTAACGTGGGCCTGATGAAAGCGGTAAAGCGTTTTGATCCACATAAAGGCGTACGTTTGGTTTCGTTCGCGGTACATTGGATTCGTGCCGAAATACATGAATTTGTGTTGCGTAACTGGCGCGTTGTCAAAATCGCCACCACCAAGGCACAGCGTAAATTGTTCTTTAATTTACGTAACTCAAAAAAACGCCTTGCGTGGTTAAATCAGGATGAAGTTAAAAATGTTGCTAAAGATCTCGGCGTAAAACCTGCGGAAGTCATGGAAATGGAAAAGCGCCTCAGCAGTAGTGATCAGGGTTTTGATTTACCACACAATGCCGAAGACGATGATGCTTATGCGCCGGCCGCATTTTTGCGTCACGAATCTGGTAGTCCCGAGACTCAGGCGGAAGAAGCCGACTGGAAAATTTACCAAAACCAGCAGTTGCGAACTGCATTAACCACCCTGGATAATCGTAGTCGCGATATCATCACACGGCGTTGGTTGACGGAAAACCGGGCAACATTGCAAGAGCTGGCAGGAAAGTACAAGGTATCGGCGGAGCGCATACGTCAATTAGAACATAATGCCATTGAAAAACTTAAATCGGTGGTTGTTGTATAATATTCTTAACTCACGCGCGCCGTTGGGTTCTCATATGGGCCGGGCCGGACAAGTGAATCAATGTAAGCACGCCAAGTAATAGTAATGCGGCGCCACCATTATGCATCACGGCGATACCAACGGGTAAATGTAACACGATATTAGAGACACCAAGCGCAAGTTGTGCGAGCAGCAATAATAAAGTCGCCCCAGCCGTTTTGCGTAAAATCCCTGTAGCATCAGTTTTCATCAAAAAACGTATTAGCACCACTAACCAGTAAAGAGCCACTATGATGGCCAATAAGCGATGGCTTAGGTGAATTGCGGTGCGCGCAGGGTTATCTAATACGCCAAATTCATAGTTTGTTCCCAATCCGTGCCAAAACACAAAACCTTCCTTAAAGCTCATCTCCGGCCACCATTCACCTTGACAAGCAGGGAAGTCCGGACACGCTAAGGCGGCATAGTTTGCGCTGGTCCAACCCCCTAAAACAATTTGCCCCAGCAATAATAACAACCCTATTATGATTATTGATCGCATTGCCCCATTACCGCTTTGCCGTGTGTTTCTGAAAGCGGGTGTAGTTTGCAACACTAACCACCAAAGCAATGCCAATATAGCGAATCCGCCCAATAAATGCAGCATTACAATTAGGGGGTTTAGCAATAAGGTTACCGTCCACATTCCCAGCAAAGCTTGAAATATAACTAACCCTACAAGCAGCACTGGCAACACTGTCGGCTGATTTTTAGCGTTACGATTTTTCAATGCCAGAATAGCGATAAGTGCTATCAATAGTCCAAGCATGCCCGCAAAGTAGCGATGCATGACTTCTTTCCAGGCCTTCTCCGTTTCCACGGCGCGTTGTGGATATGAGATATTCGCTTGTTCGATTTCCTGTATAGATTCCGGAACTCCCAACAAATGTCCATAACAACCCGGCCAGTCCGGGCAGCCCAGGCCCGCGTGCGAGAGGCGAACGTAAGCACCAAGTGTCACCACTCCTAAAGCGAGAATACAAGCTAACAGCACAATGACGCGGAAAGATTTTTTTAGATTATCTTCAGTCAATTTCAGATACCCGTAGTGATCATCTTAAGTGTTTCTTACTCTATAGAAATTGTATTGCTTCATGAATAAAAGCTAAAGCTGCCGCGCAAGCCCATAATAATCACTATTTTGCGTGAGCACGTCAGTTTATATTTACCTCAACTTAATTATACATCTACGTTTTTTTAATTTTACTTAAGGGGATCTTTACCTCTGTAACCACTTCAGTGCCACGATCATCAGCCAGCTTGCGCGCGTATCCATAGATCACCTCATAGCTTGCCAAAAGCGAACCATTTGCATGGCGATATTTTTCATAAGCGCGCACGAGGCGCCGATATTTCTGTTTGCCCATTAAGCCTGGCGATGATACTGGAACACTGAATTTCCCTCGGCTACCAGTATCTTTCAGGTCCTGAAGCAATTGTCGTAAAGACCGATACTGAATATTAATTATCTCCATATCAACTACGGGATCAATAAATTCCGTTGCCAACAACATATCACCGACGTAATGCATATCAATAAATTCGTGCACGTGTTCACCATCGTCCACTTGCGCCCAGCTATTCCGCAACTGCAAGAGTGTATCCGGGCCAAACGTAGAAAAAATTAACACCCCCCCCGGACGCATTACGCGCCTGCATTCCGACAACACCTGCATAAGGTCAGGGCACCACTGGAAAGTTGAGGTAGAAAAAATCAGATCAACAGTCTCATTAGTGAAGGGCAATCGTTCCGCGTCACCACAGACCAGTTTTTTGGTATGCCCATATCGCTTACGACATTGCAGCAACATCGGTAAGGCGATGTCACAGGCGATAATTGAACTATTGGGAAAGCGTGATTGTAGTCCCTGTAAACTACGCCCCGAACCGCTACCAATATCTAAAATGCAGGTGGCCTGTGGTGCCAACGTGTCCACTCGCTCAAGCGTACGGTCACAGATAGCGTGCTGTACAACAGCGGCCGCGTCGTAACTGCCCGCGGCGCGTGAAAAATCGTCGCGTAGCTGGCGTTTGTTTATTTTTGAAGTGATCAATTTATGTTTATGCTTCTGTCAACCCAGCGTAAAAAATGATTTGGGTGAGAAATAAACGGCGCGTGTCCAGCACCTGATACTATTTCTAACCTGGCATTTTCCCATATAGTGATCGTCCGTTTTGCCGTGTTGACGGGTAATACCTGATCCTTCCCGCCATGGAGCAATCTGACAGGTAAAGAATGTAGAATTGTATCCGCGCGCACGTCTGTCTGTTGCAACCATTGCAGTCCCCAGGTAATTTTTTCTAAGTGCCGTTGTTGGTTGGATAACGCCGTGTTTAAAAGTTCCAGGGTACGTCTTGCCGACTCGGTATTTACTACCTGTAAGGCGCAAAATTTTTTTAGTGTCCGTTGGGGTGCGTGCACATATTGTTGAGAAAAATCTTTAAGGTTATCCATGCGCATACCATCTGGCCATTGCGGGTCGGCGACAAATTTTGGGGCACTTGCTACCAGCATCATCCTGGCGACGCGGTGAGGAAGCTGTTTTGTGAATAGCTGCGCCAGCAAGCCCCCTAACGACCAGCCTATAATTGTGCAGGTTTGTGGCAAACATTTAGCCAACATTTCAACCCCCTGTTCGGTGCCGTAATCCCACTTGATGGCGTGACTACCGCCGTGTCCGGGAAGGTCCACGCACCAAACCCGAAAATCTCGACTTAATTGACCCACGCAAGGCTGCCAAATTTTCGAACTTGATCCCCATCCATGTAACAATACAAGGTCCGGCCCCTTACCAGTTTTTAAGCTATGTAATTCCGCCACAATGGATTTTCAAGACGCTATTACAACTCCAATATTACTCATAGTAGCCGCCTATTTGCTTGGTTCAATCAACAGTGCGATTTTAACAAGTTGGGTTATGAACCTGCCCGATCCCCGTAGCTCAGGTTCTGGCAATCCTGGGGCAACCAATGTATTGCGCGTTGGTAATAAGCTCGCAGCGGCGGTCACCCTGCTCGGCGACCTGCTGAAAGGCCTTATCCCGGTGTTAATTACTGACATCTTTATGGGCGACGAATATCTGGTTGCCGCCGTAGGTTTAGCCGCCTTATTAGGGCATCTGTATCCGCTCTATTATCGACTTCAGGGCGGTAAGGGCGTAGCGACAATGCTGGGCGTGTTACTCGGAACAGACTGGGTGTTGGGGGTGTTGTGGATGCTGGTCTGGTTAAGTGTGGCATTTTTATTTCGTTACTCTTCACTGGCGGCATTATCGGCAACCCTGGCCATGGTTTTTGGCGTCTGGTTCAGGTCCATGAATAGCTGGATTATAGGAGTTCTGACAGTAATTGCGTTACTAATCTTTTGGCGACATCGCCGTAACATCAGTGATTTATTGTCGGGTAAAGAATCAAAGCTGGGAAAAGACTAGCGAACTTCTGATTTATTCATGGACTACAAATTTTCCAGTGACCAGCGTGGTTGCACGTGTATCTGTAATGGTTCGGAATGACCACTTAGCAAATGCAACAAACCAAGCTGCGCGACCATCGCCGCATTGTCGGTGCAAAATTCAGGGGCCGGGTAGACAACCCTGGCGTCTTGCTTCTCAAGCCGTCGTTTTAAGCGCGCTCGTAATTTTTGATTTGCGCCTACGCCACCAGCAACCACCAAAGTTTTCACTCCTGTAGCATTTATTGCACGCATTGACTTTATGACCAGTGTATCCACGGCGGCGTCTTCAAATGCGCGCGCAATATCTGCGCGAATCTGATCATTTAACTTACCTGCGGCCTTGATAGTGTGAAGCACGTGCGTCTTCAGTCCGCTAAAACTAAAATCCAGTCCTGGTCGATCAATCATAGGTCTTGGAAACGAAAAACGGTCGGCGTCTCCACGCGCGGCCCATTGAGCAACTTGTGGACCTCCCGGATAGTCGAAACCCAGCATCTGTGCGACCTTGTCAAATGCCTCTCCCACGGCATCGTCAACACTCTCGCCAAGCATTTTATATTCGCCGATAGCGCGCACTTCCACTAACAAGGTATGCCCACCTGAAACCAACAAGGCGACATAAGGATAGTCTGGCGTTATACTTTCCAGTTGAGGAGCTAATAGATGTGCTTCCATGTGATGCACTGCAATCGCTGGTTTGTGGATCGCCCAGGCCAAACTGCGTGCCAGCCCCGCGCCTACTAATAAGGCGCCCATTAAGCCGGGGCCGGAGGTGTAGGCTACGGCATCGATTTCACCAGAAAGAGATAATTTTGCAGCAGCGGTGGTACGTACTATCAATGGGCCCAATTTGCGGATATGGTCACGCGAAGCTAATTCAGGCACTACGCCCCCGTATTCATTGTGTAGCGTAGTTTGTGAGTACAAGTGGTTAGCCAACAAGCCACGTTTTTCACAAATGACCGCAACTGCGGTCTCATCGCATGAAGTCTCAATACCCAGTACCCGCATATATTTTTTACTACACATTAATTCTGTATATTCATGTTCGTATCTTTCTTTATCTATTGACTTTGTAGACACCGGCCCCGTGCTGCTCCTGAATAACAATTATTACGTATTATCCCACTCATCCATACTTATATCTTTGTGTTACGTGATTCACATGAATACGCAGCTTAGTGAGTGTTTTGTCGTGAATTTATGCGCTTTTATACGATTTGTCTCGCTAAACATTTGAATTATGACCACTAATCGGTATAATCACGGTTCTTTTTGTGTGGATAACTGACCCAATGGTAATTAAACTTATATGCCCGGCGTACGTGTAAAAGAGAACGAACCTTTCGACTTGGCCCTGCGGCGTTTTCGTCGCTCTTGTGAAAAAGCGGGCACCATTACGGAAGTGCGTAGACGAGAATTCTATGAAAAGCCGACTGAAATCAGAAAGCGAAAGGCTGCCGCGGCGGTCAAGCGTAATCTTAAGCGTGTAGCCCGCACGAGTTTACGACGACGGCGTTTATATTAAATACAATCTTACACACCGTCCGGTGTCTGCTCTAAAAACCAGAATTATCGAAGACATGAAGTCTGCGCTGCGCGGCGGCGAGAAGTCGCGCCTACAGACAATTCGATTAATTCTTGCAGCCGTTAAACAGCAGGAAGTGGATACTCGCAAAGAACTTTCTGAACAGGACGTCATCTCCTTACTGGCAAAAATGCAAAAACAACGCCATGAATCCATTACGCAATTTGAGAAGGCCAGCCGTCAGGATTTGGTTGATCGCGAAACCGATGAACTGAAATTGATAACATCGTATTTACCTGCGGCGCTTAATCAGGCGGAGATAGATGAATTAATTATCGCAGCCTTGTCAGAAGCGGGTGCTGCCGGCATCAAAGATATGGGCAAGGTAATGGCAATTCTAAAACCCAAACTCTCTGGCCGAGCTGACATGGGGGCGGTTAGCACGCAAGTAAAATCCGCACTTGGTGCATAACCTTTGTGGGAAAGATTAGTGTTAATATCTAAGTCCACGTCGATTCCATGAGTGCTCTGCACAGCATTCATTAAGATATAAATGTCAGCTTTGCAAAACGATCTGTTGATCCGCGCGCTGTTGATGCAACCGGTTGCACGCACGCCACTGTGGATTATGCGTCAAGCCGGTCGTTACCTGCCTGAGTATCGTGCTACTCGCAAACGCGCCGGTGATTTTTTAACGCTGTGCAAAACCCCGGAGCTTGCATGCGAAGTAACCTTACAGCCCATTGACCGCTTTGATCTCGATGCCGCAATTTTATTTTCCGACATTTTAACCATCCCTGATGCGATGGGACTGGGGTTGCATTTTAGCGAGAGCGAGGGTCCGCAATTTACTAACCCAATTCGTACCGTGCGTGATGTGAATCGCATTGCCGGGTTGGAGCTTGTCAATGAGCTTGAATATGTGACGGATGCAGTCAGACTTATTAAACGTGAATTGCATGGGCGCGTACCACTAATTGGTTTTGCCGGAAGCCCATGGACACTTGCAACCTACATGGTTGAAGGGCAAGCCAGCAAAGCATTTCGAAACATAAAAACCTGGCTTTATAAAGAGCCTGAAATGCTTGAACGCTTGCTTCAGATATTAAGCGAATCGGTAACGGCTTATTTATCCGCGCAGATTGCTGCCGGTGTGCAAGCAGTCATGATCTTTGACACTTGGGGAGGGGTATTGTCGCATGATGCCTACCTCAGGTTCTCTTTAGCGCCTATGCGGCAAATAGTAGCAAAGCTTTTACAAGCCGGGTCGCACAGCGCGGTACCGATTATCCTGTTTACTAAAGGAGGAGGAAATTGGCTGGCCGAAATCGCCTCGACGAGGTGTCATGCGGTGAGTTTGGACTGGACCACAGAAATTGATTATGCGCGTTCATTAATTGGAGACAAGGTTGCCCTGCAAGGCAATCTGGATCCCGCGGTACTATATGCTTCAGACGCAGTCATTCGCGAGGAAGTCAAAAAAATACTGGACAAATTTGGCAAAGGTAATGGCCACGTTTTCAACTTAGGGCACGGCATACAACAACATGTTAACCCCGACAAAGTGGCCGTCCTGGTGGATGCGGTAAGGGAGCTAAGCCCTGCCTATCACTAGCATCTATGCCGAAATATGCCTGCTATACTGCCGTGGATTGCCGATCTTCTTCAAACGCTTATCCCGTATCCGTTATTTTCAGATGACTGCTGATTTTGCTGAAGAGAATCAGTTAAGGTTTTGATATTCATTCTTTGCGCACGGCGGTTTTTACTCTTTGGGCATTGATACTGCTGACGTAATGTAAAAATCGTCACCTCTACTCCACAGTTTTCATAGCAAAATATCAGTGTTGATAAATACATGAAATGCTTGCTGAATTTGACGCATCTTTTGGCAATACCAAAGTCCATACCGTGCCAGCTTAAAACCTCGGGCACTGTTTCCACGGCATCACAGGAAACGTGGATGCTGATGGGAGTGCTCAGAGTCGCCGTGTCGTCTGCAACGGCACCAGCCAAATAAGGCAAAAATTCTTTAAACCAACGCATAACGACCAAGGCATTACGACGTAACTCGCGCAATATCGCGTCGTGATCGAGCAGGAAGGTTTTATGAAAAGGCGAGATCGCTCGTGTAATTTCAATATTACTGGGTAAAGCACCGCGATTGAACTGCCTAAGCGTTCACGGGCTTTGCGTTTAGCTTGCTGATAGTTCATACACGCCTTCCGTAACAATAATTTTGGCCGCCTCCTGCGCAAGCACTCTGCGCAGTCGATCCTGTGTCTTAAGGTTCACAGTGTTTAAAATAGTTGTTCTGGCGCGCCTATTTTTTCCTTGTCGTGCCGAGTGGAGTTCTGATAACCGCTATCAACACTCAAAGTTGGCACATATTTTTCCCGAAAGATTTCCTCGATACCCTGGTTACCGTCCTGATCAACGAGTACGCCTGTATCGGGATCAATGCGTAGTGTCACGATACCATCGGGTCGTTTAGGTGAGTTTTCTGGCTTACCCTCAAGTGCAGCACCCATAAACTCAATCCAAACAGGTAAAGCCGCGACCGCGCCTACTTCTCTGCGACCCAGTGGTTTATGTTGATCGAAACCCACCCAGGTGGTGGCCACCATGTCGCCGTTGAAACCGCTGAACCATGCGTCACGCTGGTCATTCGTGGTGCCGGTTTTGCCTGCTAAATCGTCGCGTCCTATTACGCGCGCCTTAACCCCCGTGCCGCGTTTAATAACATCCTGCATCATACTTACCATTTGATAAGCATTTTCCTTTGACAGCACTCGACTAGCGACATTTATTCCCGGTGTCATCCCGGTATCTTCATAACTGTCTGTTTCCATCTGCCTTTGTAAGGCCTGACAGTCTTCTTCACAAACCGTCGGTGGGTTGGAGCGGTATAAGACGTTGCCCTTAACGTCTTCAATGCGTTCAATTACGTATGGGTCAACGTAATACCCCCCATTAGCAAATACGGCGTAGCCAGTGGCTAATTCAAGTGGCGATACCACGCCGGAACCCAGCGCCAGGGTCAAATCATCAGGCAGTTGTTCATTATCAAAGCCAAACTTGGTAATGTGTTGCGCCGTGTATCTGTAGCCCATATCCTTAAGCAAGCGAATCGACACCATATTGCGAGACTTGATCAATGCTTCGCGTAACCGCGTAGGGCCAAAAAACCTGCCACTATAATTTTGTGGGCGCCAGGCGTCTTCCAAACTAACGTCAAATACTACCGGCGCATCATTGACCATACTTGCGGGCGTGTACCCTGAATCTAAGGCGGCAGAATATATAAAAGGCTTAAAGCTGGAGCCTGGCTGGCGCTTGGCTTGGGTAGCGCGATTGAATTTACTGTAATTGTAATCGTAACCACCTACCAGCGATAAAATACTGCCATTTTGTGGATCAATAGCAACAAGCGCTCCGGTCACATTAGGCACCTGACCTAAAGACCACTGCCCGGATTCCCCCTTAACCACACGAATAATATCTCCGGGTGTGAGCATGTGAGTGTAATCTTCAGGCACCTTACCAACAATATTTTCATTGATATAGGGTCTGGCCCATTTTGCATCATCTATGGATAGATTGGCGGTCTGTTGTCCGCCCAGGTAAATTTCAACGTTGTGTCTGTCGACTTTTGTGACTACTGCCGGCACCAATCCACTTAGTTCACGTAAACTGCCTAGTGCCGCATCTAAAGATTCCACGTCAACCTCATGTGCACCCGTATAGACAAGTTCCACGTGTGACTCTGGTTCCCGATAGCCGTGACGCCGGTCATACGCGAGCAAACCGTTTACCAGTGCCTGCTTTGCCAGTTGCTGGAGACCAGCATCAATTGTAGTGAATACCCGGTAGCCTCTACTATATGCCTCAGTTCCATAAATATCGACCATATACGCCCTGGTCATTTCTCCTATGTAAGGTGCATTTACCTCAACCCGGGGATAATGGCGGGTGGCCGTAATAGGAGTTGCTATAAGGTGCTGGTAAGATTTTTCATCGATAAACTTTAATTCCCGCATGCGACCAAATACGTAATTGCGGCGCAAAATTGCGCGCTCGGCATTCGCTATGGGGTTGTAGCGTGAAGGCGCCTTGGGGAGTCCCGCGATCATGGCGATTTGAGCGAGATTCAATTCGTCCACGTCAACGCCGTAATAAACGTCCGCAGCTGCGCCCACGCCATAAGCGCGATTACCCAAATAGATTTTATTTAAGTAAAGCTCCAGGATTTCATCTTTATCAAGTTTCTGCTCGATTTTCAGCGCTAGGAATATTTCCCGGATTTTGCGCGCATAAGTACGCTCTCTTCCCAAAAAGAAGTTCCTCGCCAGTTGCATGGTGATGGTGCTGCCTCCCTGGCGCTTTTCACCGGTAAGCAGCATACCGATGGCAGCTCGTATCAGGCCTTGATAATCCACTCCCGGGTGTTCAAAAAATCGGTCATCCTCCGCTGCCAGAAATGCCTGAATCACCGACTTCGGAAAGTCCTCTATAGCCAGGGGCTGACGACGCTTCTCCCCGTAAATAGCGATGAGTTTTCCGTCCCGGCTATACACCTTGAGCGGCACTTGTAACTCAATGTCCTTAAGCGTAGTCGCATCAGGCAGGCCCGGGGCGAAATAGATATACGTGCCCAGGACAGTGGCTGTCGCTAAGGTGAATGTGCCGAAGAATCCCACAAGGATTAAGCGTAGTAGCTTTGAAAACAAAGTCATGGGCTTTACAATGAGTGCTATTGCGGCAAGCTATCAAGCGGGGCTGAAGTCATCATGTAAGCGGCATAGTAACCCGCCTAACCTGATATAAAGTTAGCGAATCATATACTAAAATATGCAACAGTGCCTGATGTTTTTCGCCTGCACATCAGGACGTTCGTGACGAATCCCGGTTGCCAGGAGCAAACGCTATAAACCATCTTTTTGAAAGCCTGAAAGACTCTGCGCGGCAATGGCGAAAGCACGGCTATGCCTGTTCCGAGTACCCACTCATAGGTGAACTCCTCAGCTACCAGATAGAGACAGGCAGTGCCGACATTAAGTTCCTGCGCGAGCCGCAGTTTCTGGCGCTTGAAGTGTACTGGTACGTGCGCTTAAAGCGAAAGACCCCTCATATCACAGACCTCTACAGGCATTATTACGGAGACGACAAAAAAGCCTTTGTTGATGCACTTGACATTCCAATCTCAATAGATGCCTTGGAATATGCGCAGATAGATCAAATTATTGAAAAGGTTAAAACCGACCGGGACTGGGTCAGACAGAAAAAACTTCATGCCTTACATGAAGCCGCGAGTTTAGTTTATCCCAGCTATATCCTTGCGCTGGCTATGGGGGCAGGAAAGACCGTACTCATCGGGGCGATCATTGCCACCGAGTTTGCCATGTCGCTGCGTTATCCGGAAGGTAAATTTATGAAAAATGCCTTGGTCTTTGCGCCCGGCACCACCATTATAGAAAGCCTGCGGGAACTCAGCGACATGCCTTTTGAAAAGATTTTACCGCCCGACCTCAACCGCGACTTTCTCGCCAACCTGAAAATTGAATATCCGAGCAAAGAAAAAGACATACAGGCACAAAGAGGAAGCAGCTATAACCTGATAGTTACCAACACCGAAAAGATCAGCTTGCGCGCGAATAAGAGAAGAAATCAGCAGCAAGAGGTATTTAGGCGCAATGAAGTAGAAGCCAATTTGAGGCTACAAAAGATTACCAGCCTGCCCAATCTCGGCATTTTTTCAGATGAAGCCCATCACACGTATGGCAACACCTTTGACAGGCTGAAACGGGTGCGGGAGACGATCAATTACATCCATGAGCAAACGCCTATAATAGCTGTAATCAATACAACTGGGACACCCTACTATAAAAGACAGTACTTAAAAGAAGTCATTGTCTGGTACGGATTAGGAGAGGGTATCAGGGACAATATTCTCAAAGATCTAAACAACGGGATCCATCAATACAATATCGGAGACCAGTCCGAACAGGAAGTGTTCAATGACATTGTCAGGGAGTTTTTTACCAATTATGGCGATGTTTCACTCCCTGATGGGTCAAAAGCCAAAATCGCCTTTTACTTCAAGACACAAAAGCATTTGGATGGCTCTAGATTATTGATTGAGCACGCGATGACCGAAGTAAGGGAAGATGTTTCTCAAATTCTGGTTAATACGCAACAATCAAGCCCGTCCGAAGTTGACGAGTTTAAGCGTCTTAATAACCCTGGCAATCAAAAGCGGGTGATTTTGCTGATTGGCAAGGGCGTAGAAGGATGGAACTGTCCAAGCCTGTTTGCCTGTGCACTCATCAAGGAGCAGACCAGAAGCAACAACTATGTTTTGCAGGCAGCCACTCGCTGCCTGCGACAAGTGCCAGGCAACAGGCATTCGGCGAAGATATTTCTCGATTACGGTAACGCTAGAATCTTGGACAAGGAATTGCAGGATAACTTTGGCACTGATCTTGACCGGCTCAGTGTAGGATCAAAAGACAAGGAAACTGTAACTTTACGTGTCCTTAAAACGGAATTGCCGAAGCTGGAAATTACGCGCACGGTTAGACGCGCGATGCGAGCTGAAGCGGTACTTAGCGAAATCAAGTTGGCAAAACCACAACCACAGGAAAGTCCTGCAATACTGCGCAGTATCCTGACACCAGACTTCAGCGGCCACAGAGAAATATTGATGCCTATGGGTGACGCAAAAGAACTGCCTGCGAATCGGAAAACCACGAGTTGCCACACTGCCGCCTGGAAAATTGCCATCAGATACCACTTGCCGATGATGCCTATTTTGAGAAAACTGCGCGGCTTGTATCCTGATGGTGAAGTGCCGAATAGCCACTTGTATGGATTGTTCCAGCAGGTTGAAGAACAGCAGGCAAACTACGAGACCGCTGAAGAACAAATAACTGAAGCGATGGCATTGATTAAAGTGCAGGATGAAAATGGGAGAGACGTCTTTGAAAAAGATGGGGACGGCGTTTATGTTCACCATTTGCGTTTGCTAAAGAGGACTTATGAAAAAATGAGGGAAAAAGGACTGTTGGCTGAAAGCGATGCCTATCCAGACGAGCATGATTTAAGCTTTCACTACACACCCTATAATTTTGACAGTGAACCAGAACGTTCCTGCTTTAGACAAATTTTATCCAAGCTCAACACAAGCCCCGAAGACGTGCAGACGTTTCTGTTCACAGGCGGGCTGACCGACACAAAGAAAACCGATTTTCACTTTGAGCACTTGGGCGATGACAAACGCTACCATCGCTACTTCCCCGATTTTGTGATAGTGAAAAAGACCGGCGAGTTTTACATCGTTGAAGTCAAGGCCGAGAGCGAACGCGGCGATGAATCTGTGGAGGCAAAGAGAAAGGCAGTGGAACGCCTGCAAAAATTGCAACCGGATAAGTTTAGGTACCATATTATTTATACGGCGGCATCGTCGGTGGGGGCTAGGGAGACTAAGCCGATTTTAGATTGGATACGAGACTAAATTAAATGGCAATTATTTTTACAGATGATGAGATCAAAAAATTGGTAGCTATCCCTAAGAAGATAAAAGCAAGATCTCCTGCTAGAGGATACAAAGAAGAAAATGGTCATAAGCGGTGTAGCCTGATACTGGAGTTTTCAGCAAAAGTAGGTGAAGCATTTTCAGTTTTTATCCGTCAAAACACACAACTTATAGAAAACTATTCTATTGGCTTGCGCTATCAAACTAGCGATAGAGTGTTAGGGGCTATTACGCTTGTCCGTTACAATGGCCCGCATGGAGAGGCAAGCCAACATCAGGACGGTCATTATGATAAGCCGCATATACATTGCCTAACCGCCGAAGAGTTACGGGCTGGTAGCGTACAACCACAAGAAAGACGCAGAGAACTTACCGGCAAGTATAGAACTTTTGAAGATGCTCTTAAGGTTTTCTTTAAGGATGTGGGCGTGATGAATTATCAAAAATATTTTCCAGAATTGTGCCAAGGGGACATGTTCAGTGGACATTGATAAAGTCTCTGCTCTGCTACATGAAAGGGCGGGCGGCATTGATTTTTACGAGCGCAGACCTGGAAAACATCAGCTCATCGCCCCTATTCTCCATGAAGATGGCGATATGGTTGACATCTATTTGCAGGATAGCCCTAACAGCGAAAACCATATCCGTATCTGTGATTTTGGTATGGCGTTAATGCGTCTTTCTTACACCTACGAACTCAATACTGCCGCCCGCCAGAGAATCTTTGACAGCATCCTGATAAACAATGGCATTCAAAATGACAACGGAAATCTTTATTTAGATACGCCCCTTGAAATGCTTTATGAAAGCATCCTTCAGTTCGCGGGTTGCGCGCAAAAAGTTTGTAACATGCGCTATTGGAGCAGAGGGATGACCCGCAGCTTATTCTATGAAGACTTAAAAGACTACACCACAACAGCCTTACAAGGATTCAATCCGCGACCAGACATCGCACCTATCCCAGACTATGAGATAATCACGGTGGATTGGAAGATAAGTTACAAAAACCGTGATTTTTATCTTTTTGGAGTGCGCGGAAATAGTAAGGCAAAAAACACGGCTATCGCATTGTTGGAGTTCAAGAAAGCAAATTTGTCGTTTATCAGCCTTGTCGTGCATGAAGATATGGAAGAGCTTGGAGAGAAGGAAAGATTTTACATCACTAAAAACGCCGATAACCAATATCCGACACTTGATGGCCTGAGAGAGGATGGGATGCCCGATATTAAAAGGCTTGCGGCGTGAAAACCTCTTACAAAATCACCCCTATCAAGGGGCGGCCGATGTTGCACTGGGTGGGTAAGAAACCGTTGGACGTGGTGCGGCATTTCCCTGCGCAGGTTTGCGAGACGGTAGGTGTTGGAAATCCGCCTGCCGAGCCGTCTTATAAGAAATTCATCCAGAACAATTACAACCTGCTTTTCCATGGTGACAACAAGGAGGTTCTTTCTTCCCTTCTAACTGTTGGGTTTCGTGGCAAAGTTGACTTGATTTACATTGATCCGCCGTTTGATTCGGGAGCGGATTACGTGCGTAAGGTAAAACTGCGCGGTTTCAATGAGAAATTGGCTGGCGCGGGCCATACTACCATTGAGCAGGCACAATATAACGATATATGGGCGAACGACAACTATCTACAGTTCATGTATGAACGCCTGATCCTGATGCGCGAGTTATTGAGCGATAAGGGGAGCATTTATCTGCATTGCGACTGGCACAAGAACCATCATCTGCGTTTCTTACTGGATGAAGTGTTTGGAGAGGAGAATTTTGTGAATGAGATAGTTTGGGATTATAGAAGTGGGGGCGTTTCAAATAGGTATTTTGCAAGGAAGCATGACACCATTTTGTTATATTCAAAAACGCAGGATCATATTTTTAATCAGAGCAAAGAGAAGTCTTACAATCGAAAATATAAAAGATATAACTTTGCTGATGTGGATGAGTTTTTGGATGAACAGCCACATTTTGCAAAGGATTATGGTTGGTATACATATGTTAATACACGGGATGTATGGGTATTTAACATGGTTGGTAGAACATCAAAAGAGCGACTCGACTTCCCCACCCAAAAACCTGAAGCCCTGTTAGAACGCATCATCAAGGCCTCAAGTGATGAAGGTTCTATTGTCCTGGACTGCTTTTGTGGTAGCGGCACCACTGCTGCGGTTGCCGAGAAATTAAATCGTCGCTGGATTATGGCAGACCTTAACAAGGGCGCGATTCAAACCACCATCAAACGTTTGCAAGGCATCATCAACAAAAAGAACGGCGACATTGCGGAGAAAAACGGGTGTGGGTTGATTCATTACAGAGTAAATAACTACAATTTTGCTAAACAACACGAGCTCAAGAAAATCATCATCTCAAAATATGGAATCCAAAAGGACAACGGGGATTTATTCTTTGACGGAACGGTTGGCGGTCAGTTAGCGAAAATTCTTGACTTGGATAGACCCCTGACGCGGCTGGACGTCCAGATCATCAAGGATGAAATCATGAATAACCGCCCGGAGGAAACGCGTGACATCGCTGTTTTCTGCAATGGCTCAGAGTTGGAAATTATCAAGGAACTTGCCCAAGAGATAAACCCCATCAACAAAATTACCGTCCATGATATTCAGCAAGGTGGCATGATCACGCACCGGCCGGCCGCGGCGGACGTGAAAATCGTCAGGAAAAATAAAAAGGCAGTGGTCACAATCGCCGACTATATCAGCCCTTCCATCCTTGCTCGTATGGAGATAGACCGCACTGTATTTGATGAACAGATTGACGATTTCCGCGCGCAGATTGACTATGTTTTGATTGACACCGACTATAATGGTGAGAGTTTCAACATCGTGGAAAGCGATCTCCCACTAAAGAAAACGGATTATATCAAGGGCGAATACCTGCTTACCCTCCCACACCCTGATGCCAAAGTGGCAGTGAAAATTGTGGATATGCTGGGCGAGGAAGCGCTTACGGCGAGATAGCCGCAGGAATATAATAGTATAACGCTCGTAAAAGAGCGGAAAAGATAGCCGTGTATCACGTACGAGCACATTAGGCAGGCAAGTTCATTAGCTTGAGGCAGCAATAATGATCTGTAATAGACGATTTGAAATAAAAAATCTGGGAGTCATCAAGAGCGGATCTTTTGAAGTGAAGCCGCTTACTCTTTTTTGCGGCCCGAATAATAGCGGTAAGACCTGGGCAATGTATTCGCTATATTCTTTTCTAGAGTATACTTTATCGCTGGGTCCGTCTATACCGAAAGAGATTATCAACGCGCTGCGGGAGCAAACATCATACCAATTTAACATTATTGATTGGCTACAAAGCAAGAGTGAAGAAATTGTTGATGGTTACAATATACAGGTTTCAAAATCCCTGCCTGAATTGTTTAATATTCCCTCTAAAACGTTTCAGGACGCATCTTTTGGTTTGGTAATGGATACTGATGATTGGACACACGCTCTACAGACTTCACAAAAGAGAACATATACACATAAGAGCAAGAAAGGGACCGTGCGTCTCGTGAAGTCTGAAGGTGAAGAAATCATTGATATTTTTCATCAGGGAGCAAACGAGTATTTGCTGGAGCGTAGTGTAGCGGATTTTTTAGAAAAATTTATTGCGAATTGGCTGTTTCCGGGTATTGATAGTGCCGATATTTTCCTGATGCCTGCCGAGCGCAATGGGCTGCATTTATTTTTCCGTGAACTTAGCAGTCGCCGCACGGCATTACTGCATCATGCCTCCAAAGAAAATATTGATATTCGTGAATTACTGCGTGACGTCATAAGTTCCCGTTACGCGGTTCCAATCGCTGATTATATTGACTGGCTGAATAATGTTGCAGAAATAAAAAAAACAGGCAAGGGCGAATTTCACAATTGCGCGGAGAAATTGAAAAAATTGGCTGGCGGTGTGTATAAAGTTGATGCGAGGACCAGCGACATTACCTTTAAGCCTTATCAGAAACAACGTGATGGTAAATCAACCAAACCATTAGGGCTGCATACTACATCCAGCGCAGTAAAGAGTCTGTTCGGGCTGTGGTTTTACCTGGAGCATCAGGCAAAACCAGGGGATACATTGATGATTGACGAGCCAGAACTCAATATTCACCCTGAAAACCAGCGTAAGTTAGCGAGGTTTTTCGCCACGCTGGTCAATGCCGGCTTAAACATAGTGATCAGCACCCATAGCGATTATATGGTGCGTGAGTTCAATTCACTTATTATGCTAAACCGGGATAAGGACAAAAAGCTGCGGGAAAAACATGATTATGCTGAAGAGGAGGTGTTAGAACCGGAAAAGGTCGGCGCCTATTTGTTTGACAAGCAAAAAATAGAGGCGTTTGAAATTACGTCAGAAGACGGTATTTACGCCACGACGTTTGATGATGTGATTCGTGACCTGAATAGGGTCAACAACGATATCTACTACAGTTTGAAGGAAGCGCAAGATGAGTAGAAAACTCATTGAGTTATTTCAACGGTCTATTGGCAATAAGTTTCATTTAGACAGGGAAGATAGAAATTGGCTGCTTCATGAGAATAATTGTAAGATAAAGTTGAAGTCTCCTGATAAGTACTCGCTTGGCTTTAGTCTGGATCGTAACAGTAAGCCCTCTCCTTTTCCTTTTTTCACATCTAATCCGCCATGCGACATCGCTAAAATGTGTGATGCAATCATCGCGTTATCGTATAAAGGTAAGGCTTATATATTTGTTATCGAGCAGAAAACGGGAAATAAGGGTGAGTATTATAAGCAACTAACTAATGGTAAGTATTTTTGTGATTGGTTGCTGGCGTTGTTAAACCAGCATAAGCATTATAGCGACACACCTATTTTCATCGGCCTGCTATGCTGGGAGCCTCGTGATAAGTCTCCTCGCAAAGGCCCAACAACACATGGGAGTAATGGGAGTACTATAAAGAAAGAACAGCATACATTGCTTAGTGAGCCTACATTGTTTAAGGCACTTTACGAAATCCAAAACCAGGAAGAAATCTACTTACAGGAATTGATAGGTGGCAATGGCTAATTTGATGGTGCATGCAGAGCACACCAACAAAAGACTGCATCTATACTGTTAAGCAGGGCAAGACCAGCGATTTTGCCTTCGATTAAATTTATACACCCGATCCCAATTAGCTATGACCTGGCTTGTTCATTGAGAGAAGCATCATTTTCTGTCGTTAAGAAGCTTAAAGCGTTAAGACCCCATTATTGTGGCGTGAAATGCGGCGTTTGCAATCACGAAGTGGGTTTCATTGCTCGTGGTGGTGCAGGAAGAATGTGAGAGCTTTTTTATTCTGGTCTATACTCTCTAACTACATATTATCCTGTTCATCCTGTATATCCATGTTTGTATTCTTTGTGCTCATCATTCAGATGCAGAAGCAAACCTCGTGTCGGGCTTATTGATTGGTGAAAACTAAAAACATCATCCTCATCGGAGCGATGGGGGCCGGAAAGTCCACGGTGGGGCAACGACTGGCGGAAAAACTTGGCGCACAATTCTTTGATAGCGACAAGGTAATAGAACAAAGAACCGGAGTCGATATTCCTACCGTTTTTGAATATGAAGGTGAAGATGGCTTTCGGAGCCGGGAAGCAAAAGTCCTGCATGAGTTATGTCAATTCAAAAATATGGTACTTGCAACTGGCGGTGGAGCCGTTCTTTCAAAAAACGTCAGAAACCTGTTATCGGCAAAAGGCACGGTGTTTTACTTAAAGGCCTCTATTGATACACTTTTTAACCGCACCCGGGGCAGCACCAAACGTCCGTTGCTTGAAACCTCAAACAAACGACAGAAAATTACTGCCTTAGCGCGACAAAGAGAATCGTTTTATCAGGAAGTGGCAAATCATGTGATTACCACAGATCATCACACTCTTGACGAGATTGTGAATCAAATTCTAAAACACATCGAAAACAGATAACTCCAATGGCAATAAAACATGCACAAACCTGCCCGATTAATGACCACTCTTGAAGTGCAGCTGGACAAACGCAGTTATCCGATTTATATCGGTGAAAATATACTGGCGGCGCAATACCTGGAAAGGCATATACACAGTGAAACAGTGTTTGTGGTCAGCAATGAAAAGGTCGCATCTCTATACCTGAACACGGTTTTGGATAACTGCCAGAAACGTCTTTGTCATCACCTGATACTTCCGGATGGAGAGGCTTATAAATCGTTAGACACCATGAACCTTATCTATAGTGCCTTACTGGAGAAGCGTTGTGATAGAGACACCACCTTAATTGCCTTAGGAGGTGGCGTAATCGGCGACCTCACAGGTTTTGCAGCAGCTACCTATCAGCGTGGTGTGAATTTCATTCAAATTCCAACCACGCTACTTGCCCAGGTAGATTCTTCAGTAGGGGGCAAAACAGGTGTCAATCATAAATCAGGTAAAAATATGATCGGTGCCTTTTATCAACCACGTTGTGTCATCGCCGATCTGACCACTTTAACTACCCTGAATGATCGGGAACTTCGCGCGGGTATAGCCGAGATCATCAAATATGGCCTCATACGCGACGCCGATTTTTTTGATTGGCTGGAACAAAATATGGCTACGTTAATGGCACGTGATACAAAGGCCCTGGCATATGCCGTACATCGTTCATGCAAAAACAAAGTTCAAATCGTCGCTGAAGATGAGCTGGAACAAACCGGAAGACGGGCGTTGTTGAATTATGGTCATACCTTTGGGCATGCCATTGAGACCGGCACAGGATATGCAGGCTGGCTGCACGGAGAGGCCGTTGCCTGTGGCATGCTGATGGCGGCGGCCTTATCCGTTAAACTTGGATGGTTAGCCAGGCAGGACTATGCGCGCGTACATAACCTGCTGGAAGTTGTCAAATTACCCCGACAACCACCGCGAGACATACACGTTGACGAGTTTATAAACATCATGGCGACGGATAAAAAATCACGTGCTGGGAAACTGCACCTTGTCTTACTCAAAGGAGTAGGAAATGCGGTGCTGACCACAGATTTCCCAACCGCTTTTTTAGAAGACGTATTACGGGTATTTTGTAAAGCCTGAACCCATGCGTGCGTCATCCCCACCTGGTTTCAACCATGATACTCCGCGGCCGGCACTGACCGCGTATGCTGCGCAAGAAGCTTCTTCAAAAGGCCGCCAATATCCTGAGTCCGCAGCCGCGTATCGTGGTGAATTTCAACGCGACCGCGAACGCATCATTCACTGTGCCGCTTTTCGCAGACTGGAGTACAAGACCCAGGTATTCGTTAATCATGAAGGTGACTTGTTTCGCACGCGGCTCACGCACTCTATCGAAGTCGCGCAGATTGCCCGCGCCATTGCCCGCGCGCTAAATCTTAACGAAGACCTGTGTGAAGCGATAGCGCTTGCGCATGACCTTGGCCACACGCCATTTGGACATGCTGGGCAAGATGCGCTTAATGAATGTATGCGTGAACATGGTGGATTTGAGCATAATTTACAATCTTTACGGGTAGTAGATAAGCTCGAACTTAAATATCCACAGTTCCCTGGCCTTAATTTAACCTTTGAGACAAGAGAAGGCATTCTTAAGCATTGTGCACGCAAAAATGCTGAAAAACTTGGAGCGTTGGGGCAGCGTTTTTTATTGCGATTACAACCGAGTTTAGAGGCACAGCTAACCAATATTGCAGATGAAATCGCCTACAATAACCACGATATTGATGACGGACTACGCGCCAACCTGATAACGGTTGAACAGTTGAGTGAAATCGAGTTATTTAATCAACACTTCGCCAGCGTGGCAAAGGAATTTCCGGATATCAGCGAGCGTAGAAAAATATACGAGTCCATTCGTCGTATTATAAATGATCTGGTCACTGATTTAATCGACGCCAGTAGTCGGGAAATCGTTCAGCAGAGCCTTGTCAGCATTGATGACGTTCGCGTCTTCCCAAAACCATTGATACGGTTTAGTGAAACGACGCTGGCAAAAAACCGCGAGCTAAAATCTTTTTTACGCAAAAACTTATACAGACATTATCGAGTGCATAGAATGAGTCAAAAAGCCAGGAAAATAATATTCGATTTATACACTGCCTTTTACGACGATATTCATCTTATGCCGGACGAATACCGTAATTACGCGATGGCAGCCCAACAAAATAAAGGAACTGGTGGGCTTGCGCGAGTTGCGGCAGACTATATTGCAGGTATGACGGACAGATATGCAATTGTAGAACACGAGCGTATATTCAATGTCAAAATCATCTGAAAATATTCGTGGCCCGAAGACGATGGCCAGGTCGGATGTCTTGTCGCCGCAATGCCTTGAAAAATCAGGGCTGGCCGAAAACCCATTTACAAGCCATGCTAAAGCCCCGCTCATTTTTGTTGATAAACAGCTTGAAGAGTCCATCAACGGGCTGGTGGAGCACTTACAAAATCAAAATTCCACCGTGATATTGGTGGGAGAAGCAGGTGTTGGTAAAACTACGCATTTACGCATGCTGCTTAGAGAAGGCCGTCAAAAATTTAATTTTTGTACTATCAGAGCCAGGCTCAGCACCTCTTTTGCTGAGATTGAAAAAAAAATTCAGGAACGTTGGCAACTACCAGCGGCACTGAAACAAGATGCTGGCCATCCCATACAAAGCCACGAATACGTCAAACGATACATAGAAGCCGGTAACCATCCGGTACTGCTCATAGACGACGCGCAGCGGTTACAAGATCAAGTGCTGGATGCCACCTTACAACTGAAACACCGTGTTGGGCTACAGTCTTCGCAAGTGTTGGGGCTGGTACTGTCCGCAGAATCAAACATTCAAAAGCAACTCTCTACACTTGAGCAAACGCACGCTGCGACAGCACCAACTTATCAGGTTACTGTACAGAAATTTGATGTCACCCGGTGCGAAAAATATATCAGTTATCGGTTGAAACAAGCTGGGGCGGCGCATACAGACCTGTTCAGCCGCAAACAACTGAAGAAGTTTTATGTCAGCTCCAAAGGCTTGCCCGGAATAATAAACACCCTGGCGTGCGCGACGCTTGCGGCACGATGCCGGCAACCTTCCCGCAGGCCGGTCACGGCGCGCCTGGGATCGATTTTAGCGGGGTTAATCGGTCTCGCCTTCATCGCTGGAGTATTGATAAACAAACCTCAGGAAGCCGTTGCACCCGATACTGGTAAGTCAGTACTGGAACCAGCAGCCGAGCCTGAAATTGAGGCGTCTGCAACTGTCGAAGACGAAGCATCTCCGGTAAGCGCACCCAAAAAAGCTACGCAACCGTATGCCACCCTAGCCGCTCCATTAGCACCCCTGCAAACGAACGGTGCAACAGACACCAACTCAAAGCAGGCAGAAACCATAGCAGCAAAGCAACCACTATCGTCCAGATGGTTACTCACCCAAGACCCAGAGGCGTACACTATACAAATCGCCTCATCACAGAACCGGGAATACCTGTTTGTGCTGGCCAAAAAGCATTTAAACAATAAACCAAACGCTTACTACCAAAGCAGAACTAAAACATGGTTTATCCTGGTGTATGGAATTTTTCCCTCTCATGAAGAAGCTCTTGCCGTGATAGAGACACTACCTGCTGAACTTCGGAAATATAGCCCTCACCCATTGCAACTCAACAAGATTCAGCAAGTCATACGTCAATAGATGGTCTCCCTGTTAAACCCCTGATGCCCACAAGAATTCCGCAGACCTTCATTGATGAGCTAATCACCCGGACCGATATCGTTGAGCTTATAGATAACTACGTGCCGCTAAAAAAGAAGGGCAAAGAATATATTGCCTGCTGCCCATTTCACAATGAAAAAACGCCTTCTTTTACGGTCAGTCCGGACAAACAGTTTTATCATTGTTTTGGTTGTGGCGCACATGGGACGACATTGGGATTTTTGATGGAGTATGAGCGCTTGGACTTTATTGAAACAGTTGAGATCCTCGCGCAACGCCTGGGCCTCGAGATCCCCGTAGATGCGGCATCAGTTATTAAACATGATTATCAGGACTTGTTCATTATCCTTGAACAGGCGAACGTGTATTATCAAAAGATGCTGCGTCGGCATCGTGGTGCCATCCAGTACTTAAAAAAACGTGGCATAAGTGACGAGGTTGCGGCTAAATTTAGCCTGGGTTTCGCGCCAGATAGTTTTGATAGCCTACTCAATCAATTTGCCAACGCTGCCACAGAAGCACAGTTACTTAAGGCAGGTTTAATAAAAAAGAACGACAAAGGCAATCAATACGATCGTTTGAGGAATCGGATCGTGTTCCCCATTAAAAATCGGCGTGGACGGGTAATTGGATTTGGTGGCAGGGCGTTAGGTGATGATACACCGAAGTATCTGAATTCCCCTGAAACACCGATATTTCATAAAGGTGAAGCCCTATACGGTTTATATGATGCGCGCAAAATAAAAGAATCCACGCAATCGATATTTGTAGTAGAGGGCTACATGGACGTCGTTGCGCTAGCGCAACACGGCATTGAAAATGTAGTCGCCACTCTTGGCACCGCCACCACTACACAACACATTCAACAGCTATATCGATATACGCCGGAAATAATATTTTGTTTCGATGGTGATCGCGCTGGCCGGGATGCCGCGTGGCGTGCGGCCCAACAAACCATTCCGCTATTCAAAGATGGACTGGAGGCGAAGTTTTTATTTTTACCTCAAGGCGAAGACCCGGACAGCTTGATTCGTTCACGTGGCAAAGCAATATTCCAACGATACGTAGAAGATGGCCAGCCTTTATCTGCGTTTATATTTAAAAAGTTAAGCGAGAATACTGACGTTCGCACTCCTGCAGGAAAAGCCAGACTCGCGCAAATAGCGAAGCCACTATTAGAGAAATTTCCTGGCGGGGTGTTCAAAAAATTAGTCTTTGAAGAGCTGGAAAAAAAAGTTGGCGCCCCAATTTACTACAGTGCAACTACCGTTCGGCAAAAAAAAACTCATACTGCCGGGGTGGTGACACGCAAAGTATCTCCAGTTCGACTGGCAGTTTCGGCATTGTTACGTCAGCCCTCGTTGGCTTCAGAGATAAGCTCCGTAGCGGAACTGGAAAAGTCTGCCATTCCTGGCGTACCCTTGCTGACAAAAATTATTTCTATCTGGCAACATGAGCCTTCCCTTAACCACGCCGCATTGATTGAGCGGTTTCGCGGTCATCGGGAAGAGTCACAGATACAAAAATTAATGACCTGGCAGCCCCCGGAGCTGGAGAATCCCGGGCGGGCATTTGTGGACGCCATGGCCTGGGTTTTTCGTCAAATACGCAGCGCGCGCGTGCAGGAGCTTATCAAAAAAGAAAGCACCAGTGGTTTAAGCGAAGATGAAAGGCAGGAGTTTAGAGACTTACTGCACCGAAAGCCCCAGGTAACGCCTTAAAAGAATTGCGAAAACGATAGCTTCGACATAGCCGCGACCATAAGGGAGAATCTGGCGCGCGCGTATCCCGTCGCTTCGAATCAGGCATTTGATTGAGTATGATAACGATGCTCGATTTGAGATGCTGATTCATCTAAGCGTGGACGTTCGATTAGGATGGGCGTTGTAAATCAGCCTCTATCTGCTCGCGCTTTTCGGTGCCCACCAAACAGGCAATGATTTCCAGCGCAAAATCCATCGCGGTACCAGGTCCGCGCGAAGTTAATATGTTTCCATCTCGCTGCACTGCGGCATTAGTCACTTCAGTAGTATTGAGATCAAGCGCATCCAACACCCCAGGGTAAGCGGTGGCCTTTTTGTTTTTTAGCAGACCTGCGTTCGCCAGGACTTTTGGTGCTGCGCAAATCGCGCCGACGGGTTTGTTGCTGTTTACAGTGCGCTGTAAGATTTGGTGGATGCGATTATCCTCGTCCAGATGGTCAGCGCCTGGCAGCCCGCCTGGCAACACCACCATATCAAACTCCCGATCCACCACATTATGCAGGCTGGTATCGGCGATAATTTTAGTGCCGCGCGAGGCGACGACCGGCTGTTCATCCAAACTCGCGGTAATTACGTCTATATCTGCTCGCCGCAGCAAGTCGATAATAGTAACTGCTTCTAATTCTTCGCAACCCTGGGCGAGGGGGACGAGTACGCTTGCCATTGTTTCGCTTTTGCTATTTCAATTAATTTGCTGACTGTTACTAATTGTACATCTTGTTTATCAAGTTGTGAAAGTTCCTGGTCTAATACAGACATAGTTGTACCGTAAGGGTGACCAATGGCTAACGCGTAACCTCGCCGTTCAGCAATTTTCACCAAGAGTCTTATTTGGCGTTTGACAAACTCTTCATCATTAAGTTTTGTGTCAAGAAACACGTCACGCTGTAAATTTGGAATGTGATATCGACTGGCACTTTGACCCGCTACGCTACCAGTTGTAGTTTTACTATCAATAAAATAGAGATAATCATCCCGACTCGCGATGGTTTGCATTAACTGCTCCATTGAATCCACATGACGTGTTAGCAAACTTCCCATGTGGTTACTAATTCCACGTGCGAACGGTATCGCATCGATACTGGTATTAACCGCTTGCGTGAATTCCTGTTTAGTCATGTCCATGGTCAATGCCCCATAGCCCAGCGGTTGCGGTTTGGTTGCCTGCATAGGTAGGTGCACCAAAATTTCTTTATCGTTCTGATGCGCCAGTTTCGCTAAGTGCACAGAGTAAGGTCGTGCCGGAAGAATTGAGTACGCCAGCGGCCATTCGGAGTTAATTACACGTTCGCCAAAACGGAGATTATGGCCAATATCATCAATGATGATGGCGATAGCGGCAGACTCCGCATGTGCCCAGTGCAAAGGTATTACCAGGCACAGACCAGCTACAATTAACTTATACAAAGACATCACGTTACATGTATGGTCAGGTAGCAGCTTCAGCCTCGTCGGTATCGCGCATACTTTTTAAAAGTCGCAGCGCTTCTTCTAAGGCGTAATCCGTAGCATCATTTTCACGGGCTTTAGGGATCGTCACGATCGACTGCGGTGTTCTTGCTTTAATTTTGTTTTGGTCTTCATTTTCAAGGTGCCTTGCCAGGTCCGCCTCAATAATTCCTGTTAAGCCCTTATTTTTTTCTCCCACGTCTTTAGCTTCCTGTAAAAGAATGTCAGGGACAATACCTTCGCTTTGAATCGATCTTCCGGACGGAGTGTAATAACGCGCCGTAGTTAATTTCAGGGCGGTATTATCTTTGAGGGGTAAAATCGTCTGTACTGAACCTTTCCCAAAGGACGTAGTGCCCAGTATGGTGGCACGCTTGTGGTCCTGCATGGCGCCGGCGACGATCTCCGAGGCCGATGCGGAACCTTGATTGATCATGACAACTAACGGCGCGCCACGTAGCGAATCGTCAGTGTTTGCAGAATATTTTAATTCTGAATCTTCCACACGCCCTTCGGTATACACAATCAGGGCGTTGTCTTTCAGAAACACGTCAGAAACGCCCACTGCTCCGGTTAGTATCCCGCCGGGATTGTTGCGCAAGTCTAATATCAGTCCCTGCAAATCCCCTTTATTTTTATTTTCCAGGTTTTCAATGGCGTTCAACAATCCGCGAGTGGTTTTAGACTGAAAATTGGAAATGCGCACATAACCAAATCCAGGTTCAAGTATGCGACTTCTTACACTACGCACTCGTATTACATCGCGCGTAATGGTTATGCTTAAAGGTGCTTCTTCACCTTCACGTATAATCATCAAGGTAATCTTTGAACCCCGGTTGCCGCGCATTAGTTTAACGGCTTCCTCCAGGCTCATGCCTTTTACGGATTTATCATCCAGCTTAATAATTAAATCACCTGCCTTTACGCCCGCGCGTTGCGCGGGGGTATCATCAATAGGCGCAATGACTTTTACAAAGCCGTTCTCCATTCCCACTTCAATACCCAGTCCGCCAAACTCTCCTGAAGTGTCGATTTGAAGTTCTCGGAATTGATCCTCATCCAAAAATGATGAATGTGGATCAAGACCAGTCAACATGCCACGAATTGCATTTTTTAACAGGTCAGTATCCTCTACTTCGGTTACGTAATCCTGCTTAATACGCGCATAGACGTCTGTAAAGGTGCGCAAGTCTTCCAATGGTAAAGACACGGTCTTGTGTTTGTCTGCCCATACACCATGAGCCAGAGTCAGGCTGAGGCCGAGCACTACTCCGTACATTACCCCGGTGCCTATGGAATACTTAAATTTCATTATCGTTCTCCTGGACGTTAAGCCTTCCGTTCTGTTATGTTTATTATGAGAGGAAAAAACATATACGCAACACATTTAACTGGCGATTAGATTGGTTGTATATACCGGCTATCATCTTATTTATATGCGCAGGCTTGCACTTGCGCATGGCCAACAAACCCATCGTTAGCAAACAGCATAGTATATCTAGCCAGGGCTCATCGCCGATACCGGCCTGGTACACCAGATCTCCGGATTTACCGGCTTACCCTGTTTACGGATCTCAAAATATAAGCCGGCGCGTGTATTGCCGCCACTGTTCCCCACCGTAGCGATACGCTCGCCGGCATTTACCCATTCTCCGGGGTGCTTATAAAGGCTTTGATTGTGACCGTATAAACTCATATACCCATCTCCATGATCAACGATAATTAATAACCCTAAGCCTCGCATCCATTCGGCAAAGGCGACGCGGCCGGCAAAAATACTATGCACGTTATTGCCTTCATCACTCGGAATAAACACCCCTTGCCAACGTAACTTACCTGGCCCCGAATTACGCCTTTGTCCATACTGATTCCCGGGCTTGCCAGTAACTGGCCAATACAGCCTGCCTTTAAATTCCTGAAACCTCTGCCCTTCTTTAAGGATTGGCATACTGTCCGAAGTTTCGCCTAAATTTTTAATCAACTCCTTTAATCGCCTCTCATCGTCCTCAAGGTCAATCAGCCTTACTTGTTCGGTAGAAACCCTGGCATTCAAGTCCGCAAGTATGGACTTTCTGTTCTGTTGTTGTCTCTCTAAGCGTTGTTTTTGGTTTAACAACTCAACTTTCATTTGGGCAATTGAATTCTGTTCTTCCATGATTCCTGTTTGTACTTCATCTATAGACAACAGTATTTCTCTTACCTGCTCAATTTTGCGTAATCGCGCGCGCTGTAAATAATCATAATAAACTAGCGTTCGTGCCAGCTTCGTAGGTTCTTGCTGGTTGAGCAGCAGTTTTAGTTTTCCCTGGCCGCCGTATAAATATTCAGATCTTATGTGCGTGTATAAAATACGGCGGTGTACAGACAGTTTTTTTGATAACCGTTGTTTTTGCGTCGCCAATTCCTGAACTCGTTGGTGACTATCTTCCAATATAGATTCGGACTCGTTAAGTTTACGGTTTAGCTGACCGAGCATTTGTTCGGACCTGCGCAACTCTTTTTCCAGCTTGCCAAGCTCATCACGGTCTTCCTCAAGCTGGTGTTGACTTTTTTGAATCTGCGCCTGAATTTTTATAAGCTGTTCTTCCACCTCCTGCCGGTAGGGATCGGCTTGGGAACTGGCGACCAGGCCGAGCCAGCAAGTCAGCACCGCATAAAATAATACCCGCACGTTTGATCAGGTCCCGCGTATAGTTAAAATCGATACATAAAGGTACTTTAGAATTAACTTATAAGTCCATGAATTAAAATCCTTATTAACGTATTTAATCAATAATATAATGAAGTTTTAATTGTTAATTTAAAAAACACGGGGTAATGTAGAAATTGCAGGTGCTTCCACGTTGTTTGTTGATGCAGGCAAAACAACAAACGGCTATGCGCAGATTGACTTAGCGTAACTTAACGCCTACGTCCTGGAAAGGCAGAGTGCTGCTCTGTGAGTACGAGACAAAATTGACATAACGACGCATGATCGACGCGACAAAGCATCTCAAGGCAAAATAGCTTGCAATGAAAGCCCACTTTAAAGTGGGCTTTCATTTGCTCAAATGATTAACTGCGGTTGCTGATTAATCAGGGAGCTGGTAAAAATCGGCTGCCTCTAAAAAAACTAGCCGGTTTTTATGTCAATTGACTCCGCCGCATCAGTTCGTTGTTCTACTTGTCCGATTATACAGGCATGCCGGTAACCTAGTTTACGCAAGTCTGCAACACACGAGTTCGCATGTTGTTTTGGTATGGTAGCAAGTAGTCCGCCTGCCGTTTGCGGGTCAAATAGCAGCGGATAGAGTTCATGATTTACAGCTTCTCGCTGGTTTTTAATGGCGCGGCGCAAACGAATATTTGAAGGTTGCAGAGAACTGAGAATGCCTGCCCGTGTCGTTTCCAGTGCCCCATCAAGGATTGGTAAGGCATCCAGATGAATCGTTACGTCCACTTGCGCGGCACGCACCATCTCTACTAGATGCCCCAGCAAGCCAAAACCGGTTACATCGGTGCAAGCGTGTACATCGTGGTCATATAAACATTGTGCGCCTGCATAATTGGAGTGGATCATGGAATTTATTGCCTGTGTAATCCAGCGGCCTTTGGCCTTACCACGCATGTCGGCGGCAAATAATGTTCCCGTACCAATGGGTTTAGTAATAATTATGGCATCTCCGACTTGCATGCCACTCTTGACAAGTAATTTTTCCTTTTCAACCAGTCCGGTGACACTTAGGCCAAATGATAATTCCGCGCCCTCGCTGGAGTGACCGCCTATAAGAGACGTGCCATGTTGGTTCAGGACTCGTAAAGCACCAGCCATCATTTGATGGAGCTGTTGCTCTACAACCTGCTCTCTGCCAAATGGCACAGTTGCTATCACCATGGCTGCCTGGGCTTCTGCCCCCATTGCGAATACGTCCCCTAAGCCATGATTTGCAGCAATTTGTCCGAATACATAAGGGTCGTCTATAAATGAACGAAAGTAATCCACCGACTGTACCTGTACTTTTCCGGAGGGAATTTCTAACACCGCGGCATCATCCGCTGCTTCAAGCCCAAGTAGCACGTCATCTCGTGATGCTGTAGATAGTTTACTGATTACCCGGCTGAGAACGTTACTACCAACTTTCGCGCCACATCCTCCGCAGCGCATGGCGATAGCGGAAATTTCCTGGCGCGCGTCGCTGCTAACTAAATCACTTTTAATGCTTGCATCTTTGTCGCCTTCCATCTCGGGAAGATCGTTGTACTTACGCATAAATTTGCGATCAATATAGTCTTTAAGTTTCCATACCCAAGCCCCTTCTAAAGCCAATGTACCGCGCGATGCCACAGCATATTTATCGCCTGTGCTGATTAAACTTAGAAAACTAATTTGTGGCGCATGTCTCTTTAGCCGGGTGTTGGTAAGCGCCCGCCTTATATTTTTATATAGGGGCGGGCCTTGCCGTACTGCAAATACACCCGATTTAGGACGCGGATAATCAGTTACGGTGGCAACGTCTCCGGCAGCAAAAATATCGGGGTGAGATATAGATTGCAAAGCATCATTCACTTTTATAAAGCCCCGATCATCTACGGCAAGCCCGGATTCTTTACACCAGGCTGGAGCCGCAGCATGCGTGGCCCAGATGATGGCATCGGCATATAGAGATTTTCCGGAATCCAGTGCGACATTATTTGCATTGACACTATGTACCTTGCAATCCTGGTGTACTACAACGCCGCGTTTTGTCAACATGCGCGTGAACCGAATTTGTACGGAATGATTGTGCGTCGGCAGGACCGAACCATTTCCGGAAATCAGATGAAAACGGAGTTTGGCGGCAGACAATGAGCGTTTGCGTAATAATTCACGTAAATGAAATTGCGTTGACAAAGTAACCTCGACTCCACCAGCACCTGCGCCTGCAACCACAATTTGATAATTACCTTTGCGTTCTATTATTTGTCGTATTACCGTATTCCATTTTTGCAAAAACTGATTGACAGGCTTTATTGCCAAGGCGTGTTCTTTTGATCCAGGCACTTCAATTTGAGAAGGGGTAGACCCGGTATTTACGGAAAGCACGTCGTAACGTATGGGTGGACGGCCTCCACAAATCACATGTCTGTTTTCCAGGTCAAGTGAAGTGGCAGCGGTATGAAACAGACGTGCGCCGGCAAATCGTGCCAACGGCTGTAGGTCAATATGACTCTCATCATAATTGTAATGACCCGCAATATAGCCCGGTAACATTCCCGAGTAGGGTGTATGTACATCGCGAGTAATCAGGGTGATTCGCAGACCGGGTAAAGATTGCATGCCGAATTTTTTCAACACCGCAACATGGCTATGCCCCCCACCAATCAATACCAGGTCCTTGATAACTGGCATATTTGTAGAGGTTTGCACGTAATATCCCTGTCAGATTAACCCGTGTAGATGATTTGTGCGGTTACCAGCAAAGCACTCATGTAATCAACAGGGAAAAAATTACGATGAGTATATTAATTATTCAAGCTGAGGCTGTGGGTGTTAATGATCTTTAGTGTAACAGCTTCATCAGTAGCATTGAGTAAAATTGATAGAAATTACCAATCAATTAAGATTGAGGGAGTTACAATGCTAAGTCATGTATCTCCACTGTGTGGCTTTTGTCAGGCGTCTGTGAAAAGTAATCATCCAGGAATTGACTGAAAGATGTGGTGTCGGAGACTTCAATTTGCCTTTGCTTGTTAACCGATTGTCGGGCGACATTGGTGAAAAAGGTCGTGTCTTTTGTATTTAACGCGTCGTCGCATAGTTGATACCGGTGCATTTTGGATAAACGACTGGCGATTTCAAAAAATCCTTCATTACCGGCACGCATTTCATCTAACATACGCGCGGCGGGCGTCAATGATGCATCTTCGATAACGGCGATTTGCTCCTGAAGCGCAGTGCTGTAATTATCATTCTGGCTTTCCTTGTCCAGTACTTCACATAGCGCCTGCATTGCATGCAGGATTTCTGTGCCCCAATGTCGTATAGAAACTGTTCGCCTTTCTCGTAGTAGCCTAAGCTCCGTATCACGACCTTGGTGAGCAGTTTTAATCTCGTTGCCGTCAATATCCCGCCGTTCCGAGCCGTCGATCAATGGGCTGCTCTGCAAAAGACAAAAAACCATAAAGGCCTCTAAAAAATATAGCTGCGAGGCGCTAACACCTAAAGGTTCATACAAGTTTAAGTCCAAGGATCGTAGCTCAACGTATTGAACACCGCGCTGGATAAGCGCGTGAGTGGGCTTTTCATTATTAATCGAGGGCTGTTTCGGCCGAATCGTGCTGTAGTATTCGTTTTCGATTTGCAGAATATTGGCATTTAACTGGCGATATTCGTCGGCAACCTTCACACCGATCTTTGCATATTCAGGGTACGGTGTTTCTATAGCATGCGTTAAACATTGAATATAAGAATCCAGGTTGTCATAACACGCCTTAATTCCGACCTCACTTTCTCTTTTGTTGTTGTAGCCAATGTCGCCCATGCGTAGTGTGGTCGCATAAGGCAAGTAGTAGGTTGTGCCATCAAATCTCTCCAGTTTATTCGATTGCCCTTGTAAAAAAGATTTACAAATCGCCGGCGAGGCTCCAAAAAGATAATAAATTAACCATCCATAGCGTTGCAGATTGCGAATCAATGCAAAATATTGCGCTGTAACAAAATCCTGTAATGGCATATCCTGATTTAATAACTCGCGGTAATACGGCCACAAGGAATCCTGCATAGAATAGTTGAAGTGCACCCCGGCAATCACTTGCATCATTTTGCCATAGCGGTAGCCTAAACCCCGTCGATAAACGGTCTTCATCATGCCCAAATTTGAATCACCATATTGTGCAATCGGAATGCTTTCTTCGCCCGCTACAACACATGGCATGCTGGCGTTCCATAGCAATTCATCCTCTAGCTGCGCGTAAACAAACTGATGGGTCTTGCGTAAGAATTCCAGCACCCCGCTTACCCCTTGTATAGGGGGCGTAATAATTTCTAACAGGGCTTCAGAGTAATCCGTGGTGATGTACGGGTTAGTAAGAGCAGCACCTAAAGTAGCCGGATGTGGTTTCCGCGAGATTTTCCCATCACTGTCAACTCTTAAAGATTCCTTTTCTAAACCGATGTTGCCACCAAGCAATAGATGCTGCTGTCCATCCTTAAGTATATTTGACAGTCTTTGGTGCAGTTGCCTGTACATGTAACTGAAAATTATTGCTGCCTGACTCGAGTTGGTAATGGTAATTTGTCAGGGAAGTCATCGTATCTTTATCCGGTTAAGATATGTAAACAGATGAGTGATAAGTTTAATTCCAAATCCGTCCAGGATTATTAAATTAAAGCCTGGCGATAGAGTAATTACAAAATTGCAATTTATGCAAGTTCGTTAGTGAGTCGTCGCCAGTCAAAAACTGCTCCCGGATCTGTTTTACGATTAGGAGCGACATCAGAATGCCCAACAATTCTCTGTTTATGTATGGATGGGTAAGCGATACGTAGTATATCAATCAATGCGGCTAACACCGAATATTGGGCGTTTTCATAAGGTAGTTTATCGGTGCCTTCTAATTCTATACCGACTGCAAAATCGTTACAGTTCCTGCGTCCCTGATATTCCGAGATGCCCGCATGCCATGCGCGACGATTAAAGGGGACAAATTGTACCATATCTCCATCCCTTTTTATCAGAACGTGTGCAGACACCTTCTGTCTAATTATGGATGTAAAGTAGGGATGTGCTTTTGGGTCAAGCTGGTTGGTAAATAATTGTTCTATATAAGGGCCACCAAATTCATTCGGCGGCAGGCTTATATTGTGAATAACGATGAGCGCTGGCGCGCAGCCGCGGGGACGATCATCTGCATTGGGTGAGGGCATATAACGTACACCAGCGATTAGATGACTGGCAGGATCAACACGCATATTTAAGTAAGCGTAGCACGTGCCATGCGAGGCATAAAAATAAATGCAAAAACCAACACAAAAAAGGCCCCGCAATGCGAGGCCTTCAGGGTAAGGTATTTACTCAATTCTGGTCTGGCAGGATTACATCATACCACCCATACCGCCAGCGCCCATACCGCCCATATCAGGTGGTGCCGCATGTGCGTGCTCTTCTTCTTTTGGCTTCTCTGCCACCATCGCTTGCGTGGTGACCATCAGGCCTGCAATGGATGCCGCATTTTGCAATGCAGTACGAGCTACTTTGGTTGGATCAAGAATTCCCATTTCGATCATGTCACCAAACTCACCAGTAGCAGCGTTATATCCGTAGTTGCCGTCACCATCATTAACTTTGGCCAGTATCACAGAGGCTTCCTCTCCAGCATTACTAACGATTAAACGTAACGGTTCTTCCATGGCGCGACGCGCGATACCAATGCCCATGTCCTGGTCGTGATTGTTACCTCTGAGGTTTTCCAAGCTGTCACGAGCGCGTAATAGCGCGACACCTCCGCCAGGAACTACGCCTTCTTCAACCGCTGCACGAGTAGCATGCAGGGCGTCCTCAACACGTGCCTTTTTCTCTTTCATTTCAACTTCAGTGGCGGCGCCTACTTTGATCACTGCGACCCCACCTGCGAGTTTCGCCATGCGCTCCTGTAACTTTTCTTTATCGTAATCTGAGGTTGATTCTTCAATTTGAGCTTTGATTTGTTCTACACGCCCTTGAATGTCACTGGCCTGTCCGGCACCATCAACAATGGTGGTGTTTTCTTTAGAAACACTAATACGCTTAGCACTGCCTAAGTCGTCAAGGCTTGCCTTTTCAAGTGACAATCCAACTTCTTCGGAAATTACGGTGCCGCCTGTCAGTACCGCAATGTCCTGTAGCATGGCTTTACGTCGATCTCCAAAGCCGGGGGCCTTGGCAGCACAAACTTTTACAATACCCCGAATGGTGTTTACCACCAGAGTTGCCAGCGCTTCACCTTCCACGTCTTCCGCAATAATCATTAAGGGTTTACCAGCTTTTGCCACACTTTCCAACAATGGTAGTAAGTCACGAATGTTGGAGATCTTTTTATCATGCAAGAGAACATATGGTTCTTCCAGCTCGGCACTCATGTTATCCTGATTATTGATAAAGTAAGGCGATAAATAACCACGATCGAATTGCATCCCTTCTACAACTTCCAGCTCGTTTTCCAAGGCGTTACCTTCTTCAACAGTAATTACACCTTCTTTGCCCACTTTATCCATTGCATCGGCAATGATGTCGCCGATGGAAGTGTCAGCATTTGCCGAGATACTACCTACTTGAGCAATCGACTTGCTGTCTGAACAAGGCTCAGATATGGATTGTAAACCTTGCACCGCTTGTGCCACTGCTTTATCGAGACCGCGTTTGAGGTCCATAGGGTTCATGCCCGCGGCGACTGCCTTCATACCTTCACGAACGATGGCCTGGGCCAGCACAGTAGCAGTAGTGGTACCGTCACCCGCAACGTCAGACGTTTGTGATGCGACTTCTTTCACCATCTGCGCACCCATGTTTTCAAATTTGTCTTCCAGTTCAATTTCTTTTGCAACAGATACACCATCTTTGGTCACAGTTGGTGCACCAAAAGATTTATCCAACACAACATTGCGCCCCTTGGGGCCTAAAGTTGCTTTTACTGCGTTAGCCAGAACGTTGACCCCTTGTGCCATGCGTTGTCTGGCTTCTTCGCCAAAACGTACTTCTTTTGCACTCATGATTATTCCTTCCTAAATGCGTTATAATTTTATACTTGGAGATTAGTCTTCGATAACTGCCACGACGTCGTCTTCACGCATCACCAGCAGCTCTTCTCCGTCGACTTTTACTTCGGTGCCGGAATATTTTCCAAACAACACCTTGTCTCCTGCCTTTAAATCCAGCGCCCGAACGTCACCACTGTCAGTTATCTTGCCATTTCCAACAGCAACCACTTCACCTTTAATAGGTTTTTCTGTAGCAGAATCGGGAATCACAATACCGCCTGGACTGGTACGTTCTTCCTCCATACGCTTGACGACCACTCGGTCATGCAATGGACGTATCTTCATTAGAATCGCCTCCTTAATATAGGGTTAGTTATAGCTTGTAATAGTAAATTTGTGAGAGTTATTATTAGCACTCTTGTTTAATGAGTGCTAATAATACGAATAAAGCAGACTAAGTCAAGCGTTTTCTACACTGGCTTTAGGCTAATCGTTCTTGTGGCGACGGGGGGCTTCTCCTTCATAGACGTTGCCGCCTTGGCGTGGTGTGCGAGTGGTGTGCATAGTTACGCCCACTAGCGGGTTAACGCGCAACATGAACCAAGCGATAATGATTCTCCTGGAGGACGGTATCAGACAAACAAAACCTACTCCATCAGTAAAAAACCCCGGGGTAAGGAGCAATGCACCGCCGATTAACAATGCTATGCCCTCTAAAAGCTCAGTTGCTGGCAGTCGCCCTTCGCTTAAGGCACGATGAAAACGCAGATAAGTCTGTAGTCCCTGAGTGCGCAGCAATGCCGCCCCTATCACGGCCGTCAACACGACTAAACCGATGGTGGGCATAACTCCAATAAGGCCACCCATCTGAATAAGCAGATAAATTTCAATGATTGGCACAATTAAAAAAATTGTTACCAGTGCAAGAGGTAATCTAACTCGAAGCGACGCCATCGTAAGCCTTTATGGTACTAAAAAACGTAGAGTTTTGGATGTAGAATGGCCTTTTCCCGGTGCCATTCCCAGTACCATTTTGGGCCGTAAGACGTAGCAATTGCACAACTTGCAGAAAGCACCGACCAGACCAAGTAAGATATAGCCAATGAGCGGGTAACCCAAATTAAATATAAACTGTGTTGCCCGAAGTTTTCCATACTATCCGATAACCAATTATTTGCTAACACTATAAGATTAAGGGGCGACCCTAGACGTGTTATATGGGTTGAGTCCCTTACTGTTAACGATAATATGAGGCTACCAAGCTTAAACATCAATACCTTTTATAATAAAGTACGCTGTGGAACGTGGCTTGTAAGGTTGTTTATTTATTGATTATCTGTATGTCTGACCATATATTAGTACTAACCGCTTTTCCGGATATCGACACCGCTCAGCGGCTGGCCAAGCAAATAGTGCGGGCAAATCTCGCTGCATGTGTGAGCATCCTGCCCCAAGCACAGTCTATCTATACATGGCAAGGCAAGGAGTGCACGGCTATTGAGCATATCGCATTAATAAAAACCACTGAAAGTAGCTATTCTAAACTCGAATCCTATATCCAAAGTCGGCATCCCTATGAACTTCCGGAAATTATTGCGACTCCTATTACAATGGGACTGGAGAATTATTTAACCTGGATAACACAAGGCGCGCACGGATGAAGAGTGTAAATCTCTGGCTTATCTGGCTTATATTAGCTATCTCGCTAAGCGGTGCCGTTCACCCGGCAAACAGCGATGAGCTTATGCTCTCTGAAGAAACCGTGCGTATTTTCGCTACGTTAACGGGCACCAACATTGAAAAGCCCAAATCAATTAAGCGGATTACGCAACTCGCTGGAGCTGCTGGCACCAATGGCGACGAATTTTTGCACCCCGATGTTGCATTTCAGGTTTCTGCAAAACCAGGCACTGCCAATAACATTGTCACTTATTGGTCCATAACGGATGGCTATTATCTTTATAAAGACAAGATCAGCGTTACGCCCAGTGCAGACGCAAACGTTATTCTTGGCGTCATGGAATTGCCCGAGGGCGAAGAAAAATTCGATGAATATTTCGGCAACGTTGTCAGTATTGATCACGACTTTCAGTCCAGCATTCCAATACGATTCATGTCGCCTGATACGAGCGTTGACTTAATCGTTACATATCAGGGCTGCGCCAAAGCGGGGTTGTGTTATCCACCCGTTAGCAAAAACATCCGCGTGCAACTGAACAAACCTGGCGGCGCAGGGACAGTTACCACCAGCACTGATAACATACCAGTTAATGCTCTTAATAACGCCTCCGCTTTTCAATCGGAACAGGATCGTCTTGCCGGCACGCTGGCTTCAGGGAAACTTTGGTTTACCGTAATAAGTTTCTTTGGCTTAGGCTTGTTACTGGCATTTACGCCTTGTGTGTTTCCGATGATTCCGATTCTTTCCAGTATTATCGTGGGACAAGGTACAGGCATTTCCACCTTAAAGGCATTTTCATTATCGCTGGTATATGTGTCAGCGATGGCGATTACTTATACGATTGTCGGGGTCATCGTTGGCTTGTCCGGAGAAAATATTCAAATATGGTTTCAAAATCCATGGGTGCTAAGCGCATTTGCAGGCATACTCGCGCTGCTTTCTTTGGCCATGTTTGGCTTTTATGAACTGCAAATACCCAACGCGGTGCAATCCAGGCTGAACGCGATTAGTTCAAATCAACAGCAAGGCTCCTACTTCGGCGCGGGTATTATGGGATCCCTGTCCGCGCTTATCGTTGCGCCCTGCGTGACCGCGCCCTTGATTGGCGCGCTCATTTACATCGCGGAAACAGGAGACGCGCTGATTGGAGGCATCGCACTATTCGCCTTGAGCATAGGCATGGGCACACCGTTACTTGCGATCAGTACCTCGGCGGGCAAGGTTATTCCCAAAGCTGGAGTCTGGATGAACACCGTGCAAAATGTTTTTGGGGTGCTGTTGCTGGTATTAGCGATTTGGTTGCTGGAGCGCATATTGCCGGCACCAGTGATCCTCTTGTTAGCAGGCACATTACTGATCGTCTCCGCGATTTATATGGGTGCCTTAGAGACCATTAAAGAAACTATGTCCGGCTGGTCTAAACTGTGGAAGGGCCTGGGTCTTATCTCATTAGTATATGGCGCAATTCTGATCATCGGCGCAGCCAGCGGTAGTCACAGTTTGTTACAACCTCTGCAAGGCATCACTACCCAACCAACACTAAATTTTCCCGGCACTAATTCTCAAACCGCGCATACATTACCGTTTCAGCAAATCAACGGGATCGCTGAGCTAAACACCGCGATTCAACGGGCAGCTAATGAAAACAAACCGGTGATGCTCGACTTTTATGCCGATTGGTGCATCACGTGTAAAGAAATGGAATTGCTTACATTCAGTGACGCGAAGGTACAACGGTCTCTGAGTAATTTTGTAACATTACAAGCAGACGTTACTAAAAATGATGAGACAGACCGCGCTTTATTAAGAGAATTGGGCCTATTTGGGCCGCCGGCGATTTTGTTTTACGATAATACGGGTAACGAGCTGCGTAATTATCGCGTTATGGGCTTTATGAGCGCGACAAAATTTGCCTCGCACATTAACAACTTTAAGCAATCATCAGGTGCGGTTGTGCTGCTTAATTAATGGTCTTCAGCCAGCAGTTTCGCGAGACCACTCACTTTGATCCTGGCGGCGGCTAATTCGCCAGACGTGAAGATGGCGTTAGACAAACACTTTGAATAATAGCTGCGTCTTTCTATAGTGCTTGGGTGCGTTTATCCCGAGCCTGTACAGCACGATAATATTCAGCAACGTAACAGGTTCACCAGAACTCTGCCCTGGTAGCTCGCCTGGTATTGCCATCCATCCACGCCTAACCCGTAAAATTGCGCCGACTACTTCGTATTCAGCGTCTTTGAGTACCCGTGAACAGCGGCAACCGCATAATTTACTGGCAACTCTGCAAAATTCATGTACACTTCCAAATAAACGTTATAATCTTGCAAGATCAAGGCATTTAGCAGCACGATAGCTATAAAATGGCTAAACTCTTACTTTTGAATGGCCCCAATTTGAATTTATTAGGGCATCGTGAACCCACAATATACGGTCATGAGTCACTCTCCGATGTAGTGGCGCGCGCGCGGCAAACGGCTTCCTGTCTGCATCATCAACTTGAAGACTTTCAGAGCAATGCCGAACATGAATTAGTCGGGCGCATTCATCAGGCCAGAAGAGATGGTATCGACATAATCATTTTCAATCCCGGCGCATTTACGCATACCAGCATATCCCTGCGTGATGCGCTACTTGGGGTAGACATTCCCTTTATTGAACTGCATTTGTCCAATGTGTTCGCGCGTGAAGAGTTTCGGCGGCATTCTTTTCTGTCTGATATCGCGTTGGGCGTGATTTCCGGCATGGGTGCAAAAGGCTATGAGCTTGCGGTCGAAGCCGCAAATAGCAAACTCACGGAGAGCTAAACATGGATATTCGTAAAATAAAAAAACTGATCGAGTTACTGGAAGAATCGGGTATCGCCGAAATTGAAATTAAAGAGGGTGAAGAATCTGTACGAATCAATCGCGGTTCACCCGCTGCTGCCACGCACCAGGTAATCGCGCCACAGGCCTCGGTTACCAGTACCACACCAGCAGTTGAGGAACAGGCCACGATCCCCGATGGCCATACCGTAAATTCGCCGATGGTGGGAACATTTTACGAGGCGCCCGCCCCCGAACAAAAACCATTTGTGGAAGTAGGACATACAGTTCGGGTAGGTGACACCTTGTGTATTATTGAGGCTATGAAAATGTTAAACCAGGTTGAAGCAGATCAGGCCGGCACTATAAAAGCAGTGTTAGTTGAAAATGCCCAGCCTGTTGAATTTGGGCAAGGGCTATTTGTTATCGGTTGATTTTCTCATCTGAAGAAGACCTTAGATGTTAGATAAAGTTGTTATTGCCAATCGCGGCGAGATCGCGCTACGCATCTTACGCGCATGCCGTGACATGGGAATCAAAACGGTCGCGATTCATTCAGAGGCCGATCGCGATTTAATGCACGTCGGTATGGCCGATGAATCCGTTTGTATAGGCCCGGCACCTTCTGCAAAGAGTTATCTGGATATTCCTGCCATCATTAGCGCTGCGGAAGTTACTAACGCTACGGCTATTCACCCCGGATACGGATTTCTATCCGAAAATCCCGAGTTTGCGGAAATCGTGGAATCAAGTGGCTTCGTGTTTATTGGGCCAACGGCTAAAACCATACGCATAATGGGTGACAAGATTTCTGCTAAGCGCACCATGCAAGCTGCAGGGATACCCTGCGTACCCGGCACCACAGAACCGATTGGTGAAGACATAGACGGGAACAAGCGCATAGCTGACGATATTGGCTACCCGATTATCATAAAAGCCGTGGGTGGAGGCGGTGGTCGTGGAATGCGAGCGGTGTTTGAGGAAAGCGAGTTAATCGAAGCTATTGCACTAACTCGCACTGAAACCAAATCTGCGTTTAACGATGACCGCTTATATATGGAAAAATTTCTACAGGCGCCTCGCCATATCGAATTTCAGGTGCTTGCGGATACCCATGGTAATGCGATTCATCTATGTGAGCGCGATTGTTCCATGCAACGCCGTAATCAGAAAGTTATAGAAGAGGCACCCGCATTTGGGATCACGGAAGAACAACGCAACACGATAGGTGAACGCGTTACCCAAGCGTGTCGCCAAATTGGTTACCGCGGCGCCGGTACCTTTGAGTTTTTATATGAAAATGGTGAGTTTTATTTCATTGAGATGAACACGCGCGTACAAGTTGAACATCCGGTAACCGAAATGATTACTGGTATTGACATCGTGAAACAACAGTTGCTGGTCGCGGCAGGCGAGAAAATTTCATTTACGCAAGACGAAATTGACATTCACGGGCATGCAATTGAATGTCGCATTAATGCTGAAGACCCTTACAAATTTATCCCTTGCCCAGGCAGAGTCAGTCATTTTCACTGTCCTGGGGGGCCCGGCATACGGGTTGATACGCATTTATACAATGGCTATACGGTGCCTCCTCATTATGACTCGATGATTGGTAAACTATTGGCGATTGGGCATAACCGTCAGGGCGCAATCACGCGCATGTTGGGCGCATTACACGAGATCGTCATTGACGGCATCACTACCAATGTCCCTCTTTTGCAAGACTTGATGCGCGATCGCGTATACGTTGATGCAAAACATAACATTCGTTATCTTGAGACAAAGCTCAAAGAGTAACTCTCTTGGAGCGTAATCTATGCCACTTGGCAGACGGACACATATTCCACAGATTGGTATGCGCTGTAATAGCAGAGCAATAATGGCAAGGCAAATTCACTACAAATTTTAGAAAAGGTCTTGGCTTTTACTGAAACGCATGCAATCATCGGCTGTGATAATTAAAGAGTACCGCAAAGATAGGATAGAGCTATTTAATTAAATAGCCTAGTGTATTAAAAAAGAACAGGACACCACTCACTACGATCCTGAATGGAATATCCCGAAGGTGCAATACAAGTATATTTTGATGGTTGGTATCCACGTTATAAAATAATGCGGAGGTTCGCGTTACTCGAAAGTATATCTCCCAGTATCTAAAAAATTTACAAGCTACGCGATAGATGTATCAAAGAGGCGTTGTTGCGTATAGAGCAAGTGATTTGTGGTAACAATAACCACTGGCGCAATTTTTTAAGTATCTATCAAGCCTATAAGATGGAGTTAGCCGTATGAGTGTGCCATTTTCAACTGCCCAAGTGACCGATTTACGTCGTGAACATCGTACGCAACCTTTACATAACGCGGTTTCTGATTCTTTGCGCCTTTATTTAAACCAGCTAAGTGGTCATGAACCTAAAGATCTTTATAAAATGCTCTTAAAAGAAGTTGAACGCCCTTTGTTTGAATCGGTTATGCAGTATTGTAATGGTAACCAAACCAAGGCGGCTCGGTGCCTGGGCCTTAATCGCGGCACACTCCGTAAAAAGCTTAAAATATATGGGCTAAATTAGTCTTCAGTTCACTTTTATAGATTATTTCCTTGACTGACTCTAAGCGACAGCTTGTGCGTCGCGCATTAATTAGCGTTTCTGATAAATCGGGCATCGTAGAGTTCGCTCGTGAGCTAAGTAAATTAAATATTGAACTCTTGTCCACGGGGGGTAGCGCAAAGCTTTTACATGATAACGGAATAAGCGTTACTGAAGTTTCGGATTATACGGGCTTTCCGGAAATCATGGGCGGTCGGGTCAAGACCCTGCATCCAAAAATTCACGGCGGGATACTTGGCCGTCGCGACATGGATAAAGAGGTAATGCGGCAACATGACATAGCACCTATAGATTTGGTCGTCATCAACCTTTACCCCTTTGCCACAACCGTCGCTACGCGCAGGTGTTCACTAGAGAGCGCTATTGAAAATATTGATATTGGCGGAGTTGCGATGTTACGCGCCGCGGCAAAAAACAACACCCACGTTGCCGTAGTGGTGGAGCCCACCGATTATAACGACATCATAGCTCAATTATACACTAACAATGGCACCCTGAACCAAGTATTGCGCTTTGAGCTTGCCGTGAAGGCATTTGAGCACACCGCGCAGTATGATGGCGCGATCGCTGATTATTTAGGCAAAAGATTACCTTCTGGCGACTCAATTTTTCCGCGTGCGCTCAATCTCCGATTGCAACGGGAGCAAGTGTTGCGTTATGGGGAAAACCCTCATCAACGCGGCGCCCTTTACGTCGAGGAGGGCATATTTGAACCAGGTATAGCAACTTCTAAAGTTATACAGGGTAAACAATTATCATATAATAACGTAGTGGATGCCGATGCCGCATTAGAGTGCGTGCAGCAATTTTCTGCGGCCGCATGTGTCATCGTTAAACATGCTAATCCTTGCGGGGTCGCTACCGGCGAGAACCTTTTACAGGCCTATGAGCGCGCCTATCGAACTGATCCCACTTCCGCATTTGGCGGTATTATCGCTATGAATCAGGAGCTGGACGCCAAAACTGCAAACACGATTATTGAGCGACAGTTTGTAGAGGTGCTTATCGCCCCGACAATTTCACCGGCGGCACGTGAGGTCCTGGCGTCTAAAAAAAATATTCGCGTATTGACACGTGGAGCACAGCAGCAAGGGTCAGCTGAATCATTCGATTATAAGCGCGTGGGCGGTGGCCTGTTGGTGCAGGATCACGATGCGAAGGACATTGATCAAACGAGCATAAAAGTCGTCTCCAGACGATCACCAACAAATGCTGAACTTGAAGATTTGCTGTTTGCCTGGAGAGTGGTGAAGTTTGTAAAGTCTAATGCCATTGTCTATGCGCGTGATCAACAAACGATTGGTATTGGCGCCGGACAAATGAGCCGTGTTTACTCGGCAAAAATAGCGGCGATTAAGGCCAGTGATGAAAACCTGGGGGTTGCCGGATCGGTTATGGCATCCGATGCTTTTTTTCCCTTTCGGGATGCGATTGATGCCGCACATAAAAATGGTATCAGCGCCATTATTCAACCCGGCGGATCAAAAAACGATGATGAGATCATTGCCGCAACGGACGAGTATGGAATTGCAATGGTGGTTACCGGAACGCGACACTTTCGCCATTAATTAACATGCGTCTTTTATGTTGATGTTTCATGGTGGAAGGTGCTGCATCCCATTGTTCAGGTGCTTGGGCATATGTCGTCACATGCGTTAACTTGTCAGGCGGCGCTGGAATAAAAATTGGCGAAGACAACACCCATTATTTAAGCATGACGATTTGCTCTTTGCCAGGAACGCATTAGTGGCGCCGTTTATCCAAATCCTGGGCGTTATGTTTCCAATCATCGCTATTGTGGCATTAGGTACAATCCTCGGCCGCACCTGGGAACCCGACATGGAGACGGCAAATCGCCTTAATCTGGATGTATTTGTGCCCGCATTGGTATTTTCAGTTTTTAGTGATAAGTCGTTTATTATTTCGCACCATTTGTCACTCGCCGCCGCCGGATTGGCGGTAATTTTTATCGCTGGAGCACTTGCCTTACTGATTTCGACGTTCACTGCTTATCCCTTCCGAACTATCGCGCCACCAATGATGTTCCATAATGCAGGTAACGTAGGGTTGCCTATAATGAGTCTTGCATTCGGCACCTCGGGATTAGTAGCGGGTCTGGTGTTATTTCTGATTGGCAATCTTACACACTTTGGTTTTGGCAGTATGATTTTGGCCCCCGGAAACGCGGTTTCCGCACTAATCAGACAACCTGTAATTTGGGTTGCCGCGCTCGCACTACTCATTAATACCGCGCCTGTCAACATGCCCGGCAGTGTCATGTTACCGCTTAGTATGCTGGGACAAATTGCGATTCCTTTAATGCTGATTTCTCTGGGCGTACGCCTTGCAAAAATTGACTTTCAGGAATGGAAAATCGGAATTATCTTTGCCGTGGTTACCCCACTTACAGGATTTTGCACGGCCTTTGTTATCGTGAAATTCTTTGCATTCACCGCTATACAGGCGGGTTCGTTATTGTTATTTGGCGCCTTACCTCCCGCGGTAATGAACTTTTTGTTTGCGGAACGATTTAAGCAGCAACCCAAGTCTGTGGCTTCTATCGTGCTGCTGGGCAATCTATTCGCTATTATTACGTTGCCACTGGTGTTGGCTTTTGTGCTTGCTCGGTACACCTGAAGAACAATTTATAAAAGGATTGATGCGACAATGAAGATGCTGGTCGTTGGTGGTGGTGGACGTGAACATGCGTTCGCCTGGAAGTTTGCTCAATCGCCAAAAGTGGCCCAGGTATTTGTAGCGCCTGGAAATGCAGGTACCGCGCGCGAACCAAATACCAGAAACGTTGACATTGATGCGGAAGATATTATGTCTTTGCTTACCTTCGCTAAGCGACAACAAATCGATTTGACCGTAGTTGGCCCCGAAGCACCCTTGGTAGCCGGTATTGTTGATCAATTCAACAACCAGCAACTGCCAATTTTCGGGCCTACCGCCGCTACTGCACAATTAGAAGGATCTAAGGCATTTGCCAAGCGATTTATGAGACAGCATGACATTCCAACGGGTGATTATGCAGTATTCACGAGTCTGGAAGAGGCAAGCGCCTATATCTTGTCCAAAACTGTCCCTATAGTAATCAAGGCAGATGGTTTAGCCGCGGGGAAAGGCGTGATCGTCGCGCAAACTCATCAATACGCGCTGGAGTGCGCGGCAAAAATGTTAGGCGGCAGCAGTTTTGGAGACGCCGGACGGCGTATTGTGGTTGAGGAGTTTATCGCCGGCGAGGAGGCCAGCTTTATTTGCATGGTCGATGGCGAACACGTGCTGCCAATGGCGAGCTCCCAGGATCATAAAGCGCGTGACGAGGGGGACGTTGGGCCAAACACCGGGGGCATGGGTGCGTATTCCCCCGCAGCTGTCGTGAATGAGTCTATGTATCAACGTATCCTGGACGAGATCATTCACCCTACGGTAAACGGTTTCTTGCAGCAAGGTACTCCATACATTGGTTTTCTGTACGCGGGTTTGATGATCGATTCTCAAGCTAACCCTCACGTGCTGGAGTTTAATTGCCGTTTTGGTGATCCCGAAACCCAACCCATCCTGATGCGTATGCAATCCGACCTGGCGGAACTATGCATGGCCGCGCTTGCAAAACAGCTGCATCGGCATCGCATTCAGTGGGATGCACGCTCCGCACTTGGGGTAGTGCTCGCTGCTAAAGGGTATCCTGGGCCGTACCACAAAGGTGACGTGATCCAAGGTCTCGCCGAACCAATACCGGATACGCAAAAAATCTTTCACGCAGGTACCAGATTGCGCAATGGAGACATTTTGACTAATGGCGGTCGGGTATTGTGCGCGACGGCTCTGGGTAACGATTTTTATGACGCAAAAACCAACGCCTATGAACTGGTGCGGCAGGTTTCGTGGCCAAATATGTTTTATCGCCCAGACATCGGTTGTCACGCCATCACGACCAAGCCCTGAAGGGGTATTCAACGGCAAATCTCATAGATAGATACCGCCGGCCGACATTTGAAAAAATGCAGCGGGATTGATAATGCTGTTGTAAGAGAGTGTTTACGTTTTTAAGGTTTAACGACGCCAGAGAATAAATTAACGTTTCATCGCCTCGAAAAACTCGTTGTTGGTCTTGGCACTTTGCATGCGACCCAGCATAAAATCCATAGCTTCGACCTCATCCATAGAGTGCAGGAATTTACGCAGTACCCAAATTTTCTGTAGTTCTTCAGCATCCGTAATGAGTTCTTCGCGACGCGTGCCAGAACGATTAATGTTAACTGCCGGGAATACACGTTTTTCAGCAATACGCCGATCCATATGAATCTCCATATTACCCGTGCCCTTAAATTCCTCGTAAATAACTTCATCCATCCTGGATCCGGTATCCACCAAAGCGGTGGCAAGAATAGTAAGACTACCGCCTTCTTCAATGTTGCGCGCGGCGCCAAAGAAGCGCTTAGGACGTTGTAGCGCATTCGCGTCAACCCCACCCGTTAACACCTTGCCAGACGCTGGAACCATGGTGTTATACGCGCGCGCGAGACGTGTAATCGAATCAAGCAGAATAATCACGTCACATTTGTGTTCTACCAGTCGCTTCGCCTTTTCGATGACCATCTCGGCGACCTGTACATGGCGGCTGGCGGGTTCGTCAAAAGTGCTCGACACCACTTCGCCTTGTACCATACGCTCCATTTCTGTGACTTCTTCAGGTCGCTCATCAATAAGCAATACAATCAAGTAGCATTCCGGGTGGTTGGAGGTGATACTTTGTGCAATATTTTGCAACATCAGCGTCTTGCCGGCCTTAGGCGGCGAAATAATCAAGCCACGCTGACCTTTGCCTATCGGTGCGCAGACATCAATAATACGCGCCGTAATATCTTCGGTACTGCCGTTGCCGCGCTCTAGCTTCAAGCGTTCATCCGGGTGTAGGGGAGTTAAGTTTTCAAATAGAATCTTACGCTTCGCGTTTTCAGGCTTATCAAAATTAATTTGATCCACTTTCAGCATGGCGAAATAGCGTTCGCCATCTTTAGGGGGGCGGATTTTCCCGGATACGGTATCTCCAGTGCGTAATCCAAACCGACGTATCTGACTGGGAGAGACATAGATATCATCAGATCCGGCAAGATAAGAACAATCCGCAGAGCGCAGGAAGCCAAAACCATCATGTAGAATCTCCAGTACGCCATCACCAAATATATCTCCGCCATTCTTTGCGTGCGCCTTAAGAATCGAAAATATGATGTCTTGCTTGCGTGAACGAGACAGGCTGTCAATGCCCATGTCTTCCGCGATATCTATTAATTCCGAAGCGGGCTTTTTCTTTAATTCTGTCAAATTCATAGCATTTTTAGCTTTTATTTATTAACAAAGGATAAGGATTTTTAAATCGTTCGCACGCAAGACTCAACTAACGCTGCGAAATAGCGTTTTATTTATCAGAATTTTTCTGCGTGGCTGATATGTTTCGCTATATATTTATTATTTAATATCTTCAGTTATACTGGCAGACAGCTGATAGAATTTTTTAGTGTATTCAGGCTTATATATTTTGATCAATAAATGCAGTTAATTGTGATCTTGATAATGCGCCCACTTTGGTAGCTTCCACATTACCATTTTTGAAAATCATTAATGTAGGAATGCCACGCACCCCATATTTAGGCGGCACATTAGGGTTATCATCTATGTTTAGCTTAGTGACCTTCAGCTTGCCCTGGTATTCGTCCGCGATTTCGTCCAGCAGCGGCGTGATCATTTTGCAAGGGCCGCACCACTCCGCCCAATAATCAACCAGTACAGGTTGCTCGGACTGTAATACTTCAGACTCAAAGCTGTCATCGGTTATATGGCTAATATTGTCACTCACCCAACTAATTCTCCAATATTCAAAAAGTTAAAATAATGCCGTGAAAACGTGCGCCTGAAATGGCGAATTTACATAGGATGTTACTGCAAGGTAGCCGTTACCATGCTATTTTTATGCATTCTTTATATGATTACAAGCCCGCGATACAAATAGCACCACATTTACCGAAAAAAACCGGTTTGAAGCCTATACGACTCATAATAATAGAGCATTTTTTAGCCTGATGCGGGCCGCTTCGGGACCAAAACGTCAGGTTTCTCTGGTATCAGTCTTGGTCACGGTAAAGATTTGTGCACAAACATAAGGCCTCTGAGCATGAAGACATCAACGATTTGCGTACTGGGTGGCAGTGGATTTGTCGGGGGCCATTTGTGCGCCGAGTTGGTTAAACGTGGTCATAACGTAAAAATCCTCACCCGCAGACGTGAACGGCATCGAAGTCTGCTGGTGTTACCAACCGTTCAAATAATTGAGTCTGACGTGCATGGCGAAGCTCAATTAAATATGCACTTTGCAGGCTGTGACGTGGTCATTAACCTGGTAGGCATTCTCAATGAGAAGGGTCACAAGGGAAAAGGTTTTCATGCCGCCCACATGGAACTTACGCGCAAGGTTATTACTGCATGCACCGGTTGTAAAATCGAAAGGTTGCTACACATGAGCGCGCTCAATGCCAACCCAAATGAAAAAAGCTTTTATCTGCGCACTAAAGGCGAAGCCGAAAATTACGCGCATACTTTTGGAGCGAACAGGATTGCCATAACAAGCTTCAGGCCGTCGGTGATTTTTGGCCCGGAAGATGATTTTCTAAATCGCTTCGCATCTGTATTGAAATTCACTCCCTGGTTGCTGCCTTTGGCATGCGCAGAAACGAGGTTTGCTCCGGTCTACGTGGGAGACGTCGTAAAGGCTATGGTCGGGGCGTTGGACGACCCAAGTTCATTTGGGCAGAAAATCGATTTGTGCGGCCCCAGTCAATACACGCTAAAACAACTGGTGGAATATGTTGCTTCCACCTGTGGGTACCAAAGAAAAATTATCGGACTGCCAAATTGGCTGTCTAAACTACAGGCACGTATTTTAGAGTACGCGCCCGGCAAACCGTTCTCGTTAGATAACTATTATGCACTACAAAAAGACAATATCTGCCGTGCAAAAGCCAACTGTTCCACTGCTTTGGAAGCGGTCGCCCCCGGATATCTGTTAAGTCGATCCAGACGGGTACGTTATTATACATCCCGCACCAAATATAATCGCTAAGAAACTTGTACTAAACCGTTACTCGTAGCATATTTTTACGTTATCACATCTGTACTAACCAGCAATGGAAGTTTATTTGGTAGGCGGGGTAGTGCGTGACAAATTGTTGGGGTTACCCATTGAAGAAATTGGAGAACCTGATTGGATGGTTACCGGCGCCAGTGCAGAAGAAATGCTTGACAGGGGATACAGACCGGTGGGCAAGGATTTCCCAGTTTTTTTGCATCCTCGCAGTAACGAAGCATACGCCCTGGCGCGCACGGAAAAAAAACAAGGCCGGGGTTACTACGGTTTCCAGGTTCACGCCGCGCCAGACGTAAGCCTGGAAGAAGACTTGCGGCGGCGGGACTTAACCATTAATGCCATGGCAAGGGATCAATCCGGCAAGCTCATTGATCCATATGGCGGACAACAAGACCTGCATGACAAGCTGTTACGGCACGTTTCCAGCGCCTTTACCGAGGATCCATTACGAGTCCTGCGCGTGGCGCGGTTTGCCGCTAAATTCGCTTCACGAGGATTCAGGGTCGCCGACGAAACATTACAGTTAATGCGGCATATCGCGCGCTCTGGCGAATTAACAGAGTTAACGCCCGAGCGAATATGGCAGGAGACACGCACGGCATTAAGCACGGAAACTCCGACAAAATTCTTTTCCGTACTGCATGAGACGCGCACCCTGGAACAAATCTTTACCGGCATTGGCGAGCAGTTTTCAAACCAGCAAGCGCGTAACATCGGGTTTGCCGCACTGGACGAAATCTCCTTGCGGGAGCATGAGCCTTGCGCGCGTTTCGCCGCACTGGTCGGCGGGCTTTACTTTTATCGGAGAGAAGATGCCCGTCACGAGGTTGATAAATTAATTAACCAAATTCCTTTACCTGATAGCTGTAAAAAATTACTGACGCTTACGGCGACCCTGCAACATCAGTGCCACGAGGTCTTTGCTCTGCGCGCGAGGCATTTACTTGGTCTGCTAAACAGGCTGGACGTCAGCAGAAAACCCGAACGTTTTGTAACGGCTTTGAAAATTTTCTCCGCAATCTATACAGCGGCGACTGGTGAAGGTGAATATTTGCAAGCGGCCTGGTTACGACGCGCTGCCAACGCGATTACAAACATAAATGCGGGAAAGTGGGTAAGAGCGGGCATTGCCGGCGCCGAGCTTGCTAACAAACTACAGCATGCGCGACTGGAGTCACTTAGAGGACTTATCCAGGATCATGACACTACCAATAAACGATAAGTAAAATCACCCCTAAAAGAATTCTATATAGCACAAACGGCAACATGCCTATGCGGCTAATAAACTTTAGAAACCAATGTATGCAGAAAAAAGCCGCGACCGCTGAACAAACCATAACCCCCAAGGCTAAGTCCCATGCAATTATTACCTCTTGGCGCAAGACGTGATAGCACGCATATACGGAAGCCGCGAGCAGCGTGGGAATCGCTAATAAAAAAGAAAACCGCGCTGCTTCCACGCGCGAAAGCCCTAACCACAGGCCAGCGGTCATCGTTACGCCAGAGCGGGAAGCACCGGGGATCAATGCGGTGGCCTGGGCTAAACCGATAACGAGCGCATTGACAGTCGTTAATTGTCCGATTTGTCGGGTTCGTTTACCATGCCAGTCGGCCAGCCACAACAGCAAGCCAAAAAATATTGAGGCTATCGCAACCACGATTGCATCGCGCGCATATTCGATTACGTAGACGTGGAATAACAGTGCGGCGATCAATATCGGCAGCGTGGCGCATAGCAGTAACCAAGCAAGCCGCCTGTCTCCGGTGGCACCACCAGACACATCGGGCGAGGCGCGGCAAGCGTTCATTAATTTACGCAGATCGGCCCGAAAATAGAACAACACCACTAGTAAGCTGCCCAGGTGCGCAGCGATATCAATAACAATACCCTGGTCCTGCCATTGCATAATAATGGGCAGGAGTACTAAATGAGCAGAGCTTGAGATCGGCAGAAACTCGGTAATCCCCTGGATTACCGCTAATAAAAAAGCATGTAATGACCCCATTCAGGTGTTATCCCTTTTTTCAGAGTCGCGCGCGCATGTCACGTAAAGTGAATCGATCGGCGCCGTAATCTATACCCTTCCCCAGTACCATGACTTGAAAACGCTCGCCAATGGAGGCGCCCAGTGTCAGTTGTTTAAGTTGCGCGATCTGCGCGGCGCGTTCAGCTTCATTGTTTGCCAGCGGCCGCCAGTCAAGCAGGTGATTAGCCAACATGAAGTTGCGCTGTGAGCTAAAGGACAATACTCCTAAACCCAGGCTTTCAGCCGCCATTGCCAGCGCGGAAAAATCCACGTCCGCGGTAAGGTCCTGAAGGCCGGGACAGGCAAACGGATTTTCAGATACCTGGTGTTTAAAATAGCTGCGCAAGGTTCCCATATTGCGCTGCGGGTGGTAGTACTCACTACGCGGGTAGCCATAATCAATCAGAAACACGATGCATTGGTCACAACAACCAGTCCACGCAGATAAGGCATTTTTCAGTTCAAGATTGATTTCACTGCGATAATGCCCGGTAGTCGACCAATCCAACGTTGCCGTCACGTGATGCAGCGCGGCATCGAGGTCTTCTGAAGGTTCCTGCAATTGCCAGTTAAAACTTCCTTTCTGCGTTAATGTTACACATCTTTCCTTAATGTTACGTGGGCCTATCTGAAAGCATTTAACTGGTAGTGCATCCAAAACTTCATTGGCTATGACAATCGCGCTTTCTATGCCGCCAGACAGGTTTGGCAACCATTCAATAATTGCCACGTGTTCGGGTATTTCGGTGGCCAGCAATTTTCGTTGCCGGTTACGCAATAACGCGCTTGGATCATAGATGTAATAGCGACCTGGCAGGCACCCCCAGGAATGCAGGAAGCCGATTATATCGCGGGTAAGTCTGCCACTGCCAGCGCCAATTTCCAACACCGCGCGTTTGGCGTCATCACGAATTAGTTTAGCGCACGCGTGCGCTAAACAGTAAGCAAGGTGCGCCGAGGTTTCCGGCACGGTGATAAAATCTCCATGCTCACCGAAAATTGGTTGCCGACGATGATAGTAACCGACGGCATGATCATGTAACACCAATCGCATGTACTGATCAAAACCAAGACTGCCACCTTGTGTTTGCATCTCTTGCCTGACACGTTCGGTACACTTGTCGGTATGCTCCTGTTGCGCCAGCGTTAGCTCTATGGAATTGACTTCAGACACGTAGGGTAATTAAGTGGGTTAAATTAATAAAAGTGGCCATGATAACAGTTAGCGCGGCGTGCATATAAAAGAACCGCGGACGGCCATAAGTTAATTCACCCCACCACAGAATACATTGGTGCCGTCAGCCGGACCTGATTGGGATTGACTCCATGCGGGCATGACTTTATACCGATAAGTAGAGATAATTGGTGAGCGGCACGAACTTTTACGTATCCGCATGAAATTCGTATTCTACGAGCTTCAGGCCCCCATTCTCCACGCTTTTTTCCCGTAGTTCACCCCATAGTTCAACAATAGTCCGTGCTTCTTGCGGATGCACGACCTGACCAGCCAGTTCAGTCAACGGCTTTAATACAAAGTTGTAGCGCAGGATATCGGGGTGCGGAAGATTCACGCCGTCCATCCGCATGACGAGATCGGCATGCAGTAACTGGTCTAAATCGAGCGTGCGTGATTCAAACTGCTCTTTACTGCGAGTTCGACCATGTTCTGCTTCTATCTGTCTGAGAATTTGGCTTATCCGTTGCGGGGAATGCTTTGAATCAAACCCTACAACTAAATTGTGAAAATCGTCCCCGTCAAAACCTACTGCTTTGGTTGCATACACGTTAGAAATATTTAACCGACCAAAATGCCCGCGCAATGCCTTGATTGATGAGCAAATATTTCTTTCTTTATCAATATTGCTGCCGATGCTGACATACACGCGCGCCATCGCTACCAGCCCACTTATTGCGCCAGGACATGGAGCTTCGGGTGCCAGGCCCAGTGAGCCTGTAGTCGCCACGCATAGTATCCCGTGTCAGATGATTGCGATTGCCACGTTGCCATCGCGGAACGCGATGACGGTAACGAAGCAATGCAGGGGAATGGGCGTAACCACGCGAGTTTTCGCTGACTCGTGATGACGGGAGAAACAGCCTGAACCGCAAGCCCCGACCTGCGCCAGGATTCAAGGGCAGGGTAAAGCCGACCGGGCAAACCTATCGTGCGGCGTACCGCCTGCATGATATACGACCTATATCGCCGGGTCACACGCCAAATCTCATGAGTGGTCGGAGGCAGTATGTGGACTGGATTCGCCGCGTTCAATGGTTATTCCGACGTCGCGTGAGCCACGTACCGCGCCCGGTTTGCTGATAGTGACGCGCACCCAGGGGAGATTAAATTCCTGCAACAAAATTCCCGCTACGTTTTCAGCTAAGGTTTCAACTAATGCATAGCGGCTGTTTTCGACGAATTGGATTACGCGCTTGGCGACCGCTTTGTAATCCAGCGCGTCATCAATGGAGTCGGTGGCCGCGGCACTGGCAGTATCACCAGCCATCTCCAGATCAACCCGCACCTTTTGCCTGATGCGTTTTTCCCATTCGAATATGCCGATGGTGGCGTCGATTTCCAGATCACGTAAAAAAATTATGTCCATTGCCGGTGCTGCGATGCTGTTGGTTGTAAATAGTCAATTTGCGTTGTGCCGCCAAACCTGCTTGTGTCATTTTAGCGATTCTGGTATCTTCAGTCACCGTGTTCAGTTGAATGTAAAATATTTACTATGTCCCGCGTTTGCCAAGTTACCGGAAAGGTGCCTGCTTCAGGCAATAACGTTTCTCATGCACATAATAAAACACGGCGTCGGTTTATGCCTAATATTCAAACCCATCGCTTTTGGGTGGAGAGTGAGAACAGGTGGGTTAAGTTGCGCGTTTCCACTCAAGGTATGCGTATTATTGATAAGAAAGGTATTGATGAAGTGCTGACCGATCTGCGTAAACGCGGCACCAAAGTATAAAGCCAGCGGGGTGTCTTATGGCAAAAGCCGTTCGTGAAAAAATCAAATTGGTCTCCAGCGCGGGCACTGGTCATTACTATACGACCAGCAAAAATAAACGCACGATGCCCAACAAGCTCGCAATGAAGAAATATGACCCGGTGGTGCGTAAGCACGTGCTTTATAAAGAGGCCAAAATTAAATAGCAACCGGCGTTTTCACCCCGAATGGCATTACCACGCATGCTGTGGAAGACGATGCTTAAGATTTCTGCACTTCCACCTCAGAATCCGCAAGAGAAAATGGTGGTTTTGCGGGAGCTTTTTTAACTTTAATTTTGATCCCGGGTTTAATTTCCTTCTGTTTTGAGTTCCTTGTCTAAGCCAACGCCATCTGCGATAAAAATAAATAACGTCCCCAGCTGTCACTTTAACGGTAATAAAAAAATAACGTCCCCAGCTGTCCTTAGCAAGCGTGAATTGACACCGATAAACCCCTCTAAGGGTTTCATCCCGGTTGATACCGGTTTCGGCGTCCACCGCGACGGCTCCCGTAGCAACCGTGCATAGACCAGACAAACAGGAACGCCAAGGCTCCACATCCAGTAACCTGAATGACCGGCACAGAGTGCCGGTTCCTACGTTCCAGTACGGCGTCATGCGCGCCGGAGCGGCCAGCACTAACGAACCCATTTGCTTTTGATTATTCTGGGGTATCGGGTGCTCATGTGGCTCTTTAACGGGAGCTTCAGGACTGAGGGTTGAATATATCATTATAGAGGATAAATTTCAAGTGTTAATTCACCAGTTACAGCCGTTAAAATTGTGCTTGAGCGCCGGGAGCGGCTGGGATAGCTATAAACCCGGGCCAGACGTCCGATAGAATTGCACTTAATAAAGTAGACGTGCTTAAGAAATGTCGGTCATTGCTTAACTTTGTCTACACGTCTGCCATGTGGGGATAATTCGTCTTATCCAGTCATGTAGCAGGTGTCTTGTGGAATTTCGCTTGAGCGCCGGGAGCGGCTGGGATAGCTATAAACCCGGGCCAGACGTCCAATAGAATTGCACTTAATAAAGTGGACGTGCTTAAGAAATGTCGGTCATTGCTTAACTTTGTCTACACGTCTGCCATGTGGGGATAATTCGTCTTATCCAGTCATGCAGCAGGCGTCTTGTGGAATTTCGCTTGAGCGCCGGGAGTGGCTGGGATAGCTATAAACCCGGGCCAGACGTCCAATAGAATTGCACTTAATAAAGTGGACGTGCTTAAGAAATGTCGGTCATTGCCTAACTTTGTCTACACGTCTGCCATGTGGGGATAAATTGCCATCGTCTATGCGCTGCCCAATTAAGACATCTGGGTAAGGTCAGCTACATAATTCTGCAAACGAGGGGTCTGATGTTTTGCGGTTGGCGTTACGGCTTGTATGCCGGTGGTGGCTTGAGGTCTACAGTATCACTTCCAGCGGCTGGCACTACGCGACAGTTTTAAGGGGTGTAAGAATTGAGGCCTATAAAGGTGCCGCCGTTACGTTCGCACAAGGCGCGCATCAGGGTGGCAAAGCGAATGCCGGTAGTCTGTTCTGCCTGCGGGCGGCCGAATTGAATGGGAAACCCGACCGCGTGGATGCGCACGCGACGGTTGCCGCGCTGGTCGCGTTTGTTGATGCGGTCTACGTGGTGTAATACGGTGTCGATGGAGGGCCCGGTAAATTCGTCTCCGAATACGTACAGGCTGATGTCTTTGTTGGTTGCGTAAAAGGTGCGAATGGCGGCACTGATTCCCTCTACCGGGCTACTGTTACTGAACGGCCGCCAGGTGCGTAGGCGTTTCAACACGGCTTTACGCCGTGCCGGGGTGTCGGGGATCCATTTGCCGGTATATTGTTGGAACATGTATTCGCCCATGTCGTTCATAATTTGTATGCCTTTGACTTTCGGGTATACGTTTAGTACTTCGGCAAGTTTTTGTTGCACCAGATGCCAGCCGTAATTCTGCATGCTGCCGGAGGTGTCGATGATGAAGATGATGTATTCACTGTCGACCGGAATGCCGCCTACGGTAGTATCCGGCTGCTGGTGTACAGACGCCGCACGCAACCGCCGCATGGCTGCCGTGAGTTGCTGTTTGGCAGCAGCCAGTTGAGCTTCGATGATGTTTTGAACGGTGGCGTCATCACGGGCCGCGGCGTATTGCCCTTGCAGCGTCGCCAGCTCTGCTTGCAGACGCGCGATGTTTTCGACGCGCCGCGCCAGTTGCGCCTTGTTGCTGACCAGCTGGCGATTCAAAAGATTAATCTGGCCGTGCAGGTCAGACAATTCCTGCCGTAGTCTGGTGACTGTCTGTTCCAGGTCTTTGCTGTATTCTTCAAAGATGATGGGTTCGGCAGTTTTCGACAGCACCAGCAACAGAATAAGTGCGCCGAAGCCGCAACATACACAGTCTAAAAAAGACAGGCTGAAAACTTCGATATTGCGCCGCCGCTTGAGGTTCATGGCCAGTCCCTGGCCGGACTGAAAAAGGCACCATTGGTGCGTTGCGCCAGTTTCCAGTATTCGCTGGCGGCATCCGGATCTCCTTCCATAGGAAACAGAATGATATTCACTGGAATGCCGCGCGGCAATGCCGTCAGGGCTTGTCTGAAAAGTTTCTTGCGTGCCTTAGCCGTCACCTTAGTGCCAAAAGACCGGCCCTCTCCCTGCGTGGGCAAACCGTCCGTCAACAGGTAGATGTTGTCGGGCGGCGGCGATAACGCACTGATACTTTGAAACGCGCGCCGCAGGTTGGTGCCTTGTTGCGGTACGGTGGCGTAAAAATTCGCCACCGCGGTGTTCAGGTGGCGCACGTCTCCAGCATCCAGCCAGGGCTTGCCTGCGACCTCGTAGACGGGCGCACTGGTGGTGTTGAACGTGTAGATTTGAAACTTGCTGGCAGGTGGGATGCGCGTGGTGATCCAGTCTACCGTGTATAGTACTTGTTGCCATTTGGCGGCGCGCACTCTGGTGTCTGCCGACAGATTGCGAAACCGCAATACATTGACGATTCTATCCGCCAACATGCTGGCGGAGCTGTCCACTAAAATCAGGATGCGCGCACCTCCCATTTTGAGGCCGGTTAAGTATTGCCGCTGTCCCGGTCCGGCAAAGTGACGCCGGTGCTGACCCGGTATTTGTGCGCGCGTGGCACTGCCTTCTAAACGCTTATAGGCCTCTTCAAGCGATTTCAAGTCGGCCTTGAGTGCTTCAACGGCTTGTAATTGCGCCGCCGTTGCCGCGCGTTGTCGCACCAGTTGAATTTTATCGGTGCGTGTATTTTCTATAATTTCTGCGGCGCGAGCCTGCGTTTGTGTCAGTTCGTCGTGTAGTGTTCGCCGGCTGTTGTTAAGTTGCGCTAAATGCTTTTGACCGGTCAGCACGGCCTTGTCAAGTTCGCGCGCCTGCGCTTGCGCCAGGTGATTGATCTGCTGCTGCCGACCATGGGTGTTGGCATTGATGATCATGAAAAACAGGATGACGGCGCCAAAGCCGCAAAACATCACGTCCAGAAAAGCCAGACTAAACGGGCTAATGCTGTCGCGGCGCATATTGATGTACTTTGATAAAGCGTACTTCGGCGGTCTGCCCGGCCACGCGCAGATGATCCCCAAGCTGTACCCTTTGGCGCGCGCGTAATACCCTGCCGTTGCAGGTAACCGCGCCGTTGTTCAACACTTCGATTTCTACCTGTAGTCCTGCGGTAGAGATTTTGCACAGGCTGTCGTCGCCTGGCGCGCCATCAATGCGCAAACCGCCATTATCACCGCTGCCGGCCACGAAGACTTCCTGCATGAGGGGATAAGCATGGTCACCGATTAGCGCGTGCGTGGGCACCGCGTGTAGCTGTGACAGTGAACCGGCATTGCATTGCGGGCGCAACGGTTTGACCTGAGGCGGCCACGCTATTGCAGTGGTGTAGTGAACGGGCTGCTTGTGAGCACCGATCTGCGGCTGGTGCAGCAGTGCCTGCCTGGCAACGTCGCGCGCCTCTGCGGTCAGTACCGCGCAGCCTGGCATGGCCGATAAAAATTCATGTAGTCCAAACACTCGCGCACAGCTGGGCGAACTTATGATGACTGCCGCGTCGGCACTCTGAAATACGCCGCCGAGACGCGCGGCGATGCGCCTGAAGACCGCTTGATTGGCGTTGCGCAGCTGTCTCTTGTGCAGGCGTATGCGGTAGGTGTGAGTGTCCGATGTCAATTTACATTCGACCGCGTCGGCGGTGTTTAACGCCGCTAACCAAAGCGGCAATTTTTCAAAAAATTGTTGTTCGTGCCATGCTGCGTGCATGGGGTCAAAGCGCGTTTTGGTGATAAATATTGCGGCAATCGTGCTGGCGAGATGCTCACTTAAAGACTGCAAGCCGGGTGTTAAAACCGTACTTGGGTGTACCACTGTAACTCCAGTTGCAGTTTGCCGTATTTCGGTGATCGCAAGGTGTTGCTGCATGACGTCAATATAGACGAGTTTATGATCGGGCATGGGCGCCAGCGGCACCAGTACCGCCTTGCTGACCAGCCCGCGAACGCTTATTGATAGTCTTTCGCAGATCCCCAATAGCAGACCCAGGTCGTGTTTGGTGAAGGTGTCGGGGGTTACTAAAATTGCGTCGCGGTCGGATAGCGCGACTTGTTGCCATACGCATTGCAGATGTCTGTAGGCAAGTTCGGCATTGCTGATTACACGTCTGGTGTCGCTGTTGGCCGATAGTTGACTCCAGAAGCCGGTGGCAATATCACGCGGGCGACTATATGCCTGCCGTTCGGCGCACTCCCCAAAGATGATGCGATGTTCTGCTTCGACTAACGCCAAAGTTGCGCTATCGGCTAAAACTTTATCGCCATCGCTGATTTGCACGCCACTGTCATAGAGGTCGATCACTACAGTAGCCATCCGGCGCGCCTGTTACTGCACCTGAAGATGGCGTATCAGGTTGTGGTTGCACCAGTTTTGCGTGTCTAGAATAAATCTCTCCTGCAGAAGTTGCAGCTGATACACGATAAACATTAATACGATGCTGATACATAATGCGATGAGGGTGGAATTAAAGGCCACGCCTAAACTTTCGGTGACTCCGGCAATATCGCCTTGCACGGCTTTATGCGCTTGTCCCAAGGCGTCACCGATGCCGCGCACCGTGCCTAAGAAACCAATGGAGGGGATCGCCCAGGTGATGTAGCGGATGATGGATAGTTCGGAGTTGAGGCGTTCGGATTCCGACTCGCATACGCTATTGGCAGCCGAGGAGACGTCCTGAATATTGCGCGTCGAGCTAAAGCGGTGTAGCGCGACTTGCAGCACGCGCGGCAACAGGTAGTGCTGTTCGGCCGCCGACAATGCCTGAATTTCTCTGGACAGTTGGCGCGCGTCCTGCGGTAAAAATTTTACGCCTTCCTTAGCGGGCAACAAGTCTTGTTCCAACAGGCGGCGTTGGCGAACCAGTATGCCGGTTTTGTAGGCCATGATGAGCAGCGCCCAGAACATGAGTATAAAACAGGCCTCCTGTTCGTAATCACGGATGAGTATGTACACGGAACGCTTCGGCACGTAATTTTTGTCGATATTAATGTGCGCCGCCTGGCGTTCCAGTTGCACCTCTGCATTGGGACGAATCACGGCCACGTACGCGGCATGCACCACAATAATGATGATGAGCAGGCTGAACACCTGGTAAACAAACTCGGAAGGCAGGCGTTTTTGCATGGCTATATGTCCACCGGGAATGCCACTGGCTTGTCAGCAGAAACTTCTTCATCGGGCACGAATTCTTCCAGCACCTTAACTTCACTGCGCTGGCCGCGCCTGACGCCGGGGGCAGCAGTATCTTCGCGCGCTTCGGGCTGGGCGCGCGCTTCAGTCGGGACTGCTGCGGTATCTGCCGAAGCACCATAAACACCACTGGCGAGCATAAGTATGAAACACCGTAGTAACAGTTGAAAGCGCATAATTTTAGTTCGTATTAAACAACGTTTTTCCGGATTTTACACGCTGTGATGCATGCATCGGTTATCAATCTCTGCGGCATGCCGGGTTCGGCTAGTCTATGTATTTAGCGATGCGGAAGCCAACGTCCGGGCGCCTTCTATTATCCCGATCGCGGTAGCTAAGCCGCATGCTGCCGAGGTCGCCACGCATCCACGAGGCACCACGAATTACGCGCCGGTCGCCTGCCTCCGGCCCCAGCGGGTCGATAAGTATTGCTTCGCTTAAGCTATGGTGGATGCCGTGATAATCATGACACCATTCCGCCACGTTGCCATCAAGATTAAAGATGCCCCAGTGGTTTGCCCTAAAGCTGCCAACCGGCGCGGTCACGGCAAAGCCATCGCGGTATCCGTTAATGGTGGTATCGAGCAACCCAACCGCGGATTGGTCGGCATAGTTGCCGGTTACTCGTATGGGCGGAAAGGAATCGCCCCAGCTATAGCGTAGCGTGGTGCCATCGGCGCGCGCGCGCGCCACCCACGCCCATTCGCTTTCAGTAGGCAGCCGATACCCTGAGGGCAGCGGGCGCACGGTGGTTATTTTACCGCCTTGTTGCCGGTATACCTGGTCCAGGCCGTGTCTCTCGCTAAGCCAGTTACAGTAGCGTGCGGCATCTTCCCAGCTTACGTTGACTACTGGCAATTCGGGTGCGGATAAGTCGTTACCTTTATAGGTGCCGGAACGATGTGTGGCCTTAAAGGCCGCAAACTGTGCGTTGGTGATCTCCTGCGTACCGATGTAAAACGGCCGGCGTAACGTTACCATGTGCAGGGTTTCGTTGGAACGCCGACCTTGTTGGCGGCGCGGCGCACCCATGCTAAACGTGCCACCAATGATCAGTTTCAGTTCCTGCCCCTGCGGCGCGCGAATCGAGTGCGGCGCGCGCTGGGCACTGGCAATGCCACGAAGGCTTATATCAAGCACCTGGGGGGCAGCGGCGAGCGGCGTGATGGCTTTGGTAACCGTCTGGTAGCCGGATTTTTTAATTTCCAGTGTGTGCCTGGTGCTGGGTAGAGATAATTTTAACGTGCCGTGGCCAACCGGTTTTCCATTCACAAATATTTGCGCGTCGTGGGGGTCGACGTTGACGATTATGCTGCCGAGAATGGCTTCGAGCTGTGACCACAGCGCACGCCGTTCGCCTGGCTGTAATACCAGCGCGTGTCGGCTGGTGCTGAAGCCAGGCTTGAAAAGCGTCACCTGGTGCTCAATATTTGGCTCAAGACGCACGCTTAGGGGGGTAACACCGCGTTTAATACCAGCAACCGAGACTACCGCCCGGGGTGGCGTGCTGGTGATCATCAAATGGCTGATACTGGCAAATAATTCCACCGTCGGCAGGTTCAAAGGCTGATCGGCGATCACCACAAAATCCTGCGTGTACGGCAGGTAGTGCTGATGACGCAGTTCCAGCCGGTATTCACCCGCCAGCAGCTCTGCACGCCACGGGGTGATGCCTTGCTTAGTGCCATTCAGCCAGACCTCGGCGCCAGCGGGTTTGGATTCGATCGCTACCTCAGACCAGCCCGGCAATAATTCGACGTGTAAGTCCTGATGTTGCCCCTGCCCGGCAATGACTAACTGGGTAGAGTATGGCTGATAACGCGCGGCATGCGCTTGCAGCGCATAGCTGCCGGCGGCAAGCTCAAGTTTTTCTATGGGTGTGATGCCGTATTGCCGGTTGTCGATTAAAATTCGCGCGCCCGACGTGGGGCTGCTGAATACGCTTATATAACCGGGCATCTTTTGCAGCGCGAAGCTCTGGGTTTGTGACCGACGTTGGGTGACCTTGAGGTCTGTGCGTAACGGGTAGTAACCGGATTTAGACGCCTGTAACGAGTATTCTCCCGGCTGTACCAGATAACGTCCCCTGATTTTAAGCGGCCATATTTTGCCGCTTAGGGAAACCCTGTCCGGCTGCGGATGGATTTCAATAAGCAGGGTTTTGGCGGTAAACACATACGCGATGCCTGATACTAATAAGGCAAACAGTAATAGCCCCGTAAACGCGAATAACCGCGCGCCGCGCTTACCGGACTGCCGGCCGGCGACTGGTGCGGATACCGCGACAGGTTCGATCAGTTCGCCATGCGCGGCAAAATCCCGGTGGTGTACGCTGGGAGACATGCCGTCGTCATATTGAGAAAGAGAAAAAACCTCTGCAACACGTTCACAGCGGAAACTGGCAGCTTCGACGTGTAGCAGGTCACCGTTGCGTATTTCACGGCGCCCGGTCACTGGCTGGTGATTAATGAGTACGCGCGTGCCTTGGTCTGCGGCGTCGATATATACGCGATTAGCGACCAGGTGTAAAAACGCACCACCGGTATCCGTGCCCAGGCAGGCACCGAATGCCACTGGAAAATCCGCGCGCGTATAAAGTCTGCTGCCGCTTGCGTCGGTGACGCGGATCTGCCTTAGCATGCTGGCCGCTGCGTCTGTATCGGTCATATCGGCTCCTCACAACGAATCAAGACGTTCCTGACTGCCACGTCGGCGCCAACGGTAAGGGTCTTTCTGACGTCGCGATAGCCCGGACGTGATCCCATAAGGGTGTATTGGCCAGGTTTCAGGTGTAGCTGGAGATTCTTAAAGCGGCCAAATTGGCCGACTTTGAATATCACTACCTCGGTTCGATTGTCGGATTGCAGGGTGATGGCAATCGGTTGACTGGCAAGTTTCAGGAGATTTTCCAAGCTGTTGGCACGCCGTGTGATTTTGTCCCCGGGGTGTTCCAGCGCGGCGATTTTCTGCAACAGCGCACGCGCTTCGGCGAACACTTGGGCAGAGTGCAGGCGCGCCTTGTTTTCCACGTGGTTATCCAGTTCCGAGAGTAGCAGCACGCGGCGCTGACTGCGTGCCAGCCCCTTGATGGCGAAGGCCGCATCGGGAGATAAGGCGAGTATCTGCTGATAGCTTTGCACCGCGTACGCCCAGTCTTCACGGCGTTCAAAATATTGTGCCTCGTCGCTTAAAGATGCGATTTTTGTATGCCGTATGGCTTGTGCCACTTTGGTCAGCCCCAACGTTGGCGGCTGCGAGTTCGGCATTAGTTTTTGCGCCGCCGTAAACGCGGCGCGCGCGTCTGTGTATCGACCTGCTTCCAATGCGGCATAGCCACGCACCATCAGTTGGGAAAATTCAATTTCGGTTATGCGCCCGATGACCCGGTTCAGCGCCGCCCTGGCTTCCGGCGATGATGGGTCCAGATCAAGTGCCTGCCGATAGGTTTGTTTGGCGTCTTGCAGGCGGTTGCCAGCTTCGAGGTTACCGCCGGTTTGCAATAGCGCGAACAGTTCCTGAATGGTGGCGGCGCGCGTCAGGCCAGCTTGCGCCTGACGGTTGTGTGCGTCGATAGCCCTGGCAAGCTGGAAATGATGTATTGCCGCATCACGCTCGCCACGGGTTAACGCGAGCTGCCCTTGCCGCAGGTGATCGGCGAGGGTGACGGCTGTCTGCGCCTGTAAACGTTGCAGTGCGCTTACGGTGCGTTCGTAGGCACTGATTGCCGCAATGAAGTTTTGTTCACGAAAATGTTTGTCGCCCGTGTCTCCCTGGATCAGAGCCTGGGAAAACTCTTCGGCGGCCCAGATTTCGGCGCCTTGTCGTCGCAGTGTCTGCTGTTGTTGGATGATCTTCAGTAGTAGTTTTTCGGCCTGTAGCTTAAGCGTGCCCAATTCTGCTATGGAGGGTTCGGATATGGGGAGTTCTGCCGTCGGCAGGTGCGATGTTTTTGGCACCAGCCGGGGGGCTTCTTTGGGGGACTCGACAGGGCCTGGTTGCAAACGCGCAGCTTGCTGGTCGGCGACGTATTTCGGTAATATCAGGAATACTGCGAGGAATATCGCTATTCCAGCGGCCAGCAGCATGTAAAACGTAACCCCGCTAAGCAGCGATTTAGTACCCGCGACCTGCCGCGATTGGGGGGCGACACGCTGGTTCAGCGATTTGAAGTCAATCGCCTTGATCGGGGTGGGGTCGCGTACAGACATGGTGCAGAAAAAACCCGATGGCGTTTTCAGTGCAGTTCAAAGTGGCATGCGAATAGCGACCAGGCGTTACAGCCGGACACCTGAGGTAAATCCAGTTTCATTTATATAAATTTCGCGCAGCAACCGGCGCCATTTTTGGTACTGTTCTTCAATAGAGCCGGTAAGCTCCACCGTGCGTCCCTGAATTTCGACTATCATAGGGCTGACTTCGGCGCGCAGGGAATCGCTAAGCTCACGAATGGCATCGTTATGAATTTCCGCTTCCTTGCTAATATCCATGCCGCTTTTATAGATCATGGCACCAGCAAACACGGTGCCCGGGTCGCTGAATACCCCGGCAATCATGACCGCGGTGGCGAACAGCTTAGTGGTGTTGGCACGACGTTCTACCGCACGCCTTTGCTCGGCTTCGATTAAATAATATCTGCGCCAGTTTTCATATGGGGACTGCATTCGCTGGTAAAAATTGGCGTAGTGCTCATTGATAGTATCAATAAGCAAAAACTCGCGCTCTCTGACTTTGCGCACACGCTTCAGCATGGGATCGTCATGCGCGGGTAGTCGTACAATGGCATGGCGTTTATTGAACCTGCTAGAGGTAACGTAATGTGAAAATGGCTGCGGCGATATGTTTGCGGCATACAGCAGTTCTGAAATATTGCGAATGGTAATTGCCTGCTGCCGGGTGAGTTGTTTGCGATAGCGGTAAATGTCGTTGGCGATACGATTGTAGACATTTTGATATACGTCCCGACCCGGTTTTGCGGATTGATACGATTCATCATCAGCACGGGTTTTGTAGGTCTTCGCAAACCATGATTGGCCGGTGCTGTCGTCTACCCAGATATGCAATACCAACTGCTCTCCATTGGATGCCATAATAGCACCGTGCACGATGACGTCGGTGACATAGGATTTTTCGGGCAGTACCCGAATTGCGCCCCAACCGTTTACGCGCTGCATGGTTTCCTTCAGGTGGTAGGCCATATAGCGCGCTTCGGCTGCCAGCACGTCTGCGTGCGCGCCCTGCTCCACTTTTTGTTGCTCGGTTATTTCATGTTTCTCAAATAGTAATATGCCCACGTCTAACAGCTCGCTTTCCTGCAGGCGCGCAGTTTCGGAGACTATTGTTTCGCCTTTGTCCACCTTTACCGCGAGCGTGGCGCAGCCGCCTAACTGGAATGCGGCGATAAACGTAAAACACAGTAAACTGGTAAAATGGATTTTATGCACGTCTGTCTGTTACCGATTGGTGCCGGTTGGCACGCCTGATGATGAGGACGTGCTGGCACCTTGTTTTTTGTACTTGCGATATTCGTCCCACAGCTTTTCGCGTAGTTCAGGGTCTTGTTCTTGTGCTGCGGCTTTCCGCAGTTGTCTGGCAATGACGTCGTCGTCATCGCCACTGGGAACGTCTATTGGCAGGTCGCTACCTGCACCTTGCGGTTGCTTGCCGACGTCAGTCGCGGCTGGCGTAGAGTCCGCCGTGGCGGGGCGTTCACGTTGCCGATCGGGTGCCTGATGCTCATTGGAATCACCGCTTTGTTCCGATTCATCCGCTGACACATCCTCCAAGGCTGGTGCCACAGCCTGACGCTGAACCGCGCGCGCCTGTTTTTCCGCTTCGGCCTGTTCAAGCTCGGCATGCAGCTGTTTGTCGTAGTGGCGTAGCGCGGCTTCCAAACGCCGGTCTAATACCGCTACCTTTTCTGCATCGGTTTGAGGGCTGCTACCGCTACTTTCATCCGTTTGGGAGTTGGCGGGCATCTCATGTGGTTGTTCCGATGGACGTTCGCCGGCACTTTGCTGTTGCCCGGAGGCCGCAGTTTGCCGAGGCGCTGGCGCGTTGTCACTGTCTGATGCCGCCGAACTGTCTGTTTCCGAAGGTTCAGATTCGTTGGATGGCTCAGCAGGTACGGAGTCTGTGTCCGCGCGAGGCAGCTTGGGGAATTTTTTGAGGGGCAGGTTGGAACATGCATTGAGTAACGCGCAAACTGATAATATAACAAGTACTCGATACATCCTGATTCCCGCTTATATAAGTCCTGACAATTGAACTTCTATGCGTATGCAGTTACTCGGTATAACACTATACTGTAATCATAACCGCAATACGGTAATTATGTTGTATTATCAGGAGTGGGAAGGAATTTGCGATGCCAGCGTCAGCGTCTGATGCCGGCAAGGTTTAACTGTGTTGGATTATTTACACGCGCATGAGGCTGTGGTTCGCCTGACCAGCTTCACGTTTATATTTGCGGTTTTCGTCATTTGGGAAATCCTGAAGCCGCGCCGCGCGCAACGCTATCCAAAACGCTTGCGCTGGTCAAATAATCTGGGCATTACGCTGTTAAATACTGTGACCGTGAGGCTGCTTGTTCCGACCTCGGCGGTAGCCATGGCCATTACTGCTCAACAGCAGGATTTGGGGGTTTTCAATAAGCTGCCGCTGTCGGCGGGGTTGTCCATAGTGATGGCTGTATTGATAATGGACGCGGCACTCTATTTTCAGCACCTGGCCTTTCATCATGTGCCGTTCCTGTGGCGACTGCACCGTGTGCATCATGCCGATCTGGATTTTGACGTTACCACCGGGATACGTTTTCACCCGCTTGAAATTCTGCTATCGCTGTGCATAAAAATGGTGGTGGTGCTAATGTTGGGTGCTCCGGTGGCCGCCGTAGTGATTTTTGAGGTGTTGTTGAATGCGACTTCTGTGTTCAATCACGCCAATATCTATATTCCCCATAAAGTCGACCGGGTGTTGCGGCGTTTGTTGGTAACGCCTGATATGCACCGCGTGCATCATTCTGTCGTGGTCAATGAAACTAACAGTAATTTTGGTTTTAACCTGCCATGGTGGGACTATCTGTTCGGAACTTATCGGGATCAACCCCAGGCCGGGCATCTTAATATGACGATTGGCATTGAGCATTTTCGCACCGCGCGGGAGTTGTGGCTGGATCGCCTGTTATTGCAGCCATTCAGAAAAACGTTCAAAGGGGATTTGCCCAAACCCACCGCCATGCGTTAGTGCGTGATGCCCGGCGTATGCATGGCATCGGGGCAGTTGATTTATTGAGTGGTGCCGGAGAGGTGATTCGAACACCCGACCTACTGATTACGAATCAGTTGCTCTACCAACTGAGCTACTCCGGCGCGAATGCGGCGGTCATGCAGGATCTCCAGAGTGACGCGCCGGGCAAAAGTCTGGGTTCGGGCAGTCAGCTACGGCGCGCGCGAATGATAACATCTACGGCTTCGATGTGAACGTCGTCCGGCAGTTCAGGCAGTTTTGCGATTTCAACGTGCTCGTCAGCGATATCCTGAAGTTCACCACTGTCTGAATAATACAGGTGATGGTGTTTGGTGAGGTTGGAATCATAAAAAATTTTCGACGGGTCAACAATCACTTCGCGTACCAGACCATGCCTGGCAAATAAACCAAGCGTGTTGTAAACCGTCGCCTTGGATACTTCGTCATGGCCCTGGTTTACCGCCAGCAATACTTGTTCGGCCGATAAATGTTGCATGCGCGTAAATAAGATTTCTCCAATCCTGACGCGCTGATGGGTGGGCGTGATGTCGTGTTGCCGCAGTAAAGACGCGACTTGCGCGCGAGTTTTCAGGAAGTTTATTTTTATGTTCATGGGTAGATTATAATTCAGACAAAGTCTATTTGCGCGGCTAATTATGGGGCTGAATTTTCATCTGGTGGCCGTTGGCAGCTTTTCTTACCACGCATACGCGGAAATTTGCGCCGCGCTGATTTTGTTGGTAATAAAATCGGCCATCAGTTTCGCGGTGGGGGCACTCATTACTATGCCATAACGAAAGTGGCCGGCATTGATGTAGAGTCCCGCATATTCGGGGTGCGCGCAAACATAGGGTAGCCGGCGCGTGGTGCCGGGGCGCAGGGCTGACCAGTGCCTGACAGGGTCTTGCCCCGACAGTGCCGGACACAGGCGGCGCGCCTGTGCACTAAGCAGACGTTGCGCTGTAGCGGTGGTTGCCTTGCTAAAACCAACGTGCTCCAATGTGCTGCCACATAAGATGTATTGGTCTTTACGCGGTACCAGGTAGAGACCGTCTTTTACTATGATGTGAGTCAGCAGGTTTCGCTCTGGTTTGAATAATAGCATTTGACCGCGCACCGGTTCAACGTCGGTGGCGTCGTCGCTGATGTTTTGCAGCAGTCGCTGTGTCCAGGCACCACTGCAAATAACGTTATGCTCGGCAAACATGGTCATTTGATCTGTTACCACGCCCGCCACTTTGCCGGATTTCAGGATTAGCTTGTGTACCGTTGTTCCTTCAAAAATGCGTACGCCGCGTTGGCGTAAAGATTGCCGTATGGCTTTTATCAACAGTGGCGGGCGCACCTGCATGACAGAGGGGGCGTGTAACGCCAGGTGAATACCCTGGTCCAGGTGAGGCTCCAGCTGCTTAAGGTGATGACCATCGATTAGCTCTATCTGTACTTTGTTGTTGCGCGCCCAGGCCAGCGCGGCTGGTGTTTCATCCACGTCGATAATGAGCATGCCACAGCGCAGCAGTTGTGCATCTGTGCCGGTTTCATCTTTGAGTTCGGCTACCAGCGCCGGGAAGAGCATTTGACCTTGAGCGATCAGCCGTTGCACGCTGGCGGTCTGTTGCCACGGGTATAGTTTGGAAAGTATCCCGGCTGCCGCCCAGCTGGCTTCTCCGCCCAGTTGATGTTTCTCCAGCAGGGCTACCGTAAGGCCTGCGATGCGCAAGTTGCGCGCGGTGAGCATGCCGATAACCCCACCACCTATCACCAGTACGTCATAACGTGCGTTTGCATGCAGGGCCGGGACGTTCATGGTGATGACGCTGGAGCGGGTGATGGGGATCGAACCCACGTTACCAGCTTGGGAAGCTGGAGTTCTACCATTGAACTACACCCGCAAAAAATTCCTGTTTTAACGGCTATTGTGAGATTACACTATACGCATGACAGGTAGCCCATTGAAAGGGCTTGTCTCTACAAAAATGCCGTTTTGGATAGCGTGTGAAGATCATTGTAAATGGTGAACAGACGGAGGTGGAGGAAGGTTCTACCGCACATTTGTTGCTGCAGAAACTGGGCCTGCCGAAACACCGGCTGGCACTGGAGGTTAATGAGGAAATAGTGCCGCGTAGCAAGCTGTCGCAGTGTGTGCTGCAAGCCGGCGATCGCGTGGAGGTGGTTCACGCAGTGGGGGGGGGTTGAATGGATTTTAGCCGCGCGGTTTCAGGTGTGGCGCGTTGACATTAAAACCGGTTTACAGACGGCACTTTAATTTACAGCAAACTATAGCGTGATGACGCCAGATTCTTCAAGCGATTATAACCACGATACGCTTACTATCGCCGGCAAACGTTACACGTCACGCCTGTTGGTAGGCACGGGCAAGTATAAAGACTTGCAGGAAACCCGCGCGGCGATAGTGGCCAGTGGTGCAGAGATTGTGACGGTCGCTATGCGCAGAACTAACATTGGACAAGAGGCTGACGAACCTAATCTGCTGGATGTCATCCCGCTCGATGAATTTACTATCCTGCCGAATACCGCCGGTTGTTATAGTGCTAAAGACGCAGTGCGCACCTGCCGCCTGGCGCGCGAGTTGTTGGATGGACGTGCGCTGGTAAAACTTGAAGTGCTTGGTGATGCAACAACGCTTTATCCGAACGTGGTCGAAACCCTGGCGGCGGCGGCGACTTTAATAAAGGAAAATTTCCAGGTCATGGTGTATACCAATGACGATCCGGTGGTAGCGAAACAGTTAGAGGAGCTGGGTTGCGTGGCGGTGATGCCGCTGGCGGCACCGATCGGTTCAGGGTTGGGGATACGTAACCCTTATAATATTCTCACTATCGTCGAAAATGCCAGGGTGCCAATTTTGGTGGACGCCGGCGTGGGCACCGCTTCGGACGCGGCCGTGGCCATGGAGCTCGGTTGTGACGGGGTGCTTATGAATACCGCTATTGCCGAGGCCAGACAGCCCGTGTTGATGGCGTCCGCAATGCGGCAGGGCGTGGCAGCAGGCCGCCAGGCGTTTCTGGCCGGGCGCATGCCCAGGAGACATTTCGCCACGGCTTCGTCACCCATGGATGATACCTTCTATTAAAATATGGGTAACGGACGCGCAGGATATGAAGAATTTTGGATGGAACTGGTTGTCGGGCCTCTATTGCAAGCAATTATTAAACTCTCAGGGGAAGACCGGGGAGTTAATAAAGGTTGCCGGAAAATTGTTTTATGACCAGAAAAAACGGTCTGTAAAAAAGGGGGGAAGGTATTGTAAATGCCGTTGTCAGGCTCATAAAACTCTACAAACAATATGCGAGGAGCTTTGATTCGCAGCTTTGTCCGACGTGAGGGGCGCATCACTAAAGGGCAGCAGGCGGCATTGAAGAGGTATTGGCCGGTGTATGGCGTGGAGGCCGGGGATGATCTGCTCAATTTGCCGACTCTGTTTGATAATTCGCGCTCTGTGGTTCTGGATATTGGATTTGGTAACGGTGAGGCACTGGTACTGCTTGCCGAGCAGTATCCACAGCTGAATTTTTTGGGGGTTGAGGTGTATCGGCCCGGCATTGGTTCGCTGTTGCGAAGGCTTGCGGCATGTAAGCTGCAAAACGTTCGGGTTGTGAACGCAGATGCGGTTGCGTTGTTGCGCGAACGTCTGGCGGACGGGGGTTTATTGGCTACTTTAATATGGTTTCCGGACCCCTGGCCAAAGCTGCGTCATCATAAAAGGCGCCTGATACAACACCAGTTTGTGCGCCTGCTCGCCGCTAAGCTGGTGGATGCAGGTGAATTACATATAGCCACCGATTGGCGGCCTTACGCGCAGCATATACAGGACCTTTTGCGGGGCAGCAAGGTGTTCCGGGAGGTGCGTACGTCGGAGGTGATTGGAGCACGACCAGCAACAAAATTTGAGCGCCGCAGCAAACTATCAGGGCACCAGATATTCGCACAGGTGTATAAAAAATTACCTAGGCTTTGATGGCGGTTTGCCCGGTAAGCGCCTCGCGCTTGTTTACCGGACATGCATGTTGTTTGGCCAGCGGGCAGGCTTCTTCCTGACAGTGGCTGATGTTTTGCCAGGCGAATTCGATCGCGCGCTCATCAGAGCGGAAGAAATGGTCAATCCAATCGGGACCGGCAAAGCCGGTGCGCATGAATACGTCCATGACTTGACGCTTGGTGCGCGCGAATACGAATTCAATGCCTAATTCCACCAGCCGCAATGACAGCTTGTGCAGCATGTCTTCGCCAGTGGCGTCTATCTCGGTAATGGCTTCGGCATCGATAATGATAAATTTGAGTTCTGGCTTGGCGGCCACGCGCTCCAGCACTTTTGCCTCAAAGTATGTGGCACTGGCGAAAAACAGCGGGCCTTCAAAACGCAGTATGGCTATTTTGGGACAGGTTTTAAGGATGTTGGCCTGGGCGTCACGTAAGGTGCCGTCGGTATGACGTGATAGTACCGAGATGTGCGGACGCATGGTTCTGTACATGAATAAACCCAGCGATAACAGTACGCCGATAAGTATGCTTTGCTCTAAGTGCGGCGCCAGAATTAACGTTAACACGAACGTTAGTATGGCGATAAAACCGTCGTGTTTGTGCACACGCAGCGCGTATTTAATCTGTTTGATGCGAATCAGGTTGGCTACGGCAGAGATGATTACCGCCGCTAATGTGGCCTGCGGCAGGTGGTACAGGTATTGGGTGAAGTACAGGAACATCAGTGACACTGCGACCAGTAGCCCGGTAATGATGGCTGCAAACCCGGTTTTGGCGCCTGCCGACATGTTGACCGCGGAACGTGAGAAAGACCCGGCTACTGGATATGCGCCCGATAAACCAGCGCTGATGTTTGCCAGACCCTGACCTATCAGGCCTTGATTGGCGTCGATGCGTTGACGGGTTTGCACGGCAATGGCTTTGGCAATGGAGATGGCTTCCATGTAGCCGACCACCGCGATGACGATGGCTTTGCCGATGAGGTCAAACGCGATGGACATTTCGAATGCGGGCCAGGCAATGGCAGGCAGTCCCGCCGGGACGTTGCCAACTACTCGCCCCCCTAAAGAGGATTCATAGCCCACTGCAAATGCAATGAGACTGGTGACGATTACCGCGGCAAGCACCGCCGGCACCCTGGGTGCGTATCGCTGTAACCCGAAAATGATGACCAGGGCGGTTATGCCCATCGCCAGCGTTGGCACGTGCGTGTGCGTGGAGGCCTCTACCAGTACGTTCCAAATAGTTACATAAAAATGATGACCGGTTTCCTGCTCGACCCCAAACAGTTTGGAGAGTTGAGAGGCACCGATGATGATGGCCGCGGCATTGGTAAAACCAATCACTACCGGATGGGATAAAAATTCCACCAGTACCCCCAGCCGTAACAGGCCCAGCGACATTTGGAAAATGCCCACCATCATGGCGATGACCGCCGCATATACTAAATAGCCTTGCGGATTGGTAACCGCTAACGGTTCTAATGCCGCGGCGGTCATTAATGAAACTACGGCGACCGGGCCGGTTTGTAATTGACGGGAGGAACCAAATAATGAGGCGATGATAACGGGTAGAAACGATGCGTAGAGGCCGTAGTAGGCAGGTAAGCCAGCCAGCTGCGCATAGGCCATGGATTGTGGGATGAGTACCAGCGCTACGGTTAACCCAGCGACCAGGTCTTGCCGTAGCGTGGCCGGATTTTTGAGGTCTCCCAGCCAGTTCATGTACGGTATGAACCGGCTAATAAGTTCACGTGTGTATTGCCGTGCCGAGATCAACTAATTCTCCTGTATCATAACGTCAGTCCTTCAGCACCACCGAACGGTGGGAAGTTGAGCTTTATACTCTGCCCCCGCAAGTTAACGATGAGGTTATGCGCAGTTATGAAATTATCTTAACACGCTTTATTAAACCATGAGTGTAATCGCCCAATTTTCCACACCGATTGTGAAGCTGAATTCGGTTTTGTTTGCAGCGATCAATAAAGTATTTGTCTGACTGTGATAATAATGTTTTTCATTGCGTGATTAAACGTGCAAAATCAGGCGGTAAGTAAACAACCGCGAGCATACAGCCAGCAAAATTTACGCTGGGTATAGATGCATTGGGTGAAGACATTGAAAATTCTTTTATTCCTGAACCTGGTCAACTGGTGATGCCAGCAGCGGCTCCGGTGTATGACTGAGCCGTTTCAATTCGCCACCGCTCGTGGGCAGCCGGCACGCGAACTGGTAAACGATTGCTTATGCCAACTGGGCGCAGTGCGGGGAAAATTTCAACTGGGCTTCATTTATGCCAACGATACGCTGTGTGATGATCTGCAAGGTATTGTCGGCCGCTTCAAACAGGAAACCGGTATTGAGGATTGGGTTGGCACCGTGGGTATCGGGCTTTGTAGTACTGGCACTGAGTATTATGACGAGGCCGCTTTGGTGGTGATGCTGGCGGATATTGAGGCACGTGATTTCACCATTGTCGGTGCGCGCGATTTGAGCGAGGAGCAATTACTGGAACAGGTTTCAGGCCGGTGTAAGGAGGACTTGCCTCACGTCGGTATTGTGCATGGGGATCCCAGCAATCCCGCCACCCCAAACCTGATTGGGAAGATTTCTGAAGCGGTGCCGGCAGCTTATTTGGTGGGCGGCTTAACTTCGTCAAATTTTCAGCATTATCAGGTCGCAAGGCATGTTATCAGCGGTAGCGTGTCGGGTATTTTTTTCTCTTCACGTGTCAATACTATCGTCGGGCATACGCAAGGCTGCACGCCACTGCATCAGCGACATGTGGTGACTAAGGCTGAACGTAATTTGCTTATCGAATTGGACCACCGCCCGGCACTGGAGGTGTTGCGCGAGGATATTGGAGAGGTGCTGGCCAAGGATTTGTATAAAATTGCCGGATATATCTTTGCCGGTCTGCCGGTTAAGTATTCTGATACCGGAGATTATCTGGTCAGGAATATCATCGGGCTGGACGAAAACGAGAATATCATCGCGATTGGGGATTATGTCTGTGAGGGCAGTGCATTCATGTTCTGCCGACGCGATGGTAACAGTGCCAGGGAGGATATGTTGCGCATGTTGCACACTATGAAGACGCGCCTGCAAACCCCACCACGCGGCGGCGTGTATTACACTTGCCTGGGGCGAGGACGCCACCAGTTTGGGGATGATTCTGAAGAACTTAAGATGATTCAGGCAGAGTTGGGTGATTTCCCTCTGGCCGGGTTTTTTGCGAATGGGGAGATCTTTCATAACCGGCTGTATGGCTATACCGGCGTGCTCACTCTGTTTAGGTAGTTTTATAGCATGCGCTTTGAGCAGCTGGGTAACAGCGGGGTAAAGGTTAGTAAGATTTGCCTGGGCACAATGACTTTTGGCGAACAGAATACCGCCAGCGAGGCGCGCGCGCAATTGGATTACGCCACCGCGCAGGGCGTTAATTTTGTTGACACGGCAGAGCTATACCCGGTGCCACCCCGGCAGCGTACGCAGGGAAAAACCGAGGAGTTTGTCGGCAGCTGGCTTAAAAAAAGTGGCCGCCGTAAGCATATTGTATTGGCTACTAAAGTTTGCGGGCCTGGCGCAACACCCTATCTGCGCGGTGGCCCGCAGCTTACACCTGAGCATATAAACGCGGCTTTGGATGCGAGCCTGAAACGCTTGCAGACTGATTATATCGACTTGTATCAGGTACATTGGCCGGCCAGAAATACTAATTTCTTCGGCAAATTGGGTTATCAGCATCGCCAAACAGATCACCCGACTTTGATAGAGGACACTTACGCTTGTTTGGCGCAGGCGGTAGCACAGGGTAAGGTGCGTTACCTGGGAATAAGCAATGAAACTCCCTGGGGGGTGATGCGGTATCAGTGGTTGGCGCAGGTACATGCCTGGCCCGGTATGGTTAGCGTGCAGAACCCGTATAGTTTATTAAACCGTACCTATGAGGTAGGGCTGGCGGAAATTTCGCATCGCGAAAAAATCGGGTTGCTGGCGTATTCACCATTGGGGTTCGGCGTGTTAACTGGTAAGTATTTGGATGGCAAGGCACCAGCAAACGCGCGCTTGTGTTTGTTTAAGCGCTTTGACCGGTATAGCGACGCGCCGGGGGTGAAGGCGACGCGTACGTACGTGGAACTGGCGCGGCAATATGGATATTCTCCGGCACAACTGGCGTTGGCGTTTGTCCATTCCAGACCATTTGTGACTGCGACTATCATCGGTGCGACGAGCTTGCAGCAGCTGGCAGAGAATGTTGATAGTGTCAATCTGAAGCTTCCAAATGACCTGATGGAAAAAATTGAACGGCTGCATCAACAGCAACCTAACCCCTGCCCTTAGCCTGACTCTCTACAGAAAAGCTAGTCGATAAGGGAGCTAAACGTGATTTGGCGGTGGAATTGATCAGTCGTCTATGGGGTGCCTTCGAGTTGGTAAGGCCCACTCTTGAAGACTGTGATCCAAAACCGATAGACCCGGACGACTTGATGTTTTTGCTTTGTGCCTTGGATGGCGATGCGGATTACTTGATTTCTGAAGACAGTTTACATAGGGTAAATAGAGAAGTTTATGGCTGAATCTCAAATAGAATGGACAGACGCCACCTGGAATCCTGTGGCTGGCTGCTCCTTAGCTAGTGCTGGATGTAAGCATTGCTATGCGATGCAAATGGCTCGTCGGCTTGAGGCTATGGGGGTCGAAAAGTACAAAGGGCTTACCCGGAAAAAAGGTAAAAACATCACCTGGAATGGCGTTATTCGTGAAGATGTTGATGCATTGGCAATACCCTATCGCTGGAAAAAGCCACGAAAGATTTTCGTGAATTCCATGAGCGATCTGTTTCATGAAAAGGTCAGCGATGATTTTATTTTGGCAGTTTGGAAAGTTATGGAGGAAACCCCCAGGCATAACTACCAAATATTGACCAAGCGTCCAGAGAGAATGCAGCAGTTTGTAAAAGGCAAGATTAAAAAGGTTTTGCCTAATGTATGGCTGGGCACTACTGTTGAAGATGCTGAAGCTAAGAGCCGAATTGCCCACTTGCGAGGCACTCCAGCTGCAATTCGTTTTATTTCTTTTGAACCACTAATTGCCGGTGTGGGTAAGGTTAATTTACGGAGTGTCGATTGGGCTATTGTTGGTGGAGAAAGTGGTAGCAAAGCAAGGCCTGTTCAGGAAAAGTGGATTGATGAAATTCACGAGCAATGCAAAAAATATGACACAGCGTTCTTCTTTAAACAATGGGGCTCCTGGGGTAAAGACAATAAAAAACGCTCTAAAAAAGCCAATGGGCGAGAGTATAGAGGACAGACTTGGGATGAGATGCCTAAATCACTAATAGCAGCCATGTAAACGACAAGGAGAGCACTTTTGGCCGGCAAAAATTATGACTGGGAAGGCGGGGTTGTACTAGAGCCTCATACGAAGAAAAAGCATAAAATTCTAGCGGATTACTTCAGGCAGTATCTTTTAACACGATGTCAGATACCACAGCTGAATAGATTCAGGCTGGTAGTGGTTGATGGTTTCGCCGGAGGTGGCTTATATCGCTGCGGGAGCTATGGCTCTCCGCTCCTTTTTGTTGATATTCTCGAAAAGACCACGAAAGAAATTAATCTTATCAGGGCTTCAAAAGGGCTTGGTTCAGTTAGTATTGAGTGTTTGCTCCTGCTCAATGACAGTGATAAGAATGTTCTTGAGTTACTCAAAAAAAACCTTTCTCCATTACTGGCTGGCATTAAGGCAAATTCAACTGATCTGGTTGTGCAAGCTGAGTTTTTCAATGGCAAGTTTGAGGAAGTTTATGAAGATCTCAAAAACCGGCTGGATCAGGCAAGATGCCGTAATGTTCTGTTTAATTTAGATCAATACGGCTATTCGCAGGTCACATCGCCAATAATTAGAGACATAATGTTATCCTGGCGCTCAGCAGAGGTTATTTTAACCTTTGTTTTTTCCAGTATGTTGACTTACTTGTCCCCTAATGAAAATTCTTCTGGAGTCCCGCTAGAGCCAGAAATGAAGTTACGAATTTATGAGCTTCTCAAGGATAATCAAGTCAATAAGACGGAGTGGCTTGCTGGCGCAGAGCAAGTTGCATTTCAGTACCTCAAAGAATGCGCTCCCTATGTCAGCCCTTTTTCTCTCAACAACCCCGATGGTTGGAAGTACTGGTTGATGCACTTTGCCAGTTCCTACCGTGCAAGACAGGTCTACAACAACGTATTACATCAGGACGGTGACACCCAGGCACATTTTGGCCGTTCGGGACTGAATATGCTCTCTTATGATCCCCGGAACGATGGGCAGCTTTATCTGTTTGATAATGACTCCCGAAATGCAGCCAAACAAGACCTCCATGATGATATTCCCAGGCTGATAGCCCACTCGAGGGATACGCTGAGTATGGAAGAGTTCTATCAGTCAGCATATAGCGAGACCCCAGCACACAGCGATGATATCCATGAAATGATCATGGAGAACCCTGATCTTGAAGTCGTGACTTCTTCTGGTGGAGAGCGCCGGAAAGCTCATACGATTAAGATTGACGATACCCTCAGACTTAAGTCGCAGAAAAGCATGTTCTTTATGTTTTCTGGCAATGATTCTGAAGATTAAACTATGCCCGGAAGCAGCCTTTATAACAGCAAAAAAAGGTACCAGGTAGAACAGGTAATTAAGTCCATAACCGTAATCATTAAATATCCGCCGGCTCAATGAGGAACGCAGCCGCTTGCGGTGAGTAGTCATTGAACCCGGGTTTTTAATACCCTTTTGTTGATGGGCTAATACGCTGGCCCATCTGCCTCCCGGCGAGGGCGGGAAGGCCCAGCGACCAGGGCGGAGCACTCGATTGCTTACGTACCGATTAAAGATTAAATGCTCGATAGAGGATTTCATGTTTCACGCACGCTGATCCCGCTTGCGTGTGCTTCTGTGGATAACTTTCTATCTGCGCACAATCACCAAAAAACTGCGCAGCCGTTTCTCGCGATCCTTAAAAAAAAGACTCGCACACTTCTGCCGATTTCTGTCGCTTCGATTGCCACGCTATGCAGGGTTCGTAAAGTTTGCCTGTATGTCTTTGTCCGTTGACCCGATGCTGCCGATTTCTTTTTGGTTTTCTCGATTGAATGAGTGTATGGTGTTGTGTTTGTGTGGCGGCTGTATTGCGGGTGCGAATCTCGGTAATCATCTTTTCCACGTCGTCAGCGGGTGCAAGCAGGTTCAGGATCTATCCTTTTCGGCTGAATTTTGACGCAGGCGTATTGCCGCGGCTGACAATAGTGCTCTCCGGTCGGTTAGCCAACTACGGCAGGTTTATTGTCTGCCGGGTGCTTCCAGACGTTCCCGACAGGCGTTTATCCAATGAAAAACTTCTTGATTCATTGCTTCGACAGTTTTGCCCTGGCTGGGAATTGGCGCACCAATTACCATTTTGATAGTGCCGGACTTTTTGGTGAGTTGTTTGCGCGCCCAGTAGTTTCCAGAATTGTGTGCGATCGGCACTACCGGCACGCCTGATTTTACGGCCAGCATGGCACCACCGATTTTGAAGTTTCTTTTGGCGCCGGGGGGGGCGCGCGTGCCTTCGGGAAATATCAGTACCCAGTGCCCGCGCCTTAACCTGGCCTGGCCCTGTCGGATAAGTTGTTGTATGGCCTTGCTGCCGCTGCCGCGGCGTAAGGCAATAGGGTGGGTAAGGGCTAAACTCCAACCAAATAGCGGGATGAATAGCAGTTCTCTCTTGACTACCCACGTTAAGGCCGGAAACACCGTGCCCAGGGCGATTGTTTCCCAGGTGGATTGGTGGTTCGCCATTATGATACACGGGTAGTCAGGGATGTTTTCTTTGCCAATTATTATATGCCGTAAACCGCAGGTGACTCGTAACCACCATAGGTTGGCAGTGCCCCAGGTATTGATAAATTTATAGCGCGGCGCATAGGGGAGCAGGACGGTAAACGGGCACAGCAGGCCATAAACCAGGGTGAGCATTACCATGCCGGTTACATATAGCAGCGAGCGCAGGGTTTGGGTTAAACATATATTGATTTTTTTGAAAGTCTGCGTATTCATGTAATTAACCGCTGGTCAGTGTTCAGGCAGTGGCCTGACGCGCGTTGCGGATGTTGGCTGTTGCGCCAACAGGGCCTGCGTGGCCGCGGCCAGATCAGTAAATACCGGGACGTTGCGCGGCAGTTGTTCGCTTTGCGCCGTAACGGCGCCGTTGCCGGTGCGTACTAACACCGGTCGCGCACCATGCGCCGTGGCTGCCTGTACGTCACGTAGTGAGTCTCCTATAAACGGTGCTTTATTCAGCGAGATACGCGTGCGCTTTTCGATTTCAACCAGCATGCCGGGATTCGGCTTGCGACATGCCCCTTTTATATGCGGACATATAAATATTCCATCTATATGACCCCCGTGTCGCGCCAGTTCAGCCAGCATTTTTTGGTGGATTTTATGTAGCTTTTGGTAGTCGATCAGCCCGCGCGCGAGGCCGGATTGATTAGAGGCGATAAATACCCGCACTTTGGCGTGGTTGAGCCTGGCAATCGCTTCCAGACTGCCTGTAATCGGGATCCATTCTTCCGGTGATTTTATGAATTCGTCAGATTCTTCATTGATGACGCCATCGCGGTCTAAAATTACTATGTCTGGCTTGCCCATGATGTTGATGTTATTTGTTGTTGGTTATAACTGTAGTCCTGATAGGTTGGCTACGCGCCGCAGGAGTGAGTCGACGTGGGCAAGTAACGCCAGTCTGTTGGTGCGTAACGCGGTGTCTTTGTCCATGACCATGACGTTATCAAAAAAGGCGTCGACAGGTTGATGTAAAGCGGTAAGTGTGCTTAGGGCTTGCTGGTATTGGCGTTGTTGAAACAGGGTCTCGACGGTATCAGTTAGTGCTTGCAAACGAGCGTGCAGGGTACGTTCCGCGGCTTCTTTGAGTAGTTTTTGCTGTACCGGTCCAAGGTTGCCGCAATCGACGTTCCTGAGTATGTTATGAATGCGTTTGTTGGTAGCGGCTAAGTTGGCCGCCTGCGGCAGTTCAAGAAAATCACGCAGCGCGTCAATGCGCGCGGCGACGTCACTGGGATCGGTGGGACGATTCATTAGTACCGCGTCGATCACGTCTGGCGCCACGCCACGCTCGGAGAAGTAGCCGCGCAGGCGTTCCATGATGTATGCAAGTACTTTTTCTGTTACGCCAGTCGCGTGTAACGCCGCCGGGAAGCATGCCGCAGCCTGCTGTAGGCTGGCGCGTAAATCGATGTGCAGTTTTGTCTCTATGCTGATGCGCAATACTGCCAGAGCAGCACGTCGTAACCCGTAGGGGTCTTTCAAACCAGTCGGTTTTTTGCCGACCGCGAAGATCCCAACCAGGGTGTCCAGACGATCGGCGAGTGCCAGCGTTATGCCCACCGCAGAGGCCGGCAGCACGTCGCCCGCGTAACGCGGCAGGTATTGCTCTTCGATGGCACGTGCCACTTCGGGTTCTATACCTTCGCCCAAGGCTAATTGATGACCAATAATGCCTTGCAGTTTTGGAAATTCACCTACCATCTCGGTTAACAGGTCGCACTTGCTAAGCTCTGCCGCGAGCCGCGTTTGCCGCTGCCCGGCATTGGTGTAAACGCGCAAAAATTGCGCAAGATTGCCAATGCGCCTGGTTTTGTCAAATAAACTCCCCAGTTGTTTTTCAAACACGACGCTTTTTAGCGTTTCTAATCTCGATACTAAGGCTTTACATTTGTCCCGTCGCCAAAAAAACATGGCGTCTTCAAAACGCGGCACAATGACTTTTTCATTGCCCCGCATAACGACATCGGGGGAGGAGCTTTGGAGGTTGCTGATGACGATGAATTTAGGCAGCAGCAGGTCATTGTCATCCACCAGCGGAATATATTTTTGCTGCTGCTGCATGATGTTCATCAATACGGCTTTTTGAATGTCTAAAAACTTTTCGTCAAAGCTGCCCAGCAGCGCACGTGGCCATTCGACCAGGTTGGTGATTTCATCCAGCAGTTCCTGCGAGTAAGCAGGCTTGCCGCCGACGGTTGCGGAGAGCGCGTTGATTTGCTTGTGTATGTGCTGGCGACGCTGCTTAAAATCTGCAAGTACGTGACCTTTCGATTGTAGTAGTTTTTTGTACGCCGACGCACGTTTTATAAGGATGGGCTGCGGACTGTGAAATCTGTGTCCATAGGTAACGTTACCGGCTGCCTGATCAAATAGATTTGCCGCGACTGTTTCTGAACCCAGTATGATTAATAACCAGCGTACCGGACGTATAAATTCCGCGGCGGTTTGGTTCCAGCGCATGCGCTTTGGAAGGTGCAACTTGCTGATGGCGGTTTTAAGTAGTTGCGGTAGTAGTTCGATTGTGTGTTGGCCCGGACGTTGTTGGCGAAATGTAAGTCTTGCGCCGTTGGCTTCTTGCACTTGTTCCAGTTGATGTACTGCTACGCCACATGCGCGTGCGAAACCGGTGGCTGCACCAGTGGGCTGGCCGTGGTTATCAAACGCCTGTGCCACAAACGGCCCTTTACGCTCGGTGTGCTGGTCGCGTTGCCGCCGCTCCAGGTCTTCGACAATAACGGCTAATCTGCGTGGCGTGCAAAAAACTTTATGTCTTCTAAAAGCCAGGTCGACGGCACTGAGTTGCTGGCACAATATGTGGCCAAATTCATCGGCTAAACCTGAGGCAAACCTGGCAGGCAGATCTTCAGTGCCGATCTCGATTAATAAGTCCCGTTTGTCACTCATGGTGGCGATTGTTTATGCCGCGATGGTTCAGGTAGAAGCGGAAACCCAAGTTGTTCGCGGCTGGCGTGATAGCCGCTGGCGACCGCCTGCGCCAGTTTGCGAATTCGCAGGATGTATTGTTGCCGCTCGGTTACCGAGATTACTTGACGCGCGTCCAGAAGATTAAAGGTGTGGGAGCACTTCAGTACGTGGTCATAGGCGGCGACCGGCAGTTCTAATTCAACTAAATGCTGACACTGTCTTTCGCTGGACTCAAAGGCCTTAAACAGAACGTCGGTATTGGCATGCTCAAAATTAAATGCCGATTGTTGGCTTTCATTTTGATGATGGAGATCACCATAGCGAATGGTGGTGTCCTGATGGTGCTTCCATATCAGGTCATACACACTGGAAACGTCTTGCAGATGTATGGCGATGCGCTCTAAACCGTAGGTAATTTCGCCGCTTACGGGTTTGCAATCCAGGCCACCAATCTGTTGAAAGTAGGTGAATTGTGAAATCTCCATGCCGTCTAACCAGACTTCCCAGCCCAGCCCCCAGGCACCCAGAGTTGGAGATTCCCAGTCGTCTTCAACAAAACGAAGGTCGTGTGTAAGAGCGTCGATGCCTAACTCAGTGAGTGATTTCAGATAAAGATTTTGTATGTCGTCTGGTGGCGGTTTTAGAATTACCTGGAATTGAAAATAGCGTTGCAGGCGGTTTGGGTTGTTACCATAACGACCGTCTGCCGGCCGACGACAAGGCTGGGGATAGGCGGCCCGCCAGGGCTCGGGACCGATCGCGCGTAAAAATGTGCCTGGGTGAAAGGTGGCCGCACCCATTTCAAGGTCATACGGCTGGTCAATGATACATCCGCATGCCGCCCAAAATTGTTGCAGCGTAAAAATGAGGTCTTGCAGTGAGGTTGGCTTGGAGTTTGACATGGTGATAATGTTGCGCCGCGCGGCGAGAGTATAGCAAGCCTGCGAGTTGCACCACACCGTCTCTGAATATCGGTGCACAATTTGTGGAAAAACCAGTATCGGTTCGGTGTCCGGCATTATTATGGGGCACTATTCCGGTGCTCGCTGGCACTATGGTGGTGCAAACAAAAGCGTGCACTAATCTATCTATCGCGGCACAAAGCCGCGTATAATGCCGTACTGGTCTTAATAGAGTGTGTCTGATCAGTGTATTGGCATGTATTGTGCCTGATACTGCGGCGTGAATGCGTGATTGGCAATCGGTCACGCCCATTAAGAATAACATTCGAGTCAAAAGCAAGGAGTAACCCATGTCTGCGAGTGATGTGATTAAGATGATGAGTGATAACGATGTTAAATTCGTTGATTTTCGATTTACCGACACGCGAGGAAAGGAGCAACACGTCTCGGTCCCGGCTTCTGTAGTAACAGATGATACCTTTGAAAAAGGTAAGATGTTCGATGGTTCTTCGATTGCAGGCTGGAAGGGGATTGATGAGTCCGATATGGTGTTGATGCCGGACTCAGGTACCGCAGTGATGGATCCTTTTTTGAATGACCCTACTCTAATTCTGCGCTGCGATGTGCTTGAACCCGTGACTATGGAGGGTTATAGCCGTGACCCGCGTTCGGTCGCTAAACGTGCTGAGGCTTATCTGCGTTCAACTGGAATCGGTGATGACGCATTTTTTGGCCCGGAACCAGAGTTCTTTGTATTTGATGATGTCAAGTGGGGCAATGAGATATCCGGGGCGTTTTATACTACAGATTCGGATGAGTCGGCGTGGAATTCTGCCAAGGTTTTTGAAGATGGCAATATCGGTCACCGTCCGGGAGTTAAAGGCGGTTATTTCCCGGTGCCGCCAGTGGATTCGTTGCAGGATGTGCGCTCGGCAATGTGCCAGGTGCTGGAAGAAATGGGCGTACCCGTCGAGGTACACCACCATGAGGTGGGTACGGCCGGACAGTGTGAGATCGGTACGCGCTTTAGTACGCTAACGAAGCGCGCAGATTGGAATCAAATTTTGAAATATGTGACACATAACGTGGCTCATAATTATGGCAAAACCGCGACCTTTATGCCAAAACCAATCGTGGGAGATAACGGTAACGGTATGCATGTGCATCAGTCTTTGGTGAAAAACAGCGATAATTTATTCGTGGGGGATCTGTATGGCAACCTGTCGCAGACGGCAATGTACTATATCGGTGGTATCATTAAGCACGCGCGCGCCATTAACGCATTTTCTAACGCCACGACCAATAGTTATAAGCGCCTGGTGCCGGGCTTTGAAGCGCCTGTGTTACTGGCCTATTCAGCACGCAACCGTTCGGCGGCTATCCGTATTCCGTATGAAGCGGATGCCAGGTCACGGCGTATCGAGGTGCGTTTTGGGGATGCCTCTGGTAACCCGTATTTCACTTTCGCGTCTATGCTTATGGCCGGCCTTGATGGTATTCAAAATCAAATCGACCCGGGTTCCGCGGTTGATAAAGATATGTATGATCTGCCACCAGAAGAAGAGGCTGGTATTCCAACCGTCTGCGCTTCTTTAGACCAGGCACTTGAGGCATTGGATAGTGACCGTGACTTCCTTAAGGCCGGCGAGGTGTTTTCCAATGACTGCATCGATGGCTATATTGAGCTGAAAATGGATGAGGTCACGGCCTTGCGTCAGGCTACTCATCCCATTGAGTTTGATATGTATTACAGTTGTTAGAAGGCGTATTTTTACCCGCCGCAAAACGCCTCGCTCCAAAGGCGTTTTGCGCGTTGGGGAGTATCACATATTGCCGGCAGGATGTTTGCCAGTACGCAGGAAAGCTCATGAAGGTAAAAGATTAATCGGCTTTCGGGTGCTATCTGCTCTGCGGCGTGCAGTAGTCTTTCACGTATATTTTAATGCACCTTTGTTATGTGTTATGCCCTTTTTTGAGGCGTATTGATGTCGTGCATTGTCCTTTCCGCCCTATAATAGGGCGCTAATGTTGGTGTGCAGGTTGTTGATTATTTAAGAATACAAACAAGGCATATAAATATGGATTTACAGGATAATGTGTAGTTAAGAAGAATATATTGCCAAGTGGTTGGCGCGAACCTTGCATCCAGGCCTAAGGGGTTATGAACAGGCGATTAATGGGTTTTTGGGTGAATTATGTGTTATTGCGCGTGCCGTGCAACAGTAAAAAATTATCGAAAACCTGACGCTGGTAGTCATTTAGACGCATCATGCGATGATCAGCAAGTGCAACAGCAAAAAATTATCGAAAACCTGACGCTGGCTATATTCCTTGTCAATGAGCAGCTTTGCCTGACTTATCTTAATCCGGCGGCAGAGGAGCTGTTGAGTACCGGCAGAAAAAACGCACTGTATCATCCATTGACGGATTTTATGCGGGATATTGATGGCGAGTTTATCTCTCACGTACAACAATCAGTACGTACCGGTCACCCGGTCACCGAGCGCGAGGTTTGTGTGCAGCTTTCAGGCGGCAAAGAAATTACCATTAATTGTTCGATTACGCCGATGTCTGCCAAAGGGGAGAAGGTAGAGTGTTTGCTTGAGGTCGCTCGGGTGGACCGGTTGCTGCGTATCGCTCGTGAAGAGCATCTCTTGTCTGAGGCTCAGGCGACTCAAAATATGTTGCGTGGATTGGCGCATGAGATTAAAAACCCATTGGGTGGTCTGCGCGGGGCGGCGCAGTTGCTGGCAAGTGAGCTTGCTGAACCGGGCTTGCGTGAATATACCGACGTGATTATTAGTGAAGCCGATCGCTTACGTAAGTTGATCGATCGTATGTTCGGCCCAAAAGTGGTGCCGATAAAGCAGGAGCTGAATATTCATGACGTGTTAGAGCATATTCGATATTTGGCGAGCGTCGAGGCATCAGGCGGAATTACGCTGAGCACGGATTATGACCCGAGCATTCCGCTTATACGTGCTGATCGTGATTTGTTGGTGCAGGCTGTATTGAATATCGTGCGTAACGCGGCTTGTGCCGCGCAACCAAACGGTGAGGTTACGCTAAAGACGCGGGTATTACACCAGTTTACGCTTGGCGATATATGTCATCGCTTAGTCTTGCAGGTGAGTATTGTTGATGATGGACCAGGTATAAAGGAGGAATTAAAATCGCAAATTTTTTTCCCTCTGGTGTCGGGAACGGCGCAGGGAACGGGATTGGGATTGCCGATTGCGCAACACTTGATAAATCTGCACGGTGGTTTAATTGAATTTGATTCGAGGCCGGGTCTGACGGAGTTTTGCGTGTTGTTGCCATTGCATGGCGCAGATGATTTCAACGGGATAAAGTCAGGGCTATGAAGAATACTAATGTTTGGGTGGTTGATGATGATCACGCAATACGCTGGGTGTTGGAACGCGCTTTTCAGAAAGCGCACATTCCCGTTACTACTTTTGAATCGGCAACTATGGCAATGCGCGAATTAGAGGAGTATGTGCCCGCGGTTATCCTCACGGACGTGCGTATGCCGGAGCTGGATGGTTTTGAGTTTTTAGATCAGGTCAGAACGCGATACCCTGATCTGCCAGTGATCATTATGACTGCGTATTCTGACTTGCAAAGTGCTGTGGGCGCGTATCAAAAAGGCGCATTTGAATATTTGCCAAAACCATTCGACGTGGATGACGCCATTGAGTTAACGATGCGAGCATGTTTGGCCACCAGCGAAAAAACGGTGCCCGTTAAGTCGGACGATGCGTCTGTACAGAGACCCGCAAAAATCATTGGCGAATCGCCCGCAATGCAGGAGGTGTTTCGTGCTATTGGCAAGTTGTCAAACTCGAATATTACAGTACTTATTAATGGCGCGTCGGGCACCGGTAAAGAGCTGGTAGCGCATGCCTTGCATGCACACAGTCCACGCGCAGGGGGGCCTTTTATCGCCTTAAATATGACTGCGATTCCACGCGAATTGCTCGAATCGGAGTTGTTTGGTCATGAAAGGGGGGCGTTTACGGGCGCGCAAACTTTACGCAAGGGGCGTTTTGAACAAACTCATCGGGGTACCTTGTTCCTGGATGAAATTGGCGACATGCCTACAGACCTGCAAACACGTTTGTTACGGGTCTTATCCGACGGGTGTTTTTACCGCGTGGGGGGACATGAACCTATTAAAGTCGACGTCCGTATTATTGCCGCCACGCATCAGAACCTGGAGGCGCGCGTACGCCACGGCGACTTTCGCGAAGATTTGTTTCATCGTTTGAACGTTATCCGTATTCGTCTGCCAGCATTAAATGAGCGCAAAACGGATGTGCCGATTTTACTGCGGCACTTTATGCAAAGTTCCGCACGGGAATTAAAGACACGGCCTAAAAAACTCACCCCCGAGGTGGTGAAATATTTGAGCGCGTTGAGATGGCCGGGAAACGTGCGTCAACTGGAAAACGTTTGCCGCTGGCTGACGGTGATGGCTTCCGGAAATGAGGTGCACGTGCAGGATCTGCCTGCGGAGATGTTAAAGGATGAGATGTCTGAAGCAGAGACTTTGGATTGGCAACGCTTGTTAAGTGCATGGGCCGACCGAAAGTTGTCCGCAGGTGAACAGGGGATTTCAGACCAGGCTTCGCCCCTGTTTGAAGCAGTGCTGATTAAAGCAGCTATGCGCAAAGCCGGTGGCAAACGACAACAAGCGGCAAAACTTTTGGGGTGGGGAAGAAATACACTGACCAGAAAGATTCAGGAATTGGGCCTGTTTCAGCCGTAGTCTGGAAACCTTTATAAATTAAAAAACTGCCCGGTAGTTGAGCTTGTCAAAACATATCTGATGTATTTACCGGACACACGCGCTTCTCAAAACACGGATGTTCCATTGACTTCATCAGTAAAACGGAAAGTATAAAGCAGGCAAAGATTTTGTTATTTTATTTCTTCAACTTCAGAGATCAGGACAAGGGCATTGCCTAAAAAACGCAACATAAGTTCTTACTCCCACGCGGACAAGGGGCGCCCCAACAACCCCCCGGTGGGGCTGGTAACCCCAAGCACTGATCCCACCATAGATGAAAAGCAGACGTACCGCTACGACCCACACCTGGACCCACAATTACAATGGGCGGGTAAAGATGAACACACCTCGTTTGCAGTGCCGATCGTATCACTACACGTACACGAGCGCATTGATCCGCACACGATTATTGATGCGGTAAGAAAAAACAATTCGGTCATTGCGCCTGTCGAAACGAAAGATTCATCCCCCACTGAGCAGATCTCTCTCTTTGAGCAGGAGCGCGAGGTGCCCTTAAGAGAGGCAGTCGAATTTTATAAACATTCTCACAACTGGAGTAACCGGCTTGTCGCCGGGGATTCCCTGCTGGTAATGAATTCGCTACTGCAAAAAGAGAATATGGCGGGCAAGGTTCAGTGTATCTACATGGATCCACCCTACGGCATCAAATACGGGAGCAACTTTCAGCCGTTTGTCAACAAGCGGGAGGTCAAAGACGGCAAAGATGAGGACTTAACTGCCGAACCGGAAACTATCAAGGCCTTCCGTGATACCTGGGAGCTTGGTATTCATTCTTACCTTTCTTATCTGCGCGATCGCCTGTTGCTGGCCAGGGAGTTGCTCAGTGAGAGTGGTAGCGTGTTTGTGCAGATCAGCGATGAGAACGTGCATCACGTGCGGGAGATTATGGATGAGGTCTTTGGGGTTGAGAATTTTGTTAGCTTAATAAGTTTTACAACAACGAGTGGCATTCCTGGACTAACCCTGTCAAGAGCGGGAGACTATTTAATTTGGTACGGCAAAGATAAAAGGAACATCAAGTACAAACAGCTTTTTGAATTTAAGGATGATGTGGGGCACTACAATCTGTTGCAGTTACCTGATGGAAGTATTAGAAGTTTAACAAATGATGAACAACAAGATATTTCCTTAATTCCGCAAGGCTCCGAATTGTGTGCGTCGCAGTCACTGACCTCACAAGGTGCAACTAAAAGCGAATCAACTGTAACGATAGGCGGTAAAAAATTTAAGCCGCCGACGGGGCAGCATTGGAAAACTACTCTTCTAGGCATTAAAAAGCTACATGAAAGTGGAAGAATTTTATCTTCTGGAAAATCTATTCGTTATCTCCGTAAAGCGAGTGATTTTCCTGTAAAAGCAATAAATAACATCTGGTTTGATACCGTAATTGGGAGTAGAGAGAAGGAATACGTGGTTCAAACATCACGCAGTACAATCGAAAAATGTCTCTTGATGACCACCGACCCGGGCGATCTGGTGCTGGACCCGACCTGTGGCAGCGGCACTACGGCTTACGTTGCCGAGCAATGGGGCCGGCGCTGGATGACCTGCGACACCTCGCGCGTGGCTACTGCACTGACCCGGCAACGGCTGATGACCGCCATGTTTGACTATTATAAATTGGCACATCCCGACGAGGGCGTGGGCAGTGGCTTTGAATATAAGAAAGTCCCACATGTCACCTTAAAATCCATTGCTAACAATGAACCAGCCGCAACGGAAACGCTCTATGACCAACCAATAAAAGACACCAGGCGGGCGCGCGTTACCGGCCCGTTCACGGTGGAAGCCGTGCCATCGCCAACCGTTCAGCCCATCGCCGACGTATTTCACTCTTCCTCTGGGAGAGAAAAGGATGTGCAGGATGAAACGTTCGCTCATGCGGGAACACGGGCCTTGCACAGTCCGGGTGAAGAGGAAAAGGAAAGCAGGATCGCAGACGCATCTATCAACCGCTCTGGCGAAACCCTGCGTCAGGAAGAATGGCGCAATGAATTGCTGAAGGTCGGCATCCGTGGCAAATCCGGGCAACGGGTTTCTTTTTCCCGCGTTGAACCCTTACCTTGTCACTGGCTACACGCGGACGCGGAAACCAAAACGGATGATTCCGGTGAAGGCGGCGTGCGAGAGGCGGCAACTGCATATCACCCCCCCCCCCCCCCCCCCCCCCCCCCCCGTGCAGTGATTTCATTCGGCCCCGAACATGCACCGCTTGAGCAAAGGCAGGTGGAACTTGCTTTGCAGGAAGCATCGATCCTTGTGCCAAAACCGAAGATGATTGTATTCGCGGCCTTTCAGTTTGATCCCGAGGCGGCTAAAGATATCGACGAGACTCACTGGTCCGGCGTTACTCTCCTCAAAGCACAGATGAACGCCGACATGCAAACCGATGACCTGAAGAAAAGACGCGCGAGCAATGAAAGTTTCTGGCTGGTCGGGCAGCCGGATGTGGAGTTTCAACAAATTCATAAGGGTGAGAATACCGGTAAATGGCAGGTTGAAGTCAGAGGTTTCGATTACTTCAATACCAAAACCGGCGAACTGGAATCCGGTGGTAAAGATAAGATTGCGGTGTGGATGCTGGATACCGATTACGATGGCAGAAGCCTTTATCCGCGTCAGGTATTCTTTCCGATGGCGGATGCCAGAAGCGGCTGGGCACGACTGGCACGCAATCTGAGAGCTGAGATTGACGAGGATTTAATAGAAGCCTATTGCGGCACCGTCTCTTTACCGTTTGAATTGGGTGACAGGAAGCGTATTGCGGTTAAAATCGTGGATGATCGAGGAATTGAGAGTTTGCGGGTGGTGGCACTATGAGCGACGAAATTGAATATCAAGGAGCGCGCTTTTACAAGTGTGCTTTACAGGTTAATCCCTATAGCTATGCCAAGTATCAGGGAAAGGATATTCCACAAGAAGAAAACTATAACACACAAATTTTGCAGAAATGCCGGAAAGAGAATATCAAAGTTGTAGGTCTTGCCGATCATGGGAAAGTTGAAGGCTCGGAAGGTTTACGAAATTTTTTGCAAGAGAACGACATCATTGTGTTTCCTGGGTTTGAAATCGCCAGTTCGGAAAAAATCCATATGGTCTGCCTCTATCCTGAAGGTACCAATGTCAACACGCTCAATCAATTTCTTGGACGGCTGATGGGAGAAAGCAGCACTCGGCTTGAGCAGAAACCAACCCATCCGTCGTCGTTAAGCTGTGAGCAAATTGCAGATCAGGTGATAAACGATCAAGACGGTTTCTGGTACGCGGCACATGCGACAGGTAGCAGCGGTATGCTGAGATTAAGCGGTGCTGGTGATAACTATGCCCATCTTTGGAAAAAAGAGGACTTAGTGAAAGTTATACAGATCCCGGGCAGGATAGAAGACTTGTCAACAGAAAAAGAGAATTTAAAAAAATACCTGAAGATCATTCAGAATAAAAATCCTGACTATAAAAGAGAAAACCCCATTACTGTTATCAATGCCAAGGATATAGATAAACCGGAAACACTATCAGAGCCTTCCGCCTCTTGTCTGGTGAAAATGACAGAGCCTAATTTCGAGGCTTTCAAACAGGCGTTCCATGACCCTGAATCCCGCACTCGGTTGAATCACGATATTCCAGATGTGTCTTACTCGGTCATTGAGTCCATTCAGTGGCAGGGTACCGGGTTTTTTGAAGAAGGCACCTTAGGCTTTTCTGAAAATCTGAATGCTGTTATTGGTGGACGCGGTACCGGAAAATCTACCCTGATTGAAGGCATACGTTATGTCTTGGATTTGCCCGCTCAGGGGCAAGATTATAAGGCTTTGGAAGCACTTCGTAAAAACAACCTGAGCAATTCAAAAGTTACCTTGAGTGTCAAATCAAAGGCACAAGCGGGTCAGTATTACCAGATAAGCAGGCGGTTTGGTGAGCAGGCACAAGTAAAAAATGAGCAGGGAGAACTTTCTCATCTCAGCACCCGGGATATTCTGCCAGGTGTTGAGTTATTGGGACAAAACGAGATACTGGAGATTGAAAAAGATGATGCTGCCAAACTGGCACTGATCAACGATTTTTTACCCGATGGCCACCAGTTTGATGAAAATCTCCAGGAAATCAAACGTCAACTGGCGGCCAACAAAGGTAAATGGATCAAGGCAGATGAGGAGTTTGAGCGATTAAGCGATATGGTCCAACGGGAACCCAGATTGAAAGAAGAGGTAAAACGATTTCAAAGGCTGGGTATAGAAAGGAAATTAAAAAATACTAAACTTCTGGAAAAAGAAAGCAGTATCCAGGCAGACATTCAACGACAGCTTGATCAGGTTCAAAAATGGATCAGGAACTACGAAGAAGTGTTTGATCTGGAATTTTTGCGGGATGTCAGGATTGATCCATTACCCAATAAGACTATTCTGATAAAAGTGCAGGAGATGTTTAAGATTCTGAAGGATCAATTGGATAAATTGGTTCTACAAGCTGTGCAGCATCTTGAAGAAGCCCGCGGCAAACATATCAATTTAGAAAAAGATTGGCAGAATAAAGTCGATAAAATTAAAGATGAATTAGAACAGGCCATCGCCCAACTACCTGAACAAGCAGGGAAAACAGGTAAAACGTTAGGACAAGAATATACCTGCATTATCAAGCAATTGGCACACATAGAAAAACAAAAAAATGAACACGCACGACAGAAGACATTGGTCGAAGAAATTAAAAAAGAGAGAAGAACGCTTTTGGAAGAGTATCGTGAAACTGCCTTTAAGCGGTTTGATGCTTTAGAAAAGGCTGCCAAGAAGCTAAATCAGGATGAACTGAAAAGGAAAGTAAGGCTGCATGTGAAACGTTTTGGTAATTTGCAACCATTGCAAAATTTCCTGCTTAGGATAGAAGGTATAGATGAAGCAAAGATAAAATGGCTGGAAAAAATAGAGGATTTAGATTTATTGGAATGGTCACAATGGATAGAGGAAAGCAATCATCAAGGCTTTTATGAGCGGTACCGTGATGCTGGTTTACAAAGAAATACTGCTGAGAAAATAGTGAACACAGGGTTGGAAAAAAGGTTGGGACTGGAAGAGATTGAACTAAAGGATAAGGTCGAAATTGAACTGAATGTTGCCCACGGCGACGAGGAAAACTACCGGCCACTAAATGATCTTTCCACCGGTCAGAAATGTACCGCTATCCTTAACCTGCTTTTATTAAACCGCGACGATCCGCTGATCATTGATCAGCCGGAAGATCATCTGGACAATGCCTTTATCGCTGATCGCATCGTGCGTGATTTAAGGGAATTCAAAACCAGGCGACAATTCATTTTCGCGACTCACAACGCCAATATTCCGGTTTTTGGTGATGCCGAATTGATCGCGGTGTTACATAGCGACAAAGACAATGGGAAAGTGATAGAGGCAGGAGCTATTGATAAACAGGAGGTACGTAAAAAAGCGGCAGAAATCCTGGAAGGTGGTAAAGCCGCCTTTGAGATGCGCAGGCATAAATACGGCTATTAAGTGATGCTGAAAAGTGATTTGTTGGGGCTCATTACTCAAGGAGAAGGCGCAAAACTGGAGTTCAAACGCGATGATGTCCGCGCTGAACGTATGGCAAAAGAAATCGTGTCTTTTGCCAATATGAAGGGTGGTATCGTTTTGGTTGGTGTTGAAGATGATGGCACTATTAGCGGTATTCAACGGAATAACCTTCAGGAATGGCTGATGGATACGGTCATCGGCAAGTATGTCGGTCCATTTATTTTGCCGGATTATGAGGAAATCAGCATTGAAGAAAAGCATGTAGCCGTCATGACAGTCCCTCAAGGTAACGCTAAACCTTATGTCCTCAGACATGATGACCGTGAAGATATCTATGTGCGTTATGGGAGCACCTGCCAGTTGGCCGGGCGTGAGCAACAGGCTCGCCTGTTTGCTTCGGGAGGATTGTTGGCTACAGAGGAACTTCCCGTGCATGGCTCCTCTGTTGGAGATCTGGATAAGCGCCGTTACATCAAATACTTCAAAGATATTTTGCAAGAATCTTGCGTACAAGACTGGCAAGAAGAAGATTGGGTGAAAATGTTAAGCGATCGAAGTTTTCTTGTAGGCGATGATTATACTTGTAGCTATTTCGCTTATGCGCTGTTTGCCAAGCAACCCGGTCTCAGACTGCCACAGGCCGTCGCGCGCCTTACCGTGTATGCTAATGAAAATAAAGACTATAACACCGACTTTGATGAGACTCTGGATGTGCCCTTTCTGGAGCTTCGAGGTGCAGGTCCAAGCAACGACGTTATTGAACCTGCCCTGCATGAAAGGCTGATCATGCTAATCAAGCCATATATCAGTAAAGAGGAATTGTATGGGTCAGTGCGCAAACGAAAATGGGATTATCCTTTTGAAGCCATCAGGGAACTGATAATCAATGCCTTCACACATAGGGACTGGACGAAGAATAACTATGTACGCATAACTGCATATAGCAACCGCTTGGAGGTTATCAGTCCCGGCGGATTGCCCAATGGGATGACTATAGAAAAAATCAAAAGTGGGGCGCAGATGTTACGCAATCCGAAGTGCACGAGGATTTTCAGGGATTATGGTTATCTGGAAGATCAGGGCATGGGTATCCGCCGCAAGGTTATCCCTCTAATGCTTGAAAAGAATGGCAGAGAACCGGATTTTGAAGCAACTGAAGATGCTTTCGCAGTGACACTGTGGAAAAAATAAACAATCTCATCACCAACTCTCCCTACTGCGAGCCTGATCGACACTGGCAATTTGTTGAGGAAGGGTTGCCTCTTGAGCTTAAACAGGGGCGTCGCAAGGCGGGTTATATGGTTGCTGATCCTGCCGCTAAACCTTATCAGGACAGGGGTATTTTCGTACCTATACCGCTAGTCAATCAAATCCGCCTGCGTGTTGCGAAGTGGCGTGACGCTGGCTATCCAGGCGTCACAGGAATCACCAGGGCGTTGCTCATGCATTGGCAGGACGAGGAGCAACGTGATTATCCATTTTTCTTCTGTCAACTGGAGGCCATGCAAACCCTGATCTGGTTGGCAGAGGCGCCAGCAGCGGACAAGGTTGGCATTGACGTCCCGACAGACGGCGGAGATTTCCGTCGCTGTTGCTGTAAACTCGCAACAGGAACGGGTAAGACGGTGGTGATGGCGATGCTGATCGCGTGGCAGATTATCAATAAGGTTACCTATCCGCAGGACACCCGTTTTTCTAAAAATATTTTGATTATTGCCCCTGGCCTGACGGTTAGAAACCGGCTTTCAGTTCTGCGTTTTTCGGAACAGAACAATTACTATGAGGAGTTCGGCATCGTTCCCCTCTCTTTAAGGGAAAAACTCAGACAAGGGAAAATCCTGATACGAAACTGGCACGCCCTGAACTGGGAAACCGATGATAAGATTAAAAGGAAAAAGAGCGTGGATAAGCGCAGTGCAAAAAGTGATGAGGCTTATACTCGGGAAGTGCTTGGCGGACTTGCCAGTACCAGTAATCTGATAGTCATCAACGATGAAGCCCATCATGCCTGGCGGGTACCCGCCGAATCAAAGGTGAAGAGTGTCAAAAGAGAGGAAATCGAAGAAGCTACGAAATGGATTGGTGGACTTGATCGCATACACAGGCAGCGAAACATCCTGCACTGCTTTGATTTTTCTGCCACCCCGTTTGCACCGAGTGGCAGGCAAACTTCAGAAGAGGCCTTGTTTGGTTGGATCGTCAGCGATTTCGGTCTGAACGATGCAATAGAATCAGGGCTTGTCAAAACACCACGTGTCGTTGTGCGCGACGATGCCTTGCCGGACGCAAAGACCTATAAATCGCGTCTTTACCATATTTATGGTGACCACGAGGTGAAAGATGACCTGAACCGCAAGGCAAAACAGCATGAACCTTTACCTGATTTTCTGATAAATGCCTATGCCTTGCTGGGATCGGATTGGGAAAAGACCAAAGAAAGCTGGAGCGAACGGGAAACGCCGCCAGTAATGATTACCGTTGCAAATTGTATCGAGACGGCGGCCCGCATTAAGTTCGCATTTGACAACAAAAGTATACCGATTGACGCGCTATGTGAACCGCAAGGTATTTTGCATATTGACTCGAAGGTGTTGAAAGAAGCCGAAGAGAAAGGGCCTGATACTGAAGTTGTCAGCAAGGGTAACGGTAGGCAAAGAACTACCAGGAAGATGCGGGCAGAAATTTTACGTGAGAAGGTCAATACAGTTGGGCAGTCAGGTAAACCGGGAGAGAAAATACAAAACGTGATTTCCGTGGGGATGCTGTCCGAGGGCTGGGACGCACGCACGGTTACGCACATCATGGGATTACGCGCCTTTACCAGTCAGTTGCTTTGTGAGCAGGTTGTCGGGCGAGGCTTACGGCGCGCTTCATATGAAATTAATGAGGCAACGGGGTTGTTTGACGCAGAGTATGTCAACGTGTTCGGTGTGCCTTTCAGTTTTCTGCCGCATGAAAGGGATAGTGATGAACCGCCACCTCCTCCTGCCAATAAAATCACCGTCAGGCCCGTCGACGAGAAGGCGGATTTTGCCATATGTTGGCCTAACGTCATCCGTACAGAGAAAAATTATCGTCCCCAGCTGTCACTTGATTGGGGAAAGATTAGGCAGCTGAGGCTTGACGCATCAAACACCGTCCAGATTGCTGCAATAGCACCCGTGGTCAATGGCAATCCGGATATCTCTGCTATTCAGGACCTGGACCTTGAACAATTGATGCAGGGGCAACGCAGGCAGACAGGTATTTTTAGGGCCGCGAAAATCGTCTGGCAAGAGATGCGGCCGACCTGGAAGGGCAATTCCGCGTTGCTGATGGCTCAAATTGTAGGGCTTGCGGAGCAATTTATGGACTCTGATCGCATCATGATATCACCTGCTCTTTTCAATCAGAATAAGGTGAAGAGGCGGCTTATTATCACCCTTAACATGTCGCAGGTTATACGACATTTTTGGCAGGCGATAGAGTTTCATAATGCTGAGAGCAGATCCCTTGTTTTTGACAGCGACCATCCTATTCGCACGACTGGGGGCATGCGCCCCTGGAAGACTGGGAAACCTTGCCAATATACCGCTTCCAACCATATCAACTATTGTGTCTTTGACAGCACTTGGGAGGCATCCGAGGCATTTGAGCTGGATAGAAATCAAGCAGTTCGGGCATGGGTGAAGAACGACCATCTGGGTTTTGACGTGCTTTACACTTATAACGGTATTGTTAGAAAGTACCGCCCGGATTTTCTTGTCCAACTGAAATCGGGGAGGTTTCTTGTACTTGAAACAAAGGGTCAGCAGACTGAACAGGATGATACAAAACATGAATACATGCGGGAATGGATCAGGGCCGTGAACCAACACGGCAAGTTTGGGCAATGGAATTTCACGGTTTCCAGAAAACCTTCGGACATAAAAGACGTGCTTGTAAAAGCAGGTGAGGTGGCCAGCTAGAGAATCATCTGGCTGAACGAGGAGGTCATTAGTAAGTGATTAAGCTCCCGACAATTTCGGTTACGTTCTGGTGGTTATTTTCATCGAGATAATCGACGATCCCCCGGTTGATCTTTTTACAGCAGAGTGGATCATAAAAAAGCCCTGTGCCTACGCCAACTGCTGTAGCCCCGGCCATGAGAAATTCAATGGCATCGGTCGTGGTTACGACCCCACCCTGACCAATGATGGGAACGTTGTGGGGTTTACACTCTTGATAGACCTGGTGCACTTTTAACAGTGCAACAGGTTTAATGGCGGGGCCGGATAAACCGCCCCGGTTGTTATGCAGAACGGGCCGCTTGCTTTCAACGTCAATCGCCATGCCCGCGACCGTGTTGATGACGGCAAAGGCGTCGCTGCCAGCCTCGATGCAGAGCTTTGCATTGTGCGCGATGTCGGTTTGATTTGGGGATAGTTTTGTGATCAATGGTTTTTCGGTCACGGCACGACAGGCTTCTACCACGCGCGCGGATATTTGCGGGTCGTTACCAAACTCCACGCCGCCTTTTTTTACATTTGGACAGGAAATGTTGATTTCGATGGCGTCAATGGGGGAGTTTTCGAACTTGCGCGTGATTTCCACGTATTCTTCCACAGTCGAACCCGATACGTTGGCGATAAATCGTGTCTCGGAGAAATCCAACTCGGGCAGTATCTGGTTGACGACGTGGTCGACGCCGGGATTCTGTAAGCCAATTGCATTCAACATGCCATCGGCAGTCTCTGCAAGACGATGTGGGGCATTGCCCAGGCGCGGTTCTAAAGTTGTGCCTTTTAAGCATGCGGCACCTACATCTTGATTGGAGAATCCTTCAACACGGGTATATTCTTCACCAAAGCCAACACAGCCGGATAGCAGTACCAGTGGAGATGATAATTCTAAACCGCAAAACCGGAGTTTAAGTTTATTATTGCTCATATTTTTGGCGTATGTTCCATGTCGTTTTATATGAACCTGAAATCCCCCCGAATGCGGGCAACATAATGCGCCTGTGTGCAAACATGGGTTGTCACTTGCATTTGATCCATCCTTTAGGGTTTCGTCTGGATGATAAAAAATTATGCCGGGCCGGTCTTGACTACTGGCAACAGATTGTTATTACCGAGCATCAAGGTTACCAGGCGATGTTAAACAGCCTCGCATCACAACGAATTTTCGCATGTTCTACTAAAGGACGCATAAGCTACCACGTTCCTGACTATAAAGCCGATGATATGTTTATTTTCGGTCCCGAAACCCGCGGCTTGCCGGCTGCGGTTCTTGAGCAATACGATGCCGGGCATATAATCCGAATTCCAATGCGCGAACCATCTCGCAGCATTAATCTTGCCAACGCAGTGGGGATTATTTTGTATGAGGCCTGGCGTCAAAATGATTTTGAAATGTGAGTAACAGTAGTTTTTGTTACATAAATTCCTCTTTCATGTCGCGACTAAGTAATTCGGAAATCGCTGCCTGAAGTTCTATTTGTGCATTTAATATGTGCCAGACTTGCTCGCAGATGGGCATTTCAATCTGGTGACGTTCAGCAATTTCGTACACTGCCCGCGCGGCATGCAGCCCTTCAACTGTTTGACCAAGCTCTTCCGTATACTGCCGCACTGATTTTCCTCGCGCTAACGCCAGCCCTAAACGGCGATTGCGTGATTGATCGTCGGTGCAGGTCAACACCAGATCACCGACGCCTGCCAAACCCATCAGGGTTTTTGGGTTTGCCTGCAAGACTTGACCCAGACGCATCATTTCCGCCAGCCCTCTGGTAATCAGCGCGGCGCGTGAGTTAGCCCCAAAACCAAGCCCATCGGCAATGCCCACGGCAATGGCTAATACATTTTTTACGGTGCCACCTAATTCAACGCCAATGACGTCATGACTGGTATAGACGCGGAAATTTTCATTATGGAAATAGCCGGCTAATTCGTTGGCATAGGCTGAGTCTTTGGATGCGAGGGTGACCGCAGTGGGCAGATTATCCGCGACTTCTTTAGCAAAAGATGGGCCTGATAACACCGCGGTTTGAAGTTCATCTCCTAAAACTTCAGCAACGACCTGGTGCATCATCATGTTGCTTTGCCGTTCAAATCCTTTGGTCGCCCAAACGAGTTTTAAGGTAAAGCTCTGCTGCGCAAGCTGCTCACAAACTATGCGCATGGCATGGCTGGGTACTGCTACCAGGATAAAGTCCGCGGTGCTTATGGCCGCAGTTAAATCCGGTTCTGCTGATAATGATTCCGGAAATGGGTTATTGGGGAGATAACGCAGGTTACGACGTTCGGTTTGCAGGGAGGTGATTAACTTCCCGTCACTATCCCAGGCTTTTACTCCAAGGCCATTGCGGGCCAGCTGCATGGCAAGTGCCGTGCCCCATGAACCTACTCCCAATACCGCCGCCGTTGGCATGTTAATGTGTAACCTGGTCGGGGTTAAGTTTTTGTTCTTTTAACGCGCTTAGGTGCTGCTGATATAAGGCCTCGAAGTCAACTGGATTGAGAAGTAACTGTGGAAAACCGCCTTTGGAGATTAACTCAGCTACGGTTTCGCGGGCAAAAGGAAATAAGATATTTGGACAATGACTTCTTAATAACTGGTTATGCCGATGCTTTTGAAAATTCTGTACGAGAAATATTCCTGCTTGTTTAACTTCGGCTAAAAATACGGTGTTTTGTTCCTGAGACGCGGTAATGGTTACAGTTATACAAACCTCAAAAGTGTTATCACCCAGTTTGACGTTTTCGGTTTGAATGTGAACGTCTGTCTTTGGATTCCACGTTTCCGTGAAAACTTTGGGTGAATTGAGCGTTTCGAAAGAAATATCTTTTACATAGATTTTTTGAATCTCAAATTTCTGCGGCGTTTTTTTAGCCATGAGAAAAAATATTCATTGATAGTGCTGAAGCACACGTGTGGAGGTCCCTCATGACGATAGTAATTCGTCTAATTTTCCTGCGTGATTGAGTTCCGCGAGATCATCAAATCCACCAACGTGTGCGTCTCCTATAAAAATTTGAGGAACGGTTTGACGTTTGGAGCGCGCCACCATCTGTTCGCGTAAAGCAGGATCTTCATCAACATTGATTTCCGTGTATTCGATGCCTTTGTTATCCAGCATACGCCTGGCGGCGTTGCAGTATGCGCAGCGATTACCGGAATAGACGGTTACTTTCGGCCTGTTCATTTCTTGGTTACCGGTAGTTGATCATTGAGCCAGGAATTTATGCCGCCCTTAAGGCCATATACCCTGGTATAGCTGTTTTTCAATAATAATTTACATGCTTGAGATGAGCGATTCCCCATTTTACAAAATACTAAAATTGGTTTGTCTTTGTCTTTCGTTATATTATTCACTTGTTGCGAAAGTGTACTGAAAGCTACGTGCCTGGCGTCAATAATGCTGCCCTGAACGCGCTCATTAGCTTCACGAATATCCAGCACTAACGCATCTTCTTTGTTTATAAGTAACACGGCTTCAGTGGGGGTAATTTCCTTATAGCCGCGCGTAAAACGTCGCAATTCGGTGATAACAATTAAGGCAATAACTGTAGCCAGGGCGGCAAACAGGAAATAATTTCTGCTGGCAAAACCGATAAATTCTTCCATTTTCGTGGCCGTGAATTAACAGTGAATGACCGAATGAAGTGTAGCGCAATACAATGCCATGATAGCGAAATATCAACGCCTATTTACGATGTGTGGAGCAAAAAACCTGCCGCATCATCTCGATGAGTTTTAGGGTACGTTCATCTCCAACACGATAATACACGCGATTAGCATCTTTACGAGAGGTCAGAATGCCTTTATCGCGTAGTATAGCCAGATGTTGAGAAATATTGCTTTGCGAAGTGCCTACATTGTCAACAATGTCTTGTACGCTGATTTCGCATTCGCCCAGCACGCATAGAATTTTTAATCGCAATGGGTGTGACATGGCCTTGAGCGACCTGGAGGCCTGTTCGATATCTTCTTCCCGATGGATGAGCTCTTCGGCGCTAACAATCATAATGTTTGCTTTCAGGGCGTTCTTAATACGGTTACTTCCATATCCAATTATATATAGTATAGGCTAATATTATAAATGTCTAATGCGTTAATAAAGGTGTTTATACATTCAGGATATTTTCTGGCGGGACGTCTACCGGCTTGCATCTACCCGTTGTCTTTGACTCGACTACAGATAAAGTAAAGACATAAATGGCGTTTTAAAAAAACGTGAAAAAACCGGCAGCTTACTCAAATTTCCGCAATAACTTTTCCCAACTGTGTTGCTCTTTTGCATAAGTAAATTGTCCGGCTTTGGCTGAACAAGCCTTTTGTAACTTGCTCAGGAAGGGCTTGTCATTCTCAGCTTTTAGTAATAATTCACGCAAAGACCCCGTATCACCTACAGTAAAATAGCCCGGATAGTTTTTGCCTAATAAGCCAATAGAACCAGCAATATTTGAGGCCACGACAGGCAGTCCGGCGACACAGGCCTCGGAAATTACATTGGCGCCCCCCTCCATTTTAGAACTCAATATCATCAAGTCCGCCGTCGCATAATGCTTGCGAACTTGCCAATGAGGCACCTCACCAAACCATTGATAACGGGAATTATTTCTCATTTCCTGTTGCGCCCGTTTGACCCATTTTGGCACATGCGCCTTGCCAAACTGTCGGATGCGAATGCGTGAGTTAGCAGGTAGTTTGCGTACTGCGTAAGCAGCTCGCAGCGGGTCTTTTTCTTCCCGCAGGTGTCCAATGACGCACACATCAAAGTTACGTTTGTTGCTTTTTTGGTTGCGTTGCAGCGGCTTCGCAGACTGATAGATGGCTGATATCTTATTACGATAACTCTCAGGAACTGCCAGATACGCGAGAGTATGCAAAGTAACCAGTGCGTCGGCGGCCTTAATTGAGTGCAAGGTTGGTTCAGGGTGTGTCCTGATGAATTTATACAGGTCAGTACCAGTCAGAGCCACAATTAATGGCCTGTCAGGGTAAAGATCATTAAACCGCTGAATGGATACGGCGCTGCGCCAAGCGTGTAATGCGAGCATTGCGTCATACTGTCCCCCATTAAAAGCAGTCTTTACCTCCACTCGGTGACCCAACTCGCTTAAAATATTTTTCCACCTTATCGCAGTAGCGCGATTACCCGCTCGTGAATGAGGTAGCGCGGGGGTGATCAGGGAAATTTTCATATAAAGCTGAATATAATTACGTTATTGTAGTGCTGGCATACTTTTACTGCACATTATCCTGTAAATCCTGTTTATCCATGTTTAATACCTTACGTCACATATAAAAACATGAACAATGAGCTTGCTACGGCAGAAAATTTAACGGCGGCGTTAATTGATGCACGTGCCAGGACGTTAGCACTTGTAGAAGGTTTAAGCGAGCAACAGCTGACAGGGCCAGTGATATCCACCGTTAACCCGCTACGCTGGGAAATTGCTCATGCGGCCTATTTCCATGAATTTTGGGTGCTGCGTCATTTAGGCAAACGGCAGGCAATCCGGCCAGACGTGGATGCGCTGTTTGATTCAATCTCAATTCCACATGCAGATCGTTGGCAACTACCATTACCAGACGTTGGTGACACGTTTACATATATGGATGAAGTATTGCAAGCCGAGCTTGCCCAGTTAAAGGAGATTGAACTTAATGACACAGCAAAATATTTTTACCTGCTTGCCTTATATCATGAAGATATGCACGGTGAAGCGTTTACCTGTACTCGTCAGACACTAGGCTACCCGAAGCCGGGTTTTATACGGGAAAATAAGAAACAGGTAGCGGTTAAACCTTTGGTACCCGAAGATATTGATATTCCTGGCGGCACCTTCAAACTGGGAGCGGAACGAGATGGTGAATTTATTTTTGATAATGAAAAATGGGCGCATCGGGTTACCGTCGCAGCGTTTAAGGTCGCAAAATACGCGGTAAGCAATGAGGAGTATTTAGAATTTGTTGAAGCGGGCGGTTATCAGAATGAAAAATACTGGAACAAAGAAGGCTGGAAATGGCGTTGCACAAGTAAACTTGAGCAACCGATTTACTGGAAAAAAGACCCCGATCAGAAATGGTATATAAGGCAATTTGATCAATGGAAGCCGCTTGAATTTTCCCATGCCGTTGTGCACGTCAGCTGGTATGAAGCTCAAGCCTTTTGCAACTGGGCACAGCGCCGCTTACCTACCGAGATTGAATGGGAGTTCATAGCGGCGTGTGATCCTGGTGCAAAGGAGAATGGCGTGATGCAGAAGAGAATATTCCCTTGGGGAGCAAATTTATACGACAACCATACAAACCCGAATGGTTCAAACTCCCGTGCAACCAATTTACGCGAAAATCACGCAAACTTGGACAGCAAAAATCCCGGCACCATCGAAGTAAATGCACACCAGGAAGGTGATAGCGCATTTGGCTGTCGGCAAATGCTTGGCAACGTTTGGGAATGGACAGATTCGACTTTCTTCCCCTATCCGGGTTTTTCTCCGGATGGATACACGGAATACTCTCGCCCGTTATTTGGTCAAACCAAAGTTCTGCGCGGTGGGGCCTGGGCTACGCGTAGTCGTATGCTACGCAACACATGGCGAAATTACTATGGTCCGGATCGCAACGATGTGTTTGCAGGTTTCAGAACCTGCGCCAGGTAATTCGGCCCTGTAAAACCCCGCATGTATAAGTAAAGAATACGAACGTGGATACACAGGATATATGCAGGGTATCTGGCAAGCGGGTTTCTGGACGGTACACGAAAAGGTAATGATAATCGCGGGTATAGATACAGCAGAATGGGCAATATGCGGGGGTTCAATTATCCTGTTCATCCATGTAAATTAAAATGCGCAGTTAAAGAATATAATAATGAGTTGGTGGGGTAAATTAGCAGGGGGCAGTTTAGGATTTGCCTTAGGCGGACCTATTGGCGCCATGATCGGTGCCATGCTGGGGCATCAGCTCGACAAATCTGCCGCAAGTCAACCAGGCCCTGGCGGTAATACATTTGATCTCGGTTCGCAGGAACGTACTCAGGCAGCCTTTTTTGCTGCAACCTTTTCCGTCATGGGCCACATTGCAAAAGCTGATGGGCAGGTATCTCCTCAGGAAGTTCAGCTTGCTGAGCAGGTTATGGAAGAGATGCAGCTGAATAAAGAGCAGCGCCAGGCTGCCATCAAATTATTTAATCAGGGGAAGCAAGCCGATTTTTCATCGGATGACGTACTTGAGCAATTTCGCAAAGAATGTCATCGTAAAGTTACGCTCGTGCAGATGTTCATCGAAATTCAAATACAGGCGGCATATGCAGATGGCAAAAAGCATCCCGCTGAAGAGCGTGTCTTAAAACATATTTGCAGCATGTTAGGATACCCACATGCTTTGCTTTCACAGTTAGAATCTTTAATATTCGCAGAACGACGTGCTTATCAACATTCAGGTGCGCAGAGTTTTCACACCTCTCCGGAATCTGAACTGAAAAATGCGTATAAAATTTTAGGCGTTAATGCGTCTGTAATGGATGCTGAGCTAAAGAAAGCCTACCGCAGACTAATGAGTCAACACCACCCGGACAAATTAATATCTAAGGGATTGCCTGAAGAGATGATAGAAATCGCCACGAAAAAGGCCCAGGAAATACAAAAGGCTTACGATTTAGTTAAAGAGGCACGCAAGCAGCATAAAGCAGCGTAGACTTTAAACCTCAATTGAAAAAAAGGGTTATTATAGTGCTTGGAAATACAGTCAGTTTTATGAACACTATAGAATAGAGAGACTGAAATATAAGTAAGCATACAAAATGAACATAACGACGTAAAATTTCATACTGCCGATGACCAGACCCTACCTTATTTTGACATGGATGGCGGTTTTTGTACTGAGTGCGGCAATAGCGCTTACATTTATATATAACCCCGTAATCTTCGCTTTCAAAACCAATCCCTGGTTTAACGCCCTAATTGCCCTCGTTCTGATTATCGGGATAGCGTATAACTTCCGACAGGTTTTTAGTCTGTATATAGAGATTGATTGGATCGAATGTTTTCGTAATGCAGAAGATTTCAACGCCTCTGAAATGACTACGTCGTTACTTGCGCCCATGGCGCGCATGCTGTCAAAAAAAGAAAGTGATCAACTAACGTTATCTGCGACGTCGACGCGATCTTTGTTAGACAGTATCAGTAATCGACTGGAAGAATCACGTGATATATCACGTTATTTAATTGGGCTACTGATTTTTTTAGGGCTACTTGGTACCTTTTGGGGTTTATTAGCTACGGTAAGCTCAGTAGGTGACATCATCAAAGGAATGTCCGGGCAAGGTACAGATAGCCTGGCATTATTTGAAAACCTTAAATCAAGGTTACAACAGCCTTTATCAGGGATGGGCGTTGCTTTTAGTTCTTCATTATTCGGCTTGGCTGGTTCACTAGTGCTGGGTTTTTTAGATCTACAAGCGGGACATGCGCAAAGAAGATTTTTCAATGAGTTAGAAGACTGGCTTTCAGAAGTAACGCATCTTTCGTCAGGATCCTTACTTGGAGATGGCGAGGTACCAGTGCCGGCCTATGTTCAGGCGCTGCTTGAGCAAACTGCTGATGGCATCAACAGTTTACAAAGAACGCTAAACAATCAGGCCGATGAACAGTCTAGACTGGATGCACATCTACTTACCCTTACCCGACAGTTGGCTGAGATTGGCGAGTATTTAAAGCGCGATCAACGGCCGTTTTCAGAGGAGCTGCGCAAGGAACTCCGCGTTCTTACCCGCACTATTGCTGCGTCTTTAGCCAATAAGCCGCCGCAGAAATAGTTTAATTATGCAATTAATTTATGCTCATCGCCGTCGCGGCGTGAATATATGGCCAGGTTTTGTAGATGCCTTAGCCGCTTTATTAATAGTCATAATATTCCTGCTCCTGATATTCACAATCGGGCAGTTTTACTTAAGCCATGCCTTAAGCAGTAAAGAAAAAACATTAACGCAGCTTGACAAGCAGGTTGCTCGGCTTGCCGATTTACTTGCCCTTGAGAAAACCACCAGCGTAAATTTACAAACGGAAGTTGGTGAATTAACTGCGCAGCTGGCTACCAAGAGTGAAACCCTTGAATTATTACAAGTCGATATAAAGTCACTAACGGAATTGCGTAAACAGCTAGAAAAAGACGTTACAAGTCTTACCACCAGGCTTCAGCAGAGTGATGAAACTTTGCGCGTGGAGAAGGAAATCTCCGCAGAATTGATTGCGCGGGTAGGAGTACTCAATTTTCAGGTAAAGGCCCTGAGGGAGCAGCTTGAGACCATATCAAAAGTTTTAGGGCTTGAGTTAGACGCGGGTAAAGAAGGCATAGAAAGACTGGCAGAACGCATAAATATTGCTTTAGCCGAAAAAGCGCAGGAATTAGCCCGTTACCGTTCCAATTTTTTTGGTCGTTTACGAGTGGCATTAGGAGAAAATCCGGATATCCAAATAGTCGGTGATCGATTTGTTCTACAGTCAGAACTGCTATTCGATAGTGCTTCAGCCGAACTGGGTGAGCGTGGCAAGCAACAAGTGAAAAAACTGTCTCAAACTCTTAATTTACTTGCTGCTGATATACCAGGTGACATAGAGTGGATAGTACGTATTGACGGACATACTGACAACAGACCGATCAGCACGGAAAAATACCCTTCAAACTGGGAGTTATCAACGGCGCGTGCCTTGGCGATTGTAAGATACATGATTACTCAAAGTGTTCCGGCAAAGCGGCTTGCTGCAACTGGATTTGGCGAATTTCATCCTTTAGACGTGGGTGAGACTGCCGAGGCATACGCAAAGAATCGACGGATAGAGATTAAACTAACAGCAAGATGATCCTGCACACGCGGTTATTTTCTCTCAATTACATATAAGTATAACTATATCCGCATCGGTACAGGGGCCTGTCCTGAATAATAATTATTGCGTAATATCCTAAATATCCTGTGTATCCATGTTCATAGTGCCGTAAGTTTCGACGAGGGTTCAAGGCGTTGCTTCGCCGAACAGAAATTTTTTTGGGGGAGGAGGGGTAAGGACGTGGCGAGAACCCGAAGAACGGGGCATTGTTCAATATACTAAAGACACTAAACTAAGGATACTAAAGAAATTTTGTCGTTGGTTCATCAAGGCTTCCATCCATTTTTGCGCGCGCGGGATTGTTCATTACTTGGTGCATTTATCTTAGCCGGTCTTAATATCCGCGCGGCAATATCATAAAAGAATGAAAACACGGATGTACAAGGTATTCAGGGTGCAGAGAAACTGCACGATGCGTTGACGCATTCGATTATTCCTATGTCTTTGAGCTATCAATGATCTGGGAGGCGGGTTTTTGGACAGTGTACGAAAAGGTTATGATGATCACGGTTATAGACAAAGCAGGGTACGCAAGACTCAGGATTTAATTATCCTGTCCATCCACGTTTATATTCTTTGTTTATACCCAGCTGTAAAAGACTGGGCAATAAAATCAAAGTAAAGACGGTACTTACCGCCATACCGCCCACAATCACTGCTGCAAGACCTTTATAGAGTTCTGAGCCCGCGCCTGGAATCACCAACAAGGGTAACATGCCAAAGATACTGGTTAGGGTACTCATCAGGATAGGACGTAGTCGCACGCGCACCGACTCTTGCACTGCTTCACGACGATCTTTACCATTGCGTTCCGAGGTGCGCGCCTGATGTACTAACAGGATGGCATTGTTCACCACCAGTCCTAATAAAATAATAAAGCCAAGCATAGTCAACAGATCTGCGGGTAAGCCCAGTAATCGTAACATCAGAACGCCGCCTACCGTAGCCAGCGGTAAAGCCAGAATAACCAGGACGCTGTCAAAAAAAGATCGAAATAACGCGCTAATTAGAAGGTAGAGGATAATCACCGCCAGGATAAAACTATTGGTAAAACTTTTTATAGCGGTTTTTAAGTTATCTGCCGAACCACTAAGTCTGATTTCACCATCCTCGGGGAGTTGTTGCTCCATCAGCGGTACCACTTCCTGTTTTATTTTTTCAATTGCCACCTCCAGCGGCATTCCCGAAGGTGGTCGCAACTCCAGGGTAATGGTACGTCGTCGATCCAAACGACGTATGACGTCCGGGCCCGCGGTACGTTTAATATCAACAAGCTCGCTCACGGGCAATACGCCTCCTTTAGGTGTGTGCATAGGGATAGCAGCTAGTTTTTCCGGCGTATTCCATGGTTGTACGCGCGCAATGATGTCCAGCTTTTCTTCGCCATTAAAATATTCCCCCACAAATAAGCCTTGTCCCAAAAGCCTGGTTACTTGCGCCATTGTGGCGCGATCCCAACCGGCCTCTACCAAACGATTTTCTTTAGGTGCCAGTTGTAGTTCAGGTTCAGCTAATTGCAGACCAGGACGTGGACGTGCTCGCACGCCACTGAAGATAGTTGGAATTTTGAAAAATCCGATTTGCGCAGCACGCAATAAACTTTCTATATCATTTCCCTGAATATTAATGTCGATCTCCGTGCGTCCACCGACGCCACTAAACAAAGAAGCCTTTTGAACGATTGGGAAAGAGTCCGGAAATCCAGCTATTGCTTTATGCACTACTTCCATTACCTGATTCACTTGTTTTTTATTTGCTTTTGCGGCACGCGCACCTAAAAATATTGACCCCGAGCTTGCGACAAAAAAGTAATGTTTGATGCCTGGGGTTTTTGTGCCGTCAATATAAGGTTGCATATGCTCTGCAATGACCCTTCCCATTTCTGTTTCAATATGGTCTATGTTGACACCTGGTGGTGGTATCACAATGCCAAATACTAAATTTCGATTTCCTGTTGGTAAGTAGTCTGTTTTTGGAAACACAAGCACGGTAATTACAACAGAGATTGTTATTAAACCGATTATCCATGACCAACGTCGTACAGTTGTACTGGTGATACTCATGATTGCAGAGGTAACGTGATTCCACCATACGTCATGTTTATCTTTCAATTTCAGACTCGAGGTAAACTTAAACATGGCGGTAGGAATCACTACACTCGCCACTACCAGCGAAGCGGCTATAGCTGCTGATATCGCGATCGCAAGATCTGAAAACAATTGCCCACTTTGATCTTTTAAGAATATTATCGGTAGAAAAATCGCTATCGTCGTTAATGTGGATGCCAATAGCGCAGGCCACACTTGCTTAGTGCCTTCAAACGCCGCTTGTTGAGGAGACAAGCCCTGCTCACGCATGCGCACGATATTCTCCAGCACTATAATTGCGGCATCCATAACCATACCAACTGCAAAGGCCATACCTGCCAACGAAATGACGTTTATGGTGCGGCCTGTTGTGTTCATTACCATAAACGTTACGAATAAACAAAGTGGTATCGTTACGGTAACAATCAAAGTTGCGCGCAGTTTTCGTAAAAACCACCACAAGACTCCAACGGCTAATAAAATCCCTAATCCCAGGTTATTGCGCAACAGTTCAATCGCGCTATTGATATACACGGTTTCATCGTAGACTTGTTCAATAGTAAGCCCGGCTCGTTTGAATGCACCCTGCTCAATTTCTTTTACTGCGGCACGGATGTCACGCATGGTTTCAAGGACGTTAACGCCAGCTTCGCGATAAGCGTTTACCGCGATGGATTGATCGCCCTTGGTAATTACAAAGTTATTGCGATCTACTGTGCGTATCTCTACTTTTGCGACATCGCGCAACGCAACTGGTTTATTTCCGCGCCATTCCAGGATGAGTTCACTGAGCTCTGCAGGGCTTAGCGCCCCTGTATAGCGTAATGTATAACGGCGCTTGCCAACGTCTGCGGTGCCACCCGAAATATCATTATTTCCACCCGCAAGTATTGCCGCTCTGGGTAATTCGATGCCAAGTCCGGCGGCCTTGTATGCGTCCACAGTGATGCGCACCTCGTATTTATGGCCACCACGCACTTCCGAAAGTGCCACCCCCGCCACCCGTTCAAATCGGGTTTGTACGACTTCTTCCACAAAATCACGATAAGTTTCAATTGCGCGCGAGTTGTCTTTATGTGGCTTGATAATAAACCACGCGATGGGACGTCCTCGCCCGCCTGCGGTACTTAGTACGGGTTCGTCCGCGTCCCGCGGATAACTGGGCACCCGATTGAGACGATTGATGACCTCGATTAGTGCTCGGTTCAAGTCATAATCCACCTCAAAGGTGATAGTAATCTTACCGCTGCTGCTACTGGCTTCGGAAAGTAACTCCTTCATGCCCGGCAAGCCCCGTAATTGTTTTTCCTGAGGCTCTATGATTTCCGCTTCAACTTCTTCAGGCGCCGCCGCGCGCCACGTTGTGGTAATAACAATTTCAGGTTGTTCAACTTCAGGTGTAAGTTGGATAGGCAGATGAGTCAGGGCAACCGTTCCGAATACCGCGGCCAACAGGCAACCAACCAAGGTAGCCACCGGGTTTTTCAGTGCCAGCTGGATAAAATTCATGAACCCGCTGGTGGCGGTTTTACTGTGACCATCATGCCAGGTTGCAGGTTTTCACCGCCGCGCGTCACCACCAGGTCATCAGGCCGAATCCCTCCAATTACCTCAATGCTGGTAGTTTCTGCGACTCCGGTTTCCACGTTGATTCGCTCGGCTATTAATTGTTCATTAATACGAAAAACGTAAATTCCTTCTCTGCGCAACACTAAGGCATCGCGCGGTACCAGCACAGCCTCTCGCGTATGCGCGGTTGGAATAGCAACACGTAACAGATTGCCAGCGCTTAATGAATGAGTGGCGATGGATATGCGTAACTCATATAATCGTGATACGTCACCTCCTACGGGGACAAGCGCGCGAACTTTACCTGCTCCTGTTAATTTCCCGCGCGTATAGGTTAATGGAGTACCGATAGTGATAAATTGCAGGGAAGTTGCCGGAACGCGCGTTTGAATTTCGAGGTTGCTGGTACTTACCAGGCGCACAATGGTATTACCATCTTTAGCCCATTCTCCCGCCTGCAACAGCTGTTCCGATACCACGCCATCAAAGGGCGCGAGCACCTTGGTTCGTCGTAGCCGTTCCTGTGCCTGAACCAGTCGCGCTGTTGCCGAAACTATATTGCTACGCGCCACGGACTGATCCGCAATGGCCTGATCAAGCTGGCTGCGCGCGATATTGTTTTCTGAAACCAGCTTTTGAAATCGCTCAACCTCTTTAGAGTGAAAATCAAATTTAGCTTTTTCACTTTGAATAGTAGCTCTTTCTTCTATGATTTGTTGTTGAATAAATACATCATCCAGCTTTGCGACCACAGCATCTTTGCTGAAGCGATCGCCCACCTCCGCAACCCTAATCAAACGTCCGGATATTTCCCCGGCCAAATTGACGTCATCACGACTGATCACCGTAGCACTATACAAAGCGGTGGGCGCAATGCTTTTTTGCACCGCTTGCTCTGCTACCACGAATATAGGCGGGGGCCTCTTTTTATCTTCCGCGTGGCATACAGAGATAAAGAGTATTAACGTCAATGCGATCTTTAAGAATGGACGATTCATAAATATATGGTTGATTAATTTCAGATACTAAAGCTATACATTAACTAAGCGTTCCATTGCAACTGCTACCCTGTCCAGCGGTACAGCCATAACAGTGATCGGCGACCGCAATCTCGTTATTTTCCAGATCCACGTCGATTAGTTCTGACAAATGTGTACGCATTTGATCATTATGCCGTACAGCGAGTCCAAGCATCTGATTAAAATCACAGTCATACACGTAACCCCTCCAATCTACGCTTATTAAAGAGCGACACATCACCGACTGTAAGTTTTTCTCGTAATAGGAGTCGCGTAATAACTGCATATACTGGTGAAATTTCCCCTGGCTGATCAGGCTACTGCCAAATCTCTGAATTGGCATGTTCGTGATGGTAAACAAGTGATCAAAGCTTACGTCATATCTCACTAAAAACTCATGGTACTCTTGTTCCAGTGATTCCTGTGGGGGGGGCAGCTGTGCACCTTGCGGATTATACACCAGTGTTAATTTCAGCTGCTCGTGGTTGCTGCCATAACCCAGGTCATTAAGTTTTTTTAGTGCACGTATACTTTTCCAAAACACACCTTTGCCACGTTGTCTGTCTACGTTTTCTTTAAGGTAGCAAGGCAGCGAGGCGACAATCTCCACTTGGTGGTCAGCCAGAAAGTCTGCCAAATCTTCCTGGCCAGGTTCTTCAAGGACAGTCAGGTTGCAGCGGTCAATCACTTGTCGTGATTGACCGCGCGCAGTTTTTACCAGTTCCCTGAATAGTGGGTGCAACTCAGGAGCGCCGCCAGTAATATCAAGTAGTCGTATATTTTGCGTCAGCAGATAATCAATGACGATACCTATGGTTTCAGGCGACATCATCTCATTACGGGTGGGGCCAGCGTTCACGTGACAATGCACGCAAGACTGGTTACAGCGATAGCCAAGATTGACTTGTAAAGTTTCGACTTTACGACGGTGAATTTTGGGAAAATCGGTTGGTTTTAGTAAATGTACAGTTGCGTGCATGCTATGCTCATCAATTATGAGGCCATAAAAATGGCTTAACTACGCTGCCAAGCGTGGTATTTTTGTATCCAATATAATAGTTTTTCAGGCGCGTGCGTTTTTTTCCACGCCGCCGCCGCATACTTGTTTGCCTCGGCCAAAGTTGGATAAATATGGATGGTGCCAAGTATCTTATTTAAGCCTAGTCCATGTTTCATCGCCGCAATATACTCTGTAATCAGCTCTCCTGCATGACTGCCTGCAATGGTTACGCCAAGTATTTTATCTTTTCCTGCGGGTGTGATAATCTTTACTATGCCACTTGCACGTGCGTCAATTATGGCGCGATCCAGATCAGAGACGTCATATCGCGTCACTTCAAACTCAATGTTTTGTGTGCGTGCGTCCTGCTCGTTCAAGCCCACTCGCGCCACTTCCGGATCAGTAAAAGTGCACCAGGGTATTATAGAATAATCGACGCGGAATTTTTTAATGTGCCCGAATAAGGCATTAACGCTGGCATACCAGGCCTGATGCGCCGCGGCATGCGTAAACTCATAGCGGCTGGCAACGTCCCCGCAGGCATAAATATTAGGATAATTCGTTTGTAAAAATTCATTTAATTCTAATTTTCCATTTTTAGTAAGCCTGATTTTCAGGTTCTCATCCCAGACACTATGCGTAGTCGCACGGCGTCCTGTTGCAACCAGTAAGATGTCAAATGGCACCTCAATGGTTTTGTTTTTATGCTCGCAGTGCAATAAATTTGAACCTTTATGCCGTGTCACCTGCGCGGCAGTATGACGGGTGAGAATTTGAACACCATCTTTATTAAGGCTATCGGCAACCATGGTGGAAATTTCCGCGTCTTCGCGCGGCATGATCCTGGGCGTCATTTCAATTAGCGAGACTTGTGTGCCAAAGCGCGCGAAGCACTGCGCCAGTTCACAACCAATAGGGCCTCCTCCCAGTATTACCATGTGTCCTGGCAACTCGGTTAAATTCCAAATTGTGTCCGAAGTGCGAAAATCTACTGTTTCCAGACCCGGGATGTCAGGAATAAAAGGTTCGGCGCCAGTAGCGAGAATAATATTCCTGCCAGTTACTGTTGTTCCATTCACCGCAACTGTCCACGGGTCTTTTAACGTTGCCTCTCCATGAATACATTCGACCCCTAATTTTGTATAACGTTCGACAGAGTCATGAGGTGCAATTTTTTTAATCGTTTGATGCACGTGCTGCATGACATCCTTGAAATCGAATTCTATATCCACCGGTTTACAGCCATATTGCGTGGCCCGTTTCACTTGAGCAATAAAGTTCGCTGATTGTATTAACGCCTTTGAAGGCACACACCCTGTATGTAAGCAGTCACCCCCCATTTTATGTTTCTCAATAAGGGTAACCTTAGCCTTAACCGCGGCAGCAATATAAGCCGCAACTAATCCCCCTGAACCGGCGCCAATTACGATAACGTTACGATCAAATTTTTTAGGCTTGGTAAAATTCGCATAGCTATGCCGAGCTTTAATTATTGCTATCATTTTTCTACCCAGCCAGGGGAAGGCCGCCAATAGTACCAACGCAAATATAATTTCTGGTGCTAATATCCCATGCAGTGAATCAAGTTTTGCAAGCTGGGTGCCGACGTTTACAAGCACCAGTGATGCTGCGATCATGCCGAGAAAGCTCACGACAAAAAAATGTAGCGTACCCATGCTGGTAAGTCCCATGACTAAATTAATAACCATGAAAGGAAAGACAGGGATTAAGCGGAGGGTAAATAAATATAGCGCGCCATCTCTTTCAATACCTTTATTAACGGCGCGTAATTTGTCGCCAAAATGATGTTGCGCGAAATCACGAAAAATATAACGTGAAAGCAGGAATGCAAGCGTTGCCCCTATGGTTGCTGCGGGTAATACAATAAATACGCCTAAAAATAATCCAAATATTGCCCCCGCGAGTATGGATAGAATCCCTGCCCCTGGCACAGACAAGGCAGCGGTGGCAGTGTATATCAGGAAAAATATCAGGATAGTCCTGACAGGATAGGCATGAAAGTAGTCGGTGATAAGTTGCTGCTTTGACTTGACATAGGCAAAGTCAAGATACTGCTGCAAGTCAAAAATGAGAAATCCGGCAACTAAAATAGCAATAACCAGCAGAGCAATTACTTTTTTCATTATAATTAAAGCGCATCTGTGGGGTTGATTAATTAAGCAAAAACATATTCAGTCTGTAAGCTATGGCTGCGATACCAAGCTGCATTCACAATATACCTCTGTTATGCGTTTAGCCACCTGTAAATACAACAATCGCGTCCATCTTGCCGTGGTGCGCGATGATCTTGTGCTGATGCCAACAACGAGTTCTGATTGGCCAACCGGTCTGCACGGCATGCTACAACTAATCGATAATTGCGAACGGGCCTTACCGGATTTGCGTGCATTTATTAATCAGGCCAACCCTGATCAATGGCTGCCTTTATCGGAGATAGAACTATTGTCACCGATTCCAAGACCACGGCAAAATATCATGTGTCTTGGTTGGAACTATACAGAGCACGTCGAAGAAACCACTGGCAACCCATTAGAGGCGCCCAAGCTGCCCAAATACCCCATTGTGTTCACTAAAGCTGTGTCAAGCATGAATGGGCCCTATGCCGAAGTTCCCGTGAACCTTGAGGTTTCAAATAAAATGGATTGGGAAATTGAGCTGGGTGTCATTATTGGTAAGGGTGGCAAGGGAATTTCACGCGCGCGCGCGCTTGAGCACGTGTTTGGGTATACCGTCATTAATGATATATCGGCCCGCGATTATCAAAAACGGCACCAGCAATTTTTTATCGGCAAGAGCTTCACTGGGGCCTGTCCAATGGGCCCATGGATAGTTACTGCCGATGAAATTCCTGACCCGCAAACACTCGATTTACAAAGTCGGGTAAATGATCAGATTAAGCAAAGCTCGAATACAAAATATCAGATTTTTGACGTTGCAACGGTTATTGCAAGCCTGTCACAGGGCATGGTACTGGAAGCCGGGGATATTATTGCCACGGGCACGCCAGGTGGTGTGGGATATGCGCGTAACCCACCGGAATATCTAATGCCAGGCGACGTGGTGGAATGCGCAATAGAATCTATTGGAGTGATACGCAATGTAATTACCGCGGCAAATCCGGACCACGACCATAGTAAATCTGAAGTATTATCCCACCGTATAACTAAGTAGCTGAACAATGAACATTAAAGAGCGTATAAGAGCGATACTTTTACAGGAAGCACAGGCAATATCGTCAATTCCGGTAACGGATGACTTTGAGCGTGCCATCCATCTGCTAAAGGACTGTAAGGGCAAAGTGCTCACTACTGGCATGGGCAAGGCCGGTCATATTGCCAATAAATTTTCGGCAACCCTATGTTCAACCGGAACCCCTGCATCATTTGTACATCCGGGAGAAGCCGCGCATGGAGACTTGGGACTAATTGGGGAAAATGATGCCATTGTAGCGTTTTCGACGAGTGGCAAAACCCGGGAAGTCTTAAATATGTTAGTTGCAGGGCGTGAACTTGGACTACGTACCGTAATTGCGATCACTGCGCATCCGCAGTCCACGCTACGCGAATTAAGTGATGTAGTCATTGACATGGGCGTGATTAAAGAAGCCTGCCGACTGGATTTAACGCCAACCTCAAGTACGGCGGCGATGCTCGCGATTAGTGATGCACTGGCCCTGGCGTTAATGGAACTCAAAGAATTTACTCGGGAAGATTTTGGCATGCGTCACCACGGTGGTTATCTTGGCAGGAAAGCCCGTAATGCAGACTAATGCTTCCCGTATATTATATGGCGCGTAAACTAACGCTTGTTCGTCATGCAAAATCAAGTTGGGACAATGCGGATCTGCGGGATTTTGATCGCCCGCTTAACAGGCGAGGATTTAAGCATGCGTCTGCAATGGGTAACCGCCTGGCAAACAATAACTATAGCGTTGACGTTATAATTTCGAGTCCTGCGGTTCGGGCGATCATTACTGCTGAATTGATCGCTGGCGAAATCGGTTTTGATAAAAACAATATTCTTTGCAAGCCGGAGATTTACGCAGCTGGATTACATACGCTACTAAACGTAATAACTAATATAGATGACAAACATGAGCACGCCATGTTGGTGGGGCATAATCCCGGGTGTACGTGCTTATATAATTATCTGTGTGATGCTTGCGTTGACAACGTGCCGACCTGTAGCGTGGTTCAAATCGCATTCAATACGCATACGTGGCAAGGTACTTCTGAGCACAGTGGCAAAATAATTGACTTTGATTTTCCCAAAAAAACAAATAAGTAACGTAGACAAATCTAACTACTTATCGTGTTACGACACCTTCTGGCTAATTGTGCAAACGCTCCGAAAAGCACAAGCCGGCAATAATGTTGAGTATCAGCACTGAACAGACCATTACCAATAACTTTCAGTGGTGATATGCCCCGGGCTTCTCCTCAGGTTTTTCTGCAAGCCTTTTTCTTTCAGCGCGTTGCGCGTATCAACAAGCATGTTTGGATTACCGCACAGCATCACTTGAGAATTGTCAGCATGGATTGTCATACCTGCTTTACTTTCAAGTGTGCCGTTGTTAATTGCGGCGGGAATGCGCCCGCTCAATGAAAAACCCGTTGGTTCCCGACTCACAAAGGTTATCATCTTAAATCGTTCTTTATATTCCTCACCAAATTGCAGGATAGTGTCCTGATAGGTTAATTCTTTTACATATCGAACCGCATGCACCAGTACTATGTTTTCAAAACGCTCCCAGGCTTCGCCAGATTTTAATATGGATAAAAAAGGCCCGATTGCAGTACCCGTGGACAACATCCAGATATCTTTGCCATGCGGAACCTCATTCAAGGTGAAAAAACCGTTTGCGCGTTTATCAATCCATATTGAATCGCCAGCGCGTAATGTGCATAGCCTGGGCGACAGCACTCCTTGTGCAACTACTACGGAGTAAAACTCATAAATATCTTCATCGGGGGAATTCACAAAGGAATAAGGTCGTCCCACAATTTGATTATCAATGTTCAGGCCCAGGCGACCATACTGACCGGCAATAAATGGATCAATCTTTGCCTCTATACGTAAAGAATAAAGCAGATCAGTCCAATGCCTGTTTTCAACTACCTTCCCTTGAATCCAATTACCCATTCAGATTTATCTTGATTAAATACGTATGAACTGCAACGTAGTGATGCAATAAGTAACACAACTATTTGCGCCGTGCTGCCGCTTTAGTGGCAATTAAATATCCAGGCAACCCAGTCTATCACGAGCCAGACAAAAGTTTTGATTGCTACCAAGATGTCTGTTTTGGTAAAGCAACCTTCAGACGCAATACCATCACTCCCCATAGTAACCGTAAATTCCTGCCACCATAAATACCCCTGATTTTACCTGCTGTCAGCGCCCTCCTGCGGGCGTGCTCACAAAGGTATGCAGCAGGCCCTGAAATCCATTCACGTCATCCCTGCTTATGGTTCTTTGGGCTCATTCGGACAAATTTCAATTCGGTCATTGTTGATGCGGACGGCATAACGCCTTAAGGCCTCTGTTGCGGGCTCTTCCGTGGGTCGTCCGGTACACACGTTAAAGCGGCTGCCATGCAGTGTGCAGCTGATTAACTCACCCTTGAGGCAACCGAGAGACAGAGAAGAATCTTCATGGGTGCACATATCATCAACGGCATATATTTTGCCTTCCACGTTGGCAAGTAAGATAGCGCCTGTCGGCGTGGTAATTTTTAAGGTGTGCCCCGGCGAAAGCTCTGCAAGTGACGCAACGTCGATGTATTTCGATGGCGAATTCATTTAATCTGATCAAGGCTTATAATCATTGGTAAAGTAACTCAAAGTGAATCATGCCGTACTTTATTTATAAAATCACATCAGGTTCTACCGGGCGCATTAAAAACCTTGAGCTTATTGATAAACATGATGCCTTCAAACAAGCCAAAAAATTTATTCGACAACAGCGCGCCGCATCTGCAATGGACAACAGAACCGCGATTAAAATGGTATTTGCTCAGCATGAGCTTGAGGCCGAACAACGGCTGCGTGAACCACGCAATGCACCAATCTTAAGGGAATGGGAAAAATAACAGACGTGTACGTATTCAACGCCAGCTCTTATATAGCACCGAAGTCAAATGGATGAACAACAATACAAAGCTACTTATAACAGTATTAATCCGCAACGCTGCGTGTTTGAAAAGGCAATTAACTCCCGTGTTTGTAATTGCAGTAAGGCACAGCGTTTCAATCTGGCAGATCGTGAAGGTGTCGCCTGTACCTCCATACAAGGGCTGGAACGCTGTAGCCAGCTTATTTCCTCGCTGCGCAACAACGCCCGTTTTGCCTTACGACGTTTAAGCGTTGACAAAGCACTGGCACATACGGAAGAGATTAAAGTGCAAAATGGTGGCTTACTGGGGCTGCAATCCAAAATTGAAAAGCATGCGCATCCTACCGTTACAGATATATACGCCCTTATCACCAGTGCCAGGAAAAAGTTTAATAATTTGCAGGATTTTCCGTATTCAAAACTTATGCAAGTAATCGCTACCTATAAAATTCGTAACCGCCGCAACCCGCCCCGACCCAAAAAATAGCGACAGCCGAGCAGGGGCGACGTTGACAAAATTAGATCGATTATTGGCACAAGTACGATCCTGTACCGTTTGCGAATCCACGTTACCGCTGGGCCCCAATCCGGTTTTACGCGCTAAACGCAGTGCCCGGATTCTTATTGTCGGGCAAGCCCCCGGTATTAAAGTACATGAGAGCAGCATTCCCTGGAATGATGCAAGCGGTAAGCGTTTACGTGAGTGGATGAATATAAATGACGCGATATTCTACGACGAGACCAGAATCGCCATCATCCCCATGGGTTTTTGTTACCCCGGCAAAGGTAAGTCAGGTGACCTGCCGCCACGTAAAGAGTGCGCGCAGTTATGGCATCAGAAATTACTCAATTTATTGCCCAATATTCAACTTACCCTACTCGTGGGCCAGTACGCGCACAAACATTATTTAACCGATATTGGGGCTACACTTGCCGAGACCGTTAAAAGCTGGCGAACATATGTGCCCGAATATTTTCCTTTGCCTCACCCGTCGCCCCGAAATATAAGATGGATGAGACAAAACAGCTGGTTTGAATCCGAAACTGTCCCGCAATTACGCAAACAGGTTCGTTCGACATTAGGTGCGTAGCGTGTGTTAAATCGAAGCTCCGCGAAATATGTTTTTGGGAATGCGGCAGGCGCGACCAAAGCGTGTTCGTCACTACTGCCAACTTCACAAGTTCCGTCAAAGATTACGTGACGAAAGTCCAAAACGCATAATTCTGATAGACGGTAAAGAACTCGCTCGTCCCATGGTCAGGTACAATATCAGCGTGCACTTAAAGATAAGTCATCAAATCAAGCGGATCGACGAAGACTACTTCGATCAGGAAACCCTTTAGATCATGCGCCTGTCGTGGAACGAGGTTCGCGCACGCGCCGCTGCCTTTGCAGATGACTGGCGCGAAGCGGCCTACGAGAAGGGCGAGATGCAAAGCTTCTATAACGACTTCTTCAAGGTGTTTGGGGTCCGCCGCCGCACCGTGGCGCGCTACGAGGCGCATGTCGCCACACTGGACAACCGCTCGGGCTTCATCGATCTGTTCTGGCCCGGCGTCCTGATCGTCGAGCAGAAGAGCACCGGGCGCAACCTGAAGGCGGCCTACGCGCAGGCCGGAGAGTATTTCGACGCCCTGCCCGAGCGCGACCGCCCGCGTTACATCCTGGTCAGCGACTTCCAGACCTTCGAGCTTCACGATCTGGACGAGCGGGATGTCGTCTCCTTCGCGCTGGCGGAACTGCCTGCCCATGTCGAGGCATTCGGCTTCATCCTGGGTGTGCAACGTCGTACCTTTCGCGACCAGGACCCGGTCAATGTCCAGGCATCGGAACTGGTGGGGCATTTGCATGATGCCCTCAAAGCATCCGGTTATGGCGGCCATAATCTGGAATTGTTCCTGGTGCGGATCGTGTTTTGCCTGTTTGCCGACGATACGGGCATATTTGAACCGCGCGATATTTTCCTCGACTTCATTGAGACTCGCACGGGCGAGGATGGCGCCGATCTTGGGCCGTGGCTATCGCAACTGTTCCAGGTGCTCGATACGCCGGAGAACAACCGCACGGCGACGCTGGACGAAGACCTTGCCCAGTTCCCCTACGTCAACGGCGATCTGTTCGACGGGCCGCTGCGCATCCCGTCATTTGATGTTGCCATGCGCGGAGCACTGCTCAACGCCTGTCGCTTCGACTGGTCGAACATCTCGCCCGCGATCTTCGGCGCGTTGTTCCAATCGGTGATGGACCCGAAAGAGCGTCGCACCCAGGGAGCGCACTACACGACCGAGAAGAACATCCTGAAGGTGATCGAGCCGCTGTTTCTGGACGACTTGCGTGCCGAATTCGAACGTCTGAAAGCACTGAAGCGTGGCCGCAGGGACAGGCTACGCTCGTTCTGGGAGAAGCTCGGCCGGCTCACCTTTTTTGACCCCGCCTGCGGCTGCGGTAACTTCCTCATCATCGCTTATCGGGAATTGCGTAGCCTGGAAATAGATGTTATGCGCGAGCTTGGAGAGCTTAATCTGTCGCAGGTGAATGTCGATCAGTTCTACGGCATTGAGCTTGGCGAGTTCCCGGCCCGCATCGCAGAGGCCGCACTGTGGATGATGGACCACATCATGAACAACCGATTGAGCCTGGAACTCGGCCACAACTATGCCCGTATCCCGTTGGTAACCTCACCACACATTATTTGCGGTGATGCCCTGGAGACCGACTGGGCAAGCCTGCTGCCGTCGGAAGACTGCTCGTATGTGTTCGGCAATCCACCTTTTGCGGGTGCGAAATTCCAGACCGCGGAACAGCGCGCCCAGGTGCGAAAGATTGCCGCGCTGGGCAAGTCCGGCGGCACGCTCGACTACGTGAGCGCGTGGTTCATCAAGGCGGGGGAGTACACCACGCGCGGCCATGCCCGCGTCGGCTTCGTCGCCACCAACTCGATCACCCAGGGCGAGCAGGTGGCGCAACTGTGGCCGATCCTGTTCGAGCGCGGCGGGCTGGAGATCGCCTTCGCACACCGCACCTTCGCCTGGGGGTCGGACGCGCGCGGCAAGGCGCACGTGCACGTGGTGATCATTGGTCTCAACCGGCGGGAGGCGGCCCGGCCCGAGAAGCGTCTGTTCAGCTATCCCGATGTCAACGGCGAATCGGAGGAGACCCGCCACGCCGTGCTGTCGCCCTACCTGTTCGACGCTGGCGGGCTCGCCGATCCTCATCTTGTGGTGCAGGAAGAAAGCAGGCCGATCAACGGGATGAAGGCTCTTGCGTTTGGTACACAGCCTTTGGAAGATGGGAATCTTACATTTTCGACGGAAGAGAAAAACTTGTTCATCGAGACGGAGCCAGAGTCAGTTTCCTACTTCCGACCGTTCGTAGGATCTCGCGAGTTTCTTCAAGGGAAGGAGAGGTGGATTCTCCATACAGCGGATATTCCGATTCAAAAGCTGCGCCGTATGCCACGGGTTGTTGAAAGACTGGAAGCGGTTCGTAGGTTTCGTTCAATCAGCAGGCGGAAATCTACGCAGCGCTTAGCTGATTATCCAACAAGTTACGGTGTAACGATGGTGCCGAATACGGCCTTTCTTGTTGTTCCTCGAGTAAGCTCAGAACGCCGGGACTATGTCCCGACCGGATGGTTAGCGCCGCCCACGATTCCCAGCGAAGCAACTCTTATGCTGGCGAATGCCACCCTTGCCGATTTCGCCCTGCTGACCTCGGCTATGCACATGGCCTGGCTGCGCCATATCGGCGGACGGCTGAAGAGCGACTACCGCTATTCCATCGGCCTCGTCTACAACACCTTCCCGACACCGCCCGAAGGCGCGGACCTGTCGAGGTTGGAGCCGCTGGCCCAAGCCGTGCTCGACGCCCGCGCCGTGCATCCGAACGCGACCCTGTCCGACCTCTACGACCCCGACCTGATACCGCCGAATCTGCGCCGGGCGCATCAGGCGCTCGACCGCGCCGTGGACCGCCTCTACCGGCGGGGCGGCTTTGTCTCCGAGCGCGAGCGGGTCGAGCATCTGTTCGCGCTTTATGAGAAGATGCGGTCTCCCTTGGTATCCCGGTTGTCGGCCAAAAAACGGAGGCGACAGAAGGTCAAATAGATATGAGACTCGCGTTCGTTGACGAGGTTCGTACCGACCCCGCACCAAATCTGCGGGGCAAATGCTGTCTCTGTGGCGATGACATGATCGCGAAGTGCGGCCAGTACGTTCGGTGGCATTGGGCTCACAAAGCCAGGATCACCTGCGACCCTTGGCACGAATCTGAAACTGACTGGCACCGATACTGGAAAGACGCCTTTCCTGCCAATTGCCAGGAAGTGCTGCACGTAGACGACAGAACGCATGAGAAGCATATAGCGGATGTCAAGACTCCCAGTGGATTTGTCGTTGAGGTTCAGCATTCCCCCATCACAGAACACGAAGCGCTAAGTCGAGAACGCTTTTACAAGAACATGATTTGGATTGTCGATGCACGACACCTTGTCGGTTGGTTTTACGTAGGGATGGCTCATGATCTCGCAACTTGTAGTCCGATGATGTATCAAATCGAATGGCGGGGAACGAGTAGACTGTTGGAAAAGTGGTCCAACTCAGGAGTTCACGTTTATTTCGATGTCATGAACAGTGCAAGAGAACATGAGGACGATGATGGCAAATTGTGGTTCTTACCGCGCGAAACAATAGTTCCGGTACAGAAGCGGTTCCTATGGCGGTTGTTGGAATTCGATGCTACTGACGGAATAGGATACATCGCGCCTGTCCAAGTGGAAGCGGTAATCGAAGCAGTCATGGATGGAAATTGGCCGCCATTGCATGAATGCGAAGAGGAAGATGCTTGGCGATACCGGAGGGAGCTTCGAGAAGTGGCCGGTCGCATAGACGAACAAGGCAACAGAATACAATCAGGAAAATCGCGGCCTAGCCTCTCACATGATCGCAAGTCACCTGAACGATCACGTACGCCAATAGATGAGGATGATTTGCCATTCTGAATGTTCCTGACGGAGTCCACAATCACCCACGAGCTTTCCACACACTGACGGGATACGGGCCTTTATTGGAATCTCTGTTCTCCAATGGCCTGGGGTTACTACGGAGTTGGAATAGTGGTTGACACCAAACCTCACATCGCGCTGCTTCACCATAGCGAGGTGCCTGCCGGGCTCCTAAATGAGTTTTGTACCAGTGCGAACGCCGACTCTCTCAGACTCGAGAGGGCAGTTCTGAGGAATCTCTGAATTCATCAGAGATTCTCTGATGTTGCGGTGGCCCGTGATAGTCGCTTCGGATGATTCAAGCGCCTCGTCTTCGGCGCAACTCCGCCTCGGCCCACTCTACCAACTGCAATCCGAAGTTTGGCACTTTGTCCTTTGGAAGGATCCAAATCGTTTCTCCGTCCCACATTGCCCCGGCTGGTACGGTCTTCCCACGTGGAGTCAGGTCGTACTTGAAGTGGATCATCGCGTTCGCGTTCCATTGCAGGGCCTCTTCAAGCGATGCCATCTCGACTTGGAATCTCTCTTTCCCCAACTGCCGTCTCCCTTCCGACAGGACAAGTGCGTAGCGCTCGCAAGCACTCTCGTAGATTCTCTTGATTTGTGTTTGTGTGCCATGTTGCAGCTTGTTGAAAATATTCGCGATGTGGTGCGTGTGCTCGGGCTCCGCGTCGCGGTTCTCATACGACCAGATCCCCTTGATCGTCAGCTCCACGATTAGCGCGTAGAGAACGATGCTGGTCATCCCGAAATCGAGCCTTGATCTGTCCTCTGCATCTTCCCGACTCTCTCCGGGTCGTTGGATCGCAATTTCCAGTAGAACCCTCAGCGACCTTCCGAGTTGGCACGCCGTATCGATCATGTTCCTCTCGTTTTTCATCTCTTACCCTCCCTTATGGCGTTTGTACCCGTTTCTGACTCAGTCTAGCACAACGTACATTGGACAGCTTGGCAGCGTGGAATAAGAACAAGGACTTCAAACCACTGGCCGATGTTGCAACCGTGCTTGTTTCGACTGCTGATCGTGTCGAAGGAAGGGTCTTTATCGATGTTGGTCTCGACATTCCAGACGACCACTTCGGAACGCAGATCTCCACCGAGTCTCGCGACCCCTTGGAGGTGGCGCGTATCCTGGCGTCTTTCGTCGTGCGTGCGGAGAAGATATCCGACGCGGTACAGGCCGAGATCGAATGCGGGTACAAACCGCTCGGATCGTTCGTCATGGAGATGGAGCAAGACGGAAGCGTGACGATCCGATGGCGCGCTGCGTCCGACTCCAAGACCTACGAGAAGCACATACCGTAGATAACTGTCAGTGGACGTTTTAGGATGGGATCACTCTGCGACCAACCCCAGCCCTCGCTAGGCCCTCGGCCGCGCCGTGGACCGCCTCTACCGTCGCACCGGCTTCGCCTCCGAACGCGAGCGGGTGGAGCACCTGTTTATTCTCTATGAGCAAATGCACGCGCCTTTGGTGGTTGCGGGTGAAAAGAAAGCTGGGAAGGAGAAAGAGTCGCAACCCCAAGGATCAAAGCCAGACGCTAACGACAATGCGGCGTGAATGGGAAGAAATGAGCTTGCCATAAACGATTCACATCTGATTTTACTGCTCTACCGCCTCCGCGGCCGAAAAATGTTATTCAACCGAGCCAACGGCAGATCATCAGGCGGCATTACTATGGTAACAAATTATCGCCAGCGCGAACACAATCAAGCAAGCCACGATTGCTAGTGTTAGGTAGACACCCGGCTGGATGATGGCAAAAATTACTGCCAACACGGTCACAACCAGGCCTCCGACCCGAAACGCCAAATCAATCCAGTAGGGCCGGTTCAAGCGCCGTATGACGACTTCAACAGAGTCTGGGGACTTTATCCCAATTGGAGTTACTCCGTTTGAATCAGGGTGATGCTTATCAGGGACAACCTTTGCTGTTTTCTTTTTTCTTGTTACAGTAGCTTTATCTTCGAATGCGATGTAAGAACCACCATCGGGGTCCGAATAGACATAACAAACGTGTGCGGCATTCACGGCTGCGTTTCGTACATCTCTGTTTGATCCTTGTCGCCGAACTTCTGCCGGTTTTTGCATAACGGCCTGTATAAAGCGGTAAAAAGCTCAACTGGACATGGTGCTGGCTTATCTGTTTCACTCGTCCAATCTTGCAGACACTAAGGAGGGTAAGCGGCAAACTGTTAATCTGATGCGGCAGAATTCCGCCTCAATTCCGCATGAAGGCCCCTCAAGCAAAGCTACCAGAGCCTTCTCATATAGCGGCAGCACTAGTCCCGCTTCCTAATGTCAACAGGTTATCTATATTTTTAAGAATATACCTATATTGGTATATTATAAAGTATTAATATACTTGTTTATAATGCCCCTCATTGATTTTTAACAACTATGAGGATACAAATGTGGACAAATTTATTACAAAAGTCGACAATTTTATAGTTTCGCTATGGGTAGAAACTGCACTTTTTATTGTAATGTTATCGTTAGTATTTTTACTAACGATTAAATTTTTATAAGCGAGTCTAAATTGCAAACACTCTTGTAGAATGGCGTGAAAGACATCTGCATATTTTGATAAGCAAACATCAGTTTAGTGCAGCACTTCAAACTCCTTCACGCAAACACTCGTTTTTACTGCACTGCTTCACTTCGTTCGCAATGATATAACTTTTATCATTGTGCGAAGTGAGGCCATGCGGCAATCGTGATGACCAGCATATTTTATCGTTTCAATGCAGGAACAGCACTGCGTAAAATCGTTTCTTCCCCTTAATCGTTGCAAGGCACCTCAGCTTTGCTGCAATTCGAGAGACGTAGTCCCTATAACCATGGATGGTAAGCAGACGTTAATCTGCGCATAACCTCTCTTGCCGCCCGACAATTTTCGCTGATAATTTCCAGTAGCTTCAGTGGGGTCGTTACGTCATAGTGATTGACCGATGGGGCAGATAGTCGAAAAATACCCGCGGTACAGTATTTGTTAAAGTACCTTAAAATCCGTAAAACCTGGCAATAAAACGCCTGGTTCAATCGCGTGCCCTGCCCAGCGCATCCTTAGCAATATCGTTGGCGTAGAATTCGCGAATTTGTGCAATAGGTTCAATACGATTCGCGCCAGAACCCGTCAGACAATTCTCACTTTTATCCACCGCCCAGATAATATAAGCAGTAAACCCCTGTAAATCCTCTGGAAACCGGTCTTTATGCGGAACCCCCGTATGTTCAACGCGGTCGCCCTGCAACTCTCTTTTTATACGTGCCAGCTCATTCTTTAAGTCATTTACGTCATTACCGTCCCACTGGCCAACGACCTCACCTTTTCTGCTCACGATATCGTTCGACATGTGATTTCCTCCTCTTTTGTAGTAACTAAGTTATATCAGAGAATCAATTTTGTATGTCTGCATGATAGAGACAGCCTATTTCAATCAATATTGACTAAAATACTCCTGATTATCATGATTCGCACGCGCCGCGTCTGATTTTTACGATTAATCTCGTCAGCACAGTGGAAGAATTTAACAAGGATAAACCCCCGGGCGCATGCATGATTCACCGCAGTCTTTAGCGAAAATACCTTAACTACTAAATTATGGGCAGGGTTATATCGTTGGGGATAACCTTTTGCGACGTGGCAGGTGTGTAGTGAACTAAAACACAGAAGCACTCAACTCGTTTACTGCGGTTAACATCTCAGCATCGTCAGTAAGTGCCAGGGAGATGCAACTCGCGCATGCGGTAACGGGATTTACCCCTGTTACAATCAGCTTGGCGGCGTGCACCAGCAGGCGAGTGCTGGCGCCCTCATCCAGGCCACTGCCTTTAAGGTTGCGCGTCATATGTGCGAACTTTACTAATTGTTTTGCCGTGTTGCTATCCACGCCCGTCTCCTGCTCAACAATTTTTTGCTCAACTGACGCCTCCGGGTAGTTAAATTCTAATGCGACAAAGCGTTGTCTGGTGCTCTGTTTCAAGTCTTTCAACACGCTTTGATAACCGGGGTTATACGAGATAGCCATACAAAACTCCAAGGGTGCTGTCAGCAATTCACCCAATTTTTCCATCGGTAAAACACGGCGATCATCACACAAAGGGTGAATCACCACAGTGGTATCCTTTCTGGCCTCAACGATCTCGTCCAGATAGCAAATGCTGCCTGCGCGCACTGAACGCGCCAATGGTCCATCGACCCATACAGTTTCTCCACCAGTTACCAGATAGCGACCCACAAGATCAGACGCAGTTAAGTCATCGTGACAGGAAATCGTGATTAATGGGCGTTTTAATCGCCAGCTCATATACTCCATAAAGCGAGTTTTACCGCAACCTGTAGGGCCTTTCAGCAGCATTGGCAGTTGATTTTTATAAGCTGACTCAAAAACCTCAATTTCCTCGCCAACTGGTGCGTAGTAAGGTTCTACCTCTACGAAATATTCTTCAGGCTTAAAAGATTTTGCTTTCATCTTAATTATAGTTTAGACATGGGCAGCCCGACTCTGCCGATGACCGAATCATGACGCAAGCGTTCGATATCATAAGGTTTATGCGTGAATTTATGGCAAGGCTCAAATATTTCAGCTGTCCTATGCACGCGGTAACGCTCAATCTTCAGCATAGCCACAGCCCCTGGCAACCATATAAACTCAGGGTATCGTATATGATTAAAGCGTGAACGGGTAGCTTAACAAATGGTTATAAGGCCACCTTAAACTAGTATAATTTTATTTTTGTTGAATCATTGTTGCATCGCCAGCACACTTACACTACCAAAAAACAATAACTTTACGCGGAGTTCTGAATAATGTTCACCAGCAATCCCTTTGCTGAGCTTTCGGTGCACGTAGCTTCCGGAGTCACACAGACCTATGTCGTGATCATGCTCGTTCTGGTCGTGGCCGGCACCCTGATTGACGTCATACACAAAAAAAGTGCTAAATACTTCTTTGAAGACTGGCAAAAGTCGAAGCACAAAGGGTCGAAGCAAGTCGGTGGTGGGGAAGTCATGGCCATGGCGGCACAAACCCTGGCAAGTGAGGTATTAACGTCATCGGAGTTTTGCACCGCCAGGCGCAGAATTGCCCATCTGCTGACAATGTACGGTTTTGTCGCATATCTGATTGCCACCGCCATCATGGTGTTTGGATACCCGACCGCCACCAATCCGACGCCCGTTATGTGGCCGCTGTTATGGCATCTCGGGGCATTGATGGTATGTGTTGGCGGCTACTGGTTCTGGTTCTTCATTCGGGTTGACGTCGTGGCCGAGGGCAATTCACCGTTTCACGTCATGCGTGCTGACCTGTTTATACTCTCACTGGTTGCCAGCACCACGCTGGCCTTGGCATGGTCATGGTTACAGGGGTCAATCATTGGGTGGCTGATTTTCGGGCTATATGTACTTGCCACCACGATATTATTCGGTTCCATACCCTGGTCCAAGTTCGCGCACATGTTCTTCAAGCCCGCTGCCGCCCTGCAAAAAAGAGTAGCCGAAGCAGACGGTTCAAGAAGCAACTTACCGGCGCCGGCTGACAAGCCTGAAACGTTTGGTAAAGCCAGCGGACTACCGCAGAATTATTAAGTTAGATTGGTTGGTCGGATACGGGCGGGTACTGGTGCAGGTGATCACCTGGTCATCAGCATCAGCATAATTGTATACACAACAACAGGAGATGACAGAATAACATGCCTACTTTCGTTTATATGACCCGTTGCGATGGTTGCGGTCACTGCGTTGATATTTGTCCATCAGATATTATGCACATCGACAAAACCTATCGCCGCGCCTACAACATTGAACCCAATATGTGCTGGGAGTGCTACTCCTGCGTAAAGGCTTGTCCGCAAAACGCCATTGACGCGCGCGGCTACGCCGACTTTGCGCCTCTCGGTCACAGTGTCAGAGTGCTGCGTGAAGAGGAAAAGGGCACAATATCCTGGAAGATCAAGTTTCGTGATGGCCGCGAAAAGAATTTTGTCTCGCCCATCCGCACTACAAAATGGGGGACGATTCCATCACCGGCTGATCTGCAAGTGCCTGGCGCGGAAGCGCTGCAATCCCAGGAACTCGCGCACGAGCCGGACGCGCTCAACGTCAGTAGTGGGTTACCCGCATTGAAGCCGGCTCAACTCAAGCAGGGAGCGGTCTAGTGGGATGGTTTAATCAAAGAAAAACAGTGTTCGTGGATTCCGACGTGCTCGTCGTTGGTGGTGGCATGGCCGGTTGTGGTGCCACCTATGAGTCCAAATACTGGGGGCGCGACCTGAAGGTAGTTTGTGTTGAAAAAGCCAATATCGAGCGTAGTGGTGCGGTTGCGCAAGGTCTTTACGCCATCAACTGCTACATGGGCATGCAGTGGGGCGAGAATCAGCCGGAGGACCACGTCCGCTACGCGCGCAGCGACCTCATGGGGCTGGTGCGCGAAGATCTGGGCTATGACATTGCTCGGCACGTAGACTCCACAGTGCACAAATTTGAAGAGTGGGGGCTTCCCATCATGCGCGATCCGGAGACCGGACGTTACCAGCGCGAAGGCAAATGGCAGATTATGATTCACGGCGAAAGCTACAAGCCGATCGTTGCCGAAGCTGCCCGCAAGGCTGCTAACGAAGTTTACAACCGCATCATGGTGACCCACCTGCTGATGGACGAAGCCAGGCCCAATCGCGTGGCTGGTGCTGTTGGTTTCAACGTTCGTACTGGAGATTTCTACGTCTTTAAGGCCAAGGCCGTAATCGTTTGTGCTGGTGGGGCATCACACATTTACAAACCTCGCGCGGTGGGAGAAGGCATGGGACGCACCTGGTATGCCCCGTGGAGTAGTGCCTCGGCCTACGCACTGCCGATTCTTGCTGGTGCTAAAATGACACAGATGGAAAATCGCATCGTCCTGGCCCGATTCAAAGACGGTTATGGCCCGGTCGGAGCCTATTTCCTGCACCTCAAGACCTACACCGAAAATGCGTATGGTGAAGAATACGAATCCAAATGGTACGAGCAAACCAAGCAACTTGTTGGAGACTACATAGACAATCATCCGGTGCCGACCTGTTTACGTAACCACGCCTTTCTTGAAGAAATGAAAGCTGGTCGAGGCCCCATTCGCATGGTGACCAAAGAAGCCTTTCAGGATCCGCACAAGGAAACCGTGGGATGGGAAAACTTTCTTGGCATGACCATTGGGCAGGCGGTCGTTTGGGCATCGCAAAACATCGATCCCAAGCACGTCAACCCGGAACTGACCACCTCTGAGCCCTACGTCATGGGGTCTCATGCGACCTGCTCGGGTGCTTGGGCAAGTGGCCCCGAGGATTGTGCGCCTGCTGATTACCAGTGGGGATACAACCGCATGATGACCGTCGAGGGGCTATTTGGTGCCGGTGACACCGTTGGTGGTAGCGCGCACAAATTCTCGTCGGGGTCCTACACCGAAGGTCGCATTGCGGCCAAGGCAGCGGTCAACTACGTAAACGACCTGAAGAATGAAAAACTGCGAATAAGCGAGAAACAGTATCAGGACCTGAAGGAAATCATCTACCAGCCCCTGGAGAACTACGCAGTTGGTCGTAACGAGATCGTAGCCGGAACTGTTTCGCCAAGCTATATTTTACCGCTGCATGGTCTTCAGCGTCTGGAAAAAATCATGGACGAATACGCAGGTGGGATTAGTGCCAACTACATGACTAATGAGCCCCTGCTCACTCGCGGTCTGGAGCTGCTGGACATGCTGAAGGAAGACCTTAACCACATTGGTGCCGAAGACCTTCACCAGCTGCAAAGAGCCTGGGAACTTCAGCACCGGTTTATAGCCTCACAGTCGGTAGTCCACCATACCATGTTCCGCAAAGAGACGCGCTGGCCGGGGTACTACTATCGTGGCGATCATCCAAAGCTGGACGATCAGGACTGGCATTGCCTCACCCTGTCCCGTTATGACCAGGAATCCGACAGCTGGGATATGGAGAAAGCCCCCGTTCACCACATAATCGACTAAGCACGCGGGCGGGATAAAAGATAAATTGCTCCATCCGAACTCGCGGACAATGCCCATTGACTTCAGCGCGCACCAGCGGTGCGCGCCGTATTCTCCTGCTGCAAAATCCTCATCTCATAATCGTCCAACCAGAAACGACAATCGCGAATAATTTTTTATTACGTGCCGGGCAATACTAACCACAAAGCGCGCATACAACTGATTACCTCGCGTGCGGTGTTATCTACAATCGGGTTAAGAAAATACAGTGCCATCAGTTTGGTCATTAGCCACCAGTACCTGGCACTGATGCACTCACAACTATAGAGTGGCAGCGTTATAAGTTTAACGTTATAGTCAAAAAATCAACAACCCCCAACAAAAACCTGCCAATTATCCAACAGCTTATGCAACAGGCCCTGCCAACCGCAGACGGTGAGATAGCGACACCCAGCCATCCGTTAGCCGGTACCAGAATGATGGGTTCCGATATCATCATGCAAGTACTCGCTCAAGAAGGCAGCGAATTCATATTTGGTTATAGTGGTGGTGCCATACTACCCACTTATGACGCGGTGTTTCGTTTCAATGCCGAGACCAATGATTCCATACCTTTAATTGTACCTGCCAACGAACAGGGTGCGGGTTTTATGGCATCCGGTTACGCGCGCGCCAGCGGCAAAGTTGGGGTAGTAATGGTAACTTCGGGTCCAGGTGCCACCAACACCGTAACCCCGGTGCGTGACTGCATGGCGGATTCCATTCCCATGGTTGTGATCAGTGGCCAGGTGCCAACCCCCGCGATTGGCAGCGATGGGTTTCAGGAAGCTCCCGTGGCCAACATCATGGGTGCCGTGGCCAAGCACATCTTTTTAGTTACCGATGCGGAAAAATTAGAAGCCACGGTGCGCACGGCATTTGAAATAGCGCGCACCGGGCGTTCTGGTCCGGTGGTCATAGACGTTCCCAAAGACGTGCAAAACTGGGAGGGAATTTTTCAAGGCCAGGGCCGGCTTCCCATACGCGGTTATCGCGAGCGCATTGAAGAAATCACCAAAAGTGTTTTAACCGATGCAGATTGTCAATCTTTCTTTAATGCCTTTGGGCAATCAAAGCGTCCCCTGATTTATGCAGGAGGTGGCGTTATCAACGGCAATGCGGCAGCGGCGGTACGCGCCCTTGCGGACCAGTTTCAAATACCCGTGGTAACCACGTTAATGGGCATTGGTGCCTACGACACCACGCAAGCGCGTTCACTACACATGCTGGGCATGCACGGCACCGCCTTTGCCAACTACGCGGTTGACGATTGTGATTTTTTAATTGCCATAGGCGCGCGTTTTGATGATCGTGTTGCGGCAGTACCGGATAAATTTGCGCCCAAAGCGAATTTTATCGCACATTTCGACATCGACCCTTCGGAAATACACAAGGTAAAAAGTGTCGACTGGCATCACATCGGCTTATTACCGCAAGCGTTACATAAACTATTGGACTATGGAATCAACGAGTATCAATTTTCTGGTGATTTTACCTCCTGGAACGCGCACGTTACCGGCTTAAAAAGCACCTATGCAATGAATTATGATACCCAAAGTCATCTGCTTCAGCCCTACGCCGTCATTGAAGAAATAAACAAACACACGAATGGTAAAGCCATCATCAGCACCGGCGTAGGTCAGCATCAAATGTGGGCGGCGCAATACTTCGACTTTAAATCGCCGCGGCTATGGCTAACGTCGGGCAGCATGGGCACCATGGGTTTTGGTTTGCCCGCGGCCATCGGCGCGCAATTCGCCAGGCCCGATTTAGTCGTCATTGACATTGACGGTGACGCCAGTATACGCATGAATATAGGTGAGCTTGAAACCGTGACCACCTATAAGCTACCCATAAAAATCGTCGTATTAAATAATCTTGGTGACGGCATGGTGAAACAATGGCAAAAGCTTTTCTTTAAGGGAAGACTATCGGCCAGCGACAAATCCCTGCATAAGAAAGACTTCGTAAAAGCCGCGCAAGCGGACGGCTACGAATATGCCGTGCGTTTAGAAAAAAAATCAGATCTTACACGGGTGATAAAACAATTTATCCACTTCCCAGGCCCCGCCTTTCTAGAAGTAATGATCGATCCTGACGCAGGCGTATACCCCATGGTAGGTCCCGGAATGAGTTACGATCAAATGATCACCGGTGACCACATTCCAACACGCAGTGTGGTAGCACCAGAGACCCAAACCGACGTCGATTCATCGGAAATGTTTTAGCCCGGCCGTCTTTAATCCCATCCCTGTCAACCGTTGAAGAATTCACAGTGGCCAAGCTATAGCAGAGCATATTGTTTGTGATGCTTTAGAATGATCGGCTATGGACGACAATCCTCAACAACAAAGAAAACGCATAGGTAAAGGCATGCTCTATGCCGCGTGGATTTTAGTGCTTGGCATGATGGTTTGGTTTTTTGGCGTGCTGGAAACGAACAAACGCAACCCCAATCAAAATGTACATACGCATATCCTTGAAAGCGGTGAGAAAAAAGTAGTATTGCAAAGTGGCAGATACGGTCATTACGTTACCACCGGGAGAATTAACAATCAAAAAGTTACGTTTTTAATAGATACGGGCGCCAGCCATGTTTCCATACCGTACCGCGCAGCTAAAAAATTAGGACTTAAACAGGGTGCTCCGTTATTAGTTTCGACTGCCAACGGCACGGTTACGGTATACGCTACAACGCTGAACACCGTGAGTATAGGAGAGATCACGTTACATGACATTAAAGCCAGTGTTAATCCGCATATGCAGGGCGAGAAAATTTTATTAGGGATGTCTTTTCTGCGATACCTGTCCGTCGCTCATCAAGGCAATCAGCTAACGCTTAGACAGTAATATTTTTTTGGGAACTACACACTTAATTTGACGCGGGTATCACAAAATCCGTCGCACCCATATTACGGATATTACGCTTTGCCACAAACTCGTTCATATAACGACGCGGGTTTTTTCTTAAAGATCAAAGCTCTTGTTCAATATTTTAGGTGCCTGGACATTCTTTAGCCGAATATAATTCGGCAAGCCGGCCTTATAAGGTGGATAAGCCTCGCCCCTGATTAACGGTGCCAAATAAGTCCTGCATCGTGAAGTAATGCCGAATCCATCTCTGCTGATATAACCGCGCGGCATCGCCTTTTCTACGTTAGCCACCTTCGCCAGCGGCGTACTGCCAATTTTCCACCTATAAGGTTTATCAGACGTGCGCACGATAGTCGGCATAATGGCGGTTTTGCCGCGCAGGGCGAACTGCACGGCGGCCTTGCCCACCGCATAGGCGTGATCCAGGTCCGTCTTTGATGCGATATGTCTGGCGGCGCGCTGTAAATAATCGGCCACTGCCCAATGATACTTATACCCATACTCCTGCTTAACCATCTCGGCGATAACCGGTGCCACGCCGCCCAACTGCCTATGTCCAAACGCATCGGTGTTGCCGGCTGCGGCGACAAATTTTCCATCTGCGAAGCGTGCGCCCTCGGAAACGCAAATAACGCAATACCCATACTCCTCCACGCATGCCTTTACGCGCCTCAGGAACAACTTTTGATCAAAAGCAATTTCCGGAAACAGGATAATATGTGGTGCCTCATCCGCACGTTCTTTTGCCAGCCCGCTGGCGGCCGCAATCCAACCGGCATGGCGTCCCATAACCTCCATAACAAACACCTTAGTGGAAGTTTCCGCCATAGACCTCACGTCAAAGGCCGCCTCCTTAATTGACACCGCGACGTATTTCGCAACCGAACCGAAACCAGGGCAACTATCCGTAATCGGCAGATCATTATCTACAGTTTTAGGAATACCGATACACTGTATTGGATACCCCATGGTTTTACTCAACTGCGAAACCTTATTTGCAGTATCCTGCGAATCCCCGCCGCCGTTATAAAAAAAATAACCGATATTATGTGCCTCAAACACCGCCAGCAGGCGCTCATATTGCGCGCGATTCTCCTCAATAGTCTTTAACTTATAACGGCACGAGCCAAACGCCCCGGACGGAGTATGCTTCAATGCCGCGATGGCTCTGGCCGATTCCTTTGCAGTATCAATCAAATCCTCGGTAAGTGCGCCGATAATGCCATTGCGGCCGGCATAAACCCTGCCTATCTTATGTTTATATTTACGCGCGGTTTCGACAACCGCGCATGCAGTGGCGTTAATCACTGCGGTGACGCCGCCCGATTGCGCGTAAAATGCGTTACGTTTCTCCATAAAACTCCCGGTTTAATCGTTATTCAAGACACCCCCGGCGTCGACTTTTATCTATCAACGTCATGTACAAATGGTATTCCAATTTAACCAATCAGAGTAGTAGGCGTGATACTGATTCTAGTGTACACAATATAAAATAATCCCGGAGACACACAATGCGCATCATCTTATTAGGAGGCCCCGGTGCTGGCAAAGGCACACAAGCCAACTACATCAAAGAAACATACCATATTCCACAAATATCCACTGGTGACATGCTACGTACCGCCGTCAAAGAAGGCACGCCGCTGGGGTTACAAGCCAAACAAATCATGCAAGCCGGGGGATTAGTGTCGGACAACATCGTACTTGGGCTGGTGCGCGAGCGAATCGCCAAAAAAGACTGCCAGAACGGTTTTTTATTAGATGGTTTTCCGCGCACTATCGCCCAGGCCCACAGCCTCAAAGATCAAGGTACTATCATTGACTACGTGGTGGAAATTGACGTCAATGATGAAACAATCGTCAGGCGCATGAGTGGGCGGCGCGTACATCCAGCCTCCGGGCGCACCTACCACGTGGTTTTCAACCCGCCCCGGGTCGCAGACCAGGACGACCACACTGGCGAGCCACTCATGCAACGTGAAGACGACAAAGAAGACACCGTGCGTGAACGCCTGAAAGTTTATCATCAACAAACCGAACCACTCATTACCTACTACGCCAACTGGGCAGCGGGTGGAGATGCAAGCGCACCCCAATACATTAAAATTAATGGCATAGGAAAAGTCGAAGCTATTCGCCAGCAAATTTTTGCCGCATTAACTCAATAATATGTAGCTCATCAGGTAGCAGATGGAAATCCTGTTAGCCCTACTCGTACTACTGGCCGCAGTCTGGTATTGGCAGGACAGTTTACGCAGCCGTGAGATAACGCTTAAACATTGTCGTCAACTGTGCACCGAACACCAGGTTCAGCTACTGGACCAATCGGTACACGTAGACCGCGCAAGGCTTGGGAAAACCTCCGCCAACAAACTATGCATACGCAGATTTTATGCGTTTGAATTCAGCATCGAAGGCGTGCATCGTCACCATGGTGTGGCCGTAGTCGCTGCTGGTCAGGTTGAACACCTTGCCTTACTGCATCCCGAAGGACAAATAATCAAAAACAATCTGCCCGCCAACGTCAACTAAACCATAGGCGCAAAGCCCGCGCGCAAGGCTTTATGCGGACCTCGTCAGCGCCCATATACCTAAAACGTGCCAGCAACACTCAAGGGGCATTTGTGGCGCGAAACTCCGACAACTCCCACCCATCCTTAGCGGCAACCATCAACAGGCAAGACGCCCCGCCGCCAGTGCGCACCTTACCGGCCGCGCCGGGGTTCAACACCCAGGGGACAGCGTGTTGATCGCATACCAGCCGGTGAGTATGTCCATACACAACGGCCCTGGCGTACGGAAAGCATTGCCGCAGCCTTACATGCCGGTTCGCGGCCGCATCAAATTGATCCCCGTGCGTGAGTATGACGCTGCCGCCGGGGAGTTTAATCTCCTCAACCTCATGCAGCGTGGCCAATTCCACGTGTTCTGATGACGGCCATTTAACCGGAACGTCATTATTGCCGCGTACCAGCACCACCTCGTCGCCAATAGCCCGTAACTGGCTGATTACCTGTGCCGAACCGATATCGCCGGCATGTAAAATCAACCGACACTTACGTAACCGCTGGCACACGTGCGGGTCAATATAACCATGCGTATCCGAAACCACGCCGACGTGCACGGAATCGTACTGAGAAAAATCTTTAGCCAAAGCAGTAGCGTGCGCGTTCACCCCAGCCACTGTAATACATACGGACATCCATCCGCAAATACAAGCTACCAATTCATGTAAAAATATAACTTATTGACGCTTATCAGAGCCCTGAATTTTATAGTAAGCTCGCCATCAATATTACAGCAGCGACCATATACACCCATTCACTGGCACCAACGCACGCACATCAAGGCATGACACATCAGGTACAGTTAGCCTCCGGCAAGCATCTATTTAGTGCCACCGCGCACGAATCCATTCTGGACGCCGCCATCCGTGCTGGCGTACCGCTTAACTATGGTTGCAGCAATGGCAACTGCGGCCTGTGCAAGGCCAGAATCATTAGTGGAAAAACCCGGTTATTACGCGCCCACGATTTTGTCATCCGTGCTGCCGAGAAAATTCAGGGATACGCGCTAATGTGCTCTACCGCGTGTTGCACCGACGTAGTGATTGACGCGGCGGTGGCCGTCAACGTAACCGACATTCCGGTGCAAAACCTGCCTGCAAAAGTCCGCCGCATAGAGCGCCTCAGTGACGCACTGATGATCGTTACCACGCAAGTTTCGCGTGCTGCGCGACTCCGGTTTATCGCCGGGCAATACATGCGCGTTTACGACGACGACAATCGCTCACATGATTATGCCATCGCCAGTTGTCCCTGTGACGACAGGCGCATTGAATTTCACGTGCGCAAACTCCAACAGGACACATTTTCCAATTTCATGTTTACCAATCTCAACGTTGGAGACTGGTTAAACATACAAGGCCCGTATGGTGACTTCGTAATCAACGAAGCCGACACAAGCCCGTTAATCATGGTCGCCTTTGATACCGGTTTTGCGGCGATTAAAAGCCTGCTGGAACATGTAACCGCGCAGGACAATGAACGCATGATCTACCTTTACTGGCTGGCTTGCGGCGCGGAAGGTCTATATCTGGACAACCTGTGTCGCTCCTGGGACGATGCCCTGGATCAAATGCACTACACGCCCATTCCCCTATCCAAAGACATCAATGCTATTATAGACAGCCAATACCAGGGCATGATGACCATCGAAGCAAAATTTTCTGCGGCACTGCGCCATATTAATCATCTTAAAAATGCTGCCATATACATCGTAGCGCCTGAACCCATTGCCAACCTCGTAAAACAACTACTCATGCACACAGGCTTACGCCCCAGTCAATTTCAGCACGAAGTCATTCGTGGCAACCCCAACCTGGAATGTATTCACCCCAGTGCCTGAAGCATGGCAGATTGTAAATGCAGCTTTACAGCGACCTTAATCAGGCAAGACTACGCCTGCCAGAAGGCACGCCTGGTTACCAGGCGCGCCGGCCCCGATATTTCCTGTATCTCTGCCAGCGCCAGCCATCAATGCAAGCATTTATTAACCGCATTCAAACAGGTTGGGTTACCGGCATTTAATGCCACCGATGATTTACTGGCGACCCCGCACAGTGTTTTTGCTAAAATTCAATATGGTGGCCTGCTTGGGATGGCGCGCGATATTGCCGATAACAATAGAGTGCAGCGAGTTACAAACATTTTTCAATTAGTGCAACAAGCGTTACAATGTTACTCCTCTGTTGACAATATTCCACATGCGCGGTACGTATCGGCCATGACAGAATATAAACGTAAGCGTAGAAAAAAGGAGTAGTAAATCATGCTACCAATAACGGGCTACCGAACGATTATTTCAGCGCACGACCTGCATGAAAATATTCGTGATAACAGCTGGTTCGTGTTTGACTGTAGATTCATGCTGAAAGACGCGCAGGGCGGGCTGCGAAAATTTAACCAGGGACACATTCCCGGCGCGCAATTCGCCAATCTGGACACAGACCTGTCCTCGCCGATGACCACATCCTCCGGTCGGCATCCTTTACCCGACCCGCAGGTCTTCACCGAAAAATTACGTTCCTGGGGAGTACGTAACGACTGCCAGGCAATTTGTTACGATGATTCATCCGGCGCCTTTGCGGCGCGCATGTGGTGGTTGTTGAACTGGGTTGGTCATCGGCGCGTAGCGGTACTGGACGGCGGCATCGACAAATGGAGCGAACTCGGGTTCGCGTTGGAGACCAAAACCACCGCCAGGCCAACCAGCGTATTCATTGCCGAAGTGGACGACTTCATATGGGTAGACACCAACTTTATACAGCGGCGGATGCAAGTGGGCGACATCACACTACTGGACGCGCGCTCCCATGAGAGATTTACCGCCATAGACCAGAAAACCGATCCGCGTCCAGGCCACGTGCCCGGCGCCATCAACTACCCGTTTGCGGGAAATCTTGATAAACAGGGCATATTCTTACCCGCCGACGAACTGCAAAAAAGGTTTACGCCGGTATTTTCCAATCATCGGCGAGACCAGATTATTAGCATGTGTGGTTCCGGTGTAACCGCGTGTCACAATCTACTCGCCATGAGCATCGCCGGCTTTCCCAGCACCCGCCTGTATGTCGGCTCATGGAGCGAATGGAGTAAAGACGCCAATCGACCCGTGGCCACGGGAGAAGCCTGATTGGCTGATTTACACCATCAGCAACTCGGGTTTCGGCCCCGGGCCCCATCCGCTTTGCCAGACCGATCACCGTTCGCACTGATTTTCAGCGTGCACCGCGGCTGCATCCAGCTTAATCCCTAAGGCAGATTCTGCTAAGGTGGCAAAAAAGCCACGAGGAAATCCTTTGAAATTTTGCAGCAGCTGTGGATCTGCGGAAATAACGCTGACTATTCCCAAAGGTGACAATCGACACAGATTCATGTGCACCTCCTGTCAGGAAGTTTTTTACCACAACCCCAAAATCGTAGCCGGCTGTATTGCGGAATGGCAAGGCAAGATCCTGTTATGCAAACGCGCGATTGAGCCGCGTTATGGAAAGTGGACGTTACCGGCAGGATTTATGGAAAACGCAGAGACCATGCATGCCGCCGCGGCGCGCGAAACGCATGAAGAAGCCTGTGCGGAAGTAGCAAATCTAAGCCTCTATGCCCTGTACAACCTGCCACACATCAATCAAGTCTACATAATATTTCGTGGTCAACTGGTCGGTGGCAAAGCCAGCCCTGGCGATGAAAGTTTAGAAGTCGCGTTAATGGACGAAGCCGACGTTCCCTGGACAGAAATCGCGTTTCCGGTAATCAAAGAAAATCTAAAACAATACTTCACCGACCAGTGCAACGACACCTTCGTCCTACACTATGGCGACATGCAGCGACTATCCGACAACAACTATCAAATCAAACGCTACTAAGTGAACAACCTGTCCCATCAAGCCAACGTCAATCCCACAAACCCGCTACTCGCCATCGTTGAACTGGGCGGTTATCCCGACTTCAGCCGGCTATACAAACGCCATGGTTATCAACCCATCATCGTATTCAGTATGCGCAAGGCGTTAGCGGCGCTGAAAACAATCACCCCCAGAGTAATAGTGGCGGAATTTAACTATCAATCTGACTTCAGAGATCGTACCAGCAGCCTCGAATCGCTTATCGCGGTCGCGCAGCAACACCCGCAGATACGACTAATCGTATTTTTTGAAAAACAACACGAGCACCAATTACAACAACTGCGTGCCCGATACAAATTCTTTGCAACACTTGCCTATCCCGTGAATGAAGCAATGATGCAACAAACGCTGGCCCGCCTGGCCACGTGTCAAAATACCTCAAAGCCCGCTTAGCCGGCCTTGGAACCACCCAGACAGGGTGGAGACTTCCTGATTGCACCATCCCTTGCCTGCCACTCCGCTGGTGTCAGTGTGTGCAACGACAAAGCGTGTACTGGCCCTGCCAACTCCTCTTTCAACAATGCGTTAAGCAAGCGGTGGCGTGCCACCAATGCCCTATCATCAAACTCCGCGCTTACCACGGTAATCTTAAAATGCGATTCAGCACCGCGCGGCACATTATGCAAGCCACTCTCATTAACAACCTCCAGAAAAGCCGGGCGCAGCGCCTCCCGAATTTTACGCTCGATAATTGTTTGCAGGCTCATAGGGCGGGATAGAAATTTATACGTTACCTGAATACTACTAACTGCTACAGTTTCTGTCACCATAACCTACTACATGGCACGTTGACATATCTCATTGAGGAAATGCCGAACTCAACCACTTAAGCTCGGCAAATGTTAGAAATATCTTTGTACCGGGAATCCATACTTGAATAAGGTTAAGTATATGCCGCCTTGATTTTTTACTAAATAGAAAAAAACTGCCTGGCCGTGCGCGTGGTTTCCATGGCGGTTTGTGCTATGGAAGTTTGTCTGCAGTTCGCCACCGTGGTCAATATATGCGGTAAATAAGCGGGTTCATTACGGCGATCGCGAGGTTTTGGAAATGCCGAATCCACTGGCAAATCCCGGGGCAACAAATACGGTGCATCAGTTTCAATCATCAGGCGATTTGTTGGAATGCGCGCAATGATCTGCTGTAAATGCTGGCCGCGGCGTTCATCACATATCCACCCCGTAATACCGATATGGCAATCCAGATCAATATAGCGATCCAGATGCGCGGCGTTGCCGGTAAAGCAATGCACCACTACACCTGCAAGCTGCTCGCGGAATTGAGAGACCAGCTTCACGAAGTCGTCATATGCGTCACGTTCATGCAGAAAAACTGGCAACGCCAGTTCAGCCGCCAGTTCCAGTTGCGCCGCAAACGCCCTTTTTTGTTGTGCCGCGTCCGAATAATTCCGATTGAAATCCAGGCCGGCCTCGCCTATTGCTACCACCTTCTCATGCGCCGCCAGTGCGCGCAATCGCGGCACCGTCGCATCGTCCCATTGTTTAGCCAGGTGCGGATGCACCCCTGCGGTTGCGTACATACCGGCATACCGCGTGGTCAACTGTAACGCATATTCACTATCCTCCACGTTACAGCCGGTCACAACAAAATACCTCACGCCCACCTTATTCGCGCGCTGCACAACCTCGGCCGCATCTTTACGAAAAGCCCGGTTAGTAAAGTTAAAACAAACGTCTGCCAACTCCATACGTTGCGCGCCCCCTAAGCTGGATTCACGCATGCGGAGCAAAATCTTTCTGCATTTTTTGGTAACGGCGCCTGGCAGCTTCTACACAATTTCGCGTAAGTTGGATTAAGTCCGCTATCCAGCGAGACACGCTCATCAAACACAAAACAATCCCCATGCCAATGATGGCCGCCAAACTTTGACAGATAATCAAGAATTCCGCCCCTTAGTTGATACACCTGCGCAAAGCCCAGAGTCGCCATTACAGGCGCCCCTTTCTCACAGCGAATGCCACCCGTGCAAAATGTAACCAACGGCTTATCCTTAGGAATTCGTGTAAGCTGGTTGACGACCTTTCTCAGCTCCCGAAAATGCCTCAACCCCAAATGTCTGGCGTCGGTAAAACTGCCCAATTTATACTCAAACCCGTTACGTAAATCCAACAAAGTAAAATCCCTGTCGTCATCCAGCCACTGTTTTAACGTCTCACTCGACAGGTACGCTGGCGCGCTGTATTTTGTAACCGTGGTAGCCGTCGTGCGGTCAGCCTGTGCAACTTTTTGCAGCGTCGAACTGGTAGCAACTAACGTGTCACAAACCTTTACCAACAGGCGCTTAAATGGGATCGTATCAGAATAAGTACTATTCAATATCAGCCGCGTAAAGCCATATGCCGATTGCAATTTATCGATCACAAAAGCAACGTCCGCGCCACTTCCGGCAAGGCTCAGATTAATACCTTCCGTGCTGACAGATATAGTACCCTTAAGATGCGTCTGATCGCCCATCGCCTGTAACTGTCGGCGCGCGCGCCAGACGTCGTCGACGTTGATAAACTGATAACCGGCAACGTTCGTAAATTGTTTTTGCAACAGAGCATAAATAGACTATTGAGATGGACTATTATAATAGACCTGAGTAAAAAATATTAAACATGGATGTACAGGATTTACAGGATAATTAAGCAATAGAAAAAAGCATGAAAACATGAATGGGCAGGATATTCAGGATGCAAAGAAACTGCACGATGCGTTGATACATTCGATTATTCCTGTGCCTGTCCAGTGTATATACCGACACATTGAGACCGTTCTGGTCAGCCTGTCCGAATAATTTTAGACAGTACAAAAGAAGGCCATGATCACGGCTTATGATCTCTAACCAGGCTGACTCATCACCAGGATACAGGCATGACGACGTTGAGTTTGACAAATCTCAGCCCCCGATGGATACTCATTGTATCTAAAATATGAGCCTCAATAATTTGCATAAACCTCACTTCCCGGTAACACCTTTTAATCATGAGTAACGGCAACATCATCACCCCGTTCGTGAATGGGCCATTACACATCACTGGCACACTGGAGTTAAAAAATCACCACGGTGAACTGCTGGCGGCAACCGAAGAGCTATACCTGTGCCGTTGCGGGCACTCCAACAACAAGCCCTACTGTGATGGCGAGCATAAAAAAATCGGCTTTCAGGATAATGGCACATTTAACAACCCACCGGCCTCCGAAGACAGCCTGCTTAACGAAGGCAGCCTGGAAATCAAAGTACAGGCGAACGGACCCTTGATTTTCCGCGGTGCGGTCTGCATTCAGGATACCAGACAGCGGAAAATTATGCGCAAAGTAGGCGGGCTATGTCGTTGCCAGCAAAGTAGCAACAGACCCTTTTGTGACGGCACACACGCCAAAATCGGCTTTGTTGCCGAATAGTCTTGTTAAGGGAATTATACCCCCGGCGTACCGTAACCGCTTGCCACTATTATGAATTGTGTATTGATTAAAGAGGCGCTAATGATCAGCGAGCGCAAGCACTTCATGGCATTGCTGCTCTCAACCCTTCCATCCGTTCCAACGCGCCGAAACACCGAACTCGAATAACTCTGACACTTTATTCTTTCGCGCCCAACAATTGCCGGCCGGCCTAAAAATCATGCGTGGACAAAAACAATCCCACGCGTAAATCCTTAGTGATATAAATTTCTCTGCCATCCACCGACATGCGGCCATCGGCGATGCCCATGGTGACGCCGCGGCGCACCACCTTTTTAATATCCAATTGATAGCTCACCTTATTGGCGATTGGCAACACCTGCCCGGTAAAACGCACTTCATTTACGCCCAACGCCCGGCCTTTACCCGGGTTACCCTGCCAGGCGATGAAAAATCCCAACAGCTGCCACATGGCATCCAGCCCCAGGCAGCCCGGCATTACCGGGTCTCCGGGGAAGTGGCAATCGAAAAACCACAGTTCCGGTTTAATATCCAGTTCAGCCTGAATTTCGCCACGCCCATAACGACCGCCATCTTCAGCAATCCTGGTAATTCGGTCAATCATCAACATATCAGGCATGGGTAATTGAGCATTACCGGCCCCAAATATCTCGCCCCGACCACAAGCGAGTAACTCCTCATATGAAAACGTGCTCTTCTGTGACATATTTTAAGCAACTTTACTCTTAGTTAGCGGCATCCATACATGCCGGCGTGTTTGCAAGTGTAGCAAATATGGCGTCGCATGGTGGTTGAGATTAGTGCGCTTATGGCGTGTCGTATCAGCGTTGTGTTACACGATACGGCGGCAAAATTCATGCTGACGGCGTTAGCAGGTACTCCAACAACAACAAAATCCCCGGCAAAATTGACGCCGAGCTTAACAAAGCGCAATAAATCCTCGCTATACGCGCGCGTATAGCGTTCCGGCAATTATCAATCAGTACTTTATTTTACATAACGGTAATTTATTTTGCATATTGTGATAACAATGGTATATTTTTAACACTGAATTACATAAGCAGGATTACGCGCCTGACGTAATGAATTGAGGAGGTTAAAAATGGAGAGGTTTTTAATTAATGCGAGGTATTTTTTAGCGCCATTATTGATAGTGGCAAGTTTATTTGGGGTATTGGCGGGTGGCCCGTGGGTATGGACCGGGGTAGTACTATTAGGCGTAGGGATCATCATTGACACCCTCACCAAGGCGCGCACGCCAGGGGCGGGTTTCAATCGTGATGGCGACACCTATGGTGTAGTGCCGTTATTGAACGGCACCATGTACGGCATGTTAGCGATATTCGTAGTATTACAGATAGCGTTAGCGTGGCGGATATGGCAATACGTCAATGGAGTACCGATAGGCGAGACCACCTTACTGGGGATGACAGTACAGGACGGCATCACCGGCACACAATTATGGGGTGCGGTACTATCGACCGGCATTTTTGCCGGCATAGGCATCATCTACGGTCACGAGTTGGCGCACACCAAGGGATTTAGTTTTGTAATCGCGCGTTGGATGATGGCGTTAAGTGGCAAGGCACATTTTTGTTATGCGCACGTATACAACCACCACCTGGAATTAGGGCATCAGGATGATCCGGCCACCAGTCCACGTGGACGCAGCATGTTTATGCACTATCCGCTATCGGGTTTTGGGCAAAGCAAATTCTTATTCATGATGGAAAAGCAGCGTTTACAGCGTATCGGCGTACCGTTTCTATCCTGGCAAAACCGGTGGATACGGGGATACTTTATGGCCTTGCCGACGGTACTGCTGTTTTGGTTTGTAGGTGGTTGGTTAGGTATACTCTGTTTAGCCGCGGTATGGATCATGTCCAATTTCGAGTTAGAGGCGTTGAACTATCTTGAGCATTACGGACTGATACGAGAGAAAGGACAGCCGATAGACTATCGTCACAGCTGGGACAACAGCACCGCGTTTACCAGTTGGTTTTTCATCGAGATCGGTCGTCAGGCGGATCATCACGACCGGGGCGAGACGCACTTTTGGGAACTGGATGAAGTAGGAGCGCCCAACTGCGGGCGGGGATACTTTACCCTGTATGCGTTAGCGTTACTGCCGCCGGTATTTCATGCCTACATGAAGAGGCAACTCGCCAAGTGGGATGAAGAGATGGCCAGTGAGGGAGAGTTAAAAATTGCGGCGCGTCTGAACAAACAGGCCGGCTACGCCTGATAACCCCCTGCTTACACACAAACCGCCCTTGACACATACAGCAAGGGCGGTTTTTTTATCTGTACCGGGTTCAGGAATACCAAACAGGCGTACGTATTCCACCTGACACGTTTCTGGGTCTCGCGTTCTCTGTTCTCGCCATACTTCAGGCGTTTACATCGCAACCGACAAAATTTCTACGTGCCAGCCGTGCGGCCTCCATAACCGAAAACGAACCTGCTGCCGGGTCAATAACTATATCCTCCTCATTACTAACGGCCGCAATCAATTCACGTTGCAGCTCTAAGGGCTTTCTATGGGGACTCTTATCGCCATTGGCCACCAGTTTTTCATCCCAGACATCCGGTATGTTATGCACTTTCCACGCACCTTTCGCCCGGCGCGGTGGTTTTTGCAAAACCATCAAATACTCACTCACTCGTCTGCTGCGATATCCCATACCCATGCGCCGTTTATTCCAAACTATCATATCAACTACATCAAAGCTGGAGTCGTCAAGCCACGCTGAAAATCCCTGGCACAGATGAAACTTATCAATCCACAGGAATAAATGCCCTGATGGAATAAGTACAGTATTGATACCACTAATAAACTCCCCGATAACCTGTTCACTCATCTGCGGAAGAGAGCAGCGACGCTTACCTCTTTCTTTGCCCTCATTGCCGTAGCCCATTTTATTCAGGACGCCGCGGTATTGCGGATCAAAGAACGCCACCGCGAACGATGCAGCCGGCAGCAGGGACAAAAATTGCAGGCCATCCATCTGCACACGCCTGTTTAGCGGTAAACTTTTCGGCAGAGAAATATCAGGTGCCTTGATAGTTCGGTGCGCCCCAAACACGCTGGCGGTAGCCTTACTGAAGGTATCTGGTATTGCAGTAAAGTTATCCGTTCCCGGCATTGGTATCCCTTTATGATTCTGTGGCGATACAGGTTAGAGCCGCCTGATTTACTGGTACGGGTGTATCAAAGTCTCCGCGATTATACCTGGTTACAAACCTGTTAGCTGCCACCATACGGGCATACCGACGCACCCCGATTTATAAGGAACAACGATCATTGCTCCTTAATGCTGGCGGACCGTGTGTCAGGCAATCTTGACATAAATTCCCACGCAGACATAACATGTGGTTTGCGCATGGGTAAACTCTGCTTCATGGTTAACCTTGATAACCCCCGGTTACAAACGGAAATAAACAAATATATTTCAATTAAATCAACTGGTTACAATTATTTTGGTCAGAATCACATATTACTGGAAAAACTGCCCTGATGGTTGAGAAATTTGATCCTCGGCAACGGCCGCTTGCCGACACCATCAGCGCCACGCAATCTGTTGATGAACGTGCCTGGTTTGAGAATGAACTGGTCAGACACCGGCAGAAACTAAGACATTTACCAACCCAGTCAGGCAACCTTGAGCGCGCGCGCATCGAGCTTGAAATCGCGCAAGCGTTAATCGGCTTAAGCCGCCAGCGGGAAGGTTGGGATAGCGCGCGTCCACTGGTAGAACTATTTATCGCAGAACAAAAATTCGAGCACGCGGTGCAGGCCTGCCAGGTACTATATCGGGCCGATCAAAAACTATCGATTGCCGCGCTTGGGCAAGGTTGCTGGTTAGCGGTTACCTACCCCATAGACCCGAATTTATCGGTGGAAATGCTGCACAACATTGTGGACGAAACCCCGGATCAATCCGATGGCGCCGCCGTTGCGGCTATGGCGGCGCACTACATTGCGGATACGCGCGCGCGCGCGCAGCATAAAAACCTGACCTTTCTCACCATGCAAGTGCTCGCCAAAGTCGCGAAGCGTCATCGCAATATTGAAGACGAAGAATCCATAAAAATCTGGGTTGAGATTCTCGAACTTAACGACATTGACAAACTATTCGCGCGCCTGGCCAGAATTCTTGATGTAATGACGGGTGATGAATGGTGGTTTGACAAAGATCAACTACGTGCGCAACTGCCCGTCAATTAAATACAATCAACCCCCGTAGGGGACAGCCCGGTGCCTGTCCACACAAACTTAATTATCTGTAAATCCTGGTCCATCCATATTTATATTCTTTCGTTGTTTCTGTAGGCTGCACGGTGCGTTAGTGCGCTATTGCCTGCGCCTTTGAAGTCATCAATGATCCGGGTAGTGGGTTTTCAGACGGTACACGAAAAGGCCATGATAATTACCCATGACGTGTAACAGCATATTCATTCACGATACATCTGTTTTATCAGGTTTATAAGTTCCGACAAACCAGAAAATGCAAAGCAATAATCACACTCCTCAAATATTTTACGCAGGTCATTTTTTCTGGCCAACCAGCCTCCGCCATCTATTACATTTATTAACTTTACCGAATTTTCAATATTACGACCACGCATTCTTCTATTGTATTTTTGAACCTCCTCATACATCAGTGCCTGCTCATTTGCACGGCTACTCTGGGATGACGACGTAGTAAGTGAATAAGAACACATAATAAGAATCTGCGGGGATGCAGTTCCGGGGTATTGCCACGTCTACTTCCTTATTGTTTACGAGTTCTACTGGCCCTTTCTGGCAATCAATTCCAATATTCTGTAATTCAGATACAATGCTTCGCTCAATTGCATGCCCATTATCCACGGCATATTTTGACTGCATAGCGTTCCTTACTACGGCTTGCAGATAGTCTTTATCCTGTAGCAGCTTTATCCAGTCTTTTGGCAAATAGAAACTCCTTCTGATAAATTCAGGTATAAAGACTTTTTCATTCTTTGGATCTATAAGGAAGGCAGCAATTCTTCTTCTGGTTTCTTCATCACTGTTAATCCTGCGCCACCTTTTGTTTGGGTAAATAGCATCGAAAACACGTTTTAATCTTTCTAACGAACCACCAGAAAATCCAATTATTATTTTTAACCGGTCTTCCGTATCCGACCCTAAATAATCAGTCAATACATCAACTGGCGGACGCGCTCCATTTTCAGCTTTTGAAAGCAGAGTTTTAGATACCAATTTCTCTATATCCTGTTGTATTAAATCCTCCACCTTTGGAACGTTGATAAAAATCCTCATAGCAGATATTAGTGCATCGAGTGTTACCTTCTTCGTATCATTCATTTGATCAGGTCTATATCACGTATCGAAACAACTTTTTTAAGTGAACAGAACAATATATACCTTCGTGTTTTACTGGTTTGGCCTCATTCAGCTTCTTACCGGACGCAAGCCAATAACCCCTGTCAATTTCTGCTCCGATATATCTCCTCCCCATCTGTTTTGTTGCTACCGCGGCAGAACCGCCACCGCAAAAAGGATCAACAACAATATCGTTTTCGTCTGTCGTCATTAAAATCATGCGCTCAATCAAATGCACCGGAAGCTGGCACGGGTGATCATCGATTCTTTTAGATGCGTGTCGTACCCTGTGAATATCTGACCATACGTCACTTATCTGATAACCGAAGCGATGGCGTAAATGCTCTTTGCCGCCATAATCTTTAATGTAGCCTTTACAAATCCGGCAAGTCTTATGTGGGGCGCGCACGTCATAGAACTTGCTGTTCCTGGTTTTGGAATAAAACAGAATCCCATAATGAGAAGGTTGCAGCGTTTTCCCGAGAGGTTTGCCATTAGAGTCCCATGCTATCCAGTGCCTGAACTCGGCAATTTCATTGAGGATAGAAGCTGTATGAACCAGCAATCTGGGTATATTGTATACAAATATACTCCCATCCGGTCTTAGTACTCTACAGGCTTGCTCTATCCATTGCTCTGTCCAACTTATATACTTTCTGAAGGGCAGGTGATCTTTATAAGAAGAGTATTTTTTATCAAGATTAAAAGGTGGGTCAGCAAACACCATATTCACTGAATCAGTGGGCATAGACGCCATTAACTCTATGCAGTCAATGTTATGCACCTTGTTTGTTAATGCATGCAATTCACTATTTTCAGCATGGATATTTACACGCTTGGAATCATGCTCCGGCATACATTCCGGGCGGTCATCAAAACTGAGTTGATCGGCGGCAGGTTTCATGAAATACGGTACATTTTCTCTTTTTTGCCGGATACTCATAATAATACCTTAACAAGGAAACCAACCCCGTAACAATGTGAAATAAAGAATACGCACGTGGATATACAGAATACAAAGAAACTGTACGATGCACCGACACATTCGATTATTCTTGTGCCCCTGAAGCTATCAATATAATTACCCATCTAACCTGTAAATCATGTCCATCCATGTAAATTTAAAGGTAGTCTCCCTTAAAAAGCCTGACCGATCCGCTCCCAAGCGGTCAAATTTGTTATTTTTTATACCCCGGTTTTGCCGTCTTTAGCACCGGCTTATGTTGTAGAGCGTAAAGGCTAGTAGTAATATTCACCTACAGGAAAGCGACTTATACATTAAAACAGGCAGCTGGCTGATTATAGACGCGAACCAGACAGGCAGGAGGCACTGCATTATTGCTGTTCATGAACAAACCAACGCTTTCTTAAAGGTTACATCTATACACTCTACTCACTGAGTGGTAGCGGAGGATTACACTATGCAAATTGACAAAATTAAAGCCCCTGAAGGGCACTCCATTCACCATGTTACGTGCCCGCATGATTGTCCCGACTCGTGCTCCATGCTGGTTACGCGCGATGACCGTAGCGGCAAGGCAGTGCGCGTGCAAGGGGATCCCACGCATCCGATTACGCGCGGCTACCTGTGTAACAAGGTGAACCACTATCTTGACCTGGTCTACAATGAAAATCGCGTGCTCTATCCGCACAAGCGCGTCGGGCCAAAGGGTCTGGGCGCCAAATTTGAACGCATTAGCTGGGACCAGGCCCTGGAAACCATCACCGACAACTTCAAAAGTGTTATTCAGGAATACGGCAGCGAGGCCGTACAGCCATACTCATATTCCGGCACCATGGGCATGGTCGGTTACTGGACCATGGACTATCGTTTCTGGAACAAAATGCAAGCTGCGGGATTGGTACAATCTATCTGCATTTATGCCGCAATGTGGGCTGGGTTACACACCTATGGTCTGGCGCATCCCAACATGTCGGTGCATGAAGCTGCCAAAGAAGCCGACCTCATGATCTTATGGGGTGCCAATTTAGTAAGTACCGGGGTGCACGCCATTCCCTTCATTCGCGAAGCCAAAGAACGCGGTATGAAACTTATCGTCATCGATCCTCGCGTTACACGCACCACCATGATGGCAGATTGGCACATACAACCGAGACCTGGAACCGATGCTGCGCTGGCGTTAGGGATGATGAAGATAATCGTAGACAAGGGACTGCACGACGTTGACTTCCTGAAACAGCAAACTAACGGCTGGGAAGCGTTACTTGAGACCAAACTGCCGGACTACCCGGTAGACAAAGTTGCCAGGATCACCGGGGTATCCGCGGCCGACGTTGAAAAGCTGGCTTTAGAATACGCCTCCACCAAAAAATCATTTATTCGCGCAAATTACGGCTTAAACCGTCATCAAAATGCCGGTCAGATGTGCCGCTCGGTATTAATTCTTCCCTGCATCACGGGTGCCTGGCGCGAGCCTTGCGGGGGTGCCTGTTTTGGCAATCTGGAAGAAATGTGGCTGCGCTGGGACATGGACAAACTACATCGCACCGATCTTGGTAAACGCAAGCGGAAAATCAACATGGTACAAATTGGTCGTGCGCTGGCCGATGATATTGACGCCGATGGCAACAAAATGGATCCGCCGATTAAAAGCATCTTCATCTACGACTCAGATCCCGCCAACTGCGCGCCCAATTCCAACAACGTGCGCAAGGGACTGATGCGTGATGATCTGTTCGTAGCCGTGCACGAGACATTTTGGACCGATACCTGCCAGTATGCCGACATTGTAATTCCCGCGGACACACAATTAGAGCGCACCGATCTGGTAGCCACCTATGGCAACTGGTACTTCACCATGAACAAACCCGTGATCGAACCGCTTGGAGAAAGCGTGCGCAACTCCGAGTTATTCCGCATGCTGGCCAACAAAATGGGCTACGTTGAAGAAGGTGACAACGCCTTTACGCAGACCGACGAGGAAATCATTCGTGACATCATGTTTGACGAAGGCAAACACAACCCCTTAATGGAAGGCATAACCTACGAAGACATTCAAAAGAACGGCTTTGTGCGTGCCAACACCGGCTCGGAGAAAAGAAACTTTCTGAAGAATGGCTGGCCGACGCCATCCGGAAAAATTGATATATGGTGTGAGGCACTAAAAGAAGAAGGCGTCGACCCGTTACCTGCCTACGTGCCGGAGATAGAAGGTCAGGAAGATCCAAAGCGCAGTCAATATCCGCTACAAGTGCTGAGTAGTGCCACCCACTACTTTATTGGAGACTCGTTTCAATCGGTGCCACGGTTACAGGCGATGATGTCCCGTCCGACGGTTGAGCTCAACAAGGCGGACGCCTTTTCGCGCAACATTGAAGATGGAGATTTATGTCGTATGTACAATGATCGTGGTGAAACCTACGCTTACGCAATCATTATTGACGGCATGTTACCTGGTGTTTGCTCCACGCAAAAACAGATTAAAGGCAGTAATACGCCCAGTGGCATAAACATCAATGCGTTGAATTCTGAAATGCTGACCGACTTTGGCACCAGTCCCACCTTTTACTCCTGTCTGGCGCAAGTTGAGAAAGCCAGTGAAGCCATGCGGAAGCAGGCCTTACTAAAAGAATGGGGTGGCAGGCAAGGCTACATTAAAAAGTGGCGCGAAGACCCTCGCAATCAGGAAGTTAAGGCGACCGATGCAGAGATTTTGGCGTTCGCTGAAGAACAACATCCAGGTATCTTCAGCTAGCCTGTTATCGGCCACAGACAAACATAATGAGGAGTGAGCAACAGATGATAGCGGCACACAAAAACTTTCACGATCCACTGGATCAATACATCAGAAAGTTACCAGAGCCTGATAGAGACATTAACTGTAGTCGCGTCAGGATCAACAAAGGGATAATTACGGCCATAAACAAACTCACTTATGACACCTTTGAAATCGTCATCAAGTGTGACGCAGGCACTCCGCCCTTAACCGCCATTGCCGGTCAATATGGCGCGATAAAAGTGCCCGGCGTCAAAAAGCCGCGCTCCTACTCTTTTGCCAAAGACCCGGATGACGAAAGCCCCGGCGAACACACCTTTTTTATCCGTCTTGTGCATGGTGGTAAATTATCCGGTTGGTTAGCGGAACGCGATCGCACTGGTGAACAGGTAGAGCTAGCCGGCCCGTTAGGCAGTTTTCAATTAGACGCCTCCAGTAAAACCATGGTATGTATCGCTGGTGGCAGCGGCATGAGCGCCATTAAAGCCATTGTTGAACGTGCCTGCAACCTGCAAGCGCAGCGGGATTGCTATTTCTTTTACGGTGCACGCGCGCAGCAAGACCTGTATTGTCAGCGGCAAATGCAAACTGTGAAAGATCGCTGGCATCAGGACTTCACATTCCGGTTTATTCCGGTTTTATCGGAAGAAGCCGACGATAGTGACTGGACTGGGCCGCGTGGTTTTGTCACCGAATACTTCAAACAGGAATTTCTCGATAAAGGAAAAGTCCAAATCGGTGCTATCAAAAGTTATTTTTGTGGGCCTCCCCCGATGATCGATCATGGCATCAAAGTGTTAAGCCAGGCAGGGCTAAAAGAGCAGGACATCTACTACGACAAATTTGAAGACTCCAGTTCTCCGGCGCCGGTGGTAGACAACACCAAGTGCGTGCTTTGTGATGAATGCTTATTCGTAAAGCCGGTAAAAAACTGCATTGTTGAAGCCACCAATTTTAAGCTTAATGGCACTGATGGCGTGGCCTCGTTTGAGCGCATACGGCCGGCCCATACCTCCGGGCTATACTACAACTCTCTATACATTGACGAAAATGAATGTATACGCTGTTTTGCCTGTGTGGATGCCTGCCCACATGAAGCCATCTCCGTGGGCTACGACAAGATCCCCAAAACCCTCAGGAAATACACCTAGAGGAGTATACCTTGCCGGGACCAAAGCTGTCGTGGGGTTGTCCTGTAAACCATTGCCCGACTGCTGCCCGGCAAAAAACTTACTGGAGACTTACCACATGAACGCAAGAGCAATGTTAACGGCATTCGTTACCATCACGTTGGCGACGTTATTAGCATATTCGGGGGGCATAAACATCGGCCAGGCGGTCGCCGCCGAACAAAAAATTCACACTCCGGTGGTTGAAAAAATAGGCGAGCTTACCGATGAAGGACTGCTTACGCTGCAAGCCGAACTGAACAAACCGAAACCAGAATCCGGCAGATTTACGCGCGGGGTGTTGTGGAAGATAGAAAAGGACAAAGAACTGATTGGCTACGTATTCGGCACCATTCACATGAACAACAAGCGCGTGCATGAAGTGCGTAAACACGTTATGGAAATCTTTAACCAGATGAACAGTTTTGCCATGGAAGCCTTCCCCAGCGATCACTACTGGAACCCTTACCATGGTGGCCAAATGGTTAAAAAGGACATGATGCTGCCACCTGGGCAAACGCTGCAACAGCTAATCGGCAAAGACCTGTACCTGCGAGTCGAGAAAGTTCTGTTAGACGTAGGGCTTACCAAAGAAACCGTGTTACACCTAAAACCCTGGGCTGCCATGCGCAGTTTCGCGGTCAAGGCCGAAAGCTCCGATGGGCTGATACTGGATTACGAGCTGCTGGACCACGCCGCGGCGCAAAGGAAAGAACTCTATCAGGTAGAAAGCATAGAAGAATTTTTAGCCACCTTTTACGCCATGCCGCAAGAAACACAAATCAAGCTGCTTGAGTTTACCGTAAACAGCTATGCCGACATGAGGAACACCATCAACACCATGCTTGATGCCTATTTGCAGGAAGACCTGTCCAGGATGTACCAGATCAGTACCGACTTTATTCCTGACGAACCAGAGAACGAACATTACCGCCAACTGTACCTGAAACACGTCATCAAGGACAGAAACGTCGTCATGGAGCATTACATGCGTAAGCCCATGCGCGAAAAAAAGACCTTTATTGCGGTAGGTGCTCTGCATCTTTATGGTGATCAGGGAGTTCTCGCCCTGATAGAAAAAGACGGCTATCAGGTTACGCGCGTACCGTTAGAGAAGAGTTAGCGTTACCTTTGCCACCTGCCTGCCCTCCCCCCGAATTAACCATCTCATGGGGAAGCCACTCCTTTTTCAAGCTGGTTTTATCGCGTTGTCGGATCGCCTTACTGGCTTTCTGATGCGCACCACCTTTACTCAACAGTGGATGGTCATGTAATGGGTTGCGGCTGCGCAGTTTTACATTCTTTGCCATAGCATCTCCTGAACCGCTGCTTATGCCACCTTCGCCTTATCCGGTTTTGCGGCCAGTCTTTCCGCATGCGCCTTAATGTATGGATAAAAACGCTTCGCGCGGTCCTCATTAAGAAACACCGATGGCCCCGATTCCCTGACGGGCACCGGAAACTTAAAACCGCTTTCGGTGCGATACCACAACTTGCCGGACAGAAAAAACATGAAGCGCACGCTCTCGTTGTCCGTTACAATTTTATCTGTCTTTGTCATTACGCCTCCTGGTTGCAAAAAGTTAATAAGCCCCTCTGGTTGGGTCCTGCACGCGAGCAACAAAAAACCCCGGTGCTCACGCTTCCGGGGTTTTTGATAAGTTCGGAAGGTGAGCTGCAACCTTCCGCGTATAGTTAGAAGGTCACACCCTGCGGTTCGTTTTCACCTGTTGGAAAAAACCTGTAAAACCGCGAACCACCGTAGTTTCCTGCCACGTGCACAGCTGCGGTGCGCATAGTCGCCGCACACACAGTAAAAATTGTTGCATAAAAATATCCATCAATAGCCCGACTATACTCTTTATTAAAGCCAAATGCAATGCGTGCGGGTATAATCCCTCCGCTGATAACAGTCGGCTGTGGCATACACGCATCCCTAACGAAACTGGCAGATTACTATTCCACGACCGATGTTGCTTAGATAAATAATGCTAATTCCCGTTTACAAAAGTGCAGAATTTATATGGCAATATTTCTCATGTTGACAAGCCACGTTGCATCTTCGTTATCCACGCTGCAAAGGTCGGCAGGGTATGATAAGCGGCAACCAGTCAGGCCTTCACCGGCGCTTGTAAAAATTCCATTTAGCATGAGTGCCTGCATAGCAAGGCTGGTAAAATATGCCTGAACGGTCGTCAGGAATCACCCCAAAAGTAACCCCGGGAAGTACCCTTAGGAACAAGCATGCGTAAAATTGTCATCGCACCCGACTCATTCAAAGGCAATCTCACCTCATCAGAGGTAGCCACATATCTTGAAAAGGGCATCAGGCGAGTTTTGCCTAAGGCCAAATGTATTAAAGTGCCGATGGCCGATGGTGGAGAAGGCACGGTGCAATCCATGGTGGATGCAGCGCATGGTCTGATCATAAAAAAACGTGTAACCGGACCTGCTGGCAGGCTTATTACCGCGCGCTACGGGTGGTTAGCGCAATCCAAAACCGCGGTTATAGAAATGGCCGAGGCTTCCGGCCTGCCCCTGGTACATGGGCGCGATCGCAACCCACTTACAACCACCACCTACGGCACCGGGCAACTGATAGCAGACGCGATACGCAAAGGCGCGAAAAAAATCATCATTGGCATCGGTGGTTCCGCGACTAACGATGGCGGAGCAGGCATGGCGCAAGCCCTTGGGGTGAAATTCCTGAATACCAGTGGCAGCGAGATTAAGGCGCGCGGCTGCGGCGGGATGTTATCCAAAATTGCGGCCATCGACATGCGGCAACTGGACGCCAGAGTACCCGATACCGATATTATCGTTGCATGTGACGTAGAGAATCCCTTATATGGTAACAAAGGCGCGGCCCAGGTGTTCGCGCCACAAAAAGGCGCCACCCCGAAAATGGTGGCGCTACTGGATGCCAATTTAAGGCATCTCGGTAAACTGATAAAACGAGATCTTCACCGCAGCGTCGGTCGCATGCCCGGTGCCGGTGCTGCGGGTGGGCTGGGCGCCGGTCTGGTAGCCTTCGCCGGCGCCAGGTTACAAAGCGGTATTGACATCGTGCTGGAAGCAACCCAATTAAGTAAACACATAAAAGGTGCTGATCTGGTGATTACTGGTGAAGGTCGCATTGACTTTCAAACTGCATTTGGCAAAACCCCCGCGGGAGTCGCCAAAGCCGCGCAAAAATACAACGTGCCGGTCATTGCCATTGGTGGCGCGTTGGCAGATGACGCACGCAAAGTCTTCGCGCACGGAATTGATGGCATCGCCAGTGCCGCCGTAAAAGACATGTCACTGGACGAGGCCATGCAAAATGCACCTGACCACTTGGCGGATGCTGCGGAACGCACTATACGCATGCTGTTAATCGGAGCAAAAATAGCCCGCAACAAAAACCACCTTTAAGTATTTGTGTATTGTACTCCCCGGACTTTCTGTAGAATGACCGTTACGACAACTTTTTAATATCAGGGAACCGCCATGCGCAACCTCCTGTTTGCAGCCCTGTTACTCCTGACCATAAGCCCGGCACCTGCCGCCGACTTCGACGCGGGAGTGGAAGCATACCAGCAGGGCGACTACACAACTGCCTTGCGCAGGTTCCAACCGCTGGCCGAACAGGGACATGCCGAAGCCCGGTTCCTTCTGGGACTTATGTACGGCAACGGCAGGGGTGTGCCCCGGGACTACCAACAAGCCGCATCCTGGTACCGCAAGGCTGCCGAACAGGGACATGCCAAAGCCCGGTTCTCCCTGGGGGTTATGTACGCCAACGGCGAAGGCGTGCCTCAAGACTACCAACAGGCTGTATTCTGGTACCGCAAGGCCGCCGAACAGGGATACGCCGGCGCGCAGAACAACCTGGGAGTCATGTACGACAACGGCGAGGGTGTGCCCCAGGATGACCAACAAGCCGTATCCTGGTATCGCAAGGCCGCCGAACAGGGATATGTCGAAGCCCAGTCCAACTTGGGATTTATGTACCACAACGGCGAAGGCGTGCCTCAAGACTACCAACAGGCTGTATTCTGGTACCGCAAGGCCGCCGAACAGGGACTCGCCGGCGCGCAGTACAACCTGGGATTTATGTACCACAACGGCAAGGGTGTGCCCAAAGATGACGTTCTTGCCTACGCATGGTTCAATCTTGCTGCCGTCCAAGGCCATGAAGATGGGAAAAAACAGCGGGATTTGGTTGAGGAAGATATGACTGCGGATCAGATCGCCGCGGCGCAGGCCCTCAGCCGCAAACTTGCCGCACAGATTGCCGGTGGTGACTGAACCTGATTTCCTGTGCCTTGCAGTGTAATCATGGTGGCGTACTCACGGTTCTGAAATAAACGTATCAAACCCCTCGCAGAGATGCCCCAGCTCCCCAAAGGTTACAGTCGTGCAGTCACAATTCTGCAATAAGCGTATTCGTAGAGAACAACGACCATTATCCCGGTAGATTGGTACGTGTCCATGCGAGAAAATTCTGCAACCCGGTGATGGTAAGGATTGCCGCAAGTATTTTTTGTCCAGACACACAATCCATCTTTAAGTATTTGTGTATTGTACTCCCCGGACTTTCTGTAGAATGACCGTTACGACAATTTTTTAATGTAAAGGCACCGCCATGCGCAACGTCCTGTTTGCAGTCCTGTTACTCCTGACCATAAGCCCGGCACTTAGTACCGACTTTGAGGTGGGAGTAGCGGCATACCGGCAAGGCGACTACACAACTGCCTTGCGCAGGTTCCAACCGCTGGCCGAACAGGGACATGCCGAAGCCCAGTTTCTCCTGGGACTTATGTACGGCAACGGTAGGGGTGTGCCCCGGGATGACCAACAAGCCGCATCCTGGTACCGCAAGGCCGCCGAACAGGGATATGCCAAAGCCCAGTTCAACCTGGGACTTATGTACGACAACGGCGAGGGTGTGCCTTGGGATGACCAACAAGCTGTATCCTGGTACCGCAAGGCTGCCGAACAGGGACTCGCTGAAGCCCAGTCCAACCTGGGACGTATGTACGACCTGGGCCGGGGTGTGTCCCATGATGATCAACAAGCCGCATCCTGGTACCGCAAGGCTGCCGAACAGGGAGATGCCGAAGTCCAGCTCGTCCTGGGGGGCATGTACGCCAACGGCAGGGGTGTGCCCCAGGATGACCAACAAGCCGCATCCTGGTTCCGCAAGGCTGCCGAGCAGGGACTCGCCGAAGCCCAGCTCGTCATGGGGGCCATGTACGTCGGCGGCAGGGGTGTGCCCCGGGATGACCGACAAGCCGTATCCTGGTACCGCAAGGCTGCCGAACAGGGACTCGCCGGCGCACAGTACAATCTGGGACTTATGTACTACCCAGGCGAGGGTGTGCCTTGGGATGACCAACAAGCCGCATCCTGGTTCCGCAAGGCTGCCGAACAGGGACTCGCCGAAGCCCAGTTCAGCCTGGGACTTATGTACGCCAACGGCGAGGGTGTGCCCCATGACTACCAACAAGCCACATCCTGGTACCGCAAGGCTGCCGAACAGGGAGATGCCAAAGCCCAGCTCAACCTGGGACTTATGTACTACAACGGCGAGGGTGTGCCCCGGGACTACCAACAAGCCGCATCCTGGTTCCGCAAGGCCGCCGAACAGGGAGATGCCGCAGCCCAGTTCAGCCTGGGACTTATGTACGACAACGGCGAGGGTGTGTCCCAGGATGACCGACAAGCCGTATCCTGGTACCGCAAGGCTGCCGAACAGGGAGATGCCAAAGCCCAGATCAACCTGGGACTTATGTACGTCAACGGCAGGGGTGTGCCCCAGGATGACCGACAAGCCGTATCCTGGTACCGCAAGGCTGCCGAACAGGGATATGCCGGAGCTCAGCTTGGCTTGGGAGTTATGTACTACTTGGGCCGGGGAGTACCCAAAGATGACGTTCTTGCCTACGCATGGTTCAATCTCGCTGCCGTCCAAGGCCATGAAGATGGGAAAAAACGGCGGGATGTGATTGAGGAAGATATGACTGTGGATCAGATCGCCGCGGCGCAGGCCCTCAGCCGCAAACTTGCCGCACAGATTGCCGATGGTGACTGAATCTGATGCTTCCTGTGCCTTGCAGTTTAATCATGGTGGCGTACTCACGGTTCTGAAATAAACGTATCAAACCCCTCGCAGAGATGCTTCAGCTTCGCAGTTAATGAACGCAGTGGAAATTATATTAGTCGAACGTTGCGGCTACTTAAACTACTGCTGCCAGGTTTTTTATCACAATTACTACAAGTCGCAGAAAACACCATAATCCGTACTCCCACCACCTTCGCGGGCATTAAAAATCTCTTGACAAACGGGTAACAATTATGATAAAAAGTGCGCGAGTATTTTCTGCGAAAGCCGCGCTAAAGATAGCTAAACCCTGACTACGCTCGCGATAACAAACTACCGTCATCATCGAAGTGCTTTGACATGGTTTGCCTGCCGTGTGCGCTTACCGCTACCCCCCATAACGAAGCACTATAACGTAGAGAAAATTACCAACATTTTTGCCGTATGGCGGCACGGTTAAATCTTTGTTAAATCAGGTGGTTACGAGCTTAAGTCGTCAAATCGGCAACAGTTCGTAATGACAGCTGACGACGCAAAGGGCGGCTAGGGACGAAAAAAAATTGTTTTTTCGGCATTTTGAACGTCACCACAATTCGGCAAAGACGTTTCGCACTACCGCTTACGCTTATAATACCTGCTGAATGCAGGCAATCCATTTAGCCAGTACCACTGGTGTTATGGCATGATTTCAATAGGCGTTCCAACTTCGACGAAGCCCCAGATTTCATCCATGTCATTATTACGAACCGCGATACTTCCATTAGTCCAATCCCATAAACCAAGTATCCACCAGGCCCAGCCGAAACCATCAGGTTGTCCGTGAATCATAATTGCGCCACCCGGGAGAACCCCAGCCTCCTGCGCCCGCTTGCGCTCCTCGTTATTGGGGTACGAGACGTGTATGGACTTATAAAATCTGCTATTTTCGTTTTTGGCATCTAACACATACGAACCTTCAGGGGTACGTCCATCATCTTGTATTTGTTTAGGCCCCGCGGCATTAGCCCCCAGTTTGACGGCATAGGTGCGATACGCCTTGCCGTTTTTTATAAGATAGAGCCTGCGCTCATGCTTCCTGACAAGCACCGCATCTGCGGTTAGCAAATTAGTGAGTTCAGAAACCTCTTTACCGGAAGCATATACTCTGGTTCCCCACCGTTCTCCATAGGCATTAAAATATTTCCAGACGCCATGTTTTTTGCCGTCGGCATAATTACCCGAAATATGCAAATAGCCACCATCCCATGCCTGCCAGCTACCATGCTTTGCGCCGTCTTTTTCACAAAAAACAGCGACCCCCAATTTACTCCAAACCTCACGTTTTTCACTACTGCCGGCACTGCACTGTAGGGCAACATCAGCAAGGGCGTGTTTGGTTTTATTATGCTCATATTCCATCATCCAGCCGATCCATAGCGGGCTGGTAAGCAGCAACAACAGCGCGCCCGTAATCAACAGTGCTACAGACCTGCTAAAAAACTTCCTGATACACATGTAATTTTCGCGATTCGTTATACAGCTTATAAAATAGTATGTTGATTACTGATGTCCGAGCACGGCAGGTACACTGGCTATACTGTATAATAATAACGTCCAGATGATAAATTGTTTACCGCCGGGCAGAGTGAATCATACACCAGTAAAGCATACCTCCTTAATGAATAAGACCCTGATCACCATTGGCATCATCATTATTGCGGCGGGAATACTCTGGCCGATTATTAGCAAATTGCCCCTCGGCAGGCTGCCAGGCGATATTCTAATCAAAAAAGAGACGTCTCAACTGTATTTCCCGATCACCACCATGATCATAATAAGCGTGGTTATCTCCCTGTTTATATGGCTGTTTAGAAAATAAACCAGCAATCTGCTTTGCCTGGTTACGGCATCGCCGCGGCCAATTTTGCAGACCATCCTCAGCCACCACCATTCCGAAAACCATCTCGTCCCCCACCAGCAGTCCAAAAATAACAGGAAATCGGCATTTTGTTTGCGTTATGAAAATTCAGCGTACCGGCGCCGGAAGCTCCGAGCTTCCCATTAGATAGGCATCAATGCCGCGTGCCGCGCTTCTGCCTTCAGCAATTGCCCAGACGATCAAACTCTGTCCGCGCTGCATATCTCCGGCGGTAAACACACCCTTCACGCTGGTCATCCAGTTTGCACCGCGCACCACGTTGCCCCGCACGTTAAGCGCAACCCCCAACTGCTCCAGCATACCGGGTTTCTCCGGGCCCAGAAAGCCCATTGCCAGCAGCGCCAGTTCACAAGGTAATATTTCATTACTTCCCGGCACTTCTTCAAAGGTCAGGCGGCCGCCATTGGCATTCACCATCTCCACTGTGACAAGTTCCAGGCCCTTGACGTCACCGTTTGCATCGCCAATGAAGCGTTTTGTAGATACCGAATAACATCGCTCGACGCCTTCCTCATGTGCGGAAGCAGTACGGAAAATGCGTGGCCACTCCGGCCAGGGATTGTCTGGCGCGCGCGTAGCAGGCGGCCTGGGCATAATCTCAAGCTGATGTACCGATTTTGCGCCTTGGCGATTCGCACTACCCAGGCAGTCGGCCCCAGTGTCGCCGCCGCCAATAATGACCACGTGCTTATCCTGCGCGCTGATAAAGTTATCCGGCCTGACGTCGCCTTCGCAAACCTTATTTTGCATAGGCAAATATTCCATGGCCTGATGTATGCCTTTGAGTTCGCGTCCTTCTACCGGTAAGTCGCGTGCCGCGCAAGCGCCACCAGCCAATAACAGCGCGTCAAAGTCTGCTCGAACGTCATCAACGGATATATTGACGCCTACGTGCGCGCTAGTCTTAAACACTACACCTTCCGCGCGCATTTGATCCAGACGCCGATCCAGCGTCCGCTTCTCCATTTTAAACTCTGGAATTCCGTAGCGTAACAAGCCACCGATACGATCCGCGCGCTCAAACACCGTAACCTCATGTCCAGCGCGCGCCAGTTGCTGCGCGGCAGCCAGTCCGGCAGGCCCGGAACCGATCACGCCAACTTTTTTGCCGGTTTTTTTGGTTGCGACTTCAGGCCGTACCCAGCCATTTTCCCAAGCCTTGTCAATAATAGTGAGTTCCACGCCCTTGATAGTGACCGCATCATCATTGATACCTAAAACGCAGGCACCTTCACAGGGTGCAGGGCACAGGGTACCGGTAAACTCGGGGAAATTATTAGTCGCATGTAAGCGTCTGATTGCGTCCCGCCATTGATCCCGGTACGCCAGATCATTCCAATCGGGGATTAAATTTCCCAAAGGACAGCCCTCATGACAAAACGGAATCCCGCAATCCATGCAACGCGCGGCCTGCTCCTGCAGGGCATCAATTTGCCATGCTGCCATAACCTGGCGCCAGTCCTGCACACGCTCTTCAATAGAGCGATAAGGTTGCGGTGCACGCGCGTACTCCATAAAGCCAGTGACTTTAGCCATGCGCAGCCTCCATCACGGCCTCATCTTCCGAAGTGCCTGCCTCCCTGGCTTTTTTAATTGCGGCCAATACCCGCTTATAATCTTTGGGCATCACCTTCACGAATTTAGCCTGATATTCGCGCCAATGTCGTAATATATTTTTTGCCACCGTGCTTTTGGTATATTCAACGTGTTGGATAAGTAAAGACCTGATCATCTCGGTGTCCTCATCATCACAGACTGCTTCTAAATCAACCATATCAAGGTTACAGCAAATCCTGAATTGCTCCTTATCAGCCAACACATAAGCGATACCGCCAGACATCCCGGCTGCGAAATTTCTGCCGGTGGCACCGATCACGACCACGCGCCCACCCGTCATGTATTCACAAGCGTGATCTCCCACGCCCTCGACAACACTGTTGACGCCACTATTACGCACGCAAAAGCGTTCTCCGGCAATGCCGCGTATATACGCCTCACCGGCGGTGGCGCCGTACAGTAACACGTTTCCGACGATGATATTTTCTTCCGGCACAAAGGTTGAGTGCCGCGGTGGATAGACGATGATTTTGCCGCCGGAAAGGCCCTTGCCCAAATAATCGTTAGCATCGCCCTCCAAAGTCATAGTTACACCCTTGGGCACGAAGGCGCCGAAACTCATGCCCGCGGAACCGTTGAAGTGGATACGAACAGTATCTTCCGGCAAACCTTGCGCGCCGTAGCGTTTAGTAATCTGATAACCCAGAATAGTGCCGACCGTTCGGTTAGTATTTTGTATCGGCAAAATAATATCCACTGGCTTACGCTCTTCAATCGCGTCTTTACAAAGAGGCACCAGCGTAGTGACGTCCAGCGATTTTTCCAATCCATGCTCTTGCCTGGTGGCACAGTAAACGCCCACCCCTGGAGCCGCCTCGGGTTTATACAAGATATTCGTGAAATCCAAACCATGTGCCTTCCAATGGTCAACGGCGCGTCTCGCGTCCACACGGTCAACCTGACCGATCATCTGGTCAATGCTCCTGAAACCCAATTTTGCCATATATTCCCTGACTTCTTCAGCAATGTACCTGAAAAAGTTCTCTACGAATTCAGGCTGCCCGCTGAACTTCTTGCGTAACCGTGGATTTTGCGTAGCTACGCCCACCGGGCAGGTATTCAGGTGACAAACACGCATCATGATGCAGCCCATTACCACCAGCGGTGCTGTGGAGAAGCCGTATTCTTCAGCACCTAACAGCGCCGCCACTACCACGTCGCGCCCGGTTTTTAGCTGTCCGTCCGTTTGCACTACGATGCGATCACGCAATCCATTTTGCACCAACACCTGCTGAGTCTCGGCGAGTCCCAACTCCCAGGGCAGGCCCGCGTGTTTTAACGAGCTAATTGGCGATGCACCGGTGCCGCCGTCATAGCCTGAGATCAATACCACGTCCGCATGCGCCTTAGACACTCCCGCGGCCACGGTGCCCACGCCCACTTCCGCCACCAACTTTACGTGCACGCGCGCTTGCGGGTTGGCATTCTTTAAGTCGTGAATAAGCTGCGCCAGATCCTCAATGGAATAAATATCATGGTGTGGTGGTGGAGAAATCAACCCCACGCCAGCGGTAGAGTGGCGCACTTTCGCGATCCATGGATACACCTTAGTGCCGGGTAATTGACCGCCTTCACCGGGTTTTGCGCCCTGCGCCATTTTAATCTGCAAGTCGTCGGCGTTCACCAAATATTCGCTGGTAACCCCAAACCGGCCAGAAGCCACCTGTTTGATAGCACTTCTTCTTAAATCGCCGTTTTCATCTGGTACGTAGCGATGCGAGTCTTCACCACCCTCACCGGTATTAGATCTGCCACCGATACGGTTCATCGCGATAGCGAGAGTTTCATGTGCCTCTTTACTGATAGAACCGTAAGACATCGCACCAGTTGAAAACCGTCTCATAATGTTTGCAATCGGTTCTACCTCTTCTATCGGGATAGGTCGTTTGGCAAATTTAAACTCAAACAACCCGCGTAATGTGGCCAGATTTTCATTCTGATCATTAACCTTGTCCGTGTATTCCTTAAAAACACCGTACTGACCAGAGCGCGTGGCATGCTGTAACGTAAACACGGTTTCAGGGTTAAACAAGTGGTACTCACCATCGCGACGCCATTGATATTCCCCTCCCCACTCCAGATCCGGTCTTTTCACAGGCCGTTGCGGAAAGGCGTGGTGATGACGCAGGCACATCTCCCTGGCGACTTCTTCCAAGCCGATGCCGCCGATACGCGAGGCCGTCCAGGTGAAATATTTGTCGACGAATTCTTTATGCAGGCCAATCGCCTCAAATATTTGCGCGCCACGATAAGACTGTACCGTAGAGATGCCCATCTTAGACATGGTCTTGATAAGCCCTTTATTTATCGCCCTGATAAAGTTTTTAACGGCCGTTTCGTGTTTCATTTTCGGCAGATAACCCTTGCCGATCATATCGCCTAAAGATTCAAATGCCAGATACGGGTTTACTGCCCCGGCGCCGTAGCCAATCAGCACTGCGAAATGATGGATCTCGCGTGGTTCGCCTGATTCAACAATTAAACCGACTTTTGCGCGCGTACCGGCGCGTACCAGGTAGTGATGTACGCCGGCAGTGGCTAATAAAGGTGGTATTGCAGTTAGCTCATCATTAATCCCACGATCCGAAAGAATGATATTGGTGTAACCCGCATTGATAGCGGTATCGACTTGCGCGGTTACGTCCTTAAGTGCCTTGTCCAAACCGTCTCCGCCTTGTGCCACCGGATATAGAATGGGGATCATTTTTGTTTTCAAACCGGGCAAATTGACGTCGCGAATCCGCGCCAACTCCTCGTTGCTAAGTATTGGTGACTGAAGCTTAATTTGTCGGCAGCTTGCGGGTGTAGGGTTAAGCAGATTTTTTTCCGGGCCAATATTCGTTGCTATCTGCGTAACCAACTCTTCGCGGATGCCATCCAATGGCGGGTTAGTAACCTGAGCGAACAGTTGCTTGAAATAGTCGTATAATAAACGTGATCGATTGGACAACACCGCGAGAGCCGTATCGGTACCCATGGAACCAATCGGTTCCATGCCGTTGGTAGCCATTGGTGCCATCAATATTCTTAAATCTTCATGGGTATATCCGAATGCCTGTTGTCGTTGCAGCAAGGTGTCATAATCCGAGCCATGAATTTGTTTTGGGTGTGGCAGGTTTTCCAGCGGTATCAAATATTCTTTTAGCCAATCCGCGTAGGGGTATGCCTGCGTAAACTGCCTTTTGATTTCTGCGTCATCAATGATGCGGCCTTGTCTGGTGTCCACCATAAAAATACGTCCGGGGTGTAACCGCTCCTTAATCAGTACGTTTTCCGGGGGAATCTCCAATACGCCGACCTCGGATGCCATCACCACCATGTCATCTTTAGTCACGTAATAGCGCGACGGTCGCAAGCCATTTCTATCTAATACCGCGCCAATGATAGTTCCGTCGGTAAAGGCAATGGATGCGGGGCCGTCCCAGGGCTCCATCAGGCAAGAGTGATATTCGTAAAACGCCTTGCGTTCATCACCCATGGTTTCGTGGCCGCTCCAGGCCTCGGGAATCATCATTAAAATCGCATGTTGCAAAGGTCGGCCACTCATGTGCAAATATTCCATCACATTATCGAAACTGGCCGAATCACTGCCACCTTCAATCACGATTGGGAAGAGCTTCTGCAAATCATCCCCGAATAACTCAGATTCACATAGCGATTCACGCGCGCGCATCCAATTGATGTTGCCGCGCACCGTGTTAATTTCACCGTTGTGACAAAGATATCTGAATGGCTGCGCCAGATTCCACGAGGGAAAGGTATTCGTTGAAAAGCGTTGATGCACCAGCGCCATCGCTGATTCAAAATCAGGTTCGGAAACGTCCGGGAACATAGGTTCTAATTGCGACCCGGTTAACATGCCCTTGTATATGAACGTGCGGCAGGAAAGAGATGGGATGTAAAAGTGATTTCGCTGCGTTAGCTCCGAGTTTGAGACAGCGTGTTCGATGCGTTTTCGAATCACATAAAGTTTACGCTCAAACTCCACCTCATCTTTCAGGGTAGAGCTACGAGCGATGAAGACTTGTTTAAAAGTTGGTTCACCGGATCTTGCTGTAGCACCCAGCGACGCATCGTCCGTAGGAACGTCCCGCCATCCCAATAAGCGTTGTTCTTCTTCTTTTATGATCTGGCGGAATTTATCCTGACATTGTTGTCGTTGTGCAGCGTCATTTGGCAGAAACACCATACCTGCGCCATAGTGCCCAAACTTGGGCAGCTCAACATTGATCTCTTTGCAGACCCGCGTAAAGAATTTATGTGGAATTTGTGTGAGAATGCCGACGCCATCACCGGTGTTTTCTTCGCAACCGCAGGCGCCGCGATGGATTAAATTTTTGAGAACGGTCAACGCATTGTTGATAATTTGATGAGACTTGCGGCCTTTTATATCGACGACGAAACCCACACCACAAGAATCGTGTTCATAGGCGGGGTCGTATAGGCCGGTAATGGGAGGCTGATTAATTTGCATAAGGGTTCCGCTGGCGAGACTAAAATTCTTAATTTTCTAAATACTAAATGTTTCGTGCATAAATCTATCTACTGCAAAAGGGGAATTCCATAGTTGTATTTGCGCTGTTGCAGGAGCACTTTTGAGCTAAACGCTTGATTCAGCTTACTCATCCTTATTCACGAAGGACTGCGGATTATAGCGTATGACGGGGTTACACACTATAAACCACGATTTTTATAACCGTATGCAGGCAAATACAAACCGCCGCTGTAAGTTGCATACTGATTTAGGGTTTTATGCACTTGATTGATCAGCGAGTATTATGCAGTGACACGCTAATCTGGCGTATCACCACTGTTACTTGCAGAATCGCTATTCACCATAACGATCGCATTCACCATCATGAACGTAGCGCGATCCACTTTTCTTTTATTCACGGCAAGGAATGAATTTACACTTTATCAGAGCACATGATTATTATCTTTTATACACATTATCCTGACCATCCTGTACATCCATGTTCATATCCTTCTAACAATTTTCTTCAATGTTTGCTTTGAACCCTACGGCTGTGGTAACGATTACCAGACCTAGAGCATTCAAGTCGTGAAGGTTATATAATGAGATGCTGGGCATCTTTCAATAGATACTGTAGAGAGGAGCAACAAAATGACTAAACGAAATCGTCCGCTTACCCTGTTTACTGTCTTAGGTGTGGTTTTTGCCACCATTGCCAATATTGCTACTGCTGCCGAAGATCCATCTGTTTTGCGTACCCGTCAGCAGATTGAAATGCTCGACGACCTCTATAAAACTGCTATCGTGTTAATCACCGACAAATATGTGACAGATCCTTCAAAATTTTCCGGCGCCAGCGCAGCCAAAATGATTTTCGACGCAATGGAGCAACAAGGTTGGCATCAGGTGCGCCTGGTAGGGCTCACCGACGTGCTCGTTAATCCGAGCACTAATAAACCTAAAGACGCCTTTGAGGAAGAAGCCAGGAACAAACTGATAAATGGTGAAACAACACACGAACAAGTGGTAACCATAGATGGCAAACGCTATTTACGTAAAGCCATGCCAGTGCCGGTAGTGCTGGAGAAATGCGCAATGTGCCATGCCAATTTTAAGGGCCATGATGGAATCATCGGCGCACTATCTTATACAGTGCCATTGATCGAATAAATCCAAGCCGTCACCACGCGCAAAATTCCTTTGCATGGCCCCACCCCCAAGGTCAATACATTTCGACATAGTGACACATTAGCAAACAAATCTGAAGCGGATACAGCTATAGCATGTTCGGATGGATCAAGTGGTTTGTTGGGGGAAGGGCATCAATGCCCGATACAGGTATATTCCCTAATATTGAAGTGCAGCGCATGGCGACTGAACTGCATCTTGAGGGTGAAGGCAGCAACCGCGGCAAACGAGATTTTCCCGAAACCAGTGCTGCCAGCCTGGACCTGGTTGAAAAGAGGATTATTGAGCGGGTGATAGAGCACCGGTGCCAGGGTTTGGATACGTTTCACGAACACAGGACGGTTTATGAAGAACGTATCACCAGAGATATCCACGCGGACTTCCAAAATGACGTCAACACCGCGCAAACCAATTTTCAGACAGCAATCGCTATCTGGAGGAATGAGCTGTCAAGCAGTCGGGACTACCTCAAAACCGTGAGCAAGGAACTTGACGATTTTCGTCGCGACAACCAAATCACAAGGGCAAACCACGAAGGATACGGGGTTCTTCAATGGTTTGTCTGGTTTCTTTTTTTCCTGATCTTTGAATCAGTGCTGAACGGTGTTTTCTTTGCCGAGAGTCATGTGATGGGTATTGCAGGCGGTGTTGGTATCGCGTTTGGAATTTCATTCATCAATGTCGGGTTTGCAAGCGTTTTTGGCTATGGGGTACGGTACTTCAATCATGTGCTCCTGTGGAAAAAGGTGGTTGGAACAGCCATATTTGTGATTGCGGTAGTTCTTACAGCACTATTCAATTTTTTCGTGGCGCATTTTCGTGATGCCATGACGCAGGAAGGGGCAACCTGGGACCAGGCAGCGGGCCGCGCAATTGACCACATCACTGCCGGCAATTTTTTCCCTGAAAGTATCGAGGCCTGGCTTCTCGCCTTATTAGGATTGCTGATGGCAGGGCTTGCCGGCTGGAAGGCCTATAGCGCGGATGATCCATATCCTGGTTATGGCAGGGTGTGGCGGAAAAAGCATGAGGCCGAACACTACTATAATACAGTGCCTGCCGAGGTAACCAAAAAGCGCGATGAGGCCTTGCAAAAACTCGCTGATGCGCACGAGAGCGTAGAAGATAAGATTGAGGATGTCCGCAGGGCGTCGATAGAGTGGGACTTGCTCCATAACCAATTCGGTGTATTCTTGGAGCAGTGTAATCAAAAGGTAAATTTGCTGTTGAAGACTTATAGAGAGGCCAACACGCAAGAGCGCCAAACACCAGCACCGAAATATTTTTCTGAAGACTACACCTTCCCGCCAGTGACCAATTCAGGCACAAAGCCAGCACCGACTCCTCAGAAGCAACTAACTATACTTATCCGTGAGGCCAAAGAACGTATCCATGCAGACTATACCAACATTATGTATACATTCAATGGAAATTCTGATACCAACTGGCGCAACAAGCCCGATAGCTAGCGTAAACCTATGCGCAGGAGACTTGGTTCAAGAGGTGGAAAAAAAGCTATTCCGCTAGTGCTCATCGCGGTCATGCTCGTGTTGCTTGCTGTAGTATTTTTCCTGCTCCAGTCCCTTAAACCGGAACAGCGCGACCAGACCACGCTTTGCTCGGAAAAGACTGGTATTACAGCGGGGCTTATCATTTTGCTTGACCTGACGGATGCCATCACCCGCACCCAGCATGAAAGGCTGAAACAAATTATTGACAAAAAGATCAATGATGCGCAAGTCAACACGCTCATCGCCGTGAGCGCAGTCAGAGCCGATCTCTCCGAACGTGGTGTAAAATTTAAACGTTGCAAGCCAAGGGATGGCAGTCGCGCGAATGAGCTGTATGAAAACCCGCGTCTTATCGCTGAAACCTACAGCGAGAGTTTCAAACAACCCCTTGATGAGGTGCTCGAAAAAGCGCTGGCCGTTGAAAGCGCGCAACAGTCTCCAATCATGGAATCACTGCAAGCCACACTTGCGGAAACCCCGGGGTTCCTGCATGCAACCTATCCGCGTCGGGTAATCATCGTCTCAGACCTGGTACAGCACAGTTCGGTGTTCAGTTTCTACCGCCGTGACAACTGGCGTAAATTCTCGCGGTCTTCCGACTACAGGCGCCTGGCGCGCAACCTTAAAGATGTGGATATAGAGATTTGGTATCTTCCGCGCGCCAAAATTCAAATTGACGTGAGCGAGGTAGACGACTTCTGGGTCAATTATTTTGAGCAATCAGGTGCACACAGTGTTCGCACTCTTCCACTTGGTGACTTATGAGAACCGACCTATTCGATAAGCTGAAACAGCGTACTTACGCTGTGGCATCACGCGAGACAATAATGGACAAGGTGATATTTTCCATTATTTTCTTTATTGGTTCGTGCTTAATCATCGTGCTGAAACTCTACAATTATAAACCAATATGGGTGGCCCTCTGGCCTGCGCTGTTAATTTCCCTTTATCTGGCTGCTGCCTGGTTCATGGGCAGAATTCATATTGAGGCCGAAGCAGTTGGCGACAACTGTTACTACCTGGGTTTTTTATTCACACTTGTAAGCCTTGCCACTACGCTATATTTGATCGTGTCACAAGAGGCAAATGGTATGCAGGATGCAGAGATGCGAAATATAGTTTCTGGCTTTGGTATTGCACTTTCTTCGACCATTGTCGGTATCTTGCTACGAGTAATACTTAGTCGTATGCAGTCTGACACCTTCACCCACAATAAAGAGATTCAGGAAGAAATTAACCGCGCGATGCGCCAGTTCCGGAATCAACTGCGGGAGAATATAGGCGGTCAAAGACGCTTTGCTACTGAAACCGCACAATTTCTTACCGAACAACGCGAGGATATGCGGAAGATTTTCATTGACACCGCGCAGGCACACAAGGAAGCACTGGCAAAGGGCATCCGTGACATACAGAATTTTTATGCCAAAACCGGGGAAACTCTTTCTGAACAGCATGAAACTTTTGCACAGGTTGTAAAGGCAAATGAAGTAGTACACCGGCAGTTTCAGCAACAAGTTGAACTCATGTGTCAAGGCACCGAGACCGTGAGTAAGTCAGTTGAGAATCTGGCATCCATTGCCAACGAGAGTGCCAAAATACAGGCTGCGCTTGCCGGTCTTGCCGGGCATCTTGATAGTACCAGCACAAGCTTTTCGAGGCATATCATACCGGCTGCTGCTGAATTTCAAAACATGATCACTGAAGCAGTTAAGGTTCTCACAAATTCAATTCAGGACTTAACGTCATCGACAAGCCATCTCCACAATACTAAAAAACGTACCGCAGAAGAACTTACACGAGTAGCAAATGCACTTCGGCAAGACACTGCAAAGGCAGCTGATACACTTATTAAATCCAATGCTGCTCTCATAGAAACGACCGAAAAACTCTATGAGGCCGCTCTGCATACCGGACCGAAGGGATCTTGGATATTGTCGGCATGGCGACGTATATTAAGGATTACCCTGCATGTCCGACAAAAGTGCGTGATGGATGCTATAAAGATACAGCGACGTATATTAATGATTGTCCGGCAGATACTAATAAAGAGATTTTGATAAGACGATTATTTGGTCAGCGACCCACCCACCGCCAATAGAAAAATAAAAAATACCTTTGGAAAATCCCAGTAATCATACACCTGAAACGTTTCACCGACGGGGCATGATCATGGGTTTGACGGTTGCCGAAGCGTTCATGCTCATCGCTTTCGTGCTGCTCATGCTGCTGGTGTTCTGGCGTCATGAACTAAAGGTCAAATATGATGAATTGGTAGCCGGTTTCGCTGATATAACATCTGATGAATTTGCGCAACTGGAGAAAAATGCCCGCCTCGTGGATGAGCCAGTACTTCAGAACATTGCCAGAGCTGCGCGGCAACTACCACCAGAGCAAAAGAGGACCCTCTCTGAACTCCTTTCCCGTGCTAAAGCCAGTACTCTGATTGGAAAAATCTCCGACCTCCAGGACCTGCTTCGCGAACGAAGTGCGCAGGAAGTCAGAGATGCGCTCGAATTAAGGGATGAACTGGACCCCTACGGAGAAGAAAATAACGACGCTATCAATGCAAGGATTAAACGGCTTACTGCTCAGGAAATACAACTACAGAATCGGCTTGCCGACGAAGCAGAGGCGCGCGAACGTCTTGTCGGGGACTTGAAAAAAAACTTGGGCGACCAGGTCATCCAGGCTGGTGGATATATCGATGCCAGCGGCAAGATCGTTTTCCCGGAAACAGTTCTCTTTGCTTCCGGACAATCCGAAATTCTACCTGATTTTAAAAATATTCTGAACCATCTCTGTCCCGGCTGGCTAACCACGCTCAAACGGTCAACGTCTCAACGTAAGATCGACGATATCCTGATAGAAGGCCACTCGTCGTCTGTATGGGTCAAGGCAGAGACACCACGGCAGGCATGGGAAAATAATCTTTGGCTCTCGCAAAGACGCGCGCAATCGGTACTCGTGCATTGCCTGGATCTTCTCGTCGAACAAAAATCACTCGAAGATTGGTCTCGTGCAAGACTTGCCGCGGTTGGCTATTCTTCCTCACGACCTGTATTAAATAATGGCAGAGAGAATTCTGAATTATCAAGGCGCGTGGTATTTGGCATAGGATTTAGCCGTGAACAACTACTGGAAAAATTTGGTGATGATATTGCCGAAGATGGCCGCAATATCGGGACACTGATCGGTATTGCGCGCGTTAAGGACGCAGACACCATTGAGATACAGGGACACCCCATCCGTCTTGAGGGAATAGACGCCCCCGAAAAAGGGCAAACCTGTACCCGAGTTGATGGAACCCCATGGAACTGCGGTCTCAAAGCAGCGCAAGCCGTTGAAAAACGCATCAGGGGGCAACAGGTTGTGTGTGAAAATCTTCGCCTTGGCCTGCTCCGCCGTTACCTCGGTAGTTGCTCGGTTGGTGGGGAAGACTTAAACCGCTGGGTAGTGCGCGAAGGCTGGGCGTTTGCGTTTGTGCAATACTCTCAAAAATACCTGCCAGACGAAGCAAAAGCCCGTGCCATACGCCGTGGCCTCTGGGCCGGCAAGCCACCAATTCCACCATGGCAGTGGCGTCGCATACATCGGGACACGGTCACACACCTGAATCATCCGCCACCACGTCAGTGATGAGTGCCATGACTTATGGTGTGCGTGCAACGTCAAGGGCGATAAAAATCCAGCCGTCCGCCCAGTAGCATTTAACTTCGGCACAGGGCTGTCCATAAGAATCGTTATGGGTTTCCTGTATAATTCACCAAAATGATCTTACTGCACTGAAGATAACCTTGCAGTCAATCCAATTCTCGGCATATATATTACGGTCGCAGCGCAGCTGTGCGCTGGTCTGGCCTGATTACAGCGAGAACTAGTCGCAAACTGGCGGATGGCATTCAGCTTCAGTTACGCTGCTAACTTCTCCCATAAACAGGGATCGCCGCGCCCGTTACGCCCTTCGCTTGTTCTGAACACAGGTGTAAAATTTCGTTGGCTAAATCTGATGTGGGCACCCAGTTGTTAAAATCTGCATCTGGCATGGCGGTTCTGTTCTGCGACGTGTCAATAGTACCCGGCAAAATGCAGTTTACATTAATGTTATTGGACCTGTATTCAGCCGCGAGACTTTGGGTCAGGGTGATAACTGCGGCCTTGCTTACGCAATAGGGCGCCATTTTCGCTTTGCCTGCTACCGCCGCTCGTGCGGCGACACTGACGATTTTACCTTTGCCTCTGTTTAACATATGAGGAATAACGGCGCGACTCATCAAAAATACAGATTTAGCATTCATATCTAACATAAAATCCCAGTCAGCTACGCAAGTTTCATGCACCGGCAGTCCCATTTTGAATCCCCCCGCAATATTGGCAAGCACGTCGATTTGACCAAATACTTTTACTATGTCATCTATTACATTGTTGACTGAATTAACGTCCGTTAAATCTGCCGGAAACCAGTCTATGTTACGCGCATTGTGCAACCGCGGATGCTGCATATGCGAAAACTCCAGGTCGATCAGAGCTAAACGTGCGCCAGCTTCGTGAAATTGTTCTGCAACGGTATTGCCCAGGCTGCCTGCCGCCCCAGTGACGATTACGGTTTGAGCGTTAAAGTTGAATTGCCTCATGTCGCTTTAATCCGTTTACTGGTGATGCCAATATATTACTGGATTCCTGCACTTTTCCACCTGTTGCATTTTCACCTTGTCGTCAATTTTTAATGGTTAAAAAAAAGGGGGTAAAAAGTGCCCCCTTAATATAACCACCTTAAGCGGTGGCCCCATAACTTCGATTGCTAACCTGGAGTTTTTACCAGGTGAGAACTCCTCCAGTTTGATACTCGGTTACTCGTGTCTCAAAGAAATTCTTTTCTTTCTTTAGGTCTAATACCTCGGACATCCACGGAAAGGGGTTACTCACCCTGCCATACTGTGGTGGTAAGCCAATCTGCGCGAAGCGTCGGTTGGCAATAAACTTCAGATATTTTTCAAACAGTGGCGCGTTTAAGCCTAATATGCCGCGCGGCATGGTGTCGTAGGCATATTGGGTTTCCAATTTTACCCCGCTTTTAATGAGATCGATCATTTCCTGTTGAAACCCTTTGCTCCACAGATGCGGGTTTTCCAGTTTAATTTGGTTGATGACGTCAATGCCAAAATTCATGTGCATGGACTCATCGCGCAAAATGTATTGAAATTGTTCAGCCACGCCAGTCATTTTGTTACGCCGGCCCATGGAGAGAATTTGTACGAAGCCAACGTAGAAAAAGATACCCTCAAACACCACGTAGAATGCGATGAGGTCACGTAGTAAACGCTGGTCGTCTTTTGGCGTGCCAGTCTTAAAGCCCGGATCACCTAAGCTATTGGTATACGGCAGCGCCCACTCGGCTTTGCGCGCGACCGCAGGTAATTCGCGATACATGTTAAAAACTTCGCCCTCATCCAGGCCTAAAGACTCAATGCAATATTGGTAGGCATGCGTATGTACTGCTTCCTCAAAGGCCTGGCGCAGCAAGTATTGACGACATTCCGGGTTAGTGATATGCCGATATACTGCTAACACCAGGTTGTTAGCGACTAGAGAATCGGCCGTAGAGAAAAAGCCCAAATTGCGTTTCATGATGGTACGCTCATCTTCGGTTAAGCCTTCCGGATTTTTCCACAATGCGATATCTGCCGTCATGTTGATTTCCTGCGGCATCCAGTGATTGGCGCAACCATGTAAATATTTTTGCCAGGCCCAGTCATACTTAAATGGCACCAGCTGATTTAGATCGGCGCGACAATTTATAATTTTTTTATCATCCACCCGAATGCGTCCAGCACCCGTCCTGATACTTTCAAGACCAGTGACGCCTTCATGACGCTTTTCGTCTCCAAGTGTTTTATTGAGTTCAGTGCGACCCGCGATAACAGCGTCACTGGTATCGCCCTCTAATATCACAGGCTCATTAAATATAGTTGATACGCTTACACTCGTCTCCACCTCACGCGCATCGGCAATTGGGTCTTTCCAGTTTTGCATTATGGCCTTTTCTCCTTTGTTTGAAATATCTACGCCTACTGGCATGCTTCACATTCGGGATCCAAAATTGAACAGGCTTTTAGGGCAGTGCTGCCGTTGCCGTTACTTTGCACGGCATTTAGTTTGTTATCACCATCCTGAAGCGTACTTTTTTCCACGTGTGTTGCCCCCATGGAACGCAGATAATAAGTGGTTTTCAAGCCACGTACCCACGCCAGTTTGTACAAGTTGTCCAGCTTTTGGCCCGAAGGTTCAGATATGTAGAGATTGAGTGACTGCGCCTGGTCAATCCATTTTTGTCGACGTGAAGCGGCTTCAACTAACCAACGTGGATCTGTTTCAAACGCGGTGGCATATAAATCTTTTAGCTCATCTGGAATGCGATCAATGGAGCGCACGCTGCCATCGTAATATTTCAGGTCATTAGCCATGACTGCATCCCAGAGGTTTTGTTTTTTCAGGTCCGCGATCAAATATGAATTGCTCACGGTAAACTCACCGGACAGATTCGATTTCACGTATAAGTTTTGGTACGTCGGTTCAATACTTTGCGTGACCCCGCAGATATTTGAGATGGTAGCGGTAGGTGCAATGGCCATGGTGTTGGAATTACGCATGCCCACGTGTTGTATACGCTGGCGCAAGCTGTCCCAGTCCATGCTGTAAGAGCAGTCTTGTTTCAGGAAACCGCCGCGGCCTTTTTTTAGTATTTCTATAGAGTCGATCGGCAGCACGCCCTGGCTCCAAAGAGAACCTTCAAACGTGGCGTACCTGCCGCGTTCTTCGGCTAAATCTGTAGAGGCCTTGATGGCATAATAGCTTACTGCCTCCATGCAGCGATCAGCAAACTCCACCGCCTCGTTGCTGCTATAGGGAATGCGTTGTTTATACAAAGCATCTTGGAATCCCATTATGCCCAAACCTACCGGTCGGTGTAGCGCGTTTGAATGACGTGCTTTGGAAACGCTGTAATAGTTGTATTCAATCACGTTATCCAGCATACGCATGGCGGTAGCAATGGTCTCTTCCAGCTTCTTAAGATCTAAACCGTCTTTGTCGGTGTGCGCTGCGATATTTACAGAGCCCAGATTACACACGGCAATTTCTTCGTCGTTAGTGTTAAGTGTGATCTCAGTGCACAAATTGGACGAATGTACCACGCCGATGTGTTGTTGCGGTGAACGCAAATTGCAGGGGTCTTTGAAAGTAATCCATGGATGCCCGGTTTCATATAACATGCCAAGCATTTTGCGCCATAGATCAACCGCTTTTAATTTTTTGAAGTTTTTAATTTCACCACGCTCGGCTTTTTGTTCGTATTCCTCGTAACGCTCTACAAATTTCCGACCGCTTAATTCATGCAGATCAGAGGTTTCATTTGGTGAAAACAAAGTCCATTCCTGTTCTTCGATCACACGCCGCATGAATAAATCCGGCACCCAATTAGCGGTATTCATATCGTGCGCGCGGCGGCGATCATCCCCGGTGTTTTTGCGCAACTCTAAAAAATCTTCGATATCCAAATGCCAGATCTCTAAATAGGCGCACATCGCGCCTCGTCTTTTGCCGCCCTGATTAACGGCCACCGCAGTGTCGTTGGCGACTTTCAGGAAAGGTATCACGCCTTGTGATTTACCATTAGTGCCTTTGATATGTGAACCTAAGGCGCGCACGCGTGACCAGTCATTACCTAAACCGCCGGCAAACTTGGACAACATGGCATCGTCCTGAATGGCTTCAAAGATGCCGTGTAAATTATCCGGCACAGTGCTGATATAGCACGAAGATAATTGAGGACACAACGTGCCGGAATTAAACAGAGTTGGTGTCGAACTCATAAAGTTAAATGACGATAACAGGCTATAGAACTCGATAGCGCGGGCTTTGCGCTCCACTTCATTCATGGCTAATCCCATGGCGATGCGCATAAAGAAGGCTTGTGGCAGCTCAAAGCGCGTACCTTCGCTTTGAATAAAATAACGGTCATACAGGGTTTGCATACCAAGATAAGTGAATTGGTGATCACGTTCCGGCCTCAGGGCTTTGCCGAGTTCTGTTAAGTCATATTCGGCAGCAAGTTTTGCATCTAACAGCTCCAGTTCAATCGCTTTATGAATATAGAGTCCGAAATAATCGGCATATTGATGCTTCATTTCTTCAAATGTGGCTTCAGTGGAGATGTCATAGATGAAACTTAATGCTTCACGGCGTAAGCTATCAAGCTGTAAGCGTGCGGCGACGTAAGTGTAATTGGGCTCCTGCTCAATCAGCGCGCGCGCGCTCATGGTTAGTGCCGTGCCGACTTCTTTCTCTGGAATGCCGTCGTATAAGTTACACAGCGTTTCGTCAATAACGGGTTGTGCCTGCACGTCTTCCGTGCCAAGGCATGCTTCCGTCACCATGCGTGTGAGACGTTCTATGTCTAAAAGCTTTTTGTTGCCCCCTGCATCAATCAGGTGAATTGTTGTAGTGGATTCCTCAGTCTCTTTTTGTTGTTCGGCTTCTTTGGCAAGTTTGGCACGTTCCTGCGCACGTTCTTCGCGATACAATACATAAGCGCGCGCGACTTTATGTTGGCCATAGCGCATCAGGGCCAACTCGACCTGATCTTGAATATCCTCTATATGAAAAGTGCCGCCTTGAGGACGACTGCGAGAGAGGGCATAAAAAACTTTCTCGGTAATTTGATTGACCATCTCGCGAATACGCGAAGAAGCGGCGGCATTACTTCCTTCCACGGCGAGAAAGGCCTTAGTGACCGCGACCTTGATTTTGTTGTGATCAAAGATGGTTACTTTGCCATTGCGGCGAATTACACGATATTGGCCGGGGGCGGTAGCTGCAATTTCTGGGCTTAACGACTGAGTTTGTTTTTGTGGTGTACGCGGCGAGCTTACGTCGGCAATAAGGGAAAACTCTGACGGCACTCTAACGTACATACGCACATCATATCAATGCTTTGTTCATAATACCAATGCTTTGTTCATAATATCAATGCTTTGTTCATATGTTGTGGTCTGGGGGGCTGCCAAGCACAAGTTGTGCATGATCACCTCATGTTCTCTGGATAAGCTGTTGATAAGTGAGTGCTGTTGTCAGCTGTATGTACTTGACTGCATTAAGCCTGGCATAAGCCGGGTTTCATTCACTGGTTAGTGAAATATATGTAACTGTTAACTGTATAATGCTGACTATGGACAATCCCCGGGAAATACCTCTACATGCCGATTTGGCGGACCATGGTGGCTGCGCGAATTCTGAACCATTCGCATTACGTGTAATGGGCGACAGCATGGAACCGGAATTCAGAGACGGCCATATTATTATTATAGATTCGGCCGCAAAAGTAGCAAGTGGCTGTTATGTGCTGGCCATGCTAAATGGCGAGTATATTTTTCGCCAGTTGATCATTAAAAACGATCGCTATTTATTAAGGGCACTCAACCAGGGTTATGATGAGATTGAGATTTCAGGAGTGGATGCAATTCATGGCGTGATTGTGCAGCGCGCGGGCGTCCGACGCAGAGAGCATAAACATTATGCATAAGCTCAAATATTACCTCAACGCGCGCGCGAATACGGTTGGCGACATTAAAAAAATCTGCATCAAAGGCTAACTTTTAGCTAAAGATTCTACTGGACTTACAAGGCAGGGTGTCTGACAGGTAAGAACCAACTAGGTGTCGGACTTAGTTGCCCTAAGCCCTTGTTCAACGGCTATTACAGCGGCCACAACGCGCGAGTGGATATTAAGTTTTCTCAAAATAGCTTTAACGTGAAGCTTAACGGTGCCATCTGATATCCCTAAATTTCTGGCAATGACTTTGTTACTTTGCCCTTCAGCTAACAAGCTTAAAATTTCACGTTCGCGCGGAGTTAAGTTATCCAGTGGGCTGGGTTCCGGTTTAAGTGGATCTTCACCCTTAACGACTTTGGCTAAAACCTGCGTCAGATTAGGCGCGACAATGGTTTCGCCTTTAATAATCTCGCGTAAAGCGGCCACCACGTTATCAGGTTCCATATCTTTTAATAAGTAGCCCTTAGCGCCATTGCGCAAAGTCTCTACTAAATCGCGCTCATCTCCGCTGGTGGTAAGCATTACCACAGGAGACTCAAGTTGCAGTTGTTGAAATTTTTTTAATACCTCAAGCCCGGACATGCCGGGCATGCGCATGTCTAATAATACGATATCGGGCTTTAATTCCTGCGCTAGCCTAATTCCTTCGCGACCGTCACCTACAGATGCGACAACCTCGATTCCGTGTCGGCTTAACAAGCTTTGTAAGCCTTCGCGAAACAAGGTATGATCGTCGATGATCACTATGCGTAATTTCATCTCGGATATCATGTTTATATCATCTCATAATTAGTGTTTTGATGAGTGTTGGGCAAATAATCAAACTCTAAGCGTACCTGAACGCCTTCACCAGGTTCTCCTTCAATAGCCAGTGTACCACCAATACGACTGGCCCGATCCTGCATCACGCTGAATCCAACGTGCTCCCCCGAAGTATTCTGCTTTTGTCGCTCCGAAATCCCGATACCGTCATCTTCGACCAATATCGCATAGTGCCCATTATTATCACCCCGCATCAACACGCGCACGGTACTGGCCCCGCTATGTTTTCGCGCATTCGTAAGGGCTTCCTGGATAATGCGTAATACCTGCAATTCTATATGCGCGGGTAGCGTAGTGTCTGGCCATTCTTTTTGTAAAAACACGTGTATACCATCACAATCCTGCTTGAAACGCTCAACGATTTGTTCCGCAGACACCACTAGATTACATTCACCGATAGGTAAGCGAAAGTGCGCGATAAGGGCGCGCAATTCAGTGTGCGCTTCATCAATAGTCGATTCTATACGTTCCAATTCCTGCCAGGTCGCCGCTTCATCTCCCTGGTGTATAGTCTCATCTAACACGCGTACCTGATATTTAACACTCGCCAGCGTTTGTGCCAGCGAGTCGTGCAGCTCGTTTGCGATATTTGTTCTTTCGCGCATGATGGATAGCGTATTAGCTTCCTTGTCCAGACGCTCTTTTTCTACCGCGATCCCTAAATGCCGCCCCATGCTGGTAAATAATTCTTCATATTCACCGCTGTTCTTAAATTTAGCCTCATCAATGTATAAATTATAAACGCCCAAGGCCTTGCCACGGTATTGCAGTGGCACAATGAGAATTGAAAGTTTCTCATTAGCAAAGAATTGTTTACTTAACTCGCCCGGACATGGAATTACATCCACCGGAAACGCCTGGTCGCCACCAGGGCCTGACATGTTTTCAGGAAAATAAGGGTGTTTGTCCTGAAAGCTCACATCCAGTCCAATCTCGGCGATCAGAGAACAAGTATCTTTTTTCGTTTCAAGATAAACAGTAGCGGCGCGCGCGTCTACCAGTTCGGTCATGGTGTGCAGGAAGCGCGTAAGCAAGTCATGTAAATCGCGCGACATATTGATACTGGTCACAACGTCATACAAAGTCGCTAATGACTTATTCTTGCGCGCGATATGTGCAGTATGATTCTGCAACTGAATTTCAGCGTCCCTGGATAGAGATTCCAGCATTTCAGCTACAAAATTGATGTCTTGGCTTAGCTCGCGCAACTCGGGATGCGCGGGGAGGGATACGCGCGCGTCAAGTTCACCGGCCCTGATTTTTTGCGTCCACCGGCGTAGCGTGGCCAGAAAATCATTCGGTTTGGGATTCGACGATGACTGCCGTGCAGCAGCAGTCGAAGCATGTAATTCAAGACCTCGTATCTTGCTCATCAACTGTTAAATTACCGTATATTGAGCCTTTCATTATACGCGCACTTCAAACTGAAATTTTTTAAGGAAAATATGGTTTACCATGCCTTTTACAAAGCGTGAGGTGGATATTCACCCTTAGTTTATAGATAATAAACAAAATTCAGACTGGTTTCTTAATAAGACCTGAAAAGATAAATATAGGAGTACAAATATGGGTGAATTTGTTAAAACGATGTTAGTAGTTGCCGCCATGGCAATTCCGTGCATCATTTTAGCGGTTGCAATTATCGCTAAATTTTAAGCGTCTACCTGGATTATTCTAAAACCAGGCGCAGCAAACTTTGCGGGCTGCGCCTTGCTTGGTTATTCATAAAGGACATTAATTCATTAATAGTCCTTCGCTTTTTAACGTTTGTTACACAGCCACATCCAACCTTAACCAAACAAGTATTGCTTTATGTCTGACGCAATCTACAGCATATTAATGTAGCTGAATACATTCTCACTATTAGGAGGTGAAGAAGGGATTCTTTGGATCGTCGTCATCTTACTCATCGTATTTTTCTTTTTCGGGATGTTCAGTTACAGACTTGGTCGGTTAGCACCCGCGCTGATGACGAGTGCGACAGGATTATACAAGCCGCGCGCAAACGGCAGCATATCAGTCAATAAACAGGGTGTGTCTTCCCGGTCTTACCCGCAGGTGGCATACTCTGTAAAGTACCGATTATCAGTCTTCAGTGGGCGGTGAATAGTTGGGGTCGTTGGGATTCAGAAATACGAAGTGGAATTGTTTGGGTTCCATCTCGACAAAGTCGATAGTTGCGCCTTTGAGTAACTCAATACTGGATTCGGCTATAACGATCTCCACGCCGTTAGATTCAAAACAGCGGTCTTTTTCAGTTCCATCCCCAATGTCGTCAAACCCTAAGCCATAATGTATGGAGTTATCCGCATTGCGCGTCGCCGCTATGCGTAATGGTACGTTCTCTAATTTCGATTCTAAGGCAGATTTTTTAATTTGATCTGCCGCCGCTTCGGTGATTTTTATCGACATGCCGTAATTCCAGCGACGTTGTTAATTCGTATAAACGGAATTGTATTATATCCATGTTACATAAGAATCTGGAGCTTTAAGTGGTAGCCGGTTCTGCCTGATTACAACACCTGGTTATTACTATAGCTTGGGAAAATCGCTTCGCAGGCAATTAATAAAAACACAAAGCAGGTCAGACTAAGCAAGCCCAGCCGCAAGTCAGAGGTGTGCAATACCAACCTTCCGCTGTAGTAAGTCATCGACTTACTGTTTATCAGCCTTGGAGATGAAGTTTCGCACTATATATGAGCTAACTTACAGCTTTTTACAAAATCCAGAAAATTTACAATCCACTGATTTTGCCGCGTGTTGCGCTGATGGGCATAGCAGGCGACGAGATTCCTGTAAACAACCCCATCTTTTTGTCCATCGATCCCAAAGCCTCGCTTTACGTCAAATACATAATTTGTATGGCCAGCCATTGCAGTAAGCCTTGAATAATGAAACTCATGTCCCGCAATGGGTCGATTTTCAACGTTTGGCCAAGGGTGCAAAGAATTTCTTTGTAACAATACGTAACCACGTCCGACAGGTCGGTTGAGTATTTCACATTCGCCTTCAATGACGCCCACCATTTCACATTGCTCGGACTGGAAGCGAATCGAATTGCATAGATACATTAAGCCGCCACATTCCGCATAACCCGGCATTGCGTGCTCAACTGCATCATAAATCGCCTGTTTTATGCGGGTATTAGCTGCCAGCTGCCGCAAGCGTTTTTCCGGAAAACCGCCACCGATAAACAACGCGTCTGCATCCGGCAATCGAGTATCCTTCAGAGTGTCGAAGGGCAGCAGTTTTACGCCATACTGAGCGAAGGTCTCCAGATCATCCGCATAGTAAAAACCAAACGCCTCATCTTTGGCATAGGCGACTTTTAAGCCATAATCTTTACGTTTGATTTTATACTTAGCCGGAGCCTGAACATCTGGCGCAGTGTTGGCAATGGTTATTATTTGCTCCAGATCGACTTGTTGAGCTACCAGGCTGGCTATGCGCGTGATTTTTTCGCGCGCGAATTGATCCTCATTACTGGGCATAAGACCTAAATAACGTTCTGCCAATTCTAATTCTGTAGCGCGTTGTATGGTGCCCAGTACAGGAATACTGGTGTAACGTTCTAAGGCCGCAGTTAATTTTGTCGCATGACGATGGCCGCCGACAAAATTTAAGATAACTCCGGCAATGTTTACGGCCGGATCAAATTGCTGATAGCCCAACAATAATGGCGCGACGCCTCGGATGGTGCCACGAGCGTCTAATATCAGTATTACCGGGGCGCCAAGCAACTTTGCCAGCGCCGCGTTACTATCACTGCCATCGGTTGCCAGGCCATCATGTAACCCCTTATTGCCCTCAATTATGCCGATGTTTGAGTCAAGGCTTTGTGTGGCAAACGTGGACGTAATTTCCTGTTCGCTCTGCGTCCAAAAATCGAGGTTATAACAATTTAGCCGCGTAGCTTTCGCCAACCACATCGGATCAATATAGTCGGGACCCTTTTTGAAAGTTTGAACCTTCAAACCTTTACTGCGCAAAGCCGCGCTAATGCCGATGCTTAATACCGTTTTACCGGAGGACTTGCGGGCGGCGGAAATAAGCAGATGTGCCACGGAATTATTTAGCAGCACTGAAGAAGTGCTTTGAGCAAGTTTATGTCGAAATAATGTTATCTGGTTTCAGAACCTGGTCGGACAAGCTGTCTGGCAGAAATTCAAGTATGGCAATGCCCACAGTGACAATTATCAAGGCCAGGCACGTACCGCCTATAGCCAATAAAATCTCAAACACACTGGGCGTATATTCAGCTATCACGCCATCAAAGAAGCTGCTGCTTTCTTCCATTCCGGGAAACAATACAAGCGGGAAGGCCTGACCGCCAATTATGATTACATAAAGTTGCGCGATACCACCAACCACAACCAAACTGGCCGCCAGGGTGATCATGATTCTGGATTGGCTCATGGGTTTAATGAATAATAAAGCCAAAGGTATTAAACAACCGACGACAACCTGCACCACCCAAAATAAAAATGTATAGATACCACCATCCAGCAATATAAAACGTTCGATGCCGTGATGTTCAGTGGCGTATAAATTTGTCAGGTGATAAGCCAATACGAAATACAGCACTGCGGCCACAAAAATACCTAAAAGATTTTTCAGCTTGTTTAGTATGGCATCGCCAAGTGGACGACAAGTCCACTTATAGCTCGCCTGTAAGACCAGAATAAATACCGCAAGCCCCAAGACAAACGACATGATGATAAAAAGAGGTGCCATGATAGCGGCATCATAAGCCTGACGCGCTACCAGAAAACCAAAGATTGACCCGGTGCCGGTAGTAAGCACAAGTCTCCAGATAAAGGCCACAAACCCCGCGGCTTTAATAAATTTATTCATTCTCCTTTCCATCATCATCCACAGATAGATCGCGGTGATGAATATGAAACCGGTATACAAAAAGATATTCCAGGCAAATATCGACTTGAAGTTATATATGGTCATTGCCACGATGAGTCGATCCGGTCGGCCCAAATCCAGGACCAATATTGTCAGGCCACCTACTAACAGCGCAATCGCCAACAGGCCTGACAGCCTTGTCAAAGGTTTATAGCTGGTTTTTCCAAATACAGAAGCAAGAGACGCCACGTTTAACGCCCCGGATGCCGCAACGATTAAAAAGATGGCCACCACGTGCGGCATTCCCCACACAATTTGATTGTTCATCCCCGTAATATGATGCCCTTCGACGTCCATATGATGCGCCGAGAGTACGCCGATTACGGTAGCTAAAGCTAAAACGCCCAACAAAACCCAATATTGTGCCGATTTTGCGTCGATTGAACTGAAGCGATGCGTTTCCATCTCTGGGATTATTACTCTGAAAAGTAGATGCCGTCTTCAAAAGTTATCATCGCGCCCGTACCATCGGAGTAAGTGAACGTTCGGGTGAGCGCGATAATCATCATGTAAGCAAAGGACGCGCTTAAATGCCCTGGTAACGAACACCGGTATTTAATCCCAGATCCGCGCGGATCTGAGTACCGCCATACTGCTCTAATTGTTTTGATATTGCGCTGTCTGGATCATTCAGGTCGCCAAATAACAACGCCTTGTGTCCATCTTTCGCGCAAGCCTCCGCGCATGCGGTATTATTGTCACCACGATCTACCTTATGCACGCACAAGGTACAGCTTTCCACACAGCCTTTGCCACGCGGCGAGTGGGGAAGCTGATCCTGCAAAGGCTCATGGACAAACGAGCGCGCCTTATAAGGGCAGGCCATCATACAATAACGGCAGCCGATACAAGTGTGTTTATTTACCAACACAATACCATCTTCACGTCGAAAAGAAGCCCCGGTTGGACATACGTCCACGCACGGGGGATGCTCGCAGTGTTGGCACATCATCGGCAGGGAAGTAACATGTCCGGTATGTTTGTCTTTTACCTTAAGTTTACGGATCCATTGGGCGTCAGTTTCAGGTCGGCCCAGACTCCATAGCCCGTGTTCCTCATTGCACGCGGTAACGCAGGCGTCACAATCTTCCTGACACAAATCAGTATTCACCAACATTCCCCAACGCTGTTGGCTACTAACGGCCTGGTCGGCGGGTTTCGCGCCGGCGGTTTGATATAAAATCACCCCAGGTGCAATCGCTAAGCCGCCGATCGCGGCCATGCCGCGTAAAAAATCACGTCGTTCAGGACTGGTTTCCTCCGCGTTTGATGTATAGCGCATAACCAACTTTACATACTCTGGCTAGGGTAACGACATCGCATGCAACTGCAAATAATCGTATATTTTCTGCGCGTCAAGTGCCCCGCGTATCGCAGTTTTGGGTCGGTCGGCGTGACACTGAAAACAATCGATAGTTACCGCGGCGAATTGATGACAGCTTGCACAAAAATGCGTCTCCTCTGCATAACGAGCGTATTTACCATCCGCGTTTGGCGTGATGTGGCAATCTATACAACCCGTCAGACTATACTGTTTTGTGCGTATACCCTCTACGACCGTATCATCACGGTGATCCAGAATGAACTCAAAATGCCGTTTACGCATCACCGCTACAGGTTCGACACAAACAGTCTCTTCACTATATTTTCCTTTTGGTGCCGGGATATCCTTGCGGCCATCGGCAGACACATGAATTGTGGATACGCAAGCGACTATGCTAATTACCCACCACAAAGACTTGTGATAACTGCTGCGTGAAAGTTGCATAATGGATTACGCGAGCATGAACGAATAGCAATATTCCTGGTTAATGCCCTAACGACATATCAATGTAACCCGTCGGGCAAACGTCCGCGCAGATATGACAGCCTATACACTTGCCGTAGTCAGTATCAACATAACGGCCCATGGTAGTTTTATCTTTTTTCACGCGAAACACCGCATCTTGAGGACAATACACTATACAATTATCACACTCAAAGCACATACCACAACTCATGCAGCGATGCGCCTCTTCCACCGCCTGTTCCTCGCTGAAATTTTTTCTGCGTTCTTCAAAATGGCCTAAAACCTGCTCAGCGTCGGGGCCGTGCTCTTCCCGTAGGTTACGTGGTGAGAAGGGGAAGTGTCCCAGGAACAATTCGTCATGAGCGATTATCTCCTGATGCGCGCGATCCTCATAATTATGCACCGAGAATTCGGATTGATCGGTGCCGCGATATGCGCCTGCTTGGTAATCCTCAGGTTCAAGTCCAAACTCCTTCAGCTTCTCCAGCAAATTGAAGTGATGCACGTCAACCTTAGGGCGTTTTTGAACTTCCTGGTCATGAAGATAGTAATCAATGCTATCGGCCGCGACAGAAGCCTGCCCAATCGCCGTGGTCAGCAAATGAGGGCGAATGATATCGCCGCAGACGAAATGACCCTCCCGGTCAGGTACGGCATAAAACTTATCCGCGTCGATCAATCCGCGGCCATTATCAAGTTCTTCAAGGCCTTCAAGGTCGCCGCCTTGCCCAATAGCAGACACGATCAAATCACACTCTATAGCAAACTCGGTGCCGGCTATAGGTACCGGGCGATTATTTTCCATTTTACATTTAGCCATATGCAATGCGGTGGCGCGTCCGTTAGCATCCGTGGCAACCTTAATTGGCATGACCCCGTCTTTTATGTTCACGCCTTCGCGCATAGCATCGTGCACCTCATGTTCGGCCGCCGTCATGTCCGCGCGCGTGAATAATGAAGTCAGCGTTACCTCTGCACCCTGGCGGGCTGCGGCGTAGGCTGCATCGTGTGCCACGTAGCCACCTATAACGTACTCCGGGGCTTTCTCCCGGCTTAGTTTTTCAATTTTCCCAAGCCGGCGCGCCACCGACACAACGTCAATTGACGTATCGCCGCCGCCCACGCACACCACGCGATCGGCCGTAATACGTAAGCGTCCAGTGTTAAAAGCCTCAAGAAACTTAACGCCGGACACGCAGTTTGGGGCATTGCCACCGGCCACCGGAAGTCCCCGTCCAGACTGACAACCGAGTGCCCAAAGAATGGCGTCAAACTCATCCTCCAATTCTTTAACCGACACATCCCTGCCGACGCGCGTATACATGCGGGTTTCAATATGCCCCATATCAAGGATACGCTGAATTTCATGATCCAAATATTCACGTGGGGTTCGATAGCCCGGGATGCCGTAACGGAACATTCCGCCCAGCTTCTCGTGGTCGTCAAATATGACGCTGGCATGGCCTTTACGACGCAGCTGATAGGCTGCCGCCAGCCCTGCAGGGCCGCCGCCAACAATGGCGATTTTCCTGCCGGTTAATTTCCCGGTAGCGGCAAACTTAAAATTTTGTGCATAAGCAGTATCGCCGATATACTGCTCAACGGCGTTGATACCGACAAAGTCTTCCACGTGATTGCGATTACATCCATCCTGACAAGGGGCTGGGCATACCCGTCCCATCATTGACGGGAAAGGATTTGCATCCGTAGAACGCGCAAAGGCATATTTCTGCATAGACGTCTTGGCTGGTGGCTTTTCAATGCCGCGCACGATCTGTAACCAACCACGCACATCCTCACCAGACGGGCAGCTGCCTTGGCAGGGTGGTGTTCGGTGCACATAAGTCGGGCACTTATGAGAATGGTCGGCCTCAAAAATCTGATCGCTAAAATTTCCCCACTCATAATCTCCCTCTTCAAACTTTCTAAACGTAAGTTTGTGGGTTGCTTGTCCTTTCCCGGTTAACATACTATGCTCCTTGATTGATTGGCTTCAGTTAAATCATTTAATCTGATAGTTGATTTACGCCGCTACGGCCGCTTCCTCTGGCTTCTTCGGAGAGTTTGCTTCAGGCTGTAACACGATTGCGTTACTTACGAGTTGATGCAGGCTGACAACCTGATCCATCTGGAAATCATAATACGGAAACACCTTTGAAAATTGGCTTTTACAAATCGCGCAAATTGCTGCCATATGCGTGACTCCATAGTTATCCACGACGTTTTTTAGCGCCTCCATACGTGGTAACGCGCCTTTTACCCGTAATTCGATTAAATCATCGGTCAGCAAGCCGCCGCCGCCGCCGCAGCAATAGGTACCTTCCTTAATAGCATAGCCCGGCATATCCACATAGTTATTGCACACTGCTTTAATGATATCTCTGGGGATAGTGAACTGTCCGCCGGCCTTATCCCCCATACGAGACGCCCGTGCGACGTTACATGAATCGTGATAAGTCACCACCATGTCATCATTTTGTGAGGCGTCAAGTGTAAGCCTGCCTGCCTGAATTAAGCTGTGCGTAACCTCACAAATATGTTGTGGTATCGGATAGTTTGCATCCAGAAAATCAAACGGTCCTGCAAGCGTATTTAAAAACGAATAGGCAACGCGCCAGGCGTGTCCGCATTCACCAAAGACGATCCTCTTTGCGCCCAGATCCATGGCCGCCTTGCGTATCCGCAAGGCCAATTTTTGCATGTTCTCATAGCTACCGATGAACATACCAAAGTTGGCCGCCTCACTGGCGTAAGAACTCAGCGTCCAGGATATTCCAGCCTGATGGAAAACCTTAGCGTAACCAATCAAACCGTCTATGTGCGGTTCGGCAAAAAAATCTGCCGACGGGGTTATCAGCAGGATTTCCGCGCCTTTTTCATCCACGGGAAAGCGGACTTGTACGCCGGTATCCTCCTCAACGTCCTCCTCTAATCCCTCCAAGGTATTCACCAGTGCTGGTTCCGGCAAGCCCAGATTATTGCCGATAGTCTGGGCTTTACCGATGATCTCATTGCAATATTTTTGTCCTTTACCCACGGCGTCCATAACCTCGCGCGCCGCCATAGAGATTTCAGCGGTATCAATTCCATACGGGCAATACACGGAACATCGTCGGCATTGCGAGCACTGATGGAAATAGCTATACCAGTCGTCTAAAACATCTTCGGTTAAGTCCTCGGCGCCGACCAATTTAGGAAACAGCTTTCCTGCCAGCGTGAAATAACGGCGATAGACTTTTCGATACAAATCCTGCCGTGCCACCGGCATATTATTGGGATCCGTAGTACCCAAATAATAATGACATTTATCCGTACAGGCGCCACACTTCACGCATGCATCCAGAAACACCTGCAAAGAGCGATATTTTTTCTGCAGCTCGCCCATCTTATCAATAGCGACCTGTTGCCAGTTATCAACGAGCTCACCGGGGAAGCCCAATTTCTCCTGAAACGTGGCCTTAGCGACAAACGGTTTACTATGCGCCATCACGCCTTTTTGCAAATGTGGGATGATCGGATACTCCTTCATTGCAGGAGTGTTAAACTCTATGGTGGCCATACTAACTTGCCTTTGACGACTCAACTTTACTGGCCCACTCAACAACGTGCCGGCGTTCACGTGGATCGTCAACCTGATTGCGCGTGGGACTAAAAAATACCCCTGGGGCGTGTAGCAGCTTACTAAATGGGAACACAATCATCAGCGAAAGGACTAAGCTCAAATGTACAAGCAAAACCGGATCACTTGGTAAGGGCGACCACTCAAACACCATCAGGCCTATAAAAAATGACTTTAATGAAACAATGTCAGTATGTGCCACAAACGTCATCAATGCGCCAGTCGCACCAATCGCAAGCAACAACACGAGCATTAAATGGTCGGAAGGTGCGGAAATATAGCGCACGCGATCAACCAGAATTCTGCGTCCCCACAACCCTGCTAGGCCGATGATCATGATGAAAGTCGCATATTTGCCGAAAGGTTGCAGGAATATTACCCAGCCCCACACCGGGTCCGTGAAATAACGTAAATGTCGCAACAACACCAACAACAGGCCGAAATGGAACAGCCAGCCGAACAACCAAGTCCACTTATCAGACTTGAACAAACTTTCAAAAACAGTCAATTCTTTAAGCATCCTGAATGCCACGCCACTACGTGTAGTGGGGGCCGGCGTGGTGGGAATTTTTAAGGGCGCGGGTATGGTCGCGTATTGCCAGATCTTACCGGCAATACCGGCCGTAAATATGGCAGCCGCCAGATAAAATAAAATTGCGAACGTTACTGTTAGCCCCGACATAAATCGTAAATCCTTTGTGCCTCATGTTTCCACGTGGGAATAAAGCGACCATTCAAAGAGTGTGCGGTGCCTTTTGGTGGAACCGACTTGGACAAAGTCAGGCGTTATACGCAGCCCGTCGGTTTTGGCAGGCCGGCATATTTACACGCCTGTTTTGCCGGACCGTAAGGAAACAACTCGTACAGATACTTACTATTACCTTTATCCTTGCCCAATTTTTTACCAATCGCCTTGGTAAGTACTCGTACTGCGGGAGCAATCTGATACTCCTCATAATACTCGCGCAGAAAGTTAATTACCTCCCAGTGATTTTCTCCCAGTTCAGCACCGTCTGCGGTTGCCATAGCCTCGGCTAATTCTGGTTGCCAATCGTTAAGGTTGGCTAAATAACCTTCCTCGTCTGTCTCGAAAGATTTTCCGTTTATTTCTAAAGGCATGCCACTATCCTCATCTATGCGTGGTTACTAAAAAATAATTAAAGCCAGGACTGAACAGCATTATGTTCGGTCGTTAGATCTACAAAGCCATCGTAATCGATAATGTTAATACCATTGATTACCCGGTCGTCACCAAGTCCGCGGGCCTTGATATCCGGGCCTAACACGTAAAACGAGAGATGTTCCATTGCCTGGGCAACTTTCCCGCTATACTTAGTGTTTTGCATAGCACCAATCACTCCGTCTTCAAACAACAATACCGAGCTACCTTTTTTGGCAAGGCGCAAGCATGACCCAAGCGCATTACGCTCGAATGGAGACTTATTCACAGTGTGCAATATCGCCATAATTTTTCTAAAAACTTAATATTACATCCTGCGCGTCGATAATTGTGGATAACTCATCCCGTGCCACCACAAACAATGAATCTTTTTCTGCCCAATCATCGTCTTCATCCTCATACTTCAAGGTTTGGAGATCATCAATGGACAAGCCGCGTTCCTCCAAAGACTCCCTATCCACGTACACCTTCTTAACATCGTAATCTCCAAGTGCGGCATAAGTCCTGGAAAAATTTTTCATCCCAATTCCTGCAGTATCCTGCCCCTGAGTAAGTTGGTACACGCCGTCGTCCACGAACACCAGGCTTATATCCTGATCAAATGCCGCGGCAATCAACACCACCTCCAGTGACTCCAGAGCATAAATTGTTCCGTAGGGCGCCTTGCGATTTATATAACAGAACTTCTTAACTACGCCATCACCATCTTCCACCAATGATCTCCAAAAAACTAATCTCCAAAAGTCACCAAACGGTCTGCCTGAATACCGGCCTCAACAAGTTGTCCCAAACCAGAAATGCGAAAGCCCGCGGCCAAATTATGCGCACTTTTACCGTGGCGTTTCATCTCATCCTCATCCAGCATGCCACGTCGTTGGGCGGCGGCCACGCACACCACCAAATCCAAGTCATATTGGGTCGCTAGTGCGGACCACTCCTTAGTTAAATTACGGTCATCCTGGGGGGGCACGCCCAGACTGGTGCCATTGTTTACCCCATCGTGGTAGAAAAAAACACGAAAGATCTCATGCCCTTTACTTATTGCTGCTTTAACAAATTGCAAAGCTGAATCGGAAGACTGGTGCGTATACGGCCCCTCATTTATAACGATGCCAAATTTCACCCTGATGCCTCATCGTCTAAAAGCGAATATGCGTCGAAGAATTCAGACTGCGCCGCGCACCGCGCCAATTATCAATGTGGAATTTAGTAAACGGAAGTCCGGTTCTCTCAAAGAAGCGTGGCCAGCCAATACGCTCAATCCAATCATTAATGCGTTCCCAATCCTTTGCATCGTCGCGGTAACAGCGCAGGATTTGTTTAACGATAGCGGTAGCTTCTGGCCAACGGGGTGGATTATTAGGGATGCCTGCGGCCACCAATTTTTGAAACGTAGGTTTACCGCGCGCGTTACTATGATTGCCTCCCACCCAAATTGCCAGTTGGCTATGCTCGGCGTCATTAATTTGCATAGGTGGGCAAGGCGGGTAGCACGCGCCGCAGCAAATACATTTTTTCTCGTCGACCTCTAATGACGGCTTACCATTCACCTGTGCGGGACGAATCGCCGCCACTGGGCAACGTGCGACTACGGAAGGTCGTTCGCAAACATTGGACACCAAATCGTGATTTATTTTAGGGGGTTTCGTATGCTGCACATTAATAGCGATATCACCCTGCCCGCCGCAATTAATCTGGCAGCAGGAAGTAGTGATATGGACGCGGTTAGGCATATTATTTTCACGAAATTCGTCAATCAACTCATCCATCATTGCCTTCACCACGCCGGACGCGTCGGTACCTGGAATATCGCAGTGCAACCATCCCTGCGTATGGGAAATCATGGCCACCGAATTTTTCGTGCCGCCAACCACAAAGCCCTCTGTTTCCAGTGCATCAATAAGGGGTTGCACTTTTGCCTCATCAGCCACCATATACTCGATATTACTACGAATCGTAAAGCGCACGTACCCTTCCGCGTACGTATCGCCAATTGCGCAGAGTTTACGCAGCGTGAACACATCCAGAATACGCTGCGTGCCGGCGCGCACAGTCCAAATCTTATCCCCATTATCGGCTATATGCAGCAACACCCCTGGTCGTGGATGCTCATGGTAATCCCAGCTACCATAATTTTTACGCATCAAGGGGTGCATATACTGAAACCCGTCCGGGCATCCTGACTCAATGGGTAGACGATGTTGTTGCGCCATTATTCTCTCCTGAACTTGATATATTTTATAAGGTGGTGTACCACTGCCGGCCCAGTGTCAGCCAGGCTTGCAGAAGTAATGACTACCCGACGGCCTTTTGCTCAGACCTTCTTTGAAACCATTTTTCAGCTTCTTCATCCCAGCCATCGGTACGCAAATAAGAACTCTGGCGGGGTTCGCTCACCATATTAGGATCCACGTCAACGCCCACGCCCTCCAGGAAATTAACCAAGCCAATACGCTCAATCATCTCCCCACAGCGTTCATGCTCCAGGCCGTTTTCGGCCCAGAAATCAATAGTTTCCTCGGCCAGTTCAACCAATTTTTCATAATCCTCGTCGCCCTCAAGTTTCATAAAAGGCACAATCACGGTGCCCATCAGATCGCCAATTTTAAGAGTACGTTTACCGCCGATAAGAATAGTAATGCCTTTATCATCACCGGGAGACAGAGCCTTTACCATCACGTTCAGGCAATGCATACAACGCACGCAATCTTTATTATTCACTTCCAGAGTATCGTCATCCTTAAGGGTAAGGGCATGGGTAGGGCAGCGGGTAATCACATTATCAATCACGTACTGGCGCCCTTTACGATTCACAAATTTCTTCACTTCATCCTGGTCTACTTTCATATCATCGCGCCAGGTACCGATGATAGAAAAATCTGAACGCTCAATTGAATTCATGCAATCATTCGGACAACCTGACACCTTAAACTTAAACTTATAAGGCAGGGCAGGGCGATGCACATCGTCAGTAAAATTATTTAACAAAGTACGATGAATTTTCATTTCATCCGTATTAGACATCTCACACCGTGCGGAGCCTACGCAGGACTGTCCGGTGCGCACGCAGGGTCCGGCGCCACCCAGATCAAAACCATAATCGTTAATCTCATCAAAGAAATGCTGGGTATTTTCAGTAGTCGCTCCGATAAACATAATATTGCCGGTTTGGCCATGAAAAGTAACCAGGCCAGAGCCCCATTTTTCCCAGCTTGTGCCCAGTTGTCGCAGCATATCCGTGGTGTAATAATTACCTGCTGGTGGCTGTACGCGCAAGGTATGAAATTCTCTGGATTCAGGGAATGCCGCGCCCACCTCAGAAAAGCGTGGAATAATGCCACTACCATATCCAAACACCGACACCGTACCACCTTTCCAATAACCCTTACGCGTTTCATACGAATGTTCCAACTGACCCAACAGCGAATTAGCAACGCCCTGAATGCGTTTATCCGTATGTTGGTCGCGCAGACGCTTAATGCCAGACACAAAACTTGGCCAAGGGCCTGTTTCCAGATCATCAAGCATAGGAGTGGGGTGATGCGAATCGGCCATGATGAAATCTCCTGAAAGTTAAAAGTTAATCGGTGGTTCGAAACTTCAGAATCCAGATTCCTTTATGAAGTATAGCGGAACTATCAAGTGTATATTTGCCTTTTAAGCCCCGAAAACCCACATCTATGAGTGTAGGAGCAGGATCGAAATGGCAAAACCCCCTCCATGGGATGCCAGCCTAAGCACAGCTTATCCCGATAGAGATAGAATTTATTGGCAGTGACAAGATCAGGCGAGATTCGATATTCTTACAAACAATCCACATCATAGTTTCAAGCGGCCATTCACATACAACTATTGGTGGTACTGACGGAAGTTCCGATAGCCATTAAACAATGCGACAATTCTTACTCGAAAATGACAGTGTCTACCGTCAATGGCGTGAACGCAAACTGCAAGGCTATCCACGCGCAACCGAGCAACTGATAGTCGACGTTCGCAATCCGTATCAACTTACGCCTGCAGAGACAAATACACTATTACATATTTGTCAAAAGACCAACGTAGTCATATATAGAATCTCACGCCCGGTGATAAGCGACAAAAGCATAATAAGTGCCATTGCCGCACAACTAGGCCTACTGCGTATGGATACCAACTTATGCGCCGATCAGGACAGCATTTCTTCTATACAAATAATGCGTAAAGGTTTAAGCAGCGTCTACGTTCCTTACACGAACAAAGCGTTAAACTGGCACACCGATGGCTACTACAATCCAGACGCGCGCCGCATTCGCGCTTTTTTAATGCACTGCATTCGGCCTGCAAGCTCAGGCGGGGAAAATACCTATTTAGACCCGGAGATCATCTACATCCTATTACGTGATAACGACCCACAAAACATCCGTGCCCTGATGGACGATCACGCCATGACCATTCCGCCTAATCAAAAGCACAACAAACCAACCCGTGATGAACAAACCGGCCCGGTGTTCTTAATAGACCGGCAAACGCAAACTTTACACATGCGTTATACCGCGCGCTCTCGCAACGTTATCTGGAAAAACGACCCGGCCACAAAGTGCGCCAAATCTGCATTATCCGATATTCTGATGGATAACGAATATCAATTTCATCATCGCCTACAAAGCAACGAAGGGGTAATTTGCAATAATGTTTTGCACAATCGAACTGCGTTTGTGGACCATGCGGCTGCCGGGCGTCTATTATATCGCGCTCGGTTTTATGATCGCGTAACCGCCACCCATCAAACCGACGAACCTCAGGACTTAATCAATGCTATGGCTAAGTGAAATACTCATGCGACATCACCAATTGCGCTCATTTGAAGAACTTAAAACAAAATTAGCGGAACGTGCGCAACAAGGCGAAATGTTTTTGCGTATGGACGTACGGCCACCCTTTCAGGACACCCCGGAAAACTGGGAAGACATACTGGAATCCGTATTTACCTCAGTACACAACACCCCTGATTAACATGGCGACATACTGGCAACATCAGGAACAGACAGAAGAAAGCCACCGCGTGCCGGACGACATCATCGACTTATCTTTCAAGGTGCAGTGTAAACAACTGCCATTAGACCATGCCCATGCGCTGTCGCAAACCATACACAGGGAACTACCCTGGTTGGCCGTTGAACCGCAGGCCGGCATCCATCTAATTCATGGCGCGGAATCAGGCAACGGCTGGATTCGTCCGCAGCGACCAGATGCGTTATTAAGCCTATCCCGGCGCACCCGCTTCATGCTGCGCTTACCTCAACATCGGGTGTCAGACGCGAGCCAGCTTACAGGTAAAATACTGCAAGTAAATGGTCATGAATTGATACTGAGTCATCCGCAGCGCAAACCACTCACCCCAATAAAAACCATATTTTCCCGTTACATCGTCATCAACAATGCTGAAAATACCGAAGATGAAGAAGCGTTTCTGGATCAAGCCGCGAAGTTACTCAAAGACAACGGCATACGGGTTAAAAAAATGATAAGTGGCCAGGCCCACGTACTGCGTATGCCAGAGCAGGATTTATTCACCCGCAGCTTAATGATAGACGGTTTGGAAATTGCGGAATCCATACACCTGCAACAGCATGGTTTGGGCGCCGGGCGCAAAGTAGGTTGTGGCCTGTTCTTACCTCATAAGGGTATTGACGCAGTGGCGCAGGCACAGGAAAAATTCAGACTTTGACAAAGCTTTTTGATATATGACTGGCAATCATTGATTCAGGGCTTATGCAATTCAAACTGTTAAATGCTGGTAAAAGCGAATAATTTTTGTAGAATTTGTAGAGAAGATTATGTAGAGAAGATTATTATCAGGAGTTGAATATGGCAATAAACGTTAATGGCAAACAAATCGACATCACGCCCTCAGGGTTTCTGGTCAATGCCGAAGACTGGAATGAAGAAATTGCAAAAGTGATCGCGGCGCAAGATAGTCTTCAACTTACCGACAAACATTGGGATATAATCCACTATCTTAGAGATGAATTTTTCAACAACAACGGCAACCTACCCAATACCCGCAATATTGTTAAAGCCATGGGCAAGGCCTGGAACGACAAGAAGTTAAGTGCCAAAGCCCTATACGACTTATTTCCTGGTGACCCCAGCAAACAAGCCGGACGTATTAGCGGTTTGCCCGAGAGTCGGCGCAAGGGTGGTTACTAAGCCCATTGCGTCTCCCATCCCTTAGGGAATACAGACAGCAACCAGGCGGAGCATTACATTTAGTACCATCCATTCAATCGACCTGACTAGTTTGAGGAGACCAGTGTGAGTTCAAAACAGGAAAAGATCCGCGAATTGATCAACATGCAAAAGAAATTTATCGAGCTTGAACAACAAGGCGAAATTACCGCGCAAAGCTACTGGACACCTAAGGAAGGCACTGATTTAGACGGCTTCAAAGAAAAGTACATGAAGATCGCCATGCAAGTAGTTGATAATGCCCACGAAGAAGTAGGCTCAAAACGATAAATCAGACCTCTCCCCACATACGTACTAAATTAACGTACACATGATCTATACGCCTGGTATCTACCGAAGCGGGATCCTGGCGTAACATCCTCTCGCGTGTTTTACCGAGCTGATACAGCAAATCACGCCGTTCATTACTGCGGACTAAGCTCTGTACCCAAGTTACCGCCACCCAGCGTTCGCCACCTGTCACCAGGGTAACCTCATGCCGGGTCGAGGCCGCGTACAGCGCGGCATCACCGGCCGGGTACTTAATTTTTTTAGCCCCACAAGGCGTTTGGACAACCAATTCCCCACCCTGGTATTCATCGGTGAATTCAGAAACACAGTAATGGCAATATCGGATCGATATCGATCTCCCTCACCCATAATAGGATCATCCACGTGCTCACCGTAACGCATACCCTCCTTATACCGGGCATAAAATGGAACCGCGATGCGATGTGGCAGTGCCGCGCGCCTGTATTCGGGGTGGCGCACCAAATTACCCACTACCACATGATTCAACTCCGCAATAATATCTGCATCGGCAAGCTCTTCATTATGCTTTACCTGCTGGGCACTACGCCCGGCGGAAAATTTACCGTCCCGAAATTTTGCGTTATCAAACAACTCGCGTATACGGTCAAGCTGCTGGTTACCAAGGACATGTTTAAGCTGAATGATCATAATTTACGCGCACCGTTACACGCTATACTTACCAACCCTGCGTTAAGGAACAAAGGCCGATGATACTCAAAGTCACCATTGATGAGAAAACTTTTCCTCTGGAAGTGGATAATGCCATGCTATGCAGCGCGTGTGATGCATTTCAAAGCATGGACCAAGACCTGGACCGGGGCTGGCAAATGAGCCGTATATGGGTAGATTGTCCCGATGACATGCAACGTTGCCAAATTGCGGCAGACAAAATGCTAACTGCCATCCAGCAGGAAAAAACCGCCACAGTTGGGCTAATGGCAGCGTACATAATCAACAAAATGCCCGGCATCCAGGCCATCGATATCGACACCTCAGGCGACATGACCCTGACCGAAATCATCATGAGCTGACGCTATTAACAGCGGCATTCACCCGAGACAGCCTCCTTGAAATAACCAACAAACACAATATAGAGCGTAATCGCAGCATTTTTTGCTGCTATCCTCTACTTAACTCGCTTTTTTCATTATATAATCGGCAATACATACAAATTACTTGGCAAATCTTGGAAAAGCTGAACGGCGTCTGTCGCAAGAGGAGGTAATTATGGCGGAAGACAAACCTACATTTCGACGTTACGAAGATGGCGATAATACTACCACCCAATGGAATAAAGACGTAGTGCAAAATGGACTGTCCGAAATTTGTCCCACCTATATTCACCGCACCCCTCCCTGTCAGGCCAGTTGCCCTTCGGGTCACGACATTCGCGGTTGGTTATCCATTGTACGCGGTATTGACAAGCCCGCAGGTGATACCACCTGGCAGGAATACGCCTTCCGCCGCATGACCATGTCCAACCCATTTCCATCGGTAATGGGGCGAGTATGTCCGGCGCCTTGCGAAGATGGCTGCAATCGCAATGAAGTGGAAGAAACCGTGGGCATCAACGCGGTGGAACAATATGTTGGCGATTGGGCGTTACAACAAAATCTGATCTACACCGTGCCCGAACAGGAAAGTGGCAAAAAAGTCGCCATTGTTGGCGGCGGCTGTGCCGGCCTCACAGCGGCATTTTTCCTACGACAGAAAGGTCACGCCTGCACCATTTTCGACGAATACGAACAGCTTGGTGGCATGATGGTATTCGGCATCCCCGGGTATCGCACGCCGCGCTCCGTACTGGAAGGAGAAATCAATCGCATTACCGCTATGGGCGTAGAAGTCAGGCTCAACACCCGGGTTGGCACAGACATCTCCGTGGCAGAGCTGGAGCGCGATTACGACGCGATTTTCTGGGGCATTGGCGCGGTAGCCGGGAAAAAACTGCCGATTCCCGGCGGCGACGCCCCAAACGTTGTTGATGGCATGTCCTACCTGCGCGCGTTTAATGAAGACCGGTTAAAATATCTTAACGGTCGCATACTGGTAATTGGTGCCGGGGATACCGCCATGGACGTATTAGCGGTAGCGCGGCGTATCGGCAACATCCACAACACCACCCGGAAAGACCGACCGGAAAACGTAATTCTGGGCTACACCGTGCACGACGTGGCCAGCGTCGCGCGGCGTAAAGGTGCCGACGTATGGGTAATATATAGACGGCCGATCTCACAAGCGCCGGCGACCAAACACGAACTCGAAGCAGTCATTCGTGAAGGCGTCGAAATTCATGATGGCCTGTCTCCGCTGGAAGTCATCAAAGACGAGCAGGGCAGGGCTAAGGCGCTACGAGTCGCGCCCGTAGAAATAATTGATGGCGAATTAAAAGTGCAGGAAAGCGGACAATTCGACATCGACTGCCAGCTTATCGTCAGTGCCACTGGTCAAACCGGAGACTACACCGGCATTGAAGAATTCGATAACGGTCGCGGACTGATGGATGCCGACAAAGTCTACCAGGTAGTTGGCAAGCCCGGGCATTTTGTTGCTGGTGACGCGGTGAACCCGCATTTACTGACCACCGCGATTGGGCAAGCCTCAATTGCCGCGGAAGGGCTCCACCACTACCTGATGCAGCAAGACATACCGGCGCGTCCCAAGATTGACACCCACCATTTCAAGCTGTTGGACGAATTACGCGAACGCCAACTCGAACCCCAACAATTCGACAACACCGCTGCCTGGGGCACCGACAACGCCAATTTTGCCATTCACAACTACGAAGATCGTGCCGCCACCGAAATCGCCACCCACGACCAGCTACACCTCGCCTACTTTGAACATGAACTCATGAATCGGCGGCCCGAAGCCAACATCACCTCCGAAGACGTACTGAACAACTTTCAGGAAAGATTCTCCGTACTGGAAGAACAAAAGGCAATTGACGAAGCCAACCGCTGTATGAGCTGCGGCATGTGTTTTGAATGCGACAACTGCGTAGTCTACTGTCCCGAAGACGCGATATTCAGAGTTAAAAAAGACCAGCGTGCCATGGGGCGTTACGTAGACACCGACTATGACAAATGTGTAGGCTGCCACATCTGCGCCGACGTGTGTCCCAGCGGCTACATCAAAATGGGCCTGAGCTACTAAATTATTTGCTCAGTGCAATAACTAATCGACGTTCTCAATAAGCGACTTCTCCATTCTTACATGCTTTAGTCCGGACAACGTGCTGTTGCCTTTACCTTTCACGACATAACCGTTGCTGGCGTAAAAGCCCGTAGCATCGTGGCGCGCGTACAGCCAGCAGACAGCCAGCCTGCTGGTGCGCGCGATATCTTCCAGCTTGCCAAGCAAAGTGCTGCCAATCCCCCGCCGCTGATACTCCGCGTGCACTGCCAGATAGCGAACACGTGCGGCATTATCAGCCTCAAACTGAAGGCGGCCCACGCCGATCACCGTTTGACCATCATAAGCTGCGACATGCAAACAACCTTCCTCTAACGCATCCTGCTCACTGCCACGTGGCAAATTGAGGGGCTGGCGCAACATTCTCCACCGCAATAAAAAATACTCGGCAAACTCCTCAGCCGTAACTGGAGACCTATAAATAATCAAACTAATTTACTCAATCCCCTCTCCTTCTGAGAAAGGGGAAATTTACAAATCATCAAAAATATTCTTTACGCGAACACCACCCAGGTAGTGGCTATATACTTCACCCCTTTCTCCAAAGTGACGCCGCGATGCTCGTGCGTCCAGAAAGGTGGAAATAACAATAACTTACCAACCTCTGGCCTGATTTTTACATGCTGAAACAAAAACTCCGTTTCGCCACCGGGCCCGGGCACATCATTTAAGTACCAGATAGCCACCAACTGACGATGGCTGAACTCATGACTTCCGCCGTCGACATGCCAGTGATAATGCTCCCCGACGTCAGTTCGTTGTATACCATAGCCCATATCCTTAAATGCGCCTCTGAAAAAAGCATAACCTGCGCGGAACTCCTGTAGTGCCAGCTTCAAGGCGTGAAAAAGTGTTCGATCAACGTCCTCCCACTGCTGTTTGCCACTGACCACAAGATCAGTCGACTTCTTAATGCTGAAATTCTCATCAGCAAGTTGCCCAATGCGCCCTGCATACTGCTCATCCCTGGCACTCTCAAACCGCCGTATCAGATCCGCGCAAAAATACCTGGAAAGCGAATTCAATTGCGTGAAAATAAAACTATCAGGCCTGACTTCCGTAATGGTTTGTAAGGGTAGTGAAGCTGCGTTTTTACCAGACGTCCGGGCCATTACACTTTTGTGCCATTATATTTTATAGAGTATTCCGCTGCACCATCGTTTCCAGTTTCAACAAACCATCATCAGCCCCTTTTTGATAACAACTTAACATCTCGTTTGCCAGGCACCGCCAATGTTTTACACCGGCCGCAACCAGCTTTTTCAATGGTTTCAGATCGTTTGTAGCCACCCAATCCTGGTACGCATTCTGAAAGCCGGGGAACAACTCCTTACGCATCGCCCCCAGGTTAGCCGCATAAAAATGCAACGATGCCGGATTATAATTCTCCATCAGGCCCGGCAAAGTAGTCAGGCAATCGGCGAGCAAATCCTTAACCGCCCTGGACATAATCTCGGCCCTTGACGCAGGCAGATTCACGATCATTTCCCGCCAATCGTCACCCAACTCCCGTGAAGCGATAAACTCCCCGATTTCATGCAGAGTTACCGCCTCCATCTCATTCTCCGTCATCTGATCGAGTGCGTCATCCACGTCCTTCTCAAAATCATAATAAGACAAAGCCCTGGCCATGGCATTCTCATGCTTATGCCACTGCCACTCCTGAAACCTCTCCCACAACAAGCGTCGCAACGACTCCCTGCGGACAAAAACATTGTTACCCTGCGTCATGGCTGGTGGAGCGGTTAAATCCCGCGCACATTCCGTCGCCGCCACATACCTGGTAAAATTGTCGCAAACTTCTTTGGATTCGAGCTTCGCCAGAAAAAAATGTGGTGCCGCGCGCACGCCAATACCACCACTATACACATAGCCTTTCGGCACCAATGCCTGATTGACATGATCAGTATCGAATGGATCAAACTCCTGGCCGTCGAGTAACAGCGGCATAAAACTATCATGCTCCAGGTCCTCCCATAAACTCTCCCGTTTCTGTACCCAACCTCCCACCTCATCTTTAGGCAGAGCGGCATTGAACGAATAACCGTTTTCCCAACGAAAATACTCACGCATTTTCAACAGATACACACACAACGTATAACCTGTTGCGTGCCGTGCATCGGCAATGTCACAGTTTCTCTGCACCGTTTCACACAGCAAAGTAATCTGATTAGCCATAGGCTCATTATACGCCTGGTTATGTCACAATCATAAAAGATACAAACGAGGATGAACAAGATGTGCGGGATAATGCGCAGTTAAAAAATACCAACATGGATGAACAGAATATACAAAAGCTGCACCATACGTGGACGCGCTCAACTATTGCCCACTTTACACCATCTTTACTACTTGACCCAACGCAGGGTTGATTTTTAAGCACAAGCCTACCTGCACCACACCTAAAAAATTCAATATAATAATGACCGAAAAAGCAAAAAACCGGCTGCGCGGTGCAGCAAACATACTTCTTAAAATGCGTAATAACCAACAAGCTTAGTGGCGCAACATCATGGCCAGGTTAAAAACCAACTGGAACCAAAAAGACCGCCAACGCGCGCCGGAAGAAATAGCCAGCGTAATCGCCTTTAACGTTTGGCTACTAGCGGCCGAATCATGCCTGTTCCTCGAAAACGAAGGCTTTGAAACCCAAACACAATCGCAGCGACTCGACGTCATCGCAGAATTTGTAGCCTTTGGTGCACATATTGCCGACCGTATAGTATTCAACGACATAACCGCTGCCGAGCGACAACTGTTTATCAACTCCCTTGGTCAGCACCTTGCCAACACCATGCAAACCAACCGCGTAGAGACCTGCGGGGCCGGCGACTACCGTAAAGACTTTATTCACCTGCTAAACGACAGGATGGACGCATACTCCGAATACCGTTACGGCGAAGATACCGGGCCCGCCTTTTCCATGCGTCGGCTGCTGGGCAACTACGTACAGGCAGTGATGGGCGAAAAACACAACAAATGGATTCCCGACTACGTCATCGACTCAGAAATACCCAAATTGCTACTTGGACTCAAACGAGTCTTCAAGGGGCAAGACGCATCCCTGCGCGCAGCCGATTTTGCCCCTCCCCCTATCCCTGCAAGTGGTGTATGGGGCGAAGAATAACTTGCAGCACAATTAAGGCAGCATAACTAAGCGCGCGATTCCCCCTGCTGTCGGGCCACATACTATTCAACCCTTCCCCTCTCCTTCTGGCAGAGCGACATGTAGGGACAGATCCCTGTACCTGTCCGTCCGAGGAATCAGCGCCTTCTTCCCTTCGGGAAAGGGAATATTTATATATATGTTTTCTCTAACAAACTTTTTGGAAACCAAACAAGTTTAGTCTTTTTTGTTACTTCCTGCTTATGCTTATGGCAATGGCCTTTTCTGTTTGTTTGCTGATGTCTTCGTGCAGAATTAAGTAGTAACGATTATCAATAAATCTCTTCATATTCTTTCAGTATTATCTATTGATTTTGTATTTTATTGACGATGGGAGACCGTTTCCAATCATAGTTTTCCAAATACCGTTGCTAATATATGTGTCTGTTACTTCCAGTAATTTTTTGTTTTTGTATGTTTTTATAACGATTTCTCCATAATCACAATTAGATGTACCTTCTAAGTGATAAGCCTTACCAAGAAAAAGGGAATAAGTCCATTCCTCTACAAAACATCCTTCATTATTATCTTTGTCAGGTTTAAGGCTGATAGCTCCTGCATTTGCATTTCCTGGTAATACCGCAGCTAGCACCATCACAAATATCACAATACCCATCGCCTCTTGCCTAAATTCTTTCCAATTAATTTTGCTTTTCATGTGGCTCCCCTGTTCTTGATTAATTTAGATTTCAAAAGCATCTGCATCATCCTCATCTTCACTGTCGTCATCAAACAAACCTGTTTCATCTGACTCATCAACAACAGTCTTTTCAGGCTCCACAACAGTCGCTTTCCAGTATCTTAAAATACGTTAATTGATAAATTAAGCATATCCTCACCCCTTCATATTTTTGCATAGCACCTGCATCCTGGGGCGGTAGGCAAGCAGGTCGTCAGCAGACAGGCAACACCTTTCAAGCTCCGTCCAGCCATAAATCTGCTCACGGATCAGCAGGTAACTTCAAATGTTTACGAGTGAGAATTTTCATCATTTCCTCCGAAAAAGATTGACACGAGTCTTAATTGTAAGACAATCATAGTATGATGTATCACGTTGAACAAACGTTGGTATTTAGCAAATGGTTGAAAAAGCTGCGCAACTTGACCACAAAAATGAAAATCACGCAGCGTATTGCACGGTTCCGAAACGGACACTTTGGCGACCATAAATCGGTGGGCGACAAGGTATATGAACTACGCATCGACGCCTACCGCGTCTACTATGTGGTACAAGGGCAAGCGATCGTTATTTTGCTTGCTGGTGGGCATAAAGACACGCAGCAGAAAGACATCAGGAAAGCGAAAGCCCTGCTGCAACGCTTGGAGAAATAAATGAAAGCTATCAAAACGACGCCGTTTGATGTAGCCGAATACTTGGACAGTGATGAGGCGATCGCCGAATATTTGCGCCTGGCCGCAGAAAAAGGGGATGTAAAACATCTGGTGCAAGCACTGGGAGACGTGGCACATGCCAAGGGCATGACAACTCTCGCGGAACAAACAGGATTGGGACGACAAAATCTGTACCGTGCCTTCTCTGGGGATCATTCCCCCCGCGTGGATACGCTGGCTAAGGTGCTCAAAGCCCTCGGTTTGCGGCTACAAGTGAGGGTGGCAAAGTAAGCAGGGTGCGCGGTGCGCTAAAGATTTGTATCTAAACGTCCCGCTGCCTCCTTCAGCCCTTACAGACATCCGCTCGCCTGACAACCACTGCGGCCGGGTCAACGGCCTCATTTAGCGCCGGTGTTCACAAAAACTTCGCCCCCGCATGATCCCGGAAAGAATCGGCATCGCGGATATACCTCATCACAATATTAGCGTTCTTGTGGCGCGTAACCTCCATAATCTTATCCAGGCGCGCCTTATGCGCCGCCGCGCTGGTTACAAATCCGGCACGCAAAGAATGACCGGAAAGCTCATTCGGGTTCAATCCAATCAGCGCGCCATACTGCTTCACCAGGCGAGGAATATCGCAAGAGATGAGTGGACGTCCCTGTAACGCGCCGGCACGCCGCATGGCCTGATAGACAAACCCGCTTTCAATCCCCGACATATCCAACCACTCCAACAGGCGCGTAAGGGGTTTAATATACCTGCCGTCTGTAACAGGGACCTGTTGCCCGTGTCCGTCCTGGTCAGTCTTAGACCTCGGAATGTGCAAAATCATACGATCTTTCTTCCTGTTGAACTCCAGGTGCTCCAACTGAATGCCGATAATCTCAGAACGCCGCAAAGCCGCTGCAAAGCCAAGAGACAGCAAAGAGGCATCACGATACAGCCGCGCGGTGCGCTCACGTGGTGTGCGGTTACAACTTCTTGCATGTTTTGGGGGTGGCACGAACGCATAACGATACATTGCAGATTCCTTTGCCCGGTCAATCTTAACCAGAATGCGCTTAATGTGCGTGTCACGCAAAGCCATAACCCGGCGGGGTTTATGCGCCTTGATGCGTATCAGTCCGCGCATGGTCATTTCGACCCTGGCCGAGTGAGTGGGGGATGGCAGGTTAGCATCCTTGAACTTACGTGCGATGGCACTATGAATAAGCTGAATAGAACTCATTGCCAGATACTCCCCACACCTGCTTTTCGGGCGCGGTTGCTGGGCAATCCAGATAAAGAAATCCGACACCTGCTCTGGTGTAGCCTCAAGGGATGTTATGCCACGTGGCGTGCAATACCTCTCAAACTCCGCCCAGCCTTTTGTGTAAAGTTTGCGCGTGTTCGCGGCCATCGACTGCAACATAACGTCATCGTGAGTGATGCGACTGATATTATTATTGTTATACATACTCATTTGCTGATCTCCTGATTAAGTTAAACCCGATGTATTAACTTAATACAAAACAATGCCATTAATTACGGGATTAAAACGGGCTACAACAAAGCCTTCATCATTGATAGTGAGACCAAACAAGCACTGGTGCGGGAAGACCCCAGGTCTGTCGAAATCATCAAACCCATATTGCGCGGGCGCGATATAAAACGATACCAAGTGAATTGGAAAGATAGATGCTGGTTAATAGCAACGTTGCCCACACTCAGGCTTAATATTGATGGTTACCCAGCAATAAAAAGGTATCTGCTTTCTTTCGGTGAAGAAAGGTTGGAACAGACAGGCAGGACACTTCAAGACGGCACAAAATCAAGGAAAAAAACGAATCATGCCTGGTATGAATTACAGGATACTTGTGCTTACTACGAAGAGTTTGCAAAGGATAAGATCGTTTGGGGGAATATCGCCTACAGTAATTCTTTTGCATTGCTGGATAAGACAACTTACCTGAATGCACCAGGCAATATATTGACGAGCGATAATGTGAACTTGAAATATCTTTTGGGGTGCTTAAATTCCCGAGTCTTTAACTATGAGTTTAAGCAAACAGGCATTTTCTTGGGGCATGCCTTTGAGTGGAAAAAGCAATACGTTGAGCAGGTACGTATTCCTGCCATTACTCCCTTGAATAAGTCTCTAGCCAGGAAGATAGAAGCATTTGTTGATGAAATCCTGGCTATTAACCAAAATGCTATCTGCTTGGAAAGCCCGGTTACACAATCTAAGGCCAGAGAATGTGAAAAACAAATTGACCGGCTTGTTTATCAACTCTACAACTTAACGGATGAAGAAATTGCGCTCGTAGAAAGAACGAACCAGCTCAAACGTGAGTTTTAACTTAGTCAAACCACACAGTACGGTATAGCGAGACTAAGTTTGACAAACCTGAGTTTTCGATGGATACTCATTGTATCTACAATATGAGTACAGGTATTATGAAAACACGTGTGCAGAAGTGGGGCAATAGTTTAGCCCTGCGTGTTCCCAAGCCGCTTGCGATGCAGGTAGGCATTGGGTTCAATTCGCAGGTTGACTTATCACTGCGTGGCAAGGAACTGGTTATTGCCCCTGTGAGTCCGCCCAGTTTGACACTGGAGAATCTGTTAAGCCAAGTCAACGAAAACAACTTACACAAGGAAGTGAACACCGGCCCCATGACGGGCGGTGAGGCATGGTGAAGCCAGCCGAGTATGTCCCGCAGCGCGGCGATGCCGTGTGGATCAACTTCAACCCGCAAAGGGGGCACGAGCAGGCCGGGCATCGTCCCGCAGTGGTGCTGTCACCCCGAGCGTATAACGACAAAACTCGCCTTGCGATTCTTTGTCCCATTACCAATCAGGTTAAGGGGTATCCCTTTGAGGTGGCTATCCCTACAGGGTTCGGCGTGACGGGCGTTATTCTTGCCGATCAAGTCAAAAGTCTGGATTGGTGTGCCAGGCAGGCAACATTGATAGCACCGTTACCCCTCGATACGGTGGATGCCCTTTTACAACGAGTCAGAGTGCTTCTGGCACCGGAAGAAAACACTTGATGAGCATCAATGACTTGGACTCCCTGACCGATTAGATTGTCTTTGCGGTAAGAATGCAGGGGGCTGCTGATAGAAGCTCATAACCTGCATACTAGAGGAATAAAATGATGCAAGACTACCACATCAACATTTTTTACAGCGAGGATGACCAAGGCTACATCGCGGATATTCCAGACTTAAAGGCGTGCTCTGCCTTTGGAAAAACCCCGGCTCAAGCGTTGGCAGAAGTCTTGTTAGCAAAAGAAAGCTGGTTAGGGGCGGCAAAGTCTAACGGCACGCAGGCCCCCAACCCGAGTACCGGCCCGTCATTTATCAAGTGGCATAAGGACTGAACCAGAACCCACGGTGGTTATGTTGGCAAAGACACCACCGTATCAACCTTTGAGTACCACATATGTAAGGATAAGATCGTTTACCCTAATATGACAAAGTTTCTACCTTTTGTTTATGATCGAGAGGGATTCTATACAAATCAAAAGTGTTTTATCATTACTGGTAACAACCTGAAATTACTCACTGCAATTTTTAATTCAAAAGTGGCAGCAAAGTGGATACAGGATAACTGTGCTGAATTAGGTAGGGCAGGATGGGAGTTAAGTAAGGTATTTTTTGAAAACTTTCCTGCTCCATTTCCCACTGATGCGAATAAATCACTGATAAAAGACATTAGTCACTTAGCATGCCAGGTTATCGCAGGAAAAGAGCAACATACAGATACCACCGCACTGGAAGCCGAGATTGACCGACTCGTCTACGATCTTTATGGACTTTCGCAGGAAGAGATTAAACTGGTGGAAGATACAAGAATGAATTAAGAACTCCCGTTACTTTCAATAAGCTGAATTTCTTTCTCACCAAGATCGTATAATTGATAAACCACCTGTCTTATTTTGTCCTCTACTACAGAAGTATTTGCATTAATTTCATTTTTTCTGGCAATAAGCATTTCATCAGCTAACTTTTCTATAGTATCTGCCAATTTTCCATTACTCTCTGTTATCGCAGGCACGGGAAGGTTGTTTAAAAATGCTTTCTTGTATCTATATCCTTCCTCACCCAATCCACCACCTGAATAAAACTTCCTGAAGAAAAAAGCTACCGGTTTGGAGTTTAATAAGCCACATAAATACTTAAGACTTTCTCCGATCATTAAAAAACCAGTTGCTTCAACATAAAGTTTTTCCGTGTCATAGAAAAACTGCGGTTTTCTAACTATCTCTGACCAAACGATCTTATCCTTTGCAAACTCTTTGTAGTAAGCACAACTGCGCAGGTTATACGGGGTAATTCCTTTATCCTGCCGTTTTTCTAATCGTGGATAGAAACTATCCAAGTGTCTTTTAATGACAGGATAATCTTCAATATCCACGGGCGGCACATCACCATACCCATTATGCGTGTCAATCACCCACAGCCCTGCCCATTCTGCCCGGTAGCGTTTGATGTCTTTGCCACGCAGGATGGGTTTTAGTATCTCATCAGAGCTGGGGTCTTCCCGCACCAGTGCTTGTTTGGTCTCACTATCAATGATGAAGGCTTCGTTCCGCCCAGTTAATAACCCGCGATAAATGGCAATATCCCACTCTTTCAGTGGTGTGCCGACCCGTTCTATTTTTTCCTTGAGCTTAACCTCTGCTTGTGAGCCGATAAACCACGGCTTACCGCCGCTCTTGATGTATGCAAGTGAAACACCCTCTTTATTCACTCTATCGCTTATATCCATGCCTCTAGTGCCGATAGGGGAATTCTCGTGCCTAGTGAGTTTTAAGGCTATTCCTTGATGCGTATTGGTTCCTTTTGAAATCAGTAGGATGTTGGTGTCCACTGTGGCAGTTTCAAATACATTAGGGCCTAAATCAACCAGGGTCTTAATGCCATGCTTAAGGAAAAGCGAACGTAACTTTGTACCGTACTTGGCTCGCATCCATTTATTGGACGTGATATAGCAAAGGTGCCCACTATCCATCAGGAGTCGTAATCCCCGCTCGTAAAACAAACAGTAAATGTCACCACTGCGCGCGAAGGTTGTAAAACCCTTATTTTTATAACGATTGGCTAGTTCCCCTCCGTTGTTTTGCAATTGAATGTATGGAGGATTGCCTATCACCACATCAAAACCTTTCTTTTTACGGAACACTTCTGAAAAGAATATATTGAAATCAAAGTCCAGCTCATAACCAAGTGTGGATTTTGAATGTGTTAGTGCCTTCTTTATAAGTGCGTCTATCTCACCTTTCAGTCTATCTTTGTGGGGAGTGTGTTCATTATGATACTGGTTTTGAAGGTCGTTAATTCTTCGTAAACGCTCTGAGCGGTAGCCGCTTGGATAACCCAAGAGAGAATTACCCTGAACGATTTTATAATCCAAATTCGGCAGGGGTTTGATTGTTTCTCTGTCCTCCTCGTCTACAACAAGCGATAACCATAGCCGTAACTTGGCAATTTCCACCGCTCCAGTCTCTATGTCCACACCATAAAGGCAGTTCTGTATGGCTTTACGCTTGAAATCGTAAGGTGTTCTCGCGTCTTTACTTTGCATGTAGGGCGTAAGCGCATTTCTGGCTCTAACGATTTCATTCATCATGCCCACCACAAATGCACCACTTCCTACTGCCGGGTCACATATACACATTGAAGCTAATTTATTGTCTATACGTTCAGCAGATTTTTCAATATTAGCTGGAAGCTTGCGCCTCTTATAACTTCCGCTGTAATCTGCATTCCCGGCCTTTTTATTAGCAATTTTTTCAATGCGGGCTTCTTCATGCTCAACAAAAGCATCACCATGGTTTATGAATGCTTCCAAGTCATCTATAGGAATGATTCCATCGAGGTTAGTATGTAGCACATTGATTAAGCTCTCCCGACACATGTAATGCACGATCTCGCGCGGGGTGTAAAAAGTTCCTGTGGACTTTCGGTCTTTAACATCAAGGAGACTTTCAAAGACCTTGCCCAGCATTTCCGGGTCAACTGCCACCTCTTTCTCTAACGGTTCGTCTTCCTTGACGGTGAAGTTGTAACGGTCAAAAACGTCTAAAATTCCATCTCCTGTATCGCCTTCTTTTGTTTGCTTGTTGTTGGAAAAAAGCTCATTCAGTACCTCTATATCTGTATCTTGCCAATCGTAATTGTTTATAGGATCAAAAAGCCCACCGTTTAGGAACGGAATACGACATTCAAACCGGTCATAATAATCCTCAGGACGCTCCAATCGCAAAGCTTCGTAGAACAATGGTTCTAAAAATCTGTTGAAGTAGTTTTTACCTTCTTCCTGAGACCTTGAAAACAAACGTCGTAAAAACTTTTTATCCCCATCACCCCACTCTTTTCCCCTCGCTACTCCGAACCATCCCTTCTTTTGCAGGAAGTAAAGGAAAACAATCTGACCCATGAGTTTTTTGGCAAAGTCAATGGTATTGACCTTATTTCTTTCAAAATCCTTTTTTATCTTTGCGTCCTTTTCTGCAATGCTATCCAGGGCCTCTTTAAGGCGCAGGAAGAGCTCCTTGTACTTTTCAAAGAACTCTTTGGTAACGCGTTCTACACCGAAAGCCTTTTCCAGCTCGTCAAGCTGAAGCCATGTATCGCTCTCCAACAAGGATAAAAGGCTGCTTTGGGCGGTATGGCTATGTTCATTCTCACCGACTAAAAATGAGTAACGGCGAGCAGGAGTGAACTCTTCCTCTACCTTACCTTGTTCGCCAAATCTGTATTCCATCCTGACGAACGAGAATCGCCAATCCTTCCTGTTAGGTGCTACAAATGCTACAAGCGCGGCGTCTTTCTCATCTCTACATTTCAAATAGTCGGCCACAAAGTTTCGTAGAGACGTTCTTTCTCTTTCAATCGACTTTTCTTTTTGTAGATAGACAACCAATAAATCTATTCTCTTGTCGTCTGGGTCGGTGTAGGTGCCCAGTCTTTCGTAAGTTTTTATGACAGGAATCGTAGTCCTGAATTTTTCTTTTACATGCCCTCTAGCATGGAAGGCCTTGGATTCATCGAACTGGCCAAGAATATTTCTGACAAAATAGCGAAAGCGTTCTTTATCGAAAGAAGCCTCCAGTGTTTCCCTTACTAGTTTTTTGGCAGCGGTTGTATCCATAACTTAGGGCAAATAATTTCAAGGCGAGTGAAGGAGGTTGTCCTTTAGTCAGTGTCAGCTACTCACCAGGTATTCGGAAAGAATGACCTCTCTGTGCTCGCAAGTGTTTGTCATGTTTTCTATAATATGACCTCCAAGCAGTCTGTCAGGAATTTTCTGTTGAAGGACTGCAAGCAATTTCAGTGGTTGATGGTTGTCTTTTTTGATCTCTTGTTGCAGGGCTTGCCGCGCAGTTTTGGTCGTCTGTTTGGGTAATACTCCTTCCTCCAGCCGCACTTTTACCTTTCTAATATAGCTTTCCTGCTCCTCAGTAAACTGTCGTAAATCCCGCATGATTGCTTTGAGAATTCTTAATAATTGTGCCGAGCTATCCCTGCCGCCGCGTTGAGGTTCGGGGTTTATATCATCTTCTGTCGTTGCAGACGCGAAAGCGTGCTTGTTTTTGTCCAGCTTGTCATAAAAGTCAGGGAGTATTTTTTCAGACAAAACTTTTTCGTCAGCTTCAAGTCGTTTTGCCGCACACATAAAGTCAAGTTCTTCCGCATCATTTTTTCCTGCCAGAAAAAATTTCTGTAACCTTCCTCTTCTGAAGTAGGTCAGTAATTGGCTTTCTTCGCAAGCATGTTTTCTGGCTGTCCGTGCCTTCTTCGGAAGGTTTTTTACTTCCTCGAACAGGTCCGGCCGGTTGTCGCGAATACCCCTGATCACCTGCAAATATTTCAATTCACTTTCGTCCTCTTCATCTTCCCCGGTGATGGATTTGTTGGAAGTAAGGCGGTCGAAAAGCTCATGTGACTCTATGGTTTCGTTTTCAGTTAACAGCCGTGCGTCAGCCCCCAACAGGGTAATAAACGCATGTATTTTTGCTTCTGCGGATTCTTTAAGTTTGATTTCATCGTTGGCTTTCTCGGTCGGGAAAAAGTTGAAACTGTAAATCTCCCTGAATGTGGTATCCACGCGATTGATACGTCCGACTCGTTGCATCAATCGCGTTGGATTCCATGGAATGTCGTAGTTGATAACGACGTTAGAACGGTGCAGGTTCACACCTTCAGACAACACCTCCGTAGTAATGAGAATCCTATAGTCATCTTTTTGGGTAACTGCACCGGCATCAAAGTTTTCGATGACTTTTTCTCTGCATGCCACTCCAGACGTGCCACTGAAGGCGAGCACTTGATTGGGAAATTTTTCATTGAGCTTTGTTACAAGATAGTCAGCAGTTTCTTTAGATTCAGTAAATACGACCAGCTTGTTTCTCTTCAAAACAGGGTGAAATGAAAGGATTTCCAGGAAGTGAATAAGCTTCGGGTCTCGTTTTAGCCTGCCCCACGTCTCTTGTATCTCGGTTAATGTTTGCAGGTCATTCTCCAGGTCTTGTTTCAGTTCATCTCTAAAATCATCAGCTGAATATTTCATAGCTTCTTCATCTTCAAGCAATTTTTGAATTGCTTCATTACTGTCAGTTTCCAGAAACTCGAAGATTTTATTTGCGTATTTTTTGCTGATGTATACGTTGCCTTTGTCAAATTCCCTAAGGAATGACTCGTGATAAAAGGTAAATCGGTCTATGGTTTTTCGGAAGGCGTGGAAACTGCTTTCCAGCCGTTTAATCAGCAGAATTTTCATAAAACCAACCATGTTCTTTTGCCCTTGTCTCTCGAAATGGTTTGGGCCTTCCTCACCTGTGTAGTAGAGCATAGGCGTGTAGCGAGCGTACTTGATCTTTCGCGTGATCAATCTGACAGTTTCGTTGAAAATTTCATTCTCTTCCTGGTTAAGTTGATAAAACTCCGGTTGAGGATTCCTGACCTTTGGAAATTTTAAATCCTGGCTATTCAGATCATCAGAAAAATAATTTTTGATCTCATTTCTGGTTCTTCTGATCATCAGATATTTCAAAACCGAGTTACGAATATTGCGGGCATTTTCCTTGGCAACCCGTATGTATTCCATGCGGTCTGTCTGTCTGTCCAACCGGCTTACTTTTTTTTCCAGGTTATTAAAAAAAGATTCGAGGGCAGGCTTGTTTGGAATAGTGCTTCTCTTTGGATTTTGAAATAGCTTGATTAGGCTCAGGATATCTTTGGGTGAATTATTGAACGGTGTCGCCGTCACCAGTACGACTCTTTTCCCTCGACAGATTTGTGCGATTTTTTCATAGGTAACATTTGTTTCCGTCCTGAAACGGTGGGCTTCATCTATGAAAATATTTTTATACCTTTCTGTGCCACGCCTAATAAGCTGATCCAGCTTTCCAATCGACTCAAAATCGGCAGCCACATGAAACGCAGAAAAAACGTTTCTCCATGAACCAGGATTTGCTTCGTCCAGAAGTACGGGTGGGGCTAAAACAAGCGTTCGACCATCAAGCTGGCCAGACAGCATGGCAGAGACGTATGTCTTGCCCAAACCGACCACGTCGGAGATGAATACCCCGCCGTACTCCTCAAGAATTTTTTTTGCGTTCAGTACGGCCTGTGTTTGGTATTCAAAGTACTTGAATCCTTTGGGGGTATATGTATTGTGAAAGTCGTTTGCCTGGGAAAGATCTTCTTTGAAGTATTCGTATAGGAATTTGAGATAAAGCTGATAAGGGGTAATCGTATCGTTCAGCCATGTTTTTTCCTGGATGGTCTTAATGTAGGTCTCCTTTACATCCACGGCATCTTCCCAGAGATCTTCAAATTTCCGTTTGGCAAATTCATAATCAGCTCGGTTTTTCAATTCCACGTTGAGTTCAAGACTATCCACTAAACCAGACTGCGTGAAATTACTTGAGCCGGTAATCACACGACCCAGGTCGCGGTCACCCTCCACGAAAGACATGATGTATAGCTTGGCATGGATATTTTTTGTTGGGTACGCTTTAATCTCCAGCTTTTCACTTTGCAGCCATTGTTGAAATCGCACTACTCCCTCTTCTACGTTTTTGCTATCTTGTGCCTCTTCCATTTCGCCAACCAGCAGCTTGGAAAAGTGTTCTTTGGTTTCAGCGTGGGAAAACGGCAATGCTGGTTGACGCGCTTGTTCTATCATGCTCAGCATTTCTTTATTGGTACTGATGCCGATGAGGACGCGGATTTTTTTCGTTTTCTCCAATGATTCATAGATAGCATGGAAGCCACTGGTGTAGAAATAACCTACAAGAACATCGAAAAACTCGGTGTCTTTGATGAGCACCCTGAATCGTTCAAGGAGCGTCCCTCCCGCTTCATTCGTGATAAATGTTTGATCGGACTGGTTTGCCATATTCTTTAAGAACGTTCTTTATGATTTAAGTTTGTTGCTGATCAGGCCTGACTGGTGGGTGGTGAGCTTCAAAGTCCTTTCCCTGATACAGATTTCATTATGTCACGTGTCAGCAAGCAGCTTTTGACGCCACCGGCATTGGTGAACGCCGCCCAACTACTGCGTCAGGAACGGTTAATCAACCGCAGGGTTAAAGTCAGAGCCACTCATCGGTTCATGCTTATCCCTGCCCCAGTGGCCGCGCATCTCAATCAAAATGCGCTGCCTTGATGGTGCTGGCGGAGGATTGACATGCACCACTTCTCCTTACTCCCCATATATTCAGGATCACTGATTGCGCGTGCCAGGGCACCTGCAAAATGCCCTCTGACCACCGCCTATTCAGTGTTACCGTTTAATCCCCACTTCCCGAAGTTATCGGTATTCTTTTGCTGGCCGTCCTCATAACCGGCGGTATAAGCCTCGGTAACGCGCTGCTCCTCACGTTGCGGATGTCCTAAATAACCGCCTTGCCAGCCAAGCACATATTCGGCATCCACTCCCGCAGATTCCATTTTAGTTACGGCATCTCTATAGGTTTGGTCCATCTTGCCTCCTTCATTCTCTGGTACTTAGTATAATTTGTTTTTTTCAAAATGCCCCAAGGCATCACCTGCATCAATTACAATGCTGACCCTCTCGGCAGAGTCCCGCAGATTTTTCTCTATGCCCATATGAGTAAGCATAATTGCCCCTGCGTAAATCAGCTATCACGTGCCGCGCCTGCTTTTCCCTGTAACGCCGCCAATCCGGCCTCTGCCGCTTTACCTGCCAAAAAGTCAACGTCAATCCCGCCTGCCGTTGCGTCACCAGCAATTTTGGCGGTGGGCAGCTCCGGCAAGGGTACGGCGCGCACATCCTGTCGTATATTGATCTGTTGGGGATGGATATTCACCTCAGTCAATTTACCTGCCGTCTGGTCTGGATTGCGATACTCAAAATATTTTGATGCCTGCTTTAAGGAAGGCGTTATACCTCCCTCAACACCACGCACCAAAACCGCGGAAGTAAATCCCGACAACCTCGCCAGATGCTCATACACTGGCGGATAGGGTTTATGCACATAACCCGTCATGACGTGAGTGCCACTTTTGCCACGCACCGGCCCAATTAAAACCTCAACCGTAGTAATCACCGGTCGCTTCACCATCTGGGTGCGCAAAGGAATTAAATCGTGCAATGCCGGGCAAATTTCCCTTTGGTCGATATACGCCCACCCCACCTCGGCGTCATTGACCTGTTGCACCGCCTGCTGCACCGTGTAATCGACGTTTATATTGGCGGCACGTAATACCTTGCGATGAGTTACGCCGTACTTCGGACCTACGGCTTCGGCGCCATGAGAGACTGCGTGCAAACCGCATGCGGCAAGCACCGCAGGCAGGAAAGGCGACATCGGTAAACCACGGGTATAGCCATCATATGGATCCGCAATATCCACAACGTGATCAACAGCAGCGGTTACAATATTCGATGCGTCAATGATAGCTTGCAGTGCGCCACCGTTTTCATCCAGGGTCTCACGTTTCATGCGCAGGGCAATCAGGAATATACCGGCCTGCACCGGGTCGGCAGAACCTGCCAATATGAGACGCATGGCATCGCGCGCCTCCTCAAAAGAAATATCCTTACTATATTCCGGGCCCGTGGCGACACGCTGAATATACGAGCGCATGGCACTGCTTGCACACGTACTGATTTGTTGCTTGGGCGCGGACATACTCTATATGATGCCATGTAAAAGGCACACATGGCAGTATACCCTCTTACATATTCTGGATGGGACGCATTGAACCGAATGCAAATAGCCATGTTGTATAAGTTCCAACACAACGTCGGTTGTTTTCAGGACAAAATGTTTAAATTCCAGGGTTGGGGCACTTAAACATCGTTCAGCTTTGCAGTGCATCTGCTGCACCGCTGGACAATCCACTAGACGCGTCCTGCTACGACAGCATTGACCAGGCCATGCGCGAGTTTCTGCGGATTTATCCGTGCCCGATGAGTGCCGACAATTTAGATAGGGTACGCCAGCACCTGATCCAACATAACTTATCCCGTACAGCTGTGCACGATCTGGCGATGGAGTTGTCGGGGCTAGCTAGTCAGGGTAAGGGGGGTTAGCGCGTTGTTCTGGCACCCTCACTTCCAGCCGCAAACCAATCGCCTGCAACACGCGGCTGACCGTTTTATAGTGCGTGTTGGTGGCTTCGGTGCAAAACGCCCGATACAAACCGTTGCGTTCCAGTCCACTGGCATCGGCAATTTTCGTCATGCCAATCGCCTTGGCGACATCGCCAATCGCCGCAAAAAGGTACTTTTCACCTTGCTCCGCGCACGCCGTCAAATAGCCTGCGATCATCTCGGGCGAGTCCAGATGCTCACTCACGTCAAACGGGATAATTTCCTCTTTCGCCATTATTCATTCCTCCAGGTTTTTCAGTACGGCTTTGGCTTTGGCCAAGTCGCGGGCTTGCGAGTCCTTGATACCGCCTGCCAGCAACAGCACACCCTGCTTCCCGCGCAGGGTGTAGTAAACCCGATAGCCCTTGCCAACAAAAATACGCAGCTCAAATATGCCATCGCTAAGGCGCTTATGGTCGCCAAAGTGGCCATCGCTGCGAATCGCTGTAATTCTGGCCAATACCACCTGTTTAGCACGCAAATCCTTGATGCCTTCAAACCATTTTGCAAACGTCTTGGTTTGTTGAATCTCACAAAACACAGCGCTTATTGTATATTTACATAGACACTCTTGCCAACCTTTTTTTGAGAAAAATCATGAAAATTCTAACTCGCAAACATTTTGACCTGCCCGCAGACCCCTGGGTCAGACTGGAACTAGATACCACCGACACCCAACGCGTGGCGGCAATGGTGGAGGCGGCAGTACGCCACCAAGCCATGGTGCGCATTCTGGGCGCGCGTGGCAGCGGCAAGACACGTGCACTCCGCCACGCACTGCAACGCTACCCTGACCTGCGCGTGGTAGAGCCCTTGCGTCTCACACGAGACAAGCTACATATGAGCGACATAGAGATTGCGCTGGTGCGCAGGCAACCGTAGCAACTCGAATCACAACCACAGTTTCCCTGAATCTGTATGTCGCCTGCATCAGGCATCTGTCAGTCTCCTTATTGTGTCTATATTGATTTTATGTGTGCTCCGTCGGCGTCTGTCAATGGGCATCACTCCACGCATTTCGTCAATCAACGTGACACTCGCAGCCTCAAGTTCATCACGGAACTGATGCACGGCGGCGTACGCAACTGAAGTGCATCTGCATAGGCCTGCTCACGAAACTCTTGCCGCGTCATCACTATGGGCGTGTCACACCATTCCCTGAATTCGCTTGCATCCTGTTCCATCCGCCACCAGATACGCGGCAGCTTGATTACAATGTCAACATGGCTGGCAGCGGATTTCAGGGTGCACTGGACATCGTCCCTGTCCGGATGTGGTTCGACACTGACAACGTCTCCCTCCACCAATCAGCGCCTTGTCTATGCGCGAGCGCAGGCGCACATTTTTGCCTAAACGCCGTTGCAGCGCCGCTCTAATCCTCGCCAGCCGCTGGTCGTCAATAGCACTGGCCGCTATGACTTCCGCATCTACCGTGCCTTCTGCATCGGCACGATAGTATTGGTACATGGCCGCAATTTCGGGCAGCAAGGGAATACGGTTGTCTTCGGCTAACAGCCGGATAAAGTTTTTGCCAGGTTTGTTTATGTGTTGTGCACATACTGCAATCAGCAGGTCTGCGGCTTGTTGTTGAGAGAGCCTGGGGCTACCCAGCACCGCGCGCATGGCCGGGTCATGAGCGACGGCGGCCATGTACGCCAGCATCTCGCTCCATTTGGCTTGCTCGCCGTTGACATTGGCAAGTTCAAACGCGGCGCGCGCGTAAGGTCTGGCAGTAGTGGTAAGTTTTGACATTGTATCAGGGCAGGTTCATCTGGAATAATCCTGCTAAATGTGAAAGCAAACGATAAAATGGAGCGAGACTAAAACAAAGATAGCAACAAGTAAATAAGGTGAACACCCGGATTGAAGTATATAATTTCCTGATTAAAAGCCGTTCCCGCCATTTTTGGTGCACGGTGCAGCTGGTGGCAGTCCCTAATATCAAACCCTGGAGTTACTATGCCCGACGATGATATAGATTTTGCAAGTGGAATGGCAGCGTTTGAAGCCAAGCATTTTTCCCGTGCCATGCAAATGCTTTCGCCTCTGGCCGAAGCAGGTAACGCCGATGCGCAACATCGTTGTGCCATCATGCACCAAAATGGATTAGGCGTGGTGGTCAATCCGCAAGCTGCCTTCAAATGGATGCAGGTTGCGGCAGAGCAGGGTCACGCGCTGGCGCAACATGGTTTGGGTTTTATGTACATGGAAGGTGATTGCGCGGAAAAAAATGCTATGGAAGCGGTAAAGTGGTTTACCAAAGCCGCCAACCAGGGTTTACAGGGATCACAAACCACGTTGGCGATGATGTATGAAGAAGGTCGGGGGATTGCGCGGGATGCAGAGAAAGCTAAACAGTGGTATGCCAGGGCCGGGTTTTCATCTGAACAGACATGACCTCGATTAACCCGACTGGTCAGGAATAATGCGGCCTGCACATCTGTTGATCGTCCTGCAGAAAGAATTTCAGGGTGCCGCGTACGGGTATCACACCCCCGTTATGCTATGGGGGCCGCCGGGCGTGGGGAAATCACAAATGGTGGCACAAGTGGCGCACAAAAATGACGTCGAAGTGATTGACGTGCGTTTATCGCAGATGGAGCCCAGTGACTTACGCGGCATCCCCTTTCGTGACAAACACACCGTAGAATGGGCTATCCCCGCCATGCTGCCAGATGCAAAAAGACACGGCGCACAGGGCATGCTGTTTTTAGACGAACTCACCTCCGCGGCGCCCAGTGTTTCCGCTGCTGCCTACCAACTTATTCTTGACAGACGTCTGGGGCAATACCAGGTGCCCCGGGGTTGGGCCATATTCGCGGCTGGCAATCGTCAGGGAGATCGTGGCGTCACCTACACCATGCCGGCGCCGTTGGCAAATCGATTTTCTCATTTTGAAGTGGACGTCAATGTAGATGACTGGGCGGCATGGGCCTATGCACATAAAATTGACGACAGGATCATCGCCTTCTTGCGTTTTCGGCCGGACTTATTATTCGACTTCGACGCCGCGCATAATCCGGTGGCCTTTCCATCGCCGCGCTCCTGGGAATTCGCACATCGCGCGCTGCGAAAATTTTCACAACGACCCGACCTTCTAACCGGTGCCTTGCAAGCCTGCGTCGGCCCGGCCGCGGGTGTTGAACTGAACGCCTTTATTGCAAATCTGGATCAAATGCCAGACCTGGAAGCAATTATGCGTGGCGAAGACATAGCCATGCCACAGTCAATAGACTTACAATATGCCGTGGCATGCGCGCTTGTCGGTCAGGCCATTCGGGTTAAAAAAACCGCAGATGCCGATACCGTGCATGGCAACATCTTACATTATGCCAGCCGCTTTCCACAGCGCGAAATGGGAGTAATGATGGTTTCAGACCTGCACCGCGCCATCGGTGAACAGCTATTCAGCCTGCCGGAATTTGCCACCTGGGCGGAGCAGATAGCAGACATCATGATCTACGATCCCGCCTGAAAAGCATGATGTGGTACAGCGCGTGGTGGATGCAGAAATTCAGCACAAACTCGCAGCCGCGAGAACCCGTTTAATTTTAGACAAACCTTTCCTGGGCGCGTTGGTATTGCGCCTGCCGTTAATTGCGGCCGATGCCAGCTGGTGTAAAACCGCCACCACCAATGCGCGCGAACTGTACTACAACCAGGACTACATCAGTACACTTGGCATTGATGAAACGCAATTCGTGTTAGCCAAACAAGCACTACATTGCGCGTTATCACACCTTACCCGCCGGCAACATCGTAGCCGGCGCCGATGGCAACTGGCCTGTGACTATGCGGTAAATCCGTTACTCATCAATGATGGTTTGCAAGCCCCGCCGGGAACGTTAGTGGACGACGGCTTTACAGGCATGACCGCAGAAGAAATTTATCACTACGTCAGCGAGACTGAAGACACCTCAAAAACACAAAAGCAGGATACAAAATCCGATGATAGTGCCAGCAAGCCCCGGCCAGACAAAGGCGATCAAAGTCTGCATCAGCAAGCCCGGGACAATGCGGCCGCGGCGGCGCAGAAACTTGCCGGGCGACCAGCAGAGCTGACCGTACAGCAACAGGAACAATTAGCCATTCAATGGCAGCAGCGACTTGCAGGTGCCGCGCAACAAGCCATGCAGGCTGGCAAGCTGGGTAGTCACATGGCGCGCGTGGTGGACTTTATGTTACAGCCAAAACTACCCTGGCGCGCGTTACTGGCGCGTTACGTGACGGCAAGCGCGCGCGATGACTACAACTACTCAAGACCCTCATCGCGGCGGGGAGACCCGGCAATTTTCCCAAGTTTACGCAGCACCCAAATCAACGTCGCAGTGGGAATCGACGTCAGCGGTTCCATCAACAACCACGAAATGGACGAATTCATAGCAGAAATTGACGCCATCAAAGGCAACGTGCGAGCCAGGATTACCCTACTGCCCTGTGATGCCGCGTTGGCGGCAGGCGCGCCGTGGATATTTGAACCCTGGGAAAACCTGCAATTACCCACCAGTATAACCGGTGGGGGAGGCACAGATTTTTGCCCGGTGTTTACATGGATAGAACAGCAGCCCCTGCACCCCGATCTACTCGTTTACTTTACCGACTGCCAGGGCACGTTTCCCGCAGAAATGCCGGGCTATCCGGTTATCTGGTTAGTAAAGGGCAAACAACCCGTTCCCTGGGGGCAAAGAGTGCAACTTAATTAACTGTTTACCACCCCCGGTAACTGCTCATGCGACGTGTAAAGTAACGTGGAACTGTCAGGTGAAGATGAATTGCGCCTCAACGTACTGGTGGCGCAGCCGTTACAGGCAATACGTATTGACGAATCGCGTATGCGCGTACATGCGCTATCTGCAAAAGGCGAAGCCACTGTACCGCTTAATCCCACCTGTCAGGACGAGAAATACATTCGCTTAATCCGACAGTTTTTATCAGCGCGCTATCTGGGTTCACTGGGCGGCTATCCCGTGTTCTTAAGGCGTTGGACGCGCATGGGACAGGCACGCCACGACAGTTTGGAAAAGCTACTACTCATTGGTGATCCCGAAGCCGTAGCCGCAGTCGTACATGCCTCAGGGCTTACTAACGAATTGGCGCGTCGGGCATGGTGGTCAAATATGTGCGCGGAAAACGCGCGCCGCATGCTGGAAAAACAAAACGTAGTAACCGGCAGTATGGGCCTTGAACTGGCAAAATTTCTGGTGGAATTCTTACCGTTTGAAGAACAACAAAAGGCAATTATTGACAGCGTTCGGTTAATCCTTCAGCCTGATTTAATCAGCGACCAGGTGCGTAAAAACATATGGAACAAAGGCAAGCGCAGAAACTCATACTACGTGGGATTTTTGCAACAAACACCCGATGACTTACCGTTTGACCTGTTGTCACACCACAAGTGGCAGAGCCTGTCAAAGGCCTTACAGATTGAAATTAACAGAGACAACAAAATCGCCAGATTACTTTGTCGAACCTTAAGCTCTGCCGGGCAGGCATTCTTATACACGGCCGACCTGGTATTACAAAAGCCCAACGATCAGGACGTGGTGGTAGCCCTGCTTAACGCCATGGGCGATTACTTCGGGCACATAAAGGTCGGCGCTCGAAACTGGCGTACCATGCAGGCCCTGTCAGACCATGCTGAAGAAACCTATAAAGGCCACCCTGACGTCAACAAAATTTTAACCATTGACCCCTCACTGCAACCCCAACTAAAGGCATTACTTCACCTATCCATGATCGGCGAAACGCTGGCAGACCCAATATTCGGCATGACAGACGCAATCGGGTCAGTGATGAGAAACAAAATAAAACCCATAACAATCCCCCTGTCCGCATACCTGCGCGCACTGAGATCACCGGTATAATGAAAAAAATAAGCACAAGACAAAGACTTTACGGTTATCGGTGGCAACCACACAAACCAAACCCTCTCCCAATTCCCAATTCCCAATTCCCAATTCCCAATTCCCCTGTACATCCTGCACATCCATGTTTATATTCTTTCTTTCTATAGATAATTAGTGAGCATGAACTACCTGCCTGTATTCATGGACGTTCGGCACAAGCCCTGCCTGATTATTGGCGGGGGCACCATCGCTGCGCGCAAACTCGCACTACTACTGCGCGCGCAAGCCACCATTACCGTAGTCGCGCCAGCCATATCACCGGAACTCCAAAGTGAAATAAACGCCAGAAAAATAACCTGGCGACAGAAACAATACGCTCCCGCAGACCTGCCAGGCTATCAACTCGTGTTTGCGGCCACCGATGATCGCGACACCAATGCGGAAATTGCGGCACAATGTCGGCGTCAGAATATTCTCGTTAATACAGTAGACGACGCTGGCAACTGTGATTTTATCCTGCCCTCCATTATTGACAGATCGCCGGTACAAATAGCCGTATCCACAGGTGGCGCCTCGCCGGTATTAGCGCGCATGTTACGTGCCAAGCTGGAAAACTGTACGCCGGCGGCATATGGGCAGCTGGCACAGCTGGTAGAAGCACACCGCGTCCAGGTCAAGGCAAAATTTATCTCAGTGGAGGCCAGCAGAAAATTTTGGGAACAAGTCCTGCAAGGACCTATTGCCGAGCTGGTATTTGCCGGACAACTAAACACCGCGCGGCTATTATTAAAAGAAGCCATCGAAACTGCCGATGCGCAGGCCCTGCCACAGGGAGAAGTTTATCTGGTAGGCGCAGGCCCGGGGGATCCAGACCTGCTCACCTTCCGTGCGCTGCGTTTAATGCAACAAGCTGACGTAGTAGTGTATGACCGCCTGGTATCCCGGCAAATTATGGATCTGTTGCGCAAAGATGCGGTGCAAATCTATGCTGGCAAAGAACGCGCGCAACACACCATGCCACAGGAGACAATCAACCAATTATTAGTACGACTGGCAAAACAAGGCAAACGGGTACTGCGCTTAAAAGGCGGTGACCCCTTCATATTTGGTCGCGGCGGAGAAGAAATTGCCACCCTGATAGACGAACAGATTCCATTTCAAGTCGTGCCCGGCATTACTGCCGCCGCTGGGTGCGCCTCGTATGCGGGTATTCCATTAACCCATCGTGAATACTCACAAGCCGTCATTTTTGCCACTGGCCACCTGCAAGACGGCAGCGTTGACCTGAACTGGCAAATGCTGGCACACCGCAATCAGACCTTAGTCTTCTACATGGGGCTACAAGGCCTGCAACAGATATGCTCAAACCTCAAGCAACATGGGCTGGATGCTGCCACCCCGGCGGCCCTGGTCATGCAGGGCACTACCGCCAATCAGAAAGTCATTGTTGGTGACCTGGACAGCCTGCCGGAACTGGTACAACGCCACGGCGTCAAGCCACCGACCTTAGTGATAATTGGTGACGTCGTGCGACTGCATAAAAAGCTGCACTGGTTCAATTCGCAGCAAGACATCACCGCGGGCGCGGTCAAAGCCTTTGGGTCCAACGTCTGAAAGTCGCCACCCCCTCGCTGCTTTATCCTGCCAGACAACCCGCGCCAGCCTGAATGGCAGCGCAGACACAAGCAGCATTTCTAATTGCCAGTAGTGCATGACGTGCAGATATGGGAAAGGTAAAACAAGCTCATAATTACGATTTATTACGACAACGTGCTGACGCTTATTGGACGCCTCAGGACGATATAATATTTATCTCTAATAGTTTTGGTAATAATCTTAATTTATATTTATAGTTATGAACCCGACATGGGCTTGACTTTTGCCCTTAATTAGCATACAGTTCCTAACCATAACTGCTTACGGGAAGTAGCGTAGGAAAGGGTGTATCTCGCTGCATTAAAGACGCGGTTGAAACAGCGGCTGGTTCTCATTACCGATGAGTTTTGCTTACAGACAGGGTTGTACGGCACATGGCCCATGCCTGTTGGATTCGTGGCAGGCAGGCGCGTACGCTACTCAACATCGCCAAAACATTCTGGAATCAAAACGGGGACATCGCATGCAGGTACTGCCAGCGTCAGAGATTCTGAAAACCAGGCTGAAAACCAGGCGATGCAATACCGTAACGGTTAGGCCAACTGCTATGCGGAAGCCGCGCGGCGCGCAGCAGCAGAGCAAGCCTTGCTCCCCCTGGTAAGGCAGATGGGGCCGTAAGCTGGAGAAAATTATGAATCAAATTGAAATCACCCATAGCCTGGAAGCCGTAGGCTTTGAGCGCACTCAATCAGAGGCGCTTATAAAAGCCATAGATGTTCGCGTTGGCCGCGACCATGGCGAGATGGCTACACGCAGCGATATTCAGGCATTACGCAGTGAGATGCGCGAGATGCGTGGCGAGATACACGGTGAGATGCGCGAGATGCGTGGTGAGATACACAGTGAGATACACAGTGAGATGCACGAGATGCGCAGTGAGATACACGGTGAGATGCGCGAGATGCGTGGTGAGATGCGCGAGATGGCTACACGTGGGGAGATGTACCGTGTGCTATGGATACAGAGCGCATCAATTGTCGGTGTGCTTCTTACAGCGCAATTAGCGATTGCTGGAGTTATTGTCCAGCTACTTCAATAAAAACTAACACCCTGGGGCTTCAAGCTCTGGGGCTTCAAGCTCTGGGGCTTCAAGCTCTGGGGCTTAACCGCCCCCTCCAAGAAGGAAAGTAAATTAAGCATAACTACCAGTTACGATTAATTTACGATTTATTTTTTAACTGACGATAAACTCACGACTGGTTGGACACCTCAGGACGATATAAATTTTATTTTAGGAAATTCAAAGTGCATTTTTGATTCATCCCATGTAGTTTTGACACCTCAGGACGATATAAATTTATTTTTTAACGATTAATGTGCGAACAATTAATTTAGGTGCCTCAGGACGGTATAAATATTTTTCAACAATATTTCTGATTGCCACCTGCCTGGTGGCAGGGCAGGGTTACGTGCCCGCGCGCGCCGCGCAAGACCTGCAAGAGAAGCCAGCCGGGACCAGTACGCCAGAGGTTGTAGTGGTGACGCCTGCCAGATATGCCCAATCGGTGAAAAGTGTCGTCCCTTCAACCATAATAATTAATCGCCAGACTATAATGCGCACCCCATCCGCGGATATCGCCGACCTGTTACGTTGGCACGCCGGCCTGGACATCGGTCGCACTGGTGGAGCCGGGCAACCGGCATCGGTTTTTATACGCGGTACCAACAGCAACCATACCGCCGTATTGATTAACGGCATCAAAATGAACTCGGCAACCACGGGAACTCCCGCGCTGGAGATGATTCGCCCTGCCAGTGTTGAACGCATCGAAGTTATCAAAGGTCCGCGCTCCACCGTATACGGTTCAGAAGCCATAGGCGGCGTGATCAACGTCATTACACAGACCAACAATGTCCCCCGGCCATCAGGTAATTTATATTTATCTGGTGGCAGGTATGCAACCCATGAACAAGGCATAGGGATCAAATACCATAACGACCGATTATCAGGGAATATTGCTTTCAACAGATTCGACTCCCGCGGCTTTCCGGCGAAAGAAACTTCAAACACTGATCACGGGCACAATAACGACTCGATCAACGTAAATGTAAATACAAAAGTAGGAAAAACTCAGCTTAGGCTCGATTACTGGCTGACCGAAGGCCATACTGAGTACGACAATTTCGGTATTGATGCAGACCAGGATCGAAAAAATGCAGTTTTTAATGCAACCCTTAGCGTGCCTGTTACTGACCACTGGCAGTCTGCTTTATCAATCTCAAGAACCAAAGACGAGGGTCATCAAAACCAGAACAATGATTTTGCCATCACCGACAGATATATCTACGACTGGAAAAATGACGTTTCGCTGATAGGCAACGTTCTTACCTTAGGTGCGTCTGTGACCGACGAGGACGCGGAATCCTTGTCATTTGGAACAAACTACAAAGAAAACACGCATACTTACTCAATCTACCTGCATAACCAATCAAACAAAAACAGACATAGCTTGTTTACCTCAACCCGACATACAAAACATGAAGACTTCGATAACGCCACCACCTGGAATTTCGAGTACGGTTACGCCTTAACCAACGATGCGGGATTATTTGCCAGTATTGGCACTGGATTCAGGTCTCCGGACAGCAACGCAAGATTTGGATTTGGAGGCAACCCAAATTTACGCGAGGAGACTTCGCGAACAATTGAAATCGGGATTAACTACAGCCTCAATGAAAATACCAGGTTATCCATGCGCGCCTTTGAGAGCAGGATTGAGGACTTAATCGAGACCATAGAAATTAATCCTGGCGCGAATATTTACGAAAATAAAAACATCAATAATGCCCGCATACAAGGCATAGATCTGGCTTTTCAACATAGCCACAATCAATGGCATCTGTCTTTAGAAGGCATTCTGCAAAACCCTCGAAATGAAACGAATGGCTCGCCCTTACTAAGGAGAGCAAAACGATCGATGACCGGGTCTTTAGAATATGAACATGAAAATTTTTTTATATTGTTAAATGGACTATTGACTTCAGAAAGAAGAGATTCCGGGGGTGTGGAATTGTCCGGTTATGGCCTGTTTAACTTATCTGCCGGATATAAATTTCCTGGTTCTGTTTTGTCATTAAAAGTGGATAACATATTTGATAAAGACTATCAGCTGGCCTCCGGATATAACACCCCAGGCCGATCGGTTTTCGCAGAGTTACGAATCAATTTTGCAAGATAGAGACACGGGCGATGCCTGTTAATTTATGACCAATCGATCGCCTCAAATTTATACCAAAACAGGAGACAAGGGTGAAACAGGCCTGTCAGGCGGCAAACGTGTGCGCAAAGATTGTCCGCAGATACAAGCCATTGGCGACGTTGACGAACTCAACTGCGTAATTGGGATGGTGCTGGCACAGGAATTGCCGGACGACCTGAAGGCAATCCTGTTACAGGTACAACAACAGCTGTTTGAGCTTGGGGCCGAATTGAACTCTGCCAAACTGAACCTGCTGGCACCCGCAGCGACTACCCAGCTGGAACGGCATATCGACCACTACCACGCGCGGCTGCCACCACTGAATAACTTTATCCTGCCCGGTGGAGATTGCGCTGCCACTACGTGTCATCTGGCACGTGCCGTGTGTCGGCGTGCCGAACGCAGTGTTGTGGCACTGGGCAAGCAGCAGCAAATCAATGCCAACGTACAGATCTACCTGAACCGGCTCTCCGACCTCCTGTTCGTGATAGTTCGGCACTTATCCGAGCGCGCCGGGCGGCAGGAAACGCCTTGGCTTAGCCAGGCCTGATATAAATCCTGCCATAGCTCTGCACTCACCGTGACCGAACCGCCCGAGGCGCCGACTGTTGCGAGCTTATCCTTAACCAGTTTACAGGTAAGCTGGGATGTTCCGGCCAACACCGGGACCGAGATTACTGACTATGACGTGCGCTATCGGGTCGGCAGCAGTGGTAGTTGGACGAACCATGCGCACAGTGGCAGTGCGCGAGTAATTGCGAGATGCAGCGCAGGCGCTAATGGGTTGCCTGAAATCGTCGTCGAAGGTTACATGCCACTGGTGTTTGCGCAGGGTTTTCTGCGGGCTTGTCTATTCCCGCCCGCCTCTACACTTTTTTGGTTCCCAGTAAAATATCATTGTCACGCAATTGCTTGAGTGCTTGTTCTCCGCCTTTGTATACGACTTCCGGATTGGGATGTTGTAGAGTTTCAACAATGTCGTCCAGTAGTTGCTGGCCTGTTTTTGGGCTATCAGCTCCAATTAATCCAATCAACATCGCAGTCATAGGGGTTAGTTCCATAAAGCCCACTTTGTCCTGCTTGTCTCTGTAGATCATAAGAAAAGTAGGTTGTTCGCTTGGCTGGCATGGTTGAAAGGAAGGTTTAATTTTATGCACTGGATAGTTATAGCTGTGCATTTGTGCCAGTGGCGATAATATCGGCACGCCTGCTATTAAATTCCCGGTTGGCTTAATATTAGTTGTATCAATTTCAATATCAGAGAAGGTTAGGTAAATTTCAATCCATTCGTAATGCGCCAGTTCTTTAATGAAGACTGGGTCTTCTGGCTGATGCTTGCGTTCTTTTTGTAGATAAATCAGGAATTCTTGGGCGATATCTTTGAAGTAAGGGGTTTTGGATTGATGGTTTGCAAAGAAATGTCTTACCATTTTATGCCAGTTTTCATCATCATAAAGCTTACGTAATACGGGGAAAGCATTGACGATAAACTTTTCAATATTTCGATAGAACAAACCACGATAGATTTCCATGCGTCGGTCTTCAATACCGCTTGGTGCATCGGTGTGATCAGGATCTCTTAAGTGCGCAGTAAATGCGTATTGAATTTTTTTAAACGCGGCGTTTTCTGAAGCCATACCTGGATGATGAGTTAACTTGCTTGGGAAAGTGTTGCTTCAGCCACATTCCATTTTTTTTGTAATTTGCGAATGGTATGCACTTCTTCTATCAGCACTTCGAGTGGAGGAAAATTGAAGTCTCTTTCCAATAGTGTTGGGAATATGCCAAATAGTTCATAGGCCTTGTCTAACAAATTCCAAACCGGCTCAATAACGTTTGCACCATGCGTATCAACGATTAGGTCTTTTGCTTCATTAAAGTGACCAGCTATGTGACAGTAGGCTATACGTTCACTTGGTAGAGAGCGTAGAAATTCAACCGCATCATAACGGTGATTTACAGAGTTTACATATACATTATTGACATCCAGCAACAAATCGCAATCAGCTTCTTCCAATACGGTATTGATAAATTCTATTTCATCTATTTCTTTGCCGGGCGCGGCGTAATAAGAGGCATTCTCTATCGCGATTCTCCTTTCCAGTATTTCCTGTACTCGTTTGATTCTGGCTGCAACGTAGTGTGCGGCTTCACCAGTAAATGGAATTGGCATTAAGTCGTATAGATGCCCATGGTCAGAGCAGTAGCTTAAGTGTTCACTGTAACAGCGGATATTGAATTTATCTAAGAATTTCTTGACGTCCAGCACTAAGGGTTCATCCAGTGGAGCAGGACCCCCAAGCGATAAAGACAAACCATGCGTCACAAAAGGAACTTGTTCTGTAAAAGCATGGAAACGTTTGCCCAATTTCCCACCGATGCCAATCCAGTTTTCTGGCGCAACTTCCATGAAGTCGACTTCAGTTGGAAAACTTGCCTCCAGCTCATTCAACAAATCGCGTCGTAACCCAAGGCCGGAACCTGTTACAGGATATGTTTTTTGTAGATTGATGCTCATTTAATGTAAGGTTTTATTCTTGGGTTAAATAGACTTCATTATTGCCTGAGGAGCTTGCGCATAGTGAACGCCAGTTATTCTGAAATGTATTATGCACCTCTGCTTCAATGGCATTATGATGACTTTTATTTATGCCTTACCGGGTTATGGGGAAGCATGATATGGGAAAATACGTGCTGAGTGTCTGTAAACACCTCAACCATCACGCTGTGGCAAGAACCTGTGAGAAGACCCAAAAACGCGAGATTTTCAGTAATGGTAAGTCTGTTCAGTAAAGTAAAATCAAGTGGATGAACTCTTGAACGGAGATAAGATAATAATGTATGTATATTTTCCGGAATTGGTTTGGACGTATTGATCAGTGATACGTCATATTTATACTGATAATATGCTTTTTTTAGTCGCGGCGTAAAAGTTAGTAGATTTTTAGGCATTTATCTGTCTTGGAATGATACTTGATCCGGGTCATCTTAGGTTGTAACTACAGTAGCTGAAAAGATATACGGGAAGAGATGGCGTGCTTGTTCAGACCGTTCGGTCGATCTGAACAAACGGTGGCTGATTATTTATATGATACTGGATACTTAAAAATGGCAAACATAATGTTCGCCATTTTTAAGCCTTGTGAATGTAAGGGTTGGTTTAACTGCGGTATTTCCTTTAGTTGTCTTTCTTTTCCCCACATTTCCCTTCACCGCATTTTCCTTCCGCACTCTTACTCTTCGTCGCCACCTTCTGCTGCGGCTTCGTCGCCACCTTCTGCTGCGGCTTCATCACCACTTTTTTCCCCACATTTCCCTTCACCGCATTTTCCTTCGCCACATTTTCCTTCCGCGTTCTTATCTTCGTCACCACCTTCTGCTGCGGCTTCGTCACCACTTTTTTCCCCACTGTCTGCGATCATATAACCAGAGGAAAGCGTAGTAATTCCAAAGGGGTTGGATTCAGCACTTACTGCTGGAATTGCGAGTACGCTCGCGGCAAGAGCTGCGCCTATGGCGGCGGCAAGAGGGTTTAGTTCAGTTTTATCAGACATATTTTTTCTCCTGTATAAGGTTGATTCGGTAGATATTTAATACATCAAATTATTGCTATCATTTTATGTACCAATTCTTAATGTATTCCATTAATACTAAGTTTTAATCAGTTTTCCATTAAGGCATTGGTATTTGCTGGCATTATGTATGTTTGTGTGTACTACCTCTGATAAGTTCATTATTACCAAGTTGTTTCAGAAAATACAAGATTTTTACTGCCTTACACTTTTTTGCGGTACTCACAGAGATCGAAAATTAAACACTTATCGCACTTGGGTTTGCGTGCAGTACAAGTGTATCGACCATGCAAAATCAACCAATGATGGGCATGTAATTTGTATTCATCGGGAACCAATTTATTCAGTTTTTGTTCGACTTCCAGAACGTTTCCTCCAACAGCGATGCCAGTGCGGTTTGAAACCCGGAATATGTGAGTATCCACAGCAATCGTGGGTTGCCCAAATGCGTTATTAAGCACCACGTTCGCAGTTTTTCTACCCACGCCGGGCAAGGTCTGCAAGGTTTCGCGATCTTGAGGAATTCGACTCCCAAATTTCTCAACAAGAATTTTACTGGTGTTAATTATATTTTTTGCTTTACTGTTATACAGCCCTATTGATTTAATGTAAGCCGTTAGTTTTTCCTCTCCCAATTCAAGCATTTTTTTTGGCGTGTTGGCTATCTTATAAAGGTTTTTAGTAGCTTTATTTACACTTATATCTGTGGCTTGCGCAGATAAAATTACGGCTACCAGCAGTTCAAAATTAGATTTGTGATTGAGTTCGGTTCTGGGAGTAGGGTTGACTTTTTTTAGTCGCTGAAAAATTTTCTTGCATTTCTCTTTGTTCATACTAAAAAATTTTATTTTGGCGATTTAACAGTTCATTTTTTTTGCGTTCGAATGCCGTTTGGTTTGCCTGTTTGATGTGCTTAAGCCTGAGAGTGCGTTGTTTTTTGTTACTGCGTAAGCATGCCGCAAATACCTTCTTTAGTTCTCGTTGTTGATCTGAAGAAATACTTTCACAAACCTCCTTAAAATAAGTGTTCGTTTCTATATTTATACAATCCACGGGACATGGATGGATACATAGCTTGCAGCCAGTGCAATACTGGGTAATGACGGTGTGCATGTATTTGGAAGCCCCAATGATTGCATCAAATGGACAAGCCTTGATGCAAAGTGTACAGCCAATGCACCGCTCTTCATCAATGCGAGCGATAAATTTACCGGTTGGAATTACAGATGCATTATTATTGTTCACCAGCACTTTACTTCACGCGCATCCCCGGTTTTGCCCCGCTATCTGGTTGCAATAAAAAGACGTCTTTGTCACCTGTCCCGGCGGCCAACAACATGGCTTCTGATACACCAAAACGCATTTTACGCGGTGCTAAGTTCGCGACTACGATGGTTAAACGCCCTTCGATTTCTTTTGGCGTATATGCAGGCTTAATTCCCGCGAATACCGTTCGTTGGATATTGCCTGTTGGTTCACCTAAGTCTAGAGTTATCTTAAGTAATTTATCTGCTCCTGGTACGTATTCTGCCGTTAAAATTTTTGCCACTCTAAAATCTAATTTGGCAAAATCATCAAATGTAATTTCCTCATTGACAGGATCAGAGATGGACAATGCAGTATCTTCTTTGGAAGCTTCAATCATGTTTTCAATCGAATCTTTTTCGATACGTGTAATTAAGGGATTAAATTTATTAATTTGATGACCCTCTGGCAAAGGTTTGCCGTTGGCTAAATCATCCCACGAGACCGTTGTATTCAAAAAAGTTTCTGATTTTTCGGCGAGCTTTGGCATTACAGGTTTTAAATAGCCAATCAGCAAGCAATACATGTTAATGCCAAAACTGCAAACCTGGTGCGCCTCATCCCGATTAGATTTGTCTTTAATACGTTCCCAAGGCCTATAGATATCGATAATTTGATTGGCTAAATCGGCAAGGCTCATGACGCAACGAATTGCCTCTGAGAATTTGCGGTTTTCATAGTAAATTTTTATGGCACTGTTTTTTTGTGCTGCTTGTTCAAAAGCACTTTTACCCTCTTTGACAAACGTTGAAGTTAGCTTACTATCGAATTGCTTACAGATAAAACCCGCGCATCTACTCGCAATATTTACCAACTTGCCGACTACGTCGCTATTTACTCTTTGTAAAAAATCATCTAAGTTCAAATCTATGTCGTTAATGCCTGCTCCTAATTTTGCGGCAAAGTAATAACGCAAGTATTCTGGATTTAAGTGGTTCAAATAAGTGCGCGCTTTAATAAAAGTGCCGCGTGACTTTGACATCTTTTGTCCGTCAACGGTTAGAAATCCATGGCAATACACTGCCGTTGGGATACGATAGTTTGCCCCCCACAACATGGCGGGCCAAAACAGCATATGGAAATAAGCAATGTCTTTCCCAATAAAGTGATAGAGCTCATATTTTTCTTCTTCATCCTTATTCCAATATTTGCCGAAGCTATCCCCAGTTCGATTGCAATACTGTTGATGGCTTGCCATATAACCAACTGGTGCGTCAAGCCATACGTAAAAATATTTTCCAGTCGTGTCGGGAATTTCGAAGCCAAAATAAGGCGCATCTCTGGAAATATCCCAGTCTTTCAGACCCGCTTGAAACCATTCTTTTAGCTTGTTGGTAATTTCTAATTGTAAATAATCACTGCTAATCCAAGCATGCAGCATGTCTTTAAAATTATTTAATTTGAAAAAATAATGCAGGTTTTCTTTTTTAATCGGTGTGGCCCCGCTCACAGATGAATAGGGATTGATTAATTCCGCTGGAGTGTAAGTGGCACCACAGACCTCGCAATTATCTCCATACTGATCTTTGACGTGACATTTTGGGCATTCACCCTTAACAAAGCGATCGGGCAGGAACACTTTATCTTGCGGGTCATATAAGTCTATGACCGTTTTAGTTGTGATATGGCCATTTTTTTTTAGCCACTCGTAAATACGAATCGCATGAATTCTATTTTCTTCGGAATGCGTGGAATGGTAGTTATCGAATTCAATGTGAAAATCAGCAAAGTCTTTTTCATGCTCCAGCTTAACTTTTGCGATAAGCTCTTCAGGCGAAATGCCTTCTTCTTGTGCCTTAAGCATAATCGGCGTGCCATGTGCGTCGTCAGCACATATATACAGGCAGTGGTGACCACACATTTTTTGGAATCGTACCCAAATATCAGTTTGGATATATTCTACTAAATGTCCAATATGGATAGGACCATTGGCATAGGGCAGGGCACTGGTAACCAGGATGTTGCGTGTCGAATCAGTCATTGATTAAGTGCTCTTTTTTTTGCAGTCACCACCTTAGCAGTTTGGATAAGATACCGCTATTTTTACAGCATTCGGCTATTCATATGGGGGGTCTTTGCAGTAAATGATAGCGTGGTATAGTAAACGTCCACTCGTTTATGGCCCTGCAAATCTCAGGAGAACTAATAATATGGCTGAGCTTAACAAAGAACAGGTAGAAGCTGTACTTAAACAAGTACAAGACCCCTATATTGGCAAGAATCTGGTTGCTGGTAATACGGTAAAAGATATTGCGATAGATGGCGGTAAAGTAAAGGTTACCGTGCAATTTGGCTATCCAGCCAAAGGAATAGTAAATGAGTTTGTACAAGTAATAGAAGCAAAGATTCTTAATGCTGGTGCGGAGAGCGTAGATGTAGTCGCTGATTGGCAGATAGAAGCGCATACTGTACAAAAAAGTCTGAAGCCATTAGAGAATATAAAAAATGTGATTGCCGTAGCCTCTGGCAAAGGTGGTGTTGGCAAGTCTACCACGGCAGTTAATTTTGCTTTGGCGCTATCAATGGAAGGTGCAGTGGTCGGCATGTTAGATGCCGATATATACGGGCCTAGCCAGCCACGCATGTTGGGAGTGAGTGGCCAGCCAAAATCAAGTGATGGGAAAACCCTGGAGCCTATGGAAGCCCATGGCTTGCAGGCGATGTCAATTGGATTCCTGATTGATGAAGAAACCCCGATGATTTGGCGCGGGCCAATGGTTACTCAGGCATTAGAGCAGCTTTTGAATGATACGCGCTGGCGTGGTCTTGATTATTTAGTAGTTGACTTGCCGCCGGGAACCGGCGATGTGCAATTGACACTTGCGCAAAAGATACCCGTGAGCGGCGCGATTATAGTGACTACACCTCAGGACATAGCATTACTTGACGCGCGTAAAGGGTTAAAAATGTTTGAAAAAGTTGAGGTGCCTGTATTAGGTGTGGTCGAGAATATGAGTATTCATATTTGTAGCAAATGCGGCCATGAGGAACCTATTTTTGGGGCAGGTGGTGGCGAACGTATGGCAGAGGAATCGGGTGTTGAAGTATTGGGTGCTTTGCCGTTAGATATCCATATCCGTGAACAGGCAGATAGCGGCAATCCTACCGTTGCCGCAATGCCGGACAATCGCATTGCTGAAATCTATCGCGAAATTGCACGTAAGGCCGCGGCCAAGCTTGCAGCGCAGAGAAAAGATTATAGTGCTAAGTTCCCTAAAATTGTTATTCAAAATACCTGAAATATATTTTCAAGCTTGAGTTAAATCTGTATGGCGATTAAATCTGATCGTTGGATTCGCGAAATGGCAGAACAGCACGGAATGATAGAACCGTTCGAGGCGAATCAAATTCGTGTCAATGATGATAGTCGCGTGATCTCATATGGCACTTCCAGCTATGGCTACGATGTACGCTGTGCGGATGAATTTAAAATTTTTACCAATATTAATTCTGCCATTGTTGATCCAAAAGGTTTTGATGAGAGTAGTTTTGTTGATCTTAAGGCAGATGAATGTGTCATTCCACCAAATTCCTTTGTACTGGCAAGCACTGTAGAGTACTTTCAAATCCCGCGTTCAGTCTTGACGGTTTGTCTGGGTAAGTCGACTTATGCGCGTTGTGGAATAATCATCAACGTTACGCCATTAGAGCCCGAATGGGAAGGCCATGTAACGATTGAAATATCTAACTCAACTCCATTGCCAGCAAAAATTTATGCTCATGAAGGTATTGCTCAGATGTTATTTTTCGAGTCAGATGAAATTTGTGCAACTTCGTATAAGGATCGAAGCGGGAAATATCAAGGGCAAACAGGGGTTACGCTGCCTAAAGCTTAGTCCTTACTGTGATAGTGTAAGAGGGGTTAAATTTTTAGCGTTTCTTTAGTAGTAAATTGGAACATTCAAGTCTTACTTTATTTTACTTTACTTTACTTTATAAAAGTAACCATGTTGCCAAACCCAGGAATGCAAATATTCCTATTACATCAGTAATTGTAGTGAGCACTACCCCCCCAGCTATGGCGGGATCAATTTTGAGTTTGCGTAACACGATTGGAATGGATACTCCAGCAAGTGCGGCACAGATTAAATTGGCCATCATTGCAGCAGCAATAATTCCTCCCATCTTATAATCTTTAAACCAAAATATAACGGCCAGAGCAACTATAATGGCCCAAGCCATTCCGTTTAAAAAGCCAACGTAAAGTTCCTTAAGCAGTAATAATTTTGAATTACTGGGTCCGATTTGTCCAATAGCAAGACCACGAATCACAAGTGTTAAAGTTTGACATCCTGCTATACCCCCCATGCTGCCAACAACCGGTATGAGTATTGCCAGTATAATTATTTTTTCCAGAGTCATTTGAAACAAACTAATAACCCATGCTGCGAGAAAGGCTGTTACAAGATTCACACCTAGCCAAATTGCGCGACGTCTTGTTGACGCAACTACCGGCCCAAATAAATCTTCTTCTTCAGATAAGCCTGCCATACTGAAAACTGAATGCTCGGCCTCTTCACGAATTACATCTACAACGTCATCAACGGTTATACGACCAATTAATTTATTGTCTTCGTCCACGACTGCGGCAGAAACTAAGTCAAGGTCTTCAAATGATTTGGCCACGGCCGAGACGTTGGTGTTGGCTCCAAATGCTTCAACGTTATTTTCCAATACATCGCGTACAAGCTCAGTTGGTTTATGTGTAAGCACTTTTGATAATGCAAGTGTGCCGATGTAGTGATCGTAACGGTCTGCGACAAACAAAGAATCCGTTGCTGGTGGCAGTTCACCCCGTGCACGTAAGTAACGCAATACTACGTCAAGTGTAACGTCACGACGTACTGTAACGATGTCGGTGTTCATTAAACCACCAGCGGTGCTTTCATCATAGGACAGCACCGCTTCGAGGCGCTGACGATCCTGATGATCCATCCCATCCAGTGCTTGTTGCGTTACCGTATCTGGCAGGTCTGCGAGTAAATCTGCCAAATCATCTATCTCAAGACCTTCTGTGGCAGAAACTAACGCGTCACTATCCATCAGTTTAATTAAACCATTGCGAACTTCGTCTCCTACATTCAACAAAATTTCGCCGTCGTCATCGTGATCCAGCATATTCCACACAATGCCGCGCTGAGAATATGGAAGTGCCCCTAATAAGTGGGCTATCTCAGCCGGATGGAGCGCATTAAGAATGCGTCGCGCACGTTGCATCGTGCCGGTTTGTAGCGCTTCGCTGATAACTTTTAAAGTTTGAATTTGAGTAGCAGATTCGGACATTTTTATCAGATTTATTAATTGTGCATAAATGCGCGCGGCAAGTGTAACTGCTTGCCGGCTACTTGCCAAAGAATATGAGAAATTTGATAAATTAAAGCAAATTATTCATTGAGCGCGTCAACCATAGGGCCTATTTTATCAGGCATGGTTGTGCTTAGAATTTTCTTTGCAGGTTTTTCTAGTTCCGAAATTTTACTGCGGTTGATGATCTGTTTTATTTCTAATAAATTAGAGGGGTGCGCACTAAATTCTTGTAAGCCCATTCCCAGCAGTAAGCGGGTATAACGAGTATCACCCGCCATTTCACCGCACATGGAAACGGGAATTTTGGCACGGCGACCTGCTTGCAAAGTGGAGTCGATTAGCTTAAGTACCGATGGATGTAAAGGATCGTATAAATAGGTTACTTGATCATCAATACGATCAATGGCAAGTGTATATTGAATTAAATCGTTAGTGCCAATTGATAAGAAATCAATCTGCTTAGCAAATATATTGGCGGAAAGTGCCGCCGCAGGAACCTCTATCATAGCGCCTACTGGAATATCAGGATCATAGTCATGGCCTTCGCTTTTTAATTCTCGCTTAGCTTGATCTAAAATGGATAGTGATTGTATGAGTTCAGTATGATTAGTAATCATTGGCAATAAAATTCTTACGGCCCCGCCAGCAGAGGCACGTAAAATTGCGCGTAATTGTTGTTTAAATAAATCCGTATCCTTTAATGATCTGCGAATGGCACGTAGGCCTAATGCCGGATTTTGAGTTAACGGACCTTGAAAATCAGGATCAAACTCTTTTTCAGCACCTAAGTCTAAAGTGCGCACAGTCAATGACTTGCCTTTTAATATACGTATAACTTTACGGTAGGCATTGAGCTGCTCAATTTCATCGGCAGGTTCATCACGATCAATATATAAAAATTCAGTTCGATACAGCCCAACACCATCAGCTCCAGACTGTTTGAGTGCACTTACATCTTCTGCAAGTTCAATATTTGCTTGTAAGTTGATACGCTGACCATCACGGGTTTTTGCAGAAACGTTGCGTAGCGAATCAAGCTTACGCCGCGCGTCTTTTTGTGCACGTTGTTTTTGTCGATAGTTTTTAATTGTGTTGTCATCAATACCAGCTAGTACCATGCCACTGTCGCCGTCAATTACCACCTTCTCCTCTTGTTGTAACAGTGAACGCGCATTTTGAATGCCTACCACAGTAGGGATGCTTAAACTACGGGCTAGAATTGCAGTATGGGAAAGTGGTCCGCCCAGTTCAGTGATAAATCCCGCGATGTGTTGATTTTGCATGACTACTGTATCTGCAGGTGTTAGGTCATCCGCTACGATAATGTTGCCTTTTAAGGGTTGTAAATTTATCTCGACCGTGTACTGCTGATCCTTTAGAATTCGCTGAATTAGATTGATGACGTGTTCTACGTCATTTATGCGGGTACGAAGATAATCATCTTCCATCTGTTCAAATACTGAAACTAACTTATCTCGTTGTTGTTTAAGTGCCCATTCTGCATTACAATGTTGTTCCTGAATGATTTCAACTGGCACTTTTCGCAACATAGAATCTTTGACCATGAGAATGTGCGAGTCTATGAATTTCGCAACATCTTTTGGCGCATCTTCGGGAATGGTATTTCTAATACCGCGAAGTTGATTGGCAGCCTCATCTACAGCGTTTTGAAATCTTTCGATTTCGGATTTAAGCTCTTGTTTTTTTAATTTGCGTTCAAATACTTCAGGTACTCCACGATGTAGTAGGTACACATTACCAATAGCAATGCCTCTTGATACTCCGATTCCAGAAACAATTAGCGCCATGTCTTATACCTTGCGTTTAAACAATTTATTTCTCTTCATCAAAGTAATTGTTAAACAAATTTTCAATACTCGCGATAGCGTCTTCTTCATCGTCTCCATTTATAGTAATCGTCACGACTGAATGCTGACTTGCTGCCAACATCATTATTCCCATAATGCTCTTACCGTTTACTTTTTTTCCTTCTTTTTTAAGAGATATCTCGCTTGTATAATTTGATGCCAGAGCTACTAACTTTGCAGCTGCGCGGGCGTGTAAGCCAAGGTTGTTTATGATAATTAAGTCTTTACTTATCACTCGTCTTATTGCCTTGTTTGGTAATCTATGATGCCATCATGCGCACCGCTTAAAGCTTTTTTAACAAGATCGGTTAGTTTTAAGTCAGGATAGTTCATTACTCTGATCAGCATTGGCAAGTTTAAACCGGCGATTACATATACATTTGCGACCACACTTAGTTTGTTACAGATATTACCTGGCGTTGAACCAAAGATATCAGTTAACACTAAAACCCCATCTCCTTCATCGAGATCAGCACAAAGTTTTTCAGCCTTATACAGTAGTTCGTCAGGGTCGCTAATATCAGATACAGTAAGAGCCTTACATACCAAAGGTAATGAGCTAAGCATAGATTCTGCCGTGGCAAGTAACTCATGTCCCACTTTCCCGTGAGTGATAGTAAGTATAGAGACAGCCATTTTATAATTCTAAATCACGGTGTCGCACTGAAACGTTCTTGTCTTTGAATTTTCTAAAACGATCGGCTAAAAACTCTGCAATATACACCGAGCGGTGTTGTCCACCCGTACAACCAATGGAAACACTTAAATAGTTTCGATTTTCCCGAACAAAATATGCTAGCCAACGTTCAACAAAGTTGCCTATTGAGCCTGTCATTTGTTTTACCTCGATATGTGACTGCAAGTAATTAACTACTTCCTGATCATGTCCTGTAAGTTTACGCAAGTGTTGTTCCCAGTATGGATTTGGGAGACAACGCACGTCAAACACATAATCTGAATCACTCGGAACGCCATATTTATAGCCAAAGGATTGCAATAAGATGACTAATTTAGTTGCTTTTTTCTTACAAATTTGTGCAGTAATAATTGAGCGTAATTGACGTGCATTTGTTGAGGTAGTATCTATGCGTAAGTCTGCGAGTAATATCACCTCCCTTAGAATTTGTCTTTCTATATTTATTGCCTCAACCAAAGGCAGTCCATTTTCGGTAAGAGGGTGTTTGCGGCGTGTTTCGCTATAACGTCGTATTAACGTTTTATCAGTTGCTTCTAAATATATAAGCTCTATGTCAATATTTTGCTCCTTCAGGTTATTGATTATGTTTGGAAACGAATTAATATCTTCACTGACGTTCCGTGCATCTACACCAACAGCAATTTTTTTATAGAAGCTTGCCAGGGTCTCCGTAAGATATTTAACGCAAGTAGGTAACATACTTAATGGCATGTTATCAATGCAGTAAAAGTCGTTGTCCTCAAGGGTATTAATAGCTACTGATTTCCCGGAGCCAGATAACCCGCTGACAACTACCATTCTCATATTATTTATTGCATTGCATTTTTTTGACGTTCAATAAAATCTTCGCCTGCATTGTAACCATCCTTGATTAATATATTATTTCGCGCTGCCGCTTCTACTAATACCGCAAGATTTCTACCAGGTGCCACAGGTAATGATATCGTTGGCACACTTACTCCGAGCACATTTTTTGTTTTTTCTAATAGCTGGATACGACTTTCACTTTTTGAGGTATTCGATGCAGGAGGAAATAACTCAATAATTAAATTTAAGTATTTATTTGATTTAATAGCACTATCGCCATACATTTCGCGTATATTTAATATGCCTAATCCTCTTACTTCAAGAAAGTTTTGTAACAACTCCGGACAAGTTCCTTTTATCGTGTCTGGACCAATGCGCGCAAATTCCGGCGCATCATCTGCAATAAGTCTATGACCACGGCTTACCAGGTCTAAAGCCAGCTCACTTTTGCCTAATCCGCTTTGTCCGGTAATCAAAACTCCAGCACTAATGACTTCCATAAATACGCCATGTAATATTTCTTTTTCCACTAATGCTTGGGTCAAGTAATAGCGTAGTTTATCAATTAGCTCGTTACTGGTTAAAGACGAACAAATTATTGGCACACTGTAGTTGGTTGAATACTCTCTAAATTTTTCTGGTGGAGTTAGATTATCGCTTATAAAGGCCGTGGCAGACTTTCTCTGAAATAGCTGAGGCGGGGGCGCAGGTCAAAGCATCTCTATTTTCTCGTTTAAAAAATTGTAGGCTCGGTTTTGCCCAACGCTTGCGCCTGATGAGCGTGGGTTAAATTAAAGTAACCCACTAATCCCACCTTCGATGACGTAAATGATATGCGTGTAAAACCCCTGTCGCTATTTTTATCTCCCGCCCACCATCTTAATCGTAAATTCTTTTTTGTTTTATAAAAAAGCTTGTTTGTGGCAAGTACTATGGCGTTATTTTTTGAGTTTGCCGCTGAACGGTGTGTAGATTTTATTCATTACAAAATGGGAAAAAATATAGGAAATAAGTTTAAGGAAGTGTATTTGTACTACGATTTGAAGTATTTTGTTAAGAGACAACATGTTCAGGATTTTGGCACAGTGCTCGATAAAGACACTCTGCATCATTACATTTTTCAATAGATTGACGAATGTGTTTATTACCTAAGAGCTCGGCAAGATTAGCCAATAATTGCAGCTGATCATCTGCCGTTTCCTGAGGTACAACCATACAAAATAAAAATGTAACCAGTAGTTCATCAGTCGCTTCGAATTCAACACCATTGTCCAGTTTCAGCATTGCCGCATATATTTTTTCAAGCCCCTGCATTCTACAGTGAGGGATCGCGATGCCTTTGCCAAGCCCTGTGCTACCAAGCTTCTCGCGTGTCAGCAGCGCGTCTAGAATTTTACTCTTAACTAAACCAGGGTGCTGCTTTGCCAGTGATTCACTTAAGACTTCCAGTGCTTGTTTCTTGCTGCTGACTGAAGGAGCAAATACAATCCCTTCTTCAGAGATTAAGTCTTTGATATACATGACTTAGAATGCAATAATTCTAATTAATAGCGTGATGCTCTACTTCGCCTTGATGGTGATCTTTTAGTTTTTCTTTATGTTTTACTATTTGTCGGTCTAATTTGTCTACCAAAGAGTCAACTGCCGCATACATACCTTCATTACTCGCGTTCGCAAATATTTTATTACCGCTTACTTGTAAAGACGCCTCCGCCCTATGAATAAGTTTCTCAACAGTTAACACAACGTGAATATTTAACACGTGATCAAAATGTCTTGTTAATCGTTGGAATTTTTTTTCAACGTAGTTTTTTAATGCATTGGTTATTTTAAGATGATGGCCAGTTATATTTATTTGCATGGTGGTTACCTTTTGGCACGATCTAATAGTAAATCACAGACTTGATAAGATTAAAATACTTTAAGCGATTTGCTTTCTTTTATTAGATGGCAGGATTGCCATAGCTTCACGATACTTAGCGATTGTACGACGCGCAACGCTTATGCCTTTGCGCTCAAGTAAAGCGGCAATTTCGCTATCACTGAAGGGTTTAGCTTGATTCTCTTCTTTTATTAGATTTTTAATCATGGCTTTTATTGCCGTTGCAGAGCACATTCCCCCGTCATTTGTGTTGACATGACTAGAGAAAAAATATTTAAGTTCAAAAACCCCCCGTGGTGATGCCATATACTTATTGCTTGTAGCTCGGGAAATTGTAGATTCATGCATATCAAGTTCTTCAGCGATATCTCTAAGTACCAGAGGTCGCATTGCCTCTTCGCCATATTCAAAGAAATTTTTTTGATGTTTTACAATAGAGGTTGTGACTTGTAACAAAGTTTCGTTACGATTTTGTAAACTCTTTATCAACCAACGCGCTTCTTGTAGCTGATGACGCATATAGTTAGCTTCGCTGTTATTACCGGAATTTTTAACCAGTTTTGAATAAACGTCATTAATCCGTAATTTTGGTGCGCTTTCAGAATTTAGCTTTACTCTCCAAATTCCCTCATATTTATACAGAGTAACGTCTGGAACAATGTACTCAGATTTTTTAGCGTTAATCAGATTCCCTGGCTTTGGATACAGAGATTGGATCAACGTAATAGCATTTTCAATTTCATCAACAGTAAGCTTGGTGAGTTTAATTAGTTGTTTGTAGTTTTTAGTGCCAACTAAATCAAGATGCTTTTCTACGATTGACCGTGTTTCCGACAAAAATGGGGTGTCGCCAGCCATTTGTTGGAGCTGAATGTCTAAGCATTCCTGTAAGTTGCGTGCTCCAGAACCGATGGGATCAAGGCGTTGCACAAATTTAAGCACGGCCTCAATTTCATCTAATTCGATTGCATAGTCTTTAATTAAGTTCTGATGAATACTTTCCAAGGTCTCCTGTAAATATCCTGATTCATCCAGCGCATCAACCAGGGTGATTGCCACTACGTGGTCTTGATCCGATAGCGAGCTCAGCTCTAATTGCCATAAGAGGTGTTGCTGCAAAGAGTCATTTTCTGCGCCACTTCGGTTTTCCCAATAACCTTCGCTTTGATAATTAGTAATGGGCGGATAGCTTGGTTCATAGATATCGTCCCACTGACTGTCCACCAATAACTCATCTGGCAACGTTTCGTTGTTCATGATTTCTTCAACATCAGGGTCGTCTTCTGCCTGTAGCCTTTCTGTAATCTCGTGTTCTGGCTCATGTTCTTCATCAGTTTCCAACATGGGATTCGACTCAAAGGCTTCCTGAATTTCGACCTTGAGCTCTAACGACGACAGCTGTAATAAGCGAATCGCTTGCTGCAACTGTGGTGTCATAGTCAATTGCTGCCCTAGACGAATTTGTAGAGCTGGTTTCAGCATGTGTAAATTATGGCATGGAAATTGCCGCAATGCTGGCAATATCAACAGCAGCATCATTGCCAAATTAACGATATGGATTGGTTGAGATTTGCGTAATTTTAGTTAAGAGAAAAGCTATTGCCCAGATACACGTCTTTAACCCGCTGGTTACTTAATATATCTGGTGGTGTGCCCTCTGTAAGCATTTGTCCTCCATTGAGGATATATGCACGATTACAGATGTCTAATGTTTCACGAACGTTATGATCTGTGATAAGCAACCCGATACCTTTATCACGTAGTTGCTTCAGTATGCGTTGAATATCTTTAACGGAAATGGGATCAACGCCTGCAAAAGGTTCATCCAGTAGAATAAATTTTGGTTGCATGGCAAGTGCTCTGGCAATTTCAGCGCGGCGCCTTTCTCCACCAGACAAACTACCACCTTTGTGATCACGGATATGTTCGATCTGTAAATCAGTGAGTAAAGAGTTACATCGTTGTTTACGCTGATTCTTTTTTAAGTTGCTTCTGGCCTCAAGACTTGAAAGTACGTTTTGCTCCACGGTGATACCACGAAAGATCGACGCCTCTTGTGGTAGGTAACTAATACCATGCTTTGCACGCATATGCATCGGCATGTGGGTGATATTTAAGTTATCTAGTGTAATTGCTCCTTTGTTGCAATGAAGTAGTCCTACGATTATATAAAAACATGTGGTTTTGCCTGCGCCATTAGGCCCTAATAGTCCAACAATTTCTCCAGATTTGATTTCCAGATTAACGCCATTTACAACTACTCGGGCTTTAAATTGTTTGTGCAGATTTTCTGCACTTAAGTTATTCATGTGGCCAGCTTCTCAAGAATAACATTTCGATTTGCGTCAGAATTTTCTTAATTTTTATGTTCTTCTCATTTAATGTTTTTTTGGAGAAACGGTAATGTTTACTCTATCGTTTCCAGTAGAGCTTCCCGCGTTAACAATTTCTTTGTCGGTATAAAAAACAATACGGTCACTGGCAAGTGTATTACCGGCTTCTGTCAGTTTTGCATTTTTGGTTAACACTATTTTATTGATGCTGACGCTATAAACCATTATTTCTGCTTCTGCATGTATAACTTTTCCATCATCAGTGATTTGTTTAAAAGTGCTTAGATTACCCTCAGAAGTTATTTTTTTAACCCTCTCATCAGCAATTTCAAGCACCACTTTCTCACCTGTGAGGCGCATTGTGCCCTGAGTGATTTCAACATTTCCGCGATACACACTGATTCCAGTAGCATCATTAATTTCCGCAGAATCTGCCTCGATATTAATTGGTTTGCCTGAATCACCCGACCTTGCCACGGCCCAGGTTCCGTATGACAAGGTAAAAGTCGAAAACAATATTAATACTAAGTGCTTACGGGTCATAATGACTTTTTACCTTGCTGTGTAGTTGCAGAACATCTGTGTTTAAATCTAATGTCATCCCTAATGCTGTTACCTTTTGTGAACCACGTATGGCCGTTACAGGTGCGTCAGTTAACGCTCTTTGTTTTTCAGGAAATACTGTTAATCTATCCGTCATGATTCTTAATAAGAATGGATTATTTTTTGATTTTGGTTGATTAATTCTTACTTCGTCAATTAAAGTAATTACATTGTTATTGTCATGCGTCTGTCCTTTTAATGCTTTTGCAAATATTTTACTCCCATCGTTGCGATAAATAATGATATCTGGAGATTCGAGTTCGCTATATTTTTGATATAACCAATATTTAAGTGCCGACAGTTTATATTGTGGAACACCTTCAGATGAATTAATAGTCATTTCTATATTGTCGAAGCTTACTGATGGAGTATTAGATGCTGCCGTAGTCATGTCTTCTGCAAGGTTGGTACGTTGATTTAAAAACCACAGTGTCATAGCTGCTCCAACTACAATTAAACAACATATCCAAATTAATCTAAGCAGCATATACCAGTGGTTTCAGCGTAAATTATATGACAATGCTTTATCTAACAGACCTTGTGCGTCTAACAAGAGCTCACAAACCTCTCTTACCGCACCTTGCCCACCTTTAGTAGATGTTTGCCAATGAGAGTGTTGCTTTACAAATGTGTGTGCATTTGCGACAGCAATTGCCAGGCCACAGTGTGGCATAATTTGTAGATCGACTATGTCATCCCCAACAAAAGCAATTTGTTGTTTATTTAAGCCCAACTTGGTCAACAATTTCTGAAAGACAGGAAACTTATCTTTACAATTTTGGTGTACATGTTGTACTTGTAGCTCCTGCATGCGAAATTCTAATGCTTTAGAGCTACGCCCGGTTATTACACCAACCTCAATACCATAATGCAGCAACATATGAATACCATGCCCATCGCGTATGTTGAAAACTTTACACTCCTCTCCTTTGGGGTCTATATATAAACTGCCATCAGTCAGTACACCGTCAACGTCAAATAAGGCCAGCCGTATTAATTTAGCGCGTTTATAAACATCGCCTGGTATATTCGTATGTGATTGGATGGCCATAAGCGAGCAATGTTATTATAGATTTTGTTGATAAGTAAAAAGTATATAAGTCAGATAAGCCGCAATAAATAAAACACCAAAACCGCGAGGAATTTTTTTTGTTCGCAAAAAACTCCAGGCCAGTAAAAATAATCCTAAAGTAGCAGCCAACATAATCGGAAGATCACGCACGAAAACTTGTTTTGGAATCGAATAAACCGTAATTAAACTTGTTATCCCTGTAACCCCTAGAGTATTAAAAATGTTAGAGCCAATGATATTTCCCAGGGTTAATTCACCATGTTTTTTTATGACGCTTGCAATACAGGTAGCCAGTTCCGGCAAGCTGGTACCTAAAGCAATGATTGTTAGGCCGATAATTAAATCACTAATGCCCAAATACTCAGCAGTCGATACTGCACTCCATACTATAAGCTTCGAACTGAGCAGTAAGACAATCAGGTCTATAGATAAACTCAAGAGCAATGGCGTAAGACTTCTATAAACACGGCCTTGCGGAAATTCGCCGCGTATATGTTCTTTCAGTTCTAAACGCGTCAGCAAATATAGTATTGACATTATGGCAATCACAAGAATGATGCCGTCAAATTGGTTCAATTGCTTATCCAGTATTAATAAAATAAATAATACTGTGCTGGTGATCAGCAAAGAGAAGTCTCTACGTACAATTCTTTTATCTATATACAGTGGCAATATGCATAGTGTTATGCCTAATATGAGTAGAATGTTTGTGATGTTGGAACCCAAGGCATTTCCAATCGCCAAACCAGGGTTACCTTGCCAGGCGGATAGGCCTGATACTAATAATTCCGGAGCTGATGTGCCAAAACCAAGTACAACGAATCCAATCACAAATTTTGAGACTTGGAAGTACTGGCCCAGACGCAACGCATCGTCTGCAAATCTATCAGCACTCCAAACCAGCAGTAAAAATCCAGCCACCAAGGCAACTATAAATATGGACATATATTTTAATTAAGTAATGCCTTGTATTTTTTAGGCGGGTTATCCAAGAGTTTTATTAAACATAACAGTGCATCGCTAAGAATTCTGCAAGCGAGTATGATGTTTTACTGGGTCTGGACACCTCTATCTTGTACGGACTGGCTTACGGGGACTAGTCCTAACCAGAAAAATAATGATGGAAGCAATCATGCAAATTCGCGGGCTACATTTTACACGAGGTTCTCGTAAAATCCTTAACGGCGTTAGTTTAGGTATTCATTCCGGTTACAGCCTTTATGTGCCCCTAGTAGAATCGGGAAAACCACCTTGCTCAAAATTATTAGCGGTCAATTATGCCCTGATGAAGGCCATGTTCGAGTCTTTGGCAAAAATATTCACCATATAAATCAAAGTGAATTGTATCTATTATGCAAATGTATGGGGATGTTATTTCAAAGCGATGCCTTATTGACAGATTTGAATGTGTATGTATGACGGACCATTCACAGGATTGGAGCCTATTGCAAAAGGCATGACCGTTACTTTGATGGAGTTGATACTACTGCAAGCATCTATACAGGTGGGTTATTAGAGGAACAGTACATTGCACTGGAACCCAGGGCCGAAAAAGATGTTTTGAAGAATGGAGATAGGATAGACTTTACCTAATCTGCACTCGTTTTAGAGGAAATAATTAGAAAAATCATTATCAAATTAACGCTTGGATAAATATTAGGTACCTTAGCTAATTTTTTGAGTCATGATATTTGAAAAATAGATTATTAATTAGGAGACTAACCGTGATTAATTTTGCGCGCTTATCATCTGGTGTCACTATCAGGAATTTCGCATCTATGACACTGTTGTTAATGGCGTTCATGACTGGTCAGGTGTTTGCTATTGATCAGCGTTCACCTGAGCAAATTATCGAGGAGATCTCTACGCATGTACTTAAAGAGCTTAATGAAGATAAAGAACGCCTGAAGGAATATCCTGCACAAATTAATGCTCTGATCAATGAGACGATCATTCCTATCGTTGATTTAAATTCAATGAGCAAACTAATACTGGGCAAGTATTGGAAAAAAGCCAGCGTAGCACAGCGTTTCAACTTTATTGCAGAATTCAAAGACATGTTAATCCGCACTTATGCAAAATCGATTGTGGAATATAGTCATGCCAAGGTGAGAGTGTTGCCAGATACAGGCAAACAAGAAGGTAAATATCATACCGTGCAAACAGAACTCTATATAGGTTTTGGGAAGCCACCGTTACAGGTAGCTTATATTTTTCGAAATAATAAAGAAAATGAATGGAAGGTGTTTGATTTAACGGTAGATGGGTTAAGTCTTGTAAAAAATTTTCGTACCAGTTTTAGTCAGGAGATAAAAGAAACTTCTTTAGACGCACTTATTGAACGTTTAGCCAACACCAATAAGTTGGATGCAGCAGGCGAATTCGAGAAGGAGTGAGTTTCAACGTGTTCATCAGGGTAAATTTAAAGTTACCGGCGATCTTGCGTTCTCCAATATCTATTCTATTTGGGATCAGGACAGGCAGTTGTTGCTTGTTGTAATGAAAAGCAACTATGCTTTAGTAATGCGACAAGCTAAGACGTGCAGGCTAATTGAAATAAATAGGCTTCAAAACTTACTCAAGCTTGCCTGAAACGATTAAGTTCATTAATACTTTCCATTTTTTAGTTGGCTTCACCAAATCCTAATTCATAGTACTTCCCCAACATGGAAAAATTATTAATTGAAGGCGGTTGCATGTTGCAAGGAGAAGTACGTATCTCAGGTGCCAAAAATGCGGTTTTGCCCATATTGGCTGCTACTTTACTTGCAGATGGGCCAATGCACATTGCTAATGTACCACACCTACAAGATGTGACCACAACCATGGAATTATTGGGGCGTATGGGGGTTTCCCTGATGTTGGATGAACGCATGAATATTGAAGTGGACACAAGTGCAGTTGACGAATTCTTTGCCCCTTATGAGGTAGTTAAAACTATGCGCGCATCGATCCTGGTTTTAGGCCCTTTATTGACAAGATTTGGCCAGGCACAAGTGTCGTTGCCGGGTGGGTGCGCCATAGGCTCACGACCAGTGAATTTGCATCTCCGTGGACTGGAGGCCATGGGGGCAACAATCAAAGTAAAGGGCGGTTATATTCATGCGAAGTCAAAGCGCTTAAAAGGTGCTCATCTTTTAATGGATAACGTCACAGTTACTGGCACGGAAAATTTGATGATGGCCGCAACACTCGCAACGGGTACTACGATTATTGAAAATGCAGCACGTGAACCAGAAGTTACAGATTTGGCAAATTGTTTAGTCGAAATGGGCGCTAATATAGAAGGTGTAGGCACTGATAAAATTACTATTCACGGTGTTGATAAATTAAACGGTTGTGAATATAGCGTATTAGCTGATCGCATTGAGACAGGCACTTTTTTAGTTGCTACCGCAGTTACTGGTGGTCAGGTGAAGCTGAAAAATACGCGGCCACAAATCTTAGAATCGGTGTTGCAAAAGTTAGAAGAAGCAGGTGCAGAAATTGATTGCGGCGATGATTGGGTTGCAATTAATATGCGTGGTCGGCGTCCACGAAGTATCAATATTTATACAGCACCTTACCCGGCGTTTCCAACCGATATGCAGGCGCAATTTACTGTACTAAATTGCATTGCAGCAGGTTCAAGTACAATCACAGAATCTGTATTTGAAAATCGTTTTATGCATGTGCAGGAAATGCAACGTATGGGGGCAAGTATCAAAGTTAAAGGTAATACTGCAATTGTTACCGGTGTAGATAGATTAGTTGCTGCTCCAGTGATGGCGACGGATTTACGTGCATCTGCCAGCTTGATATTGGCTGGTTTGATAGCGGATGGTCAAACAGTTGTTGATCGCATTTATCACATTGATCGAGGCTATGAATGTATTGAAGAAAAATTGGCACAGCTAGGCGCTAATATACGTCGTGTTCCTCACTAACACCAGTAAATGATTTCCCCTTCTTGCTTTATGTAAGTATGAAAAATAACACCAGTACAAATATAACTACAATTGCAGTATCCAAGGGCCGCATCTTTGAAGAAAGTCTGTCCTTGCTTTCAGAAATGGGAATCAGCGTTGTAAATGAGGACTTAGATGGGCGTAGGCTTGTACTGCCTACAAATCAATCGGGTATTCGCCTACTAATTATCCGCGCAACTGATGTACCCACTTATGTGCAACATGGTGCTGCCGAGTTGGGAATTGCTGGAAAAGATATTTTAATGGAATTTGACGGTGACGGAATTTATGAGCCACTAGACCTTGGTATTGCCAAATGTCGTCTTATGGTAGCCGGTATTAAGGGTAAAACAATTGAAAATCGTCGTATGCGTGTAGCAACGAAATACTTACACAGTACACGCAAATATTTTGCGGAAAAAGGCCAACAGGTCGAATTGATAAAATTATATGGTTCGATGGAATTAGCGCCGATGCTTGGTCTTGCCGATTGCATCGTAGATTTAGTAGCCACTGGCAATACGCTCAGGGCAAATGGTCTGGTGCCGATCGAGCACATAGCCAATATTAGCTCGCGTCTCATCGTCAACAAAGCGGCAATAAAAATAAAATCTGTTACACTTAAACCCTTAATTAAACAATTCAGGCTGGCAGCGGAGAAGCCATAGATTTTTTAGATATAGAAATGACTATGAAGTACAAAACGGACGATCTTAGAATTGTAGAGATTAAAGAAGTAATTCCTCCTGCCATGCTGCATAGTGAACTGCCTATCACAGAAAAATCCGCTCAATGTGTCTTTACTGCACGTGCCGCGGTGCAAAAAATTCTACATAGCGAAGATGATCGTTTGCTCGTTATTGTTGGCCCATGTTCAATTCATGACCCTGTTGCGGCACGTGAATATGCTGAGCATTTAACAAAATTACGTGATGAATTAATCAATGATTTGATGATTATCATGCGTGTCTACTTTGAAAAACCCCGTACAACAGTAGGTTGGAAAGGTTTAATCAATGACCCCGACCTGGACGGTAGTTTCGAGATTAATAGAGGATTGCGTAAGGCACGTAGTTTGTTATTGGATTTGCATCAAATGGGTATGCCAACTGGTACCGAATACTTGGATTTGATCAGTCCCCAATACATTGCGGATTTGGTTAGCTGGGGTGCCATAGGTGCGCGCACGACTGAAAGCCAAGCGCACCGTGAATTGGCATCAGGCTTATCGTGTCCGGTAGGATTTAAAAATGCTACAAATGGTGATTTGCAAGTAGCCGTGGATGCTATTAGTTCTGCTGCACACCCGCATCACTTTTTATCAGTCACCAAGGCAGGCAAGTCTGCGATCTTTTCCACTATCGGGAATCAGGATTGCCACATTATTTTACGCGGGGGTAAGCAGCCAAATTACAGCCCTAAAAATATTGACGAGGCAGCGCGGCTACTTAAAAAATCGGATTTATCCTCACGAATAATGGTGGATTGCAGTCATGCAAATAGTTTCAAGCAGCATGAAAAGCAAATGGACGTTGGCAAATCCATTATCAATCAAATAGGCACAGGAGATATGCGGATATTCGGTGTAATGGTAGAGAGTCATCTTGTGGCGGGTAGACAAGACGCCAAACCTGGAACCGAATTGACGTATGGTCAAAGTATCACCGACGCGTGTATAGGATGGCAAGAGACTGATAATTTGTTACGGTCACTTGCTCTGGCCGTGCGTGAGAGACGTCATTGCAAATTCACGGCTAGCGCGGCTTGATGCTCAATCAATAGACTCTGTTAGCTTAAATGTTGGGCATTACACGTCTTAATACGCAAGACGCGGAGTTCTCTGCACAATTTACAGCCTGGCTGGTAAAAAACCAGTTGGCTGAGCAAGGCATACGTCAGAGTGTGGAAACAATCATAGATGCAGTTCGAGAGCGAGGTGATGCAGCACTTTTAGAATTTACTCAACATTACGATCAGGTTACGGCTAAGCAAGTCAGTAATTTAGAAATTTCAAGCTCACAGATGCAAAAGGCTTTGGAAAAAATTGATGTTAAGCAACGTCAGGCTTTAAATACTGCGGCTTCGCGTATTCGTAATTATGCGGAACAACAACGCACACAATCCTGGTCGATCAAAGATGAAGATGATAACGAATTAGGTCAGGTTGTTACCCCGTTAGAAAAAGTAGGGGTATATGTCCCAGGTGGGGCCGCTGCTTACCCATCCACGGTCTTGATGAATGTACTTCCGGCAAGAGTGGCCGGGGTTGATGAGATTTATATGGTCGTTCCTATACCACAGGGAAAGGTCAATTCCATGGTATTAGCGGCTGCGGCAATTGCTGGAATAGATCGAGTCTTTACCATAGGTGGCGCACAAGCTATAGCCGCACTTGCATTTGGTACACAGACTATTCCTAAAGTCGACAAAATTGTGGGGCCAGGCAATACTTATGTAACTACTGCCAAACGCCTCGTGTTTGGGCAGGTAGGTATAGACATGATTGCAGGTCCTTCAGAAGTGTTAGTGATTTGTGACAGCAGTGCAAACCCTGAGTGGGTGGCAATAGATTTGTTCTCACAAGCTGAGCATGATGTGCATGCACGAGCCACCCTGATATGTGCTGAAAGCGAATTCTTCGACCAGGTTTCTACACAAATGCAACGACTACTTACTAGTCTTGATCGCGCGGATACGATCAAACGGTCAATGAAAAATTATGGTGCGTTTATACAAGTTGCTAACTTAGATGAGGCGGCTGAGCTTGCCAATAAAATCGCGCCTGAACACTTGGAATTATGTATAACGGAACCAGAAAAACTATTAGCGAAAATACGTAATGCCGGCGCAATCTTCCTGGGTAACTATTCACCCGAAGTCTTCGGAGATTATTGTGCCGGACCCAATCATGTATTACCCACGGCGACCACCGCGCGTTTTTCCTCTCCACTGGGCACGTACGATTTTCAAAAGCGTACAAATGTAGTGCGTTGCTCGCGTAAAGGTGCAAGTAAATTAGGCGAAGTTGCTGCTACTTTAGCTTACGGGGAAGGCTTATCTGCACACGCAAAATCTGCGGAATATCGATGTAAATAACCGATTACAATTTCAATAAAATACTGTGGCAACCATTATTCCACAACAATTACTGCGCGCCGAACTTGAGAATATGCTTGCTTATCAAGTTGCTCATACGGAAGGCTTGATCAAGCTTGATGCAATGGAAAATCCCTATCCGTTGCCAGCATCATTGCGAGATAAGTGGTTAAGTACTCTGAGAAAGGTAACACTAAACCGCTATCCAGATCCTCAAGCTAAACGGTTAAAACAAAATTTTCGGAACACATTTTCGATTTCTTCTAAGCTTGAGCTTATCTTGGGAAATGGATCAGACGAGTTGATCCAGCTATTAATTCTAGCCATTGCGAAACCAAATGCTTGTATCCTCACTGTAACGCCCAGTTTTTCTATGTATAAGCTCATAGCTAAATTCATCGGAGTACATATTATTCAAGTACCATTAGAAGTAAATTCATTTACATTGCGGCCAGATCATATATGTAAAGCGATACATGAAAATGATCCGGCGTTGATTTTTTTAGCTTGTCCAAACAATCCCACGGGTACCCTGTGGCCAAGAGAGCAGATTGAGCAAATTGTACGGCACGCGACCGGGTTGGTAGTGATTGATGAGGCCTATGCGCCGTTTGCCGCATATTCTATGATGTACATGGCTGAAAAATACTCGCATGTTTTAATATTACGAACCATGTCAAAAATGGGTCTGGCCGGGTTACGTCTTGGTTGGTTGTTAGGTTCTGCACAATGGTTGAGCGAGATCAATAAGCTGCGTTTACCCTATAACGTTAATGCCTTAACACAAGCCAGTGTTGATTTTGCATTGAGCCATATTTCCGTTTTTAACGACCAAGTAAAGCTTATTTGCAAACAACGTGAACAATTGATTGCTGCTATGCGAGATATTGATAGTATTAAAGTATTTTCCAGTGAATCAAATTTTATTTTGTTTAAGACATTACGCATTTCTGCTGATATTATTTTTAAGCGTTTAATTTCACATAAAATCATGATTAAGAATGTGGCAGATAAAGGGCTGCTTGGAAATTGTTTGCGAGTAACAGTTGGCACGGAAAGTGAAAACCAGGCTTTTCTGACCGCCCTTAATAAATCACTGGAGTGAAGTTACTCGATGCTGGTAAGAACATAGTCGGTGGGTTCGTGACTATGCTACAATCTATACTTGCTATTTTGCGTTAGGATTAGAGACTGGTTTATTTTTTGTTCAATAGATTTAATAGCCAGGCATTTGTCAAATAGATAACCAAGTGCGAATACTTTAGCTTGGATATATTCATAGGCGCGTTGACTTGGCTGGCATATTAAATGAGAGCATCCCGAAATTCTGATGTTTTCGTAATGGGCAACGTGATCTCGGTTGCAGCAATGCCTATGGTGATCTTACAAGAACTTACACAGTACACAAATAATTTTTTACGGGTAGATCGCTTTCAAGATTACTGCCCAAATGGGTTACAAGTTGAAGGCGTGAGCAAGGTGAAAAAATTGGTAACGGGAGTAACCGCAAGCCAAGCTTTGCTTGACGCTGCCCACGAAAAACAAGTGGATATGATTTTAGTCCACCATGGTTATTTCTGGAGAAGTGAAGACCCAAGAATAGTTGGCATAAAGCGCAAGCGTTTGGCGACGTTACTACGAAATAACATCAGTTTATTAGCTTATCATTTGCCGCTGGACGCACATCCGGAAGTTGGAAATAATGTGCAGTTAGCACGATTATTAAATATTCAAATTGATGGGGAATTGCAAGCTGAATCTCAATTTATTTGTGGAAGTTATGGTCATTTGAATCAAGTTATGGCAGCGGAAAAATTTAAATACTTAATAGATTCAAGCCTGCATCGAGAGTGTACCCACATAAATGCAGGTCCATCATTGATTACTACAATTGGTTGGTGTACAGGTGCTGGACAGAGATTTATAGAATCGGCGATTGAGCGCGATTTAGATGCTTATATCAGTGGAGAAATATCAGAACCTACAGCACATATAGCTCGGGAAGCAGGCATACATTATTTTGCTGCAGGGCATCATGCTACTGAACGATATGGCATTCAGGCTCTGGGTGAGCATCTGGTGCAAAAGTTTGATCTTGTACATGAGTTTGTAGATATTGATAACCCTGCGTAGTCAAAGCATTTTTTGCTTAATACTTGACGAATTTCATATCTTGCGCCACCCTATGCGTCCTTGTGCAAGCCGATGTCCTTAAAATTTTAGGGAATATTGATACTAGTTTTTAAATACAAACATCATTCTTCAATTGTCCACGCCAGCAAATTACCGGCGTTTTATTTACAGTTTGCAAGGAGAACCACTACGTGGCTAAAAACAATATTGATTATAGCCGTCGCAAGGCACTAACGGGTAGTGCGGCAATAGTTGGCGGTATTGGCGCGGTAGTTGCAACTTGGCCATTTGTTTCTAGTATGAATCCTAGTGCAAGTGCGCTGGCTGCAGGTGCTCCAGTTGAAGTAGATGTTAGCAAGATGGAGCCTGGCCAGCTTATCCATGATATTTATAGACGCAAACCCATCTGGATTATACGGCGTACACCCGAGATGGTACGGTCTTTAAGCTACTTGACTTCAAAACTTCGTGATCCCGACTCTAAAAATGAAGCTCAACAACCTGTTTTTGCGCAAAACCAACATCGCTCTATCACTGAAGAATTTTTGGTTTTGATTGGAATTTGCACGCACTTGGGTTGTTCACCAGAATTTCGTCCCAACGCAGGCGCAAAAGATTTGGGGGGTGCAAGTTGGCCAGGCGGTTTTTATTGTGCCTGTCATGGGTCAAAATTTGATTTAGCAGGTCGCGTTTATAAGAACGTGCCTGCAAATAAAAATCTAGAGGTGCCCAAGTATCATTTTCTCAGTGAAAAAAGAATATTAATCGGAATGACTCAGGAAGAGGCCTCAGCATGAGTGCTGAATCACAAGGTCTACTGGGATGGATAGATGCACGTTTCCCGCTCAGCAAGATGTGGAAAAAACATCTGTCTGAATACTACACACCTAAAAATTTCAATTTTTGGTATTTCTTTGGTTCTTTAGCGCTTTTAGTTTTAATTATCCAAATTTTAAGCGGCATTTTCCTGACCATGCATTATAAGCCTGATGCTGAGTTAGCGTTTGCATCAGTAGAGCATATTATGCGCGATGTAAATTGGGGTTGGTTGATTCGTTACATGCACTCCACAGGTGCGTCGTTCTTTTTCATCGTAGTGTATTTGCACATGTTTCGTGGCTTGATGTACGGCTCGTTTAAGAATCCACGCGAATTAATATGGATATTTGGAATGTTGATTTACGTTGCCCTTATGGCGGAAGCATTTATGGGCTATCTACTGCCGTGGGGGAATATGTCGTACTGGGGCGCACAGGTAATCATCAATTTATTTAATACAATTCCATTTGTTGGTGAAGCAATTTCGGAGTGGATTCGTGGCGATTTTGTAATCTCAGATGCCACCTTGAACAGATTTTTTTCCTTACATGTGATTGCTGTGCCGCTTGTACTTTTAGGACTTGTGGTGGGACATATTTTGGCATTACACGAAGTTGGATCAAATAATCCTGATGGCGTTGAGATCAAAAAAATTAAAGGTACCGATGGAACTCCGGTTGATGGTATCCCGTTTCATCCCTATTACACGGTTAAAGATATTTTCGGTGCAGTAGTGTTCCTGGCGATCTTCTCGGTCGTAGTGTTTTTTGTTCCGGAAATGTACGGCTACTTTTTAGAGCATGCTAACTTTGATCCGGCAAATCCTTTCAATACGCCTGATCACATTGCTCCTATTTGGTATTTTACCCCGTTTTACACCGTACTGCGCGCTATTCCAAATCCGTTTGGTGGGTTTTTGGCAATGGGTTTGGCTATAGTGGTTCTATTTTTCTTGCCTTGGATTGATCGTAATCCAGTCAAATCGATTCGCTATCGGAGTTTTTTGTTTAAAGTAAATCTCATCATTTTTGCGATCACTTTTATCATCTTAGGTTATTTAGGCCTCAACCCTGTTACGCCATTATATCAACTATTGGCATTACGTTTCTCTGAACTATATTTTCTGTTTTTCTTTGTATTATGGGCATACAACAAACCACGCTCCATGATGTTTTGGATTGGTAGCTTCATTATTATTCTTAGTGGCTTCACTTTATATGACGTTTATCAGTCTGGTGCCCTGTGTTTTTACAATATGTATGTGGAGTGTCCTGATAACATTGATTTAGTTTGGATAACCTGGCTTATTCCTGTGGTTTATTTGACTATCACCTTGCTACTACCATTTTTTAATAGATTGGCTAGCGAAAAGAAAGTGCCTGCACGAGTAACATTATGAAACCATATCAAAATACTTTATTGGCCATAATGTTAGTGATATGTGCAGGCCGGGTTTTGGGCGCGGTTGGTGTAAGTGATTATTCCAAAGGCGCTTTCGGTAAAGTGAATATAGATTTAAGTAATAAAACGTCTTTACAGCGAGGTGCGAAGTATTTTGTGAATTATTGTTTAAGTTGTCATCCGGCGCAGCATAGTCGATATAAGCGGGTAGCGGATGATCTTGGAATTAGTGAAGATTTAATGAAGGAAAATATGATTTTTACCGGGCAAAAATTTGGTGACTTGATGACTGTTGCAATAAGACCAGAAGATGCCAAAAATTGGTTTTTAGGAATCGATCCACCAGATTTGAGTACTCATGTACGCGCAATAGGGCCACAAGCTGTTTATGAATATCTTAAAACATTTTATATAGATAATTCGCGTCCCTTTGGTGTAAATAATTTGCATTTACCTAATACGGCGATGCCACATGTGTTGGCTGATTTACAGGGTTTACAAAAGCCCGTGTTCCACGAAAAGAAAGATAAGAGTGGGAAAGAACACAAAGTTTTTGCTAAATTTGAAATGCTACAATCAGGGGTACTTAGCGAAACAGAATATGAGCAGGTGGTAACTGACATTGTAAATTTTTTGGCATATTTAAGTGAGCCGGCACAACTTGTTCGTAAGAAAATTGGAATAGGCGTTTTACTTTTTCTGGTCGTGCTAGGCGTTATTTCTTATTTTATGAAAAAAAATTACTGGAAAGATGTGCATTAGCGCACCTTTTAAAAATATAATTTTTTACGAAATAAAGAGAACTACATGGCTTTGGTGGTAAATCGTCGCTCTGGAATGACATTGTTTTCAGACCCCTGTTGTTCGCAAAGCCATCGCACGCGAATTGTTTTAGCTGAGAAAGATATCACAGTTGATATTATTGATATAGATTCGGGTAACAAACCAGAGGATCTACTGGACGTTAATCCATATAACTCAGTTCCAACGTTAATTGATCGTGAACTCGTTCTTTATGACGCGAGTGTTATTATGGAATACTTGGATGAGCGATTCCCACATCCACCATTGATGCCCATAGATCCAGTATCGCGTTCTAAATCGCGTTTAGCATTGTTTCATATAGAAAAAGACTGGTACGCATCTCTAAGTGACCTATGTTCAGAGAATTTGGAAGCGGCTAATGCAGCTAGAAAGATTTTACAAGAAAGTCTGCTGGCAGCAGTTGATGTGTTTAAGGCAAAGCCATATTTTTTAAGTGACGAGTTTAGTTTGGTAGATTGCAGTGTCGCCCCAATTCTTTGGAGATTGCCAAGTTTTGGAATTAAATTGGGTACTTCTGCAAAACCTATTTTAGAGTACGCGGAACGTGTATTTGATCAACCCTCTTTTAGAAGTAGTTTGTCAAAAGAGGAGGTTGAAATGTGGTCTGGTAGCTTACTGTAAGAATATCTTTTCCATCCTTTAGTATGACTTCTAGTCGACCCTATTTAATACGCGCAATGTATGAATGGATCGTTGATAATGGCATGACTCCATATATTCTCGCAGATGCTACTGGAGATCAGGTAAAAATTCCTCGCCGATTTGAAAAAGACGGCAAAATTGTTTTGAATGTAAGCCCTACAGCAATACGATCTCTGAATCTCGGTAAAGACACAGTAAGTTTTGATGCGCGCTTTAGTGACAAGTCTATGCAAGTGGTGGTTCCCATCGCGTGTGTATTAGCAATTTATACACGTGAGAGCGGGCAAGGTATGATGTTTACTGAGGAGGATAAACTATCACCTACTGATAACTCGGAGGACAGTTCCGCAAAGCCCAAACGCCCACATTTACGTATAGTCAGGTAGCCCCCAGTTTCTAATTAAATGATTAAAGTGTTATTAGACAATATCACCACTCTTAAAGTGGATGCAATTGTAAATGCAGCAAACAATAGTCTGCTGGGTGGTGGCGGGGTAGATGGTGCAATACATCTTGCCGCGGGTAATCAACTCATAGAATTTAATAAGACTCTGGGTGGTTGTGAAACTGGGGATGCAAAGTTATCCCCAGGGTTTAAATTGCCAGCTAAATGGATTATTCATACCGTCGGGCCCGTCTGGCAAGGAGGAAATTCCAGGGAGTCGGAATTGCTGGGTCAATGCTATCAATGTAGCTTTGATTTAGCTTATTCTCATAATGTTAAGTCAATCGCTTTTCCTGCTATTAGTACTGGCGTCTATGGCTACCCCAAGAAAGCTGCTGCTAAGATTGCAACCAGCTATATACACGAATATGAATCTAAATTCGATGCAATTATTGCTTGCTGTTTTAGTGAAGCTGATGTTGAGCTTTATAAACAGTTGTTAGGCAATAGTAGCCAAGCTGCTTAGAGTCTCTATCTTAACCACATACGTCCATGGTGTTAAATACGGTATTGCGGATATTTTTTATTGGCTGAAGACCTCTGTTGCCCGGATCTCAGCGGAATCATATCTTGCAATCTCTGGTAATGTTTTTCCAGGGTTGAGAATATTATTTGGGTCAAATTGTCGCTTAATCTTTTGCATCAAACTCAGTGCGCCGGGATCAATTTCTTTACTTACATAGTCTCTTTTTAAGACGCCTACACCATGTTCACCAGAGAGTGTACCGTTTAGCTTTAATACCAACTCGAATACCTCATCTAAACACCGCAAAGAAGCTGCTGCTTCTGTGGGATTGGATGCATCATATAAAAGATTGACGTGCAAGTTACCGTTTCCTGCGTGGCCAAAGCTGAAAATAGGAATTCCATATTTTTTACTGAGCGATTCCAGTCCTTGTAACAAACCCGGAAGTTGAGAGACGGGCACTACTATATCTTCGTTAATTTTGTTGGGGGAAAAGCTACGCAAGACGGGCGAGAGAACCTTTCTGGAAGACCACAAATCGTTTTTTTGTTGTATGTCTTTCGCGCTTTGTAGATCAATACAACCTGCATTTTTTGCAGCACTCGAAATAGCCCCAACACTGGCATCAACAGCTTGTATCAAACCATCTGCTTCAATTATTAACATTGCTTTTGCGCGTTTGTCAATGTCTGAATTCCCATGCTGACGAATTAAATTTAGTGAGCCGTGATCAATAAATTCTAATGCGCATGGCAAGGCGCTTTGGGCAAGAATACCAACTACGGCATCAATCGCGGAATTGATGTCTGTGTATAAAGCGCGGATAGTGTCGGTGCGCTCGGCCATCGGGCTAAGTTTCAATCGCGCTTCGGTAATGATGGCGAGAATACCTTCTGAACCGATTAGTAGGCGCGTTAGATCTAAGCCGATTACTCCCTTGGTGGTAGCATTTCCAGTGTAAATAGTTTCTCCGATCCCCGTGATCGCTCGCAGACTAAGTGTATTTTCCCTACATGTGCCGTATTTAACCGCATAGGGCCCCGCAGCGTTACAGGCCAAGTTACCTCCGACGGTGCAATATGCTGCGCTGCTTGGATCTGGTGGCCAAAATAGTTTATATTTGGCAGCCTGTTTTTGTACTTCAGCATTGAGTGTACCCGGTTCAACTCGCATACTCCGGTTTGCATGGTCAATCTCCAGAATTTGACTCATGCGTTCGGTTGAAACTACGATTCCAGCTTGTATGGGCACAGCACCGCCGCTCGTACCTGTGCCTCGACCACGTGTGGTAAGTGGTATTCTAAATTCGTTACAGATTTGTACGCATTTTTGTATTTGGTCATGTTGTTGTGGCAGTACAACCAAGTCTGGACAGGTATGTTGTTTACTATTGTCATAACCATAAGCCCAACGTTCACTTTGATCTGTAAGTACTAATTTTTTTCCGCATACCTCAATGAAACGATGAACTATATGAGAATCTAAAGCCATCCTAGTGTACTTAAGGAGGGATTAACCACCGATAGTCTGTTGATCAATAAGATCACATAAGCAATGTACAGCTAATAAATGTACCTCTTGAATGCGCGCAGTGGATTGGCTCGGCACACGTATCTCAATGTCTTTGTCCTGCAATAAAGCGGGTAAATTCCCGCCATCTTTTCCAGAAAGTACAATCACAGACATATTTTTTTGATGGGCCGCTACTATCGCGGCAAGTATATTCGCTGAATTTCCGCTAGTAGTAATCGCAATTAGTGCATCCGTCTTGTGCCCCAGTGCCAGTACTTGTTTGGAAAAAATTTGTTCATATTTGTAGTCATTAGCAATAGAAGTAAGAGTTGAGCTATCCGTAGTTAAGGCGATTGCCGCTAACCCCTCACGTTCGCGCTCAAAACGATTGAGTAATTCAGATGAAAAATGCTGTGCATCTGCTGCGGATCCGCCGTTACCACAAATGAGAATTTTTCCATTATTTTGCAGAGACCGAAACATTAACTTTGCAGCTTCAGCAATTGGAAATTTTAATTCACTAATGCTGGCCAGCTTCGTAGAAATGCTGGCATTAAATAATTCTTCGACTCGTGATTCGGTGTTCATTAACCAGCCTAAATTAAAAATTAATATGCGTCAAAAGCATCAGTTATCCATGTTGGATTGAATGACGCGTCAAACCCTACAACATCAAAACGTGCAGGGACGTCTAACCTACGTTTTATCAAATAATGATGTGCGGTCAATATGAGTTTTTTTACTTTATTTTTATCGACAGTGTCAACAGCTGTCCCATAATGTTCATGTTTCCGGTAGCGTACTTCAACGAATACTAATTGGTTTTTATCTTGCATGATTAAATCAATTTCACCCTTACGGCAGCGATAATTTTTTTCAACTAACGTTAAGCCTTGTCGCTGTAAGTATTGGCAAGCTCTATGTTCAGCAATTTGGCCTTTGCGAAGAGTTTTCACCGTCGTGAGATAGATGCGCCCGTATAATCGTGAGGGATACTGAGTAATCGTGGACGACCATTTTGGAATTTTGCCCAATTTAGTTCTCGGTAAATACGATTTTTTTCGCCAATACTTAATTTTCCTGTTACGCCATCAAAGTGGTTATGTTCATATGTTGCTAAACGTTGCAGATGCGGGATGATTTGATAGGCGTCTACACCCAACGCCGCAAACCGTGGTAAACGGGATTGACTATTCAATGATTGGGAATCTAATGAGTCACGTAATAACTCAATCGTAAAGTCGTTAGATAATAGCCACGGGATATCACAATAGGTAACACCATTTATATCTTGGTCCGCTGAAATATTCTCATTGCCAGAAAAGATATGTGAAGTTGCGTAAACTGGTAAATCAGATGCGTAATGATAGCTCAACTGGGGTCGAAGTAGTCTTGCCTGCTGATGTGAGGCAGCGATAAAAATAAAGTCTGCATCCTGACGCCGTTTAGGCTCAAATTCGACCTTTTGTTTAATTATAGCCTGAACATTATGGCGCCGTTGCTCGCTTTGATTAAGCTGCAAGAGATTTTTTATTGCAACTGAATAATCTGCATTTTTTGTAATGTAGCGTTCGGATTGTAGAACTGTGCCACCAAGTTCAACAAAACGGGTGGCAAAGGCCTCAAGTAAACGTGTACCCCATTCGCTCTCCGGAATTAACACTAAAGCTGCATGATAATTGTCCAGTAAAGCCCGCTCTGCTACTTGTCTGGCCTCGTCTTCCGGGAGTAAGCCGAATTGGAATAAATTTTGTGATTCTGCTAAAGGGCCGTCAGCGTAATTGAGTGAAAGTGTCGGTACTTCCAGTTGTTCTTGGGCAGCAAGTATGCGCACCGCATCTTTTTGTAATGGACCAATAATAAAGTCCGCACCTTCGCTAACGGCTCGTTGGTAATAATCCGCCACGGCGGCAGGATCATCGCCTGTATCGTATAAAATTATTTCAGGTGATAGGGTGAACGTTGTGCCAAATTCCCGTGCCGTGGTAATTCCTGCATAGATAGCTTGTGCAACGTTACTATAGCGGCCAGTTACGGGTAATAAAAGTGCAATTCGATCAGGTGATATTTTCAAAGACGCCCAATCTTGTGCAATTGAGTCTACTATGTAATCAGGTATTCTGTGATTTGGATATCGCGTGTGCCATTGTTGTAATTTGTTTTTCAGAGATGGTAAATTTTTGTGTGGTTGTTTTTGAATAGATGCCAGACTTAACCAGGCCGCCAAGTCAGGATTTTCGTTACCATCGGTCCAAATATTAATTTCTTCCTTTCCGGAATTGAGAAGTGCTTCCCAAAGCAATTGATTATTTTGTTTTAGTTGTTCGGGTTTTTTTAGTAACGTATTGATTGCTACGCGAGTTTCGACAGACTCTCGAGTTAATCCAATAGCTTGTAAGGCTTTTACTCGGACCTCCAACACATGTAGTGCATATGTCTGTGAGAGCTCCACCAGCTTCACTGGTGCCTTGTCGAGGGCTAATTGAGGTCGTCCATTCAAAAGTTCAAGCTCTGCCATTGCGACTCGTTTGCGCACAAACATATCTTGAGTGAGCGCGTCTTCATCAATTTCATCAAGATACCGTTGCGCCAGTAATTTAGTCTGTGGTTGTAGTGTGGCTTCAGCGGCTCTAAGTTGTAGTGCTTCGCGTTGTGGGGAAGATTTCATTTTGGCAATTGACCAAAATACAGCTGCCGCTTCTTGATATTTTCCAGCTTCAAGTAGTTTTTCGGCATGCTGAATTTGGGACTTACCCGAATCAAAAATTTGATTTTCAAAAAGAGATAAACCGGTACAACCAGGAAGTGCGCATACCACGACAATTAGTACTACAATATGTGCAACTTTGTGCATTATGAAACGTTCTTAGGCGGTTCTTGCTTAAATGTTAATGACACACAATGAACACCAGATCGATTCAAAATGAGTGATCAAGGTACTTTATATGTTATTGCTACACCAATTGGTAATTTGGCGGATATTACTTTACGTGCATTAGATACGATAAAAAGAGTTGAGGTTCTGTTGGCTGAAGATACTCGTATAACGAAAAAGCTTTTAAGTCATTATAGTATCCAAGCCAAGTTGGAGTCGCTACATAATTTTAATGAATATCAAAAAATTTCTGCGTTAGTCACACGATTATTGAATGGTGCGGATGTTGGACTTGTATCTGATGCCGGGACACCACTAATTTCCGATCCAGGTTATAAGCTTGTTTCTGTGGCACGACGCAAAGGTATCCGTGTACGAGCAATTCCTGGCGCCAGTGCAGTTATAGCGGCTTTATCAGTGGCGGGTATTCCCACCGATCGTTTTACATTTGAAGGGTTTTTACCTAAAAAATTTACGGAGCGGCAAAAATGCCTACAAGTGCTACAGTACGAAACACGCTCTATGGTATTTTATGAATCACCGCGGCGAATTCAGCAATCCATTCAAGCCTGTATTGATGTATTTGGTGGTCAGAGGAAAGCCGCTCTTTTGCGTGAGTTGACAAAACAGTTTGAACAACATTTAAATGGCGATCTCACCCAGATTAATCAAATGTTACAAGAGTATCCTGAAACGATTAAAGGCGAGCACGTGATAATAGTGCAGGGGAATGACTCACCAGAAACTACAAAATCAATTGACCAGGCCAGGCTACTTTTAGCTGAATTGCAAAAATACCTCTCTCATAGAGATGCTGTTAAAATTGTGGCCAAACATACTGGTCTTCGGCGTAACCAATTATATCCACTGGGGTTGACAAATATCGCCAAAAGGTAGCTATAAATATGTTAAGGTTTAACTGGGAGTTAGCCAAACAGTCGCTGCCTTATTTACTTTATATGTGATAGTTAATACCACTAAGGTAATTGCATAGAATGGAAGTAAGGGGGAGGAAAGTCCGGGCTCTAGGGCAAGGTGCCAGGTAACGTCTGGAGGATGCGAATTCATGGAAAGTGCAACAGAAAGTAAACCGCTTGGCTACTATCTATTTATATGCTGATGAGCGAACGAAAGAAATGTTTAGATCACAATCAGCCAACAATCAATTTAATAGCATACAAATAGATAGTAGCCAAGTAAGGGTGAAACGGTGCGGTAAGAGCGCACCGCGCAACTGGTAACAGTTGTGGCTAGGTAAACCCCACCCAGAGCAAGACCGAATAGAGGGGCAAGGAATTTTCCTGCGCATAGCCCGTGCGAGTCCCCCGGGTAGGTCGCTTGAAATTTGTGGTGACACAAATTCTAGATAAATGACTGTTTTCAACAAAACCCGGCTTATCGGCTGGCTCCCCCTCAGCCTGAAGCTTAAATATATTGGTTAGGTATTTTAACAGGAACCAAATAAAGTGTAGAAGCGGGTAGGAATAGGCAATCCTTCGGAAAGCCTTACCTTCGATAGCGATTTCAGGCAAACCACCACCGCCTGTGCCGCGCAGCCATGCGCTTAGCACCAACGATTAAAGTCTACACTGTTTTGCACCAAGCGGCACCAGCCCATTCCGTGGAGCTACGGTATCCCCGGCAATGCTTGGCGGGCGAAATTTACGGAGTTCTGACAGGAAAAATGTTTTTTGGTGAATCTATGTTCAGTTTTCAGAGCAACGCATCAAAATTCACGCTCGTCTACCTTGCGCCACTTACACCACTGAGGATTTTCGCTACTGGATTACTAGCTACCTTCGGTGCGCTTGCCAAGCTTGGGTGCGGTGGCCATCTCAAAGAAACAAATATGTTAAAAAGATGACACCTCTCTGCGATAAAAAACCAAAGGACTTCATGTAGAAATCAGACAAAACGTTGAAAGTAGTAAACTGGAAACCGTGGTTTTTATAGCCTGAACCTCAGGCAACCCCGGCTTTTTCAAACATAACTTAGAGTAAATAAATGACCGCTGAATATATTGCGCACGTAAAGCAGCACCAAAATAGCGAGTGGGAGGTGCACCCGCTTGAACAACACCTGTGTAAAGTCGCTGATTTAGCTAACGAATTCGGTGCCAGCTTTCACAGTTCGGAATGGGCGCGGCTGGCAGGTCTGTGGCATGACCTGGGCAAATACCGCCCGGCTTTCCAAAAGCACATCAGGAAGAGTTCCGGCTACGACCCAAATGCCAGTATCAGCAGCGAAAAAGATCCGAAGAAAAACCATGCCTCCACTGGTGCCATCTACGCAGTGGACTATATGAAAAAACAAGGGTGCGAAGCCTTTGGCCGCGCATTGGCCTATATGATCGCCGGGCACCACACGGGCTTGCCCGATTATGCGAAATCTGACGCCAAAGGGCGGGCTTTAGATGACACTCTGACGCGAGATAAAGATTTTTTACCGGAAGCATTGTCCGAGCAAATCCCGGCAAAAGTATTAGCAGGCTGCGTACCGAAAACGAAACTTCCTATGGATACGTGGGACGATCTTCACTGTTGGATTCGCATGGGTTTCTCGGCTTTAGTTGATGCTGATTTTCTCGATACTGAGCAATTCATGCAGCCGGGCAAGGCGGCGCAACGCGAAGCAAATTACCCGGATATACCCGCCCTGTTGAGGTGCTTTGAGGCTTATATGCGAAAGATGACGGGAGCGTTGGATGCGCAGGCCAAAACAAGTGAGGTAAATCAATTGCGCGCTGAAGTACTACAACAAACACGCGATAAAGCCAAAAGCAGACCGGGTATTTACACCCTGACCGTGCCCACTGGCGGCGGCAAAACCCTGAGCAGTCTGGCATTTGCCCTGAAGCACGCCTGTGTACACAACAAGCAACGCATTATCTACGCCATTCCTTATACCAGCATCATTGAGCAGACCGCAAACACCTTCAGGAAGGTGTTTGCCAACTGTGGCGACGTTGTGCTGGAGCATCACAGCAATGTTGAGCCAGAAGAAAACAGGGAGATAACAACTACTCGGCTGGCGGCAGAAAACTGGCACATTCCTGTTATTGTTACCACCACGGTACAACTATTCGAATCCTTGTTTGCAGCCAGGCCATCTCGCTGCCGCAAGCTGCACAATCTGGTCAACAGCGTCATCGTGCTGGATGAAACCCAGTTATTGCCACCCGGCAACCTTGAACCCATCCGTCACCTGATAAAGCTGCTCGCTAAACACTATGGCGTAACTTTTTTGTTGACTACAGCGACGCCAACGCCGTCCACTGGTGTTAAAGATGCGTTTGGAAAAGTCCTGCTCGCCGGTTTTGAAGCGACCGAAGTCATTGCGCAGCCGGCGCATTATTTTCAGCAGTTGCAGCGCGTTACCTATACCCTGCCTGCCGATTTTCATTCGCCGCAAAGCTGGGAGGAAATCGCGAAACAGGTTCAGCAGCATTCCAGCGTTCTTGTCGTTGTGAACAAACGCGATGACGCGCGCCAACTGTTTGTCGCGATGGGGAAGAATGATGGCACGCTGTTTCACTTATCCGCGTTGATGTGTCCGATACATCGAAAACGCCTGATTGACAAGATCAAAAAACGACTCACGCAGGGTCAACCGACCCGGGTGGTAAGTACGCAGTTGGTTGAAGCGGGCGTGGATTTTGATTTCCCAGTGGTGTTTCGTGCCGCCGCGGGCCTCGATTCCATCATCCAGGCTGGTGGCCGCTGCAACCGTGAAGGTAAGCTCAAGGATGCCAACGGCAAACCAATGTTGGGGCAGGTAATCGTCTTCGTGCCACCGACGCCACCCCCCGAAGGGTTCCTGACCAAGGCATTTGAAACCACCGCTTCTTTTTTGAAAGGCGAGCATGAAGCCATCGATACCCCACAGTTGATCCATCGTTATTTTGAACATCTGCACGCAAAATTATCGAAATTTGATAACAACCAGGTTTTGTCGTTGTTACAACAGGACGCCAGTGATATTAATATCCAGTTTCGCACTGCTGCACAAAGCTTTCAGATGATTGAACAGGGTCAAACCTTTACCGTTTTTATGGACTATGGTGAAAATAAGGAAGAGGAGAAACAGGTAAAAACCTGGTTGGGAAAGCTGGCTGGCGGCCAGGTGGACCGCTGGTTGATTCGCAGGTTGCAGCCTTATTCAATCAGCCTTTATCATTATCAAAAACAAGCGCTTCTCAATGCCAATGCGATCGAAGAAACGGAATCCGGGTATTATATTATTGCCGGTCCGGGAGTTTACGATGAGCGGTTGGGGTTTATCGGAGATGAATGTGCAATCAATGATGGTATGACGTTTTGAATATCACAACCTACTGTATCAGGAGAGATGATTGATGCCCAGTCAGGAAAGTTTTTGTCTTGAGGTCAGCGGCGATTTTGCCTGCTTCACCCGGCCAGAGATGAAAGTGGAGCGCGTTTCCTACGATGTAATCACCCCGTCGGCGGCGCGGGCTGTCTTTGAAGCCATACTATGGAAGCCTGCCATACGCTGGCAGATTGATACGATTGAAGTCCTGAAGCCCATCCGCTGGATCAATATTCGCCGTAATGAAGTTTCCGAGCGTGCGAGCAAAGGAAAAAAACAGATATTCATTGAAGACAAGCGACAACAGCGCGCCGGCTTGTTTCTGCGCGATGTGGCGTATCGGCTACATGCCCGTTTCAACCTGCAAGACGACAGCAAGCACACCCATCATTACCCCGAACTGCATTGCGAAGACGTTGGTAGCGAAAACTCCTACCCGAAATTTGCGGAAATGTTCAAGCGCCGTGCCCGTAAAGGACAATGCTTTAATCAACCCTACCTGGGTACCCGCGAATTCTCGGCTGGTTTTCGCTTCATAGATCCCGAGCAATTAGCACAGGAACCGCCGCCTGTCGATGAAAACCGTGATCTGGGATGGATGCTCTATGATCTTGACTTTAGCGACCTTAAAAATCCGGCACCCATGTTTTTCCAGGCGAAACTGGAACGGGGGATAGTCACGGTTCCGGCCTGCGATAGTGAGGAGGTGCGGCGATGATCCTGCAAGCACTGAATCAATATTACGAGCGCATGGCAACGGCGCATCCGGGTGCATTGTCCGAATTCGGCTTTGAACGCAAACCGATCCCGGTGATCATCGAATTAACCGATCAGGGCAGCATCCACCAGATCAATATTGAAAAGGACAGGGACTCAACCAAGCGTTACATTCTACCCAAGGCAGTTAAAAAGACCTCCGGTATTGCCGCCAATTTCTTTTGGGATAACGCTGAATATGCGCTGGGCCTGACCAGACCCGGCGGAAAAACAGATCGGGTTGACCGGCAGCATCAGGAATTTGCTCGCCGCATTCGTGAACTTGATGTTATTGACACGGGGCTTGATGCGTTGAAGGTTTTCCTGGATACACCGGGTTCAGCACGACTACAGCAGCGCCCGGACTTCGATACCGATTTTTTTCAAACCAATCCCAATGTCAGTTTCAAACTGACCAGCGACACCTGCCTGATTTGTGAACGGCCAGCGATACGGCAAGCCATTCAATCCACCATGGAGACAAATCAAACGACAACGGGATTGTGTTTGATTACGGGTGACAGCACACCACTAGAACGCCTGCATCCGGCCATTAAAGGGGTTCGGCACGCTCAAAGTTCAGGAGCCAAAATCATCTCGTTTAATCTTCCTGCCTTCACCTTTTTCAATAAAAAACAGGGGGATAATGCACCGGTTGGTAGTCGAGCTGCATTTAATTACACCGAATCGCTGAATCATCTGCTGCGCAAAGGCTCGCGACAGCGTACCCAGATTGGCGACGCCTCTACGGTCTTTTGGAGCGAGAAAGGTATTGTAAAAATTGAAAACGCCTTTCATACCCTGATGGCAATGCCGGAAAAAGCGGCGGATGACCCAAACAGAAATGCAGCAAAGATTAAGGCGGCTTTACAGGCCTTCGACACGGGCAGCCGTATTCCTGAAAAGGATAACCAGCGTTTTTTTGTTCTGGGACTGTCGCCCAATGCTTCCAGAATTGCCATCCGCTTCTGGAAAGTTTCCACCATCAAGCAGATATCCGCGAATATCTGCCGGCATTTTGAGGACATCCGTATCTGCCATCCAGCGAAAGAATACGCCGAGATACCACTGCCGCGCCTGCTCTCGCACCTGTGCCTGAAATATAAACTCCGCAACCTGCCACCAAACCTGTCAGGTGAAGTGGTGCGCAGCATTCTGAATAACAGCCCATATCCCTATACCTTGCTTGCCGCGGCGGTACGGCGCAACAAGGCCGAGCAGAAAGTCAGTTTCCCGCGGGCCGCCATCATCAAGGCTTGCCTGAACCGACAAATTCGTCAATCTCGTTTAACCATGCAGGAATTCACTATGCCATTAGATCTATCCAATACCGAAATCCCCTACCTTCTTGGCAGATGGTTTGCCAGCCTTGAAAAAATTCAGGAGGAAGCCAATCCCGGCATTAACGCCACGATTAAAGACCGATACTACGGAGCGATAAGCAGTAACCCCGTCAGTGTTTTCGGTATTTTGGACCGGCTCAAAAACCATCATTTGAAGAAACTTGAAACCGGCCGCCGTATCAACAAGGAACGATTGCTTGGACAAATAATTGATCAATTGCCCGCGCGATTACCCAATCACTTTTCCTTGCAGGATCAGGGCTGCTTCGCGATTGGCTATTATCATCAGCGGCAGGATTTTTTTAAACCTAAAGATAAACAGCCTACTCAATCTTCTAACCCTGAACCAGGAGCAAAATCATGAGTATTAATAATCGTTACGACTTCGTCTATTTGTTTGACGTGAAAGACGGCAACCCCAACGGCGACCCCGATGCCGGCAATATGCCGCGGGTTGACCCGGAAACGGGGCACGGCCTGATTACCGATGTGTGCTTAAAACGCAAAGTACGGAATTTTGTTGAAATCACTCAGCAGGATAATTCGCGCTATCAAATCTTTATTAAGGAAAAGGCAGTTCTCAACCAATTGATTGATGAAGCACATGAGCAAGAGGAAGTGAAAGCCAAAGAAAAAGGCGAGAAAACAGCCGCAGCCCGTGCCTGGATGTGTCAGAAATATTTTGACATCCGCAGTTTCGGAGCGGTTATGAGCACTGGAAAAAATGCCGGACAGGTTCGCGGCCCGATTCAGCTCACATTTTCCCGTTCAGCCGGGCCGATTTTTTCACAGGAACATTCCATCACCCGTATGGCTGTCGCCACGGAAAAAGAAGCAGAAAAACAATCCGGCGACAACCGTACCATGGGCCGCAAGGCCACCGTTCCCTATGGCCTGTATCGCTGTCACGGCTTTATCTCCGCCCACCTGGCCGCGCAAACCGGGTTCAGCGAAGATGACCTGGAATTATTTTGGCAAGCACTAGAAAACATGTTCGACCACGACCGATCAGCGGCTCGTGGTGAAATGACCGCGCGCGGTCTGTATATATTCAAACACAGTAGCAAGTTAGGCAATGCGCCTGCACACAGCCTTTTTGAAAAGATTTCCGTTACCCTAAAAAACGACTCTAAACCGCCCAGGATGTTTAGTGATTATCAGATCTCGGCAGATAGAGAAAATATTCCCCAAGGGGTGGAACTTAATTAAGCGGATTGGATAGATCATTGTCGGCATATATTTTACCTTTATGGCGTAATGTGACACTATAAGGTGTAACGTGGTTTTTATTTGTATTGGTCGGAAACAAACTATGAGCGTGACCAAGATTAGGCTGCAACCGGATATTGGGGACCCATTGGAGAAGCTGTCTAAAAAGCTAGACAGGAGCAAAAACTACCTGATTAACCAAGCTATAAAAGAATATATTGGCTGTCAGATAATGGAAGATATCTGCTGCTGGGCGGATACTCTGGTTGCTCTTAAGTCCGTCCAAATGGGTAAAACGGTATCAGGGGATCAGGCTTTGTCATGGCTGGAAAGCCGGGGCACAGATAGAGAGCTATCACAGCCAAAGAAATGGTGCATATCGAATTCCCCCCGGAATCATTAAACGATCTAGAGCGTTTACGACAATTTTTAGTAGATGCCGGTACACCTTATGCAAAAAGGATGGTATCTGATATCATGCAAGGATTGCAGAAATTACAGCTATTTCCCCGCCTTGGGCTGCCTGTAGCGAGCACTTGATCCGAACTGTCTTGTGTAACTGGTATACTGGCCGATATTGCGTACGGCATCTGATTGCTCAAAATATCATTTATATCCTAAGGATATGGCATGGAAAGGAGGATGAGCGAAATCACTCACCTGATTTTTTACCCTCTGAATAACCAAAGGTCATGGATGATACAATCCCCATTTCTGCCTTACAGCACTATGCATTTTGCCCACGCCAATGCGCGTATATTCATATTGAGCAACTCTGGCAGGATAATTTTCTAACTGCCAAGGGCAGCCAACTACATGCGCGCGTACACAGTCATGAAGCGGAGCAACGCGGCGCATTGAGGACAGAGCGCGGTGCTCAGGTTTGTTCCAGGCGATATGGGCTTACAGGTAAACTGGATTTGCTTGAAATCAGGACAAACCCCTTACAACTTACGCCAGTCGAATACAAACGTGGTAAACCCAAGCCCAGTAATTGCGACCGTATTCAATTATGTGCGCAAGTGCTTTGCCTTGAAGAGATGCGCAACGTCACCATTCGTCGTGCTGCGTTATGGTATTGGCAAGTGCGAAAACGCGAATGGATAAATGTTGATGAATCGTTGCGCAGCTTAACCATAAATACCATTCATGCAGTACAAAAACTTTTGAAAAATAACCTAATTCCGAAGGCAATCTACTCACCCTCGTGCAAGGCTTGCTCTTTCTTTGACATTTGTCAACCACGCAAAACCGATCGATCGGCTCATTATGCAAGGACAATATTTGAGGATGAAGAAGTTACTTAATAATTTATACATCACCACAAACGGCAGCTACGTCCATAAAGAGCGGGAAACCTTCGTTATTGAGCAAGAAGGTAAAAAAGTATTTCAACTCCCCTTTCACACTATTCAGAATTTGTTTTGCTTTGGTCGCATTATGATTTCACCATTGTTGATGGCCGCCTGTGGCGAGCGAGGTATTGGTATTTCATTTTTCTCTGAATACGGAAAATTCCAGTCACGTCTCCAAGGACCACAATCTGGAAACGTTTTGTTACGCAGGGCACAGTATCGTGAGGCTGATCACTCACCACATACCTTGGCGCGACTTTTTGTCGCAGCTAAGCTATCCAACTGCCGCAATGTTGTTATGCGGCACCAACGTAATCACGGCAGGAGCCAGCAACTTGAAAAACTGGTGAAATATCTGGGTGACAATATCAAGCGTTTACAACGATGCATTGATATTGGTCAGATGCGCGGCATAGAGGGGGATTCCGGCGCCTCTTATTTCGGATGTTTTAGTCATTTGATTACTGCAAGCTTAAGGGAAACCTTTCCTTTTTCTGGAAGAACCAAAAGACCACCTCTCGATCGTGTCAATGTGCTGCTTTCGTTTTCCTACACTTTATTGACTCATGAAATTGCTTCAGCCCTGCAAGGCGTGGGGATTGATCCATATGTAGGTTTTTTACATACAGATCGACCAGGCAGAGTAAGCCTGGCATTGGATATGCTTGAAGAATTTCGCGCTTGGTGGTGTGATCGATTTGCTTTGACGTTGATTAACCGAAAGCAAATTTCGGCCAAGGATTTTATTGAAGAAAGCAGTGGCGCCATTCGCTTGACGGATGAGGCACGTAAGAAGCTTCTCACTGCATGGCAGGAGCGCAAGCAAGATGAATTACAACACCCCTATACGGGTGAAAAAATTCAGGTGGGACTATTGCCTCATGTGCAAGCTATGCTACTTTCACGTTATCTACGTAAAGACATGGAAATATATACGCCATTTCTTTCACACTGAGAAACTTAATGTTAGTGCTAATAACATATGACGTAAATTTAACTACCGAGCAAGGTAAAAAAAGACTTAGACATATCGGTAAAACTTGCCTGGATTTTGGTGTACGAGTTCAATATTCCGTTTTTGAATGTGAAATTACACCAACGCAATGGGTAAAGCTGAAAGAAGCATTACTTGATATTTATGATCCTGACGGGGATAGCCTGCGATTTTATCATTTGGGCTCTAAATGGAAGCGTAAAGTAGAGCACTACGGCGTGAAAGAAGCACCGGACATGCTGCGCGACACTCTAATTTTATAGTACCGCTAATCCCACGCTCTCATAGCAAAGTGACAGGGTTAGCGCGTCGTTAAGTCTCTAATTTCTTTTACCTTTGTTCTTTGTTTAACAATTAGACCTGTTTTTTCACAGTCAAATTAAGTAGGTTAGCGCATACTTTATGTTTAATTGTTTTGACTCAATGGGTTAAAATGTAAGGCGTCGCGCCCCGCGTGGGCGCGTGGATTGAAAATGTAAGGCGTCGCGCCCCGCGTGGGCGCGTGGATTGAAACCTGGTAAGGGAGACAAAGGTGATCGGGGTGCGACGTCGCGCCCCGCGTGGGCGCGTGGATTGAAACCGGCGAATCAGTGCTACGCGAATACCTCGAAGCAAGTCGCGCCCCGCGTGGGCGCGTGGATTGAAACTGTAGCGCGTAGTTCTTAATCTCCGTCTCTGTCATGTCGCGCCCCGCGTGGGCGCGTGGATTGAAACCCCGCTGCCACGGCCGCCATAAGAAACTATATAAGTCGCGCCCCGCGTGGGCGCGTGGATTGAAACGGTAGTCGTAGATAGCGGCTACCCTTTCGGTGGGCGTCGCGCCCCGCGTGGGCGCGTGGATTGAAACTGTTGTAGATATGGATCGTTGCGATATCACCCTGGGTCGCGCCCCGCGTGGGCGCGTGGATTGAAACACGGCCATGCGGGATTAGCACCGCTGGCAAGCCCGTCGCGCCCCGCGTGGGCGCGTGGATTGAAACAAGCCACAGTCACAGCTATGCTTCAACTTCACACGTCGCGCCCCGCGTGGGCGCGTGGATTGAAACATAAATATGAACAGGAAATACACGATAATGTGTTTGTCGCGCCCCGCGTGGGCGCGTGGATTGAAACTTTTTCGATGTCATCAAATTTAACAATTCTCATTGTCGCGCCCCGCGTGGGCGCGTGGATTGAAACTGTATAATAACGGCTATCGTGAATATGACTGCCGACGTCGCGCCCCGCGTGGGCGCGTGGATTGAAACTAGTTAGTTTGTACATCGTTTTTTTCTTAACGTGGTCGCGCCCCGCGTGGGCGCGTGGATTGAAACAACGCCTGGACAGTCCAGCGTGTACGGCGTCGCGAGTCGCGCCCCGCGTGGGCGCGTGGATTGAAACTCAATATAATAAAGTGGTTTCAACGCCGCGCGCGCGTCGCGCCCCGCGTGGGCGCGTGGATTGAAACTTCTCAAAATCAGCAAATCGGACGAAGTTTGCAAGTCGCGCCCCGCGTGGGCGCGTGGATTGAAACTTAATCTCATTTAGCCGGTTACCTCAATTATTGTGTCGCGCCCCGCGTGGGCGCGTGGATTGAAACGGCTGATTAAAACAATTCCTGAAAGACTTAAAGCGTCGCGCCCCGCGTGGGCGCGTGGATTGAAACTAACGGGTTGGGACATAAAAGAATCAATTACCCAGTCGCGCCCCGCGTGGGCGCGTGGATTGAAACATCCAGATACTGGATTTGAAGTAGAAAATTATAAGTCGCGCCCCGCGTGGGCGCGTGGATTGAAACGTAATTTTGTGCTTGAAACCTGCTCAAAGTATGACGTCGCGCCCCGCGTGGGCGCGTGGATTGAAACAAGAATATAACCGTTATTAATTTGTTCGATTGACCGTCGCGCCCCGCGTGGGCGCGTGGATTGAAACTTTAGTTGGAAACCAGTATTGTAAGAATTTGCATGTCGCGCCCCGCGTGGGCGCGTGGATTGAAACTCGCAAGTACACCGGGCCTGTTCCATGAACTTGCGTCGCGCCCCGCGTGGGCGCGTGGATTGAAACCCAACTCTGCTGGCTATGATGCCTACGATTTGCCCGTCGCGCCCCGCGTGGGCGCGTGGATTGAAACATGTTGAACTAAGGCATTGAAGGGGTAATCCATTTGGTCGCGCCCCGCGTGGGCGCGTGGATTGAAACAAATGTGTTGGATTTGTCAGACGAAACTCCGCAAGGTCGCGCCCCGCGTGGGCGCGTGGATTGAAACCATGAACTTGCAAACTGTACGTCAACGTATCAACGTCGCGCCCCGCGTGGGCGCGTGGATTGAAACGTCAGAGCCTGATGAGCAAGAAATTCGCAAGGAAGGTCGCGCCCCGCGTGGGCGCGTGGATTGAAACCATATCATCCATGGTTAAGTTGTCATAATCGTTGTCGTCGCGCCCCGCGTGGGCGCGTGGATTGAAACGCAATCACTTGCAATCTCACTTAGGTCGGTTTCCGGTCGCGCCCCGCGTGGGCGCGTGGATTGAAGCTCGAAAAGAATTAATTTCGTCCCTAGCCGCCTATTGTACCCTGCGTGGGCGCGATCACCAATTTCCGGATAATGCTTTTTACTACGCAATATTACTATTCAGGACGGGCATGGGGCCTGTTCCTACAAGATCAATAGGTAACAAAAGATATGAGCGTGAATGTAAAGGATATTCAGAATAATACACATTAGCCTGTAAATCCTGTTGATCTATGTTTAATGCTTTTTTGTTGAGAATTTAAGGCTTGGTTAAATATGCCTATGAAGTCAGCATCCTCTTAATCTAAAACCTTATATTTATGTGTTAAATCCTTAAGTTTAGTTAAGTTACTCATAAGTATTACCATAAATTTTATATGGATATATGTTTTTAACTATCTGTCTTATAAGTATTTTTTGGGTTTCTCTGGATGGTTTTGCTTGCAATCTGTCTAAATCGTTTTTATAGTGTTAAAAAGTGGGAAATTATGGGAAATCATGGAATATAATTCCATGAGGTTTGTTTTATGTTTCGAGGCGTTAATGATCTTAATTTGGATGCCAAGGGGCGTCTGTCTTTTCCGACCCGTTATCGGCAGTGTATTCGAGAAAGCTGTGGTAGTAGTTTGGTCATTACCGTTGACGTTGATCGTTGTTTATTAATTTATCCGTTTCCGGAATGGGAGCGAATTGAAAAGAAACTCATGCAGTTACCAAGCATTGATAAACAAGTCAGGCGCTTGCAGCGGTTGTTACTTGGTCATGCTACGGAATGTGAGATAGATGCACAGCACCGGATTTTGCTTCCTTCGCCACTGCGAGATTTTGCAAGTTTAACTAAGCATGCTGTTTTGATAGGGCAGGGAAATAAGTTTGAGCTGTGGAATCAGGAAATTTGGGCAAAGATGTGTGAGCGCTGGATTAGAGAGGAGAATAAGTTTAGTGATATTACTTCTGCGCTTGAAACGCTTTCTATTTAGCTATGTAGGTTAATGCCTGCCTATTTGCATCAACCTGTTCTGCTATCAGAAGTCATAGGGGCATTGAATATAAACGCAGATGGTATTTATGTTGATTGTACATTTGGTCGGGGAGGGCACAGCAGTGAGATTTTGCGAAACCTGGGAGCGAATGGTCGTATTTTGGCAGTTGATCAGGATTCTCAAGCTGTTACTTATGGGGAAAATTTATTTGTTAATGAATCACGCATAGTAATTGAACAGCAAAATTTTTCGCAAATCTCACAATTAGTACAAAAACATTGTCTTGGCAAAAAAGTAAATGGAATTTTATTTGATTTAGGAGTTTCGTCTCCGCAGTTAGATGATCCGCAGAGAGGGTTTGGTTTTATACAAGATGGGCAACTGGATATGCGTATGAACGTTAATACAGGTATAAGTGCTATGGAATGGCTACAACTGGTTAGTGCACGTGAGTTAGAAAAGGTAATAAGGGTATATGGAGAAGAGCGTTATGCGAAAAAAATTGCCGCTGCAATTCTGCGACAACGGAGAGTTAAGCCTTTAAAAACAACTAAACAGCTGGCAGCGATTGTGCAGCAGACAGTTGATCGATCACGAGGATATAAACATCCCGCGACGCGTACTTTTCAAGCCATACGTATTTTTATTAATAAAGAGCTGGAGGTATTAGCAACGACTTTAGACAGCTGTGTTGAATTGCTTACTCAATCAGGGCGTTTATTAATAATTACGTTTCATTCACTGGAAGATCAGTTGGTTAGAATCTTACTGCGTAAACACAGCCAATCAGGTTTCCCTCGCAAATTACCCGCAGTTGGTCATTTTGAACCGAAGCTAATAAAAGTTTGCAAGCCGATTAAACCTTCTGGCAGGGAAATCAAAGAAAACCCGAGAGCAAGAAGTGCAAAATTACACGTCATGGAGCGTGTCGGATGTTAGGCAGGCTAGTGTTAATCGCAGTTCTGTTTATTGCAAACGTTTTCACTGGAGTTGGAGTCGTGTACTCAAAGCATTCTGTGCGTAAGGCGTTTATTGAGTTACAGGTCTTGCAGAATGAGTTTGATGAGTTACAGATAGAATGGGGACGTTTACAGCTGGAGCAAAACCTATGGGCAACACACAGTCGCGTTGAGAGGCTGGCGCGCGAAAAATTAAATATGGGTGTCGTGCGTAAGGAAAGGTTGCTGTTTTTGAAGGCCCGTTGACGTTATGCACTCCCCTTCTATTACATTGAGACGATTTTTCCTTGTATTTGTTCTGATGCTTGGTTTCGGCGGCTTGCTCATGAGAGCAGCTTATTTACAGTTATTTGAGCATGAGTTTTTAGAGGAGGAAGGTAAGGCGCGCCATTTGCGAGTAGTAGCAATGCCTGCACATCGCGGCATGATTTTAGACAGAAATGGGGAGTTACTCGCAGTGAGCACGCCTGTTTATTCGGTGTGGGCGAATCCTGTAGAGGCGTTAAAAAATCATGATTCAATAAAGCGTACGGCAGGTATTTTAAATCTGAATACAGAAGACCTGGTTGCAAAGCTGCATCGAAAAAACACTCGCCAGTTTTTATATATAAAGCGCCATGTTAATCCTCAACAAGCCGAGCAATTAAAACAGGCACACAATACCGGGATCTATTTGCAGCGTGAATATCGGCGTTATTACCCAACTGCTGAAGTGAGCTCACACGTGGTCGGTTTTACGAATATTGATGATCATGGAATAGAGGGAATTGAGCTTGCTTATGAGCAATGGCTGCGTGGACGTCCCGGGGCTAAGAAAGTTATCAAGGACCAACTAAATAGAATAGTTGAAAACGTTGAGGCAATTCGTATGCCACAACCTGGTCAGGACGTAACTTTAAGTATTGATCGCAGGATACAGTATCTGGCTTATCGCGAATTAAAAGCTAAAACCGCACAACATAGTGCGCATTCCGCGTCTGCGGTGATGATAGATGCGCGAACAGGTGAAGTAATTGTGATGGTCAATATACCCTCGTTTAATCCTAATAACCGTAAGGACTATCATAATAGTACTTATCGAAACCGCGCGGTCACAGACGTTTTTGAGCCTGGTTCGACTATTAAACCTTTCACTATTGCGTCAGCACTGGAATCGAATCGTTATTCACCAAATACTTTAATTAATACTGCGCCGGGTGAATATAAAGTTGCTGATCATACGATTCGGGATATTAAAAATTACGGTCAGCTTACTGTTGGTGATGTAATTCTTAAATCCAGTAACGTGGGCGCCACAAGAATTGCGTTAACAATTCCAGCACACGATTTATGGTCTACTTTTGATTCTATCGGGATTGGTCAATCTACTGAATCCGGTTTTCCAGGAGAAGTTGGTGGCCATTTAAAAACATTTCAAGGTTGGAATGAGCTTGAGCATGCGACTCTGGCGTTTGGTTATGGCATGTCGATAACGGCTTTGCAATTAGCACGTGCATACACTGTGTTGGCTTCAGGTGGCCGGCAGTTATCTATTTCAATGTTACATAAGCTGGACGTTAATTGGAAAAACTCGCCTGGAATATTTTCTCCTCAAACTGTGAAGCAGGTTATGTCTATGCTAATGGCGGTGGTTTCTGATGATGGAACCGGATCTCACGCGGCAATTCCGGGCTACAGCGTTGCAGGGAAAACAGGCACCGTTCACAAGTTTGTAGAAAATGGTTATGACAGAGATAAATATTTGTCTCTATTTGCCGGAATGGCGCCCGCAAGCGACCCAAGGCTGGTGTTGGTGGTGGTGATAAATCAGCCTAGCGAGGGTGTTTACTTTGGTGGTGCAGTTGCGGCACCAATTTTTTCAAAAATCATGGGCGAGGCTTTACGTGTAATGAATATTGCACCTGACGAGGTGCAGTTATAAGTGAGTGCTATCCGGTTTGCATTACGATATTTAGTAACTAAGGAGAATTCTCAGGAAACTCAATATGCGAACTATCTCCTGGTCATTGACGGATTTGTTGAGGAATTGGGTGCAAGTATCTTGTATGAATACGATGATTTATGGTCTTAGTTCAGATAGTCGTGTTACCAAAGCAGGCGACTTATTTTTTGCCGTACCAGGATTACAAAAAAACGGGTTCGAATTTTGCCCGCAAGCGGTTGAAAACGGTGCGGCAGCGATTGCCTGGGATGCAGATAAAATGATAAAAAATGATGGCTTATCAAGTGCCATTCCGTGTATCCCAATCGCCGGGCTGCAACAGCAAGTCGGTTTTATTGCGCAGCGTTTTTACCACCATCCTTCTGCGCATTTGAATGTGATTGGCGTTACAGGAACTGATGGTAAGACTTCAGTAAGTCAATTTATTGCCCAGGCATTTAATCAATTAAAAATATCCTGTGGTGTAATTGGCACTCTGGGTTACGGTATTTATCCTGATCTGAAACCTGCAACTCATACCACGCCGGATGCGATACGCATGCAAGAATTGCTTGAGTTTTTTGCTGACAAGCAGGCGTCTTCCGCGGTGATCGAAGCCTCGTCACATGGTCTTAAGCAAGGAAGATTGAATGGAGTAGCGATAGACACTGCCGTTTTTACAAATTTGGGCGGCGATCATTTGGATTATCATTTGTCTTTACAAGATTATGGCAATTCAAAACGCATTTTATTTCAAATGCCAGGGTTAAAACATGCGGTTATTAATGTTGATGATGAATTTGGTTGTTTGCTGGCTAATGAATTGGAAGGAAAAGTAAACGTTGTTACGTATTCTTGCGATCATCGACCGTGTCCTGGTCATTGTATACATGCAAAAAAAATAAGTTCTACGCGGAAGGTAACTAAAATAGAGGTTGGCTCAAGTTGGGGTAGTGCTACGATTAAAACCAATCTTTATGGAGAGTTTAACGTTAGTAATATACTCGCGGCAGCCAGTGTATTACTTGTAAGCGGTTGTTCTTTTAAGGATACCATCAAGGCAATTTCTTCGGTGCGTACCGCATTAGGACGGATGGAGCTTGTTTCCGGAGTGAATAACGTCCCCACCGTAATCGTGGATTACGCGCATACTTCGCAGGCGCTTAAAAATGTATTACAGGTGCTTCGACAAAGATGCGCAGGCAGGCTTTGGTGTGTGTTTGGTTGCGGCGGTGATCGTGACCCTGGTAAACGTAAGTTAATGGCCGAAGTTGTTGAGCAAAGTGCGGATTATGCTGTTGTTACAGATGACAATCCCCGATCAGAAGACCCCGTCAGGATCGCGAAGGACATACTCTCCGGGTTTTCGTCTTCTACGAGCTATTCTTTGATACATGATCGTCGCAAAGCCATAGAGTATGCGATTAATAATGCTGCCCGTGAAGATATTGTGTTAGTCGCAGGAAAAGGGCACGAGACGGTACAAATAATAAATGATGAACGTGTGTCATTTAACGACAAAAAAACCGCGCTTGCGTGTTTGCAGAACTACGAGTAATGAAATTTACCCTTTCCGAGATCGAGCGAATCACGAACGGCAGGTTGTTTGGTGACAATAAAGTAGTGGTTGGTGTGTCTACCGATACGCGTGAGTTACAAACAGGCAGTTTATTCGTTGCCTTAATCGGAGCAAAGTTTAATCCGCATGATTTAATTGAAGCGGGGCAGGCGGATAAAGCGGGTGCCGTACTGGTAGAACGAAAATTGAATACCAAATGCGCACAGGTAGTAGTGCGTGACACATATGTTGCTTTACGGGCTCTGGCAGGCGCATGGCGTAATAAGTTTAGTATCCCGGTGGTTGGAATAACTGGTTCGAATGGTAAGACCTCTGTTAAGGAATTAATTAAACAAATTTTAAGTACACAAGGAAGCGTGTTAGCCACCAGAGGTAATTTAAATAATCATATCGGTGTTCCTTTAACGTTGTTTGGTTTAAGAGAGGATCATCGTTATGCAGTCGTTGAAATGGGCGCAAATCACGCTGGTGAAATTGCCAGCCTTACACAGTTGGTGAATCCGAATATAGGGGTGATAACGAATATAGGGGCGGCGCATTTAGAGGGTTTTGGTTCTATTGAGGGAGTTGCACGCGCCAAAGCAGAGCTTTATCAATGTTTACGTGCAGAGGGTGTAGCAGTAGTTAATGCAGATGATCCTTATCGTTGGCTGTGGCAGAGATACATCGGTGAACGTATGCAAATAACATTTGGTGTTAAGCAGGCTACAGACGTTTCAGGAAAAAAAGTTGCTTTGGATAGAATAGAAATTACCACTTCTATCGGCAGGACGCGCGCGAAGCTGCAAACATTTGGCGAACATGCTTTGTGCAACGCGCTTGCAGCTACTGCAGTTTGTCTGGGTCTTGGAGTTGATCTGGCAGATATAAAGGTTGGACTTGAGGCTGCGAGACCTGTGCCTGGTCGTTTAGTTCGCATCAAAGGTATTGGTGGTGCATGCGTCTTAGATGATACTTACAACGCCAATCCTGCGTCGCTATTTGTGGCCTTAGGTGTTCAGGCGCAAGAGATAGGCGAACGTTGGCTGGTATTAGGAGACATGTGTGAATTAGGTAGTGCCAGCGTCACGTTACACAAACAGGCAGGAGAGCTGGCAAAAAAGTATGGAGTTAAGCGATTGTTTGGAATAGGGGATTTAACACGTCATGCCGTGCAGTCCTTTGGGGCCGGTGCTAAGCATTATTCAGATCACTATGCGGTTATCAAGGTGTTACAAAATGAATTGTGTAAGCAAGTTAGCGTGTTGGTTAAAGGTTCGCGTGCGATGCATTTGGAGGCGATAGTTGCCGGGATCCGTGAAGATCTAAACCCAGAAATGATTTATAGCGGGCATGCTGCTTAAATTATTTGAATACCTGGAACAAGTGCATTCTGGTTTTGATGTATTTCGGTATTTAACTTTACGTTCTGTTTTAAGTGTACTTACTGCATTAACGATCTGCTTTGTTATCGGGCCTATGATGATTCGTAAGTTTAGTAGTTTTAGCATTAATCAAAATATTAGAAATGATGGCCCACAAACTCACTTTGCTAAAGCCGGGACACCCACCATGGGCGGTGTGTTTTTATTAGTTGCAATATTTACCAGTGCTTTATTGTGGAGCGATCTTTCAAATCGGTATATATGGTTTGTGTTAGCAACGACCTTCTTGTTTGGCTTAATAGGCGGGGTTGATGACGTTAAAAAATTATTAAGTGGTTCAAGTAAAGGGCTTACGGCAAAAAGTAAGTATTTTTGGCAATCCACGATTGGTGTTGGCATTGCTGTTTTGTTGTATTACACCGCGCAATTACCTATGGAGACTAATTTATACATTCCATTTTTTAAGAGTGTGGTTATTCCTTTAGGTATTTGGTTTGTTTTGTTAGCTTACCTGGTGGTTGTGGGTTTCAGTAATGCAGTTAATTTAACCGATGGCCTTGATGGGCTGGCAATTATGCCTGTAGTGATGGTTGCGGGTGCTCTGGGTGTGTTTGCGTATGTAAGCGGCAACGTTAATTTCGCACATTATCTCGTTATTCCGTATTTACCACAGGCAGGTGAGTTAGTGGTGTTTTGTGGTGCGATAGTAGGCGCTGGTTTGGGCTTTCTTTGGTTCAACACTTATCCCGCACAAGTTTTTATGGGCGATATGGGTGCATTAGCACTTGGTGCCGCAGTGGGAGTGTTGGCAGTGTTAGTGCGACAAGAGATCGTGCTGGTAATTATGGGCGGGATTTTTGTGCTTGAAACAATGTCCGTAGTGATTCAAGTAGTGTCTTTTAAGCTTATCGGCAAACGGATTTTTCAAATGGCACCATTGCATCATCATTTTGAATTAAAAGGTTGGCCGGAATCAAGAATAATCGTGCGTTTTTGGATCGTTACCATAATTTTGATATTGGTTGGCCTGACAACTTTGAAAATTCGGTAGTGTCACTTGTCAAACGATTGATTAGATGAATGCCATGCAAAGTTTCAAAGCACACAGTTTGTACTTTATATGGGTTGTCCATTTTCTCATTAGACCGACGGCCTGAATGGATTTTGCATTGCCAGGACAAGCTACAAATAGAAACCATGAGACCGTGATTGTAGGGCTGGGCAGGACGGGTTTGTCCGTCGCAACTTATTTGTGCAAACAAGGTGTACCATTTGTAATGTTAGACACACGTCATAATCCGCCTTACTTCAATCTGGTTAAGCAGGAATTTCCAGACGTCGAGATTTGTTTGGGGAAGTTATCAACGGATTCTTTTCAAAATGCCAAGCGCATCATAGTAAGCCCGGGGGTAGCCGTAGATAACGAGTTCATTAGCTGCGCAGTGATGCAGGGTGCAGAGTACTGCGGGGATATTGAGTTGTTTGTTAATAATACGCAAGTACCAATAGTCGCAGTCACAGGCTCAAATGGTAAAAGCACGGTAACAAGTTTAGTTGTTGAAATGGCCAGGGCTGCAGATATCAGGGCTTATGCGGGAGGCAATTTAGGCCCACCCGCATTGGATCTGCTTGCATTCGATGACGCTGAGTTGTTTGTGTTGGAATTATCCAGTTTTCAATTGGAGTCCACCTGGTCACTTAGGCCACAGGTTGGTGTCGTATTGAATTTATCATCAGATCATTTGGATCGGCACGGTAGTGTAGGTAACTATGCTCATATAAAAGCGCAAGTTTATGAGCACGCAAACTTCAGCGTCGTTAACCGTAATGACACATTTGTTGCAAACATGAAAACCTCGGGGGTAGTTATAAGTTTTGGTTCAGATAGCCCGGCTCGTGGTGAATTTGGCTTAATTCACGATCTCGAAAATGTCTATTTAGCAAAAGGTAAAAATCCTTTATTGGTTACCAGCGAACTTGCCATGCAGGGCGAGGCTGGAGTGTTGAATGCTCTTGCCGCGTTAGCGATTGGGGACGCGCTGGGTTTGTCTTTAGAGAAAATGCTACTGACGTTGGCTAACTTCAAAGGGTTACCGCATCGATTTTCGCTGGTAGGAAAATCACAAGGTGTATCCTGGTTTAATGATTCTAAGGGAACAAATATAGGAGCTTCGATATGTGCTTTACGCAGTTTAGAAGCGGATATTATTTTACTGGCTGGTGGAGTTTTTAAGGGTGGAGATTTAAGCCTTCTACACGAGGTTGTGGCTAAACACGTAAAGCATGTAGTTTTATTTGGGCAAGACGCGGGTTTGCTGAAGCAAGCTCTACATGGCGCAGCATCTGTTTGTTCAGTAAATACGATTCGCGATGCTGTAACGATTGCGCGTGGTCTGTCCAGGCCGGGCGACAAAGTTCTGCTGTCTCCTGCTTGCGCCAGCTTTGACATGTATGAGGACTTTATTGCGCGTGGGGAAGATTTTGAAGCATGCGTTAAAGAGCTTGTTCTATGAAAACTTCCTTAAACGCTCAGTTGGCGAAACACTGCGATCCATTTTTGATGACATCGGCCATGTTACTGCTCGGCATAGGTTTGGTGATGGTTGCGTCATCTTCAATCGAGGTTGCCGATAGAGCAACCGGAGATCCGCTGTATCACTTTAAACGCCAATTTGTTTTTGCATTACTTGGGGTGTTTGCAGGTATTGCACTTACTAGAATTCGATTGGTGCACTGGGAAAATTCAAGTCTGGCATTTTTGTTTTTAATGGTTGTCCTGTTAGTGCTGGTTTTATTGCCGGGTTTAGGTAAAACGGTGAATGGAAGCACGCGCTGGTTGGTGCTGGGTGGACTCAGTTTACAGGTATCTGAAGTAGTTAAATTATTACTGGTTATGTGTCTTGCTGGCTATGTAGTAAGACAAGGCAAGCAAATTCGAGAATCATTTATTGGGTGCATAAAACCCATGTTGGTGTTTGTGGTGCTTGTTGTCTTGCTACTACTTGAGCCTGATTTTGGCGCGTCCATTGTTTTGTTAGTGACCGTATTAGGAATGCTTTATTTAGCCGGTGCCAAGATTTGGCAGTTTGTAATCTTATTTACGGTCTGCGCAATATTTATGGCATCTGTCGCAATATCATCCACTTATCGCGTAGAGCGCTTTACTTCATTTTTAAATCCCTGGTCTGATCCATATGATTCCGGATTTCAACTCACGCAGTCGCTGATTGCGATTGGAAGTGGCGCATGGACGGGATTGGGCCTGGGCGCGAGCGTTCAAAAATTATTTTATTTGCCAGAAGCGCATACCGATTTTGTGTTTGCAGTGATCGCTGAAGAATTAGGCTTGATTGGCGTTGCCACGGTATTAGTTCTATTTGCCGTTCTGGTCTGGCGATGTTTTGTAATCGGTAAATTAGTTGACAGGAAAGGTATGAAATTTGGAGCACACGTAAGTTATGGAATAGGTATTTGGTTAGGGATACAGGCATTTGTCAATGTGGGGGTGAACGTGGGTGTATTGCCAACGAAAGGGTTAACTTTGCCTTTCATCAGTGCCGGCGGCAGTAGTTTATTGGTTGTCTGTTTAGCAATAGGCCTTGTTACACGTGTATATATTGAAGGTGAAGTTTATCAGTCCGACAAGCATGAATTTAAATAAATGAAATACGCGCGTTCCCCAGTAATGATTTTTGCAGGTGGCACAGGTGGTCACGTGTTCCCTGCATTGGCAGTGGCAGAAAAGATTACACAGCAAAGTACACCCGTTGTTTGGGTAGGTACAAAAAAAGGTATTGAGTCAAGGGTGGTCGTTGATGCGGGCTATCAAATTGAGTGGATTCTGGTGAATGGCCTACGTGGTAAGGGCGTGACAACTTATTTGCTTGCGCCCGTTACATTAACCCTGGCCGGATTACAGACGATTTGGTTGTTATTCAAGCATCGGCCATGTGCAGTATTAGGCATGGGGGGGTTTGTTGCTGGCCCGGGCGGCCTGATTTCGGTTTTGTTACGAAAGCCATTAATTATTCATGAACAAAACGCAATTGCAGGTCTGACCAATCGCGTTCTTGCACCATTTGCCAAGCGCATTTTGACTGCTTTCCCGAATGTGTTTGCACGCAGGAACGTTGCATTGGTGGGCAACCCGGTGCGGGCAGAGATTTTACAAATTCGTCGCCAACACGCGGTTGCAGAGCCAATCAACAAACCTCTTAGGGTTCTGGTGACAGGTGGGAGTTTAGGTGCCCAAGTGTTCAATAAGGTGGTGCCAGCGGCGTTGGCACAGATTCCCTTAGAAGAGCGTCCTCAGGTCTGGCATCAGAGCGGAGAGCATAAACTTAAATTCACAGAAGAGAAATATAAAATCCATGCTGTAGTGGCTCGTGTAGATGCATTTATCGATAGCATACACGATGCTTATGCCTGGGCAGACTTAGTGATTTGTCGGGCCGGGGCAATCACGGTGGCAGAGCTTGCCATTGCCGGTGTGGGGGCAGTTTTTGTTCCATATCCTTATGCGGTGGATGATCATCAGACCGCCAATGCAAAAGCGTTAGCAAGCGCGGGCGCGGCTTGCTTAATTCAGGAACGTGATTTAACCGATACCGGCTTAACTGAATTGCTGCGTGAGTTTTCAATTAATCGCTTAAAACTTAAAAGAATTGCTGACGCAGTACGGTCGTTCGCAAAACCGCTGGCGGCAGACGATGTTGCGAGGGTTTGTCTGCAGGTTTGCTTGGAAAAAAAGTCATGGCAGGGTTAATTTTGCGAAAGATTTTTAGTTATGAAGTTTGACGTTGGACATTTTGCCACGCGCAGGATCAAGCAGGTTCATTTTGTTGGTATCGGGGGCTCTGGCATGGGTGGGATTGCTGAAGTCATGGTAAATCTGGGGTATGAGGTACACGGTTCTGATATACAAAAAAACGTCATAACTCAGCGATTGCGTAAATTAGGCGCCATCGTTTTTAACCGGCATGATGCAAGTAATATAGAAGGTGCAGACGTGGTTGTGATATCCAGTGCCGTAACAGATGAAAATCCCGAGATTATCGCGGCGCGTGAAACATGCGTACCGGTTATATCACGTGCAGAGATGCTGGCTGAGTTAATGCGTTTTCGTTACGGCATTGCCGTTGCCGGCACGCATGGAAAGACTACCACAACCAGCCTTGTCGCTTCTGTTCTTGCTGCCGCAAAGCTGGATCCAACGTTTATTGTTGGTGGTCGTGTAAATAGTTTTGCAAGCCATTCAAGAGTTGGCACAGGCCAATATCTGGTTGCCGAGGCAGATGAAAGTGACGCTTCATTTTTATATTTACAGCCCATTATGTCCGTTGTGACCAATATTGATGCAGATCATCTTTCTGCTTATGGAGGTGATTTTAACAAATTACAAGATGCTTTTTTGCAGTTCATTCATCATCTGCCGTTTTATGGCATGACAGTTTTATGTTTTGAAGATGCGGTAATTAAAAGTTTAATACCAAAAATATCACGCCCATATATAACGTATGGATTTTCTGCTGACGCTGATTATCGAATATCGGAGGTTAAAAGCTCAGGTATGCAAACAAATTTTATATTGAACCATCCGGCCAAACGCCCGGCAATTAAATTTGTACTAAATCTACCCGGCATACATAACGTGTTGAATGCAGTTGCCGCAGCAATTATCGCCTTGCAGCTTGAAGTTAACGAAACGTGCATACAGTCTACATTCAAAAGTTTTCGAGGTATCTCCAGACGATTTCAAACCTATCACAATATATGCGTCAACAATAAAAACGTGCAGTTAGTAGATGACTACGGACACCACCCGACGGAAATCCTGGTCACCATGAAAACTGTCAGGCAAGTTTGGCCTAAGCGAAGGTTGGTAGTGTTGTTTCAACCACACCGCTATTCGCGTACTCGGGATTTATTTGATGACTTTGTGCGAGTTCTGAATGAAGCGGATGCATTGATGTTGTGTGAAGTTTATGCCGCCAATGAAGAACCGATTGCGGGTGCGGGTAGTCCGGCGTTGAGTCGAGCATTGCGTGCACGTGGCAAGCTTGACCCGATCCTGGTCAAAGACTTTTCAGAAATACAAACAACGCTTGAGCACGTGATCCGTGATGACGATGTTTTATTAACTTTAGGCGCCGGTAACGTTGGCAGTATTGCAAAGGCTTTGCATGAATCGTTTGCAACTCATTAACCACGCGAACATGGTTCATAATTCAGAAATGCTTCGCAGAGTACTCGAAAAAAACGTTTCATTAGCGCGTTTTACCAGTTGGAAAGTTGGTGGTGTGGCAGATGTTTTATATCGTCCGGCAAATTTAGCCGAGTTACAGGAGTTTTTGCAAACACTTGACGGAGCTATACCTATCACCTGGCTTGGTCGAGGCACTAATGTGTTGATACGGGATGGTGGTATACGTGGCGTAGTGATTTTATCGTGTGGGTGTTTCAATCAATTTGAGTATTTGGGAGACGCAACAATTCGAGCCGAAGCGGGTACGTCTTGTGCAGGGCTTGCGCGTTTCAGTGCGGGCAAGAGTTTAACGGGCGCAGAGTTTCTTGCTGGTATACCGGGTACCGTGGGGGGCGCATTGGCAATGAACTCGGGCGCGTATGGAAGTGAAACCTGGGATTTTGTTGAGCACGTGGAAACTATTGACCGTTTTGGTCAGTTGCATAGCCGTAATCCGGAAGACTTCCAAGTCGACTATCGCTCGGTGCAAAGCCATGCAGAGGCATGGTTTATAGCGGCTTTATTTAAGTTTGTCATTGGTGATGGCAAACCAGCGTGTAACACGATTCGTGCTTTATTAAATAAACGTAATTTATCACAACCCGTGGGTAGTCGCAGTTGTGGGTCTGTGTTTAAGAATCCTGCCAGTGATCATGCTGCCAGATTGATAGAGCTATGTGATTTGAAGGGGGCGACTGTAGGAGGAGCGCAGGTTTCAACAAAGCATGCAAATTTTATTATTAACCTGGGAAATGCGACGGCAAAGGATATTGAAGAGCTAATTTTGAAAGTACGCGCGACTGTGGAGAGTAAATGCGGAACTTTGCTGGTGCCGGAAGTGAAAATTATCGGTGAAGCTGCATGACGCGCCAATCACAATTTGGCAGGGTTGCGGTTTTGATGGGAGGGCCATCTGCTGAACGTGAAATTTCTCTAAGGAGCGGTGCAGCGGTATTAGGTGCATTAACCACGCTGCGTATTGAAGCAGAGGCTATAGAGGTTTCTGCAGATATATTTGAGCGGTTGCGCATGGGTGACTATGTTCACGTCTTTATTGCCTTGCATGGCACATATGGAGAAGACGGAAGTGTACAAGGGGGTTTAGAAGTAATGGGCTTGCCCTACAGTGGTAGCGGTGTAATGGCATCAAGTATTTGCATGAATAAGATCATGACCAAGCAAATTTGGCGTGGGTGCGGAATTCCTACTCCAAATTACCGGGTGCTGGGGGGTGACGTTGACCGGGATGCTTTGGTTAAGGAGCTTGGCTTGCCAATGATTGTTAAGCCTGTTGCACAGGGTTCAAGCATAGGAATAACTAAAGTCAATACTGAAGCAGAGATTGACGGGGCTTGGGTAAATGCGCGTAGATTTGAGCAAACAGTAATTGCAGAGCAGTGGATTGAAGGTCAGGAATACACCGTTGCTATTCTCAATGACCGTGCTTTACCAATAATTCGTTTAGAAACCCCAAGGCCTTTTTATGATTATGCGGCGAAGTATGGCTCTGACAATACGGAATATCACTGTCCTTGCGGGTTATCCAAGGTGTTGGAGGCCGAGATTCAGGAATGGGCATTACAGGCATTCAAAGCCACGGGTGCTACAGGTTGGGGGCGTGTTGACGTCATGCTGGACGAGAGTAATCAACCATGGTTTTTGGAAGTCAACACCGTACCCGGGATGACGAATCATAGTTTAGTGCCTATGGCCGCAAAGGCTCAAGGCATTAGTTTTAATGAACTGGTAGTGAGCATTTTGGAAACTTCGCTATCTAAGCATGTTATTTGAAGTGAAATACAGAAGACGCAATTCAAAGAACAAGCGAATGTCGGCAATAAACCATTTTTCATTGCGCGATGCCTGGGATATTACGGTAATAGCAATGCTGTTAGGGGTGCTTGTTTATTTTTCCTATTATGTTCGAGACGACCATATTCCTACATCTGCATGGCCACAAATTAAGGAAGTAAAAATTGACGGCAATTTAAATGCGGAAGATCGTCAGGAGCTTAAAAACATTGTTCGCGCGCGAATTACGCGCGGATTTTTTCATGTGCCAATGAATGAACTGGAACAACGACTGGCGGGATTGCCATGGGTATATCGCGCCAAGGTGCGAAGGGTTTGGCCAGATACGTTGACAATAAAAATTTATGCGGAAGTGCCGATGGCGAGGTGGGGAAATTCAGGACTGATGAATACTGATGGTGAGTTATTTTTCCCAAGTTCTATAGAATCTTATAATTCTCTGCCAATGCTTTTTGGAGAGCAAATTCGGGCAAAGAATTTGGCCAGGGTGTTTGAAGATAGCATGCAGCAATTAGAGCCACTGGGCTTGCAACTTCAGGGTCTGTTTGAAGACCAGCGTCAATCTAAACACTTGATTTTATCAAATGGATTAATTCTCACTGTTGGTGATGGTGGTGTGGAAAAAAAGATTGCGCGTTTTATCACTGCTTATGAGCAATACCTGTCTTCCCATTTATTGGCAGTGAAGAAAGTGGACTTACGGTATACCAATGGTTTGGCGGTTGAATGGAAAAACCCACAGTTGGAAAACAGCTTAGAATCGGGACTTAGTTTATGAGCCGGAAAGCGGATAAAGACATGCTGGTCGGTTTAGACATCGGCACTTCTAAAATCACCGCTATTGTGGGGGAAGTCAACGACTGCAATCAATTGGAGATAGCGGGTATTGGCTCACATCCATCACGGGGCTTAAAAAAAGGGGTTGTAGTTAATATAGAATCGACAGTTCAGTCTATCCAGCGTGCCGTGGAAGAAGCGGAGTTAATGGCAGGTTGCCAAATTCACTCGGTGTACGCAGGAATTGCAGGCAGTCACATACGTAGCATGAATTCTCATGGCATTGTCGCCATCAAAGATCGCGAAGTGTCATCGAACGACGTTGAGCGGGTTATCGATGCTGCAAAGGCGGTTGCGATTCCGGCAGACCAGAAAATGTTGCACGTGATGCCACAGGAATTTGTAATTGATCAACAAGAGGGTATCCGCGAACCTATTGGAATGTCGGGTGTACGCCTGGAAGCAAAAGTTCATTTAGTCACGGGAGCCGTAAGTGCAGAACAGAATATTATTAAATGTATACGTCGTTGTGGCTTGGAAGTTGACGGCATTATTTTAGAGCAACTGGCATCCGGTTATGCGGCTTTAACCGAAGACGAGAAAGAATTAGGCATCTGTTTGATTGATATTGGTGGTGGAACCACCGACGTCGTGGTGTTTACTGATGGTGCAATTAAACATACCGCGGTAATTCCTATTGCAGGAGAGCAGGTGACACACGATATCGCGGTTGCGATGCGCACCCCTACGCAATATGCCGAAGAAATCAAAATTAAATATGCATGCGCATTACGTCAGCTTGCAAACCCTGATGACACTATAGAGGTTCCGAGCGTGGGTGATCGTAAACCACGACGTTTGTCACGTCAGACTTTAGCGGAAATTGTAGAACCACGTTATGAGGAGTTACTTGCACTGGTACATGCAGAGTTACGTCGCAGAGGTTTTGAAGACCTGGTCGCGGCTGGTTTGGTGCTCACGGGTGGAAGTTCAAAAATGGAGGGCGTTGTAGATTTGGCTGAAGAAATTTTCCACATGCCGGTGCGATTAGGCGTGCCGCAATTCGTCACGGGATTGGTAGACGTAGTGCGCAATCCTATTTACACAACAGGTGTGGGGTTACTTTTATTTGGTCATCAAAACCAGCAGTTTAATGAGAGTTCTTTGTTTAAAGAATCAAGCATGGGAGGCATGTTCCACAGAATGAAGAATTGGTTTCAGGGCAGCTTTTAAAAATTCATGTGTTTGTTTGCAACATGTAAATCTAGAGGAGAAAGGTCATGTTTGAGTTAATAGATGCGTATAGTCAAAACGCAGTAATTAAAGTTATTGGTGTTGGCGGCGGTGGCGGTAACGCCGTACAACATATGATTAATTCCGCAATTGAGGGGGTGGACTTTATTTGTGCGAATACGGATTCTCAGGCCCTTACAAACATCAATGCTAAAACTGTTTTGCAACTTGGTGGTGAAATCACTAAGGGTCTGGGTGCGGGTTCAAATCCTGTAGTAGGGCGTGAAGCCGCGCTTGAAGATCGTGAGCGCATTCATGACGTCATCGCTGGCACGGATATGTTGTTTATTACTGCCGGCATGGGTGGAGGTACGGGAACGGGCGCCGGACCGGTGGTGGCTGAAGTTGCCAAAGAGCTTGAAATCCTTACCGTGGCGGTGGTTACCAAGCCGTTTCTGTTTGAGGGTAAAAAACGTATGCAAATTGCGACCACCGGTATTGAGGAGCTCTCTAAGCACGTTGATTCTTTAATTACAATTCCAAACGAAAAACTGTTAACTGTATTGGGGAAAGACACTAATCTATTAGACGCATTTAAGTCGGCTAATGACGTTTTGCATGGCGCAGTGCGAGGAATTGCGGAGCTTATTACGTGCCCGGGCTTGATCAATGTCGATTTTGCCGACGTGCGCACCGTAATGTCTGAAATGGGCATGGCAATGATAGGGTCTGGTATGTCGGGAAGTACAGAGCGCGCGCGCGAAGCGGCGGAGTCAGCTATTTCAAGTCCGTTACTTGAAGATATAGATATTGCCGGTGCCAAGGGCATACTGGTTAATGTGACGGCAAGTTCCAGCCTGTCAATGGGGGAATTTGGAGAAGTGGGCAGTCACATCCAGGGCCTGGCCTCTGATGACGCGACCGTTGTCGTAGGTACGGTCATTGATGAATCTATAGGAGATGATTTGCGTGTAACCCTGGTGGCCACTGGAATTGGTTCGCAAGTCGTATCAACGTCGGGCGAAGCAACGGTAACGTTGGTTGAAGAATCTAACAGCAGATTCAGGGCAGTTCGTTCTGGTAGAAATCGTACCAAAGCCGTGGGTAAAGATGATTATCATGCTCTGGATATGGATTATTTGGATATTCCGACGTTTTTACGTAGTCAGGCTGATTAACCAGAGAGTTATGCTAACAATGAGGGTTTGAAATTCTTATCACCGTCATGGCAAAAATTGTGTAATATTGTCGCGGTTTTGCAGCAAGATGCTGCTTAAATGAGGTAGTCTTAATTACTGGTAATTAACAGGATTTATCGGCTTTGATAAAACAACGGACTCTAAAAAACGCCATACGCGCTACCGGTGTAGGTCTGCATACGGGCAAGAAAATATACTTGACCCTGCGCCCTGCTCCTGTTGGTACCGGGGTTATATTCAGACGGATTGACTTTGAGCCGCCGCTGGAGATCAAAGCGAATCCGGACAACGTGGGAGATACCAGTCTGTCTACTACCTTAGTCGCTAATGGTGTGAGGGTTTCAACGGTAGAGCATCTATTGTCGGCTATGGCGGGTCTTGGTATTGATAATGCCTATGTAGATGTAAGTGCGCCTGAGGTGCCAATTATGGATGGCAGTGCCGGACCATTTGTGTTTTTAGTGCAATCGGCGGGTATCGTTGAACAAAACGTAGCGAAAAAATTTATCCGTATAAAGAAATCTGTAGAAGTAAAAGAGCAAGGCAAATGGGCAAGGTTTGATCCATTTGATGGATTTAAAGTCGGCTTTACCATTGATTTTGACCACCCGGTATTTAAGGCGGGTCCACAAAGAGCCGAAGTGGATTTTTCTACTACGTCGTTTGTTAAAGAAGTTTCGCGCTCACGCACGTTTGGATTTATGCGTGATTTTGAAACATTAAGATCTCGCAATCTGGCGTTAGGCGGAAGTCTCGATAACTCGATTGCCGTTGATGACCATCGGATACTGAATGAAGATGGTTTGCGCTACAAGGACGAATTTGTTAAACATAAAATTTTAGATGCCATCGGAGATTTATATCTGCTTGGTCATGGCTTAATTGGAGCATTTAACGGTTATAAATCCGGGCATGCATTAAATAATAAGTTATTACGTAAGTTGACTGCTGAAAAAGAGGCTTGGGAAGAGGTTACTTTTGAAGAAGAAGATGAGGTGCCAATATTCTATAGTCGTCCGGTAAGCACTGGAGTAAGCTAATCCTGCATTAATTATTTGATTTTTCAATCATTAGGTGCGCGATGCCAGCCGCTGCAATACTTCTTTCAGGTCTTTGTCTGCTATACAATTTGCGCACTTTGCAATGTACCGCGCACCAGGTTTAGAAAGGGCTGGTGGCTTAGTCGGTGGTTCTGCGTTGCTGGCAATATCGCCGATTTTAATCTTTATTCGACTTAGGCACTCCTTTACGGTAAAGTTTAGCTCCTGATTCAGCAGCTTCAGAATTTCATGTTGTTGAAAACGAATTAGGCTGGCATGGTCAGGATCATCGGTAATAACTGTGAGGCTACGATTTTCGATATTTGCGATCCAGCAGTGATTGGCCAGGTTTGCGGGTAAGTGCATCCTGATACACAGGGTGAGTCTATGTAAAAGTTTTGCCTTTTTCTGTAAGTTGCTCCCGATATACGATGACAATTTTTGCATGAACTACTGAAATGGAACTCAAACTTATGAGTACAAGTTAAGGGCTTGAGAGCTGCAAGTATAGCAAACGCTATGGGCATTAGTATGTTTCGTTATTTGCGCACACGCTTCGTTTACAGGCGTCGTTTGCGTGGCTGGAATGGCGGCGGTAAATTTTTTGTATTGATCGCGCTGTCTTTGTTTTTGCTGGGGAGTGGCTATATTCTTGGTGTGTCCTTTGGGCACGGCCCGATTTTGAATGCCTGGAAGGTCGATACCGTCGAACAGAAAAGGCACCTGGCTTCGGTAAAACGAGAAAGCCAGGCCCATATCAATGCCCTCACAACCAGGGTTGGTTTGTTGCAAGCCCATGTGAATCGTCTTGATGCATTGGGAAACATGCTGGTTAGTATGGCCAATCTTGACACTGAAGAATTTGGTTTTGATGCTCCCCCCGGTGTGGGTGGCCCACGTTTATCTGTAGATAATGGCACTCCAGTTGACATGGAAATTGACACCGTGTTGAAGAGGATTAATGCCGCATTAGCTGAGCGCGAAATTCAGCTTCAGGTATTAAATAATTTGTTAATAGATAAAAAACTTGTGCAGGAAACTTATCCACAGGGGCGACCTGTTCTGCATGGATGGATTTCCTCTTATTTTGGTAAACGCCGCAGCCCCTTTACTGGTAAATCTGAAATGCATCACGGTGTGGATTTTGCTGGCAGGGCTGGCAGCAATGTTATTGCAGTGGCTGGAGGGGTTGTTACGCATGCGGAGAAAAAAGGTGGTTATGGTCATTTACTCGAAATTGACCATGGTAACGGTTATATTACTCGTTATGCGCATAACCAAATGCTGCTGGTACATGAAGGAGAAGCAGTTAAGCGTGGCCAGGTAATTGCCAGGTTGGGCAGCACAGGCCGTTCTACTGGACCACACGTTCATTTTGAGGTGCTCAAAGACGGCACCCGAATCGATCCAATGAAGTTTATTCGATAGCTTCATTGTGTAGATACTGTCTAAATCTATCGGCCTTCCTGTAACCCGCATATTGCGCGCGAGCGCTACTAAACGCAGGTTGGTATAACTTTGTCAGGAAGCTGTTTTTTTTCGTATTAATCAGTTGTATTGCCGTGTATAGATATAGTGTGACTTACTACGTAGCTATGTTGTGTACAGGTTTCGCTTGTTAGTTCGCGCTTAAGTGTTTTATTAGTAGCATGTTTCAAAAAGTTTCCAAAAAATTCTTTGGCAGTCGTAACCAAAGGCTGATCAATCGTTATAACAAAGCCGTAAAAAAAATTAATACGTTGGAAGAATCCTATAAAGTGCTTAACGATGAAGCGTTACGGCAAAAAACTGAGGACTTTCGCCAACAGATTAAAAATGGTGTAACGCTGGAAGAGTTATTACCCGAGGCTTTTGCGACTGTACGCGAGGCTGCCAATCGAAGACTCCATATGCGTCACTTCGACGTACAACTGGTAGGTGGTATGGTATTGCACGATGGAAATATTGCAGAAATGCGCACTGGCGAAGGTAAGACGTTAGTTGCAACTTTACCGGTATATCTGAATGCGCTAAGTGGTAAAGGTGCGCACGTGGTTACCGTCAACGATTATCTTGCCAAACGCGACGCTGAATGGATGGGCGAAATTTATCATTCTCTTGGGCTAACGGTGGGTGTTGTCACTGGTGGCATGACGCATCAGGAACGCCAGCGGGCCTATGCGGCTGATGTTACGTATGGAACCAATAACGAGTTTGGATTTGATTATTTGCGTGACAACATGGAATTTTCCATCAAAGGTTGTGTGCAGCGCAATCTGAATTTTGCTGTCGTGGATGAGGTTGATTCTATCCTTATTGATGAGGCGCGTACCCCGTTAATTATTTCCGGACCCACGGGTGAAAGCTCTGAAATGTACATTGCGGTTAATAAACTTGTGCCTGAATTGGCTAAGCAGCAAGAAGAAGATGGCCCGGGAGACTACAGCGTCGATGAAAAGAACAAACAAATTTTTCTAACCGAAAACGGACATCAACACATCGAAGATTTACTACTTGAGCAAAAGCTATTAAAAGCAGGCGAAACGCTTTATGACGTCGCGAATATTAATTTATTGCATCATGTAAATGCGGCATTGCGAGCTAATGTATTGTTTAAGAAAAACGTCGACTATATTGTACGTAACGGTGGGGTAGTGATTGTAGATGAATTTACTGGGCGGACGATGCCAGGAAGGCGTTGGTCTGAGGGTTTGCATCAGGCGGTTGAAGCGAAAGAAGGGGTCAAAATACAAAAGGAAAATCAAACGCTCGCCTCTATAACGTTTCAAAACTATTTTCGTTTATATGACAACCTTTCCGGCATGACTGGTACAGCTGATACCGAGGCATTTGAATTTCAGTCTATTTACGGATTAGAGGTGGTGGTCATACCTACACATAAAAGGATGATTCGTGATGACATGGGCGATTTGGTGTATCTCACTATGCAGGAGAAATATGCGGCTATCATTAACGATATTAAAGAATGTGTAGTGCGTGGTCAGCCTGTTCTGGTTGGTACTACATCAATCGAGTCTTCTGAGCACATTTCCAATATATTGCAAAAGGCCAAGGTTGCACATCAAGTGTTAAATGCCAAACAACACGAAAAGGAATCGCACGTTATTGCTCAGGCCGGCCGACCTGGTACGGTGACAATTGCGACCAATATGGCAGGTCGTGGTACTGATATTGTACTGGGAGGTAGTTTTGACGCGCAGTTACGAAGTCTTGCGCCGGAAGCTGCCGAGACACAACGCAGCTCTATAAAAGCCGACTGGCAACAACGTCATGACGCGGTTATTAAGGCAGGTGGACTACATATTATTGGCACAGAGAGACATGAATCACGTCGCATTGATAATCAATTACGTGGTCGTTCGGGCCGACAAGGTGACCCGGGATCAAGTCGTTTTTATTTATCTATGGAAGATAATTTAATGAGAATTTTTGCTTCCGAAAAGGTACGTGGCCTGATGCAAAAACTTGGTATGCAGCAAGGTGAATCGATTGAACATCCCTGGGTATCTAAAGCTATAGAAAACGCGCAGCGCAAAGTTGAAGCCCATAATTTTGATATACGCAAACATTTGCTTGAATATGATGACGTAGCCAGTGATCAACGTAAAGTTGTTTATGAGCAACGTCGTGACCTGATGCAAACAGATGATATATCGGAGAATCTGGTTGCTATACGGGAAGACGTTGTTGAAAGCGTGATCAGTGAATATCTACCTCGTGGAAGTATGGAGGAACAATGGGACGTTGATGGTTTGATCCAGGCACTTGATAAAGAATTTGGATCATCTTTTCAAGTGCAACAATGGTTAGATGAAGAAGACAGTGTTGCCGAAGAAGAAGTGCGTGAGAGGATCCACCACCAAGTAGCTAAATTATATAAGGATAAGGAAGATCGTGTAGGTGCGGAAATTATGCGTAGCCTTGAAAAAGATATTATGTTGCAGGTATTAGACAATCGCTGGAAGGAACATCTGGCGGCAATGGACTACTTGCGTCAAGGTATCGGTTTACGAGGCTACGCGCAAAAAAATCCTAAACAGGAATATAAAAGAGAGGCGTTCAGTATGTTCCAGCTAATGTTGGAACAGATTAAACGTGAAACAATTTCTCTGATTTCCAGAGCGGAATTGCCCACCCTGGAAGCAATAAAGGCGATGGAAGCGGCACGACAAGTCCCAGATGATATTGAATATCAGCATGTGCAGGCAGATGATATATTGCACCCTCAACGGCAAGCTGCATCGCCCGATGAACAGTCCAGGCAACAACCATACAAACGCCTGCAAAAAAAAATAGGTCGTAATGAGCCATGTCACTGTGGATCGGGTAAAAAGTATAAGCAATGTCATGGTAAATTAGCCTGAAGGTACCCCCGAAAAATGTATTTTCTTCGCGATAGCAGTATTGATCTCCTGTGCCCGGGCCTTTTGTAAAGGTGTACAAAACTTTTTTACGGCAAACGCGAGAAGCTGCTGCATAGTTTTTTAACGAGCGTGGAGAAACTGATAATGCTGCTAATGCTGCTAATGTGGCTAATGCCATAGTGCCTTATAATGGTTGCGCATGCTTCCTGCCCAACAAAAATCCACTATCTTTTCAAGAGGCTCTTAAGTGAGTTTTGATTTGTTCTGATATATCAACAAATTTTTAATAACAAACGTTTTAACTACCGTGGCTATTGCATTACAGTCCCCATCCTCGTTGCTTCCCATTAAAGGTATAAGGATTGCAACTGCTGCCGCTGAAATTCGTTACCAGGGTCGTGACGATATTGTGTTATTTGAGCTTTGTGATAGTGCCCAAACAGCCGCAGTGTTTACTAAAAACCAATTTTGTGCGGCGCCTGTAACGGTTGCCAAACAACATTTAAATGTTTTGCAACCAAAATACTTGCTTGTCAATTCTGGCAACGCGAATGCGGGCCTGGGTGAGCAGGGCGTCGTCGATGCAAAGACTTCTTGTGCAGCGTTGGCGCGCGCCTGTGGATGTACAGAGACTGATATTTTGCCATTTTCGACGGGTGTTATCGGCATACAGTTGCCAGTCGGCAACATGATTCGGCAGTATCCCTGCTTATTGAATAACTTGCATGAAGACGCCTGGCTACATGCAGCTCAAGCGATTATAACTACCGATACCGTAAGCAAAGGATTATCGAAACGGCTGAATTTAGATGGCTATGAGGTTACGATCACGGGTATCACCAAGGGGGCAGGGATGATTCGTCCTGATATGGCCACCATGCTGGCATTTGTGGCCACCGACCTGAAAGTTGACACCAATATGCTGAATCGTATGATTGCAGATGCCGTAAATCGCTCTTTCCATTGTATCACGGTGGATGGAGATACCTCTACTAATGACGCTTGTGTACTGATAGCGACGGGACATGCAAAAGTCGGTTTTGATGAACTGTCAAAACAGGCTGGAGGTGAATTTATGCGGGCACTGAATGCCTTATTCTTAACGTTAGCGCAGTCTATTATTCGTGATGGTGAAGGCGCCACGAAATTTATTTCTATCAAAGTGGAGCAGGCAAAAAATGATGCTATGGCACGTACTATCGCGTTTGCAATTGCTCATTCGCCGTTAGTTAAAACCGCGGCCTTTGCAAGTGATCCAAACTGGGGTCGCATACTGGCGGCGGTTGGTCGGGCTGGAAGCCATGGCTTAGAGATGCATAAATCATCATTGTTTATTAATCAGCTTAAGGTAATTTCAAATGGAAGCATTGCTGTAGATTACACCGAAGCAAGAGGTTCGCATGAAATGGCTAAGGAGGAAATTGAGTTTTGTGTACAACTTGGTTTGGGTGGTGGTGCAGCAAACGTATGGACTACTGATCTTTCTTATGATTACGTGAAGATTAACGCGGAATACCGCACCTGATAAAATTTATTCTGGTGAAGCCGCATGTGGAACAGGATTTTATTCACGTCGTCATTGGTGTTATTAAAAATACTGAAGATGAAGTTCTGGTCACAAAACGGCACCGGGAGGTACGTTTAGGTGGTCCGTTAGAGTTTCCAGGCGGTAAATTAAAAACTGGTGAAACTCCTCAAGTAGCGCTAAAGCGTGAGTTACTGGAAGAGCTAAACATCCACGTACATAAGTGTTTGCCGCTTATACAAATTCCTTTTTCGTATCCCGATAGAAATGTATTTCTTGATGTTTACACGATAATCGATTATTCGGGTTTATTAGCTGCAAACGAATCACAAAAGCTTGCGTGGAGGAAAATTTCGACGCTGAGCAGCGCGGAATTTCCAAACGCAAATCATGGTATTATTTGCGCGTTGCAGTTGCCAAGGTTAATCTCGGTTACCCCTGATTTAAGCTCCAGCCCTGAAAATTTCCTGCCATACTTCGGGAAAGTGGTAAAGAATAATGACATTTCGGTCATTCAGTTACGTTCCCATGAACTAAATAAGTCGCAGTATATGAAGTTAGCTGAAAAATGCTTACAGCTTTGTAAATTGCATGGTTGCGAACTTATTTTGAACCGCGAAGCTGAATATTTGCAAGAGGTAGAAGCCGCGGGTTTGCACTTAACCAGTAACAGGCTGTTAGCCGTTAGGGAAAGGCCATTAGGGGGAAATTATCTGGTAAGTGCTTCATGCCATAATATTGACGAAATACGTCACGCATCGAGATTGGCTATAGATTATATTTTTCTGGGCCCGGTGGCAGGGAAAAACTCAAGTCCAGGCAACTATGCCCTCGGCTGGAACAGGTTTGCCGAACTGGCCAGAGAGAGCTTGATCCCAGTCTATGCAATAGGAGGTCTGAAGATTAACGATGTTTCGATCGCCGTAGAACACGGGGGGCAAGGAGTTGCAACGATTCGAGGCTTGTGGTCAGGAGTAGAAAGTGGCTAGCTGGAGAATATATCTTAAGACGTGTTTTTACCATATTTGCCAAGTGGCTGCTCATAGCTGATAAAACCTGAATTGAGGCTTAATATTCAAGGTTGCCTCAATGATTGGTGCTGACTCATTACGCGATACTTTTCATGCAGTACCGCGATTTTTTCTTTAAGAGATGCTTTGCCAGCTTGATTCTCAATTACATCATCCGCTAACTTTAATCGCGCTTCTCTACTAATTTGTGCCGCAATAATGGCTCTAACGTGTGCCTCATTGCATTGATCGCGTGGTATTACGCGCTGGATTTGTGCTTCGACCGTGCAATCCACTACCAGGATACGGGCAATGTAATTGGTGCGCCTTGTTTCTAATAATAGTGGAATAACAACGATGCAATATGCAGCATTAAGAAATTTTAGTTTGTGGTCAATTTCCTTATGTACTAACGGATGTAAAATTTTTTCTAATTTGTAACGAATATTTGCATCATAAAAAATAGCTTGCCTGAGTTTGTCGCGCTGTAGGATGCGTTTATTGTTAAAATACGTAGCGCCCAACTTTTTGTATATTAATTCAGTGATTTGTGCAGTTTTAGAGAGCTCGCGCGCGATAACGTCAGCATCAATAATTGGGACGCCGAAATTCTGATGGAATATATGGGAAACGGTGCTCTTACCGCATCCTATACCACCTGTAAGTCCTACTACCAGCATTGTTGAATAATGAGAATCAAGAAGTTTTCGCTGTGCAAGGGTGCATAAATTGGTCACCGTACAGCATTGTAATTTACCTTGCTACTAAGGTGGGTGCCTGAATGAAACAGGCTTACTACATTATAGAAAGAACATAAACCCCGACCTTCAGGACAACCCAGGATCAAGAATTAGGAATTAAGAATTAAGAATTAGGAAAGAGGAAGAGAAAAGAACAGAAGCATGTATATACAGGATTTACAGAATAATCAAGGAAGTAAGGAGTAAAAACAGCAGAACAATCGCAAGGTTCAGGGTTTAATTGTTGCGAGCAGTTTTATCCCGACCGGTGATCCGGGGCAGGCCCAGTGGCCTGCCCCTTGCAGCAATTCAGAAAACCCCAACATCGGTCTCTACTTTGCCAGCTTCATCGCGCAACTCAACTTCGCCGCGGCCAATACCGGCCATGCCCCATATCCCGGCTCCGGCCCGCGGTGTGTAGTGAATGTATGGAAGGATGCTGGTCATTTCCAGATCAACCTCGCCTAATTCCCCTCGTATCCACACCGGTTACAGCTGGAGTTTCCACGACAGGAAGATACCGTGTTCGGTGTCACCGTCTGCGGTTTCCCGACGCTCCCCTTCAAGCCTGAGGTCCATGCTCTCATTTGCCAGGATGTGTCCGCCCAGGCGGTAGCGCGTATCTTCATCGGTAGCCGATAACCCCCCGTAGGGCATCACTTGCCAGCCGCGCCCGCGCGTCTGCATGCCATAACCAAACTCCAGCTTCAACCGCCCAGCCGCCGCAGTATCCGTAGCTGAAACTGCGTCTTCAACACCGGCTACTGAGATACCATTCCAGGTCTGTTGTACACCACTGGTGGGATTGCCCCACTCCGGAGTAAACGATAACCATAGCCCTTGTCCGTGCCCCTGCATACCGGCCTCGCCAACGGTCAACGACAGACTGCCTCCCCAGTCTTCAAACCCGGACTGCCGATGCGCAAAGGAGTAGCGCCCGCGTGCCGCAACGCTGAAACCGGAGGCCCGGTATTCCAGTCCGCCGCCGATCTCTGCCCCTACTCCGGTGTCGGCATCGCCATCGTCCCAGCGTCCCCCAAACTCTATACTGGGCCGCAGTACGGCATCCGTGGATAGCTGCCGTTCAGAGCTCATCTCCAGGGCTACTCGCGCGCGCCGTGCTACTCCTGTCACTTCGGCCAGCCGCAGTTTTCGATCTGACTTTAGTTGTACCGCAAAGGCGTCTGACTTCAGGGCAAAGTCAATGCCGTGCCAGCGGCTCAGCAGTTGACGACCGCCTACCGCGGCCATCAGCAGGTCGACATCGGTCTCTACTTTGCCAACTTCATCGCGCAGTTCAACTTCGCCGCGGCCAATACCGGCCATGCCCCAGATCCCGGTTCCGGCCCGCGGTGTGTAGTGTATGTATGGAAGGATGCTGGTCATTTCCAGGTCAACTTCGCCTTCAATCGCGCCGCGGCTGCCGTCTGTGCGCAGGAAGTTGCCGGTTACGCGGTAGTCGGCATCGCCGTCACTGTGGGTAATGGCTATTCCGGCGAGGGCGTTATGCTGTTTCCCAAAGCGGCGTTCTAAGCCGATGTAGCCGCTGTATAGTTCGCCATCGGTGTCCAGTCGGTTGCTGGAGAAGCCACTGGCTGCGGCCCGGCCCCATAGGGTCCAATCGGCAGCAGTGTCGCCGTCAGCGGTGGTCAGGGGGATGGCAAAGTTGCTTTGGGTCAGTAGTTGCTTTGCGGATCGCAGTAGTTGTGGTTTGGTGTCACGGGCATACCAGTGTTGCCGGTCGGTAGCTGTCAGTGTGTCTTTGACTCTGGCCACGGCATCGGCGTCAAATGCGGATGTCAGGGCGGTACCGCCGAGGGTGACTTCGGGACGTGCCGCCGCAGTGGCGGTAAAGCGGTTGCTGATGATGTCTACGGCATCGGTGGCGGCGGTGCGCCCGAGCGCACTGAGTACGACGTCAAGGGCGCGTGCGCGTTGTTGTAGCGCCGCGGCTTCTACGGTGATGTTGAACTGTAAGGTGGCGGTGTCGCCATCGGTGTCGGTGGCGGTGTAGGTGTATGCGGTTGTGTCATGCACTTGTGTCGGGGTGCCGTGAATGCGGCGGGTGGCAGCATCGAAGTTGACTCCGGCCGGCAGGCGGGGGTGTAGTCGGTAGGTGATGGTGCTATCGCCATTGGTGGCTTCGGGTAGTTGAAGCTCGCCAAGCGCTGCTCCCAGGGTCCATATGTGGTCGTCAATGGAGGCTGCGGTGAAGCCCAGCACCCGGGTGCCTACTACCACCGGAGAGAAGCTCTGGGTGCGGCCGCAGATGTATCCCGGCTGGTTGCCGGTGCCGGTCAGTTGTTCCCATTCGCTGTCTTGATCGGCAAGGTGGTATACCGCCGCATGGTCTGGCATCCCGTCCGGCCGTTGCAGGCAGACGGTGGCTTTTGAGGATGTTGGCAGTGGTGTGTCTATGTCAACGTCGACGTAGGCCGCCGCCGCTCCAAAGCTGACTCCGGCTTGTGGCGGGGGTAGTTGTTCAGGCGTCGGCCTGGAGAAGGCGGCTCGGGTGACGCGGTGATCAGATGGTAGTTCCAGTTGTATGGGGGTGCCAGTTATCCGCGCATTGATTTTGTCGCCGTCGACGCCAAGACTGCCGGGGTCTGCACCTATGATGGTGATACCACCCATGGTGACTGACCGAGATACTCTGGCAGTCAGGGATGCTGGCGTGGCAGTGACGATGTCGGACGGGGGACCAACAACGCCGTTGTTGCCCACCGCACGAATGCGGAAGCTGTAGTTGGCGCCGTTGACCAGACCAGTCTTCCGGTACATCATTTTGCCACTGATCAGGCTGGTACTGGGCTTGCCAATGTTCGCCCAGCCACCCGTGGGCTCTGCTTCACTACTCCATGTTTTCAGTTCGTACCGGCGTATGGTAGTGTACTCCGCCGGCTTGGGCTTACGCCATATCAATGTCACCTGGCGGTCACCGGACTTACCGTGTAGCCCGAACCGTTGCGGCTTGCCGGGCCCGGCTCCGGTCGGCATTGCCCTGACTTTGTCGAATTGCAGTACTGATTTTCCGCCAGCCATCGCCCGAATGCGAAATCCATATACAACGCCATTGTCCAGTCCCGATATTACGTAACTGGTGGTGTTGGCATCACTGCCGGTCAGTTCTTCCCAGAACCCATATTCCAACCGATCCGTCCATTGTTTGATCTGATAGCCGGTGATGGCGGGGTTGTTGGGGTTGCTCCAGTTTAACGTCACCTGGCCATCACCCACCGTCACTTCCAGAGGCGTCCTGACTCTGACCCTGACGATCTCGGAGGCACGCCCGGCAACTGTGTCGACCAGCGCCCGAATGCGGAAGCTGTAGAACACGCCATTGTCTAACCTGGTCAGCGTGGCAGTAATGGTGTCGGCATCAGGGCTCGTGGTCAGGGCCATCCAGCCACCGGCAGGCTCGGGAACGCCGCGAATCCTCGACTTCTGGTAGTTCTCGGGATTGCCACCCTGCCATTGTTTGTATTGATAGCCGGTGATGCTGCCGTCATGCGGATTTTTCCAGCTTAATCTCACTTCTCCATCACCCCCAGCCCTGGCAACGAGTACGCGAGGCTGACCCGGCGGCTTCATCGGCACCGACGACACTACCGGCGTGGCACTGACGAAGCTGGACTTCACCCCGGCAACGCCACCGGCCATCGCACGAATGCGGAAGTGATACTGGCTATCGTTGGTCAGACTGCTCACCACGTGACTGGTGGTGTTGGCATCACTGCCCGACACGTCCATCCAGCTGCCGCTCTCGGGGGCGCCGGTCCAATATTCATATTGATAGCGGGTGATGTCGGCGTTATTCGGGTTGTTCCAGCTTAACGTCACTTGTCCGTCGCCGGCCACCGCCGCAAAACCGGTGGGTTTGCTCGGCGGCGACGCTACCGGCGTGGACGCTACCGGCCTGGCACTGACGGAGCTGGACTTCACCCCGACAACGCCACTGGCCATCGCACGAATGCGGAAGTGATGCCAGATGTCGTTGGTCAAACCGGTCACTGTATAGCTGGTGGTGTCTTTGTCGCTGCCCGGGATGTCAGCCCAACTACCCCAGTCCTCTGGTGCGACCTGCTGCCGGATCTGATACCTGGTAATGGCAGCATTATTGGGATTGTCCCAGCTTAATGTCACTTGTCCGTCGCCGGCCACCGCGGTGACGGTGGGCTTGCCGGGCACGTCCGGAGTGATCGCCGGGGTCACGGTAATAACGTCGGACGGTGCCCCTGTAATATTGCCGGCGGCTACTGCCCGAATGCGGAAGTTGTACTCGGTGCCGTCGGTCAGACTCCGTACTGAGCGGCTCCGCGTAGTCGCACTCATTGTACCTGTAAAGTCAACCCAGCCACCGGCAGGTTCGGTATTGCCAGTCCATTGTTTATATTCATAGTGGGTGATGCTGAGGTCGTTGGGAATGGTCCAGCGGAACTTGACTTTGCCACTGCGCGCAATCACTTTGAGCCCAGCAGGGGCCGCCGGCACTGTCACCACAGAGGGAAAAACTGCCACCGCAGAGGTAAGGGATTCGGCAGTGCCGCCATCATCGGTCCAGCTCACGGTGACGGTGATGGCCTTGCCGACGTCGGCTTGCGTCAGTACGTAGGTGTTGCCGGTGGCGCTGCTGATGGCAGTGCTATCGCGTTTCCATTGGTAGGTGAAGGTCAGACTGGCGGGGCCGTCCGGGTCAACTATGGTGCTGGTCACGGCAGTCAGGGTCTGGCCCTGGGTGGGGGTGCCGGTGATGGTGACGCTGCCGGTCGGTGGGCTATTGTCGTCGTCGGTGAGGGTGACGACGACGCTGGCGGCACTGACTGAGGCGTAGTCGGCACCAGTTACTGTATGGGTGATGGTGGTACTTCTATCCCCATCGCTGCTGTCGTCGACGCCGGTGACGGTGACGGTCTGTACAGTATTCCAGTTGGAAGTGGTGAAGATCAGCGATGCCGGGGAGACGGTGGCCACACTGGTATCACTACTGGTGGGGGTAACGGTGACGTTGCCCGAGGGTTGGATGCTGAGTTTTACGGTGTAGTTGGCGGTATTACTGCTGCCACTGGCTTCGGTGACGGTGACCGCACTCGTGGACAACATGACACCGGCGTCGTCATCGGTGTTGGTCACCGTCACGTCCGCTGGGTTAATGGCGTTGTAGCGTGTGAGGCTGCCGCCGTAATGAACGTCGCCACTGACGGCCCTGGCCAGGACGATGGTGTAGTTCTGATCACCATCGGCCAGGTTGTCATCCTGACCGGTGACGGTAACGATCTGTGGGGTACTCCAGTTGGAAGCGATGAAGACTAAGCTGCCCTTGTCAACCGTACCTTCAGTGGTGTCGGAGCTGGATACGGCGATGGTGACGTTCGCTGTCGGCTCGGTGTCCAGCACTACGCTGATGGTGTCGGCGCCACCGGCCTCGGTGGTGGCGGTGCTGCCACTGGTCTCGGTGACGGTGATGCCGGCGTTGTCGTCGTCTAACACGGTGACAGATAAAAGAACCGTATCCCTGTCGCCATAGCCGCGGCCGGATGGAGTATGATAAATCGACACACTTTTAGAAACACCATGATCAATGTCCTCATTCTGACCGGTGACGGTGACTTGCTGTGCGGTATTCCAGTTGCTGGTGGTAAACGTCAGCGATGCCGGGGAGACGGTGGCAATACTGGTATCGCCACCGGTGATGGCGATGGTGACGGTGCCCGAGGGTTGGGTGCTGAGTTTTACGGTGTAGGTGGCGGTGTGCCTGGGGCCAGTGGCTTCGGTGACGGTGACCGCACTCGTGGACAACATGACACCGGTGTCGTCATCGGTGTTGGTCACCGACACGTCCGCTGGGTCAATGCCGTTGTAGTGGCTGTCTGTGCTGACGGCCGCGGCCAGTACGATGTCATAGGGTTGATCCCCGTCGACCAGGTTGTCATCCTGACCGGTGACGGTGACGGTCTGTGCCGTACTCCAGTTGGAAGCGGTGAAGACTAAGCTGCTCTTGTCAACCATACCTTCACTGGTGTCGGAACTGGATACGGCGATGCTGACATCCTCTAACGGCTCGGTGTCCAGCACGACCGTGAAAGTGTCGGTGCCGCCGGCTTCAGTGGTGGCGGTGCTGCCACCGGTCTCGGTGACGGTGACGCCGGCGGTGTCGTTGTCGTTATATTGCGCTTGTAAACCATAGGTGTGCTGAAAGCCACCGCCGGACAGAGCATGACTGATGAAGATGTAAGGTCTAGAGCCATGATCGACTTGGTTATCCACGACGGTGACGGTTGCGATCTGCGGTTGGTTCCAGTTGCCGGGGGTGAAGATTATGGAGGCCGGTGACACAGTGATTTGAGTATCATCTTCGCTCGAAATTGCTACGGTCACGTTCGCGGTCGGTTGTGCATTCAGCACCATGGTGTAGGTGCGAGAGTTCGGGTGTGTTCCGTCAGTACCTGTGCCACCTTCTGCCAGATTAGATACCGTAAGTACGGAAAAATCAATGGGTTGGAACTGTGCAGCGACCGGCAGGACACAGATGATAGAGAATATCAGGCCGAGGGTAGCGGCGAGGTGCCGCAAGTTTCGACGAGGTTTCACGGCGTTGCTCCGCCGAACAGGAATTTCGGGGGGGGGGGGGGGGGGGGGGTAGTAATGAAGGGTGCGGTGAGAACCCGGAGAACGGGGACGTGGTTCAATGTATTAAAGAAGTTTCGTGGTTGGTTCATTGCACTCCTCCGCGAGATTGTTCATTAATCTGGCATATTTATCTTAGCCAGTCTTAATACGCGCGTCAACATCATCAAAGAATGAAAATATTAATGGGTAGGATAATTAGGAATTGGGACAGAAAGAGCAGGAACAAGAAATTCAAGGTTTGATTTTTACGATGGATTTTATGTGGACAGGCACGTGGATGATAATAAATTTATGTATTTACGGTAAGATTGTATTTTATTGATGGATTCCGGCCAGATTTTAGCAAGAGATTACAATGATAAAACGTATGTTTTTAAAGAAAAAAAATTCAGGATCAACTGTACGTGCAAGCGTATCCATAGATGCCGCACAGATTAGTCCAGGGGCATTAGAGGTTATTTCCCGGCTTCATGTAGCCGGGTTTCAGGCCTATCTTGTAGGTGGAGGAGTCCGGGATTTGTTATTAGGCCTTCATCCCAAGGATTTTGATATTGCCACAGATGCTCACCCTGAAGATGTACGTGAGTTGTTTGATAATGGTCGAATTATTGGTCGTCGATTTCGTATCGTGCATGTTTATTTTGCAGAGGGTTATATAGAGGTCGCGACTTTTCGTGCCGCGGGTTGCGCAGATGTAAATCGACAAGGCCGTATCATTGCAGATAATACATACGGAAGCATCGAGGAAGATGCATTTCGTCGGGATTTTACCGTCAACGCGCTGTTCTATGATTCTGACGCAAAGGAGTTATTGGATTTAGTGAAGGGCAGACAAGATATTGACGCGAAATTATTGCGTGTAATAGGCGATCCGGATTTGCGTTTTAGAGAAGATCCGGTGCGAATGTTACGCGCCGTACGATTAGCAACTAAATTGGGCTTTGAGATTGAACGGCAGGCAGAAAATACCATTTATCGTTTAAGTCATTTGTTGTCAGAAGTACCCGCCGCTCGCCTGTTTGATGAGATGCTGAAGTTATTTCATGGTGGTTTTGCCTTGCAAACGTTTGATTCTCTGCGTAATTTTGGCCTGTTTAAATATATGTTCCCGCTAACTGAAAAAGCACTTAAAGAAGGATCTTCAGGTACTTTTTTGAATCTGGTGCGTGGTGCACTTCAAAATACAGACGATCGGATTGTTTCGGGTAAGTCTGTAACTCCAGCATTTTTATATGCTGTATTTTTGTGGGGCCCCATGCGTGCCCTGACCAGGCAGTTGGAGTTAGATGGTTTGTCGCCTAAGGTGGCTCATGAAGCAGCGGTAAAAAGTACGATATTCTCGCAGTTGCAGTACGTTTCTATTCCCAAGCGCTTTGGTTATCCTTTACGTGAAATATGGAATCTTCAGCATCGATTTTATCGCAGACGTGGTAAGCACGCATCTCGCCTTTGTGAGCACGTGCGGTTTCGCGCTGCCTATGATTTTTTGTGTTTGCGCGCAAGCGCGGGTGAACCCGTGGATGAGTTATGCGCATGGTGGACAGGTTTTCAAAAGGCGGATGAACTTACGCAAAGAAGAATGTCACGTGCGTCAGAAAAGCAAACTAACGTGAAGCGTTCAGGGAATAAAACCTACCACTAAACAAGTTACATGAATGATAAGGCTGGTAACAAGGCATGCAGGTAGCAGAGGTGTTTATCGGCCTTGGCAGTAATCTGCAAAATCCTCATTCCCAGGTGAATCGGGCCTTGTTTGAAATAGATGAAGTGCCCAATATATCGGTGCTGGCACGTTCCAGCCTGTATAGGAGTAAACCGATGGGTCCAGCCAATCAACCAGATTTTGTGAACGCCGTTGTTAAGGTCTCAACTGTTCTTGAACCCAGCACATTGTTGCATGCCTTGCAGTATATTGAGAAGCAACATCGGCGTGAATCAAGTAGCCAACGCTGGGGGCCAAGAACCCTGGATTTGGATATCCTTCTCTATGGAGATTTACAGGTGAGTTCCAAAGGGCTACATATCCCACATGCCGGGGTAACAAAACGCGAGTTTGTATTGATTCCTTTACAGGAGATTGACGCGCACCTCATTATTCCGGGCAAAGGAGCAGTGAACGAGTTAATTGAGCGATTGCCGCCTTATCAGTTGACGAAGATAAAAACCACTGATGTCTAATCATAACCTTAGCTATATCGTTGTTGAAGGCCCAATTGGCGTTGGTAAAACCAGCCTGGCTCAACGTCTTGCAGTTGAGCTTGGTTTTTCTTTGTTGTTAGAGAAAGTGGAGGAAAACCCGTTTCTTGAGCGTTTTTATCAGAACCCCAGGGAGGCAGCACTATCCACACAATTATATTTTTTGCTACGTCGTACTAAGCAGCTTCAGGAATTTAAGCAATCTGACATATTCTCGCCCGTGAGAGTTGCAGATTTTCTGATCGAAAAAGATCGACTGTTTGCGCAAGTGGTATTAAGCGCGAGTGAATATGAGCTTTATGAACAGGTATATTCACACCTTACTATCGACGCGCCTAAACCTGATTTAGTGGTGTATTTGCAAGCACCAGTTGAGGTGTTGTTACGGCGCATACGTAAACGTGGACGTGGCTATGAGCGCTTAATTGAAGCGGCTTATTTAGAACAGCTTAATGAGGCTTACGCTAAATTTTTTCACGACTATAATGATTCACCATGTTTGATAGTAAACGCAAGTGAAATGGATTTCATTAATAGTGACGGAGATTATCAACAGTTGTTACATGAAATTCTTGGTTCTAAAACAGGTAAGCATTATTTTAATCCCTTACCGTTTGCGGGTTGATCGTTTGCAGGATGAACAGGATAGATGAGTACGCAGCTTCCCAGTAAAAATATTACGCTTGCGCGGCTGCAAACAATGAAGGCAAACAGTGAAAAAATTGTTTGCCTGACGGCTTATGATGCAAGTTTTGCGGCATTACTTGATCAGGCTGGCATAGAGATAATTCTTGTTGGTGATTCGTTAGGCATGGTTATACAGGGTCATGATAATACCGTGTCTGTAACTATGGATAATATGATCTACCATAGCCAATGCGTGAGTTCTGTAGTGAAGCACGCCCTGGTGATGACAGATATGCCGTTTATGTCTTATACTAATGTGGGGCAGGCCTTAAGTAACGCTACTGATTTGATACAGCTTGGAGGCGCGCAAATGGTTAAGTTGGAAGCCTCCGCGCGTCAAATAAGTATTGTGCAGGAGCTTAGTCAATGTGGGGTGCCAGTATGCGCGCACCTGGGGTTGCGTCCACAATATATTCATAAGCTGGGCAGCTATACTATGCAAGGCAATGACGATGCCGGCGCTAATGAATTACTTAACAGTGCGGAAGGTTTACAGGCCGCTGGCGCGGATATGCTGTTGCTGGAGTGTATACCAAAAGATCTTGCCCATGAGATCACACAAAATTGTTCCATACCCGTAATTGGTATTGGCGCAGGTTCTGAATGTGACGGCCAAATTTTGGTGTTACATGACGTGTTGGGTATCACTCAAGGCGTGTCCCCTAAATTTGCGAAAAACTTTCTTGCCGGCGCAAAAGATGTTCCTTCGGCAATTGCGTCTTATATAAAAGGTGTAAAAAATCTAAGTTTTCCAGCGGCTTCTTAGCCTTCTCTTCTTGGTTATTTCCTATGCAAATGGTTACTACAGTTACTGCGCTTTGTCAGCAGATTTCCACGTATAAGAAAAACGGTGAAAAAATCGTATTTGTGCCGACGATGGGGAATTTGCACGCCGGGCACCTTGCTTTAATAAATCATGCCAGGATTTGTGGCGGGAAAATTGTTTGCAGTATTTTTGTAAATGCTTTGCAGTTTGACCGGCAGGAAGATTTACGAGCATATCCACGTACCCCAAAGCAGGATTTGGAAGCTCTGCGGAACGCTGATGTGGATTTGGTATTTATGCCTGAGCATAGCGAAGTCTATGCGCAACAAAACCGGGTAAAATTCCCTGAAAATCCGTTAAATCAGCAGCTGTGCGGCAAATTTCGCCCCGGTTTTTTTGATGGTATCGTCGAAGTTGTTACCAGGCTGTTTTATATCGTCACGCCCGACGTCGTGGTCTTTGGTGAAAAGGATTATCAGCAGTTGGTAATAATTAAACAGTTGGTTCAGGATCTTGGATTGCTGATACGGGTAGAGCAGATTGCCACGCAACGTGAAGCGGACGGATTGGCGTTTAGTTCACGTAACTCTTATTTAGATAAGGCGGAACGTAAGTTGGCACCACGCTTGTATGCCGAGCTGAACAATATAAAAAAGCGGATAGAAGGCGGCGACCGGGATTTCTCCGCTTTGGAAAAACGTGGTATGAAACAGCTCGCCAAGGTGGGATTTCGTCCCGATTATGTAGCCATACGTGATGGCCAGGATCTTAAAGTTCTTCGATATGATACTGATTTAATTGTAATTTTAGCGGCCGCCTGGCTTGGTAATGCGCGCCTGATTGACAATGTACTGTTACCAGGAGCTTAAATCGGTATACTTTATGAAAAAATTTACTGTTCTTAGGAGATGAATATGTGGGTACTCATTGTGATTTGTTTTGTTTTGGCGTTTTTAGTTGCCGTTGCCGCGCAGTTGAGTGTGTTTAACTTAAAGGTTACGCAGCTTATAACTTTCAGGCGTGTTAAGGAAGGTTCTTCCTGACACCATAAATAAATTCCTGTATATAAGGGCACTTCCGTAGTGTCCTTATGTTTGCGCGTTTTTTTGGTAATCACCCATGCGCGAGCCACTTTCACAGTTAGCTTCATATCGGGCACTGCGCGTTCATGCGCTTGCATCCAAGTCGCGAACTTTGCGTGAATTGTTTGCGCGGGATCGCCGCCGCTTTGACACATTTTCACTTCAATATGAAGACGTCTTATTCGATTATTCAAAAAATCGTGTTACTGAGGAAACCATAGACAAACTTGTTTCACTGTTCAGTGAATGTGAAGTTGAGTCCTGGCGTGACCAGATGGTTGCTGGAAAGCCTGTTAATTCGACTGAAAACCGAGCGGCGCAACATGTGGCATTGCGGGATCTCAATTACCTGACTTGCACGTGCGCGACCCAGCAATCCGACGTTCTGCAACGCATGCAGGCCTTTGTTGATGAGATACGCGCCAGTGATTTTACAGACGTGGTTAATCTGGGCATTGGAGGATCTCAGATGGGCCCAATGTTGGTGTGTGACGCCTTGTCTGATGATGTCGGGGCCGGCTTAAACGTGCATTTTGTGGCGAACCTGGATGCCACGGAAATACACCGTGTGCTGCAAAAGTTAAATCCGGCCAGTACGCTTTTTATCGTGACTTCAAAAAGTTTCACTACCCAGGAAACCCTTGCCAATGCGGAAGTTGCGAAACATTGGTTATCTGACAGCCAGCGGTCAGGGAATAACCACTTGGCTAAACATTTTGTGGCGATATCTGCCAACCTCGAAAAGGCGCTGTCGTTTGGGGTTTTACCAGAGCGGGTGTTTCCAACATGGGATGAGATAGGCGGACGCTTTTCCCTGTGGTCTGCTGTAGGGCTGTCTATTGCACTGTATCTGGGCATGCCAGCTTTTAGGGAGCTTCTGCAGGGGGCAAACGCGATGGATAAACATTTTTTAACTGCTCCTCCGCGCGAAAATATGCCCGTTCTGCTTGCTTTATCAGGCATTTGGAACCAGCATTTTTTACAGGCGTCGGCGCACGCCGTGCTGCCCTATGACGTGCGATTACGTTATATGCCTGTCTACCTGCAACAGTTGGAAATGGAAAGTAACGGCAAATTCGTGGATCGCGCTGGCAACGATCTTGAGGTGCCGAGTTCGCCAGTCGTGTTTGGAGACGTGGGCACAAATGCACAGCACAGTTTTTTTCAACTTCTGCATCAAGGTACCCAGACGATAAGTTGTGATTTCATTGGCGTGGTTAAAGCGAGTCATGCCAATAAGCAGCAACATGATATGTTGCTGGCTAATATGTTCGGTCAGACTCAAGCCCTGATGCAGGGTCAAACGGTTGCAGAGGTAAAGGCGCAGGGCGCAGCGCAATCGCTCGCTCCCCATAAGACGTTGCCAGGTAACCGGGTCAGCAATACTATTTTACTGAAACAGCTTACGCCACGTACTTTAGGTATGTTGCTTGCGATGTATGAACACAAGGTGTTTGTGCAAGGCATTATCCTTAATATAAATTCTTTTGATCAAATGGGGGTTGAGTTTGGCAAAAAGCTGGCATCTGCGTTATTAGAAAAAATGCAAGCTGTTGAACCAGCTTTGGATCAGGACTCATCAACAAACGCGCTGATTGATTTTTATAGGCAAAACTCATCTCCAGTGCAAAACATCGCATCTTCAAAATAGATCAACCTCGCTCTCTTGTAAGCGTACGTGGTTTTGAGGGGGAAATTGCTATGCCGCGCTCATCATGACAAGACTCATTTTTGGATTACTACCTTATAGTGCCGCGCGGTGATGGCAGCATTGGCGGCAGACTGTACTTTACCTTTCGAGCGTAGGGCCTGATTTTATAGCCTGGTCTGTTAAACCAATCGTGTCTGACCCTATCTCTATAAGCGTGCGTAAGCTTCGGATTCTTTTAATGCGGCGTTATCCTTTGCATAGTCTTTGGGGAGCTTGCCCACGTCCCGCACGTTGGTATCTGCCCCAGCGTCCAATAATGCGGTAATGATAGCGGGGTTGTTATTGTGCGCGGCGGCTGCGTGCAACGGAGTACTACCTCCTTCATCCTGCGCATTCAAATCTGCTCCGCCATTTACTAATGCAGTGATGACATATGGGTTTTTGCTGGACCAGGATGCCCAATGTAATGGAGTGGCACCCCATTCATAATCCTTTGCCTGCAACTCTGCTCCAGCTTTTATCAAGGCGTTGATAACAGCAGGGTCACTGCTAAATGCAGCCGCAAAATGCAGCGGAGTATAACCCCAACGATCCCGTGCATTTGGGTCAGACCCGGCACTAAGGCAGGTTGTCACTGTCACCACAGTGGCAGTTTCAAAAAAAGTAACCGTGTTCCAGTTAGTGTCTGCCATTTTGCTCACCTCTTTTTGCTAAATTTTAATCATGAATAGGTTATTAAATCAACCGATAGCGTAGTGTATCAGTTTGAAATTCTCTTTTTATAGGACTCGCTCTTCTGTAGAGTGCATTTCCTTCCATGCTGCACGTAGATTAATAGTTATTGTTGGAGTTCATTCTCTGCACCAGGTGTGTTGGTGGGGGATCAGATTTTCCATATACACGATATTTGACAGAATCGTCAAGCCCTGAATATTACGCGGGCTATATACATTCATAAGTAGTGGCCGCTGGTTGAAGCATTACCTCAAATTCTTCAAGCTCTGGCTTGTCAGGATAAACTGGCTTTGTATCTCCAGTTTTTGTATGGAATACAGTGCTAACTGTTGACTTGCCTCTAGGGAATTTAGTCGTTTATATCCTGATTCCGCAATTGATTTTTCCTGAATTTTCCCCATGCCAGAAATGCCATTGTTACTAATAACCCTGTTACACTATATATAAAAACAACCTCGTACCATTCAGTCAATAACGTTGGCCACACCTTCAACAGCCCAGCCATTGTAAACCCGGCAATACCAAATGAAAAAGCGATGAATAAACCCGTGAACACTTCTAGAATAGACAGGCAGAGCCCGATGATGAGCCAAAATTCAACTGTAAAAAATAACTCCATACTTTTTACTTGCCGAGTATATTTCTTATTGAACTCAGTGCGCTGATAATGTCATTCGGTAATAAAATTACTTTGGCATTATCTGAACTGGATAATTTCCCGATTGCCTCTACCTGTTGCTTTTGAATCTCGAAGTGAATGGCTGATGCACCTTCGTTATTAATAGCTTCGGCAATCGTCTGTGTAGCATAGGCCTCCGCGTCGGCAAGTAATCGCTTGGCCTCTGCTTGTTTTTGCGCAGTATAAAGCTCGGCCTCCGCTTCCAGTTGCGCGGATTTTTTTCTTCCTTCTGCTTCAGTAACCGTTGCTCGCCGCTCGCGTTCAGCATTGATTTGTTGTTGCATTGCCTTTTTAGTACTCTCGTCTACATCAACGTCAAGTATCTCCGTACGAGTTATATCCACTCCCCAATCAATGCAGGTTTCTTCAAGGCTTGTCTTTATTTTTTTGTTAATTTCATCTCTGTGTGATTGAACTTCGTCAAACTCAATAGAACCAATAATTGAGCGGACGGTTCCCGTGACTGCGTTATTTATTGCTCCATCCAGATCATTAATTCTGTACGTTGCCTTACCCGCATCAACTATTCTGAAAAATATCGTATTTGTAATGACTATAGTGACATTGTCTTTAGTGATGACGTCATGCGGCTTTTCAGGTAATTGTCTTTCAAGGATACTTATTTTATTAGAAATTCTGTCAAGAATAGGGATGATAAAATGTAACCCTGCCTTTAAGGTTTTTGTATATTTTCCAAATCTTTCTACAACGTAGTTATTACTTTGAGGTACGATCTTCGTCCCCATGAACACCAGTACTACTACCAAGGTAGTGGCTACGATAAATACAATTGCAGCGGACATATCTATGCTCTCTCCTCTGGATATCTTTGTTATGTTGTACAAACGATGGCATTGCCATTCGGGTGCAGCATCTTAATTATCCCCATACAGCTTCACGCGATTCCCAGTATGTTTTGACACTGTCAAAATACCTCATTTAATGGTTCTGATAATAGAACGAGGATTTCATTGGCATAAATCACCCTGCCGTTGGTGTTGTTTCGTGTGCTTCGGTTGGTCGTTTAGAGCGAACGTCTGCGATAGTCAGTTTTCGGATATTCATACCACCACATCCATAATTTTCATCTTAATCATTCTCAAATATATCCACTATTTTAGCTTCTACACAGATCAAAAACTTAATTTCTTCCTTATATCTGGTCTGCTTGTGCACGAATAATTATATCCTTGATACATGGTCTTAATATTGATTGCATAATTTAACACACCTGCGACGGGCAGTAATAAGTAAGGCATAATTTCCATGCTTAACTACATCTGGTTTGGTTTTTTTATCGCAGCATTTATCAGCTGCCTATACCATGCCCTGATGCGTGATAACAGCGCGATCTTTGCGCAGGTCATTCAAGCGACGTTTGATATGGCAGCACTGAGCGTGGAAATAGCATTGGGGCTGATCGGCGTACTGTCCTTGTGGTTAGGGTTCTTTACCATTGCGGAACGTGCCGGTTTTGTCACTATATTGACCAGAATATTCCGTCCGCTGTTCAGGCAGCTGATGCCAGAGGTGCCCAGCAATCATCCTGCCATCGGCTCGGTCACCATGAACATGGCGGCGAACATGCTTGGGCTTGATAATGCCGCAACGCCGCTGGGACTCAAGGCCATGCAGGATTTACAAGCTCTCAACCCTCACAAAGATACGGCCAGTAATGCGCAGATTCTGTTTCTGGTGCTGAACACTTCTTCGGTGACTCTGCTTCCGGTAACTATATTTTTGTTCCGCGCACAACAGGGTTCTGTCGACCCGACCGCCATTTTCGTACCGATTCTGCTGGCTACTTCCGCATCAACACTGGCAGGGCTGTTGCTGGTTGCCTATATCCAGAGACTGAAACTGTGCAACAAGACCATGCTGATTTATCTATTGGGATTTGGGGCATTGATTGCCTTGCTGCTGGGTTTCCTGTTCGCTGGTGAACCAGGTAGTTTGACCGAACGCTCCAGTCTACTGGGGAACCTTTTGCTATTGATCATGATTATGGCCTTTCTGTCTCTGGGCTTTTTACGTAAGGTCAAGATCTACGATGCGTTTATTGACGGTGCCAAACAAGGCTTTGAGGTTGCGGTGATGATTATTCCGTATCTTGTAGCAATGCTGGTGGCCATAGGTGTATTGCGTGCCAGTTTGGTTCTGGATAGTGTACTTGCCATTGCTGAGAAAATAGTCGCTGCGCTTGGCCTTAATACCGAGTTTGTTGCAGCATTGCCTACTGCCCTGATGCGCCCGTTTTCCGGTAGTGGTGCGCGCGCAATGTTATTGGAGACCATGAACACGCACGGCGTGGATTCGTTTGCTGCCAACGTTGCAGCTATCGTACAAGGCAGCACGGAGACGACATTTTACGTGTTGACCATTTATTTCGGCAGTGTGGGAATACAGCGAGTGCGCCATGCGATTGGCTGTGGACTGTTTGCTGACCTTGTCGGAATTGTGATGGCCATTATGATTGGTTACTGGTTTTTTGCTTGAGTATTTATTTAGCGTTCTTCCTGAAAAATACATACAATTCTTTAATATGCTGATTATCAAACCATATGGTCGAAGCGAGACGGAAGCAGAGTTTGACTCCGGTAAAAATCTCCAGATGAAGCGGGACTCACTGTATTCGGGGTTGACACGTGCCCGTGCCCGGTTGGAGATCACCCCCAGATGAAGGGGACTACTGTATTGGAGTATCAGGTTCACTTCATCTGGGACCTGGCTTGCCGGGATTCGGGTCTTTTGGCTGCTTTTTCCTTATGCATGGGGGAATGAAACCGGGCAGCGCGAGCGGCCATTCGACACGAATGTCAATTGCGGCTCTGTGTGGCACCATGCTGCTTCCCTTTGATTAAATTTGGCTATTGCACCCGGTTAGATCGCGACGGAATATTTGCGGGTTTGACTATGTCCATCTGTTTTGAATCGGGCCACGACAGGGCTTACCAACGAACCTGGGGTGCAAAACTTTTCCTCGCCCTGTTTCCTGCCTTGTTGATTACAACATGGTCAAGCATCACTTTCAGGCACTGTTGGCAGTGATTGCACTGGTAGTCGTCGGCCTTGGATTTGGTGCTGAGACACTTGGCGGAATGCTGGCTGGCGCGCTGCTGGGCCGCGTGTTACTTGCTCTGATGATAGCCAATGTGCGAGGCACATGGGACAACGCAAAAAAGTATATCGAAAAAGGCAATCTCGGTGGTAAAGGCTCTAACGTTCACAAGGCCGCAGTGGTCGGTGACACCGTAGGCGATCCTTTCAAGGACACCTCCGGGCCGTTGATGAACATTCTTATCAACGTGATGGCAATCGTGAGTCTGGTGATTGCACCTTTGTTGTAAAGTGCAACTGCTATACCAAGGCTCAGGCCGACCTATCTCAGGTCTTAAGGCCAGTTTTCAACCCATACATCCTGACTGGAAGGCCAGTTCTCAACTTCGACGTAACATGGGTTCCAGCTATTTTCGCCACAGTGGCTTGCTGCCTGCGCGGGCAGGATTACATTTTGGAAGGCAATTGCACAGAGGGCAACTGCAATAACCGTCAATACTGCCTTGGTGTAAATATCCGTCGGTTTCATGGCTTACTCCTCGGGTTGAATTTCAAGCTTCATCTATGCATTGGATACCCGCATCGCCTTGAATTGCGTTAAGACAAAATTACGTGCATCGTCGGCAACCAGGTAAAAACAGGGCAATACTACCAGTATCAGCGCAGTAGCGAAAATCAGGCCGAACCCAAGGCTTATTGCCATAGGTGATAGAAATACCGTCACCCCGCTGGCAAAAAAGATTAACGGTGAAATACCAAGAAAAGTAGTAATAGTGGTAAGCAGGATAGGACGAATGCGCACACGTCCGGCATCAACCAACGCCTCAAAACAACTGTGTAGAGGCGTGCGAGTCTTTTTTTTTTAAGAACCGCGAGAAACAGGCTGCGCAGAATCTGGAAGTGATCCACAGGCTGTTAAATCAAGGGCGGTTATTTTTTGACCGGCTGCGTAAGATTCCGAGAAAATTGTCCATGAATGTTGACTGAACTTGCTCCCGTGATAAAACGGTATTGTTCAAGTATTCAATACCTTTTTCAGAATAATATCCAGATGATCACCGTCATCGAACAAAAAGGGAGTAAATACACGAAAGCGATCAATGCCTTCTTCTGAAAGCCTCACTTTTCCGCCACTATTCTGCCTTGCTCCACACTTGTGAGAACATCTTCCAACCGTTGTGGCGCATGATTTGTTCTCGTTGCACGAGGCTGTGCTGCCCACTGCCTTAATGCACCCGTTTTCCGGTAGTGGTGCACGCGGCGCAGCCCTCTTTTACAAATATCGGATAGATCAGGTCGCTTACGTGAATATGATGCTCACGTTGTAATTCGCGTGAAAAGCGATCCGCGCGCATTCTACGCATACGCGTTTTGGGATAACGGCTACCCATAGATATTTTTCTTTTCGCCACGCCACCAGCCCCTTGGATCGTATGCTTTCACATAACCCCACATGCCACGCTTTGACTTTTTGGCCTCACGTTCCAGGTGCTTGTATTTATCTGAATATGCTGCGATAGCGTACCCGTTTTGCACTAGCCATGCTCCGACGTCTTTACCGCGGTAGCTTACAATGCCGAGTACCCGGTCGTATTTGTCATATCCCTCTACCGTAACGTGCACCTGTTGGCCTTTGAGCGTTTGGATCAAGACGCTCCTAACATGCTCTCCGTGCTTAAACCAACGACTGGCTTGATCTTGCGCCAGCTGGTCCCACTCGGGTGTGTCCACGCCAGCTATTCTGATGTGATGCCTGGATACCTGTATCTCATCCCCGTCAGTTACATATACCTTGCCAGTAATAATGTCCCCGGAAGAGAATTTTGTTTCCCTGTGGCTTACCACATTGGTGCTCTGAAGGGCTTGCATGTCACCTTGCTTAGCAATGATCATAGTATGACGTAGTGTCTCATCAGCACCATAGACACACCCCACAGTAGCAAGAATGGTTGCCAGCAAAGTGATATTTATGGGTCTCATCTTGGTGTCAATTATGCCTTATGTGCATCACGCCAGCCAGTCCTGGGCTGGCCGGTAGTCCGTGTATAGCTGCTCTTCGGGGCTTCCCGCCTCAGGCTGCCAGTCGTACTGCCAACACACCTGGGGCGGTAGCGACATCAGGATCGACTCGGTGCGCCCGCCTGATTGCAAACCGAATAAGGTGCCGCGGTCATAGACGAGGTTAAATTCGACATAACGTCCGCGACGATAGAGTTGAAATCTGCGTTCACGCTCACCGAAGACGTGGTCTTTGCGCCGCTCTACGATCGGCAGAGAGGCCGCAAAACCCATACTATATCGTCTGCAAAAGATCAAAAATTAACCGTCGCCTCGTCTCTTGGCCACGACATGGAATCCAGTCACGATTATGTCTCTGGACTCCTACCTAACGGAATAAAGAGACCTTCGCAACAATCTCAGCCAACGCCTTCCGCCACTTCACCAAAGATCACTTTGGCAATCGCCGCCGCATCCAGGTCCCCGTCACCTTGTGCAACGATCTTTTGCAAATATCCGGCGGCCAACTCAGCTCCGGGCATGGAAATTTCATTTTCCTTTGCGCTGCTCAGCGCAATCTTTATATCCTTGTAATGCAGCCTGGCCATGAAGCCGGGCTTATACGCATTGTCCAGCATCCGTTTGCCGTGAACCTCCAGTATTTTGCTATAGGCAAAGCCGCCCAATAAAGCCTCGCGTACTTTATGCGGATCAACCCCCGAGGATTGAGCCAGTAAAAATGCCTCGGCAACGGCTGACATGGTCTGCGCCACCAGAATCTGATTACAGGCTTTGGTGACTTGTCCGGCACCGTGAGCACCAACGTGAACGATATTTTTCCCCAGACACTGCAATATCGGCAGTGCCTGACCGAATACCCTGGCATTCCCACCCACCATAATCGACAAAGTGCCATCTATTGCTCCCTGTTCGCCACCCGACACCGGCACATCAAGCATCTCGATATTTCTTTCACTGAGTTGTTGTGCAAGCCCTCGTGTTACTTCAGGAGAGATCGTGCTCATGTCAATGACAATATGCCCTGCGGCAGCACTATGAATTATCCCGTTCGTGCCAGTGATAACTTCCGTCACATCCGGGCTATCGGCAACCATTATGATGGTGATTGCACAATGTTGCGCCAGTTCCGCGGGCGTTTCATAGTGCTCAACATCATGCGATTCAAAGGGCTGCAAAGAATTTTTCTGGCGCACGTACAGGCCCAGCCTGTAACCCGCCCGCAGCAGATTCATGGCCATCGGCCTGCCCATAATCCCCAGGCCGATTACGCCTGTTCCGTCTGATTTCATTGCAGTAAGGTATGCCCGTTTTACTCAGCCGGGTTTGGAAGGTCTTGTGTGTTTATGTTATAACGCAAATTTAACATGCCATCCGAATTTTTTTACTGTCCTGCTGAGTTCAACGAGCGAGAGGTTTAATGATGTCACTGGAAGAGCGTATATTGGATATTAAAAGTAAGCTTGAAAGAGATGAATATCCAAATGAACAGTCTATCTCTCAGGGGATTTTATTGCGTCTCTTGGGGGCTATGGGGTGGGATATCTTTGACCCGCAGTCAGTAATTCCAGAGTATCCAGTTAAAAGAAAAAGGGTGGACTATGCCCTTTGTGCGACAAGCAATAAGCCTTTTATTTTTATTGAAGTAAAACAACCTGGAAAAGCATTTGGAGCCGACCAGCAATTGTTTGAATATGCCTTTCATAAAGGAGTGCCATTCGCTGTTCTGACAGATGGGAAAGAATGGCATTTTTATCTGCCCGCGGCACCGGGTGACTATGAAGAAAGAAAAGTATATAAACTGGATCTGATAGAGCGTGACGTAAATGAATCTGCAGATCGTCTGCGGCGATATCTATCTTTTGATGCAGTAGTAAATGGGAAGGCAATAGGAAATGCACAACAGGATCATAAAGATTTACAGATACAAAAACAGGCAGAAACCAGTATTCCCGAAGCATGGCAGAAATTGATCGAGGAGAAGGATGATTTACTGGTAGAGCTTGTATCTGAAAAAGCAGCGAGTATTTGCGGGTCTACACCCGGATCGCAAAAAGTGATCTCTTACTTAAAATCACTAAAAATAAGCGTTGACTCTCTTGCAGTGAGACCGCCAGCAATTTCTACGGAATTGCAGCAAAAGGAACAGTCTCACGAGGGTAGTAGTCGAGGAAGAGCCATAAAAGAAAAAATTAAAGTAACGTTTCCTGATGGAGAGGAAATATATGACAACGAAGTGAAAAATACGTTTGTCGAAACCATCAGGATGATCGGTGCTGAAAAGGTGCATTCTTTAAAGATGTGTTTCCCCCGAGGTCACCATTTGGTTTCGCAACAAAAAGACAAGATGAGAAGTTCGGGTGATGTTGGTGATGGCCTCCATGTGAATACAAATTCGGCTACTAAAATTAAATTCGAGCAGTTGCAGGAAATAAATAACAGATTGAACTCGGGATTAAAAATCGAACTGGTGCAACCTGATCAAGTTTAATTTTGCGCATTGTGCTGGTTGCCATTTTTGCGCACATCGTAACTTGAGTCCTGGAAACGGATATCTGATCTCGCTCTTATAGACCTGAATACACTAATCCTGCCACGGTGATGAAATACATCCGTGACGCCGATGCCCTCAAAAACCATGCCAGCGAAGAATTTTTGTGATCATGGCTGCTGCAAATAACAGCGTCTCTGTAGGGGCAGATTTCAAACCTGTCCATGGGTGGGTTATAAACCCGCCCCTACAATCCAACCGTCATTCCTACTGTAGAGGCGTGCGAGTCTTTTTTTTTAAGAACCGCGAGAAGCAGGCTGCGCAGAATCTGGAAATTATTCACAGGCTGTTAAATCAAGGGGGCGGTTATTTTTTGACTGGCCGCGTAAGATTCCGAGAAAATCGTCCATGAATGTTGACTGAACTTGCTCCCGTGATAAAACGGTATTGTTCAAGTATTCAATACCTTTTTTAGAATAATATCCAGATGATCACTGTCATCGGACAAAAAGGGAGTAAATACACGAAAGCGATCAATGCCTTCTTCTGAAAGCCTCACTTTTTCCGCCACTATTCTGCCTTGCACCACACTTGTGAGAACATCTTCCAACCGTTGTGGCTCATGATTTGTTCTCGTTGCACGAGGCTGCGCTGGTCATCTGCCAGTGGCAGGTTGTGCGCCAGTACGATCCGTGCTCCTTTTCCGAACGCCCAATCTGTAAAGGCTTGTCTGACAGCGATGCCGTCCTGACCTGTTGACCGACAGATGTATTCTTCCGCGTACCGGACACTTTTGTTAAAGATGGGGTGGGTGACTTCACCCAGGGCGATGTCCGTGCCATCGGCGTCCTTCAGCCCTATTATATTGCTCCCAACCAGTGAAGGATCGGTGCTGTGGGCAACCTTCATACCATCTGTTTTCATAACAAATATGTAGAGATCGTGGTGGTGGAACTCAGGCTCCGGGTCACTGGTAAATTTGGCAAACGCCTTTTATGTACCGACCTCGTCAAAGTAGGCAATGGCAGCGGCGACCATCTCCTGTGCATGTTTGGCTGCGTGGGCCATCTTGCCCGGATGCTTTGAAGGGTCACCACAATCAGCATGAATGCTCGCTGCGGCAAACAGGGCTGAGATAATTTTTGAACATGGCTCTTCCTCTTTTCATCAGGTCATTATTAGAGTTTCCTGGCAGTGCGTGGTCGTTTGGGTTAGAAGAGGTCGTACACGAGGCGGCCATAGTAGAAGGCACCGTTAAAGCCCAGTGGTGAGAATTGGCCGTAAGTGTTGCCTATCTGTGTTGCCCCCCTTTTATTTCTATCTGGTGTCTCGTCTGTGAAGTTGGTGCCGCCAACCATCAGCCTCACGCCATTGTTGAAGGAGTAGCTCGCTTCAGCATCCATTGTCCAGTAAGAGCCAAAAGTTGTTTGATTGGCTTCTCTTTCATACCACTCGTCCGTCCAGTTATAGCGAAGTAAAAAGTTCCAGTTGCCTAATCTATGCACTGCAGTTGCATTGAAGCGTGATTCCGGTAAGGCATCTTCTATGTCGCGAATAATCGTTTCGTCAATGAGTGCGGATGAAAAACTCTTTACTTTCGTATCGGTGTAGTTGTAAGCAAGGCTGAGGTCGGTGATGCTGGCACTCCATTTCTTTGAGTAGCTCAGAACCGCGTCGAATCCCTCGGTCTCGGTGTCCATGTCATTGACGAAAAGCTGAACCTGATAGATTTTGTCTGCCCCGGAAACACCTGCACTCGCAAGATTTGCTCTGTCATCATCATCCAACACGAAGCTTTTCGACAGACTAATGCGATCATCCACATCGATATTAAAATAGTCAACTGTCATACTCCAGTTCTCCCCTCGAAAAGCCAGACCGGTTGTCCAGTTGGCAGACTCTTCCGAGTCTAATTCATTGGCAGCACCTTCCACCACTCTAGCAACTATGCTGGGTGGCAACACCCCGATATCAACTAGAGTGCATACCTCATCTTCTGGCTGCAATGTTTCACAACCAGTCGAGATATTGGATGCATTGGATTGCCCCGGCGTCGGCGCACGGAAACCGGTGCCCCAGGTGGCGCGTAGGCTTAGCCACTCAGTAATATCGAAACGAGTGGAAAGTTTGCCGTTAGTGGTGGTACCAAAATCGTCAAAGTCCTCGAAGCGCACGGCGGCCCCGACTAGCCAGCGGTCAGTCACGTCGGCTTCCAGGTCCAGGTAAGCCGCGCGGTTCTCGCGATCCCAATCGCCGGCGATATCTGCACTGAAACCAGGAAAGCCATTGGAACCGACACTGTAACCCTGATCGGATAATGGCCCCGCTCTCCAGGAAAGCACATCACCGGCAGTAATTTCAAAATCCTCAACACGGTATTCCAAACCACCTGCAACATTGAGGTCGGAAGCAAAGCTTTCAACCTCCATCGGATAGCTGAAATCGGCATTAAAACTGTATTCGGTCTGGGTGTAATCGCCTGGGTCGAATGAGGTCGGTGAATCCGGGCCGTATGACGCATTCACAGTGTTATAGATGAAAAAGTCGCTGTCATGCCGGCCCCAGCTTGCGCTCAGATCATAGTTAAAGCCGTTATCCAGTTCGCCACGCAGCCCGGCTACCACCGAAGTATCCTCAATATCCCCACCAAATCGTGGCACAAAGCCACCGGGGAACCACTGGTTAAACGAAAAGCATTTATCGGGATGGGGGTTGTTAACAATATGGCCGCGTGGGTCTATGGTAACAGCCTGACTACAATTGATATCATCCGTGAGATCAAGGTCACCTATCAAATGGTTGTCGCCGGGGTGCTCTCCGTCGACGAATACACCTACACGACCTCCTCCCAGCGTGCCTGGATTACGAAAATAGAAGCCACCGTCCACCTCTTTAGAGGCGTAATTGCCAAACATGTAGAACTCTTTGCTGTCATCCAGTTCCAAGCCAAGGTTAAAAACAGTCTTGAGGTCATCGTCAATTTCGGGGCTGCCCCAGATCTGCACTGGGTCCTTGACATGTGTGTTGCCTTCATCAATTAACGTCTGTGCATCCTTACGCTGTGTAGAGCGCACGGTATCGTCGGATTCACCGTAGTCAAAGCTGGCATTGAAGAAGCCACGATCGGTGAAAGGTAAACCGATATTGCCGGCTATCATGTAAGCAGATTCATCACTACCCTCGCTATACTGGCCGTATTTTACTTCAAGGGAACTGCCTTCGGCATCATCCCTGAGGATAAAATTCATCACGCCGGCGATAGCATCCGAGCCGTACTGTGCTGATGCACCGTCACGCAGCACTTCCAGCCGTTTCAGCGCGATGGCGGGAATAACCGATATATCTGGCCCTTGGGAACCCTTGAACCCCATATTGCCGGCATTCCAGTGGATCACCGAGGAGCGATGACGCCGCTTGTTGTTCAGTAATACCAGGGTATTATCAGAAGGCAGGCCACGCAATCTGGCAGGCCGCACGAGTGTTGAGGCATCAGAGATGGGTTGGGAGTTGACATTAAACGAGGGCACGACGTTGCGGACGAGATCAGCCAGATCACTGGTTCCTTGGCCACGTATATCTTCGCCCTGGATTACATCTATGGGAGCAGGGGAATCATGCACCGAGCGGGTCTGCAGGCGGGTGCCGGTAGCAACAACGTCGATTTCACCGATAAATTCTTCTTCAGATTCCGCGACTTCTTCGAATTCTGCCGCCGAGGTCTGAATGCCGCTGAAAGTTGCCAGGATTAAAGAACAGCAAACTGTACGCAAAAACCGCGGCAGAATAATTTCCCCCTTGTTCATCTGGATGCCCCTTATTTAGTTTTCAAGGATAGTTTAATGTACTAAGATATTAAGGGAAAAGACTCAGAGGTATAAATAGTGCGTTATTGGAGAATGTACTTCTGATGCTATTGTTCATTGCGTCGCCGCAGCCATTCCAGCGTTGCCAACAGCAATACCGACCAGACGATAAGCAGGGTCGCCACGGCGAGAATGGTGGGGCTGATGTGCTCGCGAATACTGGAGAACATCTGCCAGGGGATGGTTCTCTGTCTGTGTGATCCGACAAACAGTATTACCACCACTTCATCAAACGAGGTGACAAAGGCGAACAAGGCCCCGGAAATAATGCCAGGCGTGATAAGTGGCACGATTATTTTGCGCAATACGAGCAGGGGTGATGCACCCAAATTCAGACCGGCGTGTATAAGGGTACGGTCAAAGCCTGTCATCGTTGCCGTAACCGTTATCACCACAAACGGTGTGCCCAGCACCGCGTGTGCCAGCACTACCCCGAACAGGGTGCCTTGTAGGCCGATACCGGAATAAAAGAAATACATGCCGGTGGCTGATATGATAAGAGGCACAATCATCGGTGAAATCAGCAATGCCATGATGGAGGAGCGAAACGGCATGGCGGGATGGGAAAGACCAAGCGCAGCCAGGGTACCCAGCACGGTGGATATGGCAGTAGCGAGTACCGCGATAATGATGCTGTTTTTAACGGCATTCTGCCAGTTCGGATTGGTGAAAAAATCCTCATACCATTGCATGGAATAGCCGGACGGGTCCAACCGCAGCATCTCCGGTGTGAAAGTAAAAAACGGCAGCTCATTGAAAGAAAGCGGCACGATTACCAGGATGGGGAAGATCAGAAACAGAAAAATGGCCGCACAAATAACGCGGAAAATGTAGTGCCACGCGACTTCGGCAAAGGATGCGTATTCCTTTCTGCAGTAGATCGAGTCGCTGGAATAGAGCCGCGCGCGCTTGGCGGTATTAAGTGCGGGAAGTGACACGTCTATCCCAGCTTCATATTGTCAATGCCGACGATTCTGTCGTACAGCAGATACAGGATCAGTAACAGTATCAGCAGCAGCATCCCAAGTGCGGCAGCAAGCCCCCAGTTAAGACTTGATGAGATATGGAAGGCAATGCGATTGGAAATGAAAGTACCCGAACTGCCGCCGACCAATTCCGGTGTGATGTAATAACCGATAGCGAGAATGAAGACCAGAATGGATCCCGCACCTATGCCGGGCATGGTATTGGGGAAATAGACTTTCCAGAAAGCCCGCAATCGAGACGCGCCCAGCGATTGTGCCGCCCGCATATAGCTGAGAGGTATGGTTTTCATCACACTGTAGAGGGGCAATACCATGAAAGGCAAAAGGATATGAGTCATGGCGATAATGGTACCGGTTGCATTATGGATCATGGTGAGCCGGCCCTGCTCCGTGATCAGACCGATGCCTACCAGCATGTCGTTAATGACCCCCTCCTTCTGTAGCAGTACGATCCATGAGGTGGTGCGTACCAGTAGTGAGGTCCAAAACGGCAGTAACACCAGAATCAGTAGTGGGTTGCCGTATCTTTGCGGCAGGTTGGCGATGAGATATGCAATCGGGAAGCCCAGCACAAGGGTGGCCAGCGTAATGAACAGGCTCATGGCGAGGGTACGCCAGAAAAGCAGAACGTAAATACTTTTATCCTTTGAAATCGCCTCAATCCTGCCATCTTGCGCGCGCTTCATGTCCAGTGCCTTCAGTAAGTAGCCATCTGTATAACGGCTGGAAAATCGCTTGATAGTCTGCCAGGTCCCGATATTCCCCCATGTTTTGTTGATGTTGATCAGTGCCTCTCTGAAAGAGGTTATCTGCTCAATTTGCAGCCTTTTTATTTTACGGCCAGTTGAGCGGAACGCGCTGGCCATGCCTGGATGGTCGTAGTTCAGCCGCTGGCCGAGCCGGGTGTGGGCGCGTTCCCTGACGGCAATTTTTATGTCATTGACAAATGCCCTGTAGACGGCCTCAGAGGGAAGCTGGCCGCTCCCGGCATCCCAGTCGCGGAGGGCGACAACCGTCTTTGGCAGGGTGTCGGGAACGATACGATTGTCAAAGCTGCGTGTCAGCACCGTCGTGATAGGCAAAACAAAGGTAACGACGACAAACAGCAACAGCGGCAGCACCAGTGCCAGTGCGCGTGTCTTTCCCAAAAGTTGGGAACGCCTCAGGCCGACCTTCAGCGGAATGCCGCTGCTCCCCAATGTTTTACTCTCAGCGGTAACAGTAGCCATTTCTCAGATTCAGTGCCGTTCCCGTTCGTGGCTTGGATATCTGACTCATGTCCGTGATTATTTTATCAGCCAGGCCTGAAAACGCTGATCAATCTCATCGCGGTGGTCAGCCCACCATTCATAGTTGTAAAGCAGAGTACGCTTGGCGTTGTCCGGGTGAGTCGGCATGTGTGGTGCCATGTCGACACTCAGTTCCGCATGTTTGCCAACCAACGGTATTGAGGATTTGCGTGTCGGGCCATAGGATATATATTTGGCCTGGTCAGCAAGGCGCTGCGTATCGGTGGCATACTTGATAAACCTTTTGGCTTCCGCCAGATTGGGTGTGCCTTTGGGAATGACCCAACCGTCTATATCAAGTACCTGCCAGTCCCACAGCATGGCGACAGGCTGTTTTTCTTCCTCAATAAGCGAAAACAAACGGCCGTTATAAGTGGAGCCGATGACCACTTCGCCGTCGGCGAGCATTTGTGGTGTCTGTGCCCCTTCCGACCACCAGATCACTTCTTCCTTGATGGCATCGAGCTTGGCCAGTGCCCGCTCAACCCCTTCCTCTGTAGACAGTACGTCATAAATTTCCTGCGGGGATACGCCGTCACACAGCAGTGCCCATTCCATATTACGGGGCGGGGTTTTTTGAAGCGAGCGTTTGCCCGGGATCTTCTCCAGATCAAATACATCACACAGGCTGGTCGGCTTCTGTCTGACCAGGTCGGTGCGGTAGCCGAAGGTCGTTGAATAGACGATTTGCGGAGCAAAACACTCAGAGACCAGATAGTCTCCAAAGTCCTGCGACGCTGGGGTTCCATCGGGTGCGGCAGCCAGGTCTTCGTCCACGTTTATTATTTCGATCAGCCCTTCATCACAGAGGCGAATTGCCTCATCCGGCCCCATGTCCACCACATCCCAACCGATATTGCCGGCTTCATATTGTGCACGTAACTTGGCCACGGCCTGAGAAGCAGAGTCATCATTGATGATCCTGATGTCCGGATTCGCAGCCATGTAAGGGACATGGTAAGCTTTTTGCTGGCTGAGCGAATAGGCGCCGCCCCATGAGACTACGACGAGTTCCGTAATATCTGCCTGTACTGACGGGAAGCCCGCCATCGCCAGTACCAGCCCGAGTATTGCTGTAAACTTTCTCATTTATTTCCCTCCTTAGTATATTGCTTAAAACATATGGTTCCATGTATCAGTTATCTTACCTGCCCTGTCTTCACATATCCTGATGGAAATCCAAGGCACGGCAATCATCGCATCTCCAGCCAAGCGTAACGGTATCACCAATGCCCGGGAAGTCCCCGACATCACGATTAGCGACTTTGACGATAAAGTCATCGCGGCCGGCGACGAGCATTCGGGCACGGATATGATCACCATGATAGATCAGTTCTTCTACCTTCGCTGTCAGTCTGGTGTCGTATCCCGCGTCTTCGGTGGGGTTGATCACTATTCCTTCCGGACGTAGCGACAGCGTGGTTTTTTCGCCGGCTTCGGACACGTTGACCCGCAGAGCTTTGATTACAATATCGTTGGCGATACGCACCCGGCAATGCCGGTCGCTGATGGAGTGAACGCTACCGTACAAGCGGTTATTTTCGCCGATAAAGCCTGCGACAAAGGCATTTGCCGGATGTTCGTAGAGTTCATGCGGTGTTGCCAATTGTTGCGCGATACCATCGTTAAAGACCACAATCCGATCCGACATGGTCAGGGCTTCCGACTGATCATGAGTGACGTAGATCACTGTCAGCCCCAGGTTTTCATGGAGATGCTTGATTTCATATTGCATCTGTTCGCGCAGTTGTTTGTCAAGGGCGCCCAGGGGTTCGTCCATCAGCACAAGCTTGGGGTCGAACACTAAGGCGCGGGCTACCGCTACCCGCTGCTGCTGCCCACCTGATAGCTGAGCCGGTCGACGCCGGCCGAAACCACTCAGTTGCACCATGCCAAGTGCCCGATTAACGCGCGCTTCAGTTTCTGCCTTACTCATGGAGCGAACCTGAAGAGGGAAGGCCAGATTTTCGGCTACCGTCATGTGGGGAAACAGGGCATAGTTCTGAAACACCATGCCGATGCCGCGCTTGTGTGGTGCCACGTTATTGATTGGTCGTCCTTCCAGCATGATCCTGCCCTCGGTTACCGGCTCAAAGCCAGCCAGCATCATCAGGCAGGTACTTTTGCCTGACCCGGATGGACCCAGCATGGTCAGGAACTCGCCGGCAGCAACGTCCAGATTGAAATCCCTGACGATCAGCGTCTCGCCATCGTAGCTCTTCTGCACGTCAACAAAGCGTACCAGAGGGTCGTTTTGATCTGTCATTATTCTGCTAAAACGCTATGATTCGGGTCATATTTTGATGTTGAAAAATCGATTTGAGAGAGATATTCGGTGTTGCTATTGTCTGTTTCAATGGTAGATAAATCCCGGACATGGATCAGTAAGAAAATAGCATGAATTTTGAAACCAGGGGTTTTCCTATAATGCAGCTTAGTCGATTCCCTAGTAGAAGGTGTAGGTGATTTCTGCACCATAATAGCGTCCTTTGGCCAGCGGTGAAAAAGTGCCGCCAAGAGAGGAGGGGCCGATTTTTTCAGGCAGTGGGGCATCACCTCCATGTTTCACGTCATCCAGCAGGTTTTTTCCGTACAAGGAAAATACCCAGTAGTCGTCGTTGGAATGGAAGTCAAGGCCAGCGTCCAGAACTTCCTGTTGTTGAATGATACCCAGATTATTATCGGTGAAAGCAGACTCATCCCGGAAGGCATAATTCAGATGCGCCAGCATATATCCCCAGTTGCCCAGCGTCAGGTCGTGATTCAGGCCGATGCCCCAGGTCCAGTCCGCCGCGCGCGGCAGGCAATGTAGAGGCGTGCGAGTTTTTTTAAGAATCGCGAGAAACAGGCTGTGCAGAATCTGGAAGTTATTCACAGGCTGTTAAATCAAGGGGGCGGTTATTTTTTGACTGGCCGCGTAAGATTCCGAGAAAATCGTCCATGAATGTTGACTGAACTTGCTCCCGTGATAAAACGGTATTGTTCAAGTATTCAATACCTTTTTCAGAATAATATCCAGATGATCACCGTCATCGAACAAAAAGGGAGTAAATACACGAAAGCGATCAATGCCTTCTTCTGAAAGCCTCACTTTTTCCGCCACTATTCTGCCTTGCACCACACTTGTGAGAACATCTTCCAACCGTTGTGGCTCATGATTTGTTCTCGTTGCACGAGGCTGCGCTGGTCATCTGCCAGTGGCAGGTTGTGCGCCAGTACGATCCGTGCTCCTTTTCCGAATGCCCAATCTGTAAAGGCTTGTCTGACAGCGATGCCGTCCTGACCTGTTGACCGACAGATGTATTCCTCCGCGTACCGGACACTTTTGTTAAAGATGGGATGGGTGACTTCACCCAGGACGATGGCGTGGTCGGTGTAAAAGCCGCCCAGCATGCGCTCCTTTTCAAAGGCCTTGTTCAATTCCTCACGCAAGTCGTTGGGTTTCCAGGTGCAAAAGTAGCGGTGGCGGCCAGCCTGGGTGGGATCGCCCACGCAGATGTGGGTGAATACGGCAATGTATTCTTCCAGGTTTTGGGGGGTTAGGGAGTTGATGGAGTCACTCATTATGGCTTACTGATTCAAGGTATTGTCTTGTTGCAGGTGCAGCACTTTGGGGGTCAGTTGCTCATTTGCCGTGATAGAGCGATAGGCGACGATGATCACTCGGTCGCCGATTTGCGCCTCCGCCAAATTGCCATCCTCAGCTTCATCAATGATGTAACCGTCCTGACCCAATGCAAACGACACCATCTCGCGAATAGAGAGGTCATCCTCAATCAGTAAAATTCTTTATACCGCTCACTATTTTGGCATTTTTAGCATTCGACCGGGAAACCGCTGCCAAAACGAATTGATTTTGCATGATTGTATCTCTACTGAATCCTGAGAACCCACATTATTTCTCAAATTTATTACAAAACTATTAAGGCCCAGGTCAGAAATATCTTTGCCTACTGTAATGAAAATGTAATGTTCCATTCATATTCCCTTCATAGACATGCATCAATATCTGCCTTGAGTATCTCGTCACACTGACGTGAGTCCATTTTGAACATAATTTAATTGGGAGGCTTCCTCGTGAGAAGTAAATCAGTATTCGCCGCGCTGGTGGCAACGGCTTTCTTCTGTACTACGTCGGCGGTGTTTGCCGGTGCGGTAACCTCAAAAGAAGAAATTTCGATCAAAACAACTGGTGGCGGCATCAAAATCAAGTCGAATAACGGCAATTCCTTCGCCATTGGCGGCCGCATCATGTACGACTACGACAGCTATGATGGCTTGTACAATGCCGGCAATGCCGGTGATGACGCCTCGGAATCGGAGTTTCGCCGTACCCGTATCAACGTCAAAGGCACCTCCGGCAAGAACTGGGGATATAAAATGACCATCGACATTGACGAAGGGGAAACAGAGATTAATACGGGATACATAAAATACAAGGGCCTCGATTTCGCCGACGTGATGATCGGGCGTTTCAATGCACCTTTCGGGTTGGAAGCACTCACCAGTTCGAAGTGGATTTCTACCATTGAACGCTCGCCGGCGACGGAACTCGGTTTCCTGGCCGGTAAGCCTTCTTTTCAGGTTGCTCTGCATGGCCACAGTGACCGCATGTTCTGGCAGGCTGCCCTGATTGACGAAGACATGGAAGACGACGACGGTTCCGATGCCTACAGTATGGCGGGAAGAGTCGGCGGTCATTTCGGCTCAAGCAAAACCAACTTTGTACATATGGCAGCTTCGTATGCTGTGCGTGACTTTGGAGATGCGGGCACGGCACGTTTTCGCACCCGTTTAGGTACACATACAGTCGAACGGGTTGTGGTAGATGGCGGCACGAGATTTGCTGTGGATGATGCCGACCAGCTTGGCGTGGAAGCAGCCGGTGTATTCGGCCCATTATCTCTGCAGGCGGAATACCGTACGGCAGACTTTGACGAGGACAGTGGTGAGGATAATGCCTCAGACGCAGACGTGCGTAGTTATTACATCCAGGCCAGCTATATCCTGACGGGTGAATCCAGAGGCTATAAGGGCAAAGCCGGCGAATTTGACAAAGTCAGTCCTAAAGGAACTATGGGTGCCTGGGAACTGGTTGCTAAATATGAAGATGGGGAAGTAGACGTTGATATTTTGGATGATGAAGCCGAATGGGAGTTGATGACGCTCGGCCTGAACTGGTACGCCACTAAAAACGTTAAGTTCATGCTGAACTATCTTGACGGCGACACCGATTACTTCTACGGCAGTGAAGGTTCACTTGATGAACTTGGTGAAGAAGACGGCAAAGCCATTTCATTCCGCACGCAGTACGCATTCTGATGTTTCAATATTCCTCTGAGACCAAAAGCTGTCTGCACATGGATAGTGCAAACGGCTTTTTTATTGCTCGCTTATCAAAAAAGTGCATAAAACTGATGAAATTCATGTGCATTTCTCCGTTGAATAAACTTTTTCGGGCCGTGTGTTATTGCATGATGACCATGGGGGTCGCCAGTGCGAGCGGGTATACGTCGCATGGAATTTTCCTGCAACCGGTTGCCGTGTATGACGTTAAGGACATCGATAAAGATACTGAGATTATAAGCATTCAGAAAACCACGCAGCGGATTGCATTGTCTTGCAGCACACAGGGGACGGTCGAGATTATTTCCATTGCTACTCCCGAGGCACCAAAGCCGTTGCGTCGTTTCAAGGTTACGGACGGCGAGGAGATTAGTTCGGTTGCATTTCATCCAACGGCAAATTTTTTTGCAGTTGCCGTGATTGATCAAGATCCGTTTGCCGCCGGCAAGGTGCAGATCCATGATGCCGACAGCGGCGAGTTACTCAGGACTCTTGTCGCGGGCGTACACCCGGACAGCGTAGCATTCAGTCCGAACGGCAAGTATCTGATCGTTGCCAATGAGGGTGAAGCCTATCGCTATGACGGCAAACGCTACACATCACCCGAGGGCAGCATTACTCACGTGTTTTTCAGAGATGGCCTACAAAGGGTGGATGTTACGCAAATCCCGCTGCATGATTACAGCGGCGTCGCAGGCATGTTGCATAAAAAACACTCGCGCACCTTTGAGCGAGTGGTGGTAGGCGGCAATAATGACGAAGAAATTGAAATTCCAATACAGGACAATTCTCCTGCCAATACTGAGCCTGAGTTCGTAGTCTTTTCGCCTGACAGTGCCAGGGCCTTTGTCTCATTACAGGAAAATAATGGTGTAGTTGTGGTAGACACTGCCAGTGCAAAAATCGAAAAGGTATTCGGCCTGGGGATAACCGAACACGTGGGGGACATCAGAGATGATGGTAAGGTGCGATTCAGCAAAAAAATCAGGGCATTACGCGAACCGGACGGTATCTCGATAAGTCCCGATGGCAGATTCCTGCTGACTGCCGATGAAGGTGATACGGCCCCAAAGGCGGCGAAAGTCCTGGGTGGGAAGCCGGTCGGAGGCGGGCGCACGTTGAGTATCTTTGACGCCGCAACGGGGGCATTCATCGCCGATACAGATAATCAACTGGATGCGATGGCGCACGCCGCAGGTCTGTACCCGGATGGGCGCAGCGATAACAAAGGTTCCGAACCAGAAAGTGTCGTGAGCTTTCACGTGGACGGTAGTTTGTTTGCGGTTGTCGGCTTGGAACGCGCCAATGCTTTAGCTCTGGTCTCGCTTGAAGATCCTGCACATCCGAAAGTAGTAGACATAACGCCGGTTGACCCGGATGCAAACCAAGGCGGCAAGTTTGCGCCGGAAGGTCTGGCGCATTACCAGCCAGGTGAGCGCCATTATATCTTCAGTGCCAATGAGAAAAGCGGCAGCATATCTGTGATGCAGGTGCAAAGAGGAAAATAAATCGTTGATAGTAAAGCAATACTTACAATATTTTTATTTGGAGAAAGCTGTATTAAATTAACATTAAATTAACATTTAGTATTGAATATGTTAATTTAGTGCCCGCTAATTAACGTTTTGTTAGGAGTTCCGGCATGGACCGCGGAGAAATCGGCAGCTATGAGATTACAGGCACTGCTAATGAGCGGGTTCACGCGTTTGTTCCGGCCCCGCTACCACCTGTTCCCCCACTGGCCTTTGATGGCCAACTTCAAAAGATGCTCGAATTGGCGACGCTCGCCTTGGGAAAGCTTGAGGGCATTGCGGCGTTGCTGCCGGATCGGGCGCTCTTCCTTTACACTTATGTACGCAAAGAGGCGGTACTCTCCTCTCAGATAGAGGGGACGCAGTCGTCATTATCGGACCTCCTGCTTTTCGAGTTAGAGAAGGCACCCGGTATTCCACTTGACGACGTAATCGAAGTCTCCAACTATGTAGCAGCACTGGAGCATGGCCTGCGTCGTCTGGCGGAAGACTTCCCGTTATCCAATCGACTGGTCTGCGAAATTCATGGCGTGTTGTTGGCACGCGGGCGAGGCAGTAACAAAAGGCCTGGCGAGTTTCGCCGTTCTCAAAATTGGATTGGCGGAACCCGGCCCGGTAATGCCACCTTCGTGCCGCCACCGCATACTGCCGTGCCCGACTGCATGGCTGCGTTGGAGCGCTTTCTCCATGCCGACGATGACGGGCTACCTGTACTGATTCGTGCAGGGCTTGCCCACGTGCAGTTTGAGACCATTCACCCCTTCCTTGATGGCAACGGACGTGTGGGCAGACTGCTCATAACGCTACTGTTGTGTCATTCTGGTATGTTACGGGAGCCTCTTCTGTATCTGAGTCTCTACTTCAAGCAGCACCGAAGCGTATACTATGACCTGTTATCCCACGTGCGCCGCACTGGCGACTGGGAAGCATGGCTTATTTTCTTTCTTGAAGGGGTGCAGACAACGGCGGAAAGTGCTGTTGACACGGTGCATCGATTGTTGGAAGTGTTTGCAGCGCATCGCACCATTATTGAACAAAGCGGCCGCCGTGCGGGGTCTGCTTTGCGGGTGTACGAAGTGCTGAAGACACAGCCGATTCTATCCCTGTCTGGAATCTGCGAACGCACGCAGCTTTCGCTTCCTGCCGTTTCCAGGGCGATGAACCTTTTGGCGGAACAAGGAATTGCACGTGAAATCACCGGCAAACACTACGGCCGGCTGTTCGCCTACGATCAATACCTTGCCATCCTCAGCGAAGGCACTGAGCCGCTGTGATGTGAAACATGATTTTTTAAGGCGAAGGGACAGGTTTCTAACTTGTCCACATAGCCAGACCTGATAAATTTCTCAAAAAAACAACCAACAGATTCAACAATCTGTTGACATAGTCCAATGGTTGTTGGATTTTTGCAAGGGCATCTGTGGATAACTCTAGGGGCACGGCAGGGTGTTATGGACGTCTCGTTCCCCCGTCATGGCCATCAGCAGGCGTTCCAATCCGATGGCGGCGCAGATGGTGGGCGGGGCATCCCTGACCATTTCCACGATAGCGTCTGGCGCTTCCGGCCATTTGCGCGTGAAGTCATCAGCGTCGCAGTTGTCAAGAAACACGTTGGCGATCTCAATGCCGTCATAGAACAGCTCAAAGCGTTGCTGCACGCCGTCCACGCAGTGCGGTGAGGGATAGACATCTAATTCAAGAAAATCTTGCAGCAGGACGTAGCCACGTGCGGGGACTTCCTGCCTCCAAGAGAGGGTTGCAGGTAGCGGCACGCTCATGCCAGCTTGCTCAAAGGCGTGCTCAATGAGGGTCAAAGTCTCGTTTTGATAATCTACGTCTGTCCGGGTCTGATCCAGTCGTTGCGCCCACTCCACCATATGGAAGCAGTAGAGATGGGTAGTATCTTGCTCGTTGCGAAAGCAGGGGGCGATTTGATACACGTCCACGTTGTGCCGCACACACAAGGCGCGCAGTTCAAACTCATGGAAGGGGGCGAGGCGCGCCGGCTGGCCGTGCATCAGCACTCGCAAGTCAGGATTGTCAGGATTAGCTGCGTTGTCGTTGAAGCGGTAACAGGCCGGCAGATAGGAGGGGTAGTGTTGCAGGCTGGACGTCTGCACCTCGGTAGCACGGTAGTCAGGCGCGGCAAAGTGGGTGCGGATTTGCGCCAGCACAGCGGCACGCAGATCAATAAGCTGGCTAGGCGTGAATTGCACCGTTATCCGAAACTTTCAGTACATCAAGGATCGGTATGATCCTGCCCGATGACGTGTAAATGCTGCTGGTGGCTTTTCGGCTACCCGTTTGAACGATAGAGATGGTTCCCCCGTCTAGGGGGTTGACTTTGTGGATGAGGTGGTGCGGACGGTAGATCAGCAGGGGTGCTTGCAAGATGAGGCTGGCGAGGTGCTGGCCCTGCTGGTCATAGACGTGGTCAATTTGGCTACCTTTCATCAAATAAGTCAGGAAGTCCCACGAGTGCGAATGCGGATTAAGGGTGTCGGCACTCACAATGTGGTGGATGAACAGGCTATCGGAGTGCACCTTGCCATCGGATGGTGCGGTCAGAAACCAGCGCTTCAGGTAGGTCTTACCCTTGAAATAGGCAGTCTCGAAGCACTCGTCATGTCTAACGATGTCTTCTATCTGGGCGGTGAAGGGCGCGATCTTCATCACCTATACCAATGGCACGCAGATGGGGTTCGCCAGCAAATGCTTGCAGGCGCTTGCGCAGGAAGCTGGATAACAGGTTTTTATCCACACTTGCACCACACTTGTGAGAACATCTTCCAACCGTTGTGGCTCATGATTTGTTCTCGTTGCACGAGGCTGCGCTGGTCATCTGCCAGTGGCAGGTTGTGCGCCAGTACGATCCGTGCTCCTTTTCCGAACGCCCAATCTGTAAAGGCTTGTCTGACAGCAATGCCGTCCTGACCTGTCGACCGACAGATGTATTCCTCCGCGTACCGGACACTTTTGTTAAAGATGGGGTGGGTAACTTCACCCAGGACGATGGCGTGGTCGGTGTAAAAGCCGCCCAGCTTGCGCTCCTTTTCAAAGGCCTTGTTCAATTTCTCACGCAAGTCGTTGGGTTTCCAGGTGCAAAAGTAGCGGTGGCGGCCAGCCTGGGTGGGATCGCCCACGCAGATGTGGGTGAATACGGCAATGTATTCTTCCAGATTTTTGGGGGTTAGGGAGTTGATGGAGTCACTCATTATGGCTTACTGATTCAAGGTGTTGTCTTGTTGCAGGTGCAGCACTTTGGGGATCAGTTGCTCATTTGCCGTGATAGAGCGATAGGCGACGATGATCACTCGGTCGCCGATTTCACCACAGCGAGCGGCGGCACCGTAGAGGTGGACCTGTCCGTCCTGTGCGAGCGGGATGGCGTAGGTGATAAAGCGTGCGCCGTTGTTGATGTTGTAGACGTGCAGTTGTTCGAACTCGTCAATGCCTGCTGTTTTCATCAGGCTTTTGGAAATTCCGCAGGAGCCGTCATATTCAATGGCTTTATGCGTGACGGTGGCGTTGTGCAGTTTCGCCCAGAGTGTGGTTTTGTGCATCATGCGGTGGGGGCTGGGGGAAAATATGCGTGTCGGAGCTGAATGACGTCATCCAGGCCCAGGGCCGCCTGCATAACGCGCTCGATACCAATGCCAGCCTGTATGGTGGGCGGCCCCTTGCAGACAGCTTCGATCCATTTGGCCGGGGCGTTGGGGAAGGTTTGCAGGATGGTGCTACCATCGCGGGAGTCGGCGTAGAAGCTCGCCACTTCAAGCCCGTTGTAAAACACCTCGTGGGCTACGGTTGCTTGTGTTACGTTGGATGTAATAGTAATGCTGGACTTGTTCAGTGTTTGCCCCAATGCCATAAAGATGGATTTCAGCAGTTGCAGCACTTCATTGTTAGTAGCTTCAAGTGTGCGACGGATGCGGATGGTCTCCACCAGCGTAAACTCAAATAAATGGGTTTTATCGAGGGTTTCAGCCCGAAATACGGGCGCGATTTGGTACACGTCCGCGTGGTGTCTGGCGGCTAGATAGCGCATTTCCAAGTCGCTGTGGTAGGCCAGTGACAGGCCATTGCCCAATCTGAATACTGGTAGCTTGTCGGGCTGGACAGGGAGCAGGCGCGGGGTGACTACGTCCATGGCCGGCTGTGCGGCGAAATGCTCACGTGCCGCTTGCCGCGCGCGCGTGTGCAGTTTCAGGAGTTTGATCTCAATGTTCATTCGATGTGTCGTGGCTGGGTGCTGGGTTTGCCACTACGGTTTGAATCGTAATCAGGGCATCCACGCATTCGTCACCGATGACGGATAACTCCTTCTGTGTCAATGCCACGGCGGCGCGCGCCAGGCTGGACTTTTTCAGTCCATCCAGTTCGGCACAGGCGCGTTCCAGCACGGCGGCCTTTTGCAGTTGGCGTTGTGCCAGCGATAGTACCGTCTCACCACTAATGTCGCGTGCCTTGATCTCGGCCTGCTGAATTGCCAAATCCGCTTGTGTCGCGGTCTCCGCAATGATGCGCGCGGCACGCTGACGCTTATAGGTATAATTGGCCAGCTCCGCAGGGTCTTCGGTGCCGGCCAGCAGGGTGCGCACGGCGGCGGTACTGGATTTGATCTGCTGCGTGATATGTTCACGAAACTCGTCCAACGTGTAGTTCTTGCCTGCGGGCGCGGCCGGGGGTGGAGTGGCGGCAGTAAAGGTCTCTCCATCAAATGCATAGCCCAGGTCGGCCAGCGTCTCGGCGCTCACCCCGATCGGCAGTAGCTTTGCCAGCTTATCCTCATCAATCTGATGCTCCATAGCGCCGACGGGCAGGTGCGAGAGCGGTAGAGGCGTAGCATTAACGCAGGCGATAGAGCGGTCTTTGTTGGTATAGAGGTACATCTTAATTACTCATGTACTGCAAACAGATAGCGGTAGCGCACCTTTTTGCTGGTGTAGGTAACTTTCACGTCCTTGCACGTGGTGACGGGAGGCATCCAGACGTCCGGTCTCTTTATATTTCGTACCCAATATCCATCCCTGGTCGTACAACGTCGCTCGGTGCCGGTGCCCCTGGCAACAACCTGCTCTACGCCGACTACCCAAATTGCACCTTGTTCCGCATTCCTGCTCCACAGCACGCTCTGGGCACGTTTCGGGATCTCCTTGAGGGAATCCCGCCAATTTTCGATTGGATGCCAACTGGTGTACGCCGTTTTCAGTGTGATCACGTCACCAGTAACGAACAACGCCGGCACAGACCAGGCTGACCATGCGCCGGGCTTGCCGCGCCTTTGGCAGTACCAAATGAAGGTGGCTTTCCTGGCTGCGTTATAGCTGTTATATGTCCACCCATTGGGCAAGTGCGTGTCATTCTTTTCGCCGCCAGTGACGCGCGGCGGCGGTGCATTGGAGTCGGTGTGATTGTAGATAAACTGGGTGACAATACTGGTTTCGTACTGTCCTGTGTCGCCTTTATCTCCCTTTTCTCCGTAGTGCCCGACGATGACTGGTGCTGACCAGTTATCAATCACCGCAGCACCTGCCGTTGGTTGACCCACCACCTTACGCTGGGCACGCCACAGGTACGGTAGGCCGGCGCTCAGGTTAGGTGCTGCATCCGACCAGCCGCGACCACCGGGTTGGTCGTAGCCCCATGTATTCAAAGGGAGAAGATTTGTCGGAATTGACGTGGCCGAAGTGCGTTTGAAAATATACTCTACCCCGGTGCCGTCGTCGCCATCAGAGCCATCAGCTCCTGCGATACCTTGCAGTCCCCGCTCACCTCGTGGCCCGATAACGCCCTGATCACCCTTCGGGCCGAAGCGCCCCACAATCACCGGTGCTGACCAGTTATCAGTCACCGCAGCTCCCTGCGCAGGCGACCCCACCACCTTACGCTCGGCACGCCACAGGTACGGCAGGCCGGCGCTTAGGTTAGGTGCAGCATCTTTCCAACCACGCCCACCGGGTTGGTCGTAGCCCCATGTATTCAAAGGGAGAAGATTTGTTGGAATTGACGCGCTTGAGGTGCGTTTGAAAATATACTCTAGCCCTACGCCATCATCACCGTCTGCGCCATCGCGTCCGTCGGCCCCGGCTATGCCTTGCAGTCCCCGCTCACCTTGTAGCCCTCTATCGCCCTTAGTCCCGTCGGCACCGTATCGCCCGACGATGACCGGTGCTGACCAGTTATCTGCCACCGCAGTGCCCGCCGTTGGTTGACCCACCACCTTACGCTGGGCACGCCACAGGTACGGCAGGCCAGCGCTCAAGTTAGGTGCAGCATCTTTCCAACCACGCCCACCGGGTTGGTCGTAACCCCATGTATTCAGGGGACGCAAATTTGACGGAATAGACGTTGTCGAAGTGATCTTGAAAATATACTCTAGCCCTACGCCGTCATCACCGTCAGCCCCATCTGCGCCATCGCGTCCGTCGGCCCCGGCTATGCCATCAACATTCAGACGGCGCGGCGCGCTCAGTTGCTGCATGATATACGTAGCTTCGCTGAGCACGCCGTCGGACGTTACTGCCACAATCGCAAAGACATAATTGCCCACGTCGGGTTCAAAGCTCTCCCAGTTTGTAGCGGTCAGCATCCCACCATGCAACGGGAGCATGTTGTCCCAGTTATTGTTGGTGACGTGATAGCGGATTTGATAGCCAACCACGCCAGGAAAATCGGACGGCGTCCAGCTAAACTTGCGCGTACCATCCGTCAGCACGGTCACCGCAAAGTCAGCGACCGGATCAGGCGCGACTACATTGATCATGGTGTACTCGGTCGACCACGCTGCCCCCAGCGGTGCGGCTTCGCTACCGGGCACGACGGTAATTGTGACACTATCAGTTGTGTATTCTGCCAGCCATTGTGTGCGGCTGGCACCGTCGACCATAGTGGCGACGACATCCCTGCCTACGTACACCACGCCGCCGCGCCAATCGCCGGTGACGGTGAGTGCCAGCGTGATCTGCTGCATGCTGCCGCGCCCGATTTGCACCGGCGCGTTGCTAACTGCGCCGTTCACCACTTGTGGCACGCGATAATACAAGGTGGGTAGCGGCTCGTTAGCCGTAATGTTTGATGAGTCGTAATATTCCGGAATCTCATCAATAGCCGAAATCCGCACGCGCGTGGCCGACAGCGGTTCAATCGCGACGACTTTGACTTTGCGCGGCGCGCCAGCGGTGCCATACCAGCGGAAGTGGCAATCTGCGGGCACCAGCTCGTCTGCGCCGTCAGGGGCAGGCGGAAAACTCTTATCCAGGAGCAGTGCTCGCGCCGCGCCTGCCGCGGCGTGGCATCCGATCAGTATAGGTGTTGACCAGTCTTGCGACACCGCGGTGCGGTGCGAGCGGAATACATATCTATAATTCTGTTTTGTCTGCGGCTTGAACGCATTCCACTTCAGCGGCACAGATTTCTGCGGCTTGGGATATTTGCCATATACCCAGTTATTCTGCGGCAGGTTTAGCTGCCGGGTGATTGTAGATTTCGTCCATCTGGTGTAGATGTATTCCACGCCCTCTGCCCGTGGCGGCTCTGCCAGCTCGGTGGCGGTGTACTGTTGCACACTGCCGTCGGGCAGGCGCAGCACCAGCGTGGCGTCTCCTTCGCCGACCTCGATATCGCGATCGAGTACCACGCAGGCGTGCCCCCACCTGGCCATCTCCAGACGGCCCGTAATCCCACCATCGATCAACGAGTGAGACACATACACCACATCGCCGCGGCGCACCGCCAGCCCTTCGGCGCCGACCTCCCAACTCAGGCGGCGGCGGTGATATTTCTGCTTGGCCGCCAGCAGGTTACACGCCTGCTGCGCTTGTGCGCGATTGGTAATCCCAGGCAAGGTGAGCGTGGCTGTTTTGCGTGGCCCGACGATGCCCGGGATTACCCGCCGCACAGTATCCTGCTGCCAGTCCATAGCTGGATTGATGAAGTTACATATAATCTCTTCAGCGACTTCCTCGCCGGTCCACTGCCAGGCGAAACTACCGGCCAGAATTGATTGCGGGCCGAACATCGCCGTAACGGGCTTGTTCGCAGCATCCCATACCACCCCCAGCTTGCCGGCCGCCCAATCCAGACTGGCACGCCCACATTGCGCAATGGTGGTCAATACCTGCTCGGCAGTCTGCGTCCTGGTCAGTACCAGGTTGCACGCTAATCTCTGCGTGTCGCAATATTCGCCCCAGTCAATGATCGAGGCATCATCAATAAGTTTCTCATCCAATCCAGCGCCGGCCAGCAGGCGCCCACCCTCATCGCGCCAGCCCCTGGCAAAGGCACGAAATATAAAGGCCGGATTCAAGGTCGCTTCAGGTGCACCCCAACGCCCGCCCCGGTACACCGGCAGCTGCTGCTGCACGATGGCAGACAATCGCTCCAGTCTGCCGTGTAACTGCTTGCTGGCACGTATCTTTACTGCCATCCGTGTCTGCTCATAGTAACTGGAAGACTGCGGAACGTTTTCCTTGTGGCAGACGATCGCATCCAACTTGATAAACAACTTTGCCCCGCGGTCATTGGGTATTTTGCCCACAATGCGCGTCCGCACCTCGTAACGTTTACCGGGGTCAAGTGCGATGGAATACGTCTGGCGATACAAATTGCGTTGATCACCTTTAATAAATACACGTTTTTGCACCCATGGCCCGGATGTACGCTCAACATCCTTGCAGATCGTCACCGGCGGCACCCATTCCTGATTGAAGATGCCCTGCAAGGTCTTCCAGTGCCCCGGCGTGGTGGTGCACACGCGCTCGCTGGTGACCGTGGCATCGCTTGCCGTATCGCGATACCACACATCAATGTTATGCCCTCTGGGATCGGCACGTCCCTTCTTGCCGCTGCCACGCTGGTCGTACAGCACGGCAGATATCAACAACTTCACGGTGCGCGTGCCGGTGGGCAGTTCACGAGTAACCCATACCGGTTGCGTGGACGGCTCATTACTGCCCAATTCCGCCCCGTCAATAGTCTCTGTGTTCTGCCGCACAATGGTGCTGACCTTGCCTTCGCGCAGGATCTCTTTTTGCACGCCGATATAATCATCTAATGGCGTATCGCCGACACGGATATCACTGATGTCCAGATTGCCCAACCCAAAAGATACCATCTGCTGCAAGTCACTCTCTTGACCGTCCATGTCCAAATATGGGCTGGCGAGCAGGTCTGGATAGACGCGGTGCTTGCCCAGCACTAACATCATCGGCTCGTGCAGCCGCGGGCGGTTAGCTCCACCTGCCAGGCTGTATACCTGCCTGGGCGCGGCAGTATCCGGCCCCTCGGGTCGTGGTGGTGGAAATAAAGCATTAATCACCAACCCCCCGGCCAGCGCAACACCGGTCGCCGCAAGCGTCGACAAAAACGTGGTTTTCGCCCCCCAGGCCGCACCTATTGCAAGATTACCCAGTCCAGGGGCCGCGAACGTCAAGGCCAGCATAGCCACTACCGCCATAGGATTACTGTCGCCACCGCCCTGCGCCACCACGCGCAGTGTAACCACACTGCCGGGGACCAGCCTGGTGCTCGCCCAGTCTGCACGCGGCACTATCACGCCATTCAGCGTGATAAGCAGCGCATCCTCGGCGACGCGCTGGGTTGGATATTTCTTCCATAGCGCATCCAGTGCCTGCTGTAACGTGGTGGTGCTGGCAGGCAACGCAGTGGTCACCCGCCCCGCAGCCGTCAACGGATGTGGCCACACGTCCAGCATCAATCCCCCCTCCCCCTCTGGGGTAGAGCGCAACGACGGTTGTATCTTATTAGTTATCTTGCCAGCCACTTGTATACCCCCGTACAGTGCCAACCACAGGCGCGCAGGTTACGTAACGGGTGCAGATGTACCCCCACACCAGCCACATAATGCAGCACGTATTCATCATTGTTGACGCAGGCAAACAACCCAATGTGATGACCAACACCGGTGCGGCGGCCCGCGGTGCACATAATCACGCAATCCCCATCCTGCGGATGCTCGCCAGCTGCACGTACTCGCACAAAATCCCCCTTGATGTCTGTCACCTGTTGGTCCCGTGCGCGCACCGTGGCAGCAGCTTTAATCGCATCGGGTGCCATCGGCGGTGCCTTACCATCAGCCGCGGCGGGCAGGGACAACGCCAGGTCAAATTCTTTCCACATCACCTTACGCACAAACAGCACGCAGTCCATCTGTCCCAACCACTGGCTGCCAACCCAGCGACCCAGCCAATGCTCGTACCAAAGTCGATTTTTAGCCTGCATCAGAACAGCCCCGGCGCACTGCGCACGTCATAACGTAACGTAACCGCCGGCCCGGATAATAACGACCCATAGCCAAGCTCCGCCTCTACCCGCTCGCTGCTGCCAGATACCGCCGCCAAACCGATGCCAAGCTCCCACTCAACGTGTGCCTGCTCGCTGCTGTCGATGCGTACCCGCATCAGGCGTGCCGTGGCACCCACGCCGCCGTTAGAAACCTCAATCCACTGGTTCAACTCGCGCCCGACGTTGTCCAGCACTAACCGCGCGCGCGGTCGCCGTCCGTCCGCAGCGTCCGGCATGGTCACGTCAAAACGCAGCGCGATGTATTCGTTACCCTCTATCTTTCTATTCTGCGTATCGTTCACTACCCTTGCGGCCTGCGGCATATCCACATGCGTAATCTCCACCGCCTCTACAATCACCGATTGTGGCGTCAGAGCGCGGTCAGCAATCTGCCCCTGTTTACTCATAAAACCACCTCCAGCGTGCAGGCAATCTCCCACAGCTGTGTTTGCCCGGTACCTACTTTCAGGGTGGCGGTAATGCCTGCCACCCCGCCACGTACCCGTACGCGAGCCTGATTGCCACGCACAGGATCAGGGAATAAAAATACCTGATGGGCTTGTGTATTCGCCCACGTCTGGAAATTGCGGTATTTAGCTGTGCCGTCAATCAAGGCACGTATCTGTATGGTTTGCGGTGCTTGCGTAAAACGCCTTACCTGACGCACCGCACCATCTACCAGCGTGGTGCGTTCCACGTCCGCGTCATGACCGATGGCAAACCCGTCTGCCACCACCGGCGCGTAATCTGGCCACACTGCGGTTGTCATCATGACACCGCCGGATTGAGTGCAAAGTTATGTTGCATGGTCTGCGCAATCGGGCCATTGCGATCTATATCATCGAGAATTACCGACACAATGGCGCGCTGCCCATCAAACTGTACGGTGCGCCCGACCTCGCGCTGTGGCGTGCCGCGGTTCTCAAAGTGAATCTCTACCTGTGGCAGCTGCTGTGAGGCTTGCACCAGATTACGCGGGATCACCATCTCGCCGCGTTGCAAGATGGCCGGCACCTCGTTACTCGCCAAGCCGCCGTAAACCGGGCGCCTGGCATAGTCAAACGCTACGTCTCTTACCATCCTGTGGGCCACCGAGGTTTCGGCCCCGACCACCCCGCCGCGATGTTTGATAAGGTAGGGCGCACCGCTATTCGGAGCACCAAGGTTCGGATGTACGGGCTTATTTCCCCACATCGTGCCGGCAGAGTTGAAGTTATACCCACCGGCGTTGAAAAGCCCACTCAGGAAGCTGACGGCATACTGACCCAGTGGCCCGATAATGTTCTGGCGCACCTGAATACGGATCAAGTCCGCAATGACCGATTGCGCAAACGAGTTGAACTCCAGTTTGCCGGTGGTGGCAAACCGGACGATGGCGTTCTCGGCCTGCTGCATGCCTTCCTGTATTGCATCGCGCACTACCTGCGCGGCCGTCTTGCCGGCCTTTTCGTATTCAAGGAGGCCTGTTTGTGCGGCCTCTATCAGCCCTGTTTGTGCCACCAGTTGCTGTGTGGCCATGGCCGCACTTGCGTGTCCTCCGGGTTGGACCAAGGACATCCATGCTTGCGCGACCTCAGGCACACCTTTGGCAGGTGCTTCGTGAATTAGCTGTACCGGGCCGGCATCGGTCAAGGGATTGTCGCCCGACCAGATGCCAGGGTTCTTTGATTGATCGCATGCGCGGTTTTCGGCCTCATGTTTTTGTAAACAGGCTTGGGATATGTGCTGCGCGATCGTATTGGGATCACGCTTAAGCCCTGGGTTTTCCTGGTTGGTGGTTTCAGCAGCACACAGGCGGCAGTAATCAAGCTTTTTATTGTTGAAAACGCTTGTACTGTCACGCAATGATGAAATTAACTTATCAAGATAATCCAGTCCCTCACCAAACTCATCCTGGCGGTAATCTCGTTGTTTTTGGGATAATTCAGGATTATTAAGCGCCTTAAAGATCCTTGATCGCTCCTCCTCAAGCCGTTGTAAAAGGGCATTTGTATTTATGTGGTGGTATAAGCCCTCAATAACGATGCTCTGTGTAAGTGGAGCGGTGGAATGGCGGATGATTTCCTCTAATCTTTGATTATGTGCGATTTGTTCTGACACCATGATCTCATCACGCCACACCCATTTATGTACTATATTCAACAGACCTATAGCCTCGCCAACGTAACCAGCACGCTTTAGAGATTTTTTTAAATCAGATAAAGACACGTATTTACTCCTTTCAATTTGATCTGCTACCGTGCCGATGACTCATCGTAGCCCTACGGACATTCCTTGCTGCTTTGTGATAGGCGTGGTAGGCTTTTTTTATGGACATGCTTCCAACATGGGTGGTGGTACTTTTTTTAGTCGTACTAGCTACCAGTATTGCAACAATGGCCTCTGAGCTAGGCGCGACTGCATTAATAATCCCCATTATTGTTATGGTTATATTCATCGTGGCGATGTTTTGGACCGAATGCAGAGAGCGCTTCCCTAAGCGGAAATAGCCCGTCCATTCCACGCCCTGTGCTATCACTGCGGTTGCCATCATGACACCGCCGGATTGAGCGCAAAGTTACGTTGCATGGTCTGCGCAATCGGGCCATTGCGATCCATGTCATCGAGAATTACCGACACAATGGCGCGCTGCCCGTCAAACTGTACGGTGCGCCCGACCTCGCGCTGTGGCGTGCCGCGGTTCTCAAAGTGAATCTCTACCTGTGGCGGCTGCTGTGAGGCTTGCACCAGATTACGTGGGATCACCATCTCGCCGCGTTGCAAGATGGCCGGCACCTCGTTACTCGCCAAGCCGCCGTAAACCGGGCGCCTGGCATAGTCAAACGCTACGTCTCTTACCATCCTGTGGGCCACCGAGGTTTCGGCCCCGACCACCCCGCCGCGATGTTTGATAAGGTAGGGCGCACCGCTATTCGGAGCACCAAGGTTCGGATGTACGGGCTTATTTCCCCACATCGTGCCGGCAGAGTTGAAGTTATACCCACCGGCGTTGAAAAGCCCACTCAGGAAGCTGACGGCATACTGACCCAGTGGCCCGATAATGTTCTGGCGCACCTGAATACGGATCAAGTCCGCAATGACCGATTGCGCAAACGAGTTGAACTCCAGTTTGCCGGTGGTGGCAAACCGGACGATGGCGTTCTCGGCCTGCTGCATGCCTTCCTGTATTGCATCGCGCACTACCTGCGCGGCCGTCTTGCCGGCCTTTTCGTATTCAAGGAGGCCTGTTTGTGCGGCCTCTATCAGCCCTGTTTGTGCCACCAGTTGCTGTGCGACCTCAGGCACACCTTTGGCAGGTGCTTTGTGAATTAGCTGTACCGGGCCGGCATCGGTCAGTGGATTGTCGCCCGACCAGATGCCAGGGTTCTTTGATTGATCGCGTAGTTTTTTCTCCAGCTCATAGGTGCGCAGATATTCCGCCATGATGTTCCGTCCAATGAGTTGCACGTCTGCCAGTATCGCGTCTATCTTTTTTTGCTCGGCTTGAATGACCTTCGTGGTTTCATCTAGTAGTTCTTGTTCCTTTTCTTGCTCGGCCCGCTTGACTTCGCTGTCTTGGTCGGAAACTGGTGAGTGCAGAATCTCCCTAAGTTGTCCAATTTCCGCATCCAGTTTTTTAATCTCTTGCGAGTAGCGCATGAGCTTTTTCCGTGCAGTGCTATGTGCCGCTGGGGATGCGCTGAGATCCTTCAGGATAGCTTCTTGCTCACGCAGGCTGGCAATCATCCGTTCATGCTCGGCCATCAGCTGCGCCAACTTTGCCTCGCAGTCATTGGGGAAAAAGAATTTTTTAATGAGCTCCGTAGCAAGTACCGCAGCTACTTCTGGAGCCAAAATTTTAATCCATTTCAACAGCTGTTCCCTTATTGCTACCAAGAGAGAAGCTGTCAGAGGGTTTGCTATCATAATTTCCTCATCAGGGAGTGGGTTCGGGTGCTGTGCGGTTGATTCTGTATCCGTGCATCTGCTAACATCACCCGTATGAATATCTTGTTTGTGCTTGTGGCACTTATCAGTGTGGTAGTCCTATTCCTGATTATGGTGACAGGGATCACCGTGCCTGGGCTTGTAGCGTTTATCCTTGTGGCGGCATTATTCGCGCTAATAGTGTATGACATAGCCTTAGAGACCTTCCGACTGGCCATTGCCATTAAGATAAAAAAGAAGAAAGAAGAGCTGAGCCAACATTCTGATTCAATTTGATCGTATAGCTGATTACTTGTTATAATTGTTACTATGCCGGCCGAGTTTCTATTCATTGTACTTTTACTTATAGTTTTAGGGCTTGGATATGTGTCTTGGCGCAATACCAAAAAGGCCATCGAAAAATACAGCGAGTGGGAGCGAATAAAGTACAAGTAAGCTAACACTTTGCGGCCGTGTAGCGGTGATGTATATCTCGCCATATCAAGCGGCCACATGTTGCGGTAGCAGGCGATTGACACTGAAAAAACTATTTACTGTACAGGCTGGTATGAGCAAAAAGACCCTGCTGGTTGCGCTCTTTTGGATATGTGTTGTTTTCCTGAACTCTATAATCATCCATACGGTTATAAGTGGAGGGATGAGGTGGTATAATTGGATAATTACGCCTTTGATCGGGTATCCGCTTATCGTAGCAATCATCAGAGAGAGCGTAGAAAAAGAGGCAAAAGAGGAAGAACAAAAGTAAAATCGCCGACTGGGCCCTGGGTATTGTGAATCCAGCGACATCGTCTGCACTACCTGCGCGGCCGTCTTGCCGGCCTTTTCGTATTCAAGTAAGCCTTTTTGTGCGGTCTCTATCAGCCGTGTTTGTGCCACCGGTTGCTGCGCGACCTCAGGCACACCTTTGGCAGGTGCTTTGTGAATTAGCTGTACCGGGCCGGCATCGGTCAAGGGATTGTCGCCCGACCAGATGCCAGGGTTCTTTGATTGATCGCGTAGTTTTTTCTCCAGCTCATAGGTGCGCAGATATTCCGCCATGATGTTCTGTCCAATGCGTTGCACGTCTGCCAGCATCGCGTCTATCTTTTTTTGCTCGGCTTGAATGACCTGCGTGGTTTCATCCAGTAGTTCTTGTTCCTTTTCTTGCTCGGCCCGCTTGACTTCGCTGTCTTGGTCGGAAACTGGTGAGTGCAGAATCTCCCTAAGTTGTCCAATTTCCGCATCCAGTTTTTTAATCTCTTGCGAGTAGCGCATGAGCTTTTTCCGTGCAGTGCTATGTGCCGCTGGGGATGCGCTGAGATCCTTCAGGATAGCTTCTTGCTCACGCAGGCTGGCAATCATCCGTTCATGCTCGGCCTCCAGCCGATCTAATTTTTTGTGAGGCTCTTCTTCGGGAAAAAAGTGTTTTTTAAACCACTCTACCAGCCAATCTTTCAACCACTCCATCTGCTCTTCATCAAGTCTTCTGATAATACGTAATATCGACTTTACAAGGCTGCTCCATTTTTTGTCGGCCGGTGGATATTTTTCTGGTTTCTTGTCTTTTCCCGTCATAATTGCGTTCTCATATAATGGTTGTTCAATTGACCCTGTATCAGATAAGCTGCTATACTTGTCTTTATGATCAGAGTGGCAATGATAGTTGTGCTTGCGTCGGTGTTTTTTACGGATTTAGCCGACATCAAGACATCCGAGCACAGATATTTGGAACTATCTACACTCCTTTTGTTAGTGTATGCAGCGGCCATAGACATCATCATGTACATAAGATGTGAAAATGATGAGAAACGAGAGCAGCAAAGCGGCTGACTGAGCCCCTGCAAATACTGATCCAGTAAGCTATCATTTACCACCACGCATACATAAGTGGTCATCAGTTTACCTCCACTATCGGTTGGTGGATGTGTGTCAGGTAGTTCGCTATAATCAGCCGTATGGAACTTATTCTGTGGATGATATTCATTTTTTTTGCGTACGATGCGGTGTTGCAAACTGCCCGGCTTGTCATTGACAATAAGATCAGAAAGATGAAAAAGGAGCGTAGCTGCCACCTAGCGGCATAGTTGCGCATGAAGCCGTGTCCATTTGCTGCCACTGCGTCAAGCCTGTTCAATTTGCTTTGACCCTGTAACAGACCACTCGTTATAATCGTTGTTATGGTTGATGCACTAGCATTTATTCTTTTGTTTATTCTTGTATTTGCTTTCTGTGCAGGTTGTTCGGTTGCGGACACCATTACGATGCTCCGTGAATACAGGGAATGGAAGCAGATGAGAGAGGACGAGTAAAGCCACTGAGCGCGTTTCGGTACGCATTGATCCCGCAACGCCAGCATCATCAGGGAGTGGGTTCGGGTGCTGTGCGGTTGATTCTGTATCCGTGCATTTGCTAGTATCACCCGCATGGAAAAATTTTTATGGGGGCTATTCATATTTGTGTTGATATACGATGCGGTGGTGGAGACCTTCCACCTCTTCATTGACAATAAGATAAGAAAAAAGAAAAAAGAGCTGCGCAAACGTGCCGATGCAGCTTGAATCTGTGATCGAATCCTTGCCATACTCACCGGCATGTTTTTTATCATTATTTGTTTATTTTTATTCCTTGTGTATCTTTCGATGATGGACACCATCAAGGTGCTTGATAAATACAGTGAGTGGGAACGAATAAAAGACAAGTAACGCATTGGCAGAGGTGCCACACCAAGTTTAGCTAATTTCCTGTCTCTTGTCTGATCAGTAGCGGCGTGGTGCTCCCCCTGTGTAGCCGGAGTAAGCGATTGACCCTGCAACCAACCTTTCATTATATTTTCCCGCATGAGTAAGAGGATTCTGTTTAACCTGGTTCTTTTTACATGTGTATCGTTTTTGATTGTTATCCTGGTTAGAGGTAGAGATATAGAATCGGCTAACTGGATGCTCATACTTTTAGCCTTGTATTCGAGGCTGATAGCAGTCTTCATATATACCAGAAGCCAGGAGGACGACAAAAAATAAAGCCACTGACCAATCCGATATATGCGCTGCGTGATCGTATCGGGATCACGCTTTAGAGATTTTTTTAAATCAGATAAAGACACGTATTTACTCCTTTCGATTTGATCTGCTACCGTGCCGATGACTCAACGTAGCCCTGCGGACATTTCTTGCTGCTTTGTGGATAGGCGTGGTAGGCTTTTTTATGGACATACTTCCAACATGGGTGGTGGTACTTTTTTTAGTCGTAATAGCTGCCAGTAGTGCAACAATAGCCTTTAAGCTAGGTGCGACTTCATTAATAGTCTTCATTATTGTTATGGTTATATTCATCGTAGCGATGTTTTGGAGCGAATGCAGAGAGCGCTTCCCTAAGCGGAAATAGCCCGTTCCTGCCACACTCGTCTGACTTCATTTTCCATCAGGCGCAGACCGCTAATCAGTTCGGCAGTGAGTTTTACCTTTGCCGCGCTTAACAATATTTTGCACGCCGACCAGTCCAGCCCCAGTACCACGCCGTGCATTCCTCCGGTACGCCATTGGTCGCAGATTAGGTTCCATGCCTGGATCACTGCGCTCCATTCGGCGAATACTTCGATAGTTTGGCGATCTCCCGCCGCCCAGCATTGAGCGGCGGCCATCAGTTTTTTTCCGCAGCCGGTGCGGGATTCGTCATTAGTTCCGTTATGACGGCCTGAATAATCGCGGTGTACACCCACGGTACGTCAAGTACCCGCTCGCGCATTGCGGTGTCGGCGAAGTCAATCGGCACGCCGTGCTGATCGATGACTCCGTCCCAATCCACTATCCAGTCCTGGATGATTTGATCATCCAGCAGTACTTCGGTTTGGACACGCTTTACATATTCGTTTCTGACACGGCGACCAGCGTATTTCATCTTCAGGGTGATTTTCTGCGCCTTATCCCTTGTTTTGGCAGGGTCTTGCGGCGGGGTAACCATCACCTTCAGGTTGATAGTCTCGGGTTCGATTAGCTTAAACATGTTTTGCCTCATGATTTTTGGGTTGTAGGTGAAGTGTGTCGGGTGGCCGCATGGTTTTGCCGGTGCGCCGGTCTGTTTATCAGGCAGACCAGCACTTTGAAATGGTGGACGTTACGGGCAAGAGGGTTCATTATTGATCCACGCCATCAATGGTGATGGTGCCCAGAGATTCAATGGCCAGCTGAAATTGTTGCTCCTGATCGCGTGATTTTAGCTCCCACTCGCCGGAAGCACCGATGTTGGCTTGCGGAATATACAGGTTGCGACCTTCACCGTGTACCGGCGTTTCTACGTAGCGTGCTGCGCCCTCGATGGCTTTAGTGTGTGAGGTGATCTGCTGGCGCGCCAGTTGCTTGAATTTTACCGCGATACCATGCGTAGCGCTGTCTTTAACCAGGTTGCTACCGGCCGGAATGTAGATTCTGCCCAGTTCGGTATTTACCACGTAGTTGGCTTCGCTGTCGTTATTTGCCGAGTCGGAGGTGACGCTGCCATTTTCTTTGATTTTGTGAACGCTAACCGAGTCCGCGGCGCCTATAGCGAACTGATAAGAACGCCCGGCATGTACCTGGGTAAATTTGGTGACTTGATTCGTGGCCTGGGCGACGTTACTTAGGTCGCCGTGTACGAACAGGGCGATATTATCCATGGACATGTCTCGCAAGGTCGCAGTTAAGCGTCTGCTGACTTGCGTGCGCACCCGCGTCAGGCGTTTGCTGGTGTCCGGTCCATCGGACGCGAATACGTCCAGATCGGTGGCTTCAAAGGCCAGCGTTGCCCCCGGGGTGTCGCCCAGATAACGTTCGCCCTTGCCATCTATGTCAATATAAATCTCACCCGCGCCCAACAAAACGTTGTCGCTGTAGGCTTTGTTTGCTGCACTCATTGGCTTTCTCCTTTAGTTATTGCTTGTGGGCAGGCACCGGGGCCTGTCCCTACATTTGATGGATTCATTGGCTTTCTCCTTTAATTTTGCCTGGGTTTAATAAAAAATTTCGTCTCCAGGTGACACATGGCCTGATGACACAGGATGCCGGCAAACATTGTCGGCATGATTTTCCTGACTTGTAGCCCGTAGGGTTTTTCGAAGGCTACGGTGACTACGTTGGCATTGAGTGGTTGCCCGGTGAAGGCGGTCACCAAGGCATCAATAGTGTCGTCAAAGCTAAGCTCGCTGCTGTTTTCGTCTGAGAATCCCATGTAGCCCTGGATGAGCCAGTGGTCGGTCACGTGCCGGGCATCGGGCAGTCTTGCGCTGTGGCGCACGAACCAGCCATGTAAGGTGCTGTCGTCGTTATCAGTGCCTTGCGTGACTGGCAGATATAGTTTTTTCAATCCGCTGGCGTTTTTGATGTAACGCTCGCGGTTGTGCACTCGCCCGCCGACCGTGGCGATGACTTCGTGAAGTTGTTGGACAATCGCCTGGCGGATTTCGTTTGAGGTGATCATTGCAGGTTGCCGCCCGCGCCCACCGGCGTGCGCGCTTTGACTTTGCGTTCTATCGGCAAGTTTGCTTCGGTGACGCCGCGCAGTATTTCTTTGGCGGTGATTGCCGGGGCCGTGCTCCACAACGTGGCCAATCGCCTTGCATCATTCGCGTCAATGTGTGTAGTAAGCGCCATTAGCGATGCAGGTCTGTATGTGTGACGTGTCCGCGTGCGCTGGGCAGGTCGATGTCGACCACGGCGGAGGCCGGCCTGGGTTTGTCCGGGGTGACGCCCAGGTGGTCGTAAAAGCGTTGTCTTAACTGGTGCGCCAGGCGTCGATAACGATCGGTGGCCGCGCCGTGGTCAACGCTGTCGGCATTGATGGTGCTATCTGTATCGCCAGCACGTGCGGCGGCCAGTTGTTGCAGCAACAGGGCCGCGGCATAGCCGCAGATTGCCCCCCGGTCTTGCGCGGGGATGGTGTCCTGGACGGCCGTCAGTCTCACACGGGTGTGCGTCTGGTGGCGTGCGTACTCGGTGACGGCATCGTCAATGGCGCGGTCGCGCTGGTCGTCACTGATGTTGCCTTCCTGGTCGCGCACCAGGTCGTCGATTCGGCTTTGATAGTCAGCAAGTGGCATGGATTATATGCGCAGCAGTGTTAGTAACACCGTCATGTCGTCCACGGTGGGGCTGGTGCCGGTCAGGGTCAGGGTGATCTCAAGCACCGATTCATCAACAATGACCGGCTTTGCAATCACGCCCTCGGTTACGGTGGCGGCGGATGATACCGTAATGGGCGCGGACAGCACGCTGCTACCGCTATTTTCCACGTCTACTTTATACGTGGGTTTGCTTGACCCCCCGAGTGATTGCATGTTCACCGATATACCAATCAGACGTGCCGCGAACGGCAGTTTGAACCTGGTGATCGGGTCTTGGCTGGCAGTGAATTGTCCCTCAAAGTGCAGCGGCAACAGCACCACGCCAGGGATGGTGGTGGCATAGTTGGGCGTGGCCGCGTGGGTGAGTGGGCCCAGCAGTATGCCTAGCCCAAGCATTAAAATTAAGACCGGTTTTTTCATCGTTTTTCCTCTGGTTTGTAAGTGTTTACGCAACCACTGCGCCATACAGGCCGCGGTAGTCAAGTACGTTGCCGCCGTAGACGTGGCGGATTTTGTAGGTGATTTTGTCGTGGCTGAACATTGAGCCGACGGTGGGGTTGTCTTGCACGAATAACTCGGGTTCTTCGGCACCGTCTAAAAATCCGACCTCGATAGTAGGGACGTCCATAGGATCGCAGCTGACGTACCAGTTATCATTGTCCGTCCAGTACCAAACCGGTAACACATTCATCTGCAATGACTCGATAAAATCCGTGTCGTTGTTGGTCTGGCGACGGAACAGATCAAACGCGGTTTCTTCCAGTGCAAACGGTACCCACAGGTTCACCGGCGCGATGCCGATACGGTCACCGCTGTTCAGTTCCGTTTGTTGCAGCACCGCCAGCCGTGCCGCGGCCAGTGCTGCGGCATTTAATGCGGCAGTGCCGAGATTGCCGCGGTCGTTGTGGAACAGTGCCTTGTTGTCGTAGATATCTGAGTTGTCGGCCAGGAAGTCCAGCACAAACTTACTCAAGGTGCGCTTGGCAGCACGTGACAGGCGCGTCGGAATGCGCATCACCGCACCGACGTCATCGTTCTTGATCATTTCCAGGGTGACGTCTTCGGTACCGCCACGTTTCTCAACGCTGTATTTGGCCTGCTCATCGGTGGGTGAGTCCAGCGCGCCATATGCCGCACTTTGTGCGACCTTCGGCAGATCCCCATAACCACCCATACGGGTGCGTTCCTGGCTGCGGAAATCATTCACCGGCACTACCGAGCACAGGCGTCGCCATACGTCGTAATTCGAGCCCTGCGCGTAATCGGCTACCATGCGGCGGGTGATGGCATCACCCAGCACCTTGCCCCACGAGGTAGAATCAAGGGATTCACGCAACACATTGCCGGTAGCCTCCGCCAGGCGGGATTTATCGCAGTCATCCAGTCGCCCGGTCACACGCTTGTCACCGGTCACATCAACGTAACACTCCTTGAGCGAGCGCACGTCACGGTTGGCGGGGTCAAATAGTCCGTCCAGCATCTTGCTAACCTTGTCACTGCGATCCTCGCCGGCTTCAATCAATGCCTCATCGCCAAGGCCAGTCACCTGACCGCCGCTGGCCAGCGAGCGCACGTAATCCTGTTCACGTCTGATAGCTTCGCGTAATTCGTTGATGCTAAATTCGTTGCGCGCGTCAAAGTCCTTTTGCAGGCGCTGTTTCGCCTGCTGCGGTAATGCGCTGGCGTTGATTTCCATTCGTGCCGCGGCACGTGCCTCGACCATTCGCAGTTTGCGCTCCAGCACCTCAGGCGTGATTGCATCAGTGGCAGGCGCGGCACGGCTAATCGCCTCGCGATACGTCGCCTCCAATGCGTCCGCATCCTCGGTGTCCAGTCCGTCCGGCAGCTGGCCGGCATGGGCTTGTTTGATCGCTTCGAGCATTCGCTCATGTAACTTCATATTCAGCTCCTCGTTTTCCTTAATGTTTGTTCGCGCATTTTGCGCCTCCAGCAGTTGTAACAGTTCGCCGCCCGCGGCCGCTTCGATCACCAGATCAAGACTGTTCACGTGAGTAATCTCCACCGCCTCACGCACGGTCTGGCCACCGCGCACGGTGCGCTTCATGGCACCCAGTGCATCAATGGAAAATCCGAATAAGTCATGCGCCATGCCGCGCTGCCAGGCCTCATGAATTTTTTGCGGGATGGGGGCGGCTGACTCCAGCAATTCCAGAGTGCCGCGCAACTCGCCGCTATCCGCGCCCGGTCCGGCCACAAAGGCTGGTTCGATGATGCGCCCGATCAGGCGCCCGAAGTCTTTGCCTTGCCCACGTCGATGTTCATCATCGGATTTGGCAAATACCCGCGCACCGGCGAATTTGGGCGTCGCTTCGCGCAACGTCGCATCCGGATAATAATTGCGATTGCCGGATAACCCGGCACGGATAATGCGCACCAGATATCTGGTGCCGACCTTGCCGTCTGCGACCGACAGGGCTTCAATAATTACGCCGCCACCTGCGCTTTCGCGCATCGCCGGAGTGTAGCCGGCAATAACCTCGCGGTGTTCGCCAAGTACAACCTTGTTGTCGTCATTGATGGTGTAGTCACAGGAGATCAGCCGCCCGTCCTGCATTTCCACAACCGCGCGGTCGGCGTAAATCGCGCGCATTGGCGCGTACTCGTCCAGCGCAGCATGCACCGCCGCAGTGACGAGAGAAATAATCGTTTTGTACTCGGTAGTTGCCGCCTCGCGAATGGATTTTTCGCCCGCAATTCCGCTGGTGGGGATCGTCTTCATTGCAGTTCCCCGCGCAGCTTCTGCCCGTCGGTCGTAACTACGATTACATGGTCGTGGTATGGCCTGGCATCCAGCACATCAGCAGCCTTGCGCCCGACCAGCCTGGCCGCCTGCGCGCGCGTCAGTTTTTTATTGGCGCCGCGAGTTTTGGTGGTGCGTTGCTCGCGCTGCGCGTCTGGTATGGGTTTTGTCGGCATAATTGATCTGTTCCGTGATAATTCGAGCGAGACGGTAGCAGGGCGATAAATGAAAAGTGTTATAAAGCATTTTAAGTAAAACGTTTTATAACAACATTTGCTTCGTTCGCGGCTATGCTGCGGCAATGAATGAGTTTTCCCGTATCCATCTGGAGCGTTTTGCCTATGCCTCTGCCGGCGCGCTGGGGCGGTTGTATCTGCCTGATCAAACTCTGTTTACAGTGGAACCACCGTGGCAGGATAACCAACCCGATATGAGTTGCATTCCCGAAGGTTTGTACCGCGTGCGCCGCGACAAAACCGGTAAACATCGCTGGTGGCGAGTGCTGGAGGTGCCGGCGCGCCACGCAATTGAAATTCATCCGGCCAATTATTTCATTACCCCTGACGGTAAACAGGAATTGCACGGCTGCATCGCGCCCGGCTTGAGGTTGAATCCAAATCATCAGGCCTCGGTGCTGTCCAGCCGCAAGGCGTGTGAGCGGATGCTGGAGATCCTGGGAGACGCGGATTGGGAACTTAAAATTACGCAGATTCAAGGGGCGATTTTATGAGTTTTCTAGGTAAAGTCTTCTCGGTGGCAGGCGGCGGGCTGGTTAAAACTGTCGGTGGATTGGTAGACGATTTGCATCTGTCTGGTGAGGAGAAGCAGGATTTCAAGCTGAAGTTTGAAACGCTGCTACAGCAGCGCGACAGCGCCATCGAGCAGACTATCCGTGCGGAATTGAATGCCAAGATGCAGGTGGTACGTGCGGAGTTATTACAGGGCGATACCTACACTAAACGGGCGCGGCCTACGGTGATTTACTTTGGGCTGCTGGTGATTTTCTTCAACTATTGTCTGGTGCCGCTGGTGCAGACTTTCATGGGCACTGAGTTACAACCGTTTGCGCTGCCGACTGAGTTTTGGTTTGCCTGGGGCGGCATCGTTTCCACCTACGCCATCGGTCGCAGTGCCGAGAAACGCGGCGCACGTGGCCGTGTGGTTACTGCCGTTACTGGTGGCAGTGCCAATAAAGTCGAGGAGCTTTTCCAATGATGGAGGCTGTGCCGGCGCACTACGTGAGATAGGAAGTAAATATGTACGACTTGCAAGTTATGCAGATTATTTTTGGCAGCGTGTTGACCGCGTTGAGCGCGGCGGTGGGTTGGTTGATCGTTACGGTGATTATCACTGCGCGCAAGGTGGCGGTATTGGAGGCGCAGGATTGTTCTAAAGACATCGCCCGTATTCACGCGCGCATTGATGATATTGCCGGCACCGTGTCGCGCACCGAAGGCGAGATTAAGCAGTTGATCAGGCAGATGCATCTGATAAATGAATATCTTTTAGCTCAGCGCGATGACTAGGTACCGTGATCTGGTAACGCAGGATCTGCGCTTGACGGTTTTGCACCTGTTGACGCAGGCGGATGGGTATGACCTGAACAGTTCTATTTTAGCCAGCGCGTTGCGCGAGTTCGGCCATCGCCCAAGCATGGACAGACTGGAGATGGAGCTGGGCTGGCTGGCCGAACGGGGGTTGATTACGATAGTTAAGGTTGGACATTTAACTGTTTCCAAACTGACTTTGCGCGGTGAGGACGTGGCATATGGGCACGCGGTGGTGCCTGGCGTGAAGCGCCCCGGCCCACAGCACGGTTAACGGTTTGAGGTAATTTCTTTGGGACGCCGCGCTACAGTTATCAGCATGCCGCGCGATCTGCGTGAGGCTTTGAACGCGCGCTTGTGCGATAGCGGATTCAGTAACTATGCCAGTCTTGCCAGATGGTTGAATGGTGAGCTTAGGAGGCGTGGCTTGCACTTGCGGGTAACATCGCGAACGGTAAACAGATATGGCAAGAAGATGGAGCGAATGGGGCATGATATGGCACGCGCGCGCGAGGTGGCGGCGGTGTGGGCGGATAAATTTGGCCGCGAACCAAATGGCGACGTAGGGCGACTGGTGATACAGATTGTGCAGTCGTTGTCGTTTGACGTGGCTAAACATTTGCACGCCGCGGCGTGCGATGGTGAGGTGAATATAGAGGATGCATTAACGTCTTTGAAGGATTTGGCACTGCTCGTGCATCGCCTGGAGCGCGCCTCGGAGTTGAGCGAGAAACGTGAGAAGGAATTGCGCGCCGCAGTCGCCCAGCAAGCCGAGAGTGAGGCACAAAAACAAGGTATCAGTAAAGATACGGCGGCGGCGATTCGTGCCGCCATTGAGGGCGCCAAGTGAGCGCACCACGTACTTTATTGCCTTATCAGGCACGCTGGGTGCGCGATGCCGCCGGACTGGCGGTGATCGAAAAGTCGCGACGAATCGGCATCTCCTGGGCCAGTGCCTATCAAGCCGTCATGCACGCCGGCGAGGGTGTTGGCGACGTCTACTATCAGGGCTATGCCCTGGAGATGGCACGCGGTTTTATTGGCGATGCTTCCGAGTGGGCAAAAACCCTGCAAATTGCCGCCGAGCAAGTCGGCGAGACATTACTCAATGATGGCCGTAAGGCCATCCAGGCCTACCGCCTGAGCATGGCCAGCGGTAGGCAGATACTCGCCATGACCAGTTCACCACGCGCATTTCGGTCGCGTGGACGACCGGGCGATCTGGCTATTATCGATGAGGCAGCCTTTGTTGATGATCTGCAAGCGGTGCTCAAAGCGGCGCTGGCGTTTCGCACCTGGGGCGGGCGGGTGCGCGTCATCAGTACGCACAACGGTGAGGCCTCGCTATTTAACTCTCTGTGCCGCAATGTCCGCGACGGCAAACAGCCTGGCAGCCTGCATAGCGTATGCTTGAGCGATGCGATTGCCGACGGCTTTTACAAGCGTATTTGTGACGTGGCCAACACTCCCTGGTCACCGCGCGCCGAGCGTGAATGGGAGGCCGGCCTGCGTGCCGACTATGGGACTAACGCCAGTGAGGAGCTGGACTGCATCCCCAGCAGCGGTGGCGGGGCGTGGATTGCCTGGCACTTAATCCGCACCGCCGAACATCCGCAGGCCGGCAACCGAACCGAATACCAAAACGGCCGCTGCTTTATTGGTATTGACATCGCCCGACGCCGCGACCTGTGGGTGGCAGTGGTGCTGGAGAAAATCGCCGACGTGCTGTGGGTGCGCGAACTGATTACGCGCCAGGGCATCACCTTTGCCGAGCAGCGCAGCATCGTGCGTAATCTGGCACAGCATTATCAGCCTGTACGCATCGCAGTCGATCAAACTGGCATGGGCGAGGCCGTGGTGGAACAGCTGCAAGATGACCACGGCAAACTGCGCGTGGAAGGCGTGTTATTGACCAGTCCGCGGCGGCTGGATGTGGCCACCGCCCTGCGCGAGGCGTTTGAGGACGCGCGTATCCGTATTCCCGCAGATGAGGCCGTGCGTGCCGATCTGCACTCGGTGCATGCCGAGGCCGGCCCGACCGGCGCGCCACGCCTGATCGCACAACGCAGCAGCACCGATGGGCACGCCGACCGCTTCTGGGCTCTGGCACTGGCCTGTGCCGCCGCCAGCAGCACAGCCCAACCCGCCGCCGGCATCACCATTGATGAACAGAACGACCCGCGCGACCCCTACCGCCCACGTGCCATGCCTAACCGTACTAACTTCTATCTACACTGATGAAAACACTCAAAAACTTATTCAAACGGCGCCTCACCGAGGCCGCTGGCCACACAGTAGACGCCGATGAAGACCACTGGCGCCGGCTGACCGGCGACTCCACCCGCGACCTGCCCACCCTTACGCAACAGCGTATGCGCAAACTGGCGGTGTGGCTATGGCAAACCAACCTGCTGGCCAACCGCCTGATTGAACTGCCGGTCGCTTACCTGCTCGCGGAGGGCGTCACCTTACGCGCCCTGCACACCTTCTGGCACGATCCCATCAATCAACTGGATATCAAGCTGCCGCGCAAGGTGCGTGAACTGGCACTCTACGGCGAGCAATGCTGGCCAGCCTTTGTTGACCCCAACAGCGGCCACGTGCGCCTGGGCTATCTTGACCCCAGCCTGATCGAGACCGTGGTCACCGACCCCGATAATGCCGAGCAACCCATCGGCATCGTCACTGTCAAGGACAAACGCGGCCACGCGCGCCGCTACAAGATCATCTACAACGGCCCGGAAGACTGTTTCAGCCCCCGCACCCAGGAAATCCGTCAAACCTTTGACACCGGCAACTGCTTCTACTACCGCATTAATACGCTGTCTAACTCCAAGCGTGGCCACTCCGACCTGTTAGCCCAGGCCGACTGGCTGGATGCCTACGAACAATACCTGTTCGGCGAGGTGGATCGCGCCAACCTGCTCAGAGCCTTCTTGTGGGACGTAGAGATGCCCGGGGCCACGCAAGCAGAAGTGGATGCCCGCGCCGGCAAAATCCAACGCCCGATGCCCGGTAGTGTGCGCGTGCACAACGATGCCGAACGCTGGCAAGCCTTAACCCCAGACCTCAAAGCCGTGGACTCCAGTGCCGCCGCACGCCTGTTCCGCAACCACGTTTTAGGCGGCGGTACCATCCCTGAGCACTGGTTTGGTGGCGGCGGCGATGTCAACCGCGCCACTGCCGGCGAGATGGGCGAACCCACCTTCAAGATCTACTCCATGCGCCAGCGTGAATGGAAACATATCCTGGAAGACGTCGGCACTTACGTGATCAACAGAGCCCAGGACCCCAGCGGTGAGACCTTGATCATCAATCCGACCGAGCCGGCGCCCGAATGGATGCCGCAGGCTATCTTCCCCGAACTCACCAGCCGCGACACCACTCACTACGCTACCGCACTGCAACACGTCACCATCGCCGCCGGACAAGCCCTGGACCGTGGCCTGATCCCGGAATTGCTGGCGACCCAAATGATCCAGGCTGTAGCGGAGCACCTGGGCGTGGAGTTTGATGCCCAAACCCAACTTGACGCTGCGCGCCAGGAGAGTAAGCAAGGTGGTGAAGAGAATGCTCACCCAACCGAGTGAGATCATAGCGAGCTTGTAAACTACTCTTTCGGTTTCCCGATAATGTCACGATTATCCCGGGTTAAGCTCCGCTTGGTTTTGGACCGGGGTTGATCAGGGCGTCTGGACTTGTTTTTCTGTGTCACCAGACATCGCTCCGCCAGACCTCAAATTACCCACTGCTTTGCGAAAATATGTGGCAATCTGCCTTCTGTCCTGCATATATCCTGCCATATTTCCAGGATCAGGCTGATATAAAATCAGGTATTCAGGAGGGGTAAAAACATCGCAAAAAGCATCCGGCAAGCTCCTGCTAAAATCATTAACAGAGCGATACACCAAAGCTCGTTCCAGTTTCATTTTTTTACTCCTTAGAATAGAAGTGTACCCGTATAATTTTAAGGTAATTGTTGTATTTGGGAGGAAACCCCGGCACCAGCCAGACTCCCAAAAGCATTTAACTAAACTAAATCATGTCATAAAACCACATAAAATTTATATGTCCCACTTCACCCGGTCACACCCAGGTGCCGCGCCACACGACCTCGCCGATGATTGCGTCGCCGGGTGTAAGCTCCAACGGTGCGTAGTTGTGATTGTCGCTGATTAGCAGCCAGTTGTTATTCGGCGTTGATTCCAGACGCTTGATGAAAAGCTCGTCGTCTACCCGTGCGGCAACTACTTTCCCACGCTGGTAATCGTTGCGGTGATGATCGACCAACACGGTATCGCCATCCTTAAACGATGGTTCCATGCTGTCGCCCATTACTTCTACCGCACTGACCTGGCCGGGCTGTAGATTGTTGCGGCGCATCCAGTCGTGGCGAAAAGCCAGCATGCCCACCGGACGCTCGTCGTTGGTGCTTGCGCCGTGCCCGGCGGCCAGCCTGATATCCAGCTTGGGTACCAACACGTGCTCCGCATTACTGGTATCAGGGTCAAAAGCATAAGCCGGGAGAGGAGGGGTATTTTCCGCATAAGCAGCAGGCGCGGCAGGCTGCTCCTGGACAGATGACGCAGCACCAGCTTTTTGAGGATGGCGGAAGGCACTTGTTCCCTTGCCATCGGGATGCCAGGTTGCCCGATCTGCCCTGGTTTTGGCGACACCCTGCCGCGGCGCAAGGGTTTCAAAATAACTCCTTAACCCAAGCGCCGTGTAGGCGGTTGCCAGCCTGGCGGCCGATGGCATTGAACCACGTCGCAAACCCTGAAAAAAAGACGAATCGGCACGTCCGAACATCAACTTCGACGCCGCCGCCTGCGACAACCCCAACTCTTTACGACGACCTTCCAAAGTATCGTAAATTTCTTCCACAGATAACATAATAATACCTATTTACACTGAAAATTTTGAAAAAGCAACAAACAAAATTTGACAAAGGCACATTTCAGTGTAAAATTACATGTAAATAAAGTAAAAAAACACTACAAACAACCATGACACATACCAACCATACACTAAACGATATAAACCGTGTCTTATCTGAATATGCCGTGGCCGAGCGCAGGCTTAGTACGCTGGCAGCGGGCGCGCGTGCCGCGGTAGCACGTGTTACCCACCAATACGAAGATGAAATGCGCGCGGCTATGACTACTATGAATAACTGCCGTGCCGATGCGCGGGCCATGGTGGAATCTAATCCAGCGTTATTCGCCAAGCCCAAAACCCGTGTGTTGCACGGCGTTAAAATTGGCCTGCGCAAACGCCGCGGCAGACTTGTTATTAATAACCCGGCAAAAACCATCGCGCAGATCGAACGTGAGTACCACGACCCGGCAGGATATCTGATTCAGGTTAAGAAAGTGCTGTTGAAAACCGGCCTGGAAAAACTTTCTGCCAAAGAATTAAAGCGACTGGGCGTGGAGGTACAGCAGGATACTGATCAAGCAGTATTCTACCCGGTAGCGGATGATGTGGATGGGATTGTTGAATTTTTGCTTGTTTCTAACCAGGCATAAACCGGTGAGCGAGATGTCGGTCTGGCCGCGTGAATGGAGTAATGTATGAATCTGCAAAGACGTTGGCCGCATATCGTGCAAGAGATGTATCATGTGTTGGAGTCTGAGTTGCGGCGCGCTGCGGAAGCTGACGCTGGTACTGCCCACGCTACCGCGCTACGCTTGACAACCGCTATCTGCGATCATATTGGCGGGACGCTGATTTATATTCCTAAAGGGGGCGCCGTGCGCCGATCTATGAGAGATGCCCTGATCCGCAAGCAATGCCATACGCATAGCATTGAGCAATTGGCCCGCAAGTATCAGCTTACGCAGATACGTATTCGTCAAATTCTGGCTACTCAGGAGTGAGTGGTAACGAGGCTGGGTAGCGCTTTTCATTAGCAAAGATGGGCGAACACGGGGTGCGTGCCTACAGGATAGGCGGTAAAGCGGTTGAGTAGCCGGTGTTATTCCTGCAGGATGGTTGTCAGAATTGATCGGGTTTTGTTTGAGCCGGGTGCCAGCGTTTCATTGAATGCCATGGAGTAAAGCGGAGCATGGAGTATTTTTTGCAGGTCATCAAAGTTGTCCATTGCATCACATTTATGCTGTTCCTGGCGGTTAAGAATTACGGCACGCAGCGATAGTCGGTGTTGGTTAATGGCTGCTGCCGTTAGCAGGATGTGGTTAATGCAGCCGAGCCGATCGTTAGCTATTAATAGGATGGGCAGGCTTAATTGGTCAGCAAGATCTGAGTTTTTCCCGTCTTCGCACAACGGTGAATAAAACCCGCCGGCACCTTCAACTACCAGGTAGTCATTATCCAGCGTATTTTTTATGCAGGCCCTGGTAACCTGGTTGAGCAATACCGGTTGATTTATCAAACGGGCTGCCCGTTGCGGGGAGATTGCAGGTTCAAAGCGATATGGACAAATTTCTGTAAGCGGGAATTTGTTGTTGGCGGCCCGATAATAGCATAGCGCGTCCCGGGGCTGTAGTTTGTCTGCGATGCGTTCGCACCCGGATTCAATCGGTTTTCGAGGGACTGCTTTGATGCCGCTGTGGTGTAGTGAGGAGACGATTTGCGCGCCAAGGTAGGTTTTGCCGACACCAGTGTCGGTGCCGGTGATGAATAGTCCTTTGCGGGGCGCGCTTTTTTGTATCACGATGGAGGTAGTAGTTACAGGTTCAGTAGTCGCAGGTTGTTATCTGTTGGTGGTTAAGACGGTTCTGCGAGCCGCGCGCAGTGTCAGGTACATCCACGGCCATATCAGGGCGCTTGTTATTGCCGGTAGCCAATAGAGCCAGGAGTTAATATTCTCGCCTGAAATTCCTGAAATCCACAGAGGGATGCTCATGTAGGGTAATAAAATTATGCCGACCAATATGGTTTGCTGGTATAGCGAATGGTTGCGTATTTGCTGGTGCAGGCGAACCGTAATATAGGCGGTGATGACAAAACCCAGTGCGTGTTGACCCAATAGTGCACCTTGAATTACGTCTGCGCATAGCCCCAGTATCCAGGCGATGCCAACGCTGACGTCTTTGGGTAATGCCATGCTCCAGTAGATGAGCGTCAATATAAGCCATTCAGGTCGACCGGGCCTGGCCCAGTCGGGCAGGGGTATTAGCATCAGTATTATCGCGACTACGAAGGTGGCACTAAGTATGAAGAAGTTGTAGGCTCTGTTCATGTTTGCTGTCACTGCACGTTAGCGTTTTCGGCTGCATGCTTTACGTCTTTGTCGGCTGACCACGTTAATAACACTTCTCGTATGGTATTCAGGTCAACTACGGGTCGTGCGTCAACTTTTATAAAGGTTTGATCAGGATTTCGCTGAATGCCGGTTATCGTGGCTACCGGATAATTGGCCGGATAATGATTGTCAAGCCCGGAGGTGATGACCAGGTCACCAATTTGAACGTCTGAGGTGTTGGTTAAGTATTGCAGTTCAAGCCGGTTGGTATCTGTGCTGCCCACGACTAAACTACGTTGCCCATTGCGCGCTATTACGCCCAGTAACGCATGGTTTGGGTCCGATATTAGTATGGCGATGGAGTTGAACAGGTTGACTTTGTCAATTTGACCAATAATGCCTTTTGCACCCAGCAGTGGCTGACCCTGGTAAACGCCATGTCGCGTACCTTTGTTTAAGGTTATGCGCTGGTGGTACGGGGCCAGGTCTATGGATACAAGCTCGGCTATGAGCAGACGCCTGTTTTCTAAATGTCTGATGGATGAGAGTAAGTCGCGTAAACGATGGTTTTCCTGTTGCAATGCGGCGAATTGTTGTAGCCGCATTTCAAGATGGGTTTGCTGTGCACGTAATTTGGCGTTTTCGCGTAGTAGTTGATTACGCCTGGAGAGCGATGTTACGCCGCGGTGATACAGTTGTGACGGAAGCCCGGCCAAGTATTGTATGGGATATACTGCGACACTTACTGTGGAGCGCAAAATATGCAGGTGATGCAGGTGATGATCAGCGATCATCAGACCAATGGACAAAATGACCAGGATGGTGAACTTGATGGATATAGATGTACCCGGGGTGAACAGTGGTTTTATGGTGGGTCCTCCTTGAAGGCGATGGTGCTGAGGCTACATTGAGAGTTCCGAAGCAGGTACTGAAAAGGTTAGTCTTCGGTCAGCAATCTCATGCTCTTTTCGTCTATCAGTTCCAGGACGCGCCCGCCGCCGCGGGCCACGCAGGAGAGAGGTTCATCTGCGATTACTACGGGAATGCTGGTCTCTTCCATGACCAGGCGGTCCATATTGCGTAGCAGGGCGCCGCCGCCAGTGAGCACAATGCCTTTATCTGCTACGTCCGCACCAAGCTCTGGCGGGGTTTGTTCAAGCGCGGTCTTGACGGCTTCGATAATGCCATATAAGGGTTCCTGCAACGCTTCCTGGATTTCGTTGCTGGTGAGAGTAAGACCTTTGGGAATGCCTTCGGATAAGTCTCTGCCTTTGATTTCCAGCTCCAGCGTTTCTTTGCTGGTGCAGGCGGTGCCAATTTTGTGTGTAATTCGTTCGGCCGTAGCACCGCCGATTAATACACCATAGTTTCTGCGTACGTAGTTGATCACGGCATCGTTAAATTTGTCTCCGCCTATACGTACAGACGAGGCATAAACAATACCGTTTAGCGAAAGTACCGCCACTTCTGAGGTGCCGCCACCAATGTCTAATACCATGGAGCCATAAGCTTCTTCTATACAAAGATCGGCACCCAGGGCGGCGGCAATGGGTTCTTCAATTAAGTAGGTTTGGCTGGCACCCGCGCCCAGAGCTGATTCGCGAATCGCGCGCCGCTCTACCTGCGTGGCACCACAGGGAACGCAGATTAATACTCTGGGGCTGGGTCTGAATAAACGATGTTTGTGTACTTTGCGAATAAAATATTGCAGCATCTTTTCGGTGGTGGTGAAATCGGCGATTACACCGTCCTGTAAGGGCCGGATGGCTTCTATGTTGGTCGGGGTGCGCCCCAGCATGTTCTTGGCATCTAAGCCCACGGCTTCGATGGTACGACGGCCACTGGGCAGATTGTGGCGTACCGCTACCACCGAGGGTTCATTCAGCACGATGCCTTTACCACGCATGTAAATCAGCGTGTTGGCAGTGCCTAAATCAATGGATAAGTCGTTGGAGAAGGATCCAAGCAGGCGTTTGAGCATAGACTAACTTACTTATGAATGCTGTTTTATTGCCAGAGGGCATACTGTAACAGTGGCAACAATTTTGGGCAAGCCATTCATAGTGTGGTAATTTGTGGCATGCATAGATGATGGTACTTTCAGGGGTAAAAAAATATGTCTGTTTCAGCTGAGCAGGTATTAAAGATTGCGCATCTGGCGCGGTTACGGATCAATGCAGAGGAGGTGGAGAATTACGCGCAGGAGTTGTCGCATATTATTTCGCTGGTAGAGCAAATGAACACGTTGTCTACCGAGGGTGTTGAGCCGATGGCGCATCCGCAGGATATTGCGCAACGCTTGCGGGAGGATGTGGTAACGGAGACTAATCAACGTGAGAGATTCCAGGGCATTGCCCCGCGCACGGAGAAAGGACTTTACTTGGTACCTAAGGTCATAGAGTGAATATACATCGCGCTTGCTGAAGACGCTACGATAATTTTTATGCACGAACTTTCGGTCTCACAACTTGCCCTGGGTTTGGATAAAGGTGAGTTTTCCAGCGTTGAGCTTACGCAACACTTTGTGAATCGTATACGAGAGTATAAAGACCTTAACGCCTTCATCACCGAAATGGGTGAGCGCGCACTTGCGCAGGCCAGCTATGCCGATCAGTTGATTAAAGAAAACAGGCATGGCGCTTTAACCGGAATACCGCTTGCGCATAAAGATATTTTTTGCGCGCGTGGCGTGAGGACGTCTTGTGGATCAAAGACGTTGGATAATTTTATTGCTCCCTATGACGCTACCGTGGTGCGTAAGCTGGATGAGGCCGGTTGCGTGGTGCTGGGCCGTACGAATATGGATGAGTTTGCGATGGGTTCGTCAAATGAGAGCAGTTACTACGGGGCAGTGCAAAACCCGTGGGACGCCGAACGTGTGCCCGGCGGTTCTTCCGGTGGTTCGGCAGCGGCAGTGGCCGCGCGCCTGACGCCGCTGGCAACCGGTACCGATACCGGGGGATCGGTGCGACAGCCCGCGGCCCTGTGCGGGATTACCGGACTGAAGCCAACTTACGGGCGCGTGTCTCGCTATGGCATGGTGGCTTTTGCCTCAAGCCTTGATCAGGCCGGGGTGCTTGGAAAGTCGGCGGCAGATTGCGCCGGTTTGCTGCACGCCATGGCTGGCTACGATGCCAGGGATTCGACCAGCGTGAATCGATCGGTGCCGGATTATACGCGCTTGTTGAATCGGCCATTGGCAGGCACAGTAGTTGGTGTACCCGAAGAATATTTCGGCACCGGCCTGGACGCAGGCGTTAAGGAGGTTGTCGGGAATGCAATTGAATGGTTCGCGCAACAGGATTGTGAAATCAGGTATATACACTTGCCAAATGCGCAGCTCGCTATTCCCGCTTATTACGTTATTGCACCAGCAGAATGTTGTTCTAATCTGGCGCGCTTTGATGGCGTGCGTTATGGGCACCGTTGCGATGCCCCAAAAGATTTGCACGATTTGTATGAGCGTAGCCGCAGTGAGGGGTTTGGAGATGAGGTGAAACGGCGCATCATGATTGGCACTTATGTATTATCCGCTGGCTATTACGACGCTTATTATCTGAAGGCGCAACAAATCAGAAGGTTAATCAGCAATGATTTCAGACGGGCGTTTGCAAGCGTAGATGTGATTCTGGGCCCGACTACTCCGGAAGCGGCGTTTATGATCGGCGAGAAGACAGATGATCCGGTGACGATGTATTTGTCGGACATTTATACGATTTCGGTTAATTTGGCGGGGTTGCCTGCCATTTCCGTGCCTTGCGGAAGTGTAAGTAGTCCAGGGTGTGGTGATCACAGGTTGCCGATAGGGATGCAGTTAACAGGGGATTATTTTGCAGAGGATAAGTTGTTAAATTTTGCGCATCAGTACCAACAGGAAACTGCATGGCATAAAGAGTGTCCGCCAGGTTTTTAGCAGGTTGTCGCTGATGCAGTGGGAAGCGGTAATTGGCCTTGAGATTCATGTGCAGCTGGCCACGTGCAGTAAGATTTTCTCCGCCGCTGCAACGGCGTTTGGCGCGCCACCTAATACTCAGGCTTGCGCGGTGGACATTGGATTGCCCGGGGTGTTGCCGGTGCTTAATTATGCAGCGGTGCGTATGGCCGCCACATTTGGTTTGGCGGTGCATGCCACCGTGGCGGAACGCTCAATATTTGCGCGTAAGAATTATTTTTACCCGGATCTCCCTAAGGGTTATCAGATTAGTCAGTATGAAAACCCCATTGTGGAGCACGGTAAACTTGAAATTGCGCTGGCTAACGGGGAATGTAAAACGATTGGGATTACGCGCGCGCATCTGGAGGAGGATGCCGGCAAGTCTTTACATGAGGAGTTCGCGGAGTTCACGGGCGTTGATTTGAACCGCGCGGGCACGCCATTGATTGAGATTGTTTCCGAACCGGATATGCGTACGGCCGAGGAGGCAGTGGCTTATATGCGAAAAATTTATGCCATTGTGCGGTATCTGAAGATTTCGGATGGCAATATGCAGGAGGGGTCGTTTCGATGTGATGCGAACGTTTCTGTTCGATCTGTAGGACAGCGGGAATTCGGCACGCGCACAGAAACCAAAAATCTCAATTCATTTCGTTTCGTTGAGCGCGCGATTAACTTTGAAATTGAGCGACAAGTCGATATTTTAGAGGATGGCGGAGAAGTGGTTCAGGAGACCAGGTTGTATGATGCTGATAAGGGTGAAACGCGATCTATGCGAACTAAGGAGGAGGCGCATGATTATCGCTATTTTCCAGACCCCGATTTGCTGCCGGTGGTTGTTGAGCCGGCGTTTTTGCAGGAGATAGAACGACAATTACCGGAGTTGCCGGACGCGAAGATCAAACGTTTCAGGAAGGAGTATGGGCTTGGTGATTATGATGCAGAGAATCTTGTCGTCAATAAAGAGATGGCGGAATATTTTGAGGAGGTCGTAAGGCATACGCGCGCGCCAGCTAAATCGGTAGCCAACTGGGTGTTAGGCGAGGTTCGCGCGGCCTTGAATCAGGATGCTATGCAGATCACGGACAGCCCGGTGTCTGCAGTTATGCTGGCGGATTTACTAAATCGCATCGACGACGGTACTGTCTCGGGAAAAATTGCCAAACAGGTTTTTCGTTGCACGTGGATGGGTGAGGGCAGCGTGGATGCGATTATTGAGAGTAAAGGTCTTAGGCAAATTACAGATAGTGAGGAAATTGAGGCACTTGTGGAGCAGGTCATCAATGATAATCCTGCTCAGGTCGCGCAATACCGGGCGGGAAAAAATAAGGTGCTGGGCTTTTTTGTAGGACAGATTATGCGGCTGTCAAAGGGCAAGGCTAATCCCGGTCAGGTCAATCAGCTATTAAAGGATAAATTGAATTAAATCTGGTTGTCTGTCGGTTGATGCAGGTACGTCAACTGTTTGTATGATGCTACCCTGTATCGTCCAGGTGTAAGGATTTTCTTTGCGGGTGAAGGTGGCCGCTGGTGACGCGGTCACGTCCGGATAGGTCCGGATGCGTTTGCACGTGCTTAAATCCACGTTGGTTGAAGAGTTTTCGCACTTGGGCGGCTTGTTTGAAGCCGTGTTCGACCAGCAAACTTCCATTTACGTGTAGGTGCCGGTGTGCGTCGGTAATGATAAGTTTTAAGTTTTGTAGGCCATTGTGGTTACTAATGACGGCCTCTGTTGGTTCGTGTCGCGTTACGTGAGGGTGTAGATGTGAGTCTTCCGGTGCCACGTAAGGTGGGTTGCAAACGATAGCGTCAAATTTCTCCGCACCCAGATTTTGATACCAGTCGCTGCATATGAAGCGTATTGAGACCTGATGTCTGGCAGCGTTTTGTTTGGCAATTTTTAATGCCGGTGCGGAAATGTCTGTGGCGGTAACGGTGGCATCGTCGCGTTCTTTGGCAAGTGCCACGGCGATGGCTGCTGAACCGGTGCCGAGTTCCAGTATGCGCGGCGTTTGTTTTTCGGCAATTACACGCAGGGCGATTTCCACAAGCACTTCGGTGTCCGGCCGCGGGATTAATACGTGTTGGTTGACGATAAAAGTAAGTGACCAGAATTCTTTTTCTCCGACCAGGTAGGCAAGCGGCTCTCCACGACCGCGGCGAGTAAGAAAAGATTTAAATGCCGTCAGTTCTTCGTTAGTCAGTTGTTTTGTTGGATGGGCCAGCAGTTTGGTCAGGTCGCTGTCGCTGGCCAGACATACCAGCAACCGTGCATCAAACCGGGCATTATCGATAATCGGTGATAGCCTGGTGGTAGCATATTCGACAGCTTGCTGAAAGGTCATAGTTGATAGTGATTACGAGCTGATGGTAGCCAGCAGATCGGCATGGTGTTGGTTGCGTAATGGTTGAATGATCTGATCTATATTGCCTTGCATCATTTCGTCCAGCTTGTATAGAGTCAGGTTGATGCGGTGGTCGGTTACGCGGCCTTGTGGGAAATTGTAGGTTCGAATTCGTTCGGAACGGTCACCACTGCCGACCAGGTTGCGGCGCGTTGCTATTTGTTCATGAAGTTGTTTTCTGCGTTCTTCGTCTAGTAGTCGGGCACTTAGTAGCGACATGGCGCGCGCGCGATTTTTATGCTGTGAACGCTCGTCCTGACACTCCACCACAATGCCGCTTGGCAAATGGGTAATACGAATAGCTGAATCGGTTTTGTTGATGTGCTGTCCACCAGCCCCGGAAGCGCGAAACGTGTCAATGCGCAGATCTGACGTGTCTATTGCCACGTTGTCAATTGCATCTGCTTCGGGCATGACGGCGACGGTTGCCGCGGAGGTGTGTACGCGCCCCTGAGATTCCGTTTCCGGTACGCGCTGTACGCGGTGTGCACCTGATTCAAATTTCAAATTTGAGTATATTCCATCGCCGGTAATTTTGGCGATGATTTCTTTGTAGCCACCATGATCTCCATCGCTGTGATTCATTATTTCCAGCTTCCAGTGTCTGTTTTCGGCGTATCTGGAGTACATGCGAAATAGATCACCGGCAAAAATCGCGGCTTCGTCACCCCCGGTGCCGGCACGTATTTCAAGAAATACGTTGTTTTTGTCATGTGGGTCCTGAGGTAAAAGCAGGGTTTGTAATTCGCTTTCCAGCCGTTCAATTTGTCGCCCGGAATTTTTTATTTCTTCAATTGCCAGGTTTTGTAACCCGGCATCGCGGTCATTGGCTAATTCTGTCGCGGTGGCAAGATCATCTATGACACCGAGATATTCATTGAATTTGTTTACCAGGGGCTGAAGTTGTGCGTATTCTTTTGAAAGTTTGATAAATTCATTTTGGCTGTTGACGGTGTCCACATCGGCAAGCTGCGCGGAAATTTCTGCATGACGATCTTTAATGGTATCGAGCTTGTGTATTATTGAATCTTGCATAACGAGTAAATATCCGTTGTAAATATCAGGCATATACGCTCTACCGGGGAGAGCGGCATTTACGATTGGCGTTTTTTGACGCTAATAAAAACGCCGCGCCTGACTGCCGCGGGTGGCAAGCACGCCGTATAAGAATGGATTGAGGTTGAGTTTATTCATGGGGTGGAATATTTAACAATATTCGAGCGGCTTCAATCAACTCATTTTTACCTGCTTTGCCCGCCGCGGTTAACGCCTTTGTGGGGTCATGCGTAAGTTTGTTGGTTAGCGCGTAGGCCAGATAATGTAATACTTCGTCCACGGGTTTGCCTTGCCCCAGCATTTTGCGCGCCTTTGCCAGTACCTGGTCGCGTTGTAGCCCGGCCTGGTTGCGAAAGGTGCGTACTGTACCGATTACGCCCTGACCACGAAGCCATGCGGAAAATTGCCCGACTTCGTGAGCGATTATGATTTCGGCCTGACGCGCCGCTTGTTTGCGGGATTGGAGGTTGTGCTCGATCACGTCACTCAAGTCATCAATGGTGTATAAGTAGACGTCGGCGAGGTCGGCGACTTCCGGTTCGATATCTCTGGGGACGGCAAGATCAACCATGAAGATGGGTTTGTGTCGGCGTTGCTTTACTACACGTTCTACCAGCCCTTTACCAAGAATAGGTAAAGTGCTTGCCGTAGCAGTAATTACAATTTCGGTTTGCGGCAGAACTGTATTTAGCAGGCTTAAATTTACCCCTTGCCCCCCTACGCGATCGGCGATTGTCTGCGCGCGTTTGAGGTTGCGATTTGCCACGATTATTTTTCCAATGCCACCACTCTTCAGGTGTTCCGCAGTAAGTTCAATGACTTCACCGGCACCAATTAATAAGGTGGAGTGATGCTCTAGTTTTCCAAAAATTTGTTTCGATAGGGTTACTGCCGCGGAGGCGACCGAAACCGGGTTGGCACCTATCATGGTGTTGGTGCGGACTTTTTTGGCTACGCTAAACGCGCGTTGAAAGAGTTGGTTGAGGTTTCTGCCTAATGTACCTGCCTGGGCCGCGCCCTGGTACGCTGATTTTAATTGTCCCAGGATTTGAGGTTCTCCTAACACCATGGAATCGAGTCCGCACGCGACGCGAAATATATGTCGAACTACTGAGGCATGGAGGTAGTCATATACGTAGGGCTGGGTGTCGTCTGGTGTTAAGTTGTGAAAGTTGTTCAACCAGCTAAGAATTTCTTTTTTACCGTCGTCCGCGGGGTTGATGTCGCAATATAGTTCGGTGCGGTTACAGGTGGAAATAATAGCCGCTTCATCGACTTGTGGGACGGTTATTAATTTTTGTAAGGCAAGTCTCAGGTTTTGCGCATTGATGGCGACGCGCTCGCGCACTTGAATGGGGGCGGTGGTGTGGTTGATTCCCAGAGTGAATAAGGACATGCGAGGATGGGTGTTTACGCCACTATGGAATTAGGTAAATTTGACGCTACGCATACGGTGACGGGTTTGCTCACTGTTGATTTTGTCAAAATATTATGTGTATTGCTCAAATAACTGAAGTAATATTGGGCATAGTGTAATCAAGCTACTTACGCAACATAGCACATTGAAGATCAAAGCCACGATTTTGTGGGCTCTTTACCATATAGTGACGCTGGTAGCCATTTCCAGCCTGATGAGCTGTGCCTCACGAACTCCGCATAGTACTACCGATGGCGAAACTCTCAAGCATCCCAATAAATTGCTAACCATCCGCGAGCAACAGGAATCCAGATACAGCGCGCGCTCCGATCTTATGTATGAGGTTTTGATCGGCGAGTTATCCGGACAGTTTGGGGACATTGAACACGCCTTACAACATTATATTATCGCGGCGAATTTAACTGATGATGCCGCCGTTGCGGAACGCGCTACACGTATCGCCATGTTTGCCAAAGATTGGGTCGCCGGCCTGCGTGCGGCCAGCCGCTGGTTGGAGTTGGCAGGTGAGAACCTGGAGGTGAGCCAAATTCTCGGCGTGCTGGAGCTGCGCAATGGCAACGTGGAGGGCGCGCTGCCGCATTTTGAAGCAATCATGTTGGTCGCCGATGCTTCTCCAGCGAAGGGTTTCAGCATAATCGGTGCGGTGCTGGCGCGCGAAGCGGACTTTAAGGCTTCCATCCAGTTGCTTGAGGAGTTGGTGAATAAACATTTTGAAAATCCATATGGACATCTGGCTATGGCAAGCCTTGCTTTTCGAGCCAGGGAGTTCCAGCGTGCGCTGGATGCAAGTGAACTTGCTTTAGGGTTTAAACCTGAGTTGGTGGAAGCTCGCGCGATGCGTGCGCAGGCACTGATGAATCTTGAGGAGATCGATCAGGCACTTCAGGAGATGAAATACGTGGTTGCGGAAACTCCGGGCAACCGCGCAATCCGCATGGCTTATGCGCGCATGCTGTTGTCGGCGGAAAGATATGATGAGGCCGCGAAAGAGTTTGCGTATTTACTGGCGGCGAATCCTAATGATAGTGACTTGATTTATACGTCTGGTGTGTTGCAGTTACAACAGGAACGGTACGATGCCGCGGCAGAGAGTTTTAAGCATTTAGTTGAAAATGATCAACGTAAAGACGAGGGCTACTATTATTTAGGTCGCATAGCTGAGGGGCAGGATAATTTGCAGGCGGCGATTGCCGAATATGAAAACGTTGAACAAGGTGAATATTATTTGGATGCCAAAGCGCGTATTGCGTCACTATATGCCAAACTGGATGGTGTAGAAAAGGCACAAAAATATTTAGCAGATCTGCGTAAGCAGTTAAGCACGCCAGAGAGTATTGTCGAAGCATATTTGATTGAGGGTCAATTACTCTACGCTAATAAACTTTATGTGGTGGCGATGGATGTTTACAGTGAAGGGTTGCAGGAGTTCCCTGGCCATAGCGATTTGTTGTACGCGCGCGCGTTAATGGCAGAAGAGGTGAACCGTATAGACTTGCTGGAAATTGATCTGCGGGCAATTTTGTCAGAGCAGCCAGATCATGCATCGGCTTTGAATGCTTTGGGTTATACCCTGGCGGATCATAATTTTAGAGTTGACGAGGCTTTGGGTTATATTAAGCGTGCTCTGGAGATTCGCCCGAATGATCCGGCCATAATAGATAGTATGGGCTGGGTGCAATTTCGACTGGGCAATTACGCCGAGGCGGAATCGTATCTGCGTAAGGCCTATGATTTGCTTGAAGATGCAGAAATTGGTGGGCATCTGGTGGAGTTGCTATGGGTGCAGGGGAATTATGACGAGGCGCGCAGCACTATGAATGAGGTACTGCGACATTTTCCGGACGATGCATATCTGTTAAAACTACAGGAAAAATTCAAGTAGTGAGGCACTGCGGTATGCGGGCCGGCTGTTTTGTTTGCGTGGTTTTGCTGGTTACGGCGTGCGCTACCGTTGAGCAGCGCCAGCTTGCCCCGGTTTCAGAGCTTGACAAACAGGCCGCCTGGGATGCGCGTCGCATTACGCTTGAGACCTTGCAGACCTGGAAATTGGCCGGGCGCGTGGCGGGCCGGTCTGATAATGAAGGTTTTCGCGCCGGAGTGCGTTGGCGACAACAGCGACGCACGTTCAGTATTGACGTACATGGGCCTCTGGGCAGAAAAGTTGCAGTTCTTCATGGCAGGGAGGGTAGCGTGAAGCTGCATACCGCAAAGGGCGACAGCTATGCCGCACAAGACGCCGAAGCCTTAATGCAGGATTTGTTTGGATACTCTTTGCCGGTGCATGGCTTGCGCTATTGGATGCGTGGTATGCCAGACCCGGAACAGGTGTATGCGTCTTTGGAACTGGATCGGCTGGGACGCTTGCAGCAACTTAGTCAGGCAGGATGGCTGATTGATTATAGGCGTTACCATCATGGCGAACTGGCGTTGCCGGCGTTTATCAGGATTTCAAGTGCTGATCTTGACGCTAATATTATCATTGATCATTGGAGCTTGAATGTGCCTGAGCACTGACGGGACGTTTTCGGATCAGCCGCGTCACGGTTACGTTGAAGAAGCCTAAGTCTGTTAGTTCTGCTATGCATACGTGGCCGGCGCCGGCAAAGTTAAATCTGTTTTTACATATCATTGGGCAGCGCGAAGATGGCTACCATTTATTGCAGAGCGTAATTCAATTTATTGATCTCTGTGATCTGCTGCAATTTAGGGTGCGGGCGGATACCAGTAGTATTCAATGTGAGAATTGGCGTGACAATAGTCCACGACGTGACGATCTGGCGGCACGTGCCGCCAGATCGTTACAGAAAACTTGCGCTGTTAAGCAGGGTGTTGATATAAAACTGCAAAAGGTGATTCCTGTAGGTGCCGGTTTGGGGGGCGGTAGTTCAAATGCCGCCACCACTTTGCTGGCCCTTAATCGGCTTTGGGGTTGTGGTCTGCAACAAAACGAGCTTACCAGGTTGGGCGAGCGACTCGGCGCGGACGTGCCGGTTTTTGTGCGTGGCGCCGCCAGTTGGATTGAGGGGGTCGGAGAGCAGTTGTACGCGGTGACGTTGCCACAGCCATGGTACGTTGTGGTGTATCCCAAGGTGCGTTTGCATACCGGGCAGATGTACGCGCATCCGGATTTGACACGTAATTGCGCCGCCATCAGAATACGCGACTTTACGCCGCAAGGCACGCGCAATGTATTCGAACCGATCGCGCGTCGTCTGCAACCAAAAGTGGAACGCGCCTTTCAGTGGTTAGGGCAGTATTCTTTTCCCCGTCTTACGGGATCGGGTAGCGCACTATTCGCGACGTTTGATACCTGCCAGCGCGCACGGGATGCTTTGACAAGTTGTCCTCAGGAGTTTATCGCGTATGCAGTAAAAGGATTGAATCAATCACCCGTGCGTTCGTTGTGTGGGTATAATTAAGTATAGTTTAGCGCAGATATATTGGGCCGTCGCCAAGTGGTAAGGCACCGGGTTTTGATCCCGGCATTCGCAGGTTCGAATCCTGCCGGCCCAGCCATCTTTATGGTCAGGCGTAGATATTCTTTACTTGAGGGTTGATTTTTGAGTGGTATGGACGCAAAGAATTTTGGTTTTTTAATAAGTGTATTTATGACTTGCATGGTGCAACGGGCGTCACAGTAATTATGATCAGTGAAAGAGCTTTGTTGACTAATAGCGACTTAGTGGTGTTTTCCGGCAATGCACATCCCAGGCTTGCGCAGGATATCGTCGATTACTTAAACATACCTTTGGGTCAGGCATTAATTAGTCGTTTTAGTGATGGTGAAGTGCAGGTGGAGGTGCAGGAAAACGTGCGCGGCAAGGATGTATTTGTGGTGCAGCCGACGAGTATGCCAACTAATGATAACCTTATGGAGTTATTGATTATCGTGGATGCGTTGCGGCGCTCGTCCGTAAAACGTATTACCACCGTGATTCCTTATTTTGGCTATTCGCGTCAGGATCGCCGTGTGCGTTCTATTCGCGTCCCTATTTCAGCGAAGGTGGTCGCCAATTTGTTGTCCAGCGTAGGCGTCGACAGGGTGCTTACCGTGGATCTGCATGCCGATCAGATTCAGGGTTTTTTCGATATTCCGGTAGATAATATTTATGCCTCGCCGGTGTTGTTGGGTGACGTGTATAAGCGCAAGGACCCCGATCTGATAGTGGTGTCTCCCGACGTGGGCGGTGTAGTTCGTGCGCGAGCTTTGGCTAAGCGCCTGGATGATGCCGATTTAGCTATTATTGATAAGCGCCGTCCCAGAGCGAATCAAGCCGAGATTATGCACATTATTGGTGAAGTGGAGGGTAAGTCCTGTTATATAATTGACGATTTGGTGGATACTTCCGGAACTTTGTGTCAGGCGGCAGGTGCTCTTAAGGAACACGGCGCGGCAAGCGTGCGCGCCTATGCTACGCATCCGGTGCTTTCCGGCAACGCGGTTAACATATTGAAAATTCTGAGCTGGATGAATTGGTGGTAACTGATACAATCCCGCTTCGCGATGATGCCAGGGGATGTTCCCGAATTCGCCAGTTAAAGGTTTCGGGGCTGATCGCGGAATCGATGCGACGAGTAAATCAGGAAGAATCCGTCAGTACTTTGTATATGGACTAAATAAAGCCTTACATAAAAGCCTTACATCAGGAGAACTGGAGAGAGTTGTGAATCCCGATTTTACATTAACGGCCGAACCCCGTAACGAACATGGTAAAAGCGCGAGCAGAAGACTGCGTCATAATGGCAAAGTCCCCGCAGTCATTTATGGGGGAGGGGAAGATCCCATTACCGTAACGTTTGATCATGATGTGCTTGTGCATAATTTAGAACACGAGGCATTTTATTCTCATGTTCTGACTATCAACGTGGAGGGTAAACCGCAAAAGGCGATTTTGCGGGAATTGCAGCGTCATCCTTATAAACCAACTATATTGCATATGGATTTGTTGCGCGTTCGTGAAGATACCGAAATCAACGTGCACGTTCCATTACACTTTGTTAATGAGGATACTTGTCATGGCGTGAAGCATGAAGGCGGTGCGATTAGCCACAATCTTTCGGAGATCGAGATAACTTGTTTACCAAAGAATTTGCCTGAATTTATTGAGGTTGATGTGCAGGATCTTAACTTAAACGCATCCATACACTTAAGTGATATAAAAGTTCCGGAAGGCGTCACTATCGTCGAGCTTGCTCATGATGAAAGGCACGATCATCCGGTAGTGTCGGTACACGTTAAACGTGCGGTGGAAGCGGAATCTGTGATTACTGCGGAGGCTGAAGATGCGGCAGAAGAGACTGCCAAAGCGCCAGGAGAAGATAAGTCTGCGGGAGATGATGCTGCGTAGTGATTTAGTAAAACGTGACAACGTGCAGCAGCATACGTCTTATCGTCGGGCTCGGTAATCCGGGCGAAAAATATCAATCAACCCGGCATAACGCCGGATTTTGGTTTGTAAACGCCGTGGCAAAGAGCAAGGGCGTAGTATTTAAGCAGGAAGCTGGATTTAAGGGTGGCGTCACTTGTGTTAGTTTTCAGGGAGAGAAGGTCTGGTTACTGAAACCGTTTACTTATGTGAACGTAAGCGGTGAATCGCTGCGCGCATTTGTCGATTTTTATAAGATTCCTACCGAGCGAATATTAGTAGTTCACGATGAGATAGATTTGCCGAATGGTACGGCAAAAATAAAATGGGCGGGCGGGCATGGTGGCCATAACGGCTTGCGCAGTATATTTGCACACCTCAACCAGAATTTTTGGCGGTTACGCCTGGGTGTTGGGCGTCCGGGCAACCGGGAAGACGTAGTTGATTACGTGCTGACAAAACCTGACGCGCAGGGCCGATTAGCGGTTGATGACGCAATTGCAAGGGCTTTGACAACGCTGGATGATTTAACTCATGGTGAAATGCAACGCGCGATAAGGAAATTGCACGCGGACGCAGCGGCACGTTAAAAATCAGCATGCAGTTGATTGCAGTGTATGGTACGCAAGTCTTACAGGAAGACGGTTTCTTTCCCATACAGACGCTCTGGCGTTGGGTTGAGTTGCGCCAATACTTCGAAGTTTTCACCGCGCCCCGTGGAATGCTGTGTTCTGGTACAACGTATAGGCTAAACTATGGGCTTTAAGTGTGGGATTGTTGGGTTGCCGAACGTGGGTAAGTCAACCTTATTTAATGCACTTACGACCGCGAAAATTGCCGCGGAGAATTATCCCTTTTGTACTATAGAGCCTAACATCGGCGTTGTTGCGGTGCCCGATATTCGTCTTGATACACTTGCGAAAATAGCGGGGTCTGAAAAAATCGTTCCTGCGACTATGCAGTTCGTGGATATCGCCGGCTTGGTGGCGGGGGCATCCAAGGGCGAAGGCCTGGGCAATCAATTTCTTGGCCATATTCGGGAAACTGACGCCATTGCGTACGTTATCAGATGTTTCGATGATGAAAATGTGATCCACGTGCATGGAAAGATTGATCCGTTGTCGGATGTAGAGACGCTGGTTACGGAGTTGATGCTGGCGGATTTGGAAACCGTAGACAAGGCCATTAGTAAAGCCGAGCGTGTTGCGAAATCGGGAAACCAACAAGCCCTTGCGCAGCTTGATGTCTATGACAGACTGAAGAGACATTTAGAGGCAGAAAATGCAGCTTATAGCTTTAACCTCGCGCCGCAAAACGCTGCATTACTGCATGAGTTGCATTTAATTACTGGTAAACCGGCATTTTATATTGCCAACGTTGCGGAAGATGGGTTTGTGAACAATCGTTATTTAAACCAGTTACGTGCTTATGCGCAACCTGGGTTCAACCAGGTAATTCCGATATGCGCAAAATTAGAGGCGGAGCTTGCGCAGCTAAGCGCAACAGAAAAACAGGAATATCTGACGGAGTTGGGGCTGGATGAACCAGGGTTGCACAAAGTAATTCGCGCGGGTTATGAATTATTAGGGCTACAAACTTTTTTTACCGCGGGGCACAAAGAGGCCAGAGCCTGGACAGTGTCCAAAGGTGCTACTGCTCCACAGGCGGCAGGCAAAATTCATACTGACTTTGAAAAAGGCTTTATTCGGGCGGAGGTGGTGAGTTATCAGGATTTTGTTGACGCTAAGGGTGAGCATGGTGCCAAACAACAGGGGAAATGCCGCCTTGAGGGCAAAGAATATGTGATGCGGGAGGCGGATGTGGTGCATTTTCGCTTTAATGTGTAGACAAAATTGACAGCGTCTGCGGGGTTTTATAATGTCCACGCTTTGGTCTCAATATGGCTATGTAGCTCAGTTGGTTAGAGCACAGCATTCATAATGCTGGGGTCGTCAGTTCAAGTCTGACCATAGCCACCATGCCTGATTATTGAGATCGCGTCTTTATAAAGGATATTGCATGGCAAAGGTCTGTTCCGGGTGCTGGCGACTGCCTATGCCTATATAATATAGCGCCTTGCCCAACAGGCGACGTGCTCCGCGATGTATTCCGCGTCCCTTTTTCTGGAGATTAAATGATCAGTCCGATCAAGAGAAATAAAGCTTTTGGGATGTTTTGCTTCAGTGAAGATTTTTGCGGCTTCATCAATCGAGACGATATCGTCATATGGTGAGTGGAAGATAAGAATAGGTTTATTCAGCTTTCTTGTGAAACGCTTGTCGTCATAAGATTTTAGATCTTCAATATATTCTTTTGTCAATTTAAATGGGCGGCCAAACACTGTGACTTCGGAAAATCCTTGTTTAATTATTGTCGGAATATGATCTTCAAAATGGTCCAGCACGTGAGCAGGGCGGCTTGGTGCCGCAATGGTGACGACGGCTTCAATTTCTCTGAGTTGACACGCGGCCGCTACGGCGGCGATGCCCCCAAGACTGTGGCCAATTAGAAGACGTGGTGTTGAATTATTTTTCGTTAAAAATTTTACTGCTGCTTTGATGTCATCAATATTACTTGAAAAACCCGTATCAGAAAAATTACCTGCGCTCTTACCCAGCCCGGTAAAATCAAATCGTAATACTTCTATACCCTGATTCGCTAATGCCTTGCATATTCTATAACTGGCAGGATAATCTTTGGAGCACGTAAAACAGTGTGCGAAAATGGCGTGCGCTATTGGTCTTTCTGCCTGATCCAGAATTCCACTCATGGCTATTTGCAGATTGTTGGCAAAGGTTATCTCCATAAGGCTTCATTAACTTGTAAGTGTAGGGGCATTTACTCTACTAAGCTTTCTATTAGGGGTTAAGCATGGCCGGCGCGATATGCCGCAGGCTTTGTGGTGTATGATGCTTCAGGTAATACGAACATTTGGAATATGTGCAGGTTTAATTTTGGAGATCGTTGTTTGTTAATGCGAACAAGATGCCTTTTTCTACCCAAACTTTCACCCCTATGCCGTTTGCGTATTCTTCAAAGTAAATGATGCTGGTTGTTGTTAGCACTATTTTGGTAATTGTGCTGATCGTCGCACTTCACTATGAAGTCCTGACGTATCTCGCACGCGCGCACATACAAAGCTCATGGCCTTCCAGATTAGTATTACCCATTGGTGTGTTAGTGGTAATTTTTACGCATGTAGTTGAAATTTGGATGTTCGCATTTTTATATTATGTTTTATTTTTATTGGGTGGTGTGGGCGATATTGTCGGTGAGTTTGATTATACCCTCAGGGATTGCGCGTACTTTTCCTTTGTGAACTATACCTCGCTGGGTTATGGAGACATTGTTCCGACAGGTAACGTCAGGTTTGTCGCCGGTTCCGAGGCCTTAACCGGACTGGTATTAATTGCGTGGACTGCCTCTTTCGCTTACTTACAAATGCGGCAATTTGTTGGCACTGAGTGGAACGGTAAATAAACGTAAGCCGAAAAGGCAGTGTATCGCCAGGTTCTGGCATCTGGCAGTGGTGTGAACGGTCGGGCTTTATGCGTGCCGACAGTGTTTAGCGCGATAGACGCGAAAAGCCCCATGCGGGTATCCGCGCGGGGCTTGATCGTTAGCTGCCGTTAAGCCGCTTTACTTTGTAGCGCCATAGAGACTTTGCTTAGCTCATTGAGCAAGGTCTTGGGCATACGGTCACCATATTCCGCGAAGTATTCGCCTATTGCGGCTACTTCCTCTTGCCATTGTGCGGCATCCACGGACAGCAAGGCCCGCATGGTTTCTGTAGAAACGTCAATGCCGTTTATGTCAATGTCTTTAGCATCAGGTAAAAAACCAATAGGCGTTTCTTTGGCGCTTGCTCTACCTTCACAGCGTTCTACAATCCAGGCTAATACGCGCATGTTTTCGCCGAACCCGGGCCACAGGAATTTACCGTCTTTGTCGCGGCGGAACCAATTAACGTGAAAAATTTCCGGCAACTTGTCCGATTTACCTTTAAAGCTAAGCCAATGTGCGAAGTAATCCCCAAAGTTATACCCACAGAAAGGTTTCATCGCCATGGGATCACGTCGTACCTGCCCCTTACCGCCAATGGCGGCGGCAGTCATTTCCGATGCGCACGAAGCCCCTACCAATACCCCATGCATCCAATCTTTGGCCTGATATACAAGCGGAGCAAGCTCCTTGCGGCGACCACCAAACACCAACGCCGTAATGGGCACGCCGTTCGGATGGTCTGCCATAGGGGAGTACACCGGATTATTTTTAGCGGACACCGTAAAGCGCGAATTTGGGTGTGCCGCTGGACCCGTTTCTGCATCATAAGGATTACCTTTCCAATCGAAAGCTGGTTCTTTGCCATCGTTTTTATCTTCCCACCACGGTTCATTATTCGCGGTCGTGCCCACGTTGGTGAAAATAGCGTCTCTTTTTAAGGTGTCATAGGCGTTTTTGTTGGACCATTCGTTGGTGCCCGGAACCACCCCGAAATAGCCAGATTCAGGGTTGATTGCCCATAGACGGCCATCATCACGCAAGTGCAGCCAGCAGATATCATCCCCCACGGTAGTCACTTTCCAGCCTTTGTATTGGTCAGGCGGGATCAACATGGCCAGATTGGTTTTGCCGCATGCCGAAGGAAACGCGCAGGCCACGTAATGCACTTCGCCTTGCGGGTTTTCCAGACCCACTATCAACATATGTTCCGCCAACCAGCCTTCCGTGCGAGCTTGCCAACTGGCGATGCGCAAGGCATGACATTTTTTGCCGAGCAGTGCGTTACCGCCATAACCTGAACCAATACTCTTGATATAAAGTTCTTCGGGGAAATGCATGATAAAACGTTTTTCCGGATCTAGATCACCGGTGGAATGTAGTCCTTTAACAAAGCTACCGTCTGTTTCAATGCGTTTTAATGCCGGTGTGCCGATGCGCGCCATAATGTTCATATTTGCGACCACATAAGGGCTGTCAGTAATTTCTACGCCATTGCGTGACAGCGGAGAATCGACCGGCCCCATGCAATATGGTATTACATACATGGTTCTACCTTGCATGCAACCGTCGAACAACGCATCGACTTTTGAATGCGCCTCATTTGGGTGCATCCAGTTATTATTTGGGCCAGCGTCTTCCTGGTCCTTCGTGCACACAAAAGTAAGATGCTCAACACGAGCTACGTCTGAAGGGTCAGAGCGGTGTAGATAACAGTTGGGGTTAGTTTCTTCATTCAGTTTAAGCAGTGTGCCTGTTTCCAGCATCTGATCAACTAATGTATCAAATTCGGCGTCACCACCCTCACACCAGACAATTTTATCTGGTTTTGTGAGTGCCGCTACTTCATCTACCCAGGTAGCCAGGGCATCACTCGTTGTCGTCATTTCTAATTCCTTGATTTATTAAATGTAAAAAGCGACTCAGCCTGATAGTAATTTATGTATGGCCAAGAAAAAACGTTTGAAACACCTGATTATACATAGAAAAAGTTTTCATTGACGAGCTTGATTGATTCATACCCCTAAGGATATATAAATTTGCATATTTTCGGCATAGTGGCAGGCGGTTCCTGGTGCATAAGACCCGTCCGTGGGTTGTATGCTGCGGGATAACACGTAGATTTAACTACCTGATTGCTTAATAAAGGTGACGCAAGCGGTCTGGGTGCGGTTACGGAAAAAGCCGGTTGCAGTTACCCCGGCGCGTCTCCGTATTATGCAATTCGCATGGAGAAATCCACCGCATGAATGTTTTTGGTTAGTGCCCCTATGGAAATGAAGTCTACCCCCGTTTTAGCGATCTCACGTATATTACGCAACCCAATATTGCCGGATGCCTCCAGTTTTTTTCTATTATCGTTTATATCTACTACGGCCTCTAATTCCGACAACGAAAAATTATCAAGCAGGATGGTGGTCACATCCGTGTGTAGCGCCTCTTCAAATTGTTGATTATTTTCTACTTCGACTTCCAATTTTAATGCCGGGAACTTTTGTCTTGCCAGGGCTACCGCTTTTGTAATCGAGCCCGCCGTCGCAATATGATTCTCTTTGATTAATATGGCGTCGTACAAACCCATGCGATGGTTTATGCCGCCGCCACATAACACGGCATATTTTTGCGCATAACGTAACCCCGGAAGGGTTTTGCGCGTATCCAATATTTTCGCGGTGGTTCCAGCGATATGATCGACGTATGTACGAGTAAGAGTTGCCGTCGCCGATAAGGTTTGTAAAAAATTTAATGCTATGCGCTCACCGGTAAGGATTGCTTGCGCCGCGCCTTCTAAAGTGCAGACCGTCGCATCTTTTTCAATAACACCGCCATCTTCCAACTGCCAATCAATCGCTACGTCTGCATCAAGCTGATGAAAGACCTCATCGAACCATTGCTGGCCGCACAAAATCGCCTCTTCACGACCAACCACGTTAGCTTTGGCAGCTTGCTTTACGTTAAACAATTCCGCGCTTACGTCACCTTTCCCAACATCTTCCTCAAGGGCTGCGCGCACCGTGCGCGTAATGGCTGCTACGGCATGCTTGCCTGGTATTGCTGGTCGCATTCTCTAAGGCCAGGTCTTAACGTAATCTTTAATGGCGTAAATATTCCCTGGAAACCTTAAAGATAACGGGACTTAACAATACCAGGGCAATCAGGTTCGGCACCGCCATCAGACCATTCATAGTATCCGCCAGCAACCACACAAAATCGAGTTTAATTAAAGCTCCGGTTAAAATCGCGACCACCCATAGAACTCTATAGGGCGTGATTACCCGCGCGCCAAAAATAAATTCCGCGCAGCGCTCACCGTAATAACTCCAGCCCAACATCGTGGTAAACGCAAAAATTACCAGTCCGAAGGTGATGACGTAATTGCCGCCACTAAAACCCTGCGCATAAGCCAGGGTAGAGAGAGATGCGCCAGTTTCGCCGCTGGACCACGCGCCGGTTAATAAAATTACTAACGCGGTCATGGTGCAGATGATAATCGTGTCAATAAAAGTGCCTAACATTGCGATCATACCCTGACGTACCGGATTGCTGGTTTGCGCCGCTGCGTGCGCGATAGGTGCGCTGCCCAATCCGGCCTCGTTTGAAAATATCCCACGCGCGACCCCAAATCGAATAGCGGCCCACACCGCGGCCCCTGCGAAACCGCCGGTCGCTGCGGTGCCACTGAAGGCGCTGGCAAAGATTAACCTGAAGGCCTCACCGACGTGTGCAAGGTTTGCCAGAATTACTATCAGTGAGCCGACTATATAGGCTATGGCCATAAGGGGGACCAGTTTGCCGGCAACTTCGCCGATACGTTTAATACCGCCTAAAATAGTCAAGCCAACCAGTACTGCCAGCACCACTCCTGTTACCATGTGGCTGACGTCAAAATTTGAACTCAAAGCGTCCGCTACCGAGTTTGACTGCACCATGTTGCCGATTCCGAATGCCGTTACCGCCCCAAACAGCGCGAACAGAAAGCCCAGCCACTTCCAGTTATTTCCCAAGCCGTTTTTAATGTAATACATGGGGCCGCCAACCCGTTTGCCGTGCTTGTCAACTTCCCGATACTTCACTGCTAACACGGCCTCGCCGTATTTTGTGGCCATTCCGAACAACGCCGTCACCCACATCCAAAACACCGCACCCGGCCCGCCTAAAAAAATTGCCGTCGCCACGCCCGCAATATTACCGGTGCCTATGGTTGCTGACAGGGCCGTCATCAACGCCTGAAAAGGGCTGATTTCCCCTTCATCCTGCTCGGCTTTCCCTGCAAACAGCAGCTTAAATCCATGCCCAATTTTTCGCCATGGCATCAGTTTCAGGCCGATGCTCAGGTAAACCCCCACGCCGAGAAGCAACGTCAACATGACCGGGCCCCAAATAAAACTACTTAACGTATTTAAAATTGAATTGATTGCTTCCATTGGTGTCCTCTGTTAAAAGATTGATCTTGTCGTAAACATAGTGCCGTGCATAAAGATATTTTTTTATATATACGAGTTTGATGTCCACTGCAAACGCGACCTGACGGCATCTGATTAGACAGCCGCAGACTGCGATGCTACCCTGAAATAAAAACTATATCTAATGGATTTATTCTCGTCCGCCAATCGTTTTCATATACGGCGATTACCCGGTCAGGACTCACTCAAGGCACTGGAGCAAGACGTGTGCGATGGGTTACTGACGCGGCCACGCAGCTTACCCCCAAAATATTTTTATGATAGCGTCGGTTCGCGACTGTTCGCCGCCCTCTGCAAAACCGCGGACTATTATCCGGCGCGCACTGAATTTGCGTTACTTACACAATGTGCGGAGGAAATTATTGCCATCGCGCGTCCGGGCACGTGTATTGAGCTTGGTGCCGGCACTTCAACCAAAACGGAGATTTTACTATCTGCATTAAATACAGGCCCCCATTTGCATACCTATGTCACCATTGATATATGTGAAGAAGTCCTGGTAGAATCCGCGCATCGTCTGCTGAATTCATACCCGAATTTACACGTCAATGCCTTGGTTGGAGAATATCTCCCCGCCATCCAGGCACTTCGCGTGCCTGATAAACCCGTGTTATACATATTCATTGGCAGCTCTCTTGGTAACTTTACCGCGCACGAATCGATTAAGCTGTTGACCGCCATTGCGCGAAAAATGCGTACCGACGACTACCTGCTATTGGGTCTTGATCGCGTCAAAGGCAAAACGGTTTTAGAAACAGCTTATGATGATGCGGAAGGGATTACGCGGCAATTCAACTTAAACGTCCTGCACGTGTTGAATCATAAGTTACACGCGAATTTCGATACCGACAGATTTTCTCATCAGGCCGTCTACAACGGCAACTACCAGCAAATTGAAATGTATTTGGTCTCCGGGCAAGTGCAAAGCGTTACGTTTCCAACCTTGCGCGAAACCATGCAGCTCGCAAAGGATGAAAAAATACTTACAGAGATCAGTCGCAAATACACCAGGCAGTCTATGCAGCGATTACTCTCTAAGAGTGGGCTAATTGAGCGCGCGCATTATGCGCCGGCAAATGGATATTTTTCACTGCTACTGGCTGCGTGCAGGCGTCGATCGTAAGGCATAGCTAACGTAACGATACCAGACTTTCTATTAAAGCCTTTTGCGCATGCAGGCGATTTTCCGCTTCGTCCCATACCACGCTTCGGCAGCCGTTTAATACATCTTCGGTAACCTCCTCTCCACGATGAGCCGGCAAGCAATGCATAAACAACACATCTTTACTGGCATGGGTAAGCAATGTCTCATTGACCTGATAGGCGCCGAAAATCTTTTGTCTTTCCCGCTGTTCTTTTTCGTGTCCCATGCTGGCCCAGACGTCCGTAACTATCAAATCTGCGCGTTCTGCCGCTATAATTGGCTCAGTTGTCACGCTCACGGCCTTGCCGGCGGCCTTCACGATATCTGCATTCGGCGCGTATGGTTGCGGACACGCCACGTTCAGGTGAAAGTCGAACTGTCTCGCGGCGTTGATATATGAGTGGCACATATTGTTACCATCTCCAATCCAGGCAACTGTCGCCCCCCTGATTTCGCCGCGGCGTTCAAACCAGGTTTGCATATCCGCCAATAACTGACATGGGTGATACAAATCCGTTAAGCCATTGATTACCGGCACTGAAGAGTACGCGGCAAATTTCTCCACGCTCGCGTGTTCAAAGGTTCTGATCACTATAGCGTCTACCATCCTTGACAATACCCGGGCGCTATCCTCAATGGGTTCGCCGCGTCCAAGCTGCGTATCACGAGGGGATAGAAACAATGCGTGTCCGCCTAATTGAATCATACCGGTTGCAAATGACACTCGCGTGCGCGTAGAAGACTTGTCGAAGATCATCGCCAGTGTCTTGTTTTGCAGCGGCGTATAGTTTATGCCTCGCCGCAAAAGTTCTTTGAGTTCAATGGCGCGCGCAAGCAATGCCTCGAGTTCGTCAGGCGTAAAGTCCAGCAGAGTCAGGAAGTGACGAGTACTCATGTGCTACAAATCTGCTGAATTATTTTTGTAACCGAATAAAATCATGCACGCAATCTACCACCGTAGCTACTATAGTATCTGCCTGCGCTGGTTCCAGAATCAATGGTGGGAGTAGTCGTATCACTCGTTCGGCGGTGACGTTGATAAGTAACTTGTGTTGCAGGCATAAGTCCACCAGTGCCGCGCATGGCATCGCCAACTCTATTCCAATCATCAAACCCCGCCCTCGCACTGCTTTTACATACCTGCATTTAGCAAATTTTTTACGCAAACTTTCCAGCATATATTGGCCAAGTCGTGCGGCGTTTTCACATAAATTTTCAGTCTCAATCGTTTCCAGTGTAGTCAGGCCGGCGCGGCAGGCAAGCGGATTGCCACCAAAAGTAGAGCCGTGTGAGCCGGGTACAAATAATTCAGCAACGTGTTTTTTGGCCAGGCATGCGCCGATAGGCACCCCATTTCCCAGCCCCTTTGCCGTTATCAGGACGTCGGGTTGTACCTCCTCATGCTGACAGCAAAACCACTTTCCAGTACGCCCATTGCCTGTCTGTACCTCATCAAGCATCAGTAAAACCTCATGTCTGTTACAGCACTCACGTAGTGCCGCCAGATACCCAAAATCCGGCACCCTGACACCACCTTCGCCCTGAATCGGCTCTACTAAAATTGCGGTGACGTCCGCATTCTCATTTATCATCGAATCGACGCCGTCGACGTCATTGTAAGGCGCGCGTATAAAACCGGGTACAAGCGGCGCATATCCCGCGTGTGCCTGGTGATTTCCGGTTGCGGTAAGCGTTGCCATAGTACGTCCATGAAAGCTATTTTCCATTACCACGATAGCTGGCGTTTGTATATTTTTTTGATGTCCATAAGCCCTTGCCAGCTTAATCGCCGCCTCATTTGCCTCGGCGCCGGAATTGCCAAAAAACGCGGCATCCATGCCCGAAATTTGACAAAGTTTCGCGCCGAGTTTTTCCTGCAATGCTATGCGATATAGGTTAGAAGTGTGCATCAGGTTTTCCGCTTGTTGCGTAACTGCGTTGACTACGGCCGGATGCGCGTGCCCCAGCCCGCATACTGCCAGCCCCGACAGGGCATCGAGATATCTTTCCTCTGCGTCCATATCGGGGTATAGCCACACGCCTTGTCCACGCACAAAAGCGATTGGCTTACGCGCGTATGTATCCATCAAATGATTGCTATAAGTGGCCATGCCTGATTCGTATAAATAAAAATGGCGGCTAAAGCAGCCGCCAAAAGTAGAATTGTATGATTGCTTAAAAGATAATCAGGAATATCACTTGAGCAGATAGTCAGGCTGTGCGCGTGACGAGTCTGCTACAATGATTACAGAAAGAAATTATTACCATGCCCGAAAGCGACCATGCACGCCAGCATCGGAATTGAAAGCAACGTATTGGTGCGCGAGGCCATGAACGCGACTTTTTTAGCTTTGGCCTTCTCACCGTCGCTTGCCTTTACCATACCCAACACTTTTTTCTGGTTAGGCCAAATCAACACCCAAACGTTAAACAGCATAATAGTACCCAGCCACGCGCCCACGCCTATAGGTGTTGGTCCATTGGTAGCGAAGAAATTCTCCGTAAAACCGCCTACGTACTCAAGTGCCCAGGCGCCGGTTAACCAAGTGGCAACTGCGCCCCAGCGAAACCACAGCAACGCGCGAGGAGCGACATATTTCGCAATGGCCGAGGGTCCAGGCCCATCGCTATCGGTGGTTGCTGCATTCACTGCTGGCACCTGAACAAAATTGAAGTAATACAGCAGTCCAATCCAGATAATGCCAGCGAGCACGTGCAGCCACACTACCAGTGCTGGCCACGACCAAGTAAGTACAATACCGGCAGCGTTATATGGAAAGAACAGCGCGATTAAGACAGCGACAATTACGCCAACGATAATCGTGCCGGGAATAGAATTTAATGGGTTCATAGGGTAATCCTCATCATACTTTGGGTAGTGTTATCTGAAACTTGCCATTTTAGTCTAATTCTTAATTTAGTAAATTATAGCGGATAATTATAACTGGTCGGCCCGATAAACTTAAAAATATTTTTGCAGACCGATGAATCCTGTTGAAATGAGCATATTTGCGCGCCGCATAGATGCGGTTTGCGAGGAAATGGGTGCGCAGTTACAGTTGGCGGCGTTTTCACCAAACATCAGAGATCGGCTTGATTTTTCATGTGCCGTATTTGACGCGCATGGCGGCTTATGTGCACAAGCCGCCCATATTCCCGTGCACTTGGGTAGCATGGCTTTTGCCATGCGGCAAATTATTGCAGAGATGGCATGGGCAGATGGTGATCTGGTAGTTTTGAATGACCCCTACTTAGGCGGCACCCATTTACCGGACGTAACGGTTATTGCCCCGGTGTTCGTGCGTGGCGAGCTATTTGGGTTCGTCGCGAATCGAGCGCATCATGCGGACATAGGCGCGAACACGCCGGGATCCATGCCAGTCTCAAGCGATTTGTCTCAGGAAGGCGTCGTGATTCCACCAACGCACATCGGCAGAAATGCAGAAATCGACCAGCAAAAAATCTTCAATCTGTTTACAAATGCGAGAAATCCTCGCGACACCTTGGGCGACATCGTAGCTCAATGCGGCGCGAATCGATTAGGCAGGCAACGTCTGCAGGAACTAATTAACACCCTGTCTGGGGAACAGTTTATACAATCGCTGCACCAACTGAATCTATATGGTGAGCGCATTGCACGTGCGGTTGTGGCTAAAATTCCAACTGGCACGTACATGTTTACAGATTATATGGAAGACGACGGACACGGGAATCATGACATTCCCATATGCGTGTGCTTGCGCGCGCAAGGTGCATCAATTGAAGCAGACTTTACCGGTACGGCGTTACAAACGGTCGGCAACATTAATTGCCCTCTTTCGGTAACCGCGGCCGCGGTGTTTTATGTATTCCGTTGTTTGATGCCCGGCGAGACGCCGGCCTGCGCCGGGAGTTTTGCCCCGATAAAGCTGATCGTACCCACGGGAACCTTGTTGCATGCGCAGCGACCGGCGGCGGTGGCAGCCGGCAACGTGGAAACCAGTTCGCGCATTGTTGACGTGGTTTTGGGTGCTTTAGGTCAGGCCTTGCCAGATCAAATACCCGCTTGTAGTCAGGGCACGATGAACAATCTTGCCTTAGGAAGTTCGGTCGGCAAGACCTGGGGATATTACGAAACCATTGCCGGGGGGATGGGGGCATCCAGGCGTGCGCCTGGATGGTCGGCGGTGCAGTCACACATGACTAATACTCAAAATACGCCCGCAGAGGTATTGGAAATCAACTACCCGTTACGAGTCACACGTTACGCCAGGCGCAACAATTCCGGCGGCAAAGGTATACATTATGGCGGCGATGGCCTAATCCGTGAGATTGAATTTCTGGATACTGCCGTGCTGACCATTTTATCCGAACGCCGCCAGCGTCCCCCGTGGGGAATGGCCGGCGGCGACGCCGGTCAGGTCGGCGCCAATTACTTAAATGATCAACTGCTACCTGCTAAGGTACAATGCCGTGTCAAGCCGCAGGATTGCCTGCGCATAGAAACACCTGGTGGCGGAGGTTGGGGCGCTGCACGCCGCTAAAAATGCTCTTTTTTTAACGCCGTTACGCGATGATACATCAGGAGTATCCTAAGTCAATGTGCGGAATATGCGGAGAATTGCGTTTAGATGCGAGCATGCCCAGCCGGAAAACCATGCGCCGCATGCTTGGCCAGTTACGGCGACGCGGTCCTGATGATGAAGGGCATTACTATACTGATGTTATCAGTCTTGGCCATCGGCGTTTATCGATCATTGACCTTTCTGCACGCGCTAATCAGCCGATGATCGACACCCGGCACAAGCTCAGCATCATTTTTAATGGTGCCATATACAATTATCCGGAATTACGTGAACAACTGATTCAGCTTGGGCATGTTTTTCGCTCTCGGGGAGATACCGAGGTTATCCTTAAGGCCTATGCACAGTGGGGTAAATCCAGTGTTCAAAGATTGGTCGGCATGTTCGCCTTCGCCATCTGGGATGCACGCCGACAAAAGTTATTTCTGGCGCGTGATCGCTTAGGCATTAAGCCGTTGTATTACACGCGAAGCGAAAAGTTTTTTCGCTTCGCCTCAAATTCGCAGGCCCTGTTAGCTGCGGGCGATTTAAACACCGACATTGACATTATCGGCCTGCATCATCACCTTACCCTGCATGCCGTAGTGCCAGCGCCGGCCACTATTCTAAAAGGGCTAAGGAAGCTTCCGCCTGCCCATACCATGTCAGTTGATGCGCAAGGCAATTGTCATACTGAAAGATATTGGCGATTGCGCGCTGATCAAATCAATGACACTAAAAGTAAACGCGAATGGCAGCATGACGTGCAAGCCGCCTTAAATTTGGCTATTGAAAGAAGGTTGCGCATTGCGGACGTTCCCGTGGGGGTATTATTATCGGGTGGTTTGGATTCGAGTTTGTTGGTTGGCCTGTTGGCCAGTGCTGGGGTTCAGCGCCTACAGACCTATTCGGTTGGTTTTGAAAGCCAGCCCGAAGAACAAGGTGACGAGTTTGAATACTCAGATGCGGTGGTTCAGCGTTTTGCCACTCAGCACCGTAAATTTTACATTGACGACAATCAGGTATTAAGACGCTTGCCGGAAGCTGTCGATCAAATGGCCGAGCCTATGGTAGGGCAAGACGCCATCGCCTTTTATTTATTAGCCGAGCAGGTTAGTCAGCATATCTCTGTCGTACAGTCTGGCCAGGGCGCCGATGAAGTATTTGGCGGTTATTTCTGGTATCCGCTTATGCAGGCAGAAGCAAAAATTTCGGTTGAAAGTTTTGCTAAGTATTATTTTGACAACAGTCATGCCGAGATCTGTAAAACCATACATAAAGACTATATTACCAGTGATTTCACCACCAACAAAGTGATGCGACTGTTGCGTGACACCAACGCAAAAGAATTTATCAATGCCGTTTTGAATATAGACGTAACCACGTTAATAGTTGACGATCCGGTAAAGCGCGTCGACAACATGACCATGGCCTATGGGCTGGAGGCGCGGGTACCGTTTTTAGATCATGAACTGGTAGAATTAGTGATGCGTATGCCCGCGAAATACAAACTGGCGCATGGAGGCAAATATTTACTCAAAGAGATTGCCCGTGATTTGCTACCGGATAAAGTAATTGACCGTAAAAAAGGTTATTTTCCGGTGCCGGCCTTAAAATACATACGCGGCGAGTTTCTGGAATTCATGCGCGCGGTTTTGAATTCAGATAGTTGTCGACGGCGCAGATTATATCAGCGTGACCAGGTCGAAAAGTTACTGCATAATCCTGAAAACTTTATGACGCCACTCAAAGGCAATAAACTGTGGCATTTAGCCTTATTAGAACTGTGGTTACAGCGCAACGTGGACCGGTGTCTTGCCAGCTAGTTTACTCGCCGTAAAATATACCCGGTAACCAACCTTAGGAGTGATTTACCATGCACGCATTAGATAGAATTAAACAACAAGTGGAATCCAATCCCGTTATTCTCTACATGAAAGGTACTCCACAAATGCCGCAATGTGGTTTTTCCAGCCGCACCGCGGAAGTGCTTAAATCGTGCGGGCATGAATTTGCCTATGTGAACGTGCTGATGGACGCGGAAATTTTTGAAAACCTGCCTCGCTATGCCGACTGGCCGACGTTTCCACAGCTTTACATTAATGGTGAACTAGTAGGCGGTTGTGACATTACTTTGCAATTACATGAGCAAGGTGAATTGTCAAACATGATCGCTGCCGCGGTCAGCAATTAAGCATCAGGCCAGACGTACAGGTAATACTATATCGGCTATTCAGCCTGTTGTTGCTGCCACTTGTTTAACACGTCACAAAAGATTGCCGCGGTTTTTTCGGCGTCATATTTAGCGGCATGCGCACTGCTATCTTCCCATTGCAGATTAGCGGCCTCTGCAATTCTCGACAACACCGTTTGGCCATATGCCAGCGCGCCGAGCGTAACCGTGTCAAGATTACTAAAAGGATGGAAAGGATTGTCTTTTATACCAGTACGCCGGACTGCGGCATTGATAAAATTCAAGTCAAAAAACGCATTATGCCCGACCAATATCGCCCTGCTGCAATGGTTTGATTTCACGTGTTTACGTATTGGCCCAAATATTTTTTTTAATGCGTCTTTTTCAGGCAAGGCTATTCTTAAAGGATGGAAGGGATCGATTCCGTTTACCTCCAAAGAAGCGGGTTCCAGGTTTGCGCCTTCAAAGGGTTTAACGTATACGGAAATTGTCTCCTGGCAGAAAAATTTCCCTCCTTTATTCATCCCGATGAATACTGCCGCAACTTCCAATAACGCATCCGTACTGGCGTTAAAGCCGCCTGTCTCTACGTCAACCACTATCGGGCAAAAGCCACGAAATCGATTCTCCATAGGGGCTAAATCTGTTTGTTGTTCAACGTTCACGAACTATTTGGCATGTCTAATGATCAGTTTCAAGGCTATAATTCACCCAAGAGTAAATCGGTAACAAAGCAAATCTTCTGGCTACATACTATGTCATCAGTGCAAAAAGTTGTACTCGCTTATTCGGGTGGTCTGGATACCTCCGTCATCCTGAAGTGGCTGCAACAGACCTATCGCTGCGAAGTTGTCACGTTTACCGCCGATATTGGTCAGGGTGAAGAAGTAGAACCGGCGCGCACGAAGGCGCGCATGCTGGGCGTTAAGGAAATCTTTATAGAAGATTTAACCGAAGAGTTTGTAAGTGATTTTGTTTATCCGATGTTACGCGCCAATGCCGTCTATGAGGGAGAATATTTATTAGGTACTTCGATTGCGCGCCCACTGATTGCCAGGCGTTTGGTGGAGATAGCCGACCTGACGGGAGCCGACGCCATTGCCCATGGCGCGACCGGCAAGGGTAACGACCAAGTGCGTTTTGAGTTGGGTGCTTATGCCTTGAACCCCGATATAAAGATTATTGCGCCATGGCGCGAATGGAAGCTCAATTCCCGTGAGGCCCTGTTGTCTTACGCGGAAAAAAACAATATAGCGATTGAGCAAAAACGCGGCACCCAATCACCCTACTCAATGGATGCGAATTTGCTGCATATTTCTTATGAAGGCGGTGCGCTGGAAGACCCTTGGGTTGAACCGCCTGATGAGATGTGGAAACTTACCTGCACGCCCGCGCAAGCGCCTGCAGATCCGCAATATATTGACATAGATTTTCAACAGGGAGACGCCAAGTGTTTGCATGGCGAGCCGCACAGTCCGGCGCAGTTGCTACGCAATCTGAATACAGTGGCTGCCAGGCATGCCATTGGCAGGCAAGACATCGTTGAGAATCGTTATGTCGGCATGAAATCACGCGGTTGTTATGAAACCCCGGGCGGTACCGTTTTACTGAAGGCGCATCGCGCGATAGAATCCATCACGCTTGATCGCGAGTTAGCGCACTTAAAAGACGAGCTTATGCCTCGGTACGCGCAGTTGGTCTATAATGGTTACTGGTGGAGTCCCGAACGCCTTGCCATGCAGGGATTGATTGATGCCACGCAAAAAAATGTTACTGGCAAGGTGCGTCTCAAGCTATATAAAGGGTGTGTCAGTGTGGTAGGGCGTAAATCTGAACAAAACAGTCTGTTTGACTCGGGTATCGCGACTTTTGAGGACGATGATGGCGCGTATAATCAACAGGATGCGGAAGGTTTTATAAAATTAAATGCTTTACGTATGCGAATTGCGGTAAAATCCTCTAAACAACCAGACTAAACAGTCTTACGATAACATTCATCAGCATAAAGGGAAGCACTTACTATGTTTCGATTCGTTTTTTTATTAATTCTGGCAAGTTTGATGGCAGGCGGCTGCGTGAGTACCCAGGAATTATCCAATCATCCTGGCGATCCTTGGGAGGGCTTTAATCGCAAGGTATACGGCTTTAATGACAACATAGATCGTGCCTTCCTACTTCCCTTGGCATCGGGCTATCGCGAACTCGCGCCAGATTTTGTCGAAGATGGGGTGGGTAACTTCTTTTCCAATCTTGATGACGTAGGCGTGGCGTTTAACAACGTCTTACAGTTCAAATTTCTTGACGCGGCCTCCGATGTATGTCGGGTGGTAGTCAACTCCACGGTTGGTTTATTGGGCTTTATTGATGTCGCCAGCCATATGGGGTTACGTAAACACAATGAAGATTTTGGGCAAACGCTTGGGTATTGGGGAGTGGGCACCGGGCCGTATGTCGTGCTGCCATTTTTAGGGCCTGGAAATCTGCGTGACGGCCCCGGCAAAATAGTGGACATGGCCTTATGGGTACCAATGTGGGCCGATATAAAAACCGCGGAGCGTAATAATTTATTTGCTTTATACACCACTAACAAGCGCGCTGAACTGATGCAGCTGGAAGAAAAGACCAAAGAGCTTAGTCGTGACCGCTACGTATTTATTCGGGATGCGTATTTAGATCATCGTAAATCATTAGTGAATGATGGCGAAGTCTCGCTGGACGATGAGCTATATCAGGAACTGGAAGGCGAATAGCTTTTTCAATTCCGCACGTCTGTGGGCAAATGTATCGTCTGCAATAGATTCGCAGGCCCGTTCTACTCCCTACATAAAGCCTGTTACCGGGTATATGAAGATACCCGTGACTGTTTTCGTGGTGTATTTTCTACATCCATAGAATCTTCTTTACAAATGGACGAATTGGTTGAAGCGTTAAATGCTTGCAGGCCAGCCTCGTCATTTTCGCCGGACTTGTTTAACAGCTTGGTCAGGCGTACCTGGCAGGATCAGGCAAAACGCATCGTAGACAGCAAATCGCCCGCGGCACAACGTGCAAACTATCTGCTCGACGTTGCGGCGCACCTGGAAATTGAAGCAAAAGACGTAGAACCATGTTTATTACAAAGACTTGAAAATATTCAATACCTGCTTCGTGTGCATCAAAAGCAGTCGGTCTCAAAGACCTTTGTGGGCCTACATGACGAGATTGAAATGCTGGATGGCGAGTCTTTAGTTTGGGTATTTGAAAATACCTCAAAAGTGCAGCAACAGGGGCGTGCCGAAGGCAAAAAGTGGACGGTATTTCGCTCTATTTTAAGCAGTTTATTTTCAAAACCGCGTTATCAAGAGTTAGCGGTAAAGGTTGAAGATACGGGCAAACTGGCTATAACCAATCAAAACCTTTATTACGTAACAAAAGGTGAGACGCTAAAAATTGGTCTTGCCGGGATATACTCAATTACCCCCATGAAAGATGGGGTCAGAATACAAACCACGCAAAAAAGCACGATGCCCAGCACCTATATTACTGGGGATGGTCGTTTCACGTATGCGCTGCTACGCTACGTTCAGGAGCAAGGGTCAGCAGACCGACTTTAGCCGCCAAACACCCTTTTTAACCATGCAAAAAAGCCGTCTGTAGCCTGCCGCGCCGGCGCGTTTTCAGATTGACCGGGGGCCTCTTCAGATGGTTTCGCGTGAGCAGCTTCATAGTGACGTCGCAGCACAGAATCCGTTGGTATTCCGTTATTCATCATCACCACCTCTATTTCTTAGTGTGTTGATATTGAAACAACATTGTTCAGCAAACAGTAACTGTAACACTTTTCTCCACATATTGCATAAACTATCAGAACTTGCTGGGAGCTTCACCAATCGACTATCTTTATATCTTGAAAACTCTACTGATTAATAAAATTGCAGCGAGATTCCCGATAAATTAATGGGCATTAACTATGATAGACGATAAACTGCTATTATTACGGTACCGAAAATTTTCAGGCGATTCAAACAACTTGCACAATATGAACAAGAAGGCATTTGAAATACTTGCCGGCGGGCGTTTCCTTGAAGACACCGCGCTTTCAAATGATACTGACAGGGATATTCGGCTTGAGAACCACGTACGCGAGTTACTGCAATTAATTGGTGAAGATGCCGATCGCAAAGGTCTGGCTGATACCCCGCAACGTGTTGCCAAGGCATTACATTTTTTGACCAGCGGCTATGATTTAAGCGTGGAAGAAGTAGTGCGTGATGCCTTGTTTGAGGAGCGTTGTGAAGAAATGGTGATAGTCAAAGACGTCGAATTTTACTCTCTTTGTGAACACCATATTCTGCCATTTTTTGGACGCGCGCATGTCGGTTATCTGCCACGTGATCGTGTTATCGGCTTGAGTAAAGTCGCGCGTATTGTTGACATTTTTGCCAGACGCCTGCAAGTACAGGAAAGGCTGACCACACAAATTGCCAGTGGTTTATTAGCAGTACTAAACGCACACGGCGTTGCCGTGGTGCTTGAAGCCAGTCACTTTTGTATGGTAATGCGTGGCGTACAAAAGCAAAACAGCAAAACCATTACCAGCTCCATGCTGGGTGCATTTCGGGACGACTCCAGATCGCGTTCCGAATTTATGGAACTCATTCGTGAGTCGTAACGTAAAAAACCAGTTATACACGAATACAGCGTGACCAGCGCAACCAGTAAACTTAAGGCCCAAGTGGCTGGACAATGACGCCTGCAATGGCGATCTGCGCACCGACTAATGCGACCGCAAGAACGACCAAGGCGCGATATACGCCAGCGATGGTTTGATGCAACCAGCAATTGCCTGGCTTAAATCACCACGTGTAACCAATGCGCCACGGTTAGCATCACTTACCGATGCCGCAACGCGCGCAAAGTTTCAGCTTGAGTGCGTTCAATGTCTACGGATTCTAAGTCATGGGTAGCTTGGAGTATATCCACATATTCGGTTATAGCACAAAACTCCTGGGGCGCGTAAGACTAGGGTAAGACCTGCCTGAATGGTTTAACGGTCACCCTTGCATAAACGCCGGCCTCGATATAAGGGTCTGCTTCGGCCCACATTTGTGCGGCTTGCAGTGATTCGAATTCGGCGACAATCAAACTACCGGTAAATCCGGCATCCCCCGGATCAGGGCTATCCACGGCTGGATGTGGGCCGGCGATAATTAAACGGCCTTGATTCTTAAGCTCATGCAGACGCGCGACATGTTGATCGCGCGCGCGTTTGCGTTTATCCAGACTGTCATCAACGTCCTGACTAAGGATTGCATACAGCATGGGTATATATTTATGCGCTCCCTGGCGGTTTATATTTCACGAAGTAGACGGCTTGTGGTGCCGTCATAGCTAGTCAAAACACCCCAACGGATTGAAATTTATCCGATAGGTTTCATCATATTCATATGCTACGATAATTTTAAGTATAGCAACAAACAGCAACAAGCAGCCACCCAATCGTTTAGTTAGCATCCGTTCTGAAATGCTAAGTGATTACATGTATGAGTCAATATTTTATTATTCATTCGGAAACCCCTCAAAAGCGTTTATTACGTCGGGCCGTAGAGATTATTAATCAAGGTGGTTTGATAGTATATCCAACGGATTCCTGTTACGCGCTGGGTTGTCACATCGGTGATAAGCGCGCCATGCAGAGGATACGGAAAATCCGTCAACTGAATGATAAGCACCATTTCACACTAGTATGCCGCGATCTTTCTGAGTTATCTAATTATGCTATCGTGGACAACGTTGCTTATCGGCTCATGAAGCGCTGTACCCCCGGGCCCTATACTTTTTTGCTCAAGGCTACCCATGAAGTGCCGCGCAGGTTACAAGTGCCAAAGCGTAAAACAATCGGCTTACGGGTACCAGATCATCCCATCGCGTTACAGCTATGCCAAGAGTTACAACAGCCTTTAATGAGTAGCACCCTGATTTTACCTGGCGCGGAAAAACCGCTTTCCGACCCGTTGGTTATACGGAACGTCTTAGAACATCAGGCAGACTTGGTGATTGACGGAGGTTTTTGCGGTATACAGGCGACCACGGTCGTTGATTTAACCGACTCAAATCCGATAATATTGCGACCGGGGAAAGGCGACGCCAGCTGGCTGATGCAGGATTACCCAAATGCCTCGTATAATGTTGCTGGTCAATGAACGTCATTCAAACGATCACCATCTGGGCGTTGCCGGTTTTGTTTGCCATTACGCTTCACGAAGTTGCTCATGGTTGGGTAGCAAAGCAATTTGGCGATCCCACAGCGTACAGGATGGGTCGTTTAAGCCTTAATCCTGTCAGGCATATTGACCCCATCGGCACCATCCTGGTACCGGCCGTATTAATCATATTTAGCGGCTTTGGCTTTGGCTGGGCAAAGCCCGTACCGGTAAACTTTAATCTGTTACGAGACCCAAAACGGGACATGATTTGGGTTGCCGCGGCCGGCCCGGTGGCAAACCTGCTCATGGCGGTGTTGTGGGGTATGGTGATGAAGCTGGGTTATATGTTCTCGGGTCAGTCTGAATGGATTGCCGCGCCAATGATGCTTATGGGACAGGCCGGCATCATCATCAACTTAATTCTTTTCCTGCTCAATTTACTACCTGTTCCTCCCCTGGATGGTGGTAGAATCTTGGCAGGTTTAGTACCAGCGCGTTGTGCTTACGCGCTGGCAAAAATTGAGCCTTTAGGCATGTTTATTATTTTCGGTCTACTCGCCATAGGGTCATTAAGTTTGCTATTAAATCCGCCGCTTATATTCTTATCTTCAATGATCAGAAAGCTGTTTGGGATACCCGTCTGATTTTAATGGGCATTGAATCAACGCAAAATAATCGTGTGTTATCCGGCATGCGTCCCACCGGCAAGTTACATCTTGGCCATCTGCACGGTGTGTTGCACAACTGGCTGGAATTACAACATACGCATGAGTGCTTTTTCTTTATTGCCGATTGGCACGCGCTGACTACGGAGTATGACGACATTCAAGTCATATCTGAGAATGTAAGCGGTATGCTCATTGATTGGTTAGCTGCTGGCGTAAACTCCAGTGCCGCCACTTTGTTTATTCAATCACACGTGCCTGAACATGCCGAGTTACACTTATTATTATCGATGATCACGCCACTTAGGTGGTTAGAACGGGTGCCGACGTACAAAGACCAACAGGAAAAACTAAGGCATAAAGATTTAGCGACCTATGGATTTTTAGGTTACGCGTTATTACAAAGCGCGGACATATTGGCGTATAAAGCTGGGAGTGTACCGGTTGGTGAAGATCAGGTTGCGCACGTCGAGTTGACGCGCGAAATCGCGCGCCGATTTAATTTTTTATATGGCAGAGAACCAGCTTTTGAAGAAAAGGCAAAATTAGCAATTAGCAGGATTGGAAAAAAAACCGCCCGGCTATATCGCGAACATCGCAAACGTTATCAACAGCACGGTGATCTTGAGTCTTTAGAGATAGCCAGGGCCTTACTGGAAACGCAGCAGAACGTATCTATTGGTGATAAAGAGCGGTTGCTTGGATACCTGGAAGGCGAGGGCAAAATCATTTTACCACAGCCGCAGGCGTTACTCACCAAGGCATCAAAGATGCCGGGTCTGGACGGGCAAAAGATGTCTAATTCCTACAACAACACCATCTCCCTGCGTGAGGAATCCAAGCTCGTGGCAAAAAAAATACGCACCATGCCAACGGATCCGGCGCGCGTGAAGCGCACTGACCCGGGCGATCCGGCCAAATGTCCGGTTTGGAAATTTCATCAGATTTATTCTTCTGATAGTGTCAAATCCTGGGTGCAGGAGGGCTGTCGAAGTGCCGGGATTGGCTGCATCGAATGCAAGCAACCGATAATTGATGCCATAGAACGTGAGATCAGGCCTATACGTGAGCGTGCCGGGGAATATCTGCAAGACAAGGCCACCATACGCGGCATCATCAAACAAGGCTGTGAAGAGGCACGTGACGTCGCGCGTGATACCTTAAATGACGTCAGACAAGCGATAGGGGTATCGTATCGGTAAACATAAGTCAGTGATGGGTATCGATTCCAGTTTACAGCAAAGGCCACAAACAGAGCTACCGTTTGCGGTGGTAAAAGGGCAACCGATGACGGACCCACCGGCAGATCTCTACATTCCTCCCGATGCCCTGGAGGTGTTTCTCGATGCTTTTGAAGGCCCGTTGGATTTATTACTATACTTAATCAAGCGACAAAATCTGGATATTCTGACGCTGCCCATTTTGCAAATAACGCAGCAATATATGGAATATATTAAATTGATGAGAGAATTGCGTCTGGAGCTTGCCGCCGAGTACCTGCTTATGGCGGCGACGTTGGCGGAAATTAAATCGCACATGTTATTACCCAAACCCGTTGCCGGCCATGACGAGGAAGATCCGCGCTCTGAACTGGTACGTAGATTGCAGGAATATGCAAGATTTAAAACAGCTGCCACGCAAATAAATGAATTGCCACGGATGTATCGGGACATATTTAACGTTTCGGTCATACAATCCGAGTGTGAATATGAACGGCCAAAACCGGACATTGATTTAACAGAGATGCTGCACGCCTTGCGTGAAGTTGTGCAGCGCGCGAGGATGTTTGCAAGCCACCATATCCGGCGTGAACCATTATCAGTGCGGGACAGAATGTCGCGCATACTCCGCATCTTAAACATAGAAGACTTCGTAGAATTTAATAGATTTTTTAATGCGGATGAGGGACGTGGCGGCGTGATAGTAACGTTTATTGCATTGCTTGAACTCGTAAAAGGGCGAGTGATCAAACTGGTACAGTCCGAACCTTTTGCGCCAATCTATGTAAAACCTGCTGTCAAAGGCCCGCTTGAACGTGAAGATGATTGAATACTGTGAGCGTAGGGAACAACGACTGTTATGTTGATCACATAATGCGTAGGGACAGGCCCCGTGCTGGTGCGAAAATAACCCCCTGGAACAACGATTTTAAATGTGCGAAGCCGATTGAACATAAAGAGTATGAGAGATACACAAATTAAACGCATTATCGAAGCTGCACTGATGGCGGCAGACACCGCTTTAGGCATTAGCCACTTGTTGCGATTGTTTGAGCCGGACGCTGAAAAACCAACGCATGAACAAATTAAAAAAGCAATTACGGTACTGCAGGAAGAATGTAAAGACCGGGGTATTGAGCTGCGGAGAGTTGCCAGTGGCTATCGTTATCAGACCTGTAGTGACGTGCAGCCCTGGGTAGCGCGGTTGTGGCAAGAGAAACCGCCGCGTTATTCACGCGCCCTGCTTGAGACGCTATCGTTAATCATCTATCGCCAACCTGTTGCACGTGGCGAAATTGAACAAGTGCGCGGCGTAAGCGTTAGCAGTCATATTATTAAGACGCTGCTTGAACGTGAGTGGATACGTGTAATTGGGCATAAAGAAGTTCCCGGTCGTCCGGCGCTATATGGCAGTACCAAACAGTTTCTGGATTATTTTAATTTACAATCTCTGCATGAATTACCTGATCTGGCGGAGTTGGCAGGTACGGATCAGTTTCGCTTGGACACACCGGCGTACCCGGAGTTAGATCTTCCGGAGCCAGAAGAAGACAGTAAAATTCACCTGCGCGTGGTGACAGACTCTGGATAAATGCTTCCCGCACCGCTCCTGAATAACAATTATTACGCATTATCCTGCCCATCCATGCTCATATCTTTCTATTTCTTTATTATCCTGAACGTTCTGTATATCCGTGTTCGTATGAATTTACCTGGATGGACAGCCACGTAGGGACAGGCCCGTGCCGGTGCGGATAACTGATTGAGTGTTAAGTGAGATGCTGCACGAGTGCCACAAAAGTAGTCAATGGGCCAGCAAAGTATACGCAAAACTTTTACGGCAACATGGACCTCAAGGTTGGTGGCCTGCGAATTCCAGATTTGCAGTTATGGTGGGTGCGATACTCACGCAAAATACGGCTTGGAGCAACGTTGAGAAGGCCATTGAGAGTTTGAAGGTTGCAGGTTATCTGCGACCAGAAGCCATTGCAAACGCGAAGCAAGTATCCTTGTCCAAACTCATCAGGTCGTCTGGTTACTTCAACGTAAAGGCCAAACGCCTGCAAAGATTCTGCGAATGGTACGTAGGCAAGGGCGGCTATTTACGTCTCCGTTATTGGCCTACCATGAAACTACGCACGGAGTTACTCAACGTTTATGGAATAGGCCATGAAACGGCAGATGATATCCTGCTTTATGCATTTCAACGGCCTGTGTTTGTTATTGACGCATACACGCGCAGAATATTTTCACGTCTCGGGGTTATTACTGGCAATGAGTCATATGATCATCTTCGTTATCAATTTGAGTCGCAATTTTCCAATGGGCCAAAGTTATTAGGTGAGTACCACGCTTTAATCGTTCGGCATGGTAAGGACGTATGCAAACCAAGGCCAATTTGTGAGAATTGTGGTGTAAGGGCAATGTGTAATTTTTTCAAAGTAAATCATTAGCCGATAAAATCCGCATTGATTTTATAATTTACGCCCGTGACACCCTTGCTGTCAGGCCCGATGAAATAGAGGTAGGGTGCGACCACCGTGTCTGGTGATGGAAAAGATTGTGGATGTATGCCGGGGTAATTTGTGCTCCTGAGTTTTGTGCGTACCGGCGCCGGGTCGACGCCATTTACACGTATAGGTTTGCCTCCGTCAAGCTCATCCGCGAGAATTTTCAGCATGCCCAACTGTGCAGACTTCGCTACTCCATAGGCGCCCCAATAGGCCTTTGTGCAATCATGCGTCGAAAACACAATAGTAGGGTCGTTCGCTGCTTCAAGTGACGGAATGCAACTCCTTAGCAGCATAAAGGGCGCATGTTGATTAATGGTGATGGTACGCAACCAGGTATCGAGCTGATAATTCCTTAAACCCTGCAAAGCAGCGATGTACCCAGCATTCAGCACCAATGAATCTACAGGCGTATCCTGGCTGGAGACAAACTTGGTAAACGCAAGGTAGTCTGGCTCACCTGCAATGGCGAAGTCCATCACATAAGACTGGTGGGTTTGACATGAGTGTTGTGGCAATTCCCGTAGCAGAGAATCCAGGTTACGCTCATTTCTGGCCAGCAATAAAAGTCGTGCCCCACGTGCGGCACAAGACAAAGATATTTCCTTACCTATACCATCGGTTGCGCCGGTGATGACGATAAACTTGTCTTTCAACAACTCTTTACGTGGCGAATAGTCACTTAGGCACTGAAGACTTTTCTGTGTCGGACCCAGTTGGCTTGCTTTTTTTACCATCGTCTAGTGGGTATGCGCGACAAATTTCAACACGGCTACGAGTCGACTTTATTACTGGTTTTAACGCCATGACCTATATTATCTCTTGCTGAATTTTCAATGATTTTTAATTCCGGAATGGGTTTTTTCTGTTCAATTCCTAACTCCGTAAATTTTCTTGCGCTGCTTAAAACCTGACGATCCAGCGAGCCGACGGCCATATTAAAGTGGCTAATGCTGGAGTCGAGGTGTTTCCCCAATTTATGCAGATGTTCGGCGAACGTGGCCAGGCGGTGATAGAGTTCCTCGCCAAGTTCACGGATTTTTGCGGCGTTTTCCGTTACTGCAAGCTGGCGCCATCCAAAGGCCACGGCACGCAATAACGCGATGATACTGGTTGGAGTAGCCAGTATCACCTTCTTATTGAGTGCATCTTCAAGCAGTCGCGGATCTTTTTCCAATGCGGCAGAAAGAAATTGCTCACCTGGGATAAACAAAATAACAAAGTCCGGAGAATGTTTAAATTGATCCCAATAGGCCTTCCTTGAAAGTTCCTGCATACGTGCGCGGACATTACGCGCATGCGCGACTAAGGCATGTTTACGGGTGTTATCGTCATTAGTTTGCGTGGCGTTAAGATAAGCATCCAGAGGCGTTTTGGCGTCTACTATCAACTCGCGCTGGTCGGGCATGCGCACAATCATATCAGGGCGCATGCGGCTGTCGCCGACTTCCCCCGGCTGTTGTTCATAGAAATCACAGTGGTTGACCATTCCGGCAAGTTCGGCAATCCTTTTTAGGGTCAATTCACCCCATTGTCCACGCACCTCTGGTCGCCGTAATGCCTGTACGAGATTGCGCGTTTCCAGCTGCAGGCTTGTTTGCGTCTCATTGATCGACCGTAAATGTTCAGACAATGAACCAAATGACTCTTTGCGTTCTTTTTCAATCGCTCTTATCTGTGATTCAGTTTGTTGTAATGCCTTGTTAATAGGTTGTAACAGCGTTTCAATAGCCTTTTCTTTTTTCTCAAGGCTGGCTTCCGCCTGAATTTGATATTGCGAAAGTTTTTCCTTAGCCAGCAACAGAAAGTTTTCATTATTCGACTGTAATGCCCGTTGAGACAATGCTGAAAATGACTGTTCCAATTGTTTACGTAATTCTTCAATGGTGTTAATTTTTTCTACACAGCGCTGTTTTTCCAGCTCTAACTGCATAGATAACTTTTGCCGGTCGGCCTCGATTCGTGCGCGCTGCTGGCGAGCTCGATAAAGTGTCACCAGCGTTGCCAGCGTTGCGCTCAACAAACATAGAGCCACCCCCGTTAATACCAGGTACCAAATATATTGTAGTGTCATATTCATCATGCTGGCATCGTCAATCGATTATGAGCAAAAAGCCAATGCTGGAGTTCAAGGGCATGTTGGAAGACCACGTCGGCGCCCCACGCATACGGGTTTTGGTTATCCTGAATATAGCCATAGGCGGCTACAGCGGTTTGCATGTTTGCGGATTTTCCGGCCTGCACGTCACGGCGGTCGTCACCCATATACACACACTCGGTCTTATCAATTCCCAGCACGTTTGCGGCGTGCAATAATTGATCGGGACTCGGCTTTCTTTGTGACAGAGAATCGCCGCTAACTATACATACTGCCCGCAATGCGATAGCCAGCTTTTGTATTAGTGGCTTAGCCAGTTTGCCGGGTTTATTGGTGACTATTCCCCAGGGAATTTTGGCATGGTCTAAAAAATCTAACAACCTGGGCACACCGGTGAACAGCCTGGTTTTGTTGCAAAGCATGCCGGCATAGATGTGTAAAAATTCATTACGTAATTGCGCGCCGCGTTGTTTTCCAAGTGGTTCACCAAATCCCAGCTCCAGCATCGCGATACTGCCTTGTGAAGTATGTTTGCGCACCAGCTCATAGGCAAGCGTATCTTTGCCGTATAAGGTCAATAATTCATTAAGCGCATCTGTCATATCCGGAGAGGTATCTGCCAAGGTACCATCCAAATCAAACAACACCGCTCTAACTTGTGGCGAGCTACTCATATAGTGGATAGCGGAAGTAGTTTACCAGGCTATTACGTTTGCGCATGAAGCATATAATTTACGCTAATATCTGCCGACAGCTTGCAGAATTTACTAACCGGGTTATAAGTCATGCCAATGATCTCGCTGGTGTGCATGTTGGCGGCGCGTATCCAGCCATCGAGTTCAGACGGGCGGATTAATTTTTCATACGTGTGGGTGCCCCTGGGCAGAAGATTTAGAATGTATTCCGCACCCACGATAGCCAGCATAAAAGCCTTTGCATTGCGATTTATCGTCGCAAAGAACACGTGGCCCTCGGGTTTTGCCAGTTGCGCGCATGCCGTGACCATTGCGGCCGGGTTGGGGACGTGTTCCAACAGCTCCATACAGGTAACGATGTCAAACGATGCCGGCCTTTGGGTGGCCAAGGCCTCTGCTGAAATTGCCTGATACGCTATATCCAGACGCTGTTCTTTAGCGTGAATTTTCGCCACTGCAAGAGGGCCCTCGCCAAGGTCAATGCCGGTTACCCGGGCGCCTTTTAGAGCCATCGATTCGGACAAAATACCGCCGCCGCAACCTATATCCAGGACTTTTTTCCCCAGCAGTCCGGCATGCTCATCAATATAGCTCAGGCGTAAGGGATTAATGTCATGCAGTGGCTTGAATTCACTTTCCTTATCCCACCAGCGACACGCTAACGCCTCGAACTTAGCCAGTTCGTCTTTATCATAGTTAGTATTCGTGACCGGCATAGCTAGGCAAGTAACGTGTGGAAATATATTCCACGTTTGCGGTGAATCATCACTTTTTACCCTTGGCGGTTAAGATTTTATTATTCCACTCTCGCGTCTTCAACAATATTTCATTCTGATCCAGAGTTTGCAATTGTCGGTTACGCAATAGTGGTTCGCCGGCGACCCAGACATCCGACACTTGGTCGCGTTGCGCGGCGTATACCAAGTGACCAATGGGATCATACAGCGGCTGTGCCTCCAGCGAATCGACGTCAATAACAGTCATATCTGCAGACTTTCCCACCTCTAAAGACCCGATTTCCTGCTCCATGCCTAATGCGGTAGCAGCGTTAATGGTTGCGCAACGCAAAGCCTGGTGCGCCGGAAGTGCGGCTGCGTCATGGGCGACACCCTTTGCCAGTAACGCCGCGGTACGCATCTCACCCAACATATTTAAGTCATCATTACTGGCGCCGCTATCAGTACCAAGCGCGACGTTAATTTGTCTGGTTTCAAGCCGGTGTAGCGGGCAAAAGCCACTGGCCAGTTTCAAGTTAGACTCCGGGCAATGCACCACATTCGCTTTAGTTTCGGCCAGCAACTCAATTTCATCATCCTGCAAATGTATCATGTGTACGGCTATTAATGAGCTATTCACCAGGCCAAGATTATTGAGACGCTGCAAGGGGCGCACGCGGTACTGTGTCAGGCTCTTCGCGATTTCATTTTCAGTTTCATGTAAATGTATATGCACCGGCAAGTTAAGCTCATTCGCCAAGGCTGCCACGCGCCCAAGCAGGCCATCAGATACAGTGTACGGAGCGTGTGGCGCAAACGCGCACTTTACCAGTGGATGGTGTGCATATTGATCATATATTGCCAGTCCCTTGGAGAAATACTCATCCGCATTACTGGCATAGCGGGTAGGAAAATCGAGCAGGATCATGCCAACGCAACTGCGTATCCCGGCTGCCGCGGCGACTTTTGCCGTAGTTTCCGCAAAGAAATACATATCGTTAAAACAAGTAATGCCGCCGCGAATCATCTCCGCTATAGCCAATTTCGTACCAGTCTTTACAAAATCATCGGTTACCCACGTTTGTTCAGCGGGCCATACATAATTTTGCAGCCACTCCATTAAGGGCACGTCTTTCACCAGACCACGGAATAGAGTCATGGCTGCATGGGTATGCGTATTGATCAATCCGGGTATGATAATGTGATGTTCATACACATAGTTTGCAGCGCACGAATATTTATTTTTGGCATCACGGGCAGGCAGGATATCGAGGATGCGGCCGTCCTGCACGGCGATGCTACAATCCGCAAGGGTACGCATATCATCATCCACTGGAATGACATATTTTCCGTGAATCAGGGTTTGGACAGGTATCATTTGGGTTTCCGCAAGCGCATAAACACCGCAATTTTATGTACGTGGACGAACTGATTTTCTACAAATCGACGGTTAGCAAGCCGTAGTTAAATTGTGCTATGACTATCATGCCCGAAGCAACGTAATTATATACATGACCAGGACGCAATATTTATGAACGTTTCGCGTGTTTCCCTATATCACATCAGGATACCGTCATGGCCTCGTTAGCAGAGCGGGCCGTAGTCTGGCAAGACGACAAACTTATACTGCTCGACCAGCGCAAGTTACCGCATCAGATTCAGTTTATCGAATGCACCTCAGTGCAACAGGTAATTGCCGCCATCAGGCACATGGTGGTACGGGGTGCGCCTGCCATAGGTGTAACGGCCGCCTACGGCGTAGTGCTGGCGGCGCGAACCTGTTTCACGCGCGCGCCCGATGGTTGGAAGGCGTGTATCCAAGCCCATCTTCAGGCCTTACGTCACGCGCGTCCAACCGCGGTGAACCTATCATGGGCAATCTCGCGCATGCGCGAAGTCATCACCACAACCAATGAAAACGGCGACCCGGAAGCGGTACTATTATCAGCCGCGCGGGCCATCCATCGCACTGAAGTGCGTGCCAACAAAGCGCTTGGCGAGCATGGGGCCGAATTAATATCAAACAACTCCATAGTACTTACCCACTGTAATGCGGGCGCGTTAGCAACTGCGGGTCACGGTACCGCTTTGGGAGTGATACGCAGTGCCTACAGGCAAAACAAGATCACCGGCGTCTATGCGAACGAAACCCGACCGTGGTTTCAAGGCAGCAGGCTGACAGCCTGGGAATTACTGCAAGACAACGTTCCGGTCACGTTAATTTGTGACAGCGCGGCGGCAAGCCTGATGCGCCGACAAAAACTGGCCTGGGTAATTGTTGGTGCCGATCGTATCGCCAGTAATGGAGATGTAGCCAACAAGATTGGCACCTACTCATTAGCGGTGATGGCCCATCAACACAACGTGAATTTCATGGTGGCGGCGGCGACCAGCAGCATTGACATGGAGATTGAAAATGGCGATGAGATAGAAATTGAAGAACGGCCGCATAATGAAATAACCCACTATCAGCAGCATTCCTTTGCGCCTGAAGATGCGCGTGTCTGGAATCCGGTGTTCGACGTCACCCCGGCGCCGCTGGTGACGGCTTTAGTTACTGAAAAGGGCGTCATCGGCAAGCCCACCCGCAGCAGGATTAAGGCCCTGATGCGATCCTGACGTGCGCCTCATATTTATGCCTCGCGTCATTTTTTACATAGGGCACAAAAATCAATCCCATACAACCAGCAGAATTTATTCTTAAGGCAAGCAATTCGATAGTATGATACGTCCACCGTGCGCCCTGACTCGTGTTATACTTCAAGGTTCTGAATACAAACGTCTTAATCCCCCTTATTTGATCCATAAATGGCTGTAATTGCCAAAGAAATTCACCGTGTAAATCTCGAAGACGAGATGCGGCAATCATATCTCGATTACGCCATGAGCGTAATCGTAGGACGCGCCCTGCCGGACGTGCGGGACGGCTTAAAGCCGGTGCATCGCAGAATCCTGTATGCCATGTACGAAAGCAACAACGTATGGAATCGTCCGTATGTGAAATGCGCACGCGTGGTAGGTGACGTGCTGGGCAAATATCATCCTCACGGAGACAACGCCACTTACGATGCCCTGGTACGCATGGCGCAGGATTTTTCGATGCGTTACCGGTTAGTGGACGGGCAAGGGAATTTTGGATCAATAGACGGTGATCCGCCGGCGGCATACAGATATACAGAATGCCGTATGACGCAACTTTCGTCTGAAATTCTTGCCGACATAGATCGTGAAACTGTTGATTACGCGCCTAACTACGACGGCAAAGAGACCGAGCCCAGCGTACTGCCTACCAAGGTGCCAAACCTGCTGATTAATGGATCCTCCGGCATTGCCGTAGGCATGGCGACAAACATCCCGCCACACAACCTATCTGAAGTGATCAACGCCAGTCTGGCTTTAATTGACAACCCTGAAGCCAGCTATCAGGAACTGATGCGACATCTACCGGGTCCTGACTTTCCCACTGCTGCCATCATCAACGGCAGCCAAGGCATTGTCGAGGCCTACCGTAGCGGTCGGGGTCGCGTGCCGATGCGCGCGCGCGCGCGCATTGAGCGCGACGCGAAAGGTGGACGTGAACGTATTATCGTGACCGAACTACCGTATCAAGTCAACAAAGCCAATTTAATTATCAAGATTGCCAATCTGGTGAAGGAAAAGCGTCTTGAAGGGATTGCCGCAGATGGTTTACGTGATGAATCCGACAAGGATGGTATGCGCATCGTTATCGAATTACGGCGTGGTGAAGTAAGTGAAGTAATCTTAAACAACCTATACCAGCACACGCCCATGCAAAGCGTATTCGGCATGAACATGGTGGCGTTGGTTGATGGTCAGCCGCGACTGCTTAACTTAAGACAGATGCTACAGGCGTTTCTTCGGCATCGGCGCGATGTCGTCACGCGTCGCACCATGTTCGAATTACGCAAGGCGCGTCAACGTGCCCACATTCTCGAAGGTCAGGCCATAGCGTTAGCCAACATTGACGCCATCATCGCGCTGATTAAACAATCGGCAAACCCGGCCATTGCCAGGCAAAAATTAACCACGCGCGCGTGGCAACCTGGCGTCGTAACCGAGATGCTGCAACGGGCTGGTGCCGACGTATCGCGTCCTGAAGACCTAAGCCCGGAATATGGTATGCACGGTGACCAATACCTGCTCTCGCCAGTGCAGGCACAAGCCATACTGGATTTACGCCTGCACCGTCTTACCGGTCTCGAACAACAGAAAATCGTCACCGAATATGGTGAATTGATCAATAAAATCCAAGACTTACTTAACATCCTGCAAGATTCAGAACGGCTCATGCAGGTAATTCGCAAAGAATTAGAAACAATCCGTGAGCAATATGGAGATGCCCGTCGTACCGAGATAGCCGAGGCCCGGGCCGGTCTCACTATGGAAGACCTTATTCAGGAAGAAGACGTAGTCGTCACATTATCCCATGCCGGTTACGCGAAATCACAACCGCTTAATGTCTATCGCACGCAGCGCCGTGGTGGAAGAGGCAAGGCCGCGACCTCGGTAAAAGCGGAAGACTTTGTTGATCAATTATTCGTAGCCAGCACTCACGACACCATTCTTTGTTTCTCCAGTCATGGCAAGGTTTACTGGCTTAAGGTCTATGAACTACCGCAGGCGGGCCGCACCGCGCGTGGCAAGCCCATCGTAAATCTGCTGCCGTTGCAGGAAGGCGAGCGTATTAATGCCATGCTGCCGGTGCAAGAATATCACGAACACGCCCATGTCATCATGGTGGCCAGTAGTGGCACCGTCAAGAAGACGCGCCTCACGGAATTTTCCAGGCCGCGCTCCAATGGCATCCGGGCTGTAGATCTGCGCGAGCATGACTACCTTATCGGTGTTGCAGTCATAAACGGCGACGATGCCGAACTGCTGATGGTCAGCGATGCCGGTAAAGCCATACGGTTTCATGCCAGCGACGTGCGTCCTGTGGGGCGCAATGCCACTGGCGTGCGCGGCATCAAACTTGCTGCGGACGAAACAGTAATTAGCTTCATCACTATCACTGCCGGCACCAGTGCCACAGACGTTCTGGTTGCTACCGCAAGTGGTTATGGTAAGCGCACCAAAATCGAAGATTACCGCTCGCAAAGGCGCGGTGGCAAAGGCATAATCACAATTCAAACCTCAGTACGCAACGGCAGCGTAATAGGCGCCGTTGCGGTGTCGGCGGAAGACGAAATCATGTTGATCACTGATAGCGGCACACTAGTGAGGACACCGGTCAAAGACATATCACGAGTGGGGCGCAACACCCAGGGCGTAAGGCTTATACGCCTGTCCAAACGAGAGCGACTGGTTGAAGTGGAAAGAATTCAAAATCTAGCCAACCACCAGCATGCGTAAGCCTGCTAACTGGTAACATCTTCCTGCTGCGTTCAGAACTCTCTCGCGTCTTTCACATACCGCTTCAGCGCCACCCCATCCACCATTGACACAAGAAACGTTTTATTTTGGTGCTGGCCCGGCGGCTTTGCCAAAGCCGGTACTGGAAAAAATTCAAACAGAATTTCTCAATTACGCCAATACTGGCCTCTCCATAGTAGAACTGCATCATCGCGGCCAGGAATTTTGCACTATCAGAGACGATGCCGAGGCATTATTAAGAGAGCTAATGCAAATTCCTTCCGACTACGCAGTATTATTCATGCACGGCGGCGCCACCAATCAATTCTCCATGTTACCGCTGAACTTCCTTAAGACAGGAGAAAGTGCTGACTACATAGTCACCGGGCATTGGTCTGCCAAGGCCAGTGCCGAAGCCAGAAAATTTGCCAGGGTTAACGAAATTAATGCCCTGCGTGACGATAAACTATTATCAATTCTGCCTGCCGAAAGATGGAGACTCAATGCCAATGCCATCTACGTACACTATTGTGACAACGAAACCATCAGTGGCGTAGCTTTTAAGCAAGTGCCAGACGTTGAGGACAAACCGCTACTATGTGACATGACCTCCTCCATCCTGACGCGCCCGATCGAGACACGCAAATATGCACTAATTTATGCCAGTACCCAAAAAAACTTAGGCATTGCCGGGTTATGTGTGGTGATTATCAGCAAAGCACTACTATCGCGAACGTGTCGGAACGTCCCCCGATTACACCATTACAAACAATATGCCGAAGACAACTCCTTAGTGAACACCCCGCCGGTGTTTGCCATTTACGTGTTACGGCTGGTACTAAGCTGGTGTAAAAACGCCGGCGGCATTGACCAAATGTACAAGTGGAGTAAACAGCGCTCCGCTGCGGTATATCAGACCATTGACGCAAGTCAACTGTATAACAACCGAGTCGCTCAAGAATATCGTTCCCGGCTCAACGTCCCATTTCAAATCAACAGACCCGACCTGCAAAATCATTTTTTACATCAGGCCGAGGTGCGCAAACTACTGGGACTGCGTGGGCATAACAGTGTCGGAGGAATGCGCGCGAGTCTATACAATGCCGCACCGCGAGTCGGTGTGCGCCAGCTGGTAAAATTTATGCGCGAATTTGCAAGCGCGAATACATGAGGAAAAAGCCCATAATCACCGCCTTTACCGCAACCCACGTAACGACACCATTCGCTGCCGCAAAGTTTTTTTTATCTCTATCGCGAGTGCCGGTTACACGGCATAATATTGACGATACCAGTCCACGAAATTCCTGATGCCGACTTCCACGCTGGTGCTTGGTTTATAGCCCGTAGCAGTTACTAAATCCTCAACCTCGGCGAGCGTATGTGCAACGTCTCCGGGCTGCGCCGGCAACAGATTTTGCTGTGCCTTCTTACCCAGACAATCCTCCAGCACCCGGATATAATGTTTAAGCTCAATGGCCCGGTTATTACCGATGTTATACACCCGATACGGCGCAAAACTGGTGGCGCAGCCTGGTGTATCGCCGCGCCAGCTGGCATCGGGTTGCGGCAGCGTATCCGCAACATGTGCTACGCCGGCCACCACGTCATCAATATACGTAAAATCCCGGCGGTGATCACCGTAGTTAAAAACATCAATCGGCTTTCCAGCCAAAATATTTTTAGTAAACAAAAACAAGGCCATATCTGGCCGTCCCCAAGGGCCGTAAACAGTGAAAAAGCGTAACCCGGTAGTTGGCAGGTCATATAAACTACTATAAGTATGCGCCATCAACTCATTAGCTTTCTTGGTAGCCGCGTACAAACTCAGCGGATGATTGACATTGTCACGCACCGAGAAAGGCATAGTAGTGTTGGCGCCATAGACTGAACTACTGGAAGCATACACCAGGTGCGCAACCTCGTTACGTCGGCAAGCCTCCAGGATATTTATAAAACCGACCAGATTAGTATCCACGTAGGCAAAAGGATTTTTAATGGAATAGCGTACGCCTGCCTGCGCCGCCAGATGAATCACGCGCTCCGGCCTGAATTTCGCGATGATCTGTAGCAGCGCCTCTTTATCTTCCACGTTTACGCGCGCCTCGGTAAAAGCATCGCAGGCCTTCAGTCTCTCCAGTCGGCCAAGTTTTAGATTTACATCATAATAATCGTTAACGTTATCAATGCCTAAAACCTCATCGCCACGTTCCAACAGTCGCAATGCAACCGCGGCGCCGATAAAGCCGGCCGATCCGGTGACCACTACTTTCATAACTAACCTATACTATTTTCGCAGTTTAATGACTAAGCTACTGATAGCGGAATATTCATTTATCCCGGCCCCCGTCCAATGGCTCCCGTTATCAGGGATTTTACGGGTGCTTCCACATCTGCACAGATTCGCTGCTACATACATCAGGTAATCTTTTGATTCAAATCAAGAGCACGTGCAAACCGGCGAGCCGCTATCGCTACAGACTATAGTGTACCAACACACCACACTCTTGCAAATTGGCACTCATAGCAACACCTCTTGCGCGACAGGGTGATTGAGAAATTTTACCGGACTGGCGGACAGGCCATATGCGCCCGAGTTCATAATCGCGATATAATCGCCACGTGTGCACGCGCTTACTTCCACGTCTTCGGCCAGGATATCCAAGGGTGTGCAAAGCTTACCAGTCACGGTAACTACCTGCATTTTTTGTGAAGCCAGATTATTAGCCACATACACCGGAAAGTTTTTGCGGATACGTTGCCCCAGGTTACCGCTTGCCGCAAGATGGTGATGCAGACCGCCATCAGTGATTAAATAAGTCTTGCCTCTGGAGACTTTTTTGTCGATCACCCGGCAAACGTAGACGCCAGACTCACCCACCAAATAGCGCCCGAGTTCGAGTATAGTGCTCAACCCGGTGGAAAAATTTTCACTATCGAACGTCGGTCTCAAACTATTTAAGTTACGTGCCACCAACCCTATATCCAGGGGCGAATGCTTGCTGAAATACGGAATACCGAAGCCCCCCCCGATATTGACAATATTGACAGGTCGCGCGCAGCCGCCGGCCAGTTCACCAAGCAGCCGATGAATATGGTTTTGCGCGTCATTGATGGCATCGGCGTCAAGAATTTGCGAGCCGGTATAAACATGAAAGCCCTCTAATGTAAGCCTGGCCTTCTCAAGCCAACGCAGCATCTGCGGCACGCATTCCGCATCAATCCCAAACGGACTACATCCACTGGCCATATTCACACCCGCGCGGCGTTGCGTAAAGTCCGGGTTTACCCGAATAAGAACTTTAGGAACCACGCCTAAGGCCGATCCGCAGCGTATAATGCGCTCAATTTCTGCGCCTGATTCCGCGCTAATTACCACCTCGGCGCGGATTGCCGCCTGAATTTCCTCGTGGTTTTTGCCGGGTCCGGTATAACAAATATTTTTACCAGACATGCCAGTGTTAAGTGCAAGCTGCAACTCATATACAGACGACACCTCAAAGCCATCGACACAGGCGTACAAATAAGCAACTATATCCGCGAACGGATTCGCCTTAATCGAATAATAAATCTTAAATTCTGGTGCCAGCAAGTCACGCAGCGTGGCTATTTTAGCATCAATAACACGTTTACAATACACGTACAGAGGGGTTGAATAGCCGCGCTGCAAAAGGTCATCAAGCTGATAATCACCAAAAGCCAAAGCATTGCCCTTTATCTGATGGTGGCGTAATGGATCAAATTTTGCCAATCTATTGACCTTGCGCGAAGCATACAATTAGAAAGCCTATACTACATAGCAATACGCGCATGGTGACAAGTGCAAAATTGCGTGCCGGGCGGGTTCATAAGGCCGGGCGGGTTCATAAGTAAGTCCCCTGATAAAATGATATGATTTTTTTCATAGCAACGTAGCGTGCTATATTCTTAAACATCACCGGCATATTAAAGCGTGGACAAGAAATTATTAGCATCCTTGCGTCTGGAGATAGACGCCATTGACAGACAGTTGATGCAACTGATCAGCGACCGCGCCAAACTGGCGCAACGGGTCGCTACCGTAAAGGCCGAAACGCAGCATCAGGTCAGATTCTATCGGCCGGATCGCGAAGCGCACATACTCAAGCGCGTCATTGAGCACAACAAAGGCCCTTTAAGCAATGCGGAAATGGCCCGCCTGACGCGGGAAATCATGTCCGCGTGTTTAGCGTTAGAGCAACGTCTGCAAGTAGCCTTTCTGGGGCCGGCGGGCACCTTTACCGAAGAGGCGGCGTTTAAGCACTTTGGTCATTCCATTCACACGCTGGCGGCACATTCAACCGACGAAGTGTTTCGCGAAGTAGAAGCAGACAGTGCCGATTATGGCGTGGTGCCCATCGAAAACTCCATGCAAGGCATCGTCAACAGCACCTTAGACGTGTTTCTGGAATCCACCTTAAAGATAGTAGGAGAAGTTGAATTGCGAGTGCATCAGCACCTGATGAGCAACGTCAGCCGACGGCGCGACATCCAGGTATTATTCTCTCATCAACAGTCATTGGCACAGTGTAAAAAATGGCTACAAACACAATTGCCGGACGTCACCCGTATACCGGTTAGCAGCAATGCCGACGCGGCGCGGCGCGCCGCCAATCAGGCCGGCGCGGCGGCCATCGCCAGCGCCACCGCGGCGCGGGAATACAAACTTAAGATATTGCAAAAAAACATTGAAGACTCACCAGACAACACCACGCGGTTTCTAATCATTGGCAAGCAAGACGTACAACCCACGGGAGACGACAAGACCACCTTATTAATCTCCGCGCGCAACCGGCCGGGCGCGTTATACGGCTTATTAAAGCCATTGGCTGAAAATCACGTCAGCATGACGCGCATCGAATCCAGGCCTTCGCACTGCGTCAACTGGGAATACGTATTCTTTCTGGATCTGGAAGGTCACATCGCCAGCGAAACCATCAGCAGATCCGTGGCAGCACTACAAGCGCAGGCAGATCTATGCAAGGTACTCGGTTCTTATCCAAGGGCGGCACTCTAAGATTGCCATTACTACCATGCTTAATGGTCATGTTTAACAAAGTCTATCTGGTCGGCGTCGGTTTAATGAATGGTAGTCTTGCCAAAGACCTGAAACGCTGCCGACTGGCCCGGGTAATCGTCGGCGTGGGCAGAAACTCGCGGCGCCTGGGTCAGGCGCGCGCGCTGGGCCTCATCGATGCATATCAACTACTTGCAAACGCCGATGTCTCAAATGCCGACCTGATTGTACTGGGCGTTCCGGTTCGCCAGGTCAGCACCGTGCTGGCACTACTCAAGCCCAGCCTGCGCGCGCCTGCCATCATTACCGATATTGGCAGCACCAAGCGCAGCGTCATCCAGGCCGCCGCCGAAATTTTTGGTGAATTACCCCCCAGACTGGTGCCGGGTCACCCTATCGCCGGTCGCGAGGCCAGTGGATTTGAACATGCGCAAGAGCACCTGTTCAAAGACCACAAAGTAATTTTAACCCCGGTCGAAGTCACGCAGGCCGCCGCTATCAACAGCGTTAAGGCAATGTGGCATGCCGTGGGCGCGCAAGTTGCCGAGATGAGCGCCGCACGACATGACGCGATTTTATCCGCGACCAGTCATTTACCGCACCTGGCAGCCTACACCCTGGTGAACTGCCTGGGCGCGCGGCCCGATGCCCAGGATATTTTTACCTACGCGGCTGGCGGCCTCACCGACTTCACGCGCGTGGCCTCCAGCGATGCCGCCATGTGGGTAGATATCTGCCTTGCCAACAAAGACCAGATTCTGGCATCGATGGCAGAATTTAATCACTGCCTGCATAATTTACGCGCCGCTATCGAACGGCACGACGAAGACGCTATACATAGCTTATTCACACACGCGAAACGTACGCGGGACATCAACCTCCTGAAAGAGTAAATGTGCCACTCACGCCTTATCCCTCATGAGTTCTTCACGTTATCAACTACAACCCGGTGGTCACTGCAACGGCTGCGTCAGGGTTCCTGGCGACAAATCTATTTCACATCGCGCGGTCATGTTAGCCTCTCTGGCCACGGGCAGCAGTGAAATCTCCGGGTTTCTGCCGTCTGGTGATTGCCAGGCAACCGTAGAAGCCTTCAAAAGCATGGGCGTGCACATAGTGCGCCGTACGCCCACGCGCCTGCGTATTCAGGGGGTGGGCATCAACGGGCTGCGTGCTCCTGGCAGTGCGTTACAGCTGGGAAACTCAGGCACCGCCATGCGGCTGATGGCCGGAATTTTATGCGCGCAGAACTTTCCCTCCACGTTAATCGGCGACGATTCACTGTCGGCGCGGCCAATGCGGCGCATTCAAACGCCACTACAAAACATGGGTGCGCACATCGTCACCAGTGCCGCGGGCACCCCGCCATTACAAATTCAGCCGGTTGCCGCCTTGCAAGGCATTCATTACGCATTACCAGTAGCCAGTGCACAGGTCAAATCGTGTGTACTACTGGCCGGCCTATATGCGCGTGGTACTACCTGCGTAGCAGAACACGCGCACACCCGCGACCATACCGAGCGCATGCTGCAAACCTTTTCTTACCCACTTCAAATCCACGCCCGGCGGGTGTGCCTGCACGCCGGCGAGCCCCTCATCGCCGCCAACATAAAAGTGCCGGGAGACCTCTCATCAGCGGCATTTTTTATCGTCGGGGCGTTACTCTCACCAGCGGCGGAACTGATCATTGAAGGTGTGGGCGTCAATCCAACCCGCGATGGCATCATTAGCATATTGCGGCGCATGGGGGGCGACATACAAATCAGCAATGCCGGCAGCTATGGCGCCGAGCCGGTAGCCGACCTGCTGGTGCGCAATAGTCCTCTGCATGGCATTAACATCCCGCCGGATTTAATGGCAAAATCCATTGATGAATTTCCGGTCTTATGTATTGCCGCGGCGCACGCGCGCGGTGTCACCACCATCCGTGGCGTCGCAGAACTGCGTGTCAAAGAATCCGATCGCATTCACAACGTAGCGGTGGGGTTACAAAGGTTGGGTATAAAGGCACTGGAAAAGCCCGATGGCATCGTCATCGTCGGCGGAGACGTACAAGGGGGAAACATTGACAGTGGTGGAGATCATCGCGTGGCCATGGCTTTTGCCATGGCCTCTATCATCTCCACGGCGGCAATTACTATCGAAGACGTCGCCAACGTCGCCACCTCATTTCCTGACTTTGCGGCAGTCGCCGCGCGTGCCGGGCTTACATTCACGTAAGCCCGGCAGCAGCTTCGCTATGCAGAATGTCGCAGTACCGGTGGTTACCATAGACGGTGTTGCCGGTGCCGGTAAAGGTAGCGTCGCCAAGCGTCTGGCGGGGAAATTACAGTATCACTATCTGGATAGTGGCGCCCTGTATCGCGCGCTTGCCTGGCGTGCTCACCAGCAGCACGTGGCGAGTGACGCCCTGGACACATTAGTCAATCTATGTGCGGGGATGCAGGTACGTTTTGAACTGCGGGAGGAAAATGACGAGGCGCGCGTGCTGCTGGATGATCGAGATATTTCCGCGTCACTGCGCACTGAAGCATGCGCGGCGCGTGCTTCCCGGTTAGCGGTACATCCTCAAATTCGTCTGGCGCTGCTTGCAAAACAGCATGCGTTTCGGGTACTACCGGGGCTGGTGGCGGCAGGTCGAGACATGGGTACAGTAGTTTTTGCGGATGCCGGGTGCAAGGTTTTCCTTACCGCCGATATCCGCGAACGCGCGCGCCGCAGGCAGAAACAATTGAAGAAACAAGGCATTAATGCTAAGCTGGCCACATTTTTAAGTGACCTGAAGGCGCGAGACATGCAGGATCAGAGACGCGTCGTCTCTCCGTTACGTCCCGCTGCAGACGCTGTACTGGTAGACACTACGGAATTATCGATCGATCAGGTTGTGCGACGTATTGCTCGCGCAGCGCTGAAAAAATTTTAACGTTAGGAATCAACATTAATATGGGTGAAAGTTTTACAGAGCTATTTGAAGCCAGCGTGAGCAATATAAACACGCGGCCGGGCAGCATCATCAACGGCATCGTGATCAACATTAGCAAAGACGCGGTCATCGTAAACGCGGGCTTAAAATCAGAGGGCGTCATCCCCATCGGCCAGTTTAAGGTTGATAACGGGCGGCTTGAAGTAGAAGTTGGCGACACCGTCGAAGTCGCCCTGGACGCGCTGGAAGACGGCTATGGGGAAACCTTACTATCGCGCGAAAAAGCCAGACGCGCCAGAGCCTGGGCGGAACTGGAGCACGTGCACGAATCCGGTGAAATCACCACTGGGGCAATCACCGGCAGAGTAAAAGGTGGTTTCACGGTCGCGTTAGGCGAGGTGCGCGCGTTTCTCCCCAGTTCTTTAGTAGACATTCGTCCAGTCAGAGACACCACCTATCTGGAAGGCAAAGAACTGGAATTCAAAGTCATCAAGATCGACATCAAGCGCAATAATGTAGTGGTTTCCCGCCGTGCTGTAGTAGAGTCGGAATACAGTGCCGAGCGCGAGCAACTAATCAGCACCCTGAACGAAGGCGCCATCGTCAAAGGCATTGTAAAAAACCTGACCGACTACGGCGCGTTTTTAGATCTTGGCGGCGTGGATGGTTTATTGCACATCACCGACATGGCCTGGAGGCGCGTAAAGCACCCCTCGGATATAGTTGCTATTGGCGATGAAATCAAGGTGCGCGTACTGAAGTTCGACAAAGAAAAAACCCGCGTATCGCTGGGCTTAAAGCAGCTTAACGACGACCCCTGGGGAGACATCAATCGTCGCTATCCGGAAGGCACGCGCGTAGCCGGCAAGGTAACAAACATCGCCGAATACGGGTGTTTCGTTGAAATAGAAGAAGGCATTGAAGGTCTGGTGCACGTATCCGAAATGGACTGGACCAACAGGAACGTAAATCCGGCAAAGACCGTATCGCTTGGTGACCCCGTCGAAGTCATCATTCTGGACATTGACGAAGAGCGTCGCCGCATCTCACTGGGTATGAAACAGTGTCAGCCTAATCCGTGGGATGATTTCGCCAGCGGTCACGACAAAGGCAGCGAAGTGACCGGCGTCATAAAGTCGATCACCGATTTTGGAATTTTTGTAGGCCTTGATGGCGGCATTGACGGGTTAGTACACCTGTCGGATCTGGCTTGGAATATGCCGGGTGAAAAAGCCATGCGCGGTTATAAAAAAGGCGATCAGCTACACGCCATGGTACTGTCAGTAGATGCCGAGCGCGAACGTATCTCGTTAGGAGTGAAACAATTACAACAAGACCCCTTCGCGGCGTATATTGCAGACCACCCTAAAGGCAGCATCATCACCGGAGAAGTCGGTGAAATGGACGCCAAGTCTGCTACTATCAGGCTTGCCGAAGGGGTAGAAGGGATACTAAAGGCCTCCGACATGGCGCGAGATCGAGTCGAAGATATTCGTACGGTGCTGAAAGAGGGCGAGCAAATAGAAGCCAAGTTCGTTGGCATAGACAAAAAATCCAGGATGATTACACTCTCCATCAAGGCCAAAGAAGTTCAGGAAGAAGCTGCGGCGGTACGCGATTACAGCGGCAACAAATCAGCTGCTACCAGTTTGGGAGACATCCTGAAAGAGTCGATTGCAGAGAACCAGGAAGACACCACGAAAGGCACAAAAAAAGATGCGGCTGAATAACTAAAAGGAACGTGTCATGGTAGTAGCGGACAAAGATAAAAACATGGCCACAAAGTCCGAGCTTATTGACAAAATAGCACTGAAACAAAATCATCTGGCGTACAAAGACATCGAGCTTGCGATTAAGAGCCTGGTTGAGCAGATGAGCACCTCGCTGGCCACCGGTGATCGCATCGAGATCCGAGGGTTTGGCAGTTTCTCACTACACTTTCGACCGCCGAGAATAGGGCGCAACCCTAAAACCGGGGACGCCGTATCGTTGTCCGGCAAACACGTGCCGCATTTTAAGCCGGGCAAGGAGCTACGCGAACGGGTAAATCGATCGATAGCCGTGTAACCACACAATGGAATACGGAGTGGCATATCGCCGAATCCAATAGCCATGCTGAGTTTTCTGTTACTTATAGCCTCCTTGATAATCGTGGTGCTGGTTTCCGTGTTCACGCTGGAAAATCTCGTGTCCGTCAGCATAAACTTTCTGTTGCAGAAGGTGCAGGCACCGCTCGGCATAACCATGCTGAGTTGTTTTATTACCAGTGCCATGACAGGCGTATTATTCAGTATTAGCCTGGCCCGGAAGCATAAGTGCCGCGCGCAGGCGTTGACCAGGAAAATTGCAGTGGTTGGGCAGGAAGTTATCAATCTGCGTCAACTACCGATCAAAAACCCCCACTAATGCCTGAAATATACGGGGTACTGCTATTATTTGCAGGGGCTGCGGGTTGGTACTTCGCCTATGTTTTTTATCATGGCAAAAAGCAGCCGAAAATCCCGGGCGAATATATCCAGGGTCTTAACTACCTGCTGAATGAACAGCCCGACAATGCCCTGGAAATATTTATCAACCTGGTGGAAGTCGATACAGAAACAGTGGAGACGCATTTAGTATTAGGCAACATGTTTCGACGCCGCGGAGAGGTTGATCGGGCTATCCGCGTTCATCAAAACCTGATAGCCAAGCCGTCCTTAGAACCTCTCGACAAATCCACTGCGTTTTTAGAACTAGCCAAAGACTATCTCAAGGCCGGGCTGCTGGATCGTGCCGAAACGTTACTGGTGGAAGTGATAGAAATTGGTTTACGCAGCGACCAGGCCTATCCACTACTGCTGAGCTTATATGAGCGCGAAAAAGAGTGGCAACGAGCGATTGACACCGCCAAAGAAATGGCCAGAATCAGCGGGAAAAAAGTGCATCGGATTACCGCCCACTACTATTGCGAGCTTAGCCAGATTGAATTTGAAAAATCGCGCGACGGCATCATAGAAGCCAAAAAACTGGCAAAGCGGGCACTGCGGTGCGATAAGCACTGCGCACGCGCCAGCGTATTACTGGGCGATTACGCAATGCACGAGGAAAACCACAAATCTGCTATTAAATATTATCAGGCGGTAGCCACGCAAAATCCGCAATATCTGCCTGAGGTATTGATGAAAATACGCACGGCGTTCGCACGGTTGGGTGATACTCGGGGCTTCCGGGAATTTTTAGCGAGCAGCAAAGACACGCGCTTCGGTGGCATACTACTGGCCACGTTATTATCCAACTTAGCGGCCGATGACGCAGAAAGAAAAATAATCTCAGGCTGGTTGCTGGACAAGCCGCAACTATCGCTGCTGGAAATCAGCGCATTTTTGCACAGCATACAAGCCGAAGCAGGATCACCCGAAGCAAGATCGCTGAGTGGCGTCGGCTTGCGCAAACTACACAGCAGCATCGACAGCTTTATGCGCGGATACTCCTCGCATCAATGTGGGCAATGCGGGTTCCGTGCAAAAACGCTATATTGGCAATGTCCTGGTTGTCATTACTGGGGTGCCGTGGTGCCCGTAATGCCGAGCTTAAATTAACAAACAGTACTTCCACGCAGTTTTTATGATCGATGACTCGCCGCTTATTATCGCCCTGGACTTTCCTGACGTCAGGCACACCGATGCGTTTCTGGAGCGTATTCAGGGGCAAACCTATAATCTCAAAGTGGGTCTGGAATTATTCACCTCTGCCGGCCCGGATCTGATCAAACGTCTGGTCAAACAGGGACATCGGGTATTTTTAGATCTCAAGTTACACGACATCCCCAATACCGTGGCCGCGGCCTGCAAAGCGGCGTCTGATTTAGGCGTATGGATGATCACGCTACACGCATCCGGCGGCAGTGACATGCTGCACGCGGCGCGGGACGCGATGGCGTCAGGCAAACGCGCCACGCAACTAATCGCAGTCACACTACTAACCTCGTCAGACCAGCGACAACTAAACTCTATCGGGCTACGGCAAGCACCGCAAGACTACGTGTCACGGCTTGCCGACCTGGCTTTACAGGCGCACCTGCACGGTATTGTATGTGCCGCACATGAAGCACAAACAGTGCGCACCAAATGGGGCATGCGGCCGATCATCATCACCCCCGGGATACGCCTGTCAGACGCGCGTGCAGACGACCAAAGCAGAATCGCATCGCCACGTCAGGCGCGACAATGCGGCGCCAGCTACATGGTCATTGGGCGGCCCCTCACGCGCGCGCCAGACCCGCTTATGGCGATGCGTCGCCACCTTGTAGACTGGCATGCCGGCACTGCCGGTCAGCACCGCGCGTAAGCACTATACGGGCTGGATTAACCATACAAGTACTGGCATATGCGCAAAATTCGTAAAGCAGTATTTCCGGTTGCCGGTATGGGTACGCGCTTCCTGCCGGCCACCAAGGCCAACCCCAAAGAAATGTTGCCGGTTGTGGACAAGCCGTTAATTCAATATGCCGCAGAAGAAGCGGTGGCCGCTGGTATAGAAACGCTAATCTTTATTACCGGGCGGCATAAACGTTCCATTGAAGACCACTTTGACAAAGCCTACGAACTGGAAAACGAACTCATAGCCAATGGCAAGCACGACATGTTAGCTGTCGCGCGAAACGTCCTGCCGGGCAACGTCGATTGTATCTACATTCGGCAATCCGAGCCCCTGGGTTTAGGGCACGCGGTACTATGTGCCCAGCCGATAATAAATAATGAACCATTTGCGGTAATGTTAGCCGACGACCTCATCTACCATGATGTGCAGGGCTGCATGTCGCAACTGGCAGACGTCTACGCGCAACGACAATGTGGCATCGTCGGCGTGCAACAGATAGACCGGGCGGAGGTCGGGCGTTACGGCATAATCGCCGGTCAACAGACACAGCACAACCTGTGGAAGGTAGACAACTTCGTGGAAAAACCACAACCCAAAGACGCGCCTTCCAACGTTGCCGTAGTTGGCAGATACATTCTGCAACCCTCCATTTTTAATATTTTGGCGCATACCGCGCAAGGTGCGGGTGGCGAGATTCAACTAACCGACGCCCTGGCCAGACAAGCCCAAACGGAAACACTACTGGCGTATCAGTTTCAAGGGAGGCGTTACGACTGCGGCGACAAACTCGGCTACCTGCAAGCCACCGTCGAATATGCGCTAAGACATCCCGGAATAGGCACAGAATTCGCCAAATACCTGAGTGCGTACAAGATCAAACACCCCTAAAACCCTGCCGGCAAACACCCCTGCATAATCTATTGATTTTGCCGGGACAGGCCCGGTGCCGCTCCTGCATAACAACTATTACGTATTATCCTGTAAATCCTGTATATTGATGTTCATGCTCTTCACTATTTCTTTATTGCTCTGTAAATCCTTGATACCCATGCTTATGTTCTTTATATCCTGCCCATCCTGTATATCCATGCTTCCATTCTTTCTACTTAATTAATTATCCATATTCATAAGCCACCGACCTGAGAGACCATCCCTCCTCAACTCTTATACTCCCGAAAAGCGTTTAACAGATGCCTGAAAGATGCAGGTGAATACTTACGAAACCCCTTCTCATCCACGTACACAAAGTCCCACGTGGCGTTCGGTTGCACCGCATTAACATCCTCACACCACTGCTTCAAGCGCGCCATTTTCAATGGCACGTCCAGGTCTTCCTGCCCCTTAGTCTCCACCACCACTCGGTTGCCATCCGCCAGCTTCACCACAAAGTCCGGATAATAATTGGAAATATCGCCATCGGCGTCCACATAATCCAGCTTAAAATGGACGGCCAGATAGTTCTTGGCATAAGCAGCCACATCCCCGCATCGCTCCAGAAAGTTGGCAAACTCCAACTCAAAGTGACTGTCCCCGACAATTCGGTTAAAGACGCTTTTCTTTGGCACCAGATATTCCCGATCTTTAACCACAAATGGACGAGTCTGCCGTAACTTGATAACGTTGCGAATTTCCGCATCACCCTTATCCCCCAACGTCAGACGATTGATCGCCTTTTTGAAGGTTTCAAGCACGGTTTTAGTAGCCGCCGGTACGGATAGATTTCGCAGCGTATTCACTGATTCCAACTCCACTTCCTGGCCAAACAAATGCTGCTGAATGAACGTCTTTACCTTGCCATATAAAACGTCATATCCACTTACCAGCCGCAGTTCCCTCATTATAGTCCACACAAAATAGCCGATTACATTGCGATAGTCGGCAATTCCCGCGCTGTCCAGAGTGGTGCTATGCGCCACCTCACCCGTAGTAATGTCCTTGAATACGATCTCGCGCTGCTGATCCTCATCAAACTCCTGATATGCTACCGCTTGAAAGTTCATCTCCCCGACGTGCAGGCCAGTCAGGTTTTTATATTCCCGATACACGCGCGGCGTCAGCAGCGGAATTTCAACATCCAGCGCATCGATATCCTTATGCGCATTTTCATGATCGACCGCAATCACCATCGGCGCCTTTGGCCCGCTACCTTCCCCCATGGCCTTACGCTCCAGCACCACCCCTTCCGCGTTGATGGATTCCACAAAGTCCATAAAGGCGTCAGTGCCGACCACGCTCACGTATTCTTCGATATTGCTCACATACATCTTGCGCAATCCTCTCCCGAGTGTCTGCTCGGGCAGGATATTGCTGGTGGCCGAATACGCGCGCAGCCCGACAATAGTGGTAACGTTGCGCACGTCCCAGCCCTCCTTAAGCATCAATACCGACACGATCGCCTTATAAGGATTCGCCGCTGCGTCAATCCCGTTAGCCTGCTTGCGGAGTTCCTCAAGCTCCCCTTTTTTCTTACCGGAAGACGCCTCAGAAACCTCCCCATTTTGCTTAGTGTGAATCGTCAATACACTATTTTCCAGATCCGGGTAACGACTTTGCAGATACTCGGCCACCTCATCACAGTTTCTGGTGTCGTCGGTCATCACAAACAAAATAGCCTTATTGCCGAGCTTCTCATGCTCCAGGTACGCCTTACGCCATTCGATGACACCCAAATTGAGGTAATCAGCGTACTTCTCGGTAAATTTCGCGCTCCGTCTCTCCTGCAACTTCTCCTGACTGGGCGCATCCGGCAACACCGGATGCTTCACCACGTTCTGCGAAATAGCTTCCACCAGTGGATAATCCGCCACCGTCTGCACGAATATCGCGCCATTATTGTGTTTTGGTGTGGCAGTTACGTCCACCTGTAAGCTCAACGAACCGCCCTTTTGCAGCATACGGTTATGGATGTCCTCAATGGATTTGAACCAGGCAAGCCTCGCGTCATGAATATGATGTGCCTCATCATTGAATATCATCAACTCATCAACGTCGCGCACGATCATGCCCAGATCAGCTCTAGCATCCGTGGTCGCGCCGCTGGGTCGCTCCCCCAGAAAATAATCCATCGTATTCTCATCATCGGGAGACGGTGACACCTCCTCACCACAATAGACGCGGTGGATGTTGGTCAGAAAGATATTGCCTGTAGACCGAACCACCCGTACCTTATCCTGTACGTGCAGCGTCAATTGAAAATCATCCCGCCAATTACGTCCTGCATAACCGTTGTCAGGTAATACCGGGTCATTAAAGAAAATCCGTAAACCCTGAAAATCCTTATAGATACGATCCAACACGATAATGTTCGGTGCGATCACCAGAAAATTACGCGACAACTCCGAGTGCGGTTCGTAGAGCTTATGAAAGAAACCCCACGCCAGCACCAAACTTATCACCTTGGTTTTGCCAGTGCCGGTAGCCATCTTGATAACGTAACGCCGCCAGGTTTCATCAAACATATTAGCCGAGACCAAACCGCTACGGTCAAAGCGCATCAAGTCATATTTGTCCTTCGCCGCCACCACGTCATAGAGATAAATGATGGTCTCCACCGCCTCGCGCTGGGCGAAGTAATACTGAAACTCTGCCGCACTGTCATCAGCCTGCGGCAGCAGATGCGGCTTTCCAAACCACCAGTCCAAAAGACTTTTGCTGGTATCACTCGCTCCCGCGTAGCCGTTATTCCGAAACTCCATGACCCGACGCCGCAGTTCAGACACCAGCGGCGGCATTAGTTTATCCATGGTTTGCTCACGCAGTGCCTCATCGGCGGGAAACCAGCGCACCTCCGGGTCAGCAACGGCGTGTGGATTGCTGGGGAAGTCGGGGTGCAGTGCCATTTATTTTAAGGGCAGGTGTCAGGTCTTAATAGGTGCTTATGACGTCGATCTTGATACACCTTGCCCCCTTTGACTAATTTGCAGTTTGTAAAATCTTGATGTAAGTCCTGATCATTTGACACCAGTAGCTTTACGTTTGCGACCCTTGCCAGAGCAATAATATGCCCATCGTTGGAACTGAGACGTCCCTGCAATCTTTGTTCTTCTTCATTCACTTTATTTGTATCTGCCATTTTCATTTTGCCCGCACGCCTCCATTCCGTTAGCTGCCGCTCTAGTGGATCTACTGCTTGCCATTCGTGCCCGAATTTTTCCGTTGGCGCATACACCAGTTTTCCGTTTTTTTCCAACCATTTTTTGACCGGTTGCATATCCTTATTGTCTTTATTGAGAAAATCGCCATATTTATTGGCATCAAGAATCAAACACATCGCTTATTCTTCAAACAAGCCGAGAAATTTATCCGACTCTCTAAGAAAGAAATCGCGGTAGCCCTGGGGAACCCCGATCATATTCGCCTGACTGTCAAAGCCAATATTATGCGTCTTCACTCTGTTGCCATCCGGCTCAAAATAAATCAGCGAAACGTCTTCCGGTTTTATCCTGCCTTTCATGATCTCTATGCGTGCCCGGTCAATCATGTAATCGCTGTGGGTCTCAATAACAAATGAATTTTGCCATTCCTGCCCCCGGGTCATCTCAGCCAGCAGGGAAGTCAATTCTGCCTGCCCCCTGGGATGCAGGTGGACTTCTGGCTGTTGCAATAAAAATCCAGTTTTTTTCCGCAACATGATGCGCACCAGAATAGGCAAAATCTGACTGACGCCGTAACCCACGTCAACCAGATTAGTCTTGTGTCCCCCGACCTTAATCTGCAATTGAAAAGGATCACTTCTGGAACGACCCAGCCGTCTGGTCACGATATCGGCAAACAAACCGGAGGCCTTGCCAAATTCCAGTAACTTTTGCTTCAACGTCTCCCATTTTTTCTTGTCTGATACGCTCAAATTCATCAGCGCTATCGGGATTTCGCTGCCTTCCGGCGTCTCTGTTTCCGTCAGGGGTTCGTAGGTGCGTTTGGGTTTGGAGCGCACCGGGGCGATGCTAACCATATTATTCCGATACCGACCAAATGACCCTGTCAATTCTCTGGAAAAGAAGTCATCTTCAGCTTTATGGTTATGCGAGTCGATCAGGCGCAAGCATTCTTCTTCGACTTCATTCAGTGTATCCGATATACGATTTAATGCGGTTCGTAATCCACCCAGATCAAACCAATGCCAGCGAAACGAGAACCTGTTAACTGAAATATGAAATTCATTCTTCCGGCGGCCTCTTTTGATTGTAAAGTCACTTTTAGTATTATCCTCGCGCCGGGAAAAAACAATTTCACCCTTCTCCGAAGGCCATCTCACTTTACATACAACTGGTTCGGTTCCTTTTTCTTTCTCTGTTAAGCACAGAAAAAATTTTGCTTGCCCATCCTCTTTTTTACCTTCTCTTCCGAAATCTATCCCCAGTTGGAACTCGGTTTTTAATGGCCTTGATCTCCTGACGATATCGGCAAAGGTTCCCATTTGGTAGGGCCCTGAATTGAAATTTATGTAAGGATAACCTGGGCGCAGGAAATTGCTGAACGCCTGAAGACAGCCCAGCATGGTTGATTTCCCGGTGCTGTTCTCGCCTACCAGAAATGTCAACGGACGGATATTGAATTCATGCTCGCCGTCAAAACAGCGCACGTCCTTTATATAGAACTTACTGACTGGGTTCATACTGTTATCTCCACAATCACCGTCGTATCATTGCCGAAAATATCCACCACCTTCACGGCCAGCACAGCTACGTCAGGTACTGTCATGTCGTTGATCTTGCGCTCCCCATGTGCTGTAGAGATAGATGCCAGGCATTTGGGCAAACGGTGAGAATAGCGCGGGTAATGACAACTACCATTAAAATTCCCATTGCTCATGCTCCATAAATCCTTCCAGGCTAACCCAATCAACCTTGAAACGCCTATCCGCGCAAACATTTGGAATTTTTGCGGCATTCGGACTGTATTTCTCGGTTGTCACCACGCACCCATCTTTCAAGCACTTGGCTCGTGCAATAACAAATGGATCAGCAACTGGTTTTCCTTCCAATCTGTTTTTCTTGCTAATCATTGTCTGAAAGTGTGAGACACTGAAAATCTCCTTAACAACGTCAAGTTCTTCCTTAGCTGGCTTTACGAAAACTTGTTGCCGATGTGATCTGCACCATTGTGCCAAATCGTCCCCGTGTCCCTGTAATTCCTGAAAGACTTCCCGTGTTGAAGTAATTCGACTGACAGTAATCATTGCATCAAAGCGTTCCCACAGAGAGGGAAACCGCTGACGGTAGTAAGGGAAACCGCTGACGGTAGTAGTGGCGAAAAAGATCAATAAAAGGGCCGCTATCAAAAACATAGACCTTCATGTAATTGTCGTCCCTTGCCTGAACAGCCATTCCTCCAGTGAAGACACGTTATTCACTTTTTCTCCCAGGTAGTCGGCAGCTTGTGCGACTGAAATTCGTCCCTGGTGGTAGTGACTGAAAACGGTTTCAATGTAGCGTTCACCAAGATATACCCCTTTAGTCGAATAGTAATTACCACCCCCTTTCATATTCCCACCAGCGTTGGCTGGGTCATCCAACCACTGCTGTACCTTCTCTTGATAATACTGACTGTTCACTCGTCTCTGGTCGCGCAGTCGTCGCAGGATGGTCTCTCGACTCACACAGTACAGATTCGCCCACTCTGAAATAGCATAATCATTAATGACAGCATCTGTCGTGCGCGTTGTGAAATCTAAATCAGGCACCAGAAATGCAGAGGCGAATTGATTACAAAGCACTTCTATGCGCTTGTTGTTACCGCTCAAACCCTCAATGTAATCATCCCTTCTGGTGTCTATCCCACCAGTGCGCATCAAAAGATGTGATAACTCATGGAACAAGGTAAAAACCTGTCGGGACTTCGCATTGTTATTATTTACGTAGATTATCGGGAAGTGTTCGTCATACAAGCAAAAGCCGGAAAAGGGACTCTCTCCCATGCCGCGAGGACGAAAAGAATTTTTGAATACAAAAACACCACATTCTTCCAAAGCTGTTCGCCAGCCTTGAAAGGCCTTATCTGTGCTATCCCACCTTTGTTGTTCAGCAAGCTCAATACCCAGATAGGTGCGCACTTCTTTTGCCATTTCGGCAACCTCAACGGAAGGCGAGAAATTCAGATCAAGCAATATGTTGCGGCTTGCCGGATTTACCCCACCATGCAGTTCAGAAAGATTCAACTGCAACACCTTAGCGAACCGACGCAGATAAAGCACTCGTGGGGGGATGTTTTGTCGTTCACTCTCGGGCAAGGTGCGGAAGGACTGCTTGATAGGGTCTTCTACAGGCACCTCGCTAAAAAAGAATAGTGCTAACGGGCGTTTATAAATCTTATACGCCAAATTTTCCAACTGGACATAGGTTGGAGAGGCTACACCGTGCTCCCAAGCCTCAATATCCGAAGGTTCTTTATGCATACGTGCCGCCACTTCGTCTAACTGAAGGTTCAGGCTATTGCGCGCCCAACGCAATATTTCAGGATTGATGGGAATGGAACTACTCATGTCTTCACCTCCACAATCATCATCGTATCATTAGCATTAACGACGCTGGAAAAACCATTTTCAGTAGTGGAGTTATTGTTGGGGTTCATTGGCAGCAAGCCAGCGAATATCATGGTCAGGTATTGCATGCGTAGAACCGGGAAAATCAGGATTTATGGCTACCGTCATTCTCTATAAAATCTCGTAACTTTTCAGGAGGGACCCAAATTGGCTTACCATCCTGAAAAATGACCGCGTATTGCCCCAGCCACTGCTTTTTATCCAAGGCTCTGGTTACAGCCTTCTGCAGAGCCTCACAGACCTGCTGGGAATGTTGCTGTAGCTTTGTCATCTGATTGTCCTCAATAACTGATCAAACAGAAGCGGATTTTTGACACTGAGGCCTTTGGCGTCCTGAACGAATATCACCTCGGGTGGTGCCGCCGAGATGCAAGATACCTGTACGAACTTCTTTTCCTACGGTCTTCCGATCTTTATATTGGGTGGTTGTTGTTTGTTTGGATCAATGTACGCCCAAAAAAGGGCAGCGACCCAGCTAAAAACTGTCCATCCCAACAAGTAACACAGAATGAATATAGGGACAGGAGTAGTGTGTTGACGACGTACAGCTATGAAGAAAGGTAACATAGTCATGGTAACGGTCATTGTAGCAAGTGCTGCAGCCCAAAGAGATATACCAAGAGGATTAACTATATTGTACGTCTCAGTATTCAACAAGATTCCAACTATCTCTAGAAAACCAAACGATAAGTAAATAATATCTTCGGCATCAATAGCCAACATTACTCCTATCACCATTGCTCCCCATACTACTATTGCCGCCCCAGCCCATAAAATAAAGATCAATATAATGGCTAATACTTTCATCTATTTCTCCACGCTAACAACCATACTATCAAGTCAAGCTCTAGGTAAATAAATTATTGTCTTCATGTTTGGGCCTGCGGTCGAGGATCGGCTTCCTAAGGTAAAGATGACCCAGCGACATGATATGGGAACCCTGGCATATCTCCTTGTAATAAACGGCTTGCCGCCAACCACTCCCGCTGCGGTGCTAAGGGTGACAGACCCCCAGCAATCAAATCTGCATTGACGAAGTTATGGCAATGGGCATATTCCGGCAGGTAGCTGATCGCAAAGGTCATCTTTCCTGCACCATGTGGCACAGCAATAATGCGACAAACCGATTCACTCACACCCTCATCCCTATAGTATTCATCGTATCATTGCCGAAAATATCCACCACCTTCACCGCGATCTTACGCCTTCCAGGGGGACATTCATGTGCCACGCTCATCAGCTCCAGTGAGCGATCTTTGCGGGTGCGAAAACTTTGCCATTCGTTTTCAAACACATAATCGCCGGTCCATTGCTCCTGCCACTCTCCCGTTTCAGGATTCTGCACCCGCATAATCTCACGCTTGCTTTCAAAGTCGAAGTCCACCGACCAATAGTCAATCCAGTCGCTCCAGTGTTCAGTCAGGGTCTCGCGTCGCATCACACCTGCTCTGTCCTTGATCAGCTTAACGATACGGCCTCGCTCCACCACAATTTTGCTGCCCGATGATTTTTTCACTAAGGCCGCTTCAGCGTTGGGAATGGAATCCTGTGAGTAGAACACCGAAAAATCGGTCAGCTCCACTGCCACTGTGGCAGTCTGGTTTTTCTTGTTGGTCTTCACGTGCGGCTTGACCTCAATATAGGCCACATCATGAAAGACGACCTGATTTTTTTCCACCGCGCGTTTGTCAAACACCTCAGCGGGGATGTATTTGGACGCGATGTCAATGCCCTTGGCGCGCGCCTCGTCCAGCACGTTGGGAATCAGTCCCATCTCAAACTCAAAGCCGAGGATATCTACTTTGGTGATGTGCTTGTTACGACATTCCAGAATAATTTTTTCCACAAACCGGCGGGTAACAGGCAGATTCACCGGCCCCACGGCCACCAGCCGCCCGGCTTTTTTGCCATGAAAGCCGGGGAAGTGCTCCACCTTCTCCGCCTGATACGCGCGCAGGATAAGGTCAAGGAAAGCGGCCTCTTTTGATTCCAGTTGCTTCTGCTGTTCCGCTTCACGCAGGTTTGGATTGACGCCGATATAGTGCTGCCGCTCGTATTTGCCAAGATTAAGGATTTCAAACGCGCGGTAGTTGTTGCCGTCAGCTTTTAATTGCCGCTGCACGCCGATCATGCGCTTGCGCGTGGTGTGGATGGCAAACTTGCCTAAATCCGTACAAATCCATTTGCGCCCGAGCTTTTCAGCCACCGCTGCGGTAGTGCCGGAACCGCAGAAAAAGTCAGCAACCAGATCGCCTTCATTGGAAGAGGCCTTGATAATGCGTTCCAATAATTTCTCGGGTTTTTGAGTGGGGTAGTCGACTCTTTCATCAGCCATGGGATTGACTATAGGAATATCAACCCAAATATTCTGAACCATTTGCCCTGGATAATTATCGGCATAAATTTTTCGGTATATTCGGGCAGTTGGCTTATCTGGCATAACCAGTTCATTGTTTTTATACATTATTTCCATGCGTTCTTTTTTGTACAGCCAACCAGTCTTCGGTGACTTCACCCCATGAAAGTCGTATTGAAGATTTGGGCGTGCTAAAGGATTTACTAAGGGAGATTTCATATATCTCCGACCGTCGCCATCGTCAAACTTGAATCGCTCTTTGATATATTTTTTTGTGTTGTCGTCATCTTTTGAATAAGTAGGATTAAAAATTCGATCCACCGATTTTCCATAGAACAATAAGGTGTCATTCGTTATGCCAAATTGGTCAGAAGACCATGCCTGTGCTTGCTTGCGTCTCCAGATAACTTCATTCACGAAATTTGAATCTTGAAACACCTCGTCCAACACCATGCGGATATAACTATTCACCCGCCAATCACAATGTACGTAGATACTGCCATCCTCCGCCAATAAATCCCGCATCAGCACCAGCCGCTCGTCAATCATGGCGATGAACGAGTCCGCACCCTTGCCCCAGGTGTCGCGGTAGGCGATTTCTTCCAGAATGTTTGGTTTCTTGGTGAAGTTATCGTCGCCGATGGCGATGTCCATGGAAAAGTCCGCGCCCACGTCGAACGGCGGATCGATATAGATCAGCTTCAGCCCACCCTGTTTTTCAATCTGTTCGCGTAACGGACCGTTTTTAAGACTGGATAAAATGAGTTTGTTGTCGCCCCAGATCAGTTTATTCGTCCAGCCCTTTAGCTGTCTTCCCCGACTGTCCACGGCGAACAAATCACCGGTGATGGGGTTGTCCTCGGGCTTCTCGGCGCGCGGTTCATCCACGTGCTCAATGGTCTGAAACGGCAGCACCACGTTGCATACCTCATGGGTCTTACCATTCCACACCAGTTCCACCTCGCGCTTGTCCGCGAACAACAGAAAGCGGTATTTATCGGGTAGCGGTTTGTCCGCCTCCAGACAGCGGATAACCTCCTGCTTTTCGTGGTCGGATAATTTCAGCACGGTATTGCTTGCTTATTAATCGGTTCTTTACCTCATCTTGTGCGCAACTCCGATGCTTTCCCAAGGGCCTGATGACGGATGAGAATTTGATACTGTGCGTTATCCTGCTTTATCTGTTGCTTTTTATCCTGAACGGCCATGTTCATATCTTTTTACTACAACGCGAGCCTGCACGCCCGCACCAGGATTAGCTATTCACCCGTGTGCCCCAACAGGCGGGTGCCAGAGTCTTGAGTTTGGCGCGCTGAAAAATGGCTCCCCGGGACGGGCTCGAACCGCCGACCTAGTGATTAACAGTCACCCGCTCTACCAACTGAGCTACCGGGGAACAGAACAGCGCAAGATGGTAGCGAGCTATCTCAACTGGGTCAACACACCATAAAATCTATAATTGGAATTTTTCAGCTGCGTGTAGCTGATTTTATTTCATAGCGTGCCAAGCCGTGACATGGCCACTTGCAGAATATCCATACTGGTCGCATACGAAATGCGGATGTGTCCTGGCGAACCAAAAGCACTGCCCGGCACTACTGCCACCCCTAAATTGGTGAGCAGGTATTCGGCAAAATCAGCGTCATTGGAAACGCCGTCGATGTTATCAATCAGGGCCTCTACATTTGGAAAGCAATAAAAGGTGCCGTCACCAGGCAGGCAGTGCATCCCATGCAAATCGTTCAGGGTGGCAACCACGCAGTCGTGGCGTTCTTCAAACGCCTCACGCATCATAGTCACGCAGCTTTGATCGCCCTGTAACGCTGCCTCGGCCGCTGCCTGCGAAATAGAGCTTGGGTTTGAAGTGCTTTGAGATTGAACGGTGATCATGGCCTTGATTACGGCAGCAGGTCCGGCAGCATACCCAATACGCCAGCCAGTCATGGAATATGCCTTTGAAACCCCGTTCAGAATGACGGCACGGTCTTTAAGCGTCGGCGTAGTGTTTAAGATATTTACGAATTTCTGATCTCGAAACATGATATGTTCATAAATATCGTCGGTGACGACATAAACGTGCTGGTGTGTTTCGAGTACCCGGCCCAGTGCGGCCAACTCGTCTTTACTATAAGCCATGCCGGACGGATTAGACGGGCTGTTGATGACCAGCAATTTGGTTTTATCCGTAATCGCCTGCTCTAAATCTTCAGCGGTAATTTTGCAACGGTTTGCATAGCTGCTCGGAATAATTACCGGACTGGCACCGGTCAATAGCACCATATCCGGGTAAGATACCCAATACGGCGCGGGAATAAGTACTTCATCGCCCTCGTTTAGCAGCACCTGACACAAGTTATAAAACACCTGCTTGCCACCATTAGACACCATCACTGCATCGATTTCGTAGTCGAGTTGATTATCGCGCGCGAATTTTTCGACAATGGCCTGCTTAAGCGTGGTGGTGCCCGCTACCGCAGTGTATTTAGTTTTACCGGTTCGCATGGCTGCTATAGCCGCTTCTTTGATGTGCTCGGGGGTGTCGAAGTCGGGTTCGCCAGCGGCTAAATTCAATATATTGCCACCCGTCGCGCGGATTTGATTAGCACGTGCCGTTATGGCTAAAGTGGCGGATGGCTTAATATGTGAAATGCGATTGGCTAATGAGTTGTGCATGAACGTGTAGACTTTGTAGTGTTGGCCAATCATACCGAAACTTTCAAGCAGAGATAAGAGTGGAACAGCATTTTCGTATCAACGCCAGGTTCGCCCCTGCGGGTGATCAGCCGCGCGCCATAAAAACTCTGGTCGCAGGTCTTAACGATGGCCTGGCTCACCAAACCCTGTTGGGCGTTACTGGTTCAGGCAAGACATTTACTATTGCTAACGTCATTGCGCAAGTGCAGCGGCCTACGATTATCCTGGCGCACAACAAAACCCTGGCGGCGCAACTGTATGAAGAGATGAAACAATTTTTCCCGGCGCACGCGGTGGAATATTTCGTTTCTTATTATGACTATTATCAGCCCGAGGCCTATGTTCCTTCCAGTGACACCTATATTGAAAAAGATGCCTCCATCAATGAACACATCGAACAAATGCGGTTATCGGCCACCAAGGCCCTGTTTGAACGTCCGGACACCATCATTGTAGCCACGGTGTCGGCAATCTATGGACTGGGTGATCCTAAGGCCTATCTCAATATGGTGATACACCTCGATCGGGGAGATCGCGCCGATCAAAGGGAGTTATTACGGCGACTGGCCGAGCTTCAGTATACGCGCAACGACTTTGAGCTACGTCGTGGCACCTTTCGGGTACGTGGCGACATTATCGACGTACATCCGGCAGAGTCGGAACGGGAAGGTATTCGTATTGAGCTTTGTGACGATGAAATTGAAAGCCTGAGTTACTTTGACCCACTTACCGGAGAACTCATTCGCAAGGTGCCGCGATTGACGGTTTATCCCAAGACCCACTATGTAACGCCCAGAGAGATATTATTACGTGCCACCAAACAGATTAAAGCAGAGCTCAAACAGCACCTGCGCGAACTCCACAAGGCCAACCGTTTAGTGGAGGCGCAGCGTCTTGAGCAGCGCACGCGCTTCGACCTGGAAATGATTCAGGAAATTGGCTATTGCGCCGGTATTGAAAATTATTCGCGTTATTTATCCGGTCGCAAGGCGGGCGAACCGCCGCCCTGTTTATTAGATTACCTGCCCGACAAGGCCCTCATCGTCATGGATGAAAGCCACGTATCGGTGCCACAATTCAGGGCCATGTATCGTGGTGACAGGTCACGCAAAGAGACGCTGGTCGAATACGGCTTTCGGCTACCCTCGGCGCTTGACAACCGGCCCTTGAAGTTCGAGGAATTTGAAGCCCTCGCGCCGCAGACAATTTACGTATCCGCCACGCCCGGGAACTATGAAATGCAAAAATCCGGGGTTGTGGCTGAGCAGGTAGTACGCCCTACAGGATTGGTGGATCCGGAAATCGAAGTGCGGCCTGTCGCCTTCCAGGTGGACGATGTGCTATCGGAAATTAACCAGCGGGTGGCGAGCCGCGAGCGCGTATTGATTACCACGCTTACTAAACGCATGGCCGAAGACCTTACCGAGTATTTAGCCGAACATGGAGTACGGGTGCGTTATCTGCACTCAGATATTGACACCGTACAGCGTGTCGGGATTATTCGTGGCTTACGCAAGGCTGATTTTGACGTTTTGGTGGGTATTAATTTATTACGCGAAGGACTGGATATCCCCGAAGTTTCCCTGATAGCGATCCTGGATGCCGATAAAGAAGGGTTTTTGCGTTCCGAGCGTTCGCTTATCCAAACGGTAGGTCGCGCAGCCCGACACGTGCGTGGCAAGGCGATCATGTATGCCGATGAAATTACCGGCTCTATGCAGCGCGCCATAGACGAAACCGAACGCCGGCGCATCAGGCAAATCGCCTTTAACAAAAAACATGGGATTATACCAACTGGCATTACCAGGAAAGTATCCGACATCATGGAGGGTGCCGGGAAAACGTCTTATGCCTATGACAGGGGCAAGGCGCGCGCCAAAGTGGCGGAGGAACTGATCGCCTATGCGGCGATGAGTCCCGAAGAGGGCATGCGAAAAATAAAGCGGCTTGAACGCGAGATGCATGCGCACGCGAGGAATTTAGAGTTTGAAGAAGCCGCGAAGACACGCGATGAAATTATTCGTCTGAAAGACGTAATTTTGAAGAAGCCAGAGGCCATGTCCGGATAAAGCCGCTTTACCTTTTTAAGCCAGCTACCAGTACCTTCAGGGACGTTGTCAGCTTATTTATAACAGCTTTACTAATGCAGCTACCACGCCAACCGCAACCACCATCATAGAACCCAAACGAACGGTAAGACGCAGTTCAAGCTCTTTTAAGTCCCGTTTGGTAGTTGCCTCAAGCTGTTTAATCGCTGCCTCAAGTTCTTTTGAGTCCCGTTTGGTAGCTACCTCAAGCTCTTTTAAGTCCCGTTTGGTAGCTGCCTCAAGCTCTTTTAAGTCCTGCCTGGTAGCTGCTTCAAGTTCTTTTAAGTACCGTTTGGTAGTTGCCTCAAGCTCTTTTAAGTCCCGTTTGGTAGCTACCTCAAGTTCTTTTAAGTCCCGTTTAGTGGTTGCCCCAAGCTGTTTAATTGCTACCTCAAGTTCTTTTAAGTCCCGTTTGGTAACTACCTCAAGTTCTTTTAAGTCCCGTTTGGTAACTACCTCAAGTTCTTTTAAGTCCCGTTTAGTGGTTGCCCCAAGCTGTTTAATTGCTACCTCAAGTTCTTTTAAGTCCCGCCTGGTAGCTGCCTCAAGTTGTTTTAAGTCTTGTTTAGTGGCAAGTTTTTCATCAACTAATTTAGCTTGAGATTGCGATAATACTTCGGCCTGCTCTACCGGCATACCTACCTGAGTAAGTTGCTTTACCAGAGTATGCGTATCAAAGACGATGCTGTTCATGGTTGCGTGGCGCGTAGTTGCCCATCTAATTGATCTATGCGCTGCTCCAGTTGGTCTGTGCGCCGGTCTAAATTATTACGCAGGCTTCGCTGGCTATTGAGGATTAATCTGGCAAAGGCAACGCCCACGGCGATAATAGTGATTACTTCAGGATTCATGGCATTACTCAACCCTCTGATGTATGCATGCGAGCATCAATAAGATTCATCATAGTTGTTTATTTTCACCAGCTACCATGCAAGATTGATCAAAAGCCACGTATGTTGTTTGTCACCAACATACTAATACTTTTATAATCAGGCAGCAAGCTACGTACGATCCCGAAGATCGGGTGCCACTTGCGCAAACGGACTGCCTGGAAAACACTTAATTGGTAGGCGCGATCGGACTCGAACCAACGACCTCTACCATGTCAGGGTAGCGCTCTGACCAACTGAGCTACGCGCCTGTTCAGGCCCATGAAAATAACATAGATTCAACGTCTGTGATACCTCCTTGCCGTGCTTCAGCCCTGGTCCAGGTTGGCGCAAGCCGCCTGCAATAATGCTCTGACATACGTGGGGATATACCTTAATAGATAAGAAAACTACGCCAGGCGGATAGTAGCGTGCTGGCAGGTGATAAGGTATGGTGACGCACCTGTGTGCATGTGATTTAAGTGCCTGTACATATCAGGCTTCTTATAAGTATTGCTTAGTATGGTGACGCGCCTGCGTACATGTGATTAAGTGCTGCCAGGGTGCGGCGGCGAATAACTCGCGTGTGATATATGCAAGAGAACGGAAAACGGCTTTGGTTTTATAATTAAGTTGCCAAAGGACACCTTATTCTCACGTATATGCAGGACAGCGGAGCACGGCTTTATTAATTATGCTTTACTTGGCTATAGCTTTATTAATAAAAATACAGGGCGGAACTCCAAAACGTCTCTTAATGTAGAGTTGCCTGTCAGGCGATCGCGGTCATTTTACGACGTTTAGTGTCATCTCAGGACGAAAAAAAAACGTTTGATTGTTAAGATCGGCACGGAAAGTAAGCGTTTCTGAAGTTTTGGCCGGGGCCTGCAACCGCCCTAAAGACACGTGGCCATTGGTAGCGGTCACCACTGGAGATTTTTATGCCAACAATTACCCTCCCGGATGGAACACAAAGACAATTTCCGGGCCCGGTAAGCATTCAACAGGTTGCTGAATCGATTGGCCCCGGGCTTGCCAGGGCCACCATTGCCGGGCGCGTCAATGGTCAGCTTGCGGATGCCTGTGTTGATATTGCGGACGATGCCGAAGTCGAGATCGTCACCAATAAAGACCCCGACGGAATCGACATCATTCGCCACTCGTTCGCACACCTGATGGGACATGCCGTCAAGCAACTATACCCGACTGCGAAGATGGCCATTGGGCCAGTGATTGAAAACGGTTTCTATTATGACGTTGAATATGCACGACCCTTCACGCCCGAAGATTTAGCGGCCATCGAACAGCGCATGCGCGAGCTAATCGAGCAAGACTACGACGTCATCCGTGAAGTGGTAAGTCGCGAACAAGCCGTTGACACCTTCAAGCGACGTAACGAAGACTACAAGGTCGAGATCGCGTTAGCAATTCCAGATGACGAGATCATTGCGCTGTATCATCACCGCGAATATATTGATATGTGTCGCGGGCCGCACGTGCCCAACACGCATCATCTGCGTGCTTTCAAGCTTACCAGGCTTGCCGGTGCTTACTGGCGCGGTGACGCTGACAACAAAATGCTGCAACGCATCTATGGCACGGCATGGGCAGACAAAAAACAGCTCAGGGACTATTTAACGAAACTTGAAGAAGCGCGAAAGCGCGATCATCGCAAACTTGGCAAACGCATGGATTTGTTTCATTTTCAGGACGAGGCACCGGGCATGGTGTTTTGGCACGACAGGGGTTTTACGCTGTATCGGCTCATAGAAACGTATATTCGCGACAAGATACGCGAGTACGGTTATCAGGAAGTCTCGACCCCGCAAGTGCTGGATCGCAGGTTATGGGAAAAGTCGGGTCATTGGGACAAGTTTGGCGACATGATTTTTGCCACCCAATCTGAAAGCAGAGAATATGCGATCAAACCCATGAATTGTCCGGGGCACGTGCAAATCTACAATCAGGGCTTAAAAAGTTACCGTGACCTGCCGTTAAAATTAGCCGAATTTGGATTAGTGCATCGCAACGAACCTTCCGGAACTCTGCATGGTTTATTAAGGGGACGGCGCTTTGTACAGGATGACGCGCACATATTTTGCACAAAAAAGCAGTTACAGGACGAAGTTGCCGAACTGATCAAACTAACCTTTGACGTGTATAAAGATTTTGGGTTTCAGGACATCGCGTTGGCGCTTTCCACCAGGCCAGAGCAACGTGTAGGCGCAGACAGCCTATGGGACGAGGCCGAAAAGGCGCTGAATCTGGCCCTGCGCAATCAAAATTTGGAGTTTCAGTTGCAGCCGGGTGAGGGGGCTTTTTATGGACCCAAGATTGAATTTACACTGCGCGACAGTATCGGTCGCGTGTGGCAATGTGGGACCATTCAAATCGACTTCTCAATGCCTGAGCGCCTGGGCGCGAACTACGTCGCTGAAGACGGTTCTCGTCAGGTGCCGGTCATGGTACATCGGGCAATACTGGGTTCGCTGGAGCGGTTTATAGGGGTTTTGATTGAACACTATGCGGGTAATCTGCCGTTTTGGCTGGCGCCGATACAGGCGGTATTACTGAATATCACCGATCGGCAGGCGGATTACGTCCACTCGGTTGCAGAAACACTTAAGAATCAGGGATTCAGAGTAATTACTGACTTGAGAAATGAAAAGATTGGCTTTAAGATTCGCGAGCACACCATGGCGCGCGTCCCCTACATGTTAGTGATGGGCGATCGTGAAGTAGCTGCCAATCGGGTGGCCGCACGTACGCGCGATGGTGAAGACCTGGGGCCGATGGATGTGGGTGCCGTAGTACGGAAATTTACCGAGGAAAACACATGTCGTGGCCATTAATTTTTTGGAGGGTTAGAATATCAGCGCAGCCAAAGAGAACCGCTTAAATGAAGAGATCACCGATCAAAAAGTACGCCTGATTGGAGTCGACGGTAAAAATGCCGGTATAGTCGATATTCATAAAGCTCAACAAGTCGCAATGGATGCAGATCTTGACTTGGTAGAGATCGTCCCGAACGCCGACCCGCCTGTTTGCCGGGTGATGGATTACGGCAAGTTCAAGTTTGAGCAGAGCAAAAAGGCGCAAATTGCGAAGAAAAAACAAAAGCTGATTCATGTAAAAGAAATTAAATTTCGGCCTGGCACCGAAGCCAGTGATTACCAGATTAAAATCAGAAAGATAGTCGAATTTTTGACCGCTGGTGACAAGACAAAAGTGACTGTTCGGTTCCGGGGTCGGGAATTGATGCACCAGGAACGTGGGAGCAAACTATTGGATAGAATCGAAGGCGATCTAAAAGACCATGGCGAAGTTGAACAAAGACCAAAATTAGAAGGACGTCAGTTGGTAATGGTATTTACGCCATTACGTAAGAACCAACTTAAAATTAATCGAAATTCCTGAACTAAACAAATGCCTAAATTAAAAACCAACCGAGGAGCCGCAAAACGCTTTAAGAAAACTGCCAGTGGTGGTTTCAAGCGTATTCAATCGCATGGCAGGCACATTCTTACCAAAAAGAGTACCAAGCGAAAAAGGCAGTTACGCGCAAGCACCTTAATAGCGGACGCGGATAACAAAGCCGTAGAGCGGATGCTTCCTTACGTCTAGTCCAGGAAGCTAAAGAATACGGAGAGAATAAATGCCGAGAGCCAAACGATCTGTGGTCGCGCACGCCAAACACAAACAGGTGCGCGCAAAAGCCAGGGGCTACTATGGCGCACGTAAAAATGTATTTCGTGTCGCCAAGCAAGCCGTTATCAAAGCTGGTCAATATGCCTATCGTGACCGAAGGCAGCGCAAGCGCCAGTTTCACTCTCTGTGGATCGTGCGCATCAACGCGGCAGCAAGACAATTTGATTTATCCTATAGTCGCCTGATGGATGGTCTGAATAAAGCCTCCATTGAAATTGATCGCAAGGTATTGGCTGATTTAGCGGTTAATGACATTGCTGCTTTTGGCAAACTGGTCGAGAGGGCAAAGGCCAATTTGGCAAGTTAAGCGTGACCTGCAAGGGTTAATACGTCTGCCACTAAAAGATTCATTTTGTTAAGAAAAAGGGAAAGGCTTAGCCTTTCCCTTTTTTGTTTAAACCACCTGATCAGGTTTACTTATGATGACTGACCTCGATTGTTTAGCAGCCCAGGCGTTTGAACAAATCAAATCTACCCGCGACCTGGAGGTTCTGGAATCTTTGCGTGTTCAATACCTGGGAAAGAAGGGTATGTTTACCGTAAAACTTAAGGCACTTGGCAAGCTCCCGAAGGAGCAGCGTCCTGAAGCCGGGAAAGAAATAAATCGCATAAAAGTTCATATTCGGCAGGCATTAGAAGCACAGAAATCCCGACTACAAGAGGCGGTGATCGCACAACGATTAAAAAATGAGACTTTGGATATTACCCTGCCTGGCCGCGCACAAAGTTCAGGTAGCTTACATCCCATCACACACACACTCATGCGCGTTCAGGGACATTTTCAACGCTACGGCTTTGCGATTGCGGAAGGCCCGGAAATCGAAGATGAATTTCATAACTTTGAAGCCTTGAACATACCTGAACACCATCCCGCGCGCGCCATGCACGACACCTTCTATTTTGCAGACAACACGTTATTACGCACGCACACCTCGTCTGTGCAGATTCATGTAATGCAGGAGCAACCCCTCCCGATTCGGATCATTGCACCTGGACGGGTCTATCGATGTGATTTAGACCCTACGCATAGCCCCATGTTTCATCAGGTTGAAGGTTTATTAGTGGATGAAAATGTTTCATTCGCAGACTTAAAAGGCATGATGATCGAATTTTTACAGACGTTTTTTACAGATGAAAATATAACGGTACGCTTTCGGCCATCGTACTTTCCATTTACTGAACCTTCCGCTGAAATCGATATCGCTATGGCACATGGCGCGTCGAAAAACCCCAAATGGTTAGAAGTGATGGGTTGTGGAATGGTGCATCCCAAAGTATTTGAACAGGTCAATATCGACCCTGATAAATACAGCGGCTACGCATTTGGTTTAGGAGTTGAGCGCCTTGCTATGCTGCGTTACCAGGTGAGCGATCTGCGCTTATTTTTTGATAATGACCTGCGTTTTCTGCGGCAATTTTCGTAAGGTATAAACGTATGCGGATAAGCGAGAACTGGCTACGAGAATGGGTAAACCCATCGGTCAGCACGCGACAACTGACCGACGCGCTAACCATGGCCGGCCTGGAAGTTGACAGCGTTACACCTGTGGCGCCGGCTTTTTCAGGCGTAGTGGTTGCTAAGGTAGTGGCAGTAGCATCGCATCCTGATGCCAAAAAACTTCGCGTGTGCGGGGTTGATGATGGTTCTGGAGACGTTTCCAGGGTGCTATGCGGCGCCAGCAATGTGCGAGTTGGATTAAGCGTTGCCTTTGCCAAAGCTGGGGCCCGTTTACCGGACAACTTCACCGTCAGGGCAAAAACGTTGCGGGGAGTGGAGTCATCTGGAATGTTGTGCTCTGCCGCCGAATTAGGTCTGGCCGCATCCTCACAGGGCATATTGGAGCTATCGGAAGACTATGCGCCCGGAGCAGATTTATACAACAGTCTCGCACTAAATGACGCGGTGATAGATTTTGATATAACGCCAAACCGCTCCGATTGCTTAAGCATTCAAGGCATAGCCCGTGAAGTATCCGCACTACTGCACACCGCTATGGAAAAAATGCCTGCCATCCCTGAAGTCAGATCTACAAGTGAAACTACTTTGCCAGTATTAGTCGAAGCCCCCAAAGATTGTCCGCGTTACCTGGGCAGAGTTATTGAAGGGGTATCTGGCAGCGTATCCAGCCCAGTCTGGATGCAAGAAAAATTACGCCGTGCTGGCGCGCATTCGGTCAACGCCATCATCGATATTACAAATTATATAATGCTGGAGTTGGGACAACCTATGCACGCCTTTGACCTTAATCAACTGGATACTGGAATAGTGGTGCGATTTGCCAGGCCTTCAGAGTCTTTAGAACTGCTTAATGGCCAAACAATAGAGCTCTCTTCTGATGACCTGGTGATTGCGGATGCCAAACAGCCAATAGCTTTAGCAGGTATCATGGGTGGCAAGCGAACGGCGGTAAGTGATGAGACTAATAACATCTTCCTGGAAAGCGCAGCGTTCAAGCCGCAGACCATCGCTGGAAAAGCGCGCCGTTATGGTTTACGCACGGATTCCTCACACCGTTTTGAACGCGGGGTAGATCCAAAGCTGGCCCAACAGGCGATAGCAAAAGCCACACAGCTAATACTTGAATTAGTTGGTGGTAGCGCCGGCCCCGTCATATGCAAAGAACGTCCCTCGGCTTTGCCGCAGCCAGTACAGATTGATCTTGACCACCATAAAGTTCAGGCTTTATTAGGTATTGAAATTTCGATTGCGAAGATTCAGGCATTACTAAATCGATTGCATTGCGACGTGGAAATAACCGCAACCGGTTTGCGGGTAGTTCCGCCAGGCTTTCGTTTTGATCTCACCACGGACGTTGATCTGATAGAAGAAGTCGCGCGTCTGACCGGTTATGAAAACATACCGGCGAAGGTAACAACGACGTTATCAGATAAGAGCGCGGTGCCGCCGGGCGCGGATAAACTTATGTCTATGAAGCAAGCGTTAGTTTTGTGTGGCTATCATGAAACTATTTCGTTTAGCTTTGTTGATCAGGGCATAGAGAACTTACTCAACCCCAAACACGACGCAAGAGTACTATCTAATCCAATCTCTCAGGATTTGTCGGTAATGCGCAGTAGCATTTGGTCAGGTTTATTAAAAGTGGCGGCGTATAACCTGAACCGTCAACAGACCCGCATTCGATTATTTGAACACGGGGTACAATTTGTGCAGACAAAAGAGGAGCTTATGCAGCCGCCCATGCTGTCCGGCCTCATATCCGGAACCTGTAATCCTCAGCAATGGAGCCTGGCATCGAGACAGGTAGACTTTTACGACGTTAAAGGCGACGTGGAACGCTTGTTGGGAATTGCCGGCTTACCTTATCAACGACTTTGTTTTAAGTCCTTGCAGGATCCGGCTTTGCATCCCGGACAAGCTGCGGGAATTCTGTTTGATAACAACATAATTGGTCGTCTGGGCAAGTTGCATCCACATATTCAGGCGACGCTGGGTTTTGATCAGGACATTTTTTTATTTGAATTGCGCCTCGACGAGTTCACGGCAAAACCTGCGGAAGTGATTTTTCAGCCGTTGTCAAGATATCCCTCGATTCGTCGGGATATTACCCTGATTGTGGATACAACTATCCAAGCCGCGGAGATTTGCTCAAACATCGAACAAATGAAAATCTCACACCTGCAAAAAATCGAGATATTTAGTGTATACATGGGCGAAGGCATCCCCAAGAACAAGAAAAGTATCTCTTTAGGCTTGATTTTACAAGGGTTTTCACGCACCCTTACAGACAAAGAAGTAGAACAGGCAATCTCATTGATTGTTTCTCAGCTTGTAAACAAAGTTGGGGTGGACATAAAAAGCTAAGTGCAATGGCGCTAACTAAAGCCGCGATGGCAGAAAACCTGTTTGAGGAATTAGGCCTCAATAAACGTGAAGCTAAGGAGCTCGTGGAAGTTTTTTTTGAGGAAGTTCGAATCGCTTTAGAACAGGGTCACGAAGTAAAATTGTCTGGATTTGGCAACTTTATTTTACGCGACAAAAACCAACGTCCTGGGCGCAACCCCAAGACGGGTGAGGAGATTCCCATATCCGCAAGGCGTGTCGTCATCTTCCGTCCCGGGCAAAAATTAAAAGCGAGAGTTGAGGCATATGCTGGAAATCAACAACCATAACAATGAATTACCGGCAATCCCTGGCAAGCGTTATTTTACGATTGGGGAAGTTAGTGCTCTATGCGGAGTCAAGCCACATGTATTACGCTATTGGGAACAGGAATTTCCGTCCTTAAAGCCGGTTAAACGCCGCGGCAACCGCCGTTATTACCAACGGCATGACGTAATCCTGATTCGGCAAATTCGTAGTCTTCTTTACGAGCAAGGGTACACTATAGTTGGTGCCAGACAGAATTTAGCGGGACCTGCCTCAAAAGAGGATAACAGCCAAACTCAACAGCTGGTGCATCAAGTGCGGGTTGAACTTGAAGATCTGTTGCAGGTTTTGAAGCGTTAACGTAACTGTTGACTTTACAACTCTTTGTCAATCTTGATATTTATCGGGGTGTAGCGCAGCTTGGTAGCGCACCGCAATGGGGTTGCGGTGGTCGGAGGTTCAAATCCTCTCACCCCGACCAGAACCAACGGTTCAAATCTTAATAAAATGTTACGAATAGCTGGTTGTGAACTCACGCTCACTGGATTTAACCTCTTATACTTAAGAGCTGAGCATTTTTATGTGCTGCGGTATATATTTTATCCGCGGTCTGAATTGTAGTCATGCTTACATTAACCAGGGTTGTCCACAGTGCCTGGCTGTAGAAAATTATGTCAATGTCTTCAGATATTCACTTTGATTTAGAACTGGCCTTACTAACAGGCGCATTATTGACTGGCATCATCTGGTTTATTGACAAGCTATTTTTAGACGGTAAGCGTAGAAAACGCGCTGTAGAGAAATCTGTCAATACCCGTCACGGCCAGGAAAATATCCAACCTGCAAGGCATAAGGATGGTCGTGAGCCGTGGTATATAGAGACGTGTAAATCTTTTTTCCCAATTTTATTAATTGTATTAGTGTTACGTTCCTTCATTGCAGAACCGTTTAGAATTCCATCCGGATCTATGATGCCGACGTTGTTACATGGCGATTTTATTTTAGTGAATAAGTTTGCTTATGGCATAAGACTACCTGTATTGCACACCAAGATATTGGACACGGGATCACCGCAAAGGGGGGATGTAGCGGTATTTCGGTTTCCCAAGGATCCTTCAAATGACTACATTAAGCGCGTCATAGGGTTACCTGGTGATCACATTCTATATAGAAATAAGGCCTTATTTATTAATGGCGAACGTATCGGTCAGGTAAGAAATGGGGTTTACAATGGTCTTGGCTCTAACAGCAAGATGAATGGAACGTTAATTTTACGTGAGGACCTGCATACGGTGTCACACGATATTTTAGTAGAACGGCTACAATTTAGTATGACCGGCGAATTTACAGTTCCCGACAATCACTATTTTGTTATGGGGGACAATCGCGATCATAGTAGTGATAGCCGCATTTGGGGGTTTGTGCCTGAAGAGAATTTAGTAGGCCATGCTTTTTTAATATGGATGAATGCGGATTTTGTCGGGAAACAATATGATCTCAAACGTATTGGCAAAAAAATTATTTAACATCAGGTGCTGATACTTAGACAATGAGCTTAAAAATCAGCGAAGTACTTTCTGACTGTAATTGGTATAGGGTTGCTTTTGAGCCACTGGCGAGATCCTGTTACCGATAAAATTATCGAAGATTTTACATCAGAGACGCGCGCGAAAAGGTAAATAATAAAGCAACCTTAAGGCCTGATTAGCAGGTGTTTGTATATCAATAATATCTCAGACATGAAGAAAGAAAATCTTGTATATGGCAGGCAAAAAAATCTCCTGAGGGTGTTCATAGGCTGTGTAGCAGGAGTATTTGTGCATGTAAGTATTGCCTGGTCATCATCAGGCGGCACTGAATAGCAAATACATTGAGTCTTGTAGAGCAGCTGGGGGAACGCTTTTTACGTTCAGATTATTTTCGTCGCGCGCTTACGCATCGTAGTGTTGGCGCCGAAAACAATGAACGCCTGGAATATCTTGGCGATGCCTTACTCGGGTTTTTCATTGCCGAATGGTTATTTAAGCGCTACCCGACTTATTCTGAGGGTGATCTCACTCGTTTACGCGCGCATTTAGTCAAAAAAGATACCCTTGCGGAAATCGCGCGCGAGCGGCACGTAGGTAATCATCTTATACTAGGTGCTGGCGAGTTGAAATCCGGAGGCCTCCATCGTGATTCAATTTTAGTTGATGCGTTAGAAGCATTGATAGGCGCCGTTTACTTATCTGAAGGTTTCAGTCAGGCGCGCGCTTTTATATTAGAGCTTTATGCAACCCGATTAGATACTATCCCTAGCGTTAATCAGCTTAAGGATGCGAAGACCCGACTGCAAGAATTTTTACAATCCAACGGCATAACCTTGCCTACCTATGTATTGCAGGAAAAGTCAGGAAAATCCGGCAATGAGATATTCACGGTGGAATGTGTGATAGAAGGCCGTGCAGAACAATTTACAGGGACGGGTAGAAATCGTCGGCAAGCAGAACAGGAAGCTGCCGAACGAGCTTTTGCGCGCGTGGTAAATCAAAACATCTCGCGATAGTTTTTGCAAATGGCAGGTAATACACGATGTGGACTAGTCGCTATTGTAGGGCGCGCGAACGTTGGAAAATCCACTTTATTTAATTCTTTGCTTGATGAGCAATTATCCATCTCCACACATAAACCACAGACCACTCGACATAATATACGTGGTGTTTTAAGTCTGGAAAATTGCCAGTTAATGTTAATTGATACCCCAGGAATTCAACTGGGAAACTCGCGATTGCTCAACAAAGTACTGGTAAATAATGCGCTTTCCTCGCTTCAGGAAGTCGATGTGATTTTAATGCTGGTAGAGTTGGATCGTTGGAAACAAGAAGATGAATATCTCCTTAGGCAAATTAAACAGGTCAACTGCCAGGTACTGTTAGTAATCAATAAAACAGACAAGCTCAAGGATAAATCCAGGTTACTGCCGATGCTTGAAAAGGCGGGCAAGCGGCATAATTTTGCCGGCATAATTCCATTTTCAGCTCTATACCCTGAAAACACAGACGTACTAACGCAGGAATTATGCAAGCACAGCCGCAGCTCTGAATTTTTGTTTTCTGAAGATACCAGCTGGGAGCGTGATGACTTATTTGTGACGTCAGAGGTTATACGTGGTGTTGCCATGTTGCAGTTACAGAAAGAACTTCCTTACGCTATTTATATAGAAGTTGAAGAATTTTCATGTAATGAACGTTTAATAACGATTACGGTTATAATCTGGATTGAAAAAGAGAGCCAAAAGCCGATTATTATCGGCAAAAAAGGGGCAAAGCTAAAGGCAATCGGAGCACAGGCCCGGGTTAAACTTGAGAAGATATTTAATAAAAAAGTTATGCTGAAAACATGGGTGAAAGTCAAACCGAATTGGCAAGATCAGCAGGATGTTATTGCTCAATTCACAAACTAAAAGATAAACCTGAGTAATCGTGAGAGTAAAGTTACAGCGAGCTTATTGTATACATAGCAGGTGTTATCGTGAATCCAGCCAGATTTTAGAGGTGTTAACCCCTGATTATGGTTTGGTTTCATGCTTGAATCGCGGTTCCAGGAAACAAAATAGCGCTATGGAGTTTCTATTTACGCCATTATTACTATCCTGGAGTGGCAGAGGCGATCTTTTCACACTTATACATCTGGAGTCAGTCAAGGGTAAAAAAATTACTTTACCCGGTTTATGTATTATAGGCATGTATCTGAATGAATTAATTCTGCGGCTAGTACCTAAATCAAGTCCCAGTGAAGAAATATTCAACCTCTATCAAAATATTATCAGTGTATTAGACGAAAGTGAAAAGCAGGAAAAATTATTACGCCTGTTCGAAATAGAATTACTTACGTTACTGGGGCATGGTCTGTCATTGGATAAAGAAATTGATCACGAAACACCAGTACGAGGAGATTATACCTATCGCTATGAAGTGGGCGTAGGGCCTGCTAGGGTGACACAAGCAAGCACCGCATGGAATGTAGTCGGAGGTGCTACGTTGCTAAGTCTGCAAACTCCATTAAACATGGACTCTGCTTGTTTAACGCAGGCAAAATATCTAATGCGAGGAATCATTGATTGGCATCTTGGAAACCGGGTTTTACGCAGCCGGGAAATTCTACAATTCATGCGGGCGTAATTGTCACAACCACTCGAAACACAAACCAACTGTTGTTCATATGTCCACCCAATCCAAAGTGCGTCTCGGTGTAAATCTTGATCACATAATGACAATACGTCAGGCACGTTGCACGCCATATCCGGATTTGAGACAAGCGATCGCAATCGCTGAAAGTGCCGGCGCCGATGGCATCACCATGCATTTACGTGAAGACCGTCGTCATATTCAGGATGAAGATGTATATCTTGCCAGGCAAGTCATTACCACAAGCATGAACCTGGAAATGGCCACCACGGATGAAATGCGTGATATAGCGCTGCGGATAAAGCCGAATAATTGCTGTATTGTCCCGGAGCATAGGCAGGAATTAACTACCGAAGGCGGTTTGGACGTGATCAGACATCAGGCTCGAATTGAAAATCTTATTACGGCTTTAAGCGAGGCAAACATTAGCGTTTCGTTATTCGTAGAACCGGATGCAAAGATAATTGACGTTGCCACCGAGGCCGGCGCGCCCGTCATAGAGCTACATACCGGAACTTATGCTGACGCCCGAGGAGAAGCCCGGCGAAAAGAACTTGCGAAACTTAAATCGGCTGCGGTTCATGCGGCGTCATTAGGTGTAGTTATAAACGCAGGGCATGGCTTGAATTACGGCAATGTCTTTCCGATTGCGAATATAGACGGGATGCACGAACTTAATATTGGTCATTCTATTGTGGCCAAGGCGTTGTTCGCAGGACTGGAACAGGCGGTAAAAAAAATGCGGCATGCGATGACAGTGGCGGTATGAAATGGAACTGATTGGCACTGGAGTGGATATCGTAGACACTCGGCGTATCCAAAAAGCATACGCTAAATATTCGCAGTCGTTTGTAAAAAAAATACTACATAAAGCTGAGCTGGTCGAATTTCACCAACAGCAGGATAAACTACAATACCTGTCAAATCGGTTCGCTGTAAAAGAAGCCATTGCCAAGGCGTTCGGTACCGGTATACGAGGAGCGATGTCCTGGAAAAATATATATATTACACATAATGAATTAGGCAAACCGATACCAAATTTTGAAAAAGCGTTAGCGGATCACATAGGTATAAGTGAATTGGAAGTCTCCATCAGCATCTCACACGAAAAAAACTATACAGTTGCATATGCAATAGCGTTGAGCAAAAGATAGCCACATGATCACCCCCACTATTGAAGAGTTTGTAGGCAACACACCGTTAGTGCGGTTACAGCGCCTGCCTGGACAGACATCTAATCTGATCTTAGGCAAGCTGGAAGGAAACAACCCCGCCGGTTCGGTAAAGGACAGACCTGCGTTAAGCATGATTGTCGGGGCGGAAAAGCGTGGCGATATAAAACCCGGTGATAATTTAATTGAAGCCACCAGTGGTAACACCGGCATTGCCTTGGCCATGGTGGCGGCTATGAAAGGCTATAACATGAAGCTTGTTATGCCAGACAACATGAGCCTGGAGCGTCGCGCGTCTATGCGAGCGTTTGGCGCAGAGCTTGTATTGGTTACCGCAGAAGAGGGGATGGAAGGGGCCCGCGACCTGGCTTTGCAGATGCAAGCTGATGGCAAAGGCAAAGTATTAGATCAGTTTGCAAATCCGGATAATACATTAGCGCACTATCGAGCTACGGGTCCGGAAGTCTGGCGTGATACAGAAGGCACTATTACTCACTTCGTAAGCTCTATGGGTACCACAGGAACCATCATGGGCACTGCAAAATATTTAAAGGAGATGAATCCCGGTATTCAAATTATTGGTGTTGAGCCTGCCGAGGGGTCAAAAATACCCGGTATCAGAAAATGGCCTGAAGCATATATTCCAAAAATATTTGATGCCAGGTCTGTGGATCAGGTCGTGGACGTCACGCAACAGGAAGCCGAGGACATGATGCGCAGATTGGGTAAAGAGGAAGGAATTTTTTGTGGAATTTCTTCGGGTGGAGCTATTGCCGCTGCATTGAAAATCTCCGCGAAGACACATCATGCCGTTATTGTAACGATCATTTGTGATCGGGGAGATCGTTACCTGTCCACTGGTCTTTTTTCCGTTTGACTATACATAACTCTTGGTTTTATGAATGTTTTTGTCTTTGATATTGAGACGGTACCGGACATTGAATCCGGGAAGAATATTTATGCTCTGGAGGGACTGTCGGACCAAGATACCATCAGAGCTATTGAAAATTTGCGTACTCAACAAACCGGTAGTGAATACATGCCACATTATATGCAGCGCATTGTTACAATTTCTGTCGCGCTCAGCAGCGTTGAGATGTTTAAGGTATGGTCGTTAGGTTCTTTACAATCAACCGAGAAAGAATTGCTCACCCGCTTTTTTCATGGCTTGGAAAAATACAATCCTACCCTAGTGTCCTGGAATGGTGGCGGCTTCGATTTGCCGGTAATCCATTTTCGCTCTTTGTTGCATGGTGTTTGCGCGCGTCATTATTGGCAAACAGGAGGCGAAGACACAAGTTTTCGTTATAACAATTATCTTAATCGCTATCATTGGCGACATATTGACTTGATGGACGTGATAGCCGCATATCAACCACGTGCATTTGCTAAACTGGACCATGTTGCCACCATGCTGGGTTTTCCAGGGAAGCTGGGTATGGACGGAAATAAAGTCTGTGACGCCTATTTGGCCGGAGAGTTAGCGTCTATTCGCAATTACTGTGAAACGGACGTGTTAAATACATATTTACTATATTTACGCTTTGAGCTTATACGTGGGAAGCTACTGGAAAGCGAATATGAGAAAAAATGTCAGGAAGTTAAAGCATTTCTTGGCGAATCAAATAAGCCACATTTTTCTGAGTTTCTTCAGCATTGGAAATAACCAGATACAGGGAGATTAATCATGCCCGGTTTTTAGTGGCACAGATATTCCAGGCTGGGACAAGATTCACTGCTCGCTGCCCCGGTGGATCAAGTTCAGTAATAGGGCAAACCACGGGTGAAGAAAAATGGGTTTTAATCGACATGCTATAACGTTGTGCTAACGTTACACCAACGGCAAGGATCACTGCTGAAAGTGAGTGTTTGGTTGTTATCCAAACAAGTGAGAAGCTATATATAAACAATTACAAAAGTAGTTTTTGCAGGATCTTTGCATATATCACTGTCAATTGCTCCAAAGCCGCAAGATCAATATACTCATCCACTTGATGAATGCTCCTGTTTACTGGTCCCAGTTCTACAACCTGGGCGCCAGCGGGCGCAATAAATCTTCCATCTGAAGTGCCGCCACTGGTAGACAGTTCTGACTTAATTTTCATCGTTTCATAAACAACCCGCTGGCAAACGTCCGCAAGCTTAGCAGGCTTGCTATAAAAAGGATTGCCGGATAAGTGCCAATCGATCGCATACTCAAGTTGGTGTTTTTTCAGGATATGTTCTATCCTGGTTTTAATATCGTCAGCAGTCATTTCTGCAGAAAACCGCAAATTGAATTCGACTTTCAGGGTACCAGGAATGACATTTGCCGTGCCTGTTCCCGCATGTAGATTAGAAACCTGAAAAGTCGTTGCAGGGAAATGCCGGTTTCCAGAGTCCCATTTAATTGAAATAAGCTCAGCAAGCACGGGAGTAAAGTCATGAATTGGATTTTTCGCTAACTGTGGATAAGCAACGTGTCCTTGTAATCCTCTTACCTGTAGAGTTGCAGATAATGAACCACGTCGCCCAATTTTAAGTGTATCGCCTAACATGCTTGTGCTCGTTGGTTCTCCGACTACGCACCAATCTATAGTTTCATTACATTTTTGTAACTGCTCAACAACTTTTATTGTGCCATCAACTGCTGGACCTTCTTCGTCACTGGTAAGTAACAACGCAATCGAGCCTTTGTGGTGTGGATAAGACCGCACAAAATTTTCGCAGGCGACAGTCATTGCGGCAATGCTGGATTTCATATCTGCCGTTCCTCTTCCATAGAGCCTGTTATCACGTATGCAAGGTTCAAAGGGGGGCGACTGCCATTGGTTTTCCGGACCAGGTGGTACCACGTCCGTATGTCCCGCGAATACCAGTAATGGTGTTGTAATGCCGCGCCGCAGCCATAAATTATGCACCTTGCCAAAATGCATAGGCTTGGCTTGAAAACCGCAAGTCTCTAAATGCGCAGCGATGATCTTTTGGCAATCACAGTCATCCGGAGTGATAGAGGGTTGCCGGATAAGTTTCTTTGCCAGGGCTAATGTCGCAGACATGATTTATACGAATAATTCGTTAAAACGTTGTTGATCAAAGCCAATTTCAATTTTTTAAATTCGATCGCCGGGCATTTAATTAAAGTCGGGTATTGACACATTAGATCAATCGCTTTGGATTGCGTGATATTGGTGTGTTGTCTTTTGCTAAGCTGTTCCCACATTATGCCTCGTTTGTTAGGCAAGACTTCGCATGACCTAATGTTGCACCAGGTCGTAAGCCTGTTTGTTGTTATACCCTGCTTTTTAAAGTCGTAAAACTTAAAATTTACATTATGCTCATTCAGCCACTGCTTAGACTTTTCTACTTGATCACAGCTTGGGATCCCAAATAAAGTCAGCATAGATCAGTCAACCGCGCGTAACAGCTCGTTGATGCCCACCTTACTACGTGTTTGCGCGTCTACTTGTTTGACGATGACGGCACAATACAGGCCGTACCTACCATCTTTAGAAGGTAAACTACCTGAAACGACTACAGAACCGGCCGGAATTCGGCCATAACTTATTTCATTCGTTGCGCGGTCATAAATTTTTGTGCTTTTCCCAATATAAACCCCCATCGAAATAACGGCACCCGTTTCTACAATCACGCCTTCAACCACTTCTGAGCGAGCACCAATAAAACAATCATCTTCGATAATAGTCGGTGAAGCCTGTAATGGTTCAAGTACACCACCAATGCCAACCCCGCCCGATAAATGCACGTTTTTACCAATTTGCGCGCAAGAACCTACCGTTGCCCAAGTGTCCACCATAGTACCGCGGTCAACATAAGCACCGATATTCACATAACTGGGCATAAGCACGACATCGGAAGCGATAAAAGCACCGTGTCGTACTATGGCAGATGGAACGATACGCGCACCTTGTTGTTTAATGGCAGTGGCATCCATTTGTGAAAACTTTGTAGCAACTTTGTCGTAATACTTTGTATATCCTGCATCGATGACCTGATTTTCGCTTATTCGAAAAGAGAGCAGTACAGCCTTTTTGAGCCATTCATTTACGCCCCAGTTGCTGTCCTGTTTTTCGGCTACGCGCAATTCCCCTGCATCAAGTTGCCCGAGAGTGTCTTTAATCGCTGCGCGAGTGTTGGAATCCACAGACGTTGGAGTAATTTGTGCGCGATTCTCAAATGCTTTTTCTATAATCTCTCGGTTAGATTCAGTCATTATTTCTCCTTAAGCACTAACGGCGGTTTCTTGTAGAAGTTCCCGAATTCGGTGTGCAGCTTGTACACATTCCTGTTTCTTTGCAACTAATGCCAGGCGAACACGTTTATTACCAGGTTGTCGCCGGCGACCGTGCGAGCCAGGTAACTACCAGGTAACGTTAAAACGTTTTTCTTCACAAAGAGTGACTGAGAGAATTTTTCGTCATTCATCGGTAGTTTTGGCCATAAATAAAAACCGGCGTCAGGCACTTCGCATGGCAGGTAATCGTTGAGCACGTCTAACACGGCATCGAATTTTTCCTGGTAAAGTTGCCGATTTTTTTTAACGTGCTCTTCGTCAGACCAGGCAGCGATACTGGCAGCTTGTACGGCCAGCGACATGGTGCAACCATGATAAGTGCGATATTGCAAAAATTGTTCAATTAGCTTAGTAGCCCCAGCTACGAAGCCAGAACGCAACCCCGGCGCGTTAGAACGTTTGGAGAGGCTGTAGAATGCCATGCAATTTTGCATGGCATCATCGCCTAATCGTTGAGCATAATGTAGCAAGCCTTTAGGTGGACTGGCGCCGAGCGAGTAAATTTCTGAGTAGCACTCGTCTGATGCAATCACGAAATTATATCGCAGTGAATATTCGATCAATTTATGCAACAGCACTTTTGAAGCGATTTGGCCAGTTGGATTACCGGGGGTGCATATATAGACCAGTTGGCAACGCCTCCATAGTTTCTCATCAAACTCCCATAGTGCGGGGATATCCCCATCCACCACCTGACAATCGTAGTAGACTGGTTCCGCGCCAGCCAATAATGCCGCACCTTCGTAGATTTGGTAGAAAGGATTGGGGATTAACGTAACGGGCTGTTTGTGAGGATCGATTACGCATTGAGCAATCGCAAATAAAGCCTCGCGTGTTCCATTGACAGGTAAAATATTTTTATCATCCCTGATGAGTCGCGTAGCCAGTTTGAATCGTTTGCGTAGCCATTGCGCGCAAGCCGAGCGCAGTTTCTCTGAACCACGCGTAGATGGATATTTTTCAAGCAGATTTAAATTGCTTGAGAGAGCATCTTTAATTATTTTAGGCGTTGAATGCTTGGGTTCACCGACTGCCAATGAAATTGGGTTGAACTGATTACATGTTTGTCCCGCTCTTATGAGCTTGTTTAATTTCTCAAATGGATAATTTTGTAGTCTTTGCAGATAAGGATTCATACCTGATAAAAATATCCACTGAAATTTTAACGCTTAAACTTTTCTAACTTAGGCATTACACAAACTCGCCTGTAAAAATTTTCATACAGCGAGTGAAATTTGTTTTGGTTGTTGCAAGTACTGTTTGATTATAGCCTCAAGTTTTTCTTGCAGCTGTATATTCAGGGGTTGGTTTTCAAGATCGCTCAGTTGAAAAATATTATGCACACGCTCACCCAATTTTGAAATGCGGGCATTATGTACGCAGATATAACAATCCACAAAAGCATTACCTATATATGCAAGTAGCCCGGGAAAGTCTGGTGCTTTCAATTCCAAAACTGTACAGGTATTTTTTGAATCCGTGTAAAACTGGATTTCCACTGGCACTCGTAGTTCTCTAACTTGTCTGGAAGGCCCTGGTACGTGCGCAATGGAAATTTGGGTTGGATTTTCGAGTGCTTCTGTAAGTTTATTTACCACTAATTTACATTGGTTATTATCGTCAATTGGATTACCGTTCATATCAAGCACCAGGAATGTGTCCAGGGCGTGTCCTTTTTTTGAGGTGATGATTCTTGCGTGGACAATAACGAGTCCAAGTTTAACCAACGTCGAAGTAATGTGCGCGAATAGATAATTACGATCATTACAATATATAAATATTTCGGTTGCACCTCGGGCACTATACTGATAGAGATTAACGACTGTATTTTCTTTGCAGGAATGATCCAATATGGATTGCGTGTGACGCGTTACCTCTTCATCTGAATGGCGCAGGAAATAATCTTCCTCCAACTCTTGCCAAAACGTTAAACAACTGTTTTTCTCAAGTCCGAGATCTATCAATTTTTGTAGTGCCGATTCTTTTACCTCATCTATCAATTCTTCTCGTTTGATAGATGAGTCTAGCCCACGTCGCAAATGTTTTGATGTATTTTCATATAGTTCTGCTAGTAATGTACTTCGCCAGCTATTCCAGAGTTTTGGGTTTGTGCCTCGTATATCTGCAATAGTCAATAAGTACAAGTAATTTAAGCGCGTGAGATTACCGGCGTTTTCAGCGAACTTTCTTACTACTTCAGGGTCCTCAATATCATGATGTTGGGCAGTCATGGACATTACCAGGTGATTTTTGACTAACCAACCAACTAAATTGGCATCAAACGCGCTGAGATTATGCTGTAAGCAAAATGCCTTAGCCTCCTGTTCGCCCAGTTCTGAATGATCACCGTTTCGGCCTTTAGCAATGTCGTGAAATAATGCGGCTATATAAAGCACTAAAGCTTTCGGGGTTTGATTAAAAATATCATGGTACGTTGAAAACTCGTCTTTCGAATCAGGAGTGCTGAATTCACATGCGTTTTCAAAGACCCGGAGTGTATGCTCTTCAACCGTGTAAATATGATAAAGATCAAATTGCATTCTTCCGGTTATGGCGTCGAAGCAAGGCCAATATTTCCCCAGAACACCTAATTGGGCCATGCGCCGAATTTCTCGGCAACTGGTTCGCGGTTGATTTAATATCGAGATAAATAAATTACAGTTATGAGCATTATGTCTGAACTCATCGTCAATCAGACACAAATTATCCAGTAAAATTTGCACAAGTTCATCGCTTGGCCCCGCTAAATTTCTATACTGTTGTAAGAGCCGAAATAATTCGAAGATGGCGGATGGTGTTTGTGTAAATATATTAGGGTGTCTCGCTTCTAATTGATTGCCGCGCATCTGAAAGCGGGTGTTAATAATTCTGGCTCTACGTTTTAATAGTGCCGGAAATATTATTGCGTGCAAACGTTTAATTAAAACGTCTGACAAAGTAGCAACTTGAGCATTAGTTCGATAAAAAATCTGCATAAACTCTTCAACTCGCAGATTCCTGTTTTGATTATCGAAGCCTAATAATGAGGCGACACTATATTGGTAGTCAAACAGCAAGCGGTCTTCGTTACGTCGTGTGTGCAGATGTAAGGCACACCGGATTTTAGCAAGTATTCTATATGCCTCTTGTATAAGAAGTAGTTCACTACGGGTCAAAAATTCTTTTGATACTAATTCTTCAAAACATTTGGTTTCAAAATGACGGTTAGTTAACCAGCGAAGCGTATGTAAATCACGCAGGCTACCAGGATTTTCTTTTACATTTGGCTCAAGATGATTAACGGTATCACCATACTTACGATGCCGATTTGTTAATTCATCAGTTTTTTCCTTAAAAAACTTTTTGCTTGGCCATATCTTATTGTTGCTTACTATTTTTGTAACCTGATTAAATAACTCTTTACTTCCGGATAAATAATAAAGCTCCATTAAGCTCGTCATTACCGTGATGTCATTTTTAGCTTCGTTGGCACATTCTTTTACTGTGTACACAGACTGTGCTATTGGCAAATTTATATCCCAAAGAAAAGTTAAGAATGCTGTAACTTTTGATTTAACTGCTTCTCTTGTGTTTTCGTTAAGTATGATCGTCAGATCTATATCGGATTCAGGGAAAAGTTCACGCCGCCCGTACCCACCGATGGCGATCAGTGTCGCGGAATCATTTGGAAGATCATGAAGTGCCCATAAGTTTTTCAATAGCTCATCAATAATATGGGTGTTAAGTGAAATAAGCTCATAGACGTTTGCCTGAAAATCAAAGCGCGTATTAAGCAAAGCCAGTAATTCTTTTCTGAATTTTTTAAAATCGAAAGCAGTAAATTTTTTGGATGTTCGTGGATTTAGAAATTGTAAAACTGGTGCACCAGGTTCTATTGAATCACATATGTTCAGGTTTCGCATTAATAAAAAAAGATGTTTCGCATATACGACTGTAGAGTTATAAATTTATAGTACTTCTTATAGTACTTCTATAAATCATAAACTGTCGTCACTACGCAATGTTAGTACTTCATAACCGTTTTCTGTAACAAGTATTGTATGCTCCCATTGAGCAGACAAGCTGTGGTCTTTCGTTACTACAGTCCAGCCATCGGGCAAGAGTCGAACGTTGCGTTTTCCTGCATTAACCATTGGTTCAATAGTAAACGTCATGCCAGCTTGCAACTCAACGCCGGTATTGGGCTTTCCATAATGTAAAACCTGGGGGTCTTCGTGAAACATGCGGCCGATTCCATGGCCACAATACTCCCGAACCACAGAAAAGCGATGTTTTTCCACAAAGCTCTGAATCGCATGTCCAATATCTCCCAATCTGCACTTGGGTCGGACCTGATGAATCCCGATTTTCAGTGCCTCGTAAGTTAGCTCTACCAGCCGCCTTGCGAGTACTGAAGGTTTGCCAAGCATGAACATTTTACTCGTGTCACCATGGAAGCCGTCCTTAATCACTGTAATGTCGATATTAAGAATATCGCCATTTTTCAGAATGCGGTCTCCCGGGATGCCATGACAAACCTGATGATTTACTGACGTGCAAATAGATTTTGGGAAACCGCGGTAATGTAACGGCGCGGGTATCGCTTGTTGCTGGTTGACGATATATTCATGGCAGATCTGATTTAACTCAAGCGTGTTTACGCCTGCGACCACATAGGGCTCTATCATTTCGAGCACCTCTGATGCCAATTTTCCCGCCCGCCGCATTTTTTCAATTTCTTTGGCAGATTTGATAGTAATGGTCATTGTTTTATTGTACTGGCTGACCAGAATAAATGGATGTAAATCTCTTATGTGATTGTTATAAATAAGTGACCATGTTATAAAGCACTCATGCCTTGTGCAAATATGCTTTTGAGCAATACCTGATTGGTCAGAGTTTTACAGCGCAATAGCATTGAAAATGGAACAAAGTAAAAACCGTGCTTTTTATAAAGCGCAGTCTGATAAAGTCCAGGATGGATTCATTCAGATTTTCAAATAATCCACACGCGTATCGTCACATGTGGCTGGGTGCTCATTAAGAGTTTCTGCATGGGGTACGCGGAGGTATAACCCGTAGGAGAATTATATATTATGGCAAATGTCACAATGCGTCAAATGTTGGAAGCTGGCGTGCATTTCGGACATCAGACCCGTTACTGGAACCCGAAAATGAGCCCTTACATCTTCGGTGAACGTAATAAGATCCACATTATCAATCTTGAGAAAACATTGCCTATGTTTTTCGAGGCCGCCACTTTTTTGGGCAACATGTCAGCAAACAAAGGCACGATCTTATTTGTAGGAACAAAACGTTCTGCACGTGGCGTAATACAAGAGGAAGCTCAGCGTTGTGGCATGCCGTACGTTAATCATCGGTGGTTGGGTGGTATGTTGACTAATTTTAATACCATAAAAAAATCGATTCAGCGATTACAAAATCTGGAACAGATCGCCAGCGATGCCAGCTTTGAGAGATTCAGCAAAAAAGAAGTGTTTTTGCTTAAACGTGAGTTATTTAAATTAGAGCGTAGCTTGGGCGGTATCAAGAATATGGCGAGTTTACCGGATGTGTTGTTTGTAATAGACGTAGGCTATGAAGCCATTGCAGTAAGCGAGGCTAACAAGCTTGGTATTCCTATCGTGGCTATTGTAGATAGTAATAATGAGTTGGACAGTGTTGATTATGTAATACCGGGCAATGACGATGCCATACGTGCAATTAAGCTATATGCTTCACATATTGCGGATGCCATCCTGGAAGGTAAAGAGAGTTCGCGTGTCATGTCTGGAGACGAGGATGGCTTTATAGAGATTGACGAGATGGGCAAAGTTGCGCAGGTCGGGGTAGAAGATAAGCCAAAGATAAAGCAGAAAATAACGGTTAAGAAAAAAACTGGCGCGGCAGCTACCGCAAAAATTACCGTAGCTACAGCCAAAGCTGACATAAAAATACTCGATATCGCGGGTATTGGCACCAAAGATGTGGACGCATTGGAGAAATCGGGTATCACTACGGTAGAGGATCTACTGGAGCAATGCTCTTCAGTTGAAGCACGCAAAAAATTTGCTGAAGTTACCGGTTTAAGTGAAAAATCTATTGATTCATGGGTGACTCAGGCAAAATCTTTACTGCGTTAATTGTTTAAGTCGAGTATTATTTTGGTGGTCACCTATTGGCAGTTTATCCGGGAATAACGATGCGAATTACAGCGGCTATGGTTAAAGAACTGCGCGATCGTACAGGTGCAGGCATAATGGAATGTAAACAGGCATTAACCGCAAACAGTGGTGATATGGAAGCTGCTGTTAAGCAAATGCGTAAGTCTGGGCAGGCAAAGGCCGACAAAAAAGCTGGGCGTATTGTGGCAGAAGGAACGGTTGTGATTGCAACTGATGGAAAACAGGCGGCAATTGTGGAAGTTAATTGTGAAACGGATTTCGTCGCAAAGGATGATCAATTTCAAGCATTTTCAAAATGCTTGGCTGATATGGTTTTAGACAGTGGCATCAGCACTGTCGGTGAATTAAAGGCCGCCATTATGGAATCGGGCCAAACTGTTGAACAATCCCGTCTTGAATTGATCGCCAAAATTGGTGAGAACATTCAAGTACGTCGCCTCAAAAAGATACACAGTGAACAAGGCATTATCGCAAATTATTCACATGGTAATCGAATAGGTGTGTTACTGGATATTGCAGGAGGCAACGCTACGTTGGGTAAAGACATTGCTATGCACGTTGCTGCGAGCAGTCCTGTGTGCGTGAGCGAAAAGGATGTGCCGGCTGATTTACTGGAAAAGGAACGGGAAATTTTTATGGCGCAGGCAGAAGCTGGCGGCAAGCCAGCCGAAATTATTGCAAAAGTGGTACAAGGCAAGTTGAGAAAATACCTCAAGGAAATTACTTTATTGAATCAGCCGTTTGTAAAAGATCCGGATCAAACCATTGCCGAGTTACTGGAGACGGAAAATGCGATAGTTATAAGCTTTGTTCGATTTGAGGTGGGTGAAGGAATAGAGAAGAAGTCTGAGGATTTTGCAGAAGAAGTCAGGAAGCAGGTGGCGAGTAAATCAAAGTTAAGATAAAGGTTACTAAGAGAATAAATAAAAAGGGGGTGAAGCCCTTTTTTTATGTCCGTTAGCTTTATGCCCAGTAGCGAATCTGTTTATCAGCGTATATTGTTAAAACTCAGTGGCGAGGCGCTGCTGGGGAGTTGTGCCTATGGAATCGATCCTGATGTTATTGCACGCATTGCCGTAGAAATTGCACAAGTAAAAGAACTTGGTGTACAAGTTGCAGTTGTTATCGGTGGTGGCAACATATTTCGTGGTGAAGGGCTTGCGCGGGCCGGGATAGATCGTGTAACGGCGGATCATATGGGCATGTTAGCGACGGTGATGAACAGCCTGGCCCTACAGGATGCATTAGAGCGTGTGGGTGTATATTGTCGAGTAATGTCGGCAGTTAAAATCAACCAAGTGTGTGAAGATTATATTCGGCGGCGGGCGATACGACATTTAGAAAAAGGCAGAGTAGTCGTATTTGCGGCAGGCACGGGTAATCCTTATTTCACAACTGACTCTGCGGCAAGTTTGCGGGCCTCTGAAATTAATGCCGACATTATGCTTAAGGCAACTAAAGTGGATGGTGTTTATGATGCTGATCCGCATAAAAATCCTGATGCTAAAATGTACAAAGTAATTAAATATGATGATGCTATAAATAGAAAACTTGCTGTTATAGATGCAACTGCTTTAGTGCTTTGTCGGGACAATAATATTCCTCTTCGAGTGTTTAATCTGCTTAGCGAAAGCGGCCTGACAAAAATCGTACAAGGTGAAAACATTGGTACCATGGTTACGGGAGCATGAGCGTGATTGATGAGATAAAGCAAGATACAAAAGCGCGTATGCGCAAAAGCGTTGATGCATTATTCCACGAACTTTCAAAAATTCGCACAGGGCGGGCAAATGCGCGTCTGTTAGATCATGTCATGGTTGAGTATTATGGCAACCGAGTTCCTATAAATCAGGCTGCAACGGTAGCGGTTGAAGATGCTCGCACTATTATCATAACGCCTTGGGAGAACTCTTTAGTGACAGTGATCGAAAAAGCGATTATTAGCTCTGAGCTTGGCGTCAATCCTACTACATCGGGGACCGTAATACGGGTAATTATGCCGCCCTTAACGGAAGAAAGGCGAAAAGATTTAGTTCGAGTGGTAAAACAAGAAGCAGAAAAGGCACGAGTTGCGATACGCAATGTCCGCCGTGATGCCAATGCGGATTTTAAGGAATTATCAAAAGAGAAAGAAATTTCAGAAGATGAAGAACATAAGGCTCAAAGTGAGATTCAAAAACTTACCGATCAGTTTATTAAAGAGATTGAGTCGATTGTAGAAAAAAAAGAAAAAGATCTAATGGAAGTTTAGTTTGCTTTGATAGATTAATGTCTGCCGAGTTAGTCCCTACGCATGTCGCTATTATTATGGATGGTAATGGCCGTTGGGCACAACAAAGGAAACTACCGCGTTTTGCCGGACACGAACAAGGCGTGAAAGCAACGCAAGAAGTAGTTAAAGCTTGTGGTGAGGTTAGGGTGAAATACTTAACGCTATTTGCGTTCAGTAGTGAAAATTGGCAAAGACCTAAAAGCGAAGTCTCCGCGCTAATGGGCTTATTTGTGAGGTCTTTGCAGAGTGAAGTCCGGAATTTAGCAGAAAATGGCGTGCGCTTAAAATTTCTTGGTCAAAAAGAGGCGTTCTCAAAAAAACTGTGTCAACAGATCCAGCAAGCTGAAGATCTTACAGTAAACAATGATCAAATGTTTCTGAACATAGCCGCAAACTATGGGGGTAGATGGGACATTTTGCACGCGGTAAGAAACATTACTCAGGAAGTACAGAGTGGCGAATTGGAAACAGAGAATATAAATGAAGCTGTCTTAGCAGGAAAATTAACAACTGGGAATATGCCTATGCCAGATTTATTTATTCGTACAGGTGGTGAGCGGCGTATTAGTAATTTTTTATTGTGGCAGCTAGCCTACACAGAGTTATATTTTTGCGACACGCTCTGGCCAGACTTCGGCGAAGAAGAATTAACAAAAGCGTTTGAGAGTTACCGAACCAGACAAAGAAGATTCGGTCACACGCAAGAACAGGTTTCATCATTATCCAAGTGTTAAAACAAAGAATCATTACCGCGATTATTCTTGGCACGATCATTACGTTAGCAGTTTTTAAGTTGCCAAATCATTTTCTGGCACTCATTCTTGCTTTAATAACGTTATCAGGTGTTTGGGAATGGACTAGCCTGGTCGGCCCACGTTATTTGATCTGGAAAGTCGCGCATATCGTTTTTATTGCCATCTTGCTTATGATCACATGGGTGTTTATCGATTCACACCATATGCGTACAATTTTATTTATTGCGGGATTATGGTGGGCAGGTGTCGTGATATTGCTGGCCATGTATGAGCCTGATTGGTTACAAACGGGTTGGCTGCATCGGGTGCTGGAATTTTCAAGTTTTGTGGTATTAATTCCGGCTTGGCTGGCGCTTATCATTTTACACAAACAAGGGTCGGTCACGCTTATGTTTTTGTTGGGATTGGTATGGATAGCGGATAGCGGAGCCTATTTTATTGGGAAAAGATTTGGTAAAAACAAACTGGCAGCGGAACTCAGCCCAGGAAAATCCCGCGAGGGCTTATATGGAGCGTTGATAGCGTCATCGCTGTTTACAATTTTAGGTATTCATTTATTTTCACTCGATAAAAAAATGTGGGTTTATTTTATATGCTTATGTCTGTTAACGGTGCTAATCTCAGTAATTGGAGATTTGTATGAAAGCCTGTTAAAACGAAAAGCGGACGTTAAAAATAGCGGAACAGTATTACCTGGTCATGGGGGCATCCTCGACAGAATTGACAGCTTAACGGCCGCTGCACCCGGGTTCGCTCTTGGGCTATACTGGATGACGTGAGCGGACTCACATCACAAGCGAATCCGGTATTGAACGGCATAGCGAAAGTGTCGGTTTTAGGCGCCACTGGTTCTGTTGGAGTGAATACTCTTGACGTGATTCAACGGCATCCGGCCAAATTTTCTGTAACTGCGCTTACCGCTAATAATCAAATCGATCTCCTGTACCAACAATGCGTAAAATTTCGCCCCAAGCTGGCAGTGGTTGCCAATGAAAATCTGGCAGACAGGTTTATCGAAAAATTTAACAGTGATGATTTTAAGCCAGAGTTTTTTGTAGGCAGTGATGGGCTGAAAATAGCTGCAAGTTTAAGTGAAGTTGATTTTGTAATGGCAGCAATAGCAGGTGCTGCGGGGTTGCCTGCCATACTGGCTGCTGTGCAGGCAGGTAAACGAGTGCTATTAGCTAATAAGGAAGCATTAGTAATGTCTGGAAACTTGTTGATAAAAATGGCAAGCCAGCATAATTCGCAAATACTGCCGATTGATAGCGAGCATAATGCCATATTTCAATGTTTGTCCGGAGGCGATGATACATGTGAAATTAAAAAAATTATTCTCACCGCCTCCGGGGGGCCGTTTTTAAACAAGTCTTTGGACGAGTTTGAGAGCATCACGCCGGAGCAGGCATGTGCTCATCCAAATTGGAAAATGGGCAAAAAAATTTCAGTGGATTCAGCGACTATAATGAATAAGGGGCTGGAAGTGATCGAGGCCTGTAAATTGTTCGGGAAAGATTTAAGCGAAGTAGATGTCGTGATACACCCACAGTCCATAATTCATTCATTGGTTGCATATCCGGATGGTTCCATGCTTGCGCACTTAGCCTATCCGGATATGCGCGTACCGATTGCACATGCCTTAGCCTGGCCACAGCGTATCACCTCGGGAGTGGACATTATGGAATTGACTGAGATAGGTAAATTGGAATTTATTCATCCGGATAAAAAGCGTTTTCCTTGTTTACAGTTGGCTTACGACGCATTGGCATCCGCAGAGAGTGCTGCGACAGTTTTAAATGCGGCGAATGAAGTGGCAGTAGAAAGTTTTTTAAATAATCAAATACGTTTTACAAGTATTCCAACGGTGATTGATGCTGCGTTACAACATATAGAGCACGAAGAAGCGCAAGATCTGGAAATGATTTTAGCTAAAGATCGGCAGGCGCGTGTATATGCGCAAAGGTTTATCGATCGATCATTATTGAGGCACTAAATATGCAATGGTTGACTTATGTACTTGCGTTCATTGTTGCCGTTGGCATTATTGTGACCGTGCATGAATTTGGCCACTTCTGGGTGGCCAAACGGCTGGGAGTCAAAGTGCTGCGTTTTTCAGTAGGGTTTGGAAAGCCTCTGTTAACACGTACAACAGGTGCAGACAAAACCGAATACGTTCTTGCGAGCATTCCTCTTGGTGGTTACGTGAAGATGCTGGATGAACGCGAAAAGGAAGTTTCTGAAAGCGAAATACACCGTGCCTTTAATCGACAATCTGTTTGGAAGAGATTTGCCATAGTTTCTGCTGGGCCCATCTTCAATTTTATTTTTGCTGTACTGGCATACTGGATAACCTTTGTAGTGGGTGTAGAGGGCATAAAGCCTGTTATAGGCGAGGTATTGCCACACAGTATTGCCGAAGCAGTGCAAATAAAGCCAAATGACACCTTTATATTAATTGAAGATGTCCCGGTGCAAACCTGGACACAAACCACCATTCAGTTATTAGATAAAGCACTTAAGTCTGGTACTGTTAAAGCAACGTTACTGGATGAAGACTCTATGCGGAAGACTGTTACATTAGATTTAACTGATACGGAGTGGTTACTGGCAGAAGGAAATTTACTGGAAAAAATTGGTATCACGCCTTGGCGGTATCAATATCAACCCGTATTTGGTGAGATCAAGTCCGGGGTTGCCAAATCTGCTGGGATTCAAACAGGTGATCAAGTGGTAAGCATTGATGGCACACAGATAGAGAGTTGGGATAATTTAGTTAAATATATTCAAGCTCGCGCAGAAATTTCAATTAATATTATTGTGCAAAGAGATGATGAACGCTTGAGTTTTACCCTGATACCAGAATCCAAAGAGCAGGATGGAAGGATTATCGGGCGTATCGGGGCCTATCCATTTATTGATCTTACAAGGCTGAATGAAAAGCAGAAGGAATTACAAGTCATGGTTCGTTATGATCCGCTTGTAGCTATCGGCAAGGGGTTAATGAAAACCTGGGAAGTTTCTGTTTTAACCCTAAAGCTTTTATGGAAACTTGTTATGGGCGTGGCCTCGTTAAAAAATATCAGTGGTCCAGTAACCATCGCAGAATATACAGGAGAATCAGCTTTAATTGGTTTTTCAGCCTTTATGGGGGCTTTAGCTATCATTAGTATAAGTATAGGAATATTGAATTTATTGCCTATTCCTATATTAGATGGGGGTCATTTGTTCTATTATATGGTTGAAATAATAAAAGGCAGCCCGGTGTCTGAGCAGTTTGAGGCAATAGGGCAGCGCATCGGGGTAATCATGCTGGCTGGTTTGATGGGGTTGGCCTTTTATAATGATATATATCGACTACTACAATAGAAAATACATATGGCTTGTTTCCCTTTTAGGCGTACCGCGCTTATTTTTTTGATAGGGATTATTTCTTTATCCGGTCTGGCAGAGACCTTTCGCTTGCAGGATATTCAAATAGAAGGGCTAAAGCGTATTGAAGCTGGAACTGTCTTTACTTACCTGCCTGTCAAGGTAGGCGAGCAGTTAGACGAGCGACAAACCTCGAATATTATTCGTGCCCTGTATAAAACAGGTTTTTTTAAAGACGTTCAACTGCGTCGTGAAGGTAATATATTAGTGGTAGTTGTAGAAGAAAGACCTGCCATTGCAAAGATTAATTTCGATGGCAACAAGATTCTCGATGACGAGCAACTGACCGAAGTTTTAACCAACGTTGGTATTGCCAGTGGTCGTGTATTTAATCGTCCAATACTTGAGCGTTTAGAGAATGAGTTGCTACAGCAATATTTTGCGTTTGGCAAATACGGTGTCAACATTGACACCCAAGTTCGTGATTTACCACAAAATCGTGTGGATATAAGTATTCAAATTGTAGAAGGAGACGTAGCGAAGATTAAACAGGTGAAAGTTGTTGGAAACACCTTACTTGCAGAAGATGAGCTAGTCGGTGATTTTGAGTCTGGCAAAAAACCCTGGTATTTACCTTGGAGTACCAAAAACCGCTACGCTAAACCAAAGTTGCAGGGAGATTTGGAAAAATTGCGTTCACACTATCTTAATCGCGGCTATTTGAGATTTGATATAGAATCAACGCAAGTTTCAATTAGCCCTGATAAAGAAGACATTTTTATCACTATTAATATTGATGAAGGAGATCGGTATACACTTGAAAGTGTTGAGTTAGCGGGAAAATTCCTACTTCCGGAAGAAGAGCTTAGGTCTTTAATAGACCTCACCCCCGGAGAGATTTTTTCGCGTGCAAAAATCGTTCAATCAACCCAAGCTATTACGCGTAGATTAGGTGATAAGGGCTATGCCTTTCCAAATATAAATCCAATACCGAAAATAGACGATAAAAATAAAAGTGTTAAAGTTACATTGTTTATTGATCCTGGAAAACGGGTTTACGTGCGCAGAATAAATTTTCGCGGACATAAGACCAGTCGTGACGAAGTGTATCGAAGAGAGCTAAGGCAGATGGAAGGTGGCTGGTATTCACAAACAAACGTCGAATCTTCAAGGCGCAGAATACAGCGGCTAACCTATGTCGATTCTGTTGACATTAAAACTCAACCTGTACCAGGAGTGGATGACTTTGTCGATTTGGAGATTTCTATCAAGGAACGCCTGGCTGGTAGTTTTAATTTAGGTGCCGGATTTTCTGATAGCCAAGGTGCGGTGCTTTCCTCAAGTGTAAGCCAGGAAAACTTTCTGGGTACGGGCAAAACCGTTTCACTCTCAATTAATACGAGTAAAGTTAACACCGTATATGCGTTTAACTACATTAATCCATACTACACCATTGATGGAGTTAGCAGGGGCTTCGGTTTTACCTTTGTTTCTACGGAAGCTGAGGAAGCGGATATCTCTGATTTTGATACCGACAGGTTCGGAACTAACATCAGCTATGGAATACCTTTGACTGAAAATAGTCGCGTTAGTGCCGTTTTAAACCTGGGGAGAACAGCGGTGACGACAAGCAGTAACTCCCCACAGGAAGTCCGCGACTTTATTGTGGAGAATGATGATAAATACATCAATCTTGCATTAACTTCCAGTTTTATACGCGATACCCGAAATCGTAGCTTGTTTCCAAATGAAGGCAGTCGGCAACGTGTAGCTTTAGAATTTACAGTGCCAGGTAGCGACCTGGAGTTCTACAAGCTAACGTATGAAAATATGTTTTATTTTGCTCTAGGAGAGACTTTTACGCTATCTCTGGGTGGCGAGATTGGGTATGGTGATCAATATGCGGACACCTCTGATTTGCCGTTTTTTGAAAAATTTCGTGCTGGCGGTTTTAAAAGTGTCCGTGGTTATGAAAGTAATAGTTTGGGGCCCCGTGATTCACTTGACGAGCCTTTTGGTGGAAACTTCTTAACTACTGCGCGAACAGAGTTGCAGTTTCCCCCGTTACCACTGCCATTTATAAGCAAAGAAAATGCCCGGTTGAACATGTTCGTGGACGTCGGGAACGTTTTTGAAGAATTTGATGACTTTGACACAAGTGAAATTCGCGGCGCAGTCGGACTTGGTATTAATATGATAACGGGTTTTGGCGCAATTAGTGCTGCATATGCAGCACCGTTCAATGATGGCGATGAAGACGATACCGAAGGATTTCAATTTAACTTAGGGACGAGCTTTTAGAGTTTAGGGGAAACAAATGAAGTTTTACTTATCCAGAGTTGTTTTTATTATTGTGCTTTCCGTATTTCCAGCCATTGTCGCTGCGGAGACAAAGATAGGATTTGTTAACATGGCTGAAATTATGGAAAGCTCACCTCAGGCTGCAACGGCGCGTAAATCTTTAGAAAAAGAATTTTCAAGCAGAGATAAAAAACTCACGGTGGTACGTGATGAGATTTTAAAGCTTGAAGAAACGTTAAAAAATGATGCCGCTATATTAAGTGATAAGCGGCGTAGTGAGCTTGAGAAAGAGATACTGGGTAAAAAAAGGAAATACAATCGACAGCAAGATGAACTGCGAGAAGATTTTAATATTCGTAGTAACCAGGAGTTAGGTAAGTTACAGAAGAAAATACATGAAGTTATACTGAATATTGCAAAAACCGAAAATTATGATTTAGTCGTCACACAACCTATTCTTTTTGCCAGTAATCGCATTGACATGACACAGCGTATTCTAAAGGAGTTGCAAAGTACCCCGTAGTTAATGGTCGGCTGTGTCGTTTACACTCGCAAAACTATCCGAGCATACCGCGACAACTGTCGCTGGAGACCCAACTTGTGAAATCAATCGTGTAGATAGTCTTCAACATGCCAGTTCCGGATCAATTGCCTTTTTTGCGAGTCCAAAACTTAAACAGCAACTTAAAGAGACTCGGGCTTCAGCAGTAATTTTAGATCAAAAATTTGTTAATCTTTGCCCTGCGCATGCGTTGATTACGAATAATCCATATCTGGTTTTCGCTAAGGTCGCTGCATTACTGAACATTTTACCTAAGCACGCCGCGGGCATTCATCCAACTGCAATCATTTCAAATGATTCAGAAATATCCAGGAACTGCTATGTTGGTCCTTATACGGTTATTGATGAAGATTGTGTAATTGGAGAAAACACTTACATAGGTTCAAATTGTAAAATTAACAAATTCTGCACCTTGGGAGAAGATTGTCATCTGGTTAATAATGTTACTTTATGTGATAAAACTTCATTAGGAAAACGCGTTACAATTCATCCTGGTGCTATTATCGGAAGTGATGGCTTTGGCCTTGCCAGTGATGAGGGTAAGTGGGTCAAAATTCCTCAGTTAGGCGGCGTTCGAATAGGAGACGACGTGGAAATTGGTGCCAATACAACAGTTGATAGAGGCGCTTTAGGAGATACGCTCATAGAAGAAGGTGTAAAGCTTGATAATCAAATCCAAATTGGACATAACGTTAAAATTGGTGCTCACACGGCTATTGCCGCTTGTGCGGGTATTTCAGGCAGTACCACGGTGGGTAAATTTTGTCGCATCGGGGGTGGAACAGGTATCGGCGGGCACTTGGAGATTACTGATAATGTTGAACTGGGTGGCATGACCAGACTATCGCGTTCGATCAAAAATGCAGGTACTTATGTTTCGGGAACGCCAATACAGCCATACAGAAAGTGGCTAAGAAATTCAGCGCTCTTTACCAGACTTGATGACTTAGCAAGCCGAATTAAAAAATTAGAAAAGTAATGAAAGAGAGTTATCAAAATGGCTGAAATGGGTATTCATGATATTTTAAAACTCCTGCCACATCGGTATCCGTTTTTATTGGTGGATCGTGTCTTGGAATGTAACGTCGGAAAATCAATATTGGCAATAAAAAATGTCAGTTATAACGAACCTTTTTTTCAAGGTCATTTCCCAAGTGCCCCGGTAATGCCAGGAGTTTTAATTCTTGAAGCGCTCGCACAGGCTTCAGGGTTGCTGGCACTAAACAGTCCCGAGTGGCGTCCTGATGATGGCAGTTTATATTTATTTGTAGGCATTGATAAGGCACGTTTCAAGCGACAAGTAGACCCTGGTGACAGACTTACGTTGAACGTTCAACTGCTAAGGCATAAGCGAGGTTACGGTGTATTTAATGCTATGGCTTCTGTTGATGGTGAAGTCGCAACAACGGCTGAATTAATGTGCGTATTTAAGGAAATAGAAATAAAATGATTTTTTGATACCGGTCTTCAGTAATGGTCAGTGAAAACAAACGCATTCATTCGACTGCAATAATTGATTCAAGCGCGCGGCTTGGTACAAATGTTTCGATAGGTGCATATTCCATTATTGGGACAGGTGTAAATATTGGTAGTAATACATGGATTGGTCCGCATGTAGTTATAAATGGCCCCACCGCGATAGGGTCTGGAAATCGTATATTCCAATTCTCATCCATTGGTGAAATTCCGCAAGACAAAAAATACCATGGAGAAAAGAGCCAGTTAATTATCGGTGATGATAATACGATAAGAGAGTATGTAACTATTAACCGTGGTACAGAGGCAGATCAGGGATATACAAAAGTAGGAAGTCGTAACTGGATCATGGCTTACGTGCATATTGCGCACGATTGCAACGTTGGCAGTGATACGATTTTTGCGAATGGCGTAACTCTGGCGGGTCATGTAATCGTCGAAGAATTTGCGATTCTTGGGGGGTTCACTTTAGTTCATCAGTTTTGCCGTATTGGGGCACATTCTTTTTGTGCAATGGGCACAGCCTTGAATAAAGATTTACCACCTTATGTGATGGCATCAGGGAATTATGCGACTACACATGGATTGAATAAAGAAGGATTGCGGCGTCGGGATTTTTCTGAAGGATGTATAAAGGCATTATATAAATCTTATAAATTACTTATGCGTAATAATAAATGCTCCAGGCATGAGAACATCGTGCAAGTAGAAAGACTCGCCGCTGAATATCCGCAAGTTCAGAAATTTTTGGACTTTATTATCTCAAGTGAACGCGGCATCGTTCAATAGTGTTATTGATTAGACGCGATTAGATTTGCAGCCAATTCAGCTGCTGCAAAAGAACCATTCTTTTCGCCTAAAGATTGTTTTATGGTGTGCATCTCTCTTTGCATATGCGCCACGTAAGTTTTATTTGATAACAATTTTTCTAATTCCATGGCGATACTTTCAGGTGTCGCTTCGGCTTGAATAAATTCGCGGCATATTTCTTTTCCAGCGATTACATTTGCGATTCCTGCGTAACTGAAATTCACAATTTTACTTAATATTCGGTATGTAATTGGGGATATTTTATACACTATCAACATTGGTGTTTGTAAAAGTGTTATTTGCAAGGTCACAGTACCTGAAGCTGCTGCAATCACATCACATGCGTTGATAACGTCGTAAATATTGGCTGTCGTGGTTGTTATATTAATATTTGCACAGTTAATGAATTTGTTTATACAGTTTTTCGGTAACGTTGGGGCAATTGGTGTTATAAATTGAAGGTTATCTATTTGTTGCGAGAGTCTTGCTGCCGCTTTCAGTAACGTTGGAAAATTATTTTCAATTTCACTTGCACGGCTGCCCGGGAATATACCTATTAGCTGCTTATTTAAGTCCAGGGTTTCAGCGTTGAAAAACTCATCCTTTTCAAGAGTCACGGCCACATCCTCTACTAAAGGATGTCCTACGTACTCTACTGGGACATTTGCATCCTGGTAAAATTTTACTTCGAATGGGAACACAACCGCCATCATATCTACACTTTTTTGTATGATTTTGATTCGTGAAGAGCGCCATGCCCAAATTTGTGGACTAATGTAATACATTACTTTAATGCCGCGGTGTTTTGCAGTTTTCGCCAGGTGTAAATTAAAATCGGGAGAGTCAATCAGTACCAGGAGATCAGGCGGATTGCGTTTTAACGTACGTTTCATTTTATTGAGAATATTGCGTAACCGAGGGTAATGTTTTATTACTTCAACAAGGCCAACAACAGAAAGTTCAGAGACATTGGCATGAATATCAACGCCCGCTTTGCGCATATTTTCTCCACCCAGTCCGTAACACTGTATATCGGGTAAAAATTTTTTTAGCTCAACAATCAAATTGGCGCCGTACAAATCTCCGGATGCCTCACCCGCAACTATCATCAGGCGAAGTGGCATTTTTTGTTTAGCTGGCGTAGGCGCGCGTAACGGCATTTACTACGGTTTGGATTTGCTCATCAGCCATCTCAGGGAACATAGGCAGAGAAATACATTGTGCGCATATGGTATTGGTATTGGTGAGATCTGATGCCCGGGAAATATTTGAAAATGCCTTTTGGCTTGGCAAAGGCGTGGGGTAATAGATCGCGTGACCGATTTGTTGGCGCAGAAATTGTGTAACGACTGTATTGCGAATTTCACTAAGTAACGTGTATTGATGAAAAACATGTGATAGGTCATTATTTAGTTCAGGGGTTTGTATTGGTAACTGCTCTAACATTTCGTTATAGCGCCGTGCCACTGAGATTCGTTGCCGATTAAATGTATCGATATACTTTAGCTTAACTCTCAAGACCGCCGCTTGCAGTTCGTCAAGACGGCTATTCCATCCCACGACCTGGTGTTGATTACGTGTTTTGCTGCCATGGTTTTTTAACAAGCGGAACTGCTCTGCTATTTCATCCGAGTTTGTTGTACATAATCCACCATCTCCATAACAGCCCAGATTTTTACTTGGAAAAAAACTAAAGCAGCCAGCATCACCAAAAGTACCGGTTTGTTGTTTTCCGGTACGTGCCCCAAAGGATTGCGCGCAATCCTCAATTATCAGCAGGTTATGCCGTTGTGCAACTTTACATATAGCCCGCATATCTGCTACCTGACCAATATATGAACAGGTAAAATCATGCGGGTTTTATCGGTTATTACGCTTTCGATATCCTTCGCGTTGATATTAAATACGGCGGGATCAATATCAACAAATACAGGAGTGGCACCAACGTAACAGATCGCTTCCGCAGTCGCGGCGAAACTAAAAGGGGTAGTGATAACCTCATCGTCTTTACCAATACCACATGCTCGTAAAGCTAAGTGTAGTGCGTCAGTACCAGAATTGCATGAAATCGCATGCTTAACGCCCAGATACTCGGCGATCTCAATTTCAAATTGTTCGACATTAGGACCCATAATGAAGCGGGTGTTATGCAACACCCCTGAAACCGCAGCATCAATTTCTGCTTGCATCATTGCATACTGCAATTTTAAATCCAGCATCGGAATCATGGGTAAACAACCTGAGTTACTATTGAATTCAGCTAAGTTAAAAGTTCGCTAATTTGAATTGCGATATCCAAAGCTCTTTTTCCATCCTGGCCGGTAACTTTAGGTATCGAATGGTTTTTGATGGCTGCTAAAAAATGGTCTATTTCGGTTAACAAGGCATCGGATTCATCGTATTTGGTTTTATGCGTCTCAATATTTGGAACTCCAGGATACATTTCACTCCTGCCTTTTCGATAAACTACTAACTCCTGATTTTGAAAGTCAATGGAGAAATAAGCGTCATTCTGAAAAATGCGCATTTTACGTTCGGATTTATTACTTACACGGCTTGCCGTAACGTTTGCAACGCATCTGTTGTTAAAAACGATGTGCGCGTTAGCAATATCTATATCCTTTGACAATACGGGTATGCCACTGGCATCAATTTTTTCAACTTCGGAATCCACGATGTCAAGGATGATGTCAATGTCATGTATCATTAAATCAAGTACTACGTTCACTTCGGTACCGCGAGGGTTATAGGGAGACAAGCGGTGAGACTCTATGAATCTAACCCCGGTGAGATGCTGTTCTAATGCCAGCATTGCCGGATTAAATCTCTCTAAGTGTCCAACCTGCAGGATGCGATCATTTTCCTCAGCCAGCTTTATCAATTTATCAGCTTGTTCGAGTGTAGTGGAAATTGGTTTTTCAACTAAAACATGAGAATGGTGATGTAGAAAATCTGTGGTGATGGCGTAATGCAGGTCTGTAGGAACCACTATACTCACGGCATCTACTGCCCCGAGTAATTCGTGATAATCTGCTAATGCACCACAGTTGGTGATTGATGCAACTTCCCGTGCCTTCTCAATATCTTTATCAACAACGGCAAGTAAATCGCTGTTTTTCAGTTGAGAATATTTCTGTGCGTGAAATTTACCTAAATAACCAGCACCAATTACTGCTGTTCGTATGCTCGACACTTTGCTAACGATTTGCGGTATCCTGTAAATCAGGCGCATAGTATACGAAGTTTGAGCAGGAACTCCTAACCTCTGGTTTAAGCGCTTTGGTTGATTATTAGCCAGCCATCTTGAATACAAAAAGCCATGTTTGAATTAGTTGCTGGTCTTGATGAAGCTGGCCGAGGGTCGCTTGCAGGGCCTGTGGTTGCGGCTGCCGTTGTTTTAAGCCCCAAAAAACCTATTAATGGACTCGTTGATTCAAAACGACTTAGTGCTAAAAAACGGTTGTTTCTTTATAAAGAAATAAAACGTAAGGCCATCGCCTGGGGAATTGGTCAGGCAGCTGCGGCGGAAATCGATGCAATGAATATTCATCAAGCTACACTGCTGGCGATGCAAAGGGCTTATATCGCAATGCGATTCAAAGTAAAGCACGTGTTAGTAGATGGCTTGCATTGCCCAAAGTTGTCGATTAACTGTACCGCGATAGTAAAAGGCGATGCGACTATCCCGGTAATCAGCGCGGCCTCCATAGTGGCGAAAGTCACCCGAGACGCGGAAATGGAAAGACATCACAAGACTCTGCCACAATACCAGTTTAATCAACACAAAGGCTATCCTACGGCACAACACATTGCTGCTTTGCGAGAATTTGGAGCATGTATTTTACACCGCAAAAGCTACAAGCCTGTAAAAGAAACAATGACTTCCCAAGCGGCCACCCCGGGTGGTTAAAATCATCAGATATATACAGAATCAGGGCTAAACGTGTATTTATAAAGATTGAATAAAATTTAATTTAACCCATGACACAATTTGTACATTTACATTTGCACACAGAGTATTCACTTGTGGACAGCCTTGTGCGTATACCTGAGCTAATGCAGGCAGTAAATAAATCAGGAATGTCAGCCGTTGCGCTAACTGACGTGAATAATTTATTTGCGTTGGTGAAGTTTTATCAGGCTGCCGTAACACAGGGTATTAAGCCGATTATTGGGCTTGAAGCTGAAGTAACGGGGTTGTCAAAAAAAGAGTCTAATTCCCGAATTGTTTTTCTTTGCAAAAATGAAGAAGGTTACAGAACTTTAACCAAGTTGGTTACCAGGAGTTATTTAGAAGGTCAAAGAGGTAGTGGTCCGGTAATACAACGTAGCTGGCTGGCTGATGTTGGAACAGGTCTAATCGTGCTATCTGGTGCGCGTGATGGGGATATAGGTAAAGCGATTATTTCCGGGAATAAGAAATTAGTCGAGGACTATCTGGAGTTTTGGCGCACAGGATTTAACGACAATTATTATATTGAACTGCAACGCACCGGGCGCGAGGAAGAAGAATTATATACTCAACAAGCGCTACTACTGGCCACGGAATTTTGTTTGCCGGTTGTTGCCAGTAACGACGTGCGTTTTTTGCGCCGTGAAGAATTTAATGCCCATGAGGCTCGCGTATGCATACAGACGGGCAGGACTCTGAATGATTCACGGCGACCACATCTATATTCTGAACAGCAATATCTGCGTAGTAATGAAGAAATGCTTGAGCTATTTCAGGATATTCCTGCAGCGATAACAAATAGTGTGGAAATAGCAAAACGTTGTAACGTTGTACTAACGTTGGGTGACAACGTCCTGCCCGAGTTTCCCATTCCAGACGCGCTTACGCCGCAAAAATTTATGCGCGTTCAGGCACAGAAAGGTCTGGTGAAACGTCTTGGGAAAATCAGTACAGACGACAAAGCTGCTATTGACGTCTATACAAACCGGCTTAACTCAGAACTGGAAGTCATTAACTCAATGGGTTATGCAGGGTACTTTCTCATCGTTGCCGATTTTACTCGTTGGGCTAAGGAAAATGCTATACCAGTAGGGCCGGGCAGGGGTTCTGGCGCAGGATCACTGGTTGCTTACGCGCTCGGCATTACGGATATAGATCCTTTGCGGTACGACTTATTATTTGAACGCTTTTTAAATCCGGAACGAGTCTCCATGCCTGATTTTGACGTCGATTTTTGTATGGATAATCGTGACCGAGTCATTGAATACGTTGCGCAGCGTTACGGGCGCGCGCGCGTAAGCCAAATCATTACCTATGGCAGCATGGCCGCGCGTGCTGTAATGCGTGATGTCGGCAGGGTACTGAGTCATCCCTACGGGTTTGTTGATCGGGTTGCCAAGCTAATCCCATTTGAGGTAGGCATGACTTTAGAGAAAGCGTTAGCGCGCGAGCCGGAACTACAAGGGCGATATAAAAACGAAGAAGACGTGCGCGCCATTTTTGATATGGCAAAAAGCCTTGAGGGTCTGGTGCGTAATGCAGGCAAACATGCTGGTGGTGTTGTTATAGCACCCACTGAACTTACGGATTTTACCCCTTTATATTGTGAAGCGGGTGGTACGAACGTTGTCACACAATTAGACAAAGATGATGTTGAGGCTATTGGCCTGGTAAAATTTGATTTCTTAGGGTTACGCACGCTTACAATTATTGACGGTACCATTCGCATCATCAATCAAAAGTTTGCACAACAAAAAAAATCATTGATCGATATCAGTAAAATTCCACTGGATGATTCCGCAACCTATGAAACTCTGCAACGACAGCAAACCACCGCAGTATTTCAACTTGAGTCCAGTGGCATAAAAGACATTATTAAACGACTTAAGCCGGACAAATTTGATGACATAGTGGCCTTGGTAGCCTTGTATCGGCCGGGGCCATTACAGTCCGGCATGGTCGACGATTTTATCAAGCGCAAGCATGGTGCTCGTGTAGACTACTTCCATCCGAAATTAGAATCCATCTTAAAGCAAACCTATGGGGTAATTTTATATCAGGAACAAGTGATGCAAATTGCGCAGTTACTCGCCGGCTATACGCTTGGTGGCGCGGACCTGCTGCGGCGCGCGATGGGCAAGAAAAAACCTGAAGAAATGGCACAACAACGTGAAATATTCATATCAGGTGCGGTCAGTCGCGGAGTCAGGCAAAGCCTGGCCAGTCATATATTTGATTTAATGGAAAAGTTTGCGGGTTATGGATTCAACAAATCACACTCTGTTGCCTATGCGTTGTTAGCTTATCAAACGGCTTGGTTAAAGACCCATTTTCCTGCTGAGTTCATGTCTTCCGTAATGTCTTCAGATATTGATAATACTGACAAGGTGGTAAATCTTATTGATGAATGCAGAGGCATGGGTCTTAAAGTATTGCCACCCAACATTAACAGTTCAAACTACAATTTCACGGTGCCTGAAAACAAAATTATTTTATATGGACTGGGTGCGGTTAAAGGCGTGGGACAAGCCGCTGTGCGGCAAACAGTGGAAGAATGTAATCAGCATGGTGGCTACCAGGACCTGGATGATTTTTGTATGCGTCTTGATATACAAAGAGTCAACCGCCGCTGTATCGAGGCATTAATACGGGCAGGGGCTATGGATTGTTTTGGATTTACGCGCGCCAGTTTATTTCAACATCTTGATAAATCATTACGCCATGCTGAACAACGGCAACGTGACGATCACACTGGGCAAAATGATATGTTTGGTCACATTGAAGTTAGCATGAAGGCAAGCAAAGTAAAGGCTATTCCGGAGTGGGGTGACGAAACAAAATTGCTGGGTGAGCGTGAAACTCTGGGGCTTTATCTAACGGGTCATCCCATTAAACGTTACCAAAGTGAATTACAAAAAATTACCAATAAAAACATCAGCCAGCTACTAAATACAGGGTATAACGTCAGAGATTCGTGGAAAACTCCTGAAGACACAAAAACCGTATTAGTAGCTGGCTTACTGGATCAGGTAAGATTGCGTAATAGTCCCAAAGGGCGAATCGCATTTTTAACGCTGGATGACAATACCGGACGCATAGACGTTGCCATATTTGCCGAAGATTATGCCAAGTTTGGTTACTTAATAGTTAAAGACGAAATTTTAATTATTGATGGCAATCTTGGTTGGGACGAGTTGACGGGTCGAACTCGCATACGCGCTAATAAAATATGGAATTTTGATGAATATCTGAAGGCCTACAGTGAGAGTTTAAGTATAAACATAAAAACAGTTGGTAACGCATCATCCGTGGTACAGGATTTGGAACGACTACTGCTTCCATCTAAAGGTGGTAATTGTCGCGTATTTATTGAATACCAGAGTGATTTAGTTATTGCACAATTAGAGTTTTCTGAAAGTTGGAGCGTATCTCTGGATAAAAAATTACTGCGGCGGCTGGGTAAAATATCTGCGGTGAAGGACACGCGCGTCATATACAAAAAGCAAGGTATTAATGCACAATCACGAACGGCCAATAAAGCAAATTCGTACCGCTGATAAAAGCTTATTATGCACCCTGACCACCTTGATTTTGAACAACCCATTGTAGAGCTTGAGGCAAAGATCGACGAATTGAGACTAGTCGGAAACGACAATGAATTTAATCTCAATGAAGAAATCGCGAGGCTACAAACTAAGGCGCGCGGCCTGATAGAATCCATATTTTCCAATCTAAGCCCATGGCAAGTGGCTCAATTAGCGCGTCATCCCAAACGGCCCTACACGCTGGACTACATCGAAACGTTATGCACTCACTTTACAGAACTGCATGGTGATCGCATGTATGCCGATGACGCGGCGATAATAGCGGGTATTGCAAAGTTTGAGGGTACCTCCGTTGCCATTATTGGTCATCAAAAAGGGCGCAATACAAATCAAAATATACAGCGGAGCTTTGGCATGCCGCGACCTGAAGGCTATCGCAAGGCATTAAGAATCATGGAACTGGCCGAACGTTTTAAGTTACCAATATTCACCTTTATTGACACGCCGGGCGCTTATCCGGGTATCGGCGCCGAAGAGCGGGGGCAAAGTCAGGCGATCGCGGTGAATTTACAACGTATGTCTCGTTTGCGAACACCAATTTTATGCACAGTAATCGGGGAAGGAGGTTCCGGCGGTGCCCTTGCTATCGGGGTTGGTGATCATTTATCAATGCTCAGCTACAGTATATATTCGGTCATCTCCCCGGAAGGTTGTGCGTCCATCCTATGGAAAGATGCAAGTAAGGCCGAAGATGCTGCAACGGCGTTAGGAATCACGGCTCAACGACTAAAACAACTGCGGTTGATAGACGAGATTATTGAAGAACCGCTGGGTGGCGCGCATCGCGACACTGACACAACGTATAAAAAGGTACGCGCGACGCTAGCCACCAAATTAAAACAATTTCAATCACAGCCTATAGACGATCTGCTTGCTTCCCGCTATCGACGCCTTACCCGATACGGGGTATTTAAAGAAACTACGTAAGCCTGTTTCTGCGTATAGGCCGGCATTGGCAACAGATAATGTTAACGGCCACGTCTTTGCAGCGCGTATTTACACAGTTCCCTGATGTTTCCAGATACATTGTCGCTTTCAGCGGCGGACTGGATTCAACGGTTTTACTGCATGCTATGCAAGCGCTCAACTTACCGGTGCACGCCGTACACATCAACCATCATCTACAACAGGAAAGTGATCAGTGGCAACTACATTGTCAGACGATTTGTAACGCCTGGAACGTTGAATTTTCTGTGCAACACGTGCAAATACAAAAACCGCCACACAAGAACGTTGAGGAAAGTGCACGTAACGCCAGATATAAACTACTACATGAATGTATGACGGCGAAGGACGTTTTAGTTACCGCGCATCATCAGAATGACTTAGCTGAAACTTTATTACTACAATTATTACGTGGTGCAGGTCCCGCGGGGCTCGCGGCAATGGCGACCGAACAAAATCTTATAGTGGGCAAGCACTTGCGTCCGTTACTGAGTTACCGACGTGCAGAAATACATGAATACGCGCAACGTTACCGGTTACGTTGGGTTGAAGACACGTCTAATGACTCGCTGGATTTTGATCGCAACTACATGCGCAAGAAAATCATGCCTGCACTTATGGCCCGGTGGCCGGCCGCGTTACAGACACTCACGCGCGCGGTTACTCTGCAAGCAGACGCCAGGGAGTGCTTACGAGAACTGGCAAGTTTAGATCTACAGGCGGCCACAACAGAGAACTCTCAAATATTAAAAGCCCCTGCTTTACGGCAACTAAGTCCCCCAAGACTCAATAACGCATTACGAATCTGGATACAGAAGCATGCCATGCGGGTGCCTAACAAAAGAATATTAGAGCATATTGTTACGGACATTGTACGCCGGGAAGATACAAAAACCTCTCCCCTGCAAACCTGGAAAGAAGGTGAAGTGCGTGGTTACCGTGATCGAATCTACTTAATGTGGCCGCTAACCTCGCATGATCCCAGTCAGCAATACCGGTGGAAGACATGTCAGCCCCTACGGATTAAGAGCCTGAACCGAACCTTAAGTGCCGCGGATTTAATTCGACACGACATAATACTTCCGGCGGGCACACGTGAACTCACCGTGCGTTTTCGTTGTGGAGGAGAGCGCCTCAAGCCACTTGGGGAAAAGCATCACAGGTCGCTGAAAAACTTCTTTCAGGACGCGGGCATACCGCCATGGGAAAGAAATCGTATACCCTTACTATATCTGGATGATCGACTTATCGCCGTAGTAGGTTATTGGCATGGGGGTTAGTGGTTGTGAAGCCTCTTAAGCTAACGTGAAACCACGTTTAATAGATTGTAGTAATGGTGCAGCTTTGGTACGCTTTAGCCCCGTCCCGGACACATTCTTTGCATACATATCGTTACGTAAAGTGCTAATGTCGAACGCCACAAAGGTTTAATGACACGCTATATTTTTATTACAGGTGGTGTAGTTTCATCGCTTGGCAAGGGCATCGCCTCGGCCTCTTTAGGAGCTATTTTAGAGGCACGCGGGATCAAAGTCAGCCTCATAAAGCTGGATCCGTACATCAATGTAGATCCAGGCACCATGAGCCCTTTTCAGCATGGAGAAGTTTTCGTTACTGCGGATGGTACCGAGACAGATTTAGACCTGGGTCACTACGAACGCTTTGTACATTTTCGTTCAAGCAAAAACAACAACTTCACTACCGGTCAGATTTACGAAAATGTAATTCGCAAAGAGCGTCGTGGCGACTATCTCGGCGGTACGGTACAAGTCATTCCACACATCACGGATGAAATCAAAAGATGTGTTGAACTTGGAGCACGTGACGCGGAGGTAGCGCTGGTAGAGATTGGTGGTACGGTTGGTGACATTGAATCGCTGCCTTTTTTAGAAGCTATCCGTCAATTAGGAGTCATGCTTGGGCACGAGCATGCAATGTACATCCATCTGACGTTAGTACCGTACATTCACGCCTCTGGTGAAATGAAAACCAAGCCTACGCAGCACTCCGTTAAAGAGCTTAGATCCATCGGTATTCAGCCCGACATATTATTATGCCGTTCAGACCGATCTTTCCCGGAAGAGCAGCGTAAAAAGATCGCACTGTTTACCAACGTGGAGGAAAAAGCAGTAATTTCCGTGGTGGACGTCAGCACAATATACAAACTGCCTCTGTGGTTACATTCACAAGGGCTGGACACGATTGTCGCGAAAAAATTCCAACTCGATTTACCGGTTGCCGACCTGCAAGACTGGAAAGAAGTAGTGCACGCCATTGAGTTCCCCAAGACCGAAATTACCATAGGCATGGTTGGAAAATACGTCGACCTTACAGAATCATATAAATCATTAAATGAAGCACTTACTCATGCAGGCATTCATACGCACACCAAAATAAACGTCCAATACGTTGATTCTGAAAATATCGAATCCAATGGCGTCAACGTCCTGCAAGACTTAGACGCAATACTTGTGCCTGGTGGGTTTGGTAGTCGTGGCATTGAAGGCAAGATCGCGGCTGTGCGTTATGCCCGTGAGCACAAACTGCCCTATCTTGGAATTTGTTTAGGCATGCAAGTTGCTATAATCGACTATGCGCGCAATATAGCCGGGCTTGATGACGCGCACAGTACAGAATTCAAACGAGGCACGAAAAATCCCGTAATCGCCTTAATTACAGAATGGCAGGATCGCGAAGGCAGAGTAGAGAAACGCAGCAAAGTTTCAGATTTAGGTGGTTCCATGCGTCTTGGTGAACAGGCGTGCAAACTTCTGGAGGGGTCACTGGTGCACCAGCTATATGGAAAAGAACTGATCATGGAACGGCATAGACACCGTTATGAATTCAACAATACATTCATAGCGACGTTACAGAATGCAGGGCTTTCCTTTACTGGCAAATCTTCAGACGACGGGCTCGTGGAAGTTGTTGAAATCAAAGACCATCCTTGGTTCATAGGTTGCCAATTCCATCCGGAATTCACCTCAACGCCACGTGCAGGACACCCCCTGTTTGCGGGTTTTGTACAAGCGGCGCGATGCTACCACAACCAACGAACCACCTCGCACACAAAGGCCGCGGACCAGGATCAACTGAGCCTGCCGGATTTAGTAACGCAAGCTGAAGCTATCAGGCACTAATCCATGAATGGCAATCTCGTGCTCGAAATGCCGGGTTTCAGTGCCGCGTACAGAGTAAGCTCATGAAACTTTGTGGTGTTGAGATAGGCCTACACTGCCCCTTTTTCTTAATCGCTGGCCCCTGCGTTATTGAAAGTTTAGAACTGGCGCAAGAGACATCTGGAGCGTTACAGGAAATCACGCGAGAGCTAAATATTCCATTCATCTACAAATCTTCTTTTGACAAAGCCAATCGCTCCTCAATAGGCAGTTTTCGAGGGCTGGGCTTAGAGAAAGGGCTACAAATTCTATCCCAAATTAAAAGTGAACTGGGTATACACGTGTTGACGGACGTGCATGAAGACACCCCTTTGCAGGAAGTTGCAGAAGTGGTTGACGTGCTGCAAACCCCGGCATTTCTGTGTCGTCAAACTAATTTCATACAACGTGTCGCCGCCTGTATGCGGCCGGTAAATATTAAAAAAGGTCAATTTTTATCCCCGCCGGAAATGCAATACGTAGTTGAGAAAGCCAAGGCTCATGGCAATGAAAAAATTTTAGTATGTGAACGAGGTACATGTTTTGGTTATAACAATCTGGTGTCAGATATGCGTTCCCTTGCTATCATGCGGCAAACCAACTGCCCGGTAGTGTTTGATGCGACGCATTCTGTGCAACTGCCGGGCAGTCAGCAAGGCATCTCCGGGGGGCAGCGTCAATTTGTGCCGGTACTGGCACGTGCGGCGGTTGCCAGTGGTATCTCCGGCCTGTTTATGGAGACTCATCCGCGCCCTGATCTGGCAAAAAGTGATGCCCCAAACTCGTGGCCAATGGCAGACGTTAAGCAGCTTCTACAAGTGCTGAAAGAGATTGATCAGACCGTAAAGCGTCAGGATTTTACCGAGCAGCACCTGCCTGCTTATGACAACAACGGAAAATAAAAACAAGGAAAAATACCTTTATGTCCGCAATTACCTCCATCCAGGCTCGTGAAGTGCTCGATTCACGTGGCAACCCAACTGTGGAAACAGACGTTTTATTAGCATCTGGAACGGTTGGACGCGCCGCGGTGCCCTCAGGAGCCTCTACCGGAACTTTAGAGGCCATTGAATTAAGAGATGGTGACCTGCAACGCTATGCGGGCAAAGGAGTTCAGCAAGCCATCAACAACGTCAATCATGAAATTCGGCAGGCTATTACCGGCATGAGCTGTTTTTCACAACAAGCCATTGATGAGCGCATGATTGCATTAGATGGCACCGACAATAAAGGGCGTCTGGGCGCTAACGCACTATTATCGGTATCGTTAGCCACGGCCAAAGCCGCCGCGGCCGAAACACAAACTCCATTATATCGTCACCTGCATCGGGGTAACACGTTTATCATGCCGGTACCCATGATGAACATCATAAATGGTGGAGAGCATGCGGACAATAACGTCGACATGCAGGAATTCATGATAATTCCTACCGGAGCCACATCAATTAGCGAGGCTATTCGGTACGGCACAGAAATTTTTCATACGCTTAAACGGATACTGCACAAAAAGGGACTCAACACCGCGGTAGGAGATGAAGGCGGCTTTGCCCCCGACCTTAGATCGAATCGGGAAGCAGTGGAAACAATTTTGCAGGCCGTTGAACTGGCAGGTTATCAGATTGGAGTAGACGTGCACTTGGGACTGGACGTTGCCAGCACCGAATTTTATAGCAATGGCAAATATCAGTTACGCTCTGAGGGAAAGTCTTTTGATACGCATCAATTCGTAGACTACCTGGCCGCCTGGGTTAACCAATATCCGATTATTACTATTGAAGACGGGGTGGCAGAAAATGACTGGGATGGTTGGAAGCTACTGACTGAAAAAATAGGTCATAAGGTGCAGCTTGTAGGAGATGATTTATTTGTTACCAACACAGAAATTTTACACAAGGGAATCAATCTCGGCATTGCCAACTCCGTGCTGATTAAAGTCAATCAAATTGGCACCCTAAGTGAAACTTTAGCGGCCATAGACATGGCGCATGCGGCCAACTACACCGTAGTGGTATCGCATCGGTCTGGCGAGACGGAAGACGTTACTATTGCCGATTTGGCCGTAGCTACCAACGCCGGACAAATCAAAACCGGCTCTTTATCGCGGTCAGACCGCGTGGCGAAATATAATCAACTCATTCGCATTGAAGAAGAATTAGGGGCAGAGTGTCAGTATCCGGGAATCAAGGCGTATAGCCGCACATAGATCAGGCAAGTGAAAACGCTAATCATACTAATGAGCATATTATTACTGGTCATGCAGATCAGGCTTTGGCTTGGGGACGACAGCATTCGTGACGTACTTGAATTGCGCCAGATTGTTGAGCAACAGCGCGGGCAAAATAGTCAAATCAAACAACGCAACGCGGTGCTGGCGGCCGAAGTTGACGACCTCAAGACCGGACTTGAAGCGATTGAAGAACATGCAAGAAGCGAACTGGGTATGATCAGGCAAGATGAAACGTTCATACAAATCATACAGTAAAATAATGTGTAAAACCTCAGTAGGTGTCACACTCATCGTAGTTGCAGATGCACAAGTAATCTGCCGCGCCGTATGAGATCAAAACATTGTCAAAAGATACTAAACACCCCCCCCCTGGTTGCTGGGCCATAATAACTGCCGCGGGCACCAGTCAACGCATGGGAACTGCAATTCCTAAGCAATATCTTCCCTTGCAAGACGCAACCGTATTAGAAGCGAGCATATCCTGCTTTTTGCGGCATCCGCGAATTAATGCTGTTATCGTAGCACTGCACGCCAACGACCAGACCTGGAAAGATCTGCGCATTGCCACGCACAAATCCATACACGCGGTGATTGGCGGTGCAACGCGAGCGCAATCCGTTAATACTGCCTTAAGCAGACTGACAGAGCTATCTCAGGCAAACGATTTCGTCATCGTGCACGATGCCGCGCGCCCATGCCTGAATTATGCTGATTTAGATCGGCTGATAAACAAACTCTTACAGGATGAAGTTGGTGGTATTCTTGCCGTCTCTGTTGACGACACCATTAAACGCGCGAGGCGTGGCAACAATAGTATAGAAGTGGAAAGCACCATTGATCGCACGCATCTATGGCGAGCGTTAACGCCGCAAATGTTTCGCGTTTGGGTACTGCGCAAAGCCCTGAATTACTGTCTCCAAAACAACATCAAGGTAACCGACGAAGCGTCCGCGGTTGAAGCCATCGGGCTGCAAGTGAAATTGCTTGAAGGACGCCGCGACAATATCAAAATTACCTGGCCACAAGACATGACGTTGGCCGCGTCGATTATCAAACATAATCATAAATGCTAATGATCAGAATCGGTTTTGGTTATGACAGCCACCGTTTCACCGACGGTGATCACATTATTATAGGCGGCGAAAAAATTTCCTTTAGTCGGGGTATTGACGCGCATTCAGACGGAGACGTTCTGCTACACGCCATTTGTGACGCGCTGTTAGGTGCTGCCAGTCTCGGTGATATCGGCGCACGTTTTCCAAACGTCAACCCGGAATTCAAAGATATCGAAAGTACTTTATTACTAGAGAACGTGGTTCGTGAAGTAGGCAAAAAGAGCTACGTTGTCGGTAACATGGACTGCACAGTTATTTTAGAGGCGCCTGCATTAGCCGAACACATTTACGACATGTGCGTCAACATCAGCGCATTACTAAAAATTTCTGTAGAGCATGTAAACGTCAAGGCAACCACCAATGAAGGTATGGGTTTCATAGGCCGGGGTGAGGGAGTCGCTGCCTTTGCCGTAGCTACGCTGCTACCGCCGTCATAGTCACAAGGCAACAACAATGTTGCGCAGTGCAAAAATCTTTAATCCTGCCGGGCTACTAGCTGAACGTCTGGACAACTTTCGGCATCGTCCACAACAACAACGCATGAGCGAGGCCATAGAGGCAGCGCTCAAAGAGCGCAGTCAACTCATCGTCGAGGCCGGCACCGGGGTTGGAAAAACATTTGCATACTTAATTCCAGCACTACTGTCAGGCCACAAGACAATCATTTCCACCGGCACCAAACATCTTCAGGATCAACTATACTTCAAGGACCTACCAACCATCCTGAAGATTCTCAAGCTACCAATATCCACGGCATTGTTAAAGGGCCGCGCAAATTATCTGTGTCTGCATCGTCTGCAACGTCACGTGCCACGTGTGCAAGCGCATAACGAACATTTTGCAAACAAAATTCAGGTCATTAAAGATTGGTCCTTAATCACCAAAACAGGTGAAATTGCAGAAGTTACAAACATTAATGAAGACGATGCGATTTGGCCGGACGTTACCTCCACCGTCGAAAATTGTCTGGGCGCCGAATGTCCGGATTATACAGACTGCTATGTCGTTAAAGCCCGGCAAAAGGCGCAAAAAGCCGACGTAGTGATCATTAATCATCACCTGTTTCTTGCGGACCTGTCCCTCAAAGAAGCAGGTTTTAGTGAACTGCTACCCAATCCGCATGCGTTTATTTTTGATGAAGCGCATCAACTACCGGAATTAGCCAGTACCTTTCTTGCTACAACAACAAGTAGCAGTCAGCTTAAAAATCTAATTGATGACGTGATAGCCGCGCAACTTGACGAAGCACCTGACGTGAAACAAATGCGGGAGGTCCTCGACGCCTTACGCAATGCGATAGCCGACTTCCAATTATCGCTGGTGGGCAATATTGGGCGCATACCCTGGCAGCAAGCCATAGCGACGGCCACAGTAGAAGACCAATTCAATCACGTTTGTAAATCGCTACATGCGTTGTCAGCCACGTTAGTAAAGATCAGTGATCGTGGTCGGGTACTGGCGCGTTGTGCCGAACGCTGTGAACGCATAGAACGGCACTTAAATACAATCTCCGAAACAACGGAAGGCGTAATTAACTGGTTAGAATGTTGGGAGCGAAGCTTCAAACTACACAGTACCCCGTTAGTCGTGGCAGACGTCTTTCAAGCCCTTATACAGGACTATCAATGCGGCTGGATTTTTACCTCTGCAACGCTGACGGTAAACACGCAATTCCATCATTTTCAGCAGCAATTAGGATTGACAGATGCCGACACGATTATGTTGGATAGCCCTTACGACTACCCCACCAACACCAGATTATTTTTACCACAAATCGACATAAACCCAAATGACATCGGTTATACGCAAGCGGTAGTAGATGCAGTTCTGCCGCTGCTTGAAATAAATCAGGGGCGCGCATTTTTATTATTCACCAGTCATCGCGCGTTACGCGTTGCGGCGCAGCGGCTCCAAAAGCGTGATGATTTCAAGTTACTGGTGCAAGGTGAAGCGCCGCGCCGGGAACTATTGTCCCGATTTACCAAAACGGCGCGAGCCGTATTACTTGGCACCAACAGTTTTTGGGAAGGCGTGGATGTAAAAGGGCCGGCGTTAAGCTGCGTAGTTATCGACAAATTACCGTTTACCTCGCCTGGCGATCCGGTATTAACGGGTCGGTTACAGGCACTACGTCAAATTGGTGCCAACCCATTTATAGACTATCAACTACCGCAGGCCGTTATCACGCTAAAACAGGGAGTGGGCCGTCTGATACGTGATGAAAGAGATTACGGTATCGTTACCATCTGTGATCCCAGGTTAGCTTTCAAGCCTTATGGAAAATCGTTTATCAATAGTCTGCCGAACATGCCCGTCACCTCCAGTCTTAGCGACGCCATCAACTTTTTACAACGTCGTCACCGCGTATATGAAACTGCTTGCCATTGAAACCGCGACCGAATGCTGTTCCGCGGCGTTGTTGCTGAACCACGAAACGTTTGCGGTCAGTGAAATAGCTCCGCGGCGACACAACGAAATCATTTTAGCCATGTGCGAGCGCGTTTTAGCGCAAGCCGAAGTCAGTCTTACCCAGTTAGACGCTATCGCGTTTGGGCGTGGCCCTGGGGCTTTCACGGGCGTTCGTTTAGCCGCCAGTGTTACGCAGGGAATCGCCTTGGCGCGGGATTTACCGGTAGTGCCCGTATCTTCTCTGGCCACACTGGCGCAGGCCGCTTATCATACGCGACAGGCATCACAGGTATTGTCATGTATTGACGCGCGCATGCAGGAAATTTACTACGCCCTATTCCAACCAGACGCAAGTAAAGTCATGCAAATAGTTGGTGAAGAGCACGTGATCAGGCCCGGGTTGCTTACGGTTGACGTGCATGACCATTGTATTGGCGTTGGTTCAGGATGGCGCGCTTATGCGCACCTGCTGTCGGCAAGGTGCGGCAAAAATATTTCTTATCACGCTAACGCCTTGCCACAAGCGGAATATGTAGCAGAGTTGGGCAAATACTATTACCAACGGGGATATCAGGTAACGGCCGTGGAAGCCCTGCCAGTCTATCTTCGGGATAACGTTGCGAAGAAACCTAAGCGTAGGGTCGCACCCCCTAAGCAAGGCAGTTACAAGTAATGGTTTCAATAAAAAATATAATCAGAGTATTGAAAACTACATCGTGCGTATTTTGTCTAACTGCTCTTTTAATTGATGCAGAGATTTACACATACGTTGAACGCGGGAACGCTCATTGTTTACCACCTCCGCAGGTGCTTTAGCCGTAAAGTCAGGATTATCCAGCCTGGCGTTACTGCTGCTTAGATTAGACTCCAGTTTATTAATTTCTTTTTCCAGTCGGGCATTTTCTGCTTGTTTATCAACCAGGCCAGCCAGCGGGATAAGCATTTTCATTTCGCCTGCCAGTGCCGTTACCGACTCAGGCGCGGATTCATCATTTAGCCATTTTATACTTTGAAGTTTTGCCATTGAGCGAATGTAGTTCTCGCTTACCCGGAAGCGTTGTTTATCCTGTTCCGACCAGTTTTGTAACAACACCGGCAATGGTTTAGCGGGGGAGATATTCATCGTGGCTCGAATTTTTCGTATCCCATTAATAAATTGCCTGCACCACTCCATCTCCTGCAGGCTGTCAACGTCAACGAAGTCATTATTACTAAGTGGAAACCGCTGCAAAGAAATAGTGTCACCCGAGAGACTCAACTGTTTTGCCACCGGCTGCCAAATCTCTTCCGTAATAAAGGGAATAATCGGGTGTAATAGTCGCAATGAAGTTTCCAGCACCTCCAATAGAACGCGTCTGGTGTGGTGTTTAATTTTTACATCCACAGCGGCCTTGAACAAGACCGGTTTACACAGTTCCACGTACCAGTCACAGAACTCATGCCAATTAAATTCATACAATGTTTGCGCGGCCAGATCAAAGCGATAATTTTTCAGGTACCTGTGAGTTAGATCGATGACCTCCTGTTGTCTGCTTAAAATCCAGCGATCGGCCAGCGTGAGCGTTGCTTTATCCACTTGCCTGGCGACGTCATGCCCCTCAGTATTTATTAACACGAAGCGCGTGGCGTTCCATAATTTGTTACAGAAATTTCGGTAGCCGGCGATGCGATTCAGCTCAAACTTAATGTCGCGTCCGGTAGAAGCTTGTGCGGCGAAGGAAAAGCGCAATGCGTCACTGCCATAAGCCTGGATGCCGGTTGGATATTGTTGGCGAGTTGCCTGTTCAACGTTTGGCGTTATTTTAGGCTGCATGAGCCCGGTGGTACGTTTTTTAATTAACGAGCTCAAATCAATACCGTCAATAATATCCAGAGGATCCAGCACGTTGCCTTTGGACTTCGACATCTTTTGGCCATCTGCATCACGCACCAGGCCATGCACGTACACCCGGTAAAATGGCACGTCCCCCATGAACTTCAAACCCATCATAAGCATGCGTGCTACCCAGAAAAAGATGATATCAAAGCCAGTGACCAGGACAGAAGTCGGATAAAAAGTTTTCAGCGCCTCGGTTTTCGCGGGCCAGCCCAAGGTAGAAAATGGCCACAATGCGGATGAAAACCAAGTATCTAAAACATCCTCATCCTGCGTCAGGGCAAGGTTTATAGCGAGCTTATATTTTTTGCGCACTGCGGCCTCACTGTCGGCGACATAAACGTTGCCATTCTCATCATACCAGGCAGGTATGCGATGCCCCCACCAAAGTTGCCGACTGATACACCAATCCTGAATATTTCGCATCCATTCAAAATAGGTCTTACTCCAGCTCTCCGGCACAAACTGAACGGCGCCTGTTGCCACGGCTTTTATTGCGGGCGCGGCTAAAGGTTGAATCTTTACGTACCATTGGTCAGTTAAATACGGTTCCACGACAACCCCGGAACGATCGCCTCTTGGCACCGTTAACCTATGATCTTTTACTGCCTCCAGGAGATTTTGAGCCCGTAAGTCCTGCACGATCCTGCGGCGCGCCACAAAGCGCTCCAATCCCTGATAGGCAGTAGGTGCCTGGGCGTTAATTTTTGCATCAATGGTAAAAACATTGATTTGCGGCAAACCATGACGCTGGCCGATCTCATAATCATTAAAATCATGTGCCGGAGTGATTTTTACACAACCCGAACCAAACTCCGGATCGACGTGCGTATCCGCAATAATTGGAATTTCACGACCGGTCAACGGCAGCCTGACAGTTTTGCCAATAGCATTTTGATACCGGGTATCCTCAGGGTGTACCGCAACTGCGCTATCCCCCAGCATGGTTTCCGGTCTGGTAGTAGCGACCGTTACATGACCTTTGCCGTGCGTATAAGGATAACGAATATGCCACATGTGTCCGTTTTCTTCCTGCGAGACGACCTCTAAATCAGATACCGCGGTGCGCAGTGCCGGGTCCCAATTCACCAGACGTTTACCACGGTAGATCAGACCTTCATCATAGAGCTGTATGAAAACCTGTTGCACCGCTTCCGACAATCCTGCATCCATGGTGAAACGCTCACGTGACCAGTCTAAAGACGATCCCATGCGTTCCAGCTGGCGACAAATACTACTTCCCGAATGCTCCTTCCAATCCCAGACTTTTTCGACGAATTTCTCTCTGCCTAAATCGTGACGAGTGATGCCGTTGGCATGCAATTGTCTTTCCACCACCATTTGAGTTGCGATACCAGCATGATCGGTGCCGGGCTGCCACAACGTCTTATAACCCGCCATACGGTGATAACGAATCAGGCAATCCATCAGGGTATTATTAAAGGCATGACCCATATGCAAAGTGCCCGTTACATTCGGCGGCGGGATCATGATGCAGTACCCCGGGCCGGGGTTTTCCGACGGCGAAAAATAATTATTCGTTTTCCAATATTGATACCATTTCTGCTCAATATCCTTAGGTTGGTAAATCTTTTCCATGACGGCTATTGCCAGTGAATCAAACGACAAATGAATTAGTGGCGGATTTGTTGGTGAGAGAATACTTCGTGATGCCTGGGTTCATAACCCTGCTTGCGGTAACAGCGATAACGCTCACGGCCAGCGCGTATAGACTCAGGCTGAGCGTCAATCACCTCCGCAATTTTCTGAAAATTCGCGACGTTGCCGGGAGTTTGACAAGAAACGTTAATTAACACCTCCGCTTCAGCTGGGTCGTTTACAGTGCCAATAGTAACCGTGCACATGGGCATGGACGATGCAGGATAAAATTCATGTGGGATAAAGCTGCGGTCGCGAAATGTCCAGAGCAGCACATCGAGTGCTTCTGCCTCGTCATCGTCATTAGTCTTTATATGGATACTAAAACCCCTCTGATAGGCCTTTTCAGCGATTCCACAGGCAGTACGCAAAGCGGACTGTGGAGCACTGTCTTTAATGACGTAAAAGTCAATCTGCGGCATAAACTATCGAACTTATTCAGTCTTTAACGCAATATCTGCACTGGCTCCGTTAGCGTGCCGATGCATAAGCCTGACGTAACAGATATTCGGTTAATAACGGTACCGGTCTGCCGGTCGCGCCCTTTTGTTTACCGTGACTATGCCAGGCTATGCCAGCAATATCCAAATGTGCCCAACGATACTCCTTCGTGAATCTGGACAGAAAGCATGCCGCGGTGATAGTGCCGGCCCAGCGGCCGCCGATATTAGCTATATCTGCAAAATTACTATCTAACTGTGCCTGATAATCCTCCCACAAAGGCAACTGCCAGGTACGGTCCCCCGCAGACTGCCCGGCCGCGAGTAATTCTTTGGCAAGCTCATCATCGTTACTCATTAAGCCGGAGGGCACGTGCCCCAGGGCGACCACACAGGCGCCGGTTAAGGTTGCTATATCAATCACCACCTTAGGTTTAAATTTACCCACATAAGTCAGCGCGTCGCACAGCACCAGGCGGCCCTCCGCGTCGGTGTTCAGAATTTCCACAGTTTGACCAGACATGGTAGTCACTACGTCGCCCGGTCTTGTAGCCTGACTGCCGGGCATATTTTCAGCGCAAGCCATAACGCCCACCACGTTTAAGGGCAACTCCAGCTCACTGCAAGCCCTAATGGTACCTAAAACGCTGGCCGCTCCACACATATCAAATTTCATTTCATCCATGGCGGTGCTTGGTTTGATAGAAATGCCGCCAGTGTCAAAAGTAATGCCTTTGCCCACTAACGCCACCGGAGGTGCGCCGTCTTTGCCACCTTTATATTCCATGCTGACCAGCTTTGCTGGTTCCGCGCTACCATTAGAAACCGACAACATCGCCCCCATGCCGGCTTTTTTCATCCGTGCCTCTGTGGCTACGGTTACGCGCAGCCTCTGGTTATTTTGCGCTAAGGCCCTGGCTTGCTCGGCCAGATAAGTTGGCGTGCAAATATTACCGGGCAAATTACCTAAATCTTTCGTTAGCTGCATGCCGCTTGCAATGGCCTGGCCATATTTTTTACCCTTACATATATCGGCAATCTGGTTGCCTTGTCCGGCCAGAAGCTTTATATTTTTTACACACGTGCCGTTGCTTGCTGCTTGCGGCTTGGTTTCGCTGTAGCGATACATTGATGCTTCAATTGAAGTAACGCTGATTTTTACTTTAGTCGACAAATCAGCGGCTTTAACGGGAAGCTCAATCAGGCAGTTGATCACGCTGCTGGCGTTACATTTTCGTACCTCATCTGCGGCGGCCGACAAGGCACGTTGAAAGGCACTAATGGTAAATTCATCCTGCTCACCACATCCCACGACTACTATACAATCATGCTTACTGCGGCTTGGGTTATGCAAGGTTGTGACGTTGCCCAAGTCGCCATTGATGGCGCCACGTTGACAAATTTCGGATATATTTCCATGGTAAAGCCTATCCAGTTTTTTTGCCGAATTACTAAAGTGTTCAGGTTTGAATAAGCCTACAATTACGCAATCGGCTGCTTGTTTCTCTACGCTTGTGGTTTTTGCTATGTAATCCATCTGTCTTCTCTATACTTAACGGTTAGGGTTGCTCCATTATTGCTAAAAATGACGATATTTGTAACTAATAGATTCGTATTATCTACTTGAGAGCCAGCGCGTGTTTTCGATACTACACCGCTATTTTGCACGAGAACTTACCCTCACGTTAATTGCGGTTAGTGCCATTTTGCTGGTAGTGATAGTGAGCAAATCTTTCATCAGTCTGCTTACAAAAGTCATGGATGGGAAGCTGCCTGCAGACATTGTATTTACCATGTTGAGCTTTGGTATTTTGAAATCCGCAATTTTATTAGCTCCATTTGCGGTGCTGGTGGCAGTCATGTTGACGTTAGGTCGTTTATACCGGGATAGTGAGATTTATGCCATCAAGGCCAGCGGTATAGGTGGTTTGGGCTTAGTAAAATATACCAGCCTGTTGGTATTACCACTGATAGCGATGCTATTTTACCTAACCATATTTATTACCCCCTGGATATCCTGGCAAATTGAAGAAATTAAACTCAAGGCGAGAGAGCAGACCGACATCTATGGATTAGTTGCAGGGCAATTCATCGAATCAAAACGCGGCGATTGGGTGATATTTTTTGAAAACGAAGATAAACAGTTCGGTATGGTACGGGGTATATTCATACATGATCAACAGCAAGGCAAAATTTCAATCGAGACGGCGCACAACGCCTGGCAGAAAAATTTACCCGAACTCGGGGGGGAGTCCCTGGTGTTAAGCCATGGACAGCGCTATGAAGACATCCTTGGGGAAGACGGTGTGACCGTATCGTCTTTCAGGCAGCACTCGATACGTATTCCCGAACTTGACATCAGCATAGACCGTAATGATCCTGAATTTACGTCGACAAAGAATTTAATTAAATCCAGCCGGCCTGCTGATCAGGCCGAACTACAGTGGCGTTTATCAATACCCATCGCGGCGATATTACTGGCATTACTGGCATTTCCTTTAAGCGTGAGCAAACCGCGACAAGGGCAGTTTACAAAATTAGGGCTGGCCATTGTTATTTACCTGGTGTACGCGAATTTACTGATTTTAGCGAAATCCTGGATTGCGGAAGGCAAACTACCGGTAATGCCTGGGCTATTTATCTGCCATATCGGTTTGATAGTGGTAATTGCTTATTTAGCATTCAGGCAACGTCGTGCCGCATAGTCCATGATCGGATTTAAATATTTTGATCGTTATTTAGGCAGGACTGTTGCTGTCGGCACCCTGCTGGCTTTAATCGTACTATTTTCGATTGACTCTGTTATCGACCTGATTAACGACCTGGAAGCTATCGGCAAACGCGGGTTTACGGTTGGTCACGCCTTATTGAAAGTATTGCTGGGGATGCCGCAACGCCTGCATGAATTCATGCCGACCGCCCTGTTACTGGGTACTCTGGTTAGTTTGGGCAATTTGGCGGCAAAGGGCGAACTAGTGGCATTACGATCGATTGGCATCAGCAAATCCCGCATCCTGCTGCCGATATTAACGGTTGGTATCGTGCTTATCCTGTTAAGCATGTGGGTGGGAGAGAACGTCGCGCCAACAACTGAAGGTTACGTGCGCAGTCTGAATAAAACCAGTGACCTGCGTAAGCTATCGATTCGATCGCATCACGGCCTGTGGGCGCGCAACGCCAACCAATACATCAACGTTAAGGAAATTTTTCCCGACTACCGAATGGCGGATATCCGGGTATATGAATTAGATGAGCGATATAAATTAACACGAGCGAGTTTTGCGAAAGCGGCGATTTATGAAGCCGGAGTATGGCGATTATCCGAAGTTCGGCATACTTTAATTTCCGATCAGGGCATAAAGACAGTGACCGCCAAACAGGAATATTGGCAGCATTTAATTACCCCGGAATTATTTGACGTGATCACCGTCAAGCCAGAATACATGGCTGCGGGCAAGCTCAAAAGATATATCGACTATCTGCATCAGAACAAACTCAATTCACGCCGCTATCAACTCGCGTACTACAATCGTTTCGCGGTGCCGCTTTCCGGCATCGCCATGCTGCTACTGGCAGCCCCCTTTGTATTTCGTTCAGTACGTTCTGGTGGCCTGGGGCAACGCATCGCCATCGGCATTGGTATTGCAGTAGTATTCCATTTACTGAGCAGGGTATTAAGCAATGCCAGTGTGGTCTACAACGTAGCACCGCTGGTGGGCGCGTTTTTGCCGACCGTGTTAATAATATTAATCGCCTCTGTGGCGCTTAAGAAAATGGCTTAATGTCGCCGGTAATAGTTGAATTATTACGCAAATTCCCTGATAACCAGGCCTGCATTGATTAGCTAGAACAAATCCGTTGGAATCTGTTATGACCGCCTGCAAGGTTACAAGTACCATGCGGTTAAAAAAAGAATCAGGGATACAATATCGCACGGCCTGGTATATGCTTCATCTGAACTGATGATGGACATTATCAAAGTGCGCGGCTTAAGGGCTGGATATGATACAGCCCATATCCAGACAAGAGCTGGACAACGCCATGCACCACACTTTCACTGCTCCCGTATCCAGAGAATAAAAGCGAGAACGGCGAACCCACAGTGAAAGCACCAAACTCAAAAATGGAAGCCAGTCAGAAAATCATTAACTACACGGATTTTGCTACATAACCCCCTAAAAAATATATACAATATTGATTTTAGGTTATGCAGCTCCTAAACTAACCGGGGCTGCGCGTTGTTACGTTAGCGACATTTGGTACATGGGCGAATCTACATCATCCTTATCTGCCGACCAATCCGTAATCGAAGCGTTTTTGGACGCCCTGTGGACTGAACACGGATTGAGTGAGAACACGCTGGTGGCGTACCGGGACGATTTATCAGGTTTATCGCGTTGGTTATCAGGTTTAGCCGTCAGAGTCACAGACGCCAGGCGCGATCACCTGCTGGATTATTTATCTCATCGGGTGCAACAAGGCAGCATGCCACGCACCTCCGCAAGGTTATTATCCAGTATGCGGCGCTTCTATCGTTATTTGGTCAGGCAAGGCGTACTGCAACAGGACCCATCGGCGCAAATCGAATTTCCAAAGCTGGGTCGCCCGTTGCCGCAGACTTTAACTGAAGCAGAGATTGAACAACTACTGATTGCACCTGAAGTACGAACGGCGCGTGGCGTTCGTGATCGCGCCATGCTGGAAGTACTCTATGCGTGTGGGCTGCGCGTCAGCGAACTGGTCAGTTTAACCCTGAATCAGGTGAACCTAAATCATGGTGTAATACGAGTTATGGGCAAGGGCAGTAAAGAAAGACTAGTGCCATTCGGTGAACTGGCAGGTGATTGGATATCCAGGTTTATCCATACGGCGCGTGCTGACTTACTCAAGTCAAGACCACCGTGTGACGCTTTATTTATTACTAATCGCGGTGCCGCGATGACCCGTCAGGCGTTTTGGCATCTGATTAAAAAATATGCGAAACGAGTTGGAATTGCAAAACCTCTTACTCCCCATACCCTGCGCCATGCGTTTGCGACACACCTGTTAAATCATGGTGCGGATTTACGCGTCGTACAGATGCTACTGGGGCATAGCGATCTCTCTACGACTCAAATATATACCCACGTTGCCCAGGCTCGTTTACAGCAACTGCATCGAAAACACCACCCTCGCGGGTGAAATTAATGCTGCCGAATACAGTCCTATAGTAGAAGTCTTATTTATACAGCTCTTAAATGCGTAACCTGGAAGCGGGATTTTTTTATGCATAAATTGATTATAAGTGTCATAGTGACGGCATTTTATATAGCCCCGACCTGGGCTGGTGAAGCCGAAGAACTTGCCAACATCGAGCAACGACTCACTGGACTGGCCCCACAGGAACAGCCCGATGTGATCAGACCTGCGGTGGTACCGGAACTATACGAGGTCATCTATGGTACGGAAGTGTTCTATTTATCTGCGGATGGACGTTACATGTTACAAGGGTCTTTACTGGATCTGGAAACTGGTGAAAATCTCACCAGGTTGACGCGCAACGGCATACGCAAAAAACTGCTGGGTGGCATGGATGCAGCAGAAATGATAATTTTTGCCCCTGAAAAACCACGTCACGTGCTTACCGTATTTACAGACGTTGACTGCACATATTGTCGCAAATTACACGCTGAAATGGCCCAGCTGAACAGTTATGGGATTGCCATACGATACATGATGTTTCCGCGTACCGGGGCCAATACCCCTGCGTACCAAAAGGCCATCAGCGTTTGGTGTGCCGAAGATCAGCGTGCGGCTTTAACTGCCGCCAAGGCAGGCAAAAGCGTGCCGCAGGCAACCTGCAATAATCCGGTAGAAGCACAATTTTTAATTGGTAAACGACTGGGAGTGACCGGTACGCCGGCACTGTTAATGGCAGATGGCAGCCTGGTGTTAGGCTATCGATCGGCGAAAGATATAGCCACCATGCTGGATTCAATGTCAGTAGCGGGTCGATTCTAGTGGTTGGTCAGTTCCAGGCTGGTGTAGTCGTAGATCGCGGGTACTGAAGTAAACAGCACGGAAGCCCGTATTTGTTTCTTCGGATAAAGTTCTTTTACCGCGAAAAAATAACTGGAAATTTGTGTTTGATAGCGCATTGCGTGTTGTCGCGTATTGTCGGCGGTAACCTCGGGTGAAGTCTTAAAATCAACAATCCAGGCCATATTTTCAGTAATGATCAGCCGGTCTATAATCCGGTAGAACGTACCTCCACGTTGCGCAAAACAAATGGCCACCTCAGTTAAAATTTGCTTGCCCGGCGCGCGCGCGAAAACCTCATGTAACTCGGCGGCCTCAAGACATCTGGAAGTTTCCTGCAGGGCGGCAGAAAATTCCTGCGCACTTATATTGCGCTGCAGGGCCGATTCGGCCTTAAGCCGTAACGTGCCGTGTTCCTGCAATAAGTCCACCTCAGCGAATTCGAATAATTTATGTACCAATATGCCGTAGTCCGCTTGCACAGTATTGACTGGAATCACCGCGCTTGCGTTTTGCTTACCGGTACTGGCAAAAGGTTTGCTCAGACGTGGTGCGATATTCATAGTCTCTGAAAGGCCGTTAGGAAGCCCCGCCGTTACCTCAGGAGGCGTGCCATATCTATATACCCATGCCGCAGCTGTTGCATCCTGTGAACCATCCTCAAGTGCCCGTTTAATAACCGCGAACCAACAATTTTCCTGATTCCGTTTAGCCTGTACGCCACTGATAAACAAATACTGCGTGGCGCGGGTTAAAGCCACGTAAAGTAAGTTCAACTCCTCTTTCCAATCCACTTTCTTTTGTTGATCTATGGCCTGTTGCGTATTCTGATCCAGGTTCGCCTTACGACTGGTGATATAAAAGTGTTTTGGTCGCCGCGCGTTAAAGGGCCAATCAATAACTGGTTGATAAGCCCTTTGCAGAGGCGGCGGAGAGCCGGTATCCATTACAAAAATCACCGCTGCCTCCAATCCTTTTACCGCGTGAACCGTCATTATTTGTACAGCGTCCGTGTCGTTCTGGCTGGATTTTGTATGCCTTATGGAGTTTTTAGCACCGGGTTTTTGTATTGAATCTAAAAAAGACTGGATACTGGAATAACGCCCGGCGTCTATATCCAGGGTAAGCTGAAGAAAGTGCATCAGGTTTTCGACCACCAGTGATTTTTTTGCCGGCGGGCAACAATTTGCATAGCGTGCGGGAAGATTGATATCAAAATATATTTGGTCCAATAAATCATGCACTGGGATTCGGTTTGCCATATCACGCCACCTCTGTAGCTGTGCATAGGCCTGTTTGAGCAGCGGGGTGGGTGCAGTAGTAACGTCAGCCATAAGTTTTTCATGCCAGCCATCCGCTTCATAGCTTGCAATCCTCATTAAATCTTCATCACTGATTCCGAAGCATGGCGAACGCAGCACCTGTGCCAACGCCAAATCATTATGTGGTTGTATTAAATACGTAAGTAATGCAATAACGTCCTGGACTTCAAGCTGGTCCGAAAATTCATTATCGTCAACACTGCTGTAAGGAATATTTTGTTCCCGCAAGGCGCGCTCTAACGGCGGCAGATTAGTTCGATTGCGCGCCAGAATAACAATATCCCGATAACCTATAGCGCGCACTTGTTGCTGACAGAGAATTGGTGTGGAAGACGCCACCAATCTGTCAATATGTTGCGCGATAGCCTGGCCCTCCTGGTAATGACAATTACGTTCACCGTTGAGCCTCTTCTGTAGTAAGGGATTGCGAAATTCCGTGCCATTTTCAACGTTACCTGCCGGGATGATAAGTGGATCGACATGTACGTATCCCCACAAATCGGTACGCGCAGTTTTATGCGGCCTGAAGCCATCGAGTAGAGGTTTTTCTTCACCAGAACTGAAAACCCGGTTTACAAACTCAATGATTGCCGGCGAAGATCGAAAAGACCGCTCCATTTCAAACAATTTGGCATCCAGGTTTTGCCTGGCCCATTCAAATGCAGTGGACTGTAAGCGGGGGTTTGCGCGTCGAAATCCGTAGATAGATTGCTTAACGTCACCAACAAAAAATAAGCTCTTGCTGGTTTGTCGTGGGTTTGCGGCTAATTCCTGTAACAAAGGGAACAGCAGATTCCATTGCGTAGGATTAGTATCCTGGAATTCATCGATCAGGACATGCTGTATACGTCGGTCCAGCTTATACTGAATCCAGGCGGCGTTATCATGCTTATTCAGTAACAGATACGTATACCACTCCAAATCAGCAAAATCCAGGTTATGGTGAGCGAACTTCAGGCGTTGGTATTCCTTCAATAAACGATGTCCGGCGTAAAACCAGGCCTGATTAAGGGCGAGCAGAGCCTGGCGTTTGCCTGCGTCCAGGTGTGCAAGAATAAAATCGCATAATTTCTGGTGCAGGTGCACAAAGCTTGCCGCCTGGTGCTGGCCGAGGTTTCTCTTCAGGGTTTTACTGACAGTAAGTGTTCTGGGTTTGCCGTTCCTGATCAGGAACACCGGCATGACGTTTTGTATTAATTCATGGGTGGAAATTTCAAGTTCAGCAGACCTCGTCAGTAAGTCGCTATACTGCTGATTACTTCTTGTAGCGTGCCGTGCCAGATAAGCCCGATATTCGCGTAAGGCGGATAATAGTGTAGTATTACCGTCGGTGAAACTTATAGCCTTCTGAGTGGCGCGCAGATAGTCACGCAGGCTATCGCTCGCATAGGCAACCGGGTCAGGTTGATGTTCAGTAAAACTCCACCAATCACTGCGCGAATTAACAAAGGTATCCAATATCGCATTGACATTGTTGACGGTACTGCAATATTTTAATAACTTAAACAAGGCCCCGACCAGTTTTGGGTCATCCCCCTGATGCGCAATCTTATACAGGCGCGCGCGCGCTTCCTGCGTCAGTGCCATAGTATTTTCCACAATCCCGAAACCCGCGGGCACCTCCACGTGGATAGCAAAGCGTTTTAATATATCCTGGCAAAAGGCATGAAACGTAGTGACGTGTATATCGTATTTGGCAAACAATAATTTTTCATACAGCCTGCTGGCTTTTGCTATATTGTCTGCGTCATGAGGGTGCGCGAGTTCCTCAAGTGCTAACCGCAGGCGACCATCATCGTACCCGGCCCATGCTGCTAATGTTTGCATTACACGCTCGCGCATTTCTGCCGCCGCTTTACGTGTAAAAGTGATCGCTAACAGGTGCGAAGGATCTACGTCATTGAGTAACAGCTTTAGAATACGATGGACCAATAATCGGGTTTTTCCGGTGCCGGCGGAGGCAAACACGGCAACGTTCTCACGCGGATTAATAGCCAGGTCGGCCTTAACAGCTTTAGAATGAGTCATCCGGCTATCATCGCATCTTTATCATTTTCGGTACAAAAGTTTAGTAAAATACCTGGCAGCCTGAAGCAAACGCATCGCCGTAGGTCAGACACGTTATGACAGCAAAATACGATGCCGCCGATATCGAAGTTCTTAGTGGTTTAGATCCGGTACGTAAGCGTCCTGGCATGTATACGGACACCTCGCGACCTAACCACCTTGCTCATGAAGTGATCGACAACAGCGTTGATGAGGCCCTGTGCGGGCATGCCAAAAAAATCGACGTCAGATTGTATCAGGATGGATCTTTAGAAGTTGCGGATGACGGTCGAGGGATGCCCGTCGACAAACACCCAAAGTTAAAGCTTCCTGGGGTTGAAGTGATACTCAGCACCCTACATGCCGGAGGTAAGTTTTCCGATAAAAACTACACCTTTGCTGGTGGTTTGCACGGTGTTGGCGTATCCGTGGTAAACGCCCTGTCCAGGCGTTTGGAAGTGTGGGTGCGCCGGCAAGGCAATGAGTACAACGTGGCTTTTCAGGGCGGCAAAAAAGTTTCCGACCTTGAAATTGTGGCCACGGTGGGCAGCAGAAATACCGGCACCAAAATTCGTTTTTGGCCCGACGCAAAGTATTTTGAGAGCAGTGAATTCGGCATCTCGAAACTACTGCGCGTGATGCGTGCGAAAGCCATCCTTTGTCCGGGGTTGGTACTACGGTTTAATGATCAACTCCACAACAAAAAGTACACGTGGTCCTATACAGATGGACTCAAAGATTACCTGCTTGAATCAGTGGCAGCTATTGAACGAGTGCCGCAAGATACGTTTTGTGAACGTTATGAAGGCGAGCAGGCCTCCGCCGAATGGGCCGTAACCTGGATGATGGCGGAGGCAGATGGACTAAAAGAAAGCTACGTCAATCTGGTGCCGACGGCACAAGGTGGCAGCCACGTTTCCGGATTACGCGCCGGCCTTACTGAAGCACTGCGGGAGTTTTGCGAGTTTAGAAAAATATTGCCGCGAGGCATTAAATTAACTCCCGATGACGTGTGGGAAAAACTTTGCTACGTGCTCTCGGTAAAGGTTAAAAATCCACAATTTACCGGGCAGACCAAAGAGCGTTTAGGGTCACGCGAAACTGCGGTATTTGTGGCTGGCGCGGTCAAAGATGCGTTTGCATTGTGGCTGCATAAAAACACCGCGGCTGGCGAACAAATCGCATGCCTGGCAATCAGCAATGCTGAGGCGCGTATAAGGCGCAGTAAGAAAATAGTACGCAAGAAGATAACCACTGGTCCGGCATTACCTGGCAAGCTGGTTGATTGCACCTCTGAAGATTTATCGCGCACCGAATTATTTTTAGTCGAAGGAGATTCGGCGGGGGGTTCTGCCAAGCAGGCCAGAGATCGCGAATTTCAAGCCATTATGCCATTGCGCGGTAAAATCCTGAACACTTGGGAAGTAGCATCGGATCAAGTGCTCGGTTCACGAGAGGTACACGACATCTCCATCGCGATTGGCGTAGAGCCCGGCGATGCGGATCTTTCCGGTCTGCGTTATGGCAAGATTTGCGTACTTGCCGATGCCGATTCGGATGGCTTGCACATCGCAACATTGCTATGCGCTTTATTTTTACGGCATTTCCGCGCTTTGGTCGAGGCCGGGCGCATCTATATGGCAATGCCGCCACTGTTTCGCATTGATGCAGGCAAACAACTATTCTATGTGCTGGACAATGCAGAGCGGCAAGCCGTGCTGGACAGAATTAAAGCGGAACACAAAACTGGTGACATCAGCATTACACGCTTCAAAGGCTTAGGCGAAATGAACCCCCTGCAACTGCGTGAGTCGACTATGGCAGTTACTACCAGACGTCTGGTGCGATTAGATCTCACTGAAGAAAAAAAGACTTTTCAATTAGTAGACATGTTATTAGCGAAAAAACGCGCGGTGGACCGTCGTTCCTGGTTGCAGGACAAGGGCAATCTGGCGCGGCCATAAAGCTTGTTTGGTTAAAAAAACTTTAACTTATGGGTGCGAACCTGCAAATGGACTTTGAAAGTTCAGAGCATCTGCCGATACGGGAATTTGCCGAAAAGGCCTACCTGGAATACTCCATGTACGTCATTTTAGACCGTGCGTTACCGAACCTCGGTGATGGCTTAAAGCCGGTACAACGCAGAATTATCTATGCCATGTCCGAGCTGGGCTTATCGGCGGTTTCCAAGCCAAAAAAATCCGCACGTACGATTGGTGACGTAATTGGTAAATATCACCCGCATGGAGACAGTGCGTGTTATGAGGCTATGGTACTTATGGCGCAAGAGTTTGCCTATCGCTATCCGCTCATTGATGGGCAAGGCAACTGGGGATCAACGGACGATCCCAAATCTTTTGCGGCCATGCGTTATACCGAATCCCGTCTCACCAAATATGCCAGGGCATTATTACAGGAACTTAATCAGGGAACCGTAGAATGGGCGCCAAATTTTGATGGTACGTTATCTGAACCATCGGTATTGCCGGCGCGCTTGCCCAATGTATTGCTTAATGGAGGCATGGGAATCGCCGTGGGCATGTCCACCGACATTCCTCCGCACAACGTTAAAGAAGTCATCAATGCGTGCATACACCTGTTAGATCATCCCAGGGCCACGCTCGCCGAGCTGGGTAAATTTATTCAAGCTCCGGATTACCCTGGCGGCGCGGAAATAATCTCCGCGCCTGAAGAAATTCGCGATGCGTACAAAACCGGCGTCGGCACCGTTCGCGTGCGCGCAAGCTATAATAAAGAAGATGATGATCTGGTCGTTACAGCGTTGCCCTATCAGGTTTCTGGTGCCAAAGTCCTGGAACAAATTGCGCGACAGATGCAGACCAGGAAACTACCCATGGTGCGGGACTTGCGGGATGAATCAGATCACGAAAGCGCAGTTAGAATTGTAATTACTCCGCGTGGTAACCGGGTTGACGCGGATGCGTTAATGTCGCACCTGTTTGCCACTACTGATTTAGAGCGAAGTTATCGCATCAACCTGAACGTCATTGGTATTGATGGCCGTCCCCAGGTGAAAGACCTGCGCTGCCTGTTAAAAGAATGGTTGGTATTCAGGCAAGACACCGTAACGCGCCGGCTGCAATGGCGTTTGAATAACGTTACAAAACGTTTACACGTGCTGGATGGCTTGCTCATTGCGTATCTTAATATTGACGACGTCATCAGCATAATTCGCGGCGCCGAACACCCCCAGGCTGAGTTAATCAGAAGCTTCAGGATTAGCGACGTGCAAGCCGAAGCGATACTGAATTTAAGGCTGCGCAACCTGGCGAAGCTGGAAGCAATAACCATACAGACGGAACAACGGGAACTTGGTGAAGAACGCAAAAATCTGGCGTCAACGTTACGATCAGGTCGAAGTCTGAAAACGCTGATCAAACGGGAATTAAGGCAGGATGCGGAGGAATTTGGCAATGAGCGCCGCTCGAAATTGATTCAGCGTGACCCGGCGAGTGCCATCGACGGGTCAGAATTAATGCCTTCCGAAAAAGTTACGGTGGTGTTATCCCAGCAAGGATGGGTACGCGCGGCAAAAGGCACAGACATCGATCCTGGCTCGCTAAACTACAAATCCGGAGATGCCTATCAGGTGTGCGCTATAGGCAAATCCAATCAATTAGCATCATTTTTAGACTCATATGGTCGTTGCTACACCTTACCCGCGCACAGCTTGCCGGCGGCGCGCGGTCCGGGAGAGCCTTTAAGTGGTCGCCTGAAACCCGCCGATGGCGCGCGTTTTGTCGGCGTAGTCATGGGCGTGCCGAATGATTACTACCTGCTTGCCAGTAGCGCCGGTTATGGGTACATCTGTAAGCACCAGCATATGCTTACCCGCAATCGGGCCGGCAAGGCACTATTATCCGTACCCGCGGGTGCTCATGCTCTGCCACCGGTAAAAGTGCGCGACCTGGAAGCAGACTGGATAATCGCTATCAGCTCTGCAGGACACATGTTAGTGATTCCCCTCGGGGACTTACCGGTACTATCAAAAGGGAAAGGCAATAAAATCATCGGCGTTGCCGGCGGCGCCTGCGTGCGCGCCATGGTGCTGGTACAGGATGGAGAATCGATTACTCTACGTGCCGGTAAACGTATTAAGAAAATGCGCGCTGCTGAAGTTGATAGCTACGTCGGTGAGCGAGGTAAGCAGGGCCTGAAATTGCCAAGTGGTTATCGCAACGTCAGTACCATTGAAGTGCATTTTTCAGACACAGGCAACCAGGCGTGAGAGACTTGAAAACAAACCGTCCGCCGGTATATTTTGATTGGTTCACATCTGGGGTTCACATCTGGGCAACATTGCTTTTATTATAGTCGTATAAATTTTTAATTTGATCAGAGGCGTCTTATGGGTATGCGAGTATTGTTATTTTTGACGGTAAATTTTTCCATCATTATGGTTTTGAGTATTACTGCGCAAATACTTGGGCTTGACAGCTGGCTGGCACAAAAGGGATTGCCGGGGCAGCTGCAAGGGTTATTAATCATGTCTTTACTGTTTGGTTTTGGGGGAGCTTTCATATCTCTGGCCATCTCTAAGTGGATGGCTAAACGCAGTATGCGCGTCAAAGTAATCCAACAACCCCAAAATTCATCCCAACGATGGTTAATTGAAACCGTTCAGAGACAGGCCAGACAAGCTGGTATCGGCATGCCGGAAGTGGGTATTTTTGAGTCACCCCAACCGAATGCGTTTGCCACCGGCATGCGACGGAATAATGCGTTAATCGCAGTGAGTAGCGGGCTCATGCACGCCATGAATCAGGACGAAGTGGAAGCAGTGCTGGGCCATGAAATAAGCCATGTTGCCAACGGCGACATGATCACTATGGGGCTGTTACAGGGAGTGTTGAACACGTTTGTTATTTTTATATCGCGGATAATCGGGTTAGTCGTAGACAAAGTCGTGTTTAAGTCCCGCAGCGGCGTTGGGCCTGGCTACTACCTCGTAAGTATTTTTGCACAAGTGATACTGGCCATTCTGGCCTCCATGATCGCCAGTTGGTTTTCGCGCCGCCGCGAGTTTCGCGCCGATGCAGGCGGTGCGCAGCTTGCCGGGCGTGAAAAAATGATTGCCGCGCTACGCTGTTTACAAGCGCAAAGTGAAACTGAGGAACTGCCTGGGCAACTGGCCGCATTTGGAATATCGGGCGGGGTGAAGGCCGGCATAAGAAAATTGTTTATGACACATCCGCCTTTGCAAGCGCGTATTGAGGCCCTGAAAAACTCGTGAGAAAGTGGCAAGTTAATACGTTATTAACGTTTTAGCGGTGGTGCCCGCCTCCTCTTTTACCAGTTTGGGGAGCAGATAGCCGGGCAGCTTACTGGCAGCTTCACGCATTATCTTACGTGCCCGGGTTTCGTCAACCTCGAAATGCGCGGCACCCTGCACCCGGTCCAACAGATGCAAGTAATAGGGCAGCACGTGCGCCGGCAATAATGCTTCGCTTAACTCTATCAAAGCCTCTGCCGTGTCATTGACATGGCGTAGCAACACGCTCTGATTAAGCAGCATGCAACGTGCGGTGGACAGTTCTATCAGTTTTTCCCGTAGCTGGCCGTTCAGCTCCCGGGCATGATTAATATGCAGCACTACCACCACTGTTAACCTGGTAGCGTGTATCCAGTCAGTTAATTCACTATTAATACGTGCCGGGATGACCACCGGCAGACGTGTATGGAGGCGTAATCGCTGGACGTGCGGTATTGACTCCAGCCGCGCAACCAGACTGGCAAGCTTAGCGTCATGCAGCACCAGGGGATCGCCACCGCTTAATATCACCTCATTGATGCTGGAGTCATTGGCGATCTGGTGGAGTGCCTGATGCCAGGCATCGTGACGTGGATTTTGTGCAGCGTAAGGAAAGTGTCGCCGAAAACAATAACGGCAATGAATGCCACACAGTCCGGTTACCAATAACAGTGCGCGACCGTGATATTTTTGTAGCAATCCCGGGCTGCTGCTACTCTCTACGTCGCCGACTGGATCTGTACCAAAACCAGCAGTTATAGTCTCCTCGTGTACACGTGGAAGTACCTGTAGCAATAGCGGGTCTTCAGGGTTTGACTTTTGCATGCGTTGCACGTAGCTGCGCGGCACGCGCAAAGGGAATTGTTGACTGGCAGCAGCGCTGACAGGAAGTTGATCGGGTTTCAGGTCAAGCAGGTCACAAAGATCGCCAAGGTTAGTTATCGCCTCCCGGTACTGCCGTTGCCAATTTACTTCAACGCCTGAATATTCTCGTGCTAGACTGACTGGATACATTGATTACGGTATTGCATGAAGACGGTAACGTGGCGAATTATAATACCAATGAACTCCGTGCGGGCTTAAAACTTACTCTGGATGGCGAACCGTATGCCATCCTTGAAAACGAGTTTGTGAAACCCGGTAAAGGTCAGGCCTTCAATCGTGTCAAACTTCGCAACCTGAAGACCGGCCGTGTAGCAGACAAGACTTTTAAGTCGGGTGAGTCGGTTGCGGGTGCGGACGTCGTCGACGTGGATATGCAATACCTTTATAACGACGGGCAACAATGGCACTTCATGGAGCCCAATTCTTACGAACAATATGCGGCGTCAAAAACGGTCATGGGAGATACCAGGCGGTGGCTCAAGGGGCAGGAAACATGCAGCGTGACGTTGCTTGAAGGTCAGCCCTTAATTGTGACGGCGCCTAATTTTGTCGAATTGAGCATCACACACACGGATCCCGGCGTGCGGGGTGATACCGCCGCTGGCGGCACCAAGCCCGCCACGTTAGAGACCGGTGCCATCGTAAAAGTGCCGCTATTCATCGAGGCAGGAGAAGTATTGCGTATCGATACGCGCACTGCGGAGTACGTCTCGCGCGTGAAGACCTGAACAAGCCTCTGGCATATCGGCAAAAAAATCTCTCCATGCCCAACTTTATACCGCGCTGGGTTCATTACAGCACAGATTGCTGATTTTCACATTCAACATCTGCATGTGAATAATCGTTCCAGGGTTACTGATTGGGCACCGCTGGTTTCGCGGCAGGCAATAGAGGCGCGCGCGCACACCTACGCGCAAATACGGCAGCACTTCACGGTGCGTCAGGCGTTAGAAGTAGATACCCCCATTGTCAATCGCCATACAGTGACCGACCCGCATATCGACAGCATCGGCGTTACCGGCATCGGGCCAAAAAATTATTACCTGCATACTTCGCCGGAGTACGCGATGAAGAGATTACTGGCATTTTTTAAGCGGGATATATACCAGCTTTGCAAGGTGTTTAGAGGCGCAGAACGGGGCAAATATCATCATACCGAATTCACGCTGCTCGAATGGTATCGGGTAGCCTGTGGTTATCAGGATTTAATGCGAGAGGTAGACGAACTGGTAACAACACTGTTGCGGCAACGACGCTACCTCGCGCAAACCGAATTCACAACCTATCAGAACATATTTATTGAATATTGCGGGTTTGACCCGTGGTGCGCAACGCGGCAGGATTACGTGCGCGCGGGTGCAGCCGCGGGACTTGCACTGCAATCTCATTTATCAATATGCGCATACCAGGAACTACTACTTGACCAGGTGATTGCGCCCCGGCTACCCAAAGACAGCCTGACGTTTATCCATGATTTTCCGGCGCAACAAGCCGCATTGGCAAACATAAATCATACTGGTGTGGCGGAACGCTTTGAACTGTATCTGGGCGATATCGAGCTTGCCAATGGTTTTCAGGAACTCACCGATACCCACGAACACCTGCAACGTTTTCAGGAACACAACGTAAGGCGCGCACGAGCGGGTAAGGTCAGGCTGGAAATTGATCGGCAATTTATTGCCGCGCTGGTGGCGGGATTGCCGGAAAGCTCCGGAGTAGCGCTGGGCATTGATCGCCTGTTAATGACTATATTAAGAGTTACTGATATTAAAGATGTGCTCGCCTTTACTGGCGATTGACGGTGGTTTCTCCCAAACGTTGCCCCATTAATACCGCTTGTTGAGGTGCTAAATGTTTATGCCATTCGATTTTATCAGACTCAAAAGCTACGATCACGGTTGATCCCATATTGAACACACCCAGCTCCTCGCCTTTTTTGAAGTGCAGACCCGAATATTTTTTGCGGTGCGGCACTTTACCTCTGGGGGGCGTTAGCAGTCCCTCCCATGAAGTTTCGATAGCCGAGACGTTCACGGCCCCGACCATTACCACTGCCATATATCCTGCAACTGTTGCAAAAATGGATACCACACGTTCATTGCGACTATACAAATTAGTGATTACCTCAGTAGCATAGCGGGCAACGCTAAACAAGCGTCCGGGCACGTGCACCATTTCCAGCAGGGATCCATCCACGGGCATATGTACGCGGTGATAATTCTTAGGCGACAAATAGATAGTGGAAAAATCTCCTTTCTCGCCCAGACGTCCGTATTCGTCGGTTACGCCCAGCAACTGCCGCATGGAAAAAAATCTCCCCTTGGCCTGAATCACGCGGGCACCATGATAACCTGACATTTGGCTTATATAACCATCTGCCGGGCAGACGATGACATTGGGTTCGGGTGCAATGGGGCGTGCCCCGGCCATCAGCTGGCGCGTGAAAAACGCATTAAAGGAGACATATTCTTCAGGATTTTGGTACAAAGCCTCACTCAAATCTACGTTAAAGGCACGCACAAATAGCCGTATTGCCGGATTTTTCAACGGCGTTTTTAAGCGTGTCAACCAAAATGTGATTTGAGAAACGAGGTGATGAGGAAACAAATGAAATAAAAATCCCTTGCAATATTTCCACATAACACTCACTCGCGTATTGATCAGGGCGCCAGGTTGGCGCATGGTGCATTAACTCCCAGCAAATATGCGCACTTCGGCCAACTACGTGTTGCATCTTCAGTAGCTGCAGGTGATCAGGCATGTGGCGTTGTTCGCATGCCCAGGGCCGTAGCTGTAAACGAGATAAAGACCAGCGCTTAAGGCCTGCCGGGCATGGCTACATAATAATATCATTTCACGGCAAACTGAAGTACCGGCAGCAACGGTAGCGAGTCCCGGCCTGGGAAAATGTTACAATGCCGGCATGTCAGGAAATTCAACAGGCAAGCTATTCACGGTTACTTCATTTGGTGAGAGCCATGGTACTGCTATCGGCTGTATCGTTGATGGTTGTCCACCGGGTTTAGAGCTTGACGCTAAAGACCTGCAAGCCGATTTAGAGCGCCGTCGCCCAGGTAAATCACGTTATACCACGCAAAGACGGGAGCTGGATGAAGTCGAGATATTGTCAGGTACCTTTGAAGGCAAAACCACAGGCACGCCAATCGGTCTCATTATCTACAATCAGGATGCCCGTCCTAAGGACTATAGCGATATTAAACACAAGTTTCGCCCTGGTCACGCCGATTACACCTACCTGAAAAAATATGGTGTACGCGATTATCGCGGTGGTGGTCGTGCCTCGGCGCGCGAGACCGCCATGCGCGTGGCCGCCGGGGCCATTGCCAGAAAATACCTTATGGAAAAGCTCGGCGTACGTATACGCGGCTATCTGGCACAACTTGGCGCCATCAAAATTGAACATAAGGACTGGGGTGCAGTCCACCAAAACCCGTTTTTTTGCCCTGACAGTACCAGAGTCGCCGAGCTGGAAGCAGCTATGGATGATTTGCGCAAACGAGGTGATTCCGCCGGCGCGCGCGTGAACGTGGTGGCAAGTGGTATGCCAATGGGGTTGGGTGAACCGGTATTTGCTCGTCTGGATGCCGATCTTGCGGGTGCCATGATGGGCATCAATGCGGTGAAAGGCGTAGAGATTGGCGCAGGTTTCAACAGCGTGTCACAAACAGGCAGTGAACACCGTGATGAAATTACTCCGCAAGGTTTTCTATCCAATCATGCAGGAGGCGTGCTGGGGGGCATTTCTTCGGGTCAGGATTTGCTGGTAAGCATTGCATTTAAGCCGACTTCCAGTATTCGCATGCCTGGTAAAACAGTAGATATACATGGACAAGCCACGCAAATTATTACTACCGGGCGACATGATCCCTGTGTGGGCATACGCGGTGTTCCGGTGGTGGAAGCCATGCTGGCGATTGTGGTCATGGATCACGTGTTGCGGCAGCGCGCGCAAAACCCAGACCTGCAATGCGACACCCCCGATATTTTGCCTGCTGCGTAATTTGATGATATTCACACTTTTTAATGTAAGCAATTGATTATATTGATAAATTTTTATAAAACCAAAGCGATGGGATGGTTCTGCCTGGCACCTGCGGGCGTAATTATGCCTTATCGGTATAGCTGCTGGTCGGCCCGTGGAAGCTAACACCCTATACGACAAAGTTTGGCAGGAGCATGTCGTGCATGAGCGCGACGATGGCATGACCTTACTATATATTGATCGGCATTTAGTGCATGAAGTGACGTCACCACAAGCCTTTGATGGCTTGCGTCTGGCGCATAGAAGGCTATGGCGCAAAGACTCTATACTCGCAACTGCGGACCACAACGTGCCGACCACGCAGCGCAGCATCGGCATTACAGACCCTATTTCAAGAGTGCAGGTGGACACGCTGGAGCAAAACTGTAAAGACTTCTCACTGCTCCAGTTTCCAATGTCAGATATACGGCAGGGGATTGTGCACGTGATTGGCCCCGAACAAGGTGTTTCATTGCCCGGCATGACCATCGTGTGTGGTGATTCGCATACTTCCACGCATGGTGCGTTAGGCGCATTGGCATTTGGAATTGGCACGTCGGAAGTTGAGCACGTGCTGGCGACGCAATGTTTACTGGCAAAAAAGTCGAAAAATATGTCGATTCAAATCGCCGGGAACTTATCTCCGGGGGTTACGTCAAAAGACATTATTTTGGCAATTATCGGCAAGTTAGGCACGGCTGGCGCCACCGGGTATGCCGTCGAATATGCGGGCAGCGCGATGCGTTCACTTTCAATTGAGGCGCGGATGACGATGTGTAATATGTCAATTGAGGCTGGCGCCCGCGCTGGCATAATGGCGGTGGATGATGCCACCATCGAGTACATTGCCAGGCGGCCGTTTGCGCCCACTGGCGTTTTATGGGAACAAGCTGTTTCAGACTGGCGTACTTTACACTCCGATGCAGACGCGCAGTTTGATACCACCGTGAACCTGGACGCTAACACCCTGCCGCCACAAGTAACCTGGGGCACCTCCCCCGAGATGGTGGTGGATATTGACGGTGTGGTGCCTATGGACAACGACTCTAACCAGCGGCACGCCTTGGAATATATGGGTTTGCAACCGGGAATGCCGATTGAGCGCATCTACCCCGACAAGGTGTTTATTGGTTCATGCACCAATTCCCGCATTGAAGATTTACGTGAGGCAGCGAGCGTAATTCAAGGTCGCAGGCTGGCCGCCAACATTAAATTGGCCTTGGTAGTGCCAGGTTCCGGTTTGGTTAAGCTACAGGCAGAGCAGGAAGGTCTGGACAAAATTTTTAAGGTAGCCGGTTTTGAATGGCGTGAGCCTGGTTGCTCGATGTGTTTAGGCATGAACGCCGATCAACTGGAGGCAGGTGAGCGTTGTGCGTCGACCTCAAATCGAAATTTTGAAGGTCGCCAGGGCAAGGGCGGGCGCACCCACCTGGTGAGTCCGGTGATGGCCGCGGCCGCGGCCGTACATGGACACTTTGTAGACGTTAGAAAACACTTACAATGAAATCATTCAGCAAAATTAAAGCCACTTTACTGCCACTTGACCGCAATAACGTGGATACCGACGCGATCATTCCTCAACAATACTTAAAATCGGTGAAACGCACCGGTTTTGGTGTCAATTTATTTGATAACTGGCGCTATCTTGATGCCGGCATACTAGGGCAGGATCACCGTCGGCGGCGTTTAAATCCACATTTTGTGTTGAACAAAGTGTCACATCAGGACGCAAAAATTTTATTATCACGGGATAACTTTGGTTGTGGTTCTTCGCGTGAGCATGCGGTATGGTCGATTTTAGACTATGGCTTCGAGGTAGTAATTGCCTCGGGTTTTGCCGACATATTTTGTAGCAATAGCTATAAAAATGGCTTGTTACTGGCCGCGCTTGGTGCGGAAGATGTGGATTATTTATTCCGACAGGTGGCAACGGATGCGGCGTTTACATGTACCGTAGACTTAACCACGCAGACAATTACAGACCAGACAGGCACTGTATTTACGTTTGAGATCGATGCATTTAGTAAATATTGTTTACTGAATGGCCTTGATGAAATCGATCTGACGCTGCGGCATGCAGACAAAATTAAAGCCTATGAAGCAAACTTAAGAGAGACCAGGCCCTGGCTATTTGACACACTGACTTCCTGTTGATGTACAAAGTTTTATTATTACCCGGTGACGGCATCGGGCCCGAAATTATCGCGCAGGCGAAAAAAGTACTCCTGTACCTGATAAATGAGCATGGGCTGAAACTTGAGCTTGAACAGGCGGCTATTGGCGGGTATGCCTGCGATCGATATAAAAACCCATTACCGGAAGCAACGTTACGGCTGGCTCAATCCGCAGATGCGATCATACTGGGTGCCGTAGGCGGACCTGAATATGATACAGTTGAGCGGGATTTACGCCCTGAAAAGGGCTTACTTCGGTTGCGAGCCGAACTTGATCTGTTTGCTAATCTACGGCCGGCTATCCTGTACAAGCCATTGGCAGTAACGTCTTCGTTGAAACCAGAAGTAATAACAGGTTTGGACCTTATGATAGTGCGCGAATTGACCGGCGGCATCTACTTTGGAGAGCCTCGTGGGATACGCACCCTGGAGGATGGCAGTCATCAGGGATTTAACACCCTGGTATATAACGAAAACGAAATTGCCCGCATCGCGCGGGTGGCATTTCGAATTGCGCAACACCGGGGCCACAAACTTTGTTCCGTTGATAAAGCCAACGTCCTGGAAGTTTCGGAATTGTGGCGTGACGTGGTAACCACAGTGCATCAGGAATATTCGGATGTTTCATTGAGCCATATGTACGTTGATAATGCGGTTATGCAGCTGGTGAAAGCACCAAAGCAATTTGACGTGCTGTTAACAGACAATATGTTTGGCGATATTCTCTCCGATGCCGCGGCCATGTTAACCGGCTCTATCGGGATGTTACCCTCAGCCTCTTTCAATAGTGAAGATCGAGGTCTGTATGAACCAATTCATGGTTCGGCACCCGACCTCGCGGGTAACAACGTTGCCAATCCTTTAGCGACAATTTTATCAGTTGCCATGATGTTGCGTTATGGGTTGCATGCCACGCAACCTGCGGTTTTAGTGGAGCGGGCCGTGCAACGAGTCATTGATGCAGGTCTGCGCACCGCGGACATTTTGCACGCAAAGCAACCAGCGATTGGCACGCGCGAAATGGGTGATGCAGTAATAGCCGCGCTGCGGAAATTACACTAATTAACCAGCAAAAATCACAGAACCTCAAATGCAAAAATATGACGTTGTAGTCGTTGGTGCTACTGGCGCGGTCGGCGAGCAGATGCTGGCTATCCTCGCGCAAAGAAAATTTCCTGTAAACAATATATACGCCGTAGCCAGTTCACGCTCGGTGGGAAGGCAAGTGCGTTGCGGTGACGCGCAACTGGAAATACAGGACTTGGCTAAATTTGATTTTTCAAAAGCTCAAATTGGATTATTTTCGCCGGGCGCGAGTATTTCTAAAGAATTTGCGCCCAAGGCGGCCGCGCAAGGATGTGTGGTAGTAGACAACACCTCACAGTTTCGTTATGTAGACGATATCCCGTTGGTAGTGCCCGAGGTTAACCCCCATCAAATTGCAAACTACAAGACGCATGGAATCATCGCCAATCCTAATTGCTCTACTATCCAAATGGTAGTTGCCTTAAAGCCGTTACAGGACGCCGTAGGCATCGAACGTATCAATGTGGCGACCTATCAGGCGGTATCTGGCACCGGCAAAGAAGCTATTTATGAACTGGATCAACAGAGCCGCGATATAGCCAATGGTAAACCCATCAAGTGCCACGTCTATCCGCAACAGATTGCGTTTAATGCGTTGCCGCACATAGACGTATTTATGGATAATGGGTATACCAAAGAAGAAATGAAACTGGTGTGGGAAACTCAAAAAATCATGGAGGACGATGCCATTTTGGTGAACCCCACTACAGTGCGCATCCCGGTCAAATATGGCCATTCCGAAGCGGTGCACGTAGAACTTAAAGCGCCATTAACAGCTTCGCGGGCCAGGCAGCTGCTGGCGGCTGCGCCAGGCGTTCAGGTGGTGGATGAGCGGGAAGATGGTGGTTATCCGACTGCCGTAACGGATGGAGAAGGTAACGATGCGGTTTATGTAGGGCGTATCCGCGAAGACGTTTCACATCCGCGTGGGCTGAATATGTGGGTAGTGAGCGATAACTTAAGGAAAGGGGCAGCCCTGAACAGTATTCAAATAGCTGAAATTTTAATAAAAAACCATATTTAATCCGGGCACTAATATGCACCGGGATAACATGCCGTCAACATAACAGCTAAGTGCTTCCCCCGTCAGAATCCCGCAATCGTTAGCCCTATGTGCACGTTTTGAACGACGCGTCGCCGCAGCCGGAAGGCACCAAATTCGTTACTCATAAGTGACTTGCCCCGGTTAACGTGGTGAACCCCGCATTTTTCTGCATACGCATGATAGGTTAGGCTTAAACCCGGTTTGGGTAAGTATTTTTTGTTCCGCGAACGTTAAAAAAACATCAAACTATGCGTATAGCACTTGGAATTGAATATAACGGCAGTCAGTTCTGTGGCTGGCAACGACAAGCCCATGCGAATTCAGTCCAACAGAGCATCGAAGGGGCGATCTCAAAAGTAGCGAGTAGCAAGGTTCGTGTATATGCCGCAGGCCGTACCGATAGCGGTGTGCATGCTACTGAACAGATAGTTCATTTTGATAGCCGTGTTGAACGGGATACCAGGGCATGGGTTATGGGTGTTAATACATATTTACCCGACTCGATTTCCGTGTTATGGGCACAGCTGGTAAATCAGGATTTTCACGCGCGATTTTCCGCAATATCCCGACGCTACCGCTACGTCATTTTTAATCGTCCTGTGCGTCCAGCCTTGTTAGCCAGGCGAGTTGCCTGGGTGTTTCAATCGCTTGATAATGCACCTATGCAGGAAGCTGCACGTCACTTGCAGGGCACCCATGATTTTGCATCCTATCGGGCCTTGGCCTGTCAGGCGAAAAGTCCCGTAAAAACCGTGCATGAAATTAGTGTTAAACGGCAGGGTGAATTTATTTTTATTGATATCCATGCAGATGGTTTTCTGCACCACATGGTCAGAAATATCGCTGGCGTACTTATTGCGATTGGTCAAGGTGAGCAAGATGTAAATTGGTCACAAACGGTGTTGCAGCACCGTAATCGTGCCGCGGGTGGGGTAACTGCTCAAGCAGCGGGCTTATATCTGGTAAAAGTGAAGTATGATGACGACTATAGACTCAGTCCGGTAATACGTTGGCCAGCTTTTGCTTGCTAAAAGAGTTTAATTTATCCTGATATGGCGTTAAAAAATGTTGCAGAGTACTCATTTTCTTAGTATTTCCCCTCGCTTCACTTGTAGCACCAGGGCTTCCATACGCTTTACAGCGGGATATACATAAAAAATAGTTAAAAGATTATGCGCACCCGTATTAAATTTTGTGGTATGACACAACTTAAAAGTGTACGACATGCCATTGATTTGGGTATTGATGCCTTGGGATTCGTGTTTGTCAACCAAAGCCCTCGTAACGTAACCATAGAACGCGCACAAAAACTCGTAGACAATATTCCACCATTTGTTATGAAAGTAGGTTTGTTTATGAATGCAGAAGTCGTTGATATTCAAGACGTGCTAAACGGCCTGAAATTAAATTTGCTGCAATTTCATGGTGAAGAAAATGAAGCATTCTGTAAGCAATTCAACGTGCCATATCTAAAGGCAATTCCTATGGGAAATACCCTGTCTGTAGCAGGCTTTTGTTTGGATTTTCCATCTGCGGCAGGCTTTGTGCTGGATAGCCATACTACCGGGCAAATGGGCGGCAGCGGAGAGAAATTTGCCTGGAATAAAATTCCCGGGGACATTCACAGGCCGATAGTTCTTGCTGGGGGGTTGACGCCGGATAACGTAGTCGAGGCAGTGCGCGCAGTGCGTCCTTATGCAGTGGACGTAAGCAGTGGTATTGAAGCTAGTGAAGGCGTTAAAGACTTAGCTAAAATGGAGCACTTTGTTAAGGAAGTTAAACGTGCCTGAGACCGCCTCTCAAATCTCAACTCAACTAGTCTCCTTTGGGCAGGCTCCCGACGAACGTGGAATGTTTGGCGAATATGGCGGCTGCTACGTGGCGGAAACTTTAATTGAACCTCTTGCCCGGCTTAAAACAGCTTATTGGAGATATAAAAACGATGCAGAATTTCTTGCCGAACTTGATGTCGATCTGACTCATTACGTAGGCAGGCCAAGTCCGATTTATCACGCGCAGAATTTGAGTCAAAGATACGCGGGTGCGCAGATTTTCTTAAAGCGTGAAGATCTCAATCACACCGGCGCGCACAAAATCAACAATACTGTTGGACAGGCGTTACTCGCAAAACGTATGGGCAAGACTCGCATTATTGCGGAGACCGGTGCCGGGCAGCATGGTGTCGCAAGCGCCACGGTGGCCGCGCGTTTGGGTTTGGAATGTGTTGTTTATATGGGTGCAGAAGATATACGCCGTCAGGCCCCAAACGTTTACCGCATGCGTCTTTTAGGTGCAGAAGTTATACCCGTGACCTCAGGGTCCAAGACCTTAAAAGATGCGCTTAATGAAGCCTTGCGGGATTGGGTGACCAACGTTGATACAACGTTTTATATCATTGGTAGCGTAGCGGGCCCTCATCCTTATCCTTTACTGGTGCGGGATTTTCAATCGATTATTGGTCGTGAAGCAAAACGGCAGTTGTCTGATATGGTCGGGAGTTTGCCGGATGCGTTAGTGGCATGTGTAGGGGGAGGTTCTAATGCAATAGGTTTATTTTATCCATTTTTAGATGATAAAGCCGTAAAGATGTATGGAATTGAAGCCGCCGGACTGGGCATTGCATCGAATCAACACGCGGCGCCGCTTAATGCGGGTCGTGCTGGCGTGTTACATGGCACTCGTACTTATTTAATGGAAGATGAAAATGGACAAATACTGCCGACCCATTCAATTTCCGCGGGTCTGGATTATCCTGGCGTAGGCCCGGAGCATGCCTGGCTAAAGGATATTGGCAGGGTGTACTACGACTCTGTTACAGATGAAGCAGCTTTGGCTGCATTTCATGAGTTAACCCGGGTTGAAGGTATCATCCCCGCGCTGGAAAGCAGTCACGCAGTGGCATATGCGTGTAAACTGGCTGCCAAAATGTCGTGCGAACAAAAAATCATAGTTAATTTATCTGGTCGCGGTGACAAAGATATCAATACCGTTGCCAATATCGAAGGCATTGATATATGAGTCGAATTCGATGCTGTTTTAAGGCACTGGAAAAATCCGGACGTAAGGCCTTAATCCCTTACATCACTGCTGGCGATCCACGTCCTGATCACACTGTGGTATTAATGCACTTACTGGTTAAAGCGGGAGCAGACATCATAGAATTAGGCGTACCATTTTCGGATCCGATGGCCGACGGGCGCGTGATTCAAACGGCTTGTGAGCGCGCCCTGGTGCATCATACAAGCCTGCGTCAGGTGTTAAGCATGGTAAGTGAATTTCGTAAGCGCGATAGTCATACGCCGGTAATCTTAATGGGCTATCAAAATCCAATTGAAGTCATGGGGACGACTCAGTTTGCGTGCGCCGCGAGTCAAAGCCAGGTTGATGGCGTGCTCACTGTAGATCTGCCTTTTGAGCAAGCCGGAACCACGCTGGAAATTTATCGGCGACACGACATCGACTCTATCTTTCTGATTTCTCCGACGACCAATGCCACGCGAATTAAAAATATTTGTAACGAGTCTACGGGGTTTGTGTACTACGTAGCCTTAAAAGGTGTTACCGGGGCGGCTCATTTAGATATTACGGAAGTAAAAAATAAAGTTACGCAGATCAAACAAATATCGGCATTACCCGTTGGCGTAGGATTCGGAATCAAGGATGCAGAAAGCGCTAAAGCCGTTGCGTCTGTTGCTGACGCCGTAGTAGTAGGAAGCGCTTTAATACGTCGGATAGAAACCAATATATTAGATTATGAAGCCATGAATCGAAGTTTAGAATCTTTGCTAACCAGCATGCGCGAGGCTATGGATAGTGCTGCAATCAAACAAGAAGTTGCTTAACGTGCGATATCGGTGCACCTTTACACGTCTATGAGTTGGCTAGAAAAGCTAATGCCTTCGCGTATACGCACTGAAGGTACCAGCAAGCGTAAAGTTCCTGAGGGCCTTTGGGACAAATGTTCTAACTGTGGTGCTGTTTTGTATCATTCTGATCTTGAGCGTAATTTACGAGTTTGTCCTAAATGCAACCACCATATGCGCATTGGCGCACGTGCTCGTTTGCAGTCATTTCTTGATGAAGGTCAGCAGGAAGAAATTGGTAAAAATTTGGAATCACATGATTATTTAAAGTTCAGAGACATTAAAAAATATAAAGACAGACTTAATGCGGCACGCAAACTAACGGGTGAAAAAGAAGCGCTGGTAGTTATCAAAGGAGAGTTGAAGCAAATACCCTTGGTGGCCACTGCCTTTGACTTTAATTTTATGGCCGGGACAATGGGGTCAGTTGTAGGAGAAAGATTTTTATATGCGGCCAGGCGCGCCTTGAGTGATGAAATCCCATTAGTTTGTTTCTCAACGAGCGGAGGTGCACGTATGCAGGAAGCATTGATGTCCTTATTTCAGATGAGTAAAACAAGTGCGGTGCTTGGGCGTATGCGTGAGCGGGGATTACCCTACGTTTCTATACTTACTGACCCCACAACGGGTGGCGTATCGGCGAGCTTAGCGATGCTTGGAGACGTGAATATCGCGGAACCCAGAGCACTAATCGGATTTGCAGGCCCAAGGGTGATTCAGCAAACGGTGGGGGAAACACTTCCTGAAGGGTTTCAACGTAGTGAATTTTTGCTTGAGCACGGGGCCTTGGATATGATTGTCGAACGCAAAAACATGCGTGACCAGGTGCACCAACTACTATGTATATTGCTACACGTGTGAATATAGAGCTGCCACAAACAATTCCATTATATATTTATTCCGTACTACTTTGAGGTTCGAACGTCTCCAGGATTGGCTCACATGGCAGCAAACCCTACACTCTCAAAAAATTGAGTTAGGGCTTGGTCGTATTGCGGCAGTTGCAGATGCGCTGGGGGTTTTACAGCCAGGCTGTCAGGTTATTGTTGTTGCTGGCACCAACGGTAAGGGTTCTGTGGTAGCTATTTTGGAGTCTGTTTATCATCAGGCAGGGTACCGAGTTGGTAGTTATACCTCCCCACACTTATTACGTTACAACGAACGCATAAGAGTAGATTACGAGAATATTGACGATCAAACGTTATGCAAAGCGTTTAATCTTGTAGACCAGGCGCGTGGTGAAACCAGTTTAAGCTACTTTGAATTTGGCACTCTGGCCGCCATGCAAATATTTAATGACATGAAGCCAGACGTGGCAATTTACGAAGTAGGGTTAGGGGGACGTCTTGACGCCGTTAATATTCTGGCAAACGATTTGGCTATTGTCTCAAGCATAGGTATCGATCATGTGCAATGGTTAGGATCGTCACGTGAATCCATTGGCTTTGAAAAAGCTGGTATTTTTCGAGCCCGGCGCCCGGCTATCTGTGGCGATGCGCAGCCTCCGGAAAGCCTGCTTAAGTATGCGCGAGAGTTAAATTGTAAGTTATATTTGATTAATCAGGATTACTCTTATCAAATAAATACTAATCGATGCTGGTCATTTCATGCTTCTAAAGTCGATTGGCAAAATCTACCCATACCGAATCTATACGGCGATGTTCAGGTGAGTAATGCCGCAACCGCATTAATGGGGCTACTATCTATGGATGATAAGTTACCAGTGACGCGCCAAAGCATTGATAATGGATTAAACAATATAAATCTGTTAGGCCGTTTCCAGCAAATTACTGGTTCTTGCGACATTATATTTGATGTGGCACATAACCTGGATAGTGCCAAAGTCCTGGCGAAGAATCTCCGCGAGCTAAGGCCAGCGTCTTACACCTATGCCGTATTTGCGGTGTTGGAAGACAAAGACGTGGACGGCATAATCGAATCAGTGAAAGTACATATTGATGAGTGGTTTATTTCAAAGTTAGATTCTGATCGGGCCTTAAATTGCGAAGATTTACAGCAAAGCCTCAAACAACGTTGTCCGGATTGCGTCACTCACTCGTATGCATGCGTTGCAGATGCCTATTCTGCTGCCAAACGGCATGCCGATGATACGTCTCGCATTGTAGTGTTTGGTTCATTCTTAACAGTGGCGGCAGCACTAAGTCTGGAAGTATAATCCATATAACTGTCTGCGCGGTTATAAATAATGGCACATCTTTTTCCCTTGAAATCGCTGCATAATTCACAGGTTTCTGGCAAACTGTTGGCGTTAAAACTGCTCTGATCAACATAGTCAATTTATATCGCAAAACGTGGAAACGGTTTTAAAGCAACGCTTAATCGGTACGGTCGTGATCATTGCCTTGGCAGTTATTTTTGTGCCGATGATACTGGACGATTCTGGGCCGCAAGAATCTGTAGTGCTGAATGTAGAAGTGCCGCCTGAACCGAAATTTAATTTTGAAAGTGAATTGCCTGATCCCAAACAGCTTGATGAAGTGCCCGTGTTGGCAACCGGCAAAGAGCCGGATTCAAAGCCACTATCAGTTGAAAAAGATGTTAAATCAGAGGTGCAGCAGCCAGATGCAGACAAAGTATCAAGCGCAAAAATTGTTGAAGCTACGGCAAACCATATTAAACCCAATCCAGCACTGAACACCTGGGTCGTACAAGTCGCGGCATTTGGTGAGAAGCACAAAGCTATCGCTTTACAGGAAAAGCTGTTGGTGAGCAGCTATTCTGTATTTATCGAAAAATCTGTAAATGGTAATGAAGTGCTGTACCGCGTGAAAATAGGCCCTGAGTTAAAACGTGAAGATGCTGAGAAGCTACGTGATAAAGTAAAAAAGGAACAAAGTCTGATGGATAGTTTTGTGACCAACCATCCCTGATATTCTGATAGCGTATTATTGCACTGAACTCTTCAAAAACCGGTAACAGACGCCCTTGTCAATAAGCTGAAGAAGACATGGCATTTGTATGGATTGATATAGGAATTGCGGTCATATTGCTCATTTCCATTATAGTCGCAATATTTCGTGGCTTTGTAAAAGAAGCCATATCGCTGACTACCTGGATAGTGGCGGTCTGGCTGGCGATAACTTTTTCTGATCAGGTGGCTTTACTGTTACCGGAAAGCATAGATGAAGCGGCTTTTAACTTAGCTTCCATCGAGCTCGCGGCAGGTAAATTACGCGCAGGCGTGGCTTTTTTATTGATAATAACAGGCACATTAATTGCTGGGGCGGTGCTTAATTACGCACTAGGCCACATAACACAAATACATGCCTTGCGTGGCATAGACAGGGTTTTAGGGGCTTTTTTTGGGTTGGTGAGAGGAATTGTAGTAATAGCGCTGATAATTTTGGTTACCACCCTGACCAGCTTTTCGCATTCGGACACCTGGAAGTCATCCCAACTGTTACCGCCCTTCGAACTTGTGGCGCACAAAATGACTGGTTTTATGCCTTCGGAATATGCAAAATATTTTTCATTTGGCGAAACACAAAAGCAAGTTTCGGCTTATCAACTTTAAATTCTGTCAAGTGCTGTAATCATGTGCGGTATTACTGGAATCATTGCTGGTCATGCGGCCAATCAGGATTTATACAACGCGCTATTAGTGCTGCAACACCGGGGACAAGACGCTGCGGGTATTGTAACTTGTGAAAACGGCAGGCTTTATCAACGCAAGGCAAATGGTTTAGTGCGTGATGTGTTCCATAGCCGCCACATGGAGCGTTTAAAGGGCACAATGGGAATCGCGCACGTGCGCTATCCAACTGCGGGCTCATCTTCTTCAGCGGAAGCCCAACCCTTGTACGTGAATTCCCCATTTGGTATTTCACTGGGTCATAACGGCAATCTGACGAATGCTGAACAACTAAAACGGGAACTATTTATAGAAGATAGACGCCATTTGAACACCGAATCGGATTCGGAAATTCTGTTAAACGTATTAGCGCATGAACTGGCGAATCAACAATCGCTGCAACTCAGACCTGAAGACGTGTTTGCTGCGGTAACAGGCTTGCATCAACGCTGTAAAGGTGCTTACGCAGTTGTAGCCATGATTACTGGTAAAGGCATCGTGGCCTTTCGGGATCCTAATGGCATTAGGCCACTGGTCTATGGTGTGCGCAAATCTCAACGTGGAATGGAATATATGGTAGCTTCTGAAAGTACCGCCCTGGATATGCTGGGGTTCAGTTTGGTGCGGGACGTTTCTCCAGGTGAAGCGATATTTATTGACGCGCGCAGAACAATTTCGACGCAACAGTGTGCTACAGACTCAATTCATTGCCCGTGTATTTTTGAATACGTCTATTTCGCCAGACCTGATTCTGTAATTGAAGATGTATTTGTACACAAGGCACGCATGCGTATGGGACAAAGCCTGGCTAAGAAAATCCTGCGGGAATGGCCCGGGCATAATATTGACGTGGTAATGCCTATACCGGACACAAGTCGGACTGCCGCAATCGAAATTGCTTACTTGCTTGGCGTTAAATACCGGGAAGGGTTTATTAAAAATCGCTACATTGGGCGCACCTTCATTATGCCTGGACAAAAGACGCGCAAAAAATCTGTGCGACAAAAGCTCAATCCGATAGAACTTGAGTTTAAGGATAAAAATGTTTTGCTCATTGACGATTCGATAGTACGTGGCACTACCTCAAGAGAGATTGTACAAATGGCGCGTGATGCTGGTGCAAGGCGAGTATATTTTGCTTCCGCCTCTCCACCGATTCGTTATCAGAACGTCTATGGTATAGATATGCCCGCACGTAATGAGCTAATCGCGTCCAATAAAGGCGTCAACGAAATTTGTGCAGAAATTCAAGCAGACGACTTGATTTATCAAGACCTGGATGATCTGATCTGGGCAGTACGGAAGGGGAACCTGCGTCTGGAAAGGTTTGATACGTCGGTATTTAATGGAGACTACGTTACAGATGCTGAAGATGGTTATTTTGAAAGCCTGGAAGTGGCACGTAGTGATAAATCCAAACAAGAACGCGAAAAAGAATATGTCGGCATTGATTTACACAACAGCGTCTGAGACGTACCTGCAATCGCTGCATGCAAGCATCTGAAGCAGCCGGGCAGCTGTTTGCATTACTGGATGAAGCATGTAGTCAATATCCTCAACATGCTCACTTTCCTGTCGCGGTTGTTGACGTAAGTCAACAAGTACTCCGTGTGTTTTTTGACGGAGAATTTATTAACAGTTATCCGGTTTCAACTTCCCGATATGGCATTGGTCAGGATGAGGGATCTTATAAAACCCCAATCGGGGTTCATTGTATTCGGGAAAAGATTGGTGCAGATGCAAATATTGCTGAAATCTTTAAGGCCAGAAAACGCACATATACACAGGCAGCCATTGAGCCTGAAAAAATTAGTACAGATAGAGATTGCGTTACCTCAAGAATTCTTTGGCTTACAGGTCTTGAAGAGGGAATAAATAAAGGTTCGGGCGTTGATAGTTATGCCAGATACATCTATATACATGGCACACCCGCAGAGGGGCATATTGGACAACCTGCCTCAGAAGGCTGTATTCGCATGAAAAATCAGGACGTTATCGAATTATTTGAACTTCTGCCGGTGGCTTCACTAGTCATCGTCAGGGCCTAGAGGTGTGCGCCTTCCAGTCCGATTTTTTAGCTGCCGTAATGAAGCTCAACGCAACCTTTTTAAGGTTTGACAGACTCCAGCTTCATGCCGTCAGGCGTGCACTTTAATACACTGCCTTGTGCATACCAATCGCCTAACACAATACGCTTATATTCATTTCCATTGATAGTAAAATCATGAATGCCAGGTCTATGCGTATGGCCATGAATTAAACGTTGCACGTCATAACCAAGCATGGCCTGTTTAACGGTGTTTTGATTCACGTCCATAATTTTTAATTGTTTACCTTGTGTAGCCGCGATACTTTTATCACGTAGTCGTTTTACAATTTTAATTCGCTGTTTTACGCTTAGCAGTAACCATACCCGTTGGAGCCATTTGTTACGTATTCTGGCTTTATATTTTTGATAAGCGATGTCGTCAGTGCATAAAGTGTCTCCATGCATGATCAATGTTGAGGTCCCATAAAGATCAATTACGCTCTCTTCGGGGAGTATTTTGCATCGAGTGCGCCGTGCGAAAGCCTGGCCTATTAAAAAGTCTCGATTACCGTGGACGAGATAAACCGGAGTTCCGGAAATGCTCAAGTCGCGTAGCGAATTGAGCACCGGTTCCAAGCCAACTGCAGGGCCATCATCACCAATCCAGTACTCAAAAAGATCACCCAGAATATAAAATGCATCGGCCCTGGAGATGCCCTGCAGAAACCGGCAGAAAGCCGCAATGATATGCGGCCTGTTGTTATCTAAATGTAAATCAGCAACGAAAAGGGTCTGTGGTCCCACCTCATTTCTTACTCGACCGTAGTAACTTTTTCGATAATAACGGGGTCAGCCGGGACATCCTGATAAGGGCCTTTTGATAAAGTGGCGACGTCCCTGATCGCATTGACGACGTCCATGCCCTGCGTAACTTTCCCAAATACGGCATAACCCCAGCCGTGTGAGGATTTGCTACTGAAATTCAGGAAATCGTTATCCTTGACATTAATAAAAAATTGCGCTGTTGCGGAATGGGGGTCATTGGTGCGTGCCATGGCGATACTGCCAGTATCGTTTTTTAAGCCGTTATTAGCCTCGTTTGGAATTGGGGCATGGGTATTTTTTTGTACCATATCGGCAGTGAAGCCCCCACCTTGAATCATAAAATTTGAAATTACCCGGTGGAAAATCGTACCATCGTAGAATCCTTCTTCAACATAGGTTAAAAAATTCTCCACGGTTTTTGGTGCCTTGTCGCCGCTCAGGGTAAGCACGATAGTCCCTTTGCTGGTTTCCATTTTCACGGTCTTTACCTCGGCATGCAGATTGGTAGTTAGAATAATTATAAATACAAGCAGAAAACTGAACTTATATGATATATACATATCAGCCCCATTAAATATTTTGATTTTCAGATCATAACCATTTTTTAGATGATTGTCCTTCATTTGGCAAGGAAAGTTTTACCTTTAAATATCGTTATCAAAATATGTAAATAATCTGAATGCGGGAATTCCTGCCATGCCCGGCGACATATTGACTTGGTTGCCGGCCAGGAAGTACGATGCGTGACTGATTTGCCTCTACTCTCCATCGTCACTGAAAATCAGGCTAATAAAAACCGGGTCAATACAAATCGGGGCATAGCGCAGCTTGGTAGCGCATCTGCTTTGGGAGCAGAGGGTCGGGGGTTCAAATCCCTCTGCCCCGACCACCTCTTTCATTGGCGCACACTGTACTACCCTAACTCCTAAAGGACGTACGGAATCTCAAGACGGATGAAGCACTATTGCGGCGGGCAGAGTAATTATTGAAGAAATGCGGTAACGTTGTTTGTTTGCGGAATACGTATGCCGGGAACCCCCGACACCAAATTAATCATCCCGCGAAAAAATGCTTTTTACAAAGCCGATTTTAATGATGACGGCGTTATCAGGCATACTGACGCCGGCATAAATCAGATTTAGCGCTTTACTATCCTAAGGAGGTAAACACACATCTGACGTACTTGACGAGTCTGGGTTATTCGATGCTGCCCCTCACACATCCAACCTTTGAAATACTGCCCGAAGTACCGTATGTTAAATAACCTGCCCACGTATACGCACTTTATTTATCAAGTTTCAACAATAATCGATTATGCAATTTCATACACTAACCGAAGCACTTGAACAAAATTGCAGTGAGGAACGTTTTATTGGCTTTGTTAAAAGCCAGGAACAGGAAAAAATTATAAGTTTCAGATCCTTATACCGGCGCGCGCTGGAACTACTTTATATTCTACAGCGAAAAGGCATAAAGCAGGGCGACTATCTAATATTATTTTTAACCAACAATGAACAGATCGTTGACGTTTTTTGGGCCTGTCAATTTGGCGGCGTTATTCCAGTGCCTTTAGCAGTTGGCATTAGTAATCAACATCGTCAAAAAGTATTTAATGTCGCGAAAAAAATCGGTAATACGTTTCTTTATACGAACCGTAAAAATTTACTTAAATTGGAGTCAGGCGCGCGAGACTATGAATCCAAAATTATTTATCGACGATTAGCCGAAAAAGCACTGTTAGCCGATGACATGGTCGATACGTCAACACCGGGTCAAATGGCAAATATCACTCCTGAAGACGTCTCCTTTATTCAGTTTTCTTCCGGTTCCACTGGTAATCCTAAGGGCATGGTACTCAGGCATCGTAATTTAATGGCAAATATTCGGAGTATTCAAAAAGGAGCTGCCTTGTCATCTCAGGACACCAGTCTTAGCTGGATGCCACTCACTCATGACATGGGGCTGATTGGGTTTCATTTAAATCCCGTGGCCTGTAACTATAGTCATTACATAATGCGTACAGATTTATTTGTGCGGCATCCCTTATATTGGATGGCTGTCGCAAGCGAGAAAAAAGCTAATGTGCTGTGCTCACCCAATTTTGGCTACCAGCATTTTTTGAACGCATTAAAGCGCAGAGGCCTGAAAAATATCAATCTATCGCATGTACGGTTGATTTTTAATGGTGCCGAGCCGATCTCGGCAAATCTTTGTGAGCAATTCACCAGCGCATTAGCAAAATATGGACTTCCTAAGCGCAGTATGTTTCCCGTATATGGTTTAGCGGAAGCGAGTTTGGCGGTTAGTTTTCCGACAGTTGGCGCAAATTTACAAGTAGCGCAGGTGCAACGTGAATCACTTTCAATGGGTGCTACTGCCAGGTTAACTTCTCGTGGTGATGGTAGTGTGTCGTTGGTCAGTGTTGGCGCGCCCGTAGATAATTGTAAGATTAGAATTAGTGACAAAAGTGGTAACGTCTTACCGCAGCATACGATAGGCCATATACATATTAAGGGGCAGAACGTTACTGAGGAAATTATAGGTGATGACGGCTCTGTGTTTTTTGAAGATGGTTGGCTGGATACTGGTGATTTAGGTTTTTTCTCCAAACAACATTTATTTATCACCGGCAGGTATAAAGAAATACTATTTGTTAACGGTCAGAACTATTACCCACATGATATCGAAGAGACGTTGCATCAATTCCTGGCGTTAGACCTGGGCAAAGTGGTTGTTGTGGGAGTCCCCTCCCCACAAAGTGATCTGGAAGAAGTGCTTGTATTTATTTTACACAAAGGAGAATTGGAAGAATTTTTATCAATTTCTGCTGACGTGAAAGCGCTGGTGAATGAGCATTTTGGCATAGCAGTGCATCGGGTAATTCCAATCAAAAAAATACCCAAGACTACCAGCGGGAAAATTCAGCGTTCAGTGTTGGCCGATAGTTACCTGGCGAAGACATATGCCGACACCATCAACCAGCTAACCACACTGGCGGAAGCAAAGCTCGACAACGGCATAGAAGAGGGTAGTGATACAGCCATAAATTCAATTAAACAAATATGCAGGGAGGCTTTACCTGGTAAATCTTTTAGCATCCATGATAGTTTATTAGAACTTGGTGCAAGCTCTTTGGCATTAGTAGAAATACATACTGGTTTAGATGAACTGTACCCGGGAAAAATAGAAATCACGGATTTAATTGAACATCCCAGTATTGCTGATCTGGCGAAATTCCTGTGTGAAAAAGAAACCGAGGCGTTGACCTGCGCGTAACGTTGGGCTGATATTTACGTACCAGTGTCATAATTATGCTGATATTTTTTCCTGACAGGGTTTCTCTATTAACTCTACTACTTAAAAAATACCAACTCCTCTCATACAATATACAAGCTAGTCGTATAAAGATTTTTGCTTTTTCCACCTTCGATGTATCCACAGCCAGTTTTGTGGTTGGTTAAGAATCTGTTCCTCGATTGCCTGCGCGTAACGTTTAGTAATCAGGTGTGGTTTTTTGTCGTAAGGGGGGCTGGCTAGTTGCTTAAAACTGGCCTGATACCTACCACGACTGAGACGCTCTAATTCCATAAAAAACACTGGGTACTTAAACAGCGTAGCTATCTTTTCCAAACCCAAATAGAAGGGCGTATCCTGATGCATAAAAGTTGTCCAGCATGCCTTATCTCTTCGGCGCGGCGCCTGATCTGCGGCAATCGCGACGATGCGCGTTTGTTTGGCGCGTTTAATTAAATCAGTGATACAGGTTTTGGCCGGGATCAGCGTGACGTTAAAACGGGATCGCGACTCAAATACTAATTCATCCAACCACTTAAGATGCAATGGCTTATAAATTCCATCTATTGGGAATTTGAAATACTGACTTGCGGAAAGAGCGGCCCACTCCTGATTACAATGATGTGCGAGGGCTAACAACACCGTTTGTCCTTGTTGCAAGGCTTGCTCAATTGCCAGGGAATTCGTAAACGTCACACGATCACTCAACTCCGAGGGGTGCATTCTTATACTTTTTATTACTTCAAGTACAACGTCGCAGAGGCTCAAGTAATGGCTCCTTAAAAGTTTTTGCCGTTCCTTTGAGCACATATTTGGAAATGAATTACGTATATTCTCCGCGGCGATTTTTCGTCTGAAACGAAAAATATAAAAAAGCAATACATACAGTAATTTAGACAAACCATACAAAATCGGTAATGGTATAGCCGCAAGTAATTTTAGTATGGACTTTAGCAACTTGTGTTAAACGATTTATCGAATGATGGGTTGCGTACGCAGTGAATACTTATGAAATATAAAATTACTCGGCTAATGTATGCAGGAAATTTCAGGCCTGGTTTAATTAAAGAGAAAATTATGAATACAAATATTTATGAAATCGGTTTCATCAATTTAGCTATATCATTAATTCCCATTATTATAGTAATTGTTATTCTTGCGATGTGGTCATTGAGCGGCAAAACTACGGTTTACGCATCGGTGCGAATGTTAATCCAGTTAATTGCCATTGGATATGTCTTAACCTCGATTTTTGCGTTGAACAACGCAGCCATTGTGGTACTTATTTTACTCGCGATGCTACTGATGGCAAGTTGGATAGCGTTAAGGCCACTTAAACAACGATCTGCCCACTTACTTATGCAAGCCCTGATCGCAATTTGCATAGGTGGAGTATCCACTCTCGCACTAACCACGCTGGCAGTTTTTAAAATTCACTATTGGTATCAACCACAATACGTCATTCCCCTTGCGGGCATGATTTTTTCCAGTGCCATGAATACAGTAAGCCTTGCTGCAGAGCGTTTTGAATCGGAGCTCTCTTCTGTTGACTACGTGCGCGCGCGCAATAATGCGTTTACTGCGTCCCTAATTCCCTCAATTAACACGTTTTTTGCAGTGGGGTTGGTAGCGTTACCGGGGTTGATGACGGGGCAAATATTAGCAGGTGTGTCACCGCTGATTGCAGTGCAGTATCAAATTGTAATTATGAGCGTACTGTTTGGGTCTTCGGGTATCTCCGCGGCCATTTATTTACTGTTGCAAAGACCCCTATCTCCACCAAAGTGTCACTTCAGGACGTAAAAAAATACTTATTTATTGCTACAAAGACCCCCATCTCCGAAGGCCATATTAAATGACTGGTTATACACCGGGGCTCTAATTCTCCAACACCATTAGTAGCTCCAAGGACAGTTTTTATACAATTTAACTGCGTTCACTCGTCAATCGTAGGACAAATAAACTATATTATGCGCGGATTAAAAATAATTTCTAACTGGCGGTTAGTCACTTACTGCCAGTGATAGCCAACGTTCACCTGAAGCAATTTCAAATGCTACACTGGCGTTATTGCAAGGCGCCCGTAGCTTAACCGGACAGAGCATCGGCCTTCTAAGCCGAGGGTTGCAGGTTCAAATCCTGCCGGGCGCGCCACGTGCACTTAATGAACTAACAAAATCTCTACAGGCATGGATTGGCAAACGTAGTCGTTCAAGCTCTAATAAGTTACTATTCGTCTTCCAATGGTGGGCGTAGCTCAGTTGGTAGAGCGCAGGATTGTGGTTCCTGTGGTCGTGGGTTCGATCCCCATCGCTCACCCCACCTTTTCGTTGTCCAGTCAAAAGCTTTTTTCCAGGCTTATACGTCACGGACCTGCACCAGGATCGCGCAATCAAATCAATTGATCACTATTCTTTTGAATAATTATCTATGCCTTACGCTTGCTACCTGAATAAAATAGCCGTTTATTTACTGCCCTTAAATATGCGCGGGAAATTCCCCATGTTGAAAACCAGGGCAATTTTGGCTGCTCGACACGTACCTGATTGGTTGGAAGCGTGTGGTACGTGATACTAATTAGCCGGTGATCGATTTTTCATACCGATATAGATAACGATTGTGAAAGCAATACAAATTGCTGCGAGGTAACCAATCACATTATCATAGTCCCCGCTTAAAAAAGCATATTCAGAATAAACGTTTGTATCAGTTACCTGTTTAAGTGTTTTTATAGTAAATACCCAACCTGCATGGATACCGATACAAATGGCAAGTTTATTGGTATATATTTTTATTATCGCAAGCAGCGTACCGGCAAGAAACAATGCGATAAACGAGTCAACAATATACATTGGTTGTAATAAAGGCAGGAATGCGTTTTTTAAGACTGTTAAGCCGCTCAGCCAACCAAGGGTGTTTGGATCGTGAAGGGTTTCTGGCTGTAGAAAGTGTACAAATGCGTAAAACAGGCTGGTTGAAACCACGGCGAATAAAATAGAGCCTTGTCGTTGTATTGCGCTAAGCATGGCACCGCGAAATAAAGTTTCTTCGATTAAGGCGACTAACAGTCCTGTGATTATTGCGGTCATCAGGAGTAGAGAAACGTCACCAAACGACCATACCCAGTCGTAATCAATCACCCTGTTTTTTGAGATTAGCAATCCCGCAATCACAGGAAGCATAATCAGGATGCCAGCGGCAAAACCGTTGAGAAGGCTCTTCCAGAATTCTTTTTGATCAGTATTGAAACCTATCTCTCGCCATGACGCAAAGCCGAGCTTTTTAAATAGTACTAAAAATATAACAATCGCTATCCCTAACACACAACGGCTGACAACGCGCTCAAAATCCCACTCAAACCAGCTTATCAATAACATATACGTGGGATATGCGAGCATAGCGCCGCCCACAAGAACCAGCATAAAAAATACAATAAATAACAGCAGTGCAGGCATAATGAAGAGCCTAGTAGCCCGTAACAGGGGATAAATTTGTGAGCGACATCGGTGAATTCAAATTTAAGCTATAATAAAGGATAACTAATCGGAAATTTACACGTAAGCGAAAACTTGCGAAAGTGGCGGAATTGGCAGACGCGCTGGCTTTAGGTGCCAGTGGGGTAACCCGTGAGAGTTCGAGTCTCTCCTTTCGCACCAAATCTCGTGTAAATTATTTTGCCATTAGCACGATAGGCCATAGCCAACGTGCATGAAATCCGTATACGTCAGGCGAGACAGCATAGCACGCGAGCATTACTCTACATTGTTAAGCAGAAATAATCTAATTCACGAAAAAATGAATATTAGTGGTTTGTCTGGGTTAAATCGAGGCAAACACATGCAAATTACGCGCAATTAATCAGGATTAAACCAAGTATAGGGAGCTTCTGTGCAAGTATCTTTAGAAACTACTGGTTCATTAGAACGCAGGATGACGGTAGAAATACCAGCAGAGCGGATTACTGCCGCGGTAGAACAAAAATTACAGGACATGAGCCGGCGAGTAAAAGTATCAGGATTCCGCCCCGGAAAAGTGCCATTAGGTGTAGTACGACAACGTTTTGGAAAACAAGTATTTCAGGAAGTTATTGCGGATACCATGTATTCGAGTTATCGGGAAGCCGTCCTGCAAGAAAAGCTGCGTCCTGCTGGCAGCCCACGGATTGAACCGTTAAATGTAAAAATTAATCAGAATTTAACGTACATTGCCACATTCGAAGTATATCCGGAAATGAATCTGGCAGACATCAGCAAGCTTGAAATCCAGGTTGCGGACGTAGAAGTAGCCGCCAGCGATATCAATAATATGCTGGATAAATTACGCGCGCAAAAAACGCGATGGAAAGAAGTGGATCGGGAAGCAAACAAAAATGATCGGGTCACATTAGATTTTAAGGGCACAATAGAGGGAGAAACGTTTCCTGGCGGCAGCAATGACAATTTTCCCGTCATACTGGGAAGCAATACTCTAATACCGGAATTTGAAGAGCAGCTTTACGGCGTGAGGAAAAATGAAGAAAAATCGTTTGACGTTACCTTCCCAAAGGATTATGCCCAGCAGCAACTGGCCAAAAAAACAGCGACTTTTGCGATACATGTGAAAATGATTGAATCGGGTGAACTACCTGATCCTGATGAGGCCTTTGTTAAAGAATTTGGTATTGAAGATGGCAACGTAGACACCCTGAAAGAACAACTTAAAAACAACCTGGATATCGAGCTTACCCAACGGAAAAAGGCATTTAACAAAGATCAGGTTATGCGACGTTTGTTAGCGGCTAATGAATTTGAGATTCCTCATTCGTTACTCCAACGAGAGATACAAGCATTGCGTGAACAGGCCACCACTGGCGTGAAAACTAAACATGAGACTGAATTACCCGATACCATGTTTGCGGAGCAAGCAAAACGTAGAACCTCGCTGGGCCTGATTATTGGCGAAATAGCACACCTGAATAAAATCAAATTGGACAATCAGAAAGTAAACGATCATATTAATACGATTGCTTCAGGTTGTGCTAAGCCAGAAGATGTAATGCAGCACTACAGAAGTAATCGTCAGGCAATGGCAAGTATTGAATCGATCATTATGGAAGAACAAGTGGTAGAGTGGGTACTTGGTCAGGCTAGGAAAACTCCTGTGTCACTTACATTCGACGAAATTATAAATATGCGGTTTTAAGCCACTAAATGGTGTAGGGTAATGATTATGGCAAACACGCCTTCAAATTCCGGAACTTTAGGTCCGCAGGCACTAAATCTTGTGCCCATGGTAGTAGAGCAATCTGCTCGTGGTGAGCGGGCTTATGATATTTATTCGCGTTTATTAAAGGAGCGAGTGGTTTTTGTTGTTGGTGCTATTCATGATCAGATGGCGAATCTGGTAGTTGCGCAGCTCTTATTTCTGGAATCAGAAAACCCTGATAAAGACATCTCAATATATATTAACTCGCCAGGAGGGTCCGTAAGCGCGGGCATGGCTATCTACGACACCATGCAGTTTACCAGTCCTGATGTCAGCACTTTATGTGTGGGGCAAGCGGCGAGCATGGGGGCATTATTACTGGCAGGGGGTGCGGCAAATAAACGCTATGCGCTACATCATTCACGCATAATGATCCATCAACCAATGGGTGGTTTTCAGGGACAAGCCACTGATATAGACATTCACGCCAGGGAAATCCTGAAACTCCGCGAGGAATTGAATAACGTACTGGCGAAACACACCGGGAAGCCGGTAGAAAGAATTGCTCAGGACACTGAGCGCGATCATTTTTTGAATAGTATGGAAGCTAAAGATTACGGTTTAATTGATGCAGTGTTAGACAAGCGCAAGGAAAAGCCTTCTGGCTAAGCGTCACACGCGCATTTGTTGTCAGGAAGCTACAAGATTGATCAAAGGTTATGCGGCTTCGATGTTTATTCCACTTGAAACTTAGCCCGAATGTCGGCATCCTAAGTTTTCATATGCTCGGTAGTTACCATGAGTGACGACAACACAACCAAGGGCCAGGACAGCGGCAAGCTCCTATACTGTTCTTTTTGTGGCAAAAGCCAACATGAAGTTCGCAAACTCATTGCGGGCCCCTCGGTATTTGTGTGTGATGAATGTGTCGAATTATGTAATGACATCATTCGCGAGGAGATGCAAGACCAATCTCCTGCCGGGGGTGCCAGGCTTCCCAAGCCAGTAGCGATAAATTCCATTCTTGATGAATATGTAATTGGTCAGGAGCGCGCCAAAAAGGTTTTATCCGTAGCAGTCTACAATCACTACAAGCGGTTAGACGCGCGCAATACGAGTAAAAGTGCGGTCGAGCTTGCGAAAAGCAACATTCTTTTAATTGGGCCTACTGGATCGGGTAAGACTCTATTAGCGGAAACACTTGCGCGTTTATTGAACGTTCCATTTACGATAGCGGATGCTACCACCTTAACTGAAGCGGGTTACGTGGGTGAAGACGTTGAAAACATTATCCAGAAGCTACTACAGAAATGTGACTACGACGTTGACAAAGCACAAACCGGGATCGTATACATTGATGAGATTGATAAAATATCGCGTAAGTCAGACAATCCTTCAATTACGCGCGACGTATCTGGCGAAGGCGTGCAACAGGCATTGCTAAAATTGATTGAAGGTACAATGGCATCGATTCCTCCGCAAGGTGGGCGTAAGCACCCACAGCAGGAATTTTTACAAGTGGACACCAGTAACATCCTATTTATTTGTGGGGGGGCATTTGCAGGACTTGATAAAGTTATCCTTGACCGCACGGAAAAAAGCGGCATTGGTTTCTCGGCGAAAGTTCGCGCCAAAGACAGCATTGTTAATATCGGTGAAATTTTACATAATGTTGAGCCTGAAGACCTGATTAAATACGGGCTCATCCCGGAATTTGTGGGGCGCATGCCGGTTGTTGCCACTCTGGAAGAGCTTAATGAAGAAGTGCTGGTGCGAATTTTGATTGAGCCGAAGAATGCAATTACCAAGCAATATCAACGCTTATTTGAAATGGAAGGTGTAGACATAGAGTTTCGTGAAAACGCGCTTTATGCGGTCGCCCGTAAAGCTATGGATCGCAAAACCGGGGCCAGGGGGTTACGCACGATATTGGAAAATGTTCTTTTAGATACCATGTATGATCTACCTTCGCAAAATAGTATTAGCAAGGTGGTCGTTGATGAAACAGTTATTCTCGGGGATGCAACGCCCTACCTGATCTATGAAGGTTCAGAGTATGAGAAGGCGGCATCGAACGATTAAGCTGTGTTTGGGCAAAGCTTGTACCTCGAAAACCTTGAAATCGTGTCTGAGCACCCCCATTTTGAGATTATCTGACAGACAACGGCCATACTGCATCATATTTAATTGTCAGATACGGCTGGTTTACTATTCTGGAAACTGATTCAAGAGACCGATTCAATATGAGTGAAGATCAAATCCCTACAGAGCTTATGGATGAGCCCATGCAGGTAGTGCCTGTATTACCGCTACGCGACGTGGTGGTTTATCCGCATATGGTAATCCCTTTATTCGTAGGCAGGGAAAAGTCGATCAGGGCGTTAGATGCTGCCATGTCAGATAACAAACGAGTTTTATTAGTGGCGCAGAAAAGTGCGGAAATAGATGATCCTGGTGCAGAAGACATTTATCGGGTTGGTACGCTGGCGACAATTCTACAGTTACTGAAGTTACCTGATGGCACAATCAAAGTATTGGTTGAAGGCGTGGATCGTGCCAGGGCTTTTCATTATCTGGAGGATGAAGAATTTTTTAGCGCGCAAATTTCGTTGCTTAAGCCGGATGATCAGGATGAAAATGAAAAGGAGCTGGAAGTTTTAGCTCGCTCCGTAATAAATCTATTTGAGCAATACGTAAAACTTAACAAAAAAGTTCCACCTGAAGTTTTAACCTCATTAGCGGGCATAGATGAGCCCACGCGCCTGGCCGACACCATTGCGGCGCACATATCTTTAGGGCTGGATGAAAAACAGCGTGTGCTCGAAATTAACAAGGTTCACGAGCGTCTTGAGCATCTCGTAAGTTTGATTGAAGGCGAGCTTGAAGTGTTACAAATAGAAAAACGTATTCGTGGGCGCGTTATGCAGCAAATGGAGAAGTCGCAGCGCGAGTATTACCTGAACGAGCAAATGAAAGCTATTCAGAAGGAATTAGGTGAACTCGAAGAAGCGCCTAATGAAATTGATGAGTTGGCTAAAAAGATTGAAAAAATTGGTATGTCTAAAGAGGCCAAAAGAAAGGCTACAGCCGAGCTTAACAAGCTCAAAATGATGTCGCCGATGTCTGCGGAAGCCACGGTAGTGCGCAATTATATTGATTGGCTGGTAGGTGTTCCCTGGAAGAAGAAATCAAAAGTTCGTAAGGATTTAGCCGCCGCGGAGAAAGTTTTAGAAGAAGACCACTACGGCTTAGAGAAGGTAAAAGAGCGCATCATTGAATACCTTGCCGTACAACAACGCGTGCGAAAGTCTAAAGGCCCGATTTTATGTTTAGTAGGGCCTCCGGGTGTAGGTAAAACCTCCATTGGAAGGTCCATTGCAAGAGCCACGAACAGAAAATTTACGCGCATGTCCTTGGGTGGAGTACGTGATGAGGCCGAGATTCGAGGACATCGGCGCACCTACATTGGTTCATTGCCTGGCAAGATTGTGCAAAATCTATCTAAAGTAGGCGTACGCAATCCCTTGTTTTTACTTGATGAAATTGATAAAATGGCGATGGACTTTCGTGGTGATCCGGCCTCTGCCATGCTAGAAGTTTTAGATCCGGAACAAAACCACACTTTTGTGGATCACTACCTTGAGGTCGATTTTGATTTATCGGACGTAATGTTTGTGGCAACCGCAAACGGTCTTAGCATCCCTGGGCCATTATTAGATCGTATGGAAGTGATTCGCTTACCGGGTTATACCGAGCACGAAAAGAAAAACATTGCGATACGTTATCTGATTCCCAAGCAGCTTAAGGCAAATGGTCTAAAGGCAAAGGAAATTCATATCAGTGATGCCGCAATTTACAGCATCATTCGTTTCTACACACGCGAAGCAGGGGTGCGTAATTTAGAGCGGGAAATATCAAAAATTTGTCGCAAGGTAGTGAGATCGCTCACGCTTGGCAAGCGCAAAGATAAAATTTCCATTACGCCACGGTCATTACAAAAATATCTTGGTGTAAAACGCTTCCGTTACGGTTTAGCCGAAGAGAATGATCAAATAGGACAAGTGACTGGTCTGGCTTGGACGGAAGTAGGTGGTGAGTTGCTTACTATTGAAGCCGTTGTAGTTCCGGGTAAGGGTAAAACCAGCCGCACCGGGCAACTGAAAGACGTTATGCAAGAGTCTATTCAGGTTGCGCATACCGTAGTGCGTAGTCGCGCTTCGATATTAGGCATCCCGGCGGATTTTTATGAAACGTCCGATATTCACATTCACGTGCCTGAGGGCGCCGTGAAAAAAGACGGCCCTAGCGCGGGTGTTGGGATGACGACAGCTATAGTATCTGCGCTTACCAAAATACCAGTCAGGGCCGATGTGGCGATGACTGGTGAAATTACCTTACGTGGTGAGGTGTTACCTATTGGTGGCTTAAAAGAGAAACTTCTGGCAGCTCACCGAGGTGAAATTAAGACGGTATTAATACCAAAAGAGAATGCAAAAGATTTGAATGAAGTTCCCAAGAACATTAAACAAAGGCTTGAAATCATTCCAGTGAAATGGATTGACGAAGTGCTGCAAGTAGCCCTTGTAAAAATGCCGGAGCCCTTGGCGGAGCCCGAGGTAGTAGACACAATGCCTGCCAAGGGCAAAAAGCCCGCACCAAAAAACAAGCCCGTACAAGCGCACTAAAACAGCTATAGTTTATTGACTTGCTTCTTTAGTTTCGTGTGTTAGTGCTTAGGTTTATGGATTATTACCGTTATCTTAAAATTTAACTTGCACAACTACCAATGGAGTTTGGTTGAATGAATAAGAGTGAACTTGTAAATGCCGTTGCCGATGCGGCGAATATTTCCAAGGCGGACGGCGCGCGTGCCGTGGATGCTATTATCGAATCCATCTCAAACGCCTTACGTCGTGGTGATACCGTCTCATTGATTGGATTCGGAACTTTTCAAGTGAAGCATCGTGATGCACGTACTGGTCGTAACCCGCGAACCGGGGAAACTATTCAAATCGAAGCTTCAAAAATACCGAGTTTCAAAGCTGGAAAAAGCCTGAAGGATGCCGTAAACTAGCGTGCCTTTTGGAGAGGGTGCTTAGCTCAGCTGGTAGAGCGTCGCCCTTACAAGGCGGATGTCGGGGGTTCGAATCCCTCAGCACCCACCACGCATGACGGAGTGGTAGTTCAGTTGGCTAGAATACCGGCCTGTCACGCCGGGGGTCGCGGGTTCGAGTCCCGTCCACTCCGCCATCTATTCCTGAATGATCCGCTAAATCATCAGATAGATCATGCTTGCTAAACCCTTAAGAAAAATTTCTCCATCAGGAACAGATAAAATATGTTAATCGAGATTCGAGATCGGGCCAGCAGTTTCGTGGCCTACATTATTATCGGTTTATTGGTAATCTCTTTTGCATTGTGGGGTATTCAGGAATATTTTGGCGGAGGTGGTGGCGAAGTACCAGTAGCCAACGTCAATGGCACCGAAATTCTACTGTCGGAATTTAACAATCAATTTCAACGGCGCAGACAAGCGTTGCAGTCCACCTCAGGCGCCGACTACACGCAACAATATCCGGATGAAAGTGTTATCAAACAGCAGGTAATTGACAACATGGTGAACATCGAATTATTGCGTCAGGAGGTTACGGATGCTGGTTTTCGCATTAGTGATACCAGTTTGATTCAGCGGATTCAGCAGACTCCACAGTTTCAAAAAGACGGAAAGTTTGATCTGCAGCTATATGAACGTCTGTTACAAGTCCAGCGTTATAGCAAAGCTCGGTTTGAGAATGAACTGCGTGAAGGGGACAAACTAAAACAATTCGAGGTTTCATTGACGACCTCTTCATTTATGCCGCAAACAGACTTGCGTCTTTTTCAAAAACTTGCCGGGCAGACCAGAGACTTTCAATATGCCGTAGTCAGGGTGGATGCAGACACAGTGACGGTTTCCCCCCAGGAAGTCGACGACTATTACCGGGAAAATCAGCTCCTATATCAAGTGCCGGAAAGAGTCAAACTTGCCTATGTCGAACTTTTGGAAGAGCAGCTGGCAGGCCAGATCGAGATCACCGTTGAAGATGCTCGCTCAATATACACTTCACAAGCTGCGCATTATGTGACCGATGAGCTACGCGAAGCGCGGCATATTTTATTCAAAGTGCCTGATGAAATTGCCACCGATGCTATTGAATGGGATGAAGCCATGGGCAAGGCAAATGACATTTTACAGCAACTCGAAGCAGGTGCTGCTTTTGCTGAGTTGGCCAAACGACACTCCGAAGACAGCCTGTCGGCTGAAAAAGGCGGGCAGATTGGGTTCATTGCACCGGGTGATTTTGCCAGTGCAGAGTTAGAAAAAGCGTTATTTTCTTTACACGTTGGTGCGCACAGTCAACCCATTCGTACTCAACAAGGCATTCAGATATTATGGCTAGATGAAATTCAAGCGGCGGAGCAAAAGCCTTTTCAGGAAGTTCGGGAGCAGATTATCAATGAACGCAAGAGTCAACTGGCCCAACAACAATTTACTGAAATTGCCGATGAATTAGCAAGTCTGGTGGTTGAACAACCTGACGATTTACAAGGGGTTTCGGAAACCCTGGGTGTGCAGATCAGGCAGACAGATTGGCTTACTGAAACCAGCAATGCTCAAATTTTCGCATTTCCTGAAATTCGATCGGTAGCATTTTCCGACGACGTTCTGAATTCCGGGCTAAATAGTGAATTGATTGAAGTCGCGGATGGACACGTCATAGCTTTACGCCTGCTTGAGCATAAACAGTCCGAGCAAGAGCCTTTGGATGAAGTAAGTGAAGAGATCAGGCAAGTGATAGCGACTCGCAAGGCAACTGGGCAGGCTACGGCCAAGGGTCAGAAGCTTCTTGCTCAAATGCAGGCGGGTAGCTCTTTGGACGAATTATCAACTGAAAACTCGCTTGCATTAATTAGTCATGGCGCATTGCGGCGTGATGATAGTCGCGTACCAGGCCCGCTCCTGAGGCGTGCTTTCGAATTGCCACGGCCGGCGATACAAAAGACGAAAAGTGCTGGTGTGGTGTTAGCGGATGGAAGTTATGCCTTACTGGAGTTGCACGAAGTCATGGACGGTGCGGATCAAATCGATGTAGCAACAGCCTTACAACTATCGAAATTTATTAGTTATGGTGGTAGAGAATTTAATGCTATTATGCAGGCGATTAAGGCAGATGCCAGTGTACAGATTTTTGAAAATAACTTATAAGTTCATTGTTTTACATTACTACTCACTCTTTGATGTGACCTAAAATCATGCGGCTTAAGCTACATTGGCAAATTCTTATCGCATTGTTACTTGCGGTATTGGTTGGTTGGTTGGTTGATCCTGAATCCAGTTTGTTTGGTGTTTCACTAGTCGCCGTTTTTGATTTTATCGGCAAACTGTTTTTGAACGCGCTGAAAATGCTCATTGTGCCGTTAATCACCGCCTCGATTATTGTCGGCGTGAGTAGTTTAGGGCGCGGTGACGCATTTGGGCGGTTAGGCGGTAAAACGCTCGGTTACTATGTAATTACCAGTACGTTTGCCATTCTTATTGGCATCACCGTGGTAAACATCATTCAGCCTGGCATCGTTGATGGTGAGCCGGCAAAAGAAATTCTTGGGTTAAGCGAAGACACCGATGAAGTTACCGCGAAAGTAGCAGGTAAGTCAGCGGCTAACGTGGTGGGGATTTTTCTGCGCATGATACCAACCAATATTGTTTCTGCCGCTGCCGAAGGACAGATGTTAGGCATTATATTTTTTAGCCTGCTGTTTGGTTTTTTCATCGCCAGAATCAAACCGAAAACTGGTCAACTGCTACAATCATTTTGGCAGGGCGTATTTGACGTCATGATGTGCATTACCGAATTGGTGATGAAATTTGCGCCTGTTGGCGTATTTGCGCTAGTGGCGGAAGTGGTTACGGTTTCCGGTTTCGATGCATTTCAACCACTATTGGTCTTTTTCTTCACCGTACTCATCGCGTTACTGATTCATATCGTCGTAGTCATGCCATTATTGTTGCGCTTCGTGGGTGGCGTAAATCCGATCAGGCATTATCAGGCTATGGCACCGGCCTTGCTCACGGCATTTTCCACTGCCTCCTCTTCGGCAACTTTACCAGTGACGATAGAATGTGTACAGGATCGTGCGGGAGTTTCCAATCGGGTGACCAGTTTTGTCCTGCCGCTGGGCGCAACTGTAAATATGGACGGCACCGCATTGTATGAATGTGTCGCGGCAATCTTTATTGCCCAAGCCTATGGTTTAGACTTAACCGTCGCACAACAAATCTCTATTGTTATGCTGGCATTGATGACATCTATCGGCGTCGCCGGCATTCCTTCCGCCAGTTTAGTCGCGATTGCCATCATTCTTGCGGCGATTGGATTACCGGCGGAAGGCATCGGTTTAATTCTGGTGGTAGACCGTGTATTAGACATGTGTCGTACCAGTGTAAACGTATTTAGTGATTCGTGTGGGGCAGTGATAATCGGCAAGACGGAAGGGGAGAAGGGCATACTGGTAGCCTGAAACGTGCGCTGTTTAGAGACGTCCTTACATTACCGCGCTACCATTATCGGTAGTGGCCACAAACATCAACTGTACCCGGACATCCCGACGATATTAAAGCCAGCATCGACGTAAACGATCTCGCCCGTAATTCCACTGGCCAAGTCAGAGCATAAAAAAGCGGCAGTATTACCGACCTCTTCAATAGTGATATTTTTACGCAGCGGGGCATTTTGTTCCACGTGCGCAAGCATCTTGCGGAAGTTTCCGATGCCCGCCGCCGCAAGGGTACGGATGGGGCCGGCGGAGATGCCATTGACGCGAATACCATCCGGCCCTAGCGCGTAAGCCATGTAACGGATATTTGCTTCCAGGCTGGCTTTAGCTAAGCCCATAACGTTATAATTTGGCATCGCGCGAACTGAACCCATATAAGTCATTGATACTATTGCAGCATTACGTCCCTTCATCATCGGACGCGCCGCCTTGCCTAATGCAGTCAGGCTATAGCTGCTGACGTCATGCGCGATGCTTGAGCCTTCCCTTGTAGTTACCTCTACAAAATCGCCTCCAAGCTCTTCCTTGGGTGCAAAGGCCGCGGAATGCACCAGGATATCTAATCGATCCCAGCTATTGCTCAGATCACCAAACAATCGGGCGATCTCTACGTCGTTTCCTAAATCGCAAGGCAGAACGATCTCAGTGCCGGATGCCTCTGCAAATTTTTCAATACGAGGCTTAAGCTTCGCGTTTTGATAAGTGAACGCAAGTTCCGCGCCTTCGCGCCTCATCGCTTCAGCAATCCCCCAAGCGATTGATCGGTTACTTGCGATACCAATGACCAAGGCGTGTTTGCCGGTTAGAAATCCCATGCTATTTACATTCGGAACTTACTATATTCTACGACGAATTTAGAGCGAATTATTTTCTTAGCAAACAGTTTATAATCGTTCTACGGGGAAGTAATACCAATCATTATACTTAATCATATCACTACGTGAACGGCCGTTCCGCAATTCTTTTCTCCATCGTCACAATTTGTATGCTCAGTACATGCAATGACGGGACTTGGAACAACCCCTATCCGGGCGAATCCGATTCCTCAGCGGTAACTTATTCCTCGTTTAGTGAGCGTCCCAAGCGTTTGGATCCGGTGAGTTCATACAGCGCGAACGAATACCAGTTTATTGCCCAAATTTACGAACCCCCGTTGCAATACCATTACCTCCTGCGCCCATATAGATTAATTCCCCTAACCGCGCGGGCACTGCCACAAGTGCGTTATCTGAATGCTAACGGTGAAGCAATTTCGGGGGAGAATATTTCTGAGATCGCATTCTCTGAATACATTATTTCAATTCAACCGGGTATTCACTACCAACCTCATCCCGCTTTTGCAGTTGATGATAGAGGTAATCCCGCGTACCTGACACTAAAAAGAAATGATCTTAAAGATATTCATAAGTTAAATGATTTTACTGCGACCGGTTCGCGCGAATTGACCGCTGCGGATTATGTATACCAAATAAAACGTATTGCCAGTCCTTTTCTGCACTCGCCAATCGCGGGAGTTATGCGGGAATATATAGTTGGGTTTGATACATTCAGAAAACAAGTAGGCCAGCGATATGCGCAAGCTACCGCTTGGCATGATCTGCGCAATTTAGAATTGGAAGGCGTCACCGAAATCGATCGTTATAGCTATCAAATTCGCATTAAAGGGCAATATCCACAACTGGTCTTTTGGCTTGCGATGCCATTTTTTTCACCCATGCCATGGGAGGCAGAGAAATTTTATAGCCAACCAGGCATGGAAGAACGCAATATTTCTTTAAATTGGTATCCAGTAGGCACAGGCCCTTTCATGCTAACTGAAAATAATCCAAACCTGCGCATGGTAATGGAAAAAAATCCTAATTTTCATGGTGAACGTTATCCATCAGATGGTGAGCCGGAAGATTACAAAAATGGTTTATTAGCGGATGCGAACAAAGACTTGCCATTTATTCAAAAAGCAGTGTTCAGCTTAGAAAAGGAAAACATTCCGTACTGGAATAAATTTTTACAAGGCTACTATGATGCCTCGGGCGTAACCTCAGACAGTTTTGATCAGGCGATTCAATTTAGCTCTCAGGGAGACGTACAGCTCACCGAATTAATGCAAGCCAAAGGTATTCAACTGAAGGCTGCGGTGACGACCTCCATATTCTATATGGGCTTTAACATGCTGGATACCGTTGTAGGAGGAGATTCAGAGCGCGCGCGTTTATTACGTCGCGCCATTTCTATTGTGGTTGATTACGAAGAATATGTTTCTATCTTTGCGAATGGGCGCGGTGTCATGGCACAAGGCCCTATACCGCCTGGTATTTTTGGGAATATCGAAGGTGTAGCGGGCATCAATCCTTACGTATACGATTGGGAAAATGGTGAGGCAAAAAGAAAATCAATCAAATACGCCAAAGAGCTAATGGCGCGAGCGGGTTATGCAGATGGTATTGATACTGCAACGGGCAAGCCCCTTATTTTGAATTTTGACACTCCGGCAGCAGGACCAGATGCTAAAGCCCAGCTCAATTGGATACGTAAACAATACAGGAAGCTTGGCATTCAGTTAGTGATTCGTGCTACCGACTACAATCGTTTCCAGGAAAAAATGCGCAATGGCACCAATCAAATTTTTCAATGGGGTTGGAATGCGGATTACCCGGACCCGGAAAATTTCCTGTTTTTATTGTATGGCCCGAATGGAAAAGTAAAACACCACGGTGAAAATGCTGCTAACTATGCAAATCCGGAGTTTGACCACCTGTTCGAGCAAATGAAAAATACCAAAAATAGTCCTGAGCGTTTACGGATCATTCAGCGTATGACGAAAATTTTACAACGTGACGCCCCTTGGCTATGGGGCTTTCATCCGCAAGCATTTTCTTTGTTTCACAGCTGGTTGCAAAACGTAAAACCAAATTTAATGGCTAATAATCTTTTGAAGTACAAGCGCGTAAATGCTGATTTGAGAAACGTGCAACGCGCCGCGTGGAATCAGCCAAATTACTGGCCACTTATTATTTTATTTTTATTTTTATGCGCCTCATTTATACCGGCGATAATCAGCTTTCGCAGGCGCGAGCGCAGCGCAGTACAATGATCGCGTACATCATCCGCCGCGCTTTATACGCAATCCCCATACTCGTTGGGGTCAACGTCCTTACGTTCATGTTGTTTTTTGTAGTCAATTCACCCGATGATATGGCGCGCGTGTTTTTAGGGCAAAAACACGTTACGCAACAACAGATAAATGGCTGGAAAAGTGAGCGTGGCTACCACCACCCGTTGTTTTATAACGCTGAAGCTAAGCGCGCAAAAAAGTTCACCGAAACCATTTTCTATACCAAATCTGTTCGACTATTCGTATTTGATTTTGGTCGCTCCGACAGTGGGCGCGATATTAGTTTTGATATTAGTCAGCGCATGTGGCCCAGTTTGGCCATTGCGGTACCACAACTGATTATTGGATTGCTTGTGACAATTACCCTGGCGTTGGTAATTGCTTTTTTTCGTGCCACTTACATTGACTATTGGGCTGTGGTCATTTGCGTTGCTTTAATGTCAATCTCGAGCTTGTTCTACATTATCGGCGGGCAATTCATCATGGGAAAGATTTTGCGCGTGATGCCGATATCGGGTTTTGAAAGTGGGGTATTTGGAATCAGGTTTTTGGTATTACCGATCATAATCGGCATCATCAGCGGTATTGGATCCAGCACCAGATGGTATCGCACCATATTTCTTGAAGAAATTAACCAGGACTACGTGCGCACCGCGCGCGCCAAGGGAATCTCAGAACAGATGGTGTTATTCAGGCACGTACTGCGTAACGCACTCATTCCGATTCTCACTGGAGTAGTAGTGATTTTACCATTATTGTTTATGGGTAGTTTAATAACAGAATCATTTTTTGGAATTCCAGGACTGGGCAGCTATACCATTGACGCGATCAATCGACAGGATTTTGCCATTGTACGCTCCATGGTATTTCTGGGCGCATTTTTATATATCGTGGGGCTGTTGCTGACCGATATTTCCTACACTATCGTCGATCCCAGAGTCAGGCTAAGCTAGTCGTATGTTCGGCAAACCAGTCTTTTTGCTTACCGACATTATGATTTTTGGTTTGTTGCTTGGCATTGTTGGGTTTTTTCTATACGCGATGCGCAAACCACATTTGCGTCAGCCCTGGCGACAAGTGGTACGCAGTAAAGCCGGTGTGATCTCGATGATAGTCTTATCAGTCTACATTGGAATCGCCATATTAGACTCGCTGCATTTCCACCCGATAGTAGACAAGCGATCAGGACAACTTGACGCCGTGCAATACAGCAGCGAGGTGCTCAGCGTGTTTGACCAGATTCTTTCGGAGTTACGCCACAGCACTGAGAAAACCTATTCGGCACCTTTTGCGGCACATTTGTATGCCAAAGAAACAGTGCGGTTATCTGATGGTACGAAACAACGTATATATCCACGTTTGTCCTGGGGGGGTGCGCATTTGGGTAACCCACGAGGTGAAAAAGCCACCGACATATTTAAGTTGGCTTTAATCGGCGTAATTAAAGCCATTATTGTCTGGGTGACTTTATTGATTTTGTTGTGTGCCTGTTTATCTATCAGGAACCAACAAGCATTTGTCAAAACCGTGCTGGCGATGATCAGTGGTGCGTCAGACGTTCCGTGGAAAACCATAGTAACCACCTTGTTAATAGTTTTTCTCGTGCTACTCGTTGGGGCTGAATGGGCGGCTAAATATCACGTGCTTGGTACCGATAAAGTCGGTGAAGACGTCTTGTATCAGGCACTAAAAAGTATTCGTACTGGTGTTGTCATCGGTACTTTAACCACACTATTGATGCTGCCGTTCGCAGTTACGCTTGGTATCATGGCAGGTTATTTTGGTGGTTGGGTCGATGACGTCATTCAGTACCTTTACACCACCCTCAACTCTATTCCGGGAGTGTTACTGATCGCCGCCGCGGTGCTCATGCTGAATGTGTATATGAGCAAACACGCGGAAGAGTTTGCCAGCTTGACACAACGCGCGGATTTAAGGCTATTGTTTTTATGTTTAATCCTGGGTGTAACCAGCTGGACTGGCTTGTGTCGTTTATTACGGGCAGAGACGTTAAAGCTGCGTGAAGTTGATTTCATTCAAGCGGCAACCGCGTTTGGCGTGGGTTCCGCACAAACGATATGCAGACATATTTTGCCGAATGTTATGCATATCGTGCTGATCACGTTAGTGCTCGATTTTAGCGGACTGGTATTAGCTGAGGCAGTGTTGTCATATATCAATATCGGTGTGGATCCTACGATGAATAGTTGGGGCAACATGATTAACGGCGCGCGTCTCGAAATGGCGCGTGAACCAATTGTATGGTGGTCGCTGGCAGCCTCATTATTTTTTATGTTCACGCTGGTGCTGTGTGCCAATTTATTTGCCGATGTAGTGCGCGATGCACTGGATCCGCGTTTAGCGAAACGATAAAACATGTCCAATCTATTACTGCGCGTAGACAACCTGAAAATACTATTTGAGTCTGGCCAGCGTGCGCTTACAGCGGTCAAAGGCGTTAGTTTCCAGGTTCGTGCGGGTGATACGTTTGCCCTGGTAGGTGAATCGGGTAGTGGTAAATCAATCACTGCGCTTTCTGTTATTCGACTGTTGCCTGCGGCGGCGCGGGTAGCCAGTGGCGCGATAAATTTTGATGGCGTTGACTTATTAGCTTTGCCGGAGCGCCAGATGCGCGATATTCGAGGCCGTGGTATCTCAATGATTTTTCAAGAACCGATGACCTCTCTCAATCCGGTCGTAAAAGTAGGCAGGCAGATTTCTGAAGTATTGATGCGTCATCAAAATATGAGCAAGGCACAAGCTCGTCAACGCGCCTTAGATTTACTGGATGCTGTAAAAATTCCTAAACCGACTTATACGCTTGACACCTACGCGCATGAATTGTCGGGCGGCATGAAACAGCGAGTGATGATTGCTATGGCCTTAGCTTGTGAACCTAAATTGTTGATTGCAGATGAGCCCACTACTGCGCTTGACGTGACGATACAAGCACAGGTATTGGAGTTGATTAATGAACTGCAACAGCAGCTCAAAATAGCCATTATATTTATCACGCATGACTTGGCAGTGGTGAAACAGGTCGCTGACCACGTAGCGGTTATGCAGGCAGGCATAATTGTTGAACGCTCTGGCAAAGCAGCGTTCTTTTCCAGGCCACAAAGCCAATATAGCTGGGACTTGTTCGCGGCCTTACCGTCGATGGAAAAGCGTGGCCAACCGTTGCTTGTTAGCAGCCATAGAAACATGCGCAACCCCGTTACGAAAGAACGTAATACCAACCACGCCTTGCGTGTGAAAAATTTGAAAGTCTACTTTCCGATTCGTAAAGGCATATTCAAACGCACGGTAGGGCATGTAAAAGCGGTGGATGGAGTTTCACTTGAAATACCTGCGGGTGAGACCGTTGCGTTAGTGGGTGAATCGGGTAGTGGAAAGACCACGGTGGGCAAAGGTATTTTGCGTTTAGTGCAACCTACGGCTGGTGAAATTACCTATGCAGGCGTGCCAATACATGAAATTAATGATAAACAGTTGATCAGGCAACGCACAAATCTACAAATTATTTTTCAAGATCCCTATGCGTCGATGAATCCACGCATGATAGTGGGCGAAATTATCGAAGAGGGTATGAAGGCGCTTAACGTCATTGCGGACGCTGGGGTGCGTCGGGCACGAGTATTGGAATTGCTTGCGCAAGTCGGTTTGGATGGGCGCGCCCACTTGTGTTACCCACATGAATTTTCCGGCGGACAGCGCCAGCGCATTTGTATCGCGAGGGCGTTAGCCGTAAACCCCAGGATTATTATCTGTGACGAACCGACCAGCGCGTTAGACGTTTCAGTACAGGCGCAGATTCTCGATCTCTTAAATGATTTACAGCACCAGTATGGAATTAGCTATCTATTCATTACTCACGACATGTCGGTGGTGGCGTATTTTGCCGATCGCGTGGCAGTGATGTATCAGGGCAAGATAGTGGAACAAGGTCTGGTGGAGCGGGTGCTAATTGATCCACGGCATGAATATACAAAAGCATTATTGAGCGCGGTACCCGAGTTAGTGCCGCCGCTGCCAGCCGCTAATTGCAAGCATACGTTATCACCCCACAAGGCATGAGTATGATAGTGATCGTCTGGTTTTGAATCATCGTATTACTATTTATACTTTCGACTAACTGTTTTTGAAGTAAAATTCACTTATGTCAGTATCTCGCTTAATGTCCTCCGCAAAGCTCACGCAACAGCTACAAAATTGGTATGCCACCCCTGCAGGGAAAATTCTAAGTGATGAATTACAGCATACGTTACGACAGTTGTTGCCCGGCTTGTTTGGTTATTACGCGTTACAAATAGGAGCTATCGCAGAGGATATGGACATGTTAAACGGCAGTGCGATTGGTCAAAAAATATACATGGCAGTCGATTCTAAACAAGGCAACGTCATGGCAAGCCCGTTAGCGTTACCTTTTCCCCGTGACACCCTGGACTTAATGGTGTTGCCGCATACGCTGGACTTTTCTCATGATCCTCACCAAGTGTTACGTGAAGCGCACCGGGTGCTTATTTCTGAAGGTTACCTGGTGCTCATAGGGTTTAATCCTATTAGTATGATGGGCTTAAGTAAGGTAGCCCTGGCGGGCAGCAAACGCGCACCTTGGGTCGGTCATTTCTACTCAGCACGAAGACTAAAAGACTGGCTTGCATTACTGGATTTCGCCGTACTGGAGGTTAAACATATAGGTTTACGGCCACCCATCCAGAATCTGCGTTTGCAGCAACGCCTTGAATTCCTCAATAAAGTCGCCCGTTATGGAATGCATAGTTTAGGATGCGTGCAAATATTTGTAGCAAAAAAACGAGTGCTTACGCTCACCCCCAGTTCTCAATCCTGGCGTCCACGTGGTCGTATTCTTCCAGTCAATGTTGCGGAACCTTCCGCGAGACAAACGCATCGTGTCGGAACAAGTCAATATTTACACTGATGGCGCCTGTCGTGGCAATCCTGGCCCTGGGGGGTGGGCAGCAATACTGCGTTATCGGGGGGAGGAAATCGTATTGCATGGTGCGGTGGCCGAAACCACAAATAATCGTATGGAATTGCAAGCGGCGGTTGCGGCGTTACAAAGATTAAAGCATCCCTGTACAATTCATATCACCACTGATTCACGCTATTTAATGGATGGCATGCAACAATGGATGCCAAACTGGAAGCAAAATGGTTGGAAAACTTCCCAAAAAAAATCAGTTAAGAACAAAGATTTATGGATTAAATTGGACAAACTGGTGAAAACTCATAACATCACGTGGAATTGGGTACGAGGGCATAGTGGTCATGTGGAAAACGAACGAGCGGATCAGTTGGCCAACGAGGCGATTGATAATCTGTTATCGTAAGCCATTTGAAAAATTGTTGAAATAACAATGCGTCAGGTAGTACTGGATACGGAAACCACCGGGCTTGAGGTTGCTCAAGGGCATCGCATCATCGAAATTGGGTGTGTTGAAATCATCCATCGCCGGGTTACAGATCAGCAATATCACCAGTTTCTAAACCCTGATCGCAGCATAGACGAAGGTGCATTTAGGGTGCATGGTATCTCGCAAAGTTTTCTCGCAGATAAGCCAGGATTTTCAGATATTGCCGACGACTTAATTCAGTTTATTGATGACGCCGAGCTTATCGTTCACAATGCCAGCTTCGACGTCGCATTTATAAATGCGGAACTGTCACTGGTTGGGCACACCATTGCCGACGTTCAGGATTGTTGCAAGGTAGTTGACTCTTTAGAGTTGGCGAGAAAAATTCATCCTGGGCTAAACAACAGCTTAAATGATTTATGCAGGCGTTATGCAGTTGATAACTCACGTCGCGAGTTACATGGCGCCTTAGTAGATGCCCAACTTCTGGCTGAAGTCTACTTAGCCATGACTAGTGGCCAGACAGCATTAAGTCTGGTATCCGGCATGGAAAAAACACTTCAGCAAAGACAAGCTGCGCAAAATTCAGCTATGCAAAGGCTCAAACTAAAAATTATCTATGCCAATGAAGACGAGCTGCGCGCGCACGACGCGTTTCTGCATAAGATTCAACGGCAATGTGATCAGGACCGCATGCCATAGATGTCTGCGAGACAGTGTTGGTTTACAATCGGATGAGTGAATCGTTTTGTAATGCTTGTTGCGCCACGCAAATTTCGTTACATTGCATTCACTTTTACATCTACTATCCTATGGAGTACCCGTTATGAGACAGAAGTTATTGGCATGCGTTTTAATCAGCTTATCCTTATTCATTACTGGATGTGGTGATAGTGATAGTGGAGCTGCGAGCGGTAAGTGGGTAGGTGAGATATATGCTCACGCGAACTCGGAATCGTCAGAGGTGATCGGAGAATTCGAATCATACGATAAATGCGTTCATGCAACGCAAAAAAAGTCAAAATCCGGGATTTTCAACTGCGGAGTAAAATTGTAACGCCTGTTTTAATCTAACCAAGGCGACGACACTGGATTCAATAAGTGGAATGATGAGCTTCGCGGTGCAAATTCTGTCTGAATAGTTATTGCCCCCGTTTTAACAGCCGTCGTTTATCTCGTTGCCAATCCCGTTCTTTAATGCTTGCACGTTTATCTTGTTTTTGTTTGCCTTTGGCGATGCCAATTTCAAGCTTAGCGATGCCTTTTTTCCAGTACAGAGACAATGGGACAATGGTGAAACCTTTTCTCTCAACGGCTCCAACTAATTTAGCCAGTTCGTTTTTATGTAATAATAATTTGCGCGTTCTTATTGGATCAACCATTTTATGTGTGGAAGTAGTAGGCAAAGGGCTAATATGTGCGCCCAGTAGCCACGCCTCCAAGTCTTTGATAAGGACATAACTCTCTTTTAATTGTATGCTTTTTGCCCTTAGACTTTTTACTTCCCAACCTTCAAGCATCAGCCCGGTTTCAATCTGTTCAGTAATAAAATAGTCATGGCGCGCTTTTTTATTGATCGCAATATAATTACTTTTAGATTTAAGCTTAGACATCGTTCTTATTATGGGATATTTGATAACAGCTTGCGACGGTTTTTATAGATACGTCAGGCACTTTTATACAACTGATTACTTGGAATATAGCTGACTAATGGCCACTTTAAGGACCTCGGTACATGGATATTGGTCAACACGATTTGCTTTCGTGTTAGCCGCGGCAGGTTCCGCGGTTGGTTTGGGGAATATTTGGAAGTTTCCTTACATGGCGGGCGAAAACGGGGGAGGTGCATTTGTATTTGTGTACCTGATTTGCATCGCCCTGTTTGGGATACCGGTAATGATGTCGGAAGTGTTATTAGGTCGCAGAGGCAGAAGCAGCCCGGTAAATACGATGCGCACGTTAGCTGCGGAAGAAAATGTAAGCGGCTCCTGGGGATTGCTAGGCGTAATAGGACTATTAGCCGGATTCTTAATTCTTTCTTTTTACAGTGTAATCGCTGGCTGGGCATTGGCCTATGTGGTGGAGATGGTAAGTGGCACATTCATGGGGGCTACAAGTGATGAAGTAAAGAATATTTTCGACGCTTTAATATCAGATCCAGCGCGGCTATTGTTTTGGCATACTTTGTTTATGGCGTTGACAGTTTTTATAGTTGCCAGAGGTGTAAACAGAGGTTTAGAGACCGCGGTACGTATTTTAATGCCAGCCTTGTTTATATTAATTTTAATTATGATCGTGTATGCGATATTAAAAGGCGAGTTTTACGCTGGGCTGAAGTTTTTATTCACCCCGGATTTCTCTAAGATAAGCTCAGAAGTTGTATTAAAAGCAATGGGGCAGGCGTTTTTTAGTCTCAGCTTGGGCATGGGCGCGATTATGATGTATGGCTCTTATCTTCCAAACGAGGCATCTGTGGCCACCACTAGTTTTCAGGTAGCTATCGCAGATACCTTAGTAGCCATATTTGTAGGTTTGGCTATTTTCCCTATCGTATTCGCCAATGGCTTAGAGGCGGATCAAGGCCCGGGTCTGATTTTCAACACGCTGCCGCTCGCCTTTGGGCAAATGACGGGAGGTTTATTATTCGGCACCTTGTTTTTTGTGCTTTTGGTATGTGCCGCGTGGACATCTTCAATTTCCTTAATTGAACCTGCGGTGGCGTGGTTGATTGAAAAATTTTCAATTGGACGCCTGCCATCCTCTCTACTATGCGGGGCGATAGTCTGGACGATTGGACTGGGCACAGTATTTTCATTTAATCATTGGCGCCGCATCGAATTTTTTGATGGCACCTTTCTCGAAGACAAATCGTTTTTTGATTTACTGGAATACGTGACTTCTAATATGATGCTGCCGTTGGGCGGAATTTTAATTTGTTTATTTACAGCTTGGGTAATGCGCGAAGCGTCATGCCGTGACGAATTAAAAATTAAGCATGAAGCCGCCTATCGTTTATGGCATTTTCTTACAAAGTATATTACGCCTGTCGGTGTTATGCTGATTTTTTTGTACGTATTAGGTATCTTAGAAAAGTTACATATCGTCTGATATTTTTTATGACCCACGTGCAGCGCAGTGCGTTGTTGCCCTTTACGGCGACACAGATGTACCAGTTAGTAAATGACGTGGATTCGTATCCGGAATTTGTTCCCTGGTGTGTGAAATGCGATGTGGGCAAAGAGAATGAGCGTGAAAAATATGCAACGATGCATTTTGCCAGTCGAGGCATCAAAGCCTCGGTGACAACCTGCAATGAACTGATCGAAGACGAAAAAATTACCATGTATTTAATAACCGGGCCGTTTAAGCATTTAACCGGCTGTTGGCAATTTTATAAAATAGATAACTCTGCGTGTCGAATTGAGTTAGACATAGAGTTTTTATTTTCAAATCGTTTATATGAGGTGACGTTGGGATCGATTTTTAATCAGGTTGCGACTAAATTAGTTTCCTCTTTTACGGCAAGAGCCAAGCATTTATATGGAAGGTGATGCGTCTGTTGCAGTGAAGGTTTGTTATGCCTTGCCGCATCATCAGGAAATAATCACCCTAAGGCTAGCACGCAGGATCACGGTGCTGGAGGCTATACAGCAGTCTGGAATTTTAGACAATTACCGTGAGATAGACCTATCAAAAAATGGTATCGGTATTTATGGCAGGCTTGTAGAGTTGCATCAGATAGTGCGGGATCAGGACCGCATAGAAATTTACCGTGCCTTGTCTCTACATCCAATGGCAGCACGTCGTCGACGCGCGATGCAGGAATAAATTAATACTCCAGTTCGGTAGCTACTTTAGCGAAAATTCATCGCCAATTGGTACTGTCAGGTGTTAATCGCGGATTTCGCTTCAGGTAATATGTTTTTGGCTGGCGTTGTGACGCTTTTATTCGCTGTCATCCTGTTTGTTAGCAGTAGCTGTGGGCTTCCTTTCTTTAGAAATAGTCATATTATCTCTGATAATCTCTATGACCTCGTCCCGGTCAAAAATTAACGTCAGCTGGCGGCGTTGTTGGTTGCCGTTTCCTGGGGTAAACAGATAGATATAATCCCATCGCTCCGGATGAAAACTGTCGGCAATTAACGGGCTGCCAAGTACAAAGTGCGCCTGTTCCTTACTCATTCCCAATTTTATTTTTTCTACAGCTTCCGCCTCTATTGAATTACCCTGTTGCACGTCGATTTTATAGGTCGTCAATAACTTACTCTGGCACCCATGTACGGATAGTGCGCCGCAGAAGCAGAGTACGACAACAGTCTTCCTCATATAATTCACATTTGCTGGTTCTTAATTTGACACAGCATTTCTTTAGCATATTCGTGGGCGTTACGAGTCATCTCTATGCCGCCAAGCATACGCGCAAGTTCCTCTATACGCGCAGTTTCAGCAAGATTGGAAATTTCCACCACAATCGATTTCCCCCGTTCAAACTTAGTAACCTTATAGTGATGATGGGCCTGTGCGGCCACCTGTGGCAAATGAGTGACACAGAATACTTGTGCATTATCGCTCAACTTGCGTAAATGTCTGCCAACCACTTCAGCCGTCGCGCCACCCACGCCAGTATCAACTTCGTCAAAGATCAAAGTTGGAATCCGTAAGTTATTGGCCGTGGTTATTTGTATGGCAAGACTTAATCTTGATAACTCACCGCCCGATGCCACTTTATTCAATATTCGCAGTGATTGTCCGGGATTAGTGTTGACCATAAAATAAATTTTATCTAAGCCATCAGGGGACGGTTTTGTGGACTTTTTAGCTTGTACGTCTATATAAAAACGCCCACCCTGCATGCCGAGAAACTGCATGGAATCGGTTATTTTTTGGTTTAACTCCAAGGCCGCTTGTTTCCTTGCCAGGCTAATTTCTTTTGCCAAAGCCCGATAATGGTGTTCAGTTTCCTGCATCGATTTCCTGATTTTATCAGGATCTGTGTGGTTATTTTCAAATTTTTCTAACTCTGCTTGTAAGGACGTGCGTAGTTCTATCAGTTGAGGAGGTTTAACTTTATGTTTGCGAGCCACCTCTTCTATCGCAGCGATACGTTCTTCCAGTATTTTTAATTCTCGTGGATCAGCAGAAATTTTCTCGGCATAATCACGCAGGGTGTTCGAGATCTCCTTAAGTTGTATATGGGTACTTTGTAAAGTATCTGATAGTTCTTTAAGTTTTTCATCAATGGCACTACATTTCTCCAACTCGCTGATCGCATGATAAAGCTGATCACAGATGCGATTGTCACCTTCTCCAGCAAGTTTCTGAGAGATGCGCCAGCTACTTTCATTTAATGCCTTTGCGTTACTTGCGCGCGTGTATTCAGCGTTTAGTTCTTCATATTCGCCATGGCTTAAATCGAGCTGCTCAAGTTCATGGCACTGATAGCATAGTAAATCCAGCCGGGAACGTGTAGTTTCTCGATCGTGTTCGATAGCTTGTAGTTGATCAGTTAAATCCTGCCAAAGGTGGTAGCACGTTACCAGTTTCTCAATTCTTGTTTCGTTACCCGCAAAACCGTCCAGCAATTCACGCTGCTTATCTTTGTGTATAAGTGATTGATGCTCGTGTTGACCATATACGTCGACGAATAAATTACCAACACTGCGTAACGCCATTACCGAACATGGGGTATTGTTGATGTAGACTTTAGATTTACCGTCTGTTGAGACAATGCGATGTAGAATACAATCGTCCCCGATGTAAAGATCACGTTGTTTCAGCCAGGTGATCGCTGGTTTTATGCCGTTAATATCTAATGTTGCAACCACTTCAACCTTGTTGTGTACGTCACGCGCCATCAAGCGGTCAGCCCGATTTCCTAATGCCAGGTTCAGGGCATCAATAATAATTGATTTGCCGGCACCCGTTTCCCCGGTAAGCACGCTCATACCCGAAAAGAAATCCAGTTCCAGTTCGTCAATGATAGCGAAATTGTTAATGTAAATTGATTTCAGCATATACGTACTTACCTACTGTGCGGAACTCAGGGAATTTTTCTATCGGGGGTCGCGCTCCAGCGTAATTTTTCACGCAAGACCTCAAAGTAATCGTAATCTTTGGGTTGAATAAGCCGCAACGCATGTTCTCCTTTTTCAATTTTTAGCGTGTCTCCCGGCATAAAATTCATATTAATTTGTCCATCAATGGAAGCCAGTGCCATGTGGTGATTCTGTACCGGTAGTAATATCTCAATCTGGCTGTCTGCATCTACGACGATAGGGCGGTTACTAAGTGTATGTGGACAAATTGGTACAAGCACGACAGCGTCTAAATTAGGATGCAGGATAGGGCCTCCGCCGGACAAGGCGTATGCGGTTGAGCCAGTGGGCGTGGAAACAATATAGCCATCGGCACGTAGAGTGTTGAGATGTTGTTTATTTACATGGGTTTCCACCACTATCATACGCACCATTTGCATGGCGTGAACGACTACGTCATTTACGGCATTTGAAGTGCTGATAGTGCTCCCATCTCTGATCAGACTGGCCTGCAACACAAAGCGTTGTTCTTCAATGTAATGTCCCGCCAGAATTTGATCCAACTGTGTTGCGATTTCATGCGGACTAATTTCCACCAGAAATCCAAGCTGTCCCAAATTAATCCCGAGCAGTGGAATATTATTTTGGATAATGCTATGAGCAGCGTGTAAGAGAGTGCCATCACCACCGACTACAATTACCAGATGGCTATGTGCCGCTATGTATTCCGCACAGTTAGGTTTCACTGATTTTTGATCAACAAGTTTTGCTGATACGGCATCCATACAGACGTCCATGGAACTGGCAGATAAATACCGATAAAGAGATTGGACAGTACCGGCTATAGATGGATCATCAGGTTTGGAAATGATCCCGATTTTAGAAAACTGGTTCACAACTGCGTTATTTGATTTTATTGAAAGCTATCACGAATTTTATCGCTACACTAACAGATACCCGCTTGACATGTCCTACTACTACTGCGATGATAATTTTGGCACTCTCGCATACGGAGTGCCAGGCATGTGCTAAAATGCTGGATATCATGGTTTCAATTGAAGATTCAATTTATACGCTGAATGAACGTACTCAGAAACTTTTAAAAGTACTGGTCGAGAGTTATATATCTGATGGCCAGCCTTTGGGTTCGCGTACCTTGGCTAAGCTGTCGGAGCTGAATATTAGTCCGGCCACGGTACGTAACGTTATGGCGGACTTGGAAGAACTTGGCTTTGTTAAATCTCCATACACCTCCGCGGGTCGCATGCCTACTACCAAAGGCTATCGTCTGTTTATTGACACCATGCTCAAAACTCAGCCACTTACTGTCGATGTAATTTCGCAAGTAAGACAAAATTTAAATCCCACGCAAACTGTAAATGACCTGGCCGAAAGTGCTTCAGAGTTACTATCTGTCCTGACGAGTATGACCGGCATAGTAACTATACCCAGGCACGAACGCGCCGAGTTTCGCCAAATTGAATTCTTATCACTCTCGGATCATCGCGTTTTGGCTATTTTGGTAATGAACCAGCAGGAAGTTCAAAATCGAATTTTACATACCGAGCGAGAGTATACCGCATCGGAACTGCAACAGGCCGCCAATTACCTGAACGATTTATGTGCAGGGCAAGATCTGGTCGTGGCCAGACAAAAAATTTTAGATGAGTTAGATCGTGTCCGTGAGCACATGAATGATTTGATGTGCTCCGCGGTAGAAATGGGCGAAAAAATATTTTCCGCATCGGATGCCGGCCAGTCTGATTACATCATAGTTGGGCAGACTAATCTGATGGAATATGATGAATTATCGGATATGGAGAAGCTAAGAAGCCTGTTTGAGGTTTTTAGTCAAAAACGGGAGTTTTTACGCTTGCTGGATCGGTGTATTTGCGCGCAAGGCGTGCAAATCTTTATTGGTCAGGAATCAGGCTACGAAGTTTTGGATGATTGCAGTGTGGTTACCTCGCCCTATGCCGTGGATGATGGGGTTATGGGCGTACTTGCAGTAGTAGGCCCGACGCGTATGTCTTATGAGCGAGTGATTCCCATCGTTGATTTGACGGCCAAGCTACTGGGTGAAGCCTTGAATAGTCAAAATTAATCCACATATTTGAGCTTAGTAAGTACATCGCTATTTTAATGGCACGCAAAGTTATGGCTGAATCTATTCAAAACCCGGAAGAAAACAGTTCATCCACGCAGTCATCTCCCTTGGTAGAAGACGCCGCCGCGGAGAGTGGCGATCAGCCAGTTGAGCATAAGGATTTAGCGCAAGAGCTTGTAGAAATGCGACAAAAAGCTGCTGAATATCATGACAGGATGTTACGGGTGCAGGCGGAAGCGGAAAATCTACGTAAACGCGCAGAGCGTGATATATCAAACGCGCATAAGTACGCGATAGAAAGATTCGCCAGCGAGTTATTACAAGTCAAAGATAGTCTGGAGCTGGGTCTGGGGGCAGCAGATGCAGACGCCACAAAATTACAGGAAGGTACAGAGCTTACACTTAAAATACTGGCGGGCGTGCTACAAAAGTTTGCAATTGCAGAGATCGATCCCGCTGGTGAAGCATTTGATCCTAATTTTCACCAAGCCATGACCATGCAGGAAAGTGCTGAACACGAGCCCAATACCGTAATCAGCGTGATGCAAAAGGGCTATACTTTACATGATCGGCTATTACGGCCAGCGATGGTCATCGTGGTTAAGCCACCTGAACAGACCACACACGAGTGAGAGAAAATCGGCGATTGACACAAAAATGCTGTTTTTATATTTAGTATCGCCTTGAATCGTAAGGTATTGCCCCAACATTCATAAAAACAACTTTATAAATACAAATAAACAACTAAACGTTATGAAAATTTCCTGGAGATAAGCGATGGGTAAGATAATTGGCATTGATTTAGGCACTACTAATTCCTGTGTGGCTATCACAGAGGGTACTACGCCTAAAGTTATTGAAAACAGCGAGGGTGATCGTACCACCCCCTCTATTGTTGCTTTTACTGACGATGATGAAGTACTTGTAGGTCAGGCGGCTAAACGTCAATCAGTTACTAACCCGAATAACACCCTTTATGCGATCAAGCGCCTGATTGGTCGCCGCTACGATGAAAAAGAGGTACAAAAAGACATCAAACTCGTGCCCTATAACATCATCAGGGCCGACAACGGAGATGCTTGGGTAGAAGCACGCGGGAAAAACATGGCGCCACCAGAAATTTCCGCGCGTATATTGATGAAAATGAAAAAGACTGCCGAAGAATATCTTGGTGAAGAAGTAACGGAAGCGGTGATTACCGTACCAGCGTATTTTAACGATTCACAACGACAGGCGACCAAAGACGCGGGCAGGATCGCGGGTCTTGACGTAAAGCGAATTATTAATGAGCCAACTGCCGCCGCGCTCGCTTATGGCATGGATAAAAAACGCGGTGACAGCAAAATCGCGGTATATGACTTAGGTGGTGGTACTTTTGATATTTCGATTATTGAAATTGCCGAAGTCGATGGTGAACATCAATTTGAAGTGTTGTCCACTAATGGCGACACTTTCTTAGGTGGTGAAGATTTTGATATGCGCCTGATAGATTATCTTGCGGATGAATTTAAGAAGGATCAGGGGTTTGATCTGCACCATGATCCGCTGGCGTTACAACGGTTAAAAGAGGCTGCGGAAAAAGCCAAGATTGAGCTATCTTCAGGTCAGCAGACGGAGGTAAATCTTCCTTATATCACTGCTGATCAATCAGGTCCGAAGCACCTCAATATCAAACTCACGCGCGCCAAATTAGAGTCGTTAGTGGAAGAGTTGATACAACGCACTATTCCCCCATGTAAACAAGCGTTACAAGATGCGGGTTTATCCGCGTCGAATATCAATGACGTCATCATGGTGGGTGGGCAAACTCGCATGCCCAAGGTGCAGCAAGTCGTGCAGGATTTTTTTGGTAGAGAGCCGCGTAAAGATGTGAATCCAGACGAGGCCGTAGCAGTAGGTGCCGCGATTCAGGCCGGTGTCCTGGGCGGCGATGTCAAAGACGTCTTATTGCTTGACGTCACGCCGCTTTCTCTGGGGATTGAAACTTTAGGTGGTGTAATGACAAAGCTTATTGATAAAAACACCACCATTCCAACCAATGCGCAGCAAGTATTTTCTACTGCGGAAAATAATCAAACTGCGGTTACTGTACACGTGCTGCAAGGTGAGCGTGAACAAGCCACCGCAAATAAATCACTGGGGCGTTTCGACTTAAGTGATATTCCACCTGCGCCACGTGGTATGCCGCAGATTGAAGTAACATTCGATATAGATGCGAATGGAATACTCAATGTCTCAGCGAAAGACAAAGCCACAGGTAAGGAACAGTCCATCGTGATTAAGGCGTCCAGTGGGTTATCGGATGCAGAAATAGAAGCAATGGTCAGTGATGCCGAGGTGCACGCTGAAGAAGACAAGAAGTTCGCCGATCTGGTGGCCGCGCGCAACCAGGCCGACCAAATGCTTCACGCCACTGAAAAATCACTGGAGGAAATGGGCGACAAAGTTGAGCAGGAGGAGCGTATGCAAATTGAAAATGCGATGCGAGATCTTAAAGCCGTTTTAGACAAAGACGACAAAGATATAATCGCAACCAAGACACAGGCACTGGCGCAGGCATCCGGCAAACTTGCGGAACGCATGTATGCGCAAACTAATACAGGCGCGGCTGGTGGTGCAGACAACAAAACCGCAACGGATGACGTGGTAGATGCAGAGTTTGAAGAAGTAGACGAGAATAAATCCTGAGTTGCGGGTTTTGTACGACAAATATAACCAACTGCCAGGCGAGCGTAGTTTCACTGCTTTAGGCACTGCCTGAAGCGCAAATCAACCTACCGGTCCGAGAGCGTGTAAATGCCTCGGACTTTTATTTAGGCGAGATGGAAAAAAGAGATTATTATGAGATCCTGGGCGTAAGCCGTTCGATAAGCGCAGACGCTTTGAAAAAAGCCTATCGCCGATTGGCAATGAAATATCATCCAGACCGGAATCCGGGGGATCAGGAGGCCGAACAAAAGTTCAAGGAAGCAAAAGAAGCCTACGAAATTTTAGGAGATGCGCAAAAGCGTCAGGCCTATGACCAATTTGGTCATGCTGGCGTACAAGGTGGCGCGGCTGGCAGCACCGCGGATTTCAGTGATATTTTTGGTGACATCTTTGGTGACATTTTTAGTGGTGGGCGGCGTTCGTCGCAGCGCGTATATCGTGGCGCGGATATTCAATATGATTTGGAAATCAGTTTTGAAGAAGCCGCTTTTGGTACCGAGTCCACCATTGAAATTCCACAACAAGCCACCTGTGAAAAATGCGGTGGTTCAGGTGCTGCGCCGGGCACCAGCATAGAAACTTGCAGTACTTGTGGTGGGGTCGGTCAGGTTCGCATGCAACAAGGATTCTTCTCCATTCAGCAAACCTGTTCGCGTTGTCGTGGCAAAGGTAAAACCATTCGTGTTCCTTGTGATTATTGCCGCGGTACCGGACTTGCGCGAAAAAACAAAAAGCTATCCGTTAAAGTTCCGGCTGGAGTGGATAGTGGCGATCGAATTCGTCTATCGGGTGAAGGTGAAGTTGGAGCCAATAATGGTCCGGCGGGAGACCTTTATGTACAGATATATGTACGCGCACATGAGCTATTCACTCGGGAAGCCAACAACCTGCATTGTGAAGTACCCATTAGCTTCAGCATGGCGGCCCTCGGCGGTGAAGTAGGAGTCCCTACATTAAATGGTAAAGTCAAACTGAAAATCCCCGCCGAAACGCAGACGGGAAGATTATTTCGATTACGCGGGAAAGGCATAAAGCCAGTGCGTGGTGGAGCGGTTGGAGACATGCTATGTAGCATGATTGTGGAAACCCCCATTAACCTGACTAAGCGACAAAGAGAGCTATTGAAACAATTTACGATAGACGTCAACCAAGGTGGAGATCGACATAATCCACGCGCGCACTCTTGGACGGATAATGTAAGGAGCTTTTTTAATGACCTCAAATTTTGGTCAAACTGAAAAAGTTTAATTATACGCCGATGACTATAAAAATAGGAATTAATGGTGCCAATGGTCGTATGGGGAAGGCACTCACCCGGGCTTGTATGCAGGATCAAAACATGCAACTGGCAGCAGCGTTTGAAGTAGCGTCCTCTGACTCGATCGGTCTTGACGCGGGCGAAGTTGCGGGAACGGGTCGCACGGGGGTTACTATTCATGGTGATTTAAAAAACCATCACGCCGACTTTGAAGTCTTAATCGATTTCACTACTCCGCGATGTACTATGCAAGCACTGAAAGTTTGTCGCGTGCATGGAAAATCGATGGTAATCGGCACTACTGGTTTTACTGGTCAGCAGCAACGGGAGATACAACAAGCCAGTGCGGAAATTAGTATGATAGTCGCGCCTAATATGAGTATCGGCGTAAATCTTTGCTTAAAACTTATACAAACGGCGGCAACAATATTAAGCCATGATTATGACGTGGAAATCATTGAAGCCCATCATCGTCACAAAGTAGATGCGCCTTCCGGCACCGCCTTGCGTATGGGTGAAATAGTTGCGGAAAGTTCAGGCAGAAATTTAACCGAATGCGCGGTCTACAGCAGGCAAGGGCATACCGGTGAGCGTGATAGAGAAGCTATCGGCTTTCAGAGTATACGTGCTGGTGACATCGTTGGCAATCACACGGTAATGTTTTCTGGTACTGGAGAAAGCGTTGAAATCACGCATAAAGCCACAAGTCGTATGACTTATGCAAGAGGCGCGATGTGCGCGGCAGCTTGGGTAGCACCCAGACCTCGGGGTCTTTATGACATGCGGGCAGTGCTGGGAATTTAGCCCTGCCTTATCAATAAGATAATCTAGGCTAATCTGCGATGACACCAAAGCCGATTCAAGCAAACCGGATTCAAACACTTTAATTTCTGTTTGATAAAGGTGGTTACCAATGACACCTAATGACGTAATTTTTATCATTTCAGGATTTTTTATAGGCATTGGGGCATCGTTTGTCGGGCTTGGTGGCGGTTTCCTGATGGTGCCGTTACTGGTTATGCTTGGATACTCGGCGCAAAAAGCGGTTGGTACCTCTTTCTTAGCCATTTTGATTATTTCGGTATCCGCTCTTATAGCACATGCAAAGCTGGAGAACGTTGACTATCGAATCGCCATCATGCTGGGTGTGGGAGGAGTGTTGGGTGCGCAAATTGGTCCCTATCTCCTTGAGCATATCCCAACCGCGAATTTCAAAAAAATTTTTGCCTGCATCCTGATTTCGCTGGCCGCCTATTTATTTTTTCAAAAATGAATGCTGAAATAAATTTTCGTCCGACGTCGGTTGTTAAACTTGAAAGGTTATTAGCCGTGTTGCCGGACAAATCATTCAACACCGTTATGATATGACGCGACTATATCGTTGTACCGTTTCACGCTGTCTGTAAAATACTCGCCACCTCCAACTTCTGGTTTCGCGAACCTCGCGAGTTGAGTACAATTCGCGTGGTCAGCCAGAAATGCTATATTATGCTTAGACGGGGCGGCCGCGTGGGCGCCCCGTTTTTACATTACCCGGAGGAAACTGATTGAGTGACATACCCGCCTTACTGGCGCTGGAAGACGGGAGTCTTTTTCGCGGGAATTCTATAGGGGCATTGGGTCTTACGGTAGGGGAAGTTGTTTTTAATACATCAATGACGGGCTATCAGGAAATTCTCACCGACCCATCTTACGCCAGGCAAATTGTTACCCTCACGTATCCACACATTGGAAACGTAGGCACCAATATGGAAGATGAAGAATCCACACGCGTCTATGCCAGTGGCCTTGTCATTCGTGATATGCCACAGCGGCCGGGTAACTGGCGTAATCAGCTCAATCTGAAGGAATATTTAGAGCATCACAACGTGGTAGCGATCGCCGATATCGATACGCGGCGGCTTACTCGCGTACTACGGGAAAAAGGTGCACAAAATGGTGCCATTATGACTGGCGATATAAATGAACGTAGTGCCATAGATGCCGCTAAAAAATTTGCCGGGCTAAAAGGCATGGATCTTGCCAGAAAAGTTACCACCAGTGCCTCATATCAATGGAATGAAGGTTGCTGGTCACCGTCACAAGGTTACCGAGTCAGGCGTGCGGCACAGCGATTTTTAGTTTTGGCCTATGACTTTGGGGTAAAACGTAACATCCTCAGAATATTGCATGATTACGGATGTGGAATACAAGTAATCCCCGCCACCACGCCGGCGGAAGTTGTGCTCAGCAAATCTCCGGATGGTGTCTTTCTTTCTAATGGGCCTGGTGATCCTGAACCGTGTAATTACGCGATACGCGCGATAAAGGCAATAATTGATCATAGCGTACCCACGTTCGGCATTTGTTTAGGTTACCAACTACTTGGATTAGCCTGTGGAGCGAAGACCATCAAAATGAAATTTGGTCATCATGGGGCCAATCATCCGGTACAGGACTTAGTCAGTGGCAACGTAATGATAACCAGCCAAAATCATGGTTTCATGATCCATGAAGATTCGCTGCCCGGTTATTTGCAAATCACGCACCGTTCTTTATTTGACCGCTCTCTACAAGGTATTCGGCATATGCAAAAACCCGCGTATGGTTTTCAAGGTCATCCCGAAGCCAGTCCCGGGCCCCAGGATGCAAGGCCACTATTTGGGCAGTTTATAGAAATGATGGAGAACTATCGCGCTGCGCGCAAGTAACCCATGCCGAGGCGTACTGATATAGAAAGCATACTGATTATTGGTGCTGGCCCAATTGTAATTGGTCAGGCGTGTGAATTTGACTATTCAGGTGCGCAGGCATGCAAAGCCTTGAAAGAAGAGGGCTACCGCGTCATCTTGGTGAACTCCAATCCAGCGACTATCATGACAGATCCGGACATGGCAGATGCGGTCTATATCGAACCCATTATATGGTCAACGGTGGCAGAAATTATCGAAGTAGAGCGTCCCGACGTTCTACTGCCGACCATGGGTGGGCAGACGGCGTTGAATTGCGCGTTAGATCTGGAACGTGAAGGCATCCTGGAAAAATACTCAGTGGCGATGATTGGTGCCAATAAAACCGCTATCGACATGGCAGAAGATCGTGAACTGTTTCGCGCCGCAATGGAAGAGATCGGCCTACAATCCGCCAACTCCGTACTCGCCCATGGAGTAGAAGAAGCGGTACGGTTACAGCCAGCTCTGGGCTTTCCGGTTATCATTCGTCCATCGTTCACACTAGGTGGCAGCGGTGGGGGTATTGCCTACAACGTGGAAGAATTCAAAGCCGTAGTTGAGCATGGTTTAGACCTGTCGCCGACCACCGAAGTGCTGCTTGAAGAATCTTTACTGGGCTGGAAAGAATTTGAAATGGAAGTGGTGCGGGATCAAAACGACAACTGCATCATTGTTTGCGCAATCGAAAATTTTGATCCAATGGGCGTACACACGGGTGATTCGATCACTGTTGCACCGGCGCAAACCCTTACTGACAAAGAGTATCAAATCATGCGTAATGCCTCAATTGCGGTGTTGCGCAAAATCGGGGTTGATACTGGCGGGTCAAACGTACAATTTGCGGTAAACCCCGAAGATGGGCGTCTGGTGATCATTGAGATGAATCCCAGAGTATCCAGGTCCTCGGCCTTGGCCTCCAAGGCCACTGGCTTCCCGATCGCGAAAGTTGCTGCAAAGCTGGCAGTCGGTTACACCTTGGATGAACTTCAAAATGACATCACTGGAGGCGCCACGCCGGCATCATTTGAGCCCAGCATTGACTACGTAGTAACGAAAATACCGCGTTTCACCTTTGAAAAATTTCCGCAAGCCAAGCCCAGGCTCAGTACGCAAATGAAATCCGTGGGCGAAGTCATGGCTATAGGGCGTACCTTTCAAGAGTCCTTTCAAAAGGCCTTGCGAGGTTTAGAAATTGGTGTGGATGGTCTGGACCCCGTTTATAGCAAATACGACGAAGAACGTCGTGTTCTGCTGGAGTCAGAACTACAACAGCCGGGCCCCCAGCGGATATGGTTTATCAGTGATGCGTTTCGTATCGGTTATAACATTGACCAGCTATACGCCCTATGTGCGATAGATCCGTGGTTTCTCGCCCAGATCAAACAGCTGATTGACATAGAAACTGAACTTGCCACGCGGCGACTACACAACCTTGATCGTCACGCAATGCGGCAAGCGAAGCGCAGAGGTTATTCAGACCGCAGGCTTGCCAGGCTACTGCAATGTAATGAAGCAGAAGTTCGCGACGCAAGATATTCATTACAAGTTCATCCCGTTTACAAGCGCGTGGACACCTGCGCGGCGGAATTTGCTACCAGCACCGCCTATATGTACTCAAGTTATGATGAAGAATGTGAAGCGCGGCCGACTGCGAACGAAAAAATAATTGTCTTAGGGGGTGGCCCCAACCGTATCGGGCAAGGTATCGAATTTGACTACTGTTGCGTGCATGCGGCACTGGCTTTAAGCGAAGACGGCTATGAAACCATCATGGTGAACTGTAATCCGGAAACAGTATCAACCGACTACGACATTTCGGATCGATTATATTTCGAGCCACTAACCTTAGAAAACCTACTGGAAATTGTGCGGGTAGAGCAGCCGCGGGGCGTAATCGTACAATTTGGTGGACAGACGCCATTAAAACTGGCGCGCGATTTGGCAGCCGCCGGAGTTACGATTATTGGCACCCCTCCGGATTCCATTGATCTTGCCGAAGATCGCGAACGATTTTTACGCCTCGTGAATCAACTTAATTTACGACAACCTCCGAATGCGACCTCAACGAGTAGCGCGCAAGCCATTACGGCGGCCGCCAAAATTGGCTACCCGGTAATAGTGCGTCCCTCCTATGTACTGGGGGGGCGCGCCATGGAAATCGTATACAACCAATCCGACCTACAGCGTTACATGCGTGCTGCCGTAAAAGTATCCAATGATGCGCCCGTACTGATAGACGGCTTTCTTGCAGACGCCGTAGAAGTCGATCTGGATGCGGTTTGTGATGGTCAGGAGCTGCTAATTGGTGGCATTATGCAACATATAGAACAGGCCGGAATCCATTCGGGTGACAGTGCATGCTCGCTGCCGCCGTATAATCTAAGTGATACCGTGCAGGATAAAATTCGTGCCCAGGCGCACCAACTCGCCCTGGCGCTGAATGTGGTTGGCCTAATGAACGTCCAATTCGCGATCAAGCATGAAGAAGTCTATCTGATAGAAGTAAACCCGCGTGCCTCGCGCACCGTTCCATTCGTCTCCAAGGCTACGGGGATACCGCTGGCGAAAATTGCCGCGCGCTGCATGGCTGGAAAGTCTTTGCAGCAACAGGGAATGCTAGCCGAATACGTGCCACCATACTTTTGCGTAAAAGAAGCGGTGTTTCCGTTTATCAAATTCAGTGGTGTTGATCCAATTCTGGGTCCCGAAATGAAATCAACGGGTGAAGTGATGGGCGTAGGGAAAACGTTTGGTGAAGCCTTTGGAAAATCCCAGCTTGCGGCGGGCACCGTATTACCCACGACTGGCACCGTACTGTTAAGCGTGCGCGATGAAGACAAGCGGCACGTGGTGGAAATTGCCCGTTACCTGCGGCAGTTAGGGTTTAGCCTGGTGGCCACCCGGGGCACCGCTAAAAGCCTGAAAGAACAAGGAGTGAAATGTCGTGCGGTAAACAAAGTCAGAGAAGGGCGTCCCCATATCGTAGACATGATCATCGATGGCAGGATTGATTTAATCGTCAACACCACGCAAGGCAAACAAGCCATTGCCGATTCGTTTACAATTCGCAGAGAAGCCCTGCAACATAAGGTATGCTACACCACTACTATTGCCGGAGCTTGGGCCCTACAGGCAGCCATGCACAGTCGCGACGCGTATAAAGTATACAGACTGCAAGACCTGCATAGTCTTATCAGGTGTTAATCCGGTTGCAGGGCACAACGAATATTCACTACATTATTTTGGAGTATTAAGAGATCACAATCATGAGCAGAATTCCACTTACTGTACGCGGAGCAGCAAAGTTACGCGCCGAATTAGAAGAACTTAAATCCGCGCAACGTCCGCAGATTATCGAGGCGATTGCGGTTGCGCGCGCGCACGGAGACTTAAAAGAAAATGCCGAGTATCACACTGCGCGGGAGCGGCAATCCTTTATCGAGGGGCGCATCAAAGACATCGAAGGCAAGCTCGCCAATGCCGAAGTGATTGACGTGACAAAACTCAACGTCAATGGACGCATCGTATTTGGCACCACGGTTATCCTGGAAGACGAAGCAAGCGGTGCCGAATCCACCTACACCATCGTCGGTGAAGACGAAGCCGATATCAAAGAAAACATGATATCCGTCACCTCGCCAATCGCGCGTGCCATGATTGGCAAACAGGAAGGCGATATTATCACCGTTGAAGCGCCGGCCGGAGCGAAAGATTACACAGTTATCGAAGTGCGTTACGGCAACTCACAATAACCTGCGGTTACCTGAACTGCGCACCGTCTGACAAAAGCCACAGACGTTGATGCTATACATACTTAGTGATCAGGAACAGCACATCTCTGGGGGCATGGTTTTACCGTGTCTCAAGGTGATAAATATGTATCCTGGCGACCAGGATCAGGTTATAATACAGTCAAATATAAAAAATATTCACAACCTAGAGGTAGGCCCTTGAACAGCATGGTCAAAAATTTAGTGCTTTGGGCGGTGATCGCGGTCGTATTAATGACCGTGTTTAATAATTTCGCGCCGCGTCCGGAAACCCCGATACAGCTCTCCTATTCCGAATTTATAAAGCAAGTATATTCCGGCAATGTTAAAACAGTTTTAATCAGTCCCGACAACCGCCATATTGAAGGCACTTACGGTAATGGCGAGCAATTTGAAACCTTTAGTCCGGGTGACGCGGGTTTAGTCAAGGATCTGCTTGACAACAACGTCAAAATTGAAGCTGGTGAGGCCAAGCCACGCTCACTACTACTTGACATCCTGATTAGTTGGTTCCCCATGCTACTGCTAATAGGCGTATGGATATTCTTCATGCGGCAGATGCAAGGTGGTGGTACTGGTCGTGGTGCCATGTCATTTGGCAAGAGCAAAGCTCGTTTAATGAGCGAAGATCAAATTAACATCACCTTTCAAGACGTAGCAGGAGTGGAAGAAGCCAAAGAAGAAGTATCTGAACTCGTTGAGTTTTTGCGTGACCCCGGCAAATTTCAAAAACTGGGCGGAAAAATTCCACGTGGCGTACTGATGGTAGGCCCGCCGGGCACTGGTAAAACCTTATTGGCAAAGGCGATTGCTGGAGAAGCGAAAGTACCCTTCTTTACTATTTCAGGTTCCGATTTCGTTGAAATGTTTGTAGGAGTGGGCGCGTCGCGCGTGCGCGACATGTTCAATCGGGCCAAGAAACACGCGCCCTGTATCATCTTCATTGACGAGATAGACGCAGTAGGGCGTCATCGCGGTGCCGGTCTTGGTGGCGGTCACGACGAGCGCGAACAGACACTTAACCAACTACTGGTTGAAATGGATGGTTTCGATGGCAATGAAGGCGTCATCGTGATTGCCGCTACCAACCGTCCGGATGTATTAGATCCGGCTCTACTGCGTCCGGGCCGGTTTGATCGTCAGGTCACCGTGCCGTTACCGGACATTCGTGGGCGCGAGCAAATACTCAAGGTACATATGCGCAAAGTGCCGCTTGGCAAAAACGTGCGCGCCGATTTTATTGCGCGTGGCACGCCCGGCTTTTCTGGAGCAGATCTGGCCAACCTCGTGAACGAAGCCGCGTTATTTGCGGCGCGAGCCAACAAACGCACTGTTGACATGGAAGAATTCGAACATGCCAAAGACAAAATCCTCATGGGAACCGAGCGTAAATCCATGGTGATGAGCGATGCGGAGAAAAAGCTCACCGCCTACCATGAATCCGGTCATGCCATTGTGGGTCGTTTAGTGCCGGAACATGATCCGGTATACAAAGTCACCATCATTCCGCGTGGTCGCGCGCTGGGCGTAACCATGTTTTTACCGGAAGATGATCGTTACAGCCACAGCAAGCAACGTCTTGAAAGTCAAATTTCCAGCTTATTTGGTGGGCGTGTTGCCGAAGAAATAATCTTTGGTCACGAAGCGGTTACCACTGGTGCCTCGAATGACATTGAACGTGCCACCGAGATTGCGCGAGCCATGGTAACAAAATGGGGACTATCGGAAAAAATGGGTCCACTCGCGTATGGTGACGAAGACGGAGAAGTATTCCTGGGGCACTCGGTAACGCAGCACAAGACCGTCTCCGACGACACCGCGAACTCCATTGACATAGAAGTGCGACGCATTATTGACACCAATTACGAGCGTGCCCTGAGCCTGATCAAAGAAAATATGGACAAACTCCACCTCATGGCCGGAGCATTAATAAAATACGAAACCATTGACAAAGAGCAAATTGACGACATTATGAAAGGCAAACAGCCGCCCCCGCCCCAGGACTGGATGGATGACGAACCAAAGGCAGGTATTACTGCCAGCCAGCCCAAAGACGAAGCCCACAAGGGAGACACAATCGGTGGTCCGGCAAGCGAGCACTAACTGGTTAAGTCAGCGAATGCGGCCTCATACAACTGGTAATTTATTATTTACAAGCGCGTAAATACAGTTTCACAGACTTACAATCAATTACAGCGTAACCCATTTTCTATTACTTTTTGAAAATCTGGCTTTATCTAGCGGCGGATAAAAAGCTCCATGCAGCGTAAATACTTCAATACAGACGGCATCCGTGGCCGCGTTGGCAAAGGCGTGATGACGCCTGATTTCGTGTTAAAGCTGGGTTGGTGTGCCGGGCGTGTCTTATGTAAAGACGACAAAAATCTGGTGCTGATCGGCAAAGACACGCGCATCTCCGGTTACATGTTTGAGTCAGTACTGGAAGCTGGTCTGTCTGCCGCGGGCGTCGATATTCGTTTACTTGGCCCCATGCCCACTCCGGCGGTTGCATACCTAACCCGAACCTTGCGCGCCTCGGCCGGTATCGTCATCAGTGCGTCACACAACCCCTACTACGACAACGGCGTAAAATTATTTTTCGCCGATGGCACCAAATTAGCCGACAACATAGAGCTTGAAATCGAACGTCAGATGGAGCGACCCTTAGCGGTTGTCAGTGCCGGCAAGCTAGGCAAAGTAGAACGTGTGCGGGATGCCGCTGGTCGCTATATTGAATTTTGCAAAAGCACCATGCTCTCACACATCAACCTGAACGGTCTCAAAATTGTGGTTGATTGCGCGCATGGTGCTACCTACCATATCGCGCCAAACGTTTTTTCTGAACTGGGTGCGGAAGTCGTCAATATTGCCTCCAGTCCGGATGGTTTCAATATTAATAATGGGTGTGGTGCTACCGATCCTGAACTACTGCGTACGGAAGTCATTCGGAGTCATGCCGACTTAGGCATCGCCATGGATGGAGACGGCGATAGAGTGATCATGGTAGACGACGCTGGCGCCACGGTAGACGGTGATGAACTCCTATACATCATCGCACAGTCGCTCAAATCGAAAAATCTACTACGTGGTGGTGTAGTAGGCACCTCAATGAGTAACCTTGGGCTTGAGTGCGCCTTGCGTGATCACAGCATTGAATTCAAACGCGCGGCGGTTGGAGACCGCTACGTAATGCAAATGTTACAGCAACACTCCTGGATACTGGGGGGCGAAGCTTCCGGACACATCATCTATCTCGATCGAACCACCACTGGCGACGCCATTATCGCTGCGCTGCAAGTACTGCAAGTACTGGTGACCACCCAAAAGAGCTTGCGCGAAGCCAAAGCGGGCATGCACAAATATCCCCAGACGCTTATCAATATTCCGGTGCAATCCAGCCGCCACCTCAACAAACTGCCCAAAATTCAGCAAGCCGTAAAAGACGCTGAAACCGACTTAGCGGGATCTGGCCGCGTTTTAATAAGACCCTCCGGCACCGAACCTGTAATAAGGGTTATGGTCGAAGGTATTGATGCCCGAAAAGTTAAACACCTGGCGCGGCAAATTGCCGACACCGTGGTAGCCTCTTGTTAAGTGCCCCTACCTGCATGCACAACCATCTCTCATCAACGCCAGTGCAGCAGAGGCTATGTAGTCAGCTGATAAAACCACATCCTATCCCAGCGGCTGTAACACAACTTGCTTACAGAACGCCTGGTCGGTAAGCTGCGCGCCTTTATGACACAACCTAAATCTTCTTACACGTGCGTCAACCACTCATAGCAGGTAACTGGAAACTGCATGGAACTCTGCAACAGATAGCAGAATTGCTGGCCGGTATGCGCGCCCGATTATCTATAGTCAAAGCTGCGGAACTGGCGATATGTCCGCCGTTCATATACATCGGCTATGTACGGCAACTATTAGACGGCGTCGATATCTCGTTAGGTGCACAAGACTGCTCTGACCAACACAGAGGCGCCTATACTGGCGAAGTCGCGGCCGCCATGCTGCGCGAATACGACTGCAAATACGTTATTATCGGACACTCCGAACGTCGACATATTTATGCTGAAAGCGACCAGACAACAGCTATAAAATTTGAACAAGTGAAAAACAACGGCCTAACGCCGATACTATGTGTTGGCGAAACCCTGCAACAACGTAACCAAGGTGACACCGAAGCCGTTATTGACAGGCAACTTAACGCAATCCTTAAGCGTTCAGGTATCGCAGGGTTTGAACGTGCAATCATCGCCTATGAGCCAGTTTGGGCCATTGGCACAGGTCAAACGGCAACCCCCGCTCAAGCGCAGCAAGTGCATCAATTTATTCGTCACAAGCTCAATGCGGCACACAAAAACATTGCGGAAAACATAAGGATTCTTTATGGTGGCAGCATGCGGCCCGGTAATGCGCGACAACTACTGGAACAAAGCGACATTGATGGTGGCCTGATTGGTGGAGCCTCGCTTAAGGCCGAAGACTTTATAGACATCGCCGTGGCGGCGAACTGACGTACCAATACCATAACAAAAATTACAGACGCAAAAATAATGCTATACGCCATACTGGTTACCATTGACGTCCTGTTAGCCATAGCCATAATAGGCCTGGTGCTGATCCAGCAAGGCAAGGGGGCAGAAGTTGGTGCCGCATTTGGGGGAGGTGCCTCCGGCACCGTATTTGGCGCGCGCGGCTCCGCATCTTTTCTAACCCGCATCACCACCATTCTGGCGACTACATTCTTTATCAACAGTTTGGTGCTTGCGTATATAGCCAGTCACAGGCCAGTGGATGAAAGTGTCATCAACACCATCCGGCAGAACACTGAAATAAGCACCGCGGTGGATCACACTCAAAATGAAGATATGCAGTCACTGTCAGCCCAGCCGCATGCAACCGATGTGCCTGAAGGCACAGAGCCGCGCCCCAATATCGTCATCAATCCGGACGCCGGTAGCGTGCAACCTGCGAATGACCTGCCGCCTTTGCCAGGAAAAGCCGAATTTACGCCCGACGATATTCCAGAATAGCGCGCAACAAAGAAATTACTCCGCCAGTTTCAAAAAAACCAAATTAAAAAACGAACGCCATGACAATGGCGTATACAACGATCACCACGCCTACAATCAAAGCGATCTTGTCATACATGCTATAGTCGTTCTCTTCGGGCATTATTTGCTCCCCCGGTTACAATACAAAAAACACAATAATTTAAACCAAGCGTTGGCTTATAATCCCATAAATGGCAAGGATTGTCCACATACTGCGTAAATCCACTGACATCAAAAAAACCTGATGAAGAACACCTTAGAAACGGCCCGTACACAACAAGCCGATGTGGCGGAATAGGTAGACGCGCTAGCTTGAGGGGCTAGTGAGGGCAACCTCGTGCCGGTTCGAGTCCGGCCATCGGCACCAAACGCAAAACAACCAGGTTAATGATACCGTAGGCAACAACGATCGTTATTCCTGAAAGAAGCTGGCGGGTGAATGGCAACAATGCGTGGGTGTAGGGACAGGTCCCGTGCCTGTCCGAATAAAGGACAACCACAGAGGATTATCCCCGCGTTGTCGTTATTGGGCGTTGTACATCGGTTCAAATTATGCCAGATTACTAGTAAACCCTACACTGACAAACAAGCCATAAAGTTAGACCAGAATAGCTTTACCAGCGGGTAATTAATCAGGATAAGTTACATCAGGCCTGCCTAAGTACCCGCCATTTTGGGTGGATAGATAGTGCAAGTATGACAGTTACCTTGGTCTCATCAACGTTTTGTACTGGAGCGAAGGCTGTCAGGTTTAATGCAATGAACCGCTAAAAAATGGAAAATAACGTGCAATGGGAAATCTAAATAAAATCTCTGATTTTGGTAGTGATGACACTCTGCTCACCAGAGAAAAGGTCAGCTATTACAAAAAACAGGACAATGGCGAACTAAAACATTTTGTCAGGGCCAATGCTGATAACAAAAGTGTTCTCTTTATCCTAAAAAACCTTGGTCATCTCCCGCAGGGTTTTGACGATAGCTGGATACCCCCGTTACTCTCAAATAGCAGCCAAAAAATCCGTCTCTGGTCCGCGAAAACTTTGGGAAAGACAAAGAAAGAGAAAAACGTGCAGCTACTACGAAGAGCGGCGTTGCAAGACGAATCAACAGAGGTGAGGCGCGAGGCAGTTTCTTCAATAGGAAGGGTAAAAACGAAGACGATTATTCCCGTCTTGCTTGAGTTTTTGAATGACGGCGACCCCAAAATCGTCCTGCAGGCAATCAGAGGACTTTTGACTTTCAAGAAAAACGCGGACATAAGCGAACGACTTAAATCTTTACGCAATCACCCGAATGAAACGATTCAAAAGGTAATCGAAAAAGAATATTTTACGTCAAGTTCAGCGCACCGCGTTCTAATACAAGCGCATAGAGATTCGTATGGCTTTTTGAAAAACGTAGTAGTTCTCGGAGACGTCCGAGAGGTTTTAAGCTACGTTTCAGATGAAAGTTTTCACCTTACCTTTACTTCTCCACCTTATTATAATGCAAGGGACTATTCAATTTATAAAAGCTACCAGGAGTACTTGGATTTTCTTGAAGAGGTGTTTCGTCTCACTTATCAGAAAACAAAGGAAGGGCGTTTTCTGATAGTTAATACTTCGCCAATTATTATTCCGAGGGTTAGCCGCCAGCATTCTAGCAGGAGGTATCCAATTCCTTTTGATATTCACAGTTTTCTAATCAAAACGGGCTGGGAATTTATCGACGATATTGTATGGGAAAAACCGGAAACAAGCGTAAAAAACAGAAATGCGGGGTTCTTACAACATCGCAAGCCTCTAGCGTATAAACCCAATGCCGTAACTGAATATTTGATGGTTTATAGAAAGAAGACCGATAAACTGATAGATTGGAATATTAAGACAATACGACGGAAAAACCGTAAACGAGAGTAAGATTGAGGATGGGTATGAAACTTCAAACGTTTGGAGAGTAGACCCCAAGCACGACAAGGTTCATTCAGCGGTGTTTCCCGTTGAGCTATGTCAAAGAGTCGTAAAATACTACTCATTCAAAGGGGATTTAGTCTTTGACCCGTTCGCTGGCAGCGGGACGTTCGGCAGAGTAGCGAAAAGCCTCGGTAGACTTTTCTTTCTTACCGAGAAAGAACCAAAATACTTTAACTATATGAAAACTTTTCTATCCAAAAGAAATATGTTTGAGAGGGAAGAATCTAAAAGTAATTTTTTGACGCTTGATGAGTTTATAGAGAGTGTGAAAAATTGACGCTTACAAAACAGGTTACAAAGAGCATCATCAGAAAACTCCTCAAGGGCGAGGATTACAGAATAGAAGTAATTACACTTATAAACGCCGAGTTTTTGCAATTTGCGATAGGATTTTTCAAGAAGGTGATCAATGCAAAGCTGAATAATCAAGGGGTAACAATTGATTGGTATAAAAGGGAATTCCTTGCCCCTGAGCTTCCCAAAGAAGACATAGCGATAAACTCCGGGTTAAATATGAAGACTATAAGTAATATGTTTAATTCGGGAAGAAAAGAGATAGTTATAGACGCCTCAAATAATCACTATGACACTTTATATAAATCAATTAAGGGTCTTGTAGATTCAGAAGAAAACCTTGATCTGACGTTGACGCTAAAGTTTCAGGGTGTGAGCGTGGATTTGAACGTAAGTGAGACTTTAATAGTAATTAACACGCTTGCCGTTAAAAGAGCGGCGTTAAGGGGGTGGGTTGTGGAGTACTGCCGGCAAGAGAGTAGAGAAACCCCTAATGCAAACCTTATGCAAATTATATGAGGTTCCCGATGAGAATTATAAGTTTGAATTGAAGGGGTCAGGTGGAAAAGAAGATTTTACGCGTGAGATTGATTTTTACTTAACCAAGGACACCTCAAATTATAAATGTGAAGTAAAACTGATGGGAAAGGGCAATCCCGAAAGCGCAGATGCGGTTATCGCAAGAGACAGTAAGGTATTTGTCGCTGACAAACTATCCGATACCAACAAGAACCAACTTGATAGCCTAAACGTAGAATGGGTTGAATTAAGAGCTGCCAATGGCTTTCAAAAGTTTAAGACAGTCCTAGAAAATCTTGAGATACCCTTTACGGATATTGATTTAGAAAACCTCGAAGCTGATGTTGAAAGAATATTTGGTGAGATTTTTTAGAAGTAGGTTAGAAGTAACAATTGTCCAAGCACATTTCAGGCAAATTGTGTGTGTTAAGGATGCAGAAAGTTTTGTTTAGAAGATAGCGTCCTTATTATGAGCACAACGCCTCAACGAATTGACGGCTGGTTACAGTATCCTTCTGAGCACCGCCGTTTGGAATTCAAGGAAGCGAAGAGCCAGTTTAGCCAAAGCAACCTGTACAATTACTGTGTGGGGATAGCTAATGCAGGGGGTGGGTACTTGTTGCTGGGTATCACTGACCGACCACCGCGATCTGTAGTCGGCACCAATGCGTTTCTGGATCCAGTAAATACAGAGGAAAAAATTCTTCAGAAATTGCATTTCCAAGTAGAGGTTGAAGAAGTCCATCATCCTGATGGGCGAGTACTTGTCTTCCATATTCCGCCACGACATCCTGGGGTGGCCTACCATGTGGATGGGAAATACCTGATGCGTTCAGGATCGGCACTGGTGCCGATGAGTTGGGATCAAGTGCGTCAAATCTGTGCTGAAACACCTGATTGGGAGCAAAATGTACATGCCCGTGATCTGGTGGTTGCTAATCTTCTTGGTGAATGGAGTGAGAATAACGCCGCTGATTTTGATATCGTTCAAAAATTTACCGGTGAGGATGGTTTCAACTCCTGGGTTTGCAATATATAGGGAGGTTCTACAGCAACCAGTAAGCCCCTTGGCTCTAAACAGCGGACGATGGTATGTCACTAAACGAAAAGATTTATGGCAAAATCTAAGCACAAGCATTTTTGACGTTCATCTGGATAATTTAAAGCAGTGCGCTGTAACCGTACTGTCTGAACACAATCCTCAGCTTGAACTGCAATCTCAGCAACGATATGACGCTGTTCTTCACAGGAAGGTATTAAAATATTCACCCGCACTTCGCGAGGGTCTGACAGAAAGTCTGGCACTTCTGGGTACTCTGTCTTCTGGTATGATCAACTGTACTGTGCATAAACCAAGTGATACTGCCGCTCTTGCTGTTCGGGAGATTCTTGGGGATGCGGACCGGGCTTTATGGGGCAGTCTGAATAATTTTCTTCCAATTTTGGCTGAAGCATCGCCTAGTGACTTTTTACAAGCGGTTGAGAATGCGCTACAACAGACTCCGTGCCCATTTGATGAGTTTTTTGCACAAGAAAGTGGTGGTATCTTTATTGGTGGAAATTACCTTGCCGGCCTTTTTTTGGCCTTAGAAACGCTGGCCTGGGATAAGGATTTTTTGGTTCGAGTGTGTGTGATTCTTGGTCACTTGGCTGACCGTGACACCGGGGGTAATTGTACCAACCGGTCTGCTAATTCACTCACAACGATTTTACTTCCTTGTTTTCCTCAGACTATCGCGCCTATTGAGAAACGAGAGGTTGCACTGAAGACTATTATGCAAGAGACCCCGGCAGTTGCGTGGAAACTGTTGCTCAGCTTGTTGCCAGATCAGTTTCGGATATCTGGCGGTACGCGTAAACCTTCATGGCGTAATACGGTTCCCGACGATTGGAATAGTGGCGTGAGTCAAGAAGAGTATCGGAAGCAGACTTCCTTTTATGCCGAACTGGCGGTTGAAATGGCAGGCAATGACACAGATAAGATAAGGGAACTTATTGGTCAAAACAATCTGCCACAACCTGCTTTTGATCAAATTCTTGAGCATCTGTCATCGGAAGCTGTGTCTGGGAAGCCGGAAAATCAGCGTACTGAACTTTGGGCTGAATTAACGAAGCTCACCCGCTACTACTACAGACAGTTGCCCGATGCAAAGCGGGCTTTAAATAACAAAATCATTTCCAGAATTGAAGATGTTGCTGCTGGGCTTGTCCCGCAAAACCCATCAAACCTTCATCGCATATTGTTTAGCGGAATTGATTCTGACATCTATGAAGAAAATGGAAATTTGGAAGAACAGCAGCGGAAACTTGAAGAAAAACGTCATCAAGCAATAAAAGATATCCTCGCCTATGGTGGAACGGATGCGATTGTACAGTTTGCTGAAAATGTTGAGTCGCCTTTCTATGTGGGGCATTCGCTCGGTGTTGTAGCCGAAGCTAAAATTGATGAGCGCATACTTCCGTCGTTTCTGGAGACAGATAATAACAAACTCGCGGAGTTTACTCGTAGCTATATTTGGAGTCGCCAATATGTTAAGGGTTGGGAATGGGTAGATGGCTTGGACAGGTCAGCATGGTCAGTTTTACAAGTAAGCCGGTTTTTAAGTTATTTGCCTTTTACAGAGGAAACCTGGAAACGAGTGGCAGCTTGGCTTGGTCAATCTGAAGGAGAGTACTGGACAAAGGCAAGCATTAGGCCATATTCAGGACATTGTAATAAGATGCTCAGAATAGCTGTAGACAAATTAATTGGAAATGGGCGAGCTAAAGCTGCCATCCATTGTCTGGGCATGATGCTCCATAACAAGAAACCTCTTGATAAGATGCAAAGCATTAAAGCACTGCTTGACGCAGCATCCTCGACTCATTCATTTGATTCGATGGAAGAATACTACATCAGTGAGATTATAAAAGCTTTGCAAGATGATCCTGAAATGGATCCTGAAGATTTATTCAAGATTGAGTGGGAATACCTGCCCGTGATGACTCCCTCTCGTATGGACGTTTCGCCTAAGATGTTGGAGAATCGACTTGCTTCCGATCCAGTCTTTTTCTGTAAAGTGATACGTTATATTTATCTCTCGAAAAAGGAGGCAAAATTCGGTGATGAGCCTGGCGAACAGGAACAAACCATTGTTCACAATGCGCGGGACAATGCGTGGGTACTCCTTAATAAATGGCGGACACCACCGGGCACGCAGCCCGATAGAACGTTTTCACCCGATCAGTTTACAAAGTGGCTTGAACAGGTCAAAGAAGGCTGTACTAAGTCCAGACATCTTGAAGTAGCTCTTACGCACATAGGGAGAGTTCTTGTCCACAGTTCATCCGGTTCTAATGAGTTATGGATTCATCCTACCATTGCAGATGCGCTGAATGATAGAAATGCTGGCGAGATGAGACATGGTTATGCAACGGGGGTCTTGAATTCCAGGTGTGTGTATTGGGTTGATCCAACAGGCGAACCGGAAAAAGAACTTGCCGAACAATACAGGCAAAAAGCTGAGAGTGTTGAGAATGCAGGCCATTCACGTTTTGCGGCGACATTAAAAGGTATGGCTGCATTTTATGATCGTGATGCCGAGAGAATTACTGTCGAATATGAAGAATGACAGAAGGTATTTTTACTGCTGGTTCATATTCGTCGTGAACCCCTTGACACAACCATACGAAATTCCAATAGCGCGATTAGTGCGTGATCGTGGCATACTATAACCCTTTTACGAGTAAGCGCGTCGGCATGATCGAAAACTATCTGCCCATTCTGATCTTTATTGCCATTGCCTCAATCATGGGGCTGATCCCCATGTTACTGGGTTTAGGCTTGGGTCCGCGCGTCAGGGACGAGGTTAAAGACGCGCCTTACGAATGTGGGTTTGAAGCCTTTGAAGATGCGCGTATGCGGTTTGACGTGCGCTATTATCTGATAGTGATCATATTTCTCATCTTCGATCTTGAAATTGCCTTTTTAATCCCGTGGGCGGTTGCCATTCGGGAAATTGGGCTGATAGGGTACTTGGCGATGGCATTATTTCTCATCCTGCTGATAATCGGTTTTGCGTATGACTGGAAAAAAGGCGCTTTAGAATGGGACTAGCACGTGCCAGCCTGAGCGCACCGGAATTCACATATTTGGCGCATACCCGGTCTGCGCTGATTATTTAGAGGAAGCACCTCATGGGCATAGAAGGCAAATTTGAACAAGGCTTCGTCACCACCAGGCTGGACGAGCTTATTAACTGGGCGCGCACTGGTTCGATGTGGCCGATGACTTTTGGGCTTGCCTGTTGCGCGGTGGAAATGATGCACGCCGGTGCGTCGCGTTATGACCTAGACCGTTTTGGCGTAATGTTCAGACCCAGCCCCCGCCAATCCGACGTTATGATAGTAGCTGGCACCTTAGTCAACAAAATGGCGCCGGCGCTGCGTAAAGTATACGACCAAATGGCCGATCCCAAATGGGTCATCTCCATGGGCTCCTGTGCCAATGGTGGCGGCTACTATCACTACTCCTATGCCGTGGTAAGGGGTTGCGATCGCATCGTGCCCGTAGACGTATACGTTCCGGGTTGCCCGCCTACGGCAGAAGCGTTGCTATACGGGATTATCCAGTTGCAGAATAAAATACGTCGTACCAACACCATTGCGCGTTAACTGCGTAGATTATGCAAGCAAAGCCCGATCAACTACATGTGGATTTACAGCACGCCTTCGAATCCCTGCTACAGTCCGTCGATATTAACAATGGCGAGCTTACGGTGGTACTGCCTGCAGAACATCTCTTGCAGGTAATGTTGCGGTTACGCACCGCGTCCGAATTTAAATTTGAGCAACTGATTGATATTGCCGGCATCGACTACCTGGAATTTGGCACAGACGAATGGAACACCGCCACCGCCACCTCATCGGGTTTTAGCCGCGGTGTGGAAAAGGCATCTTTCGGGCGTTTCACCTTTACTGACCAGCAGGCGCGCAAGAGCATGGATAGCCCGCGCTATGCCGTGGTCTATCATCTGCTCTCGGTTACGCGCAACCATCGGTTACGTGTAAAGGTCTTTTGCGAAGATAATGACCTCCCTATACTGCCCTCCGTGCATAACGTCTGGGCCGCTGCCAACTGGTATGAACGCGAAGCCTTTGACCTGTATGGAATCATTTTTGACGGGCATCCGGATTTACGCCGCATTCTTACCGACTATGGTTTCATCGGGCATCCGTTCCGCAAAGACTTTCCCTTGGTTGGTCACGTCGAAGCGCGTTACGACCCGCAGCAGAAGCGCGTCATTTATCAACCGGTATCAATTGAGCCGCGCATTACCGTACCCAAAGTAATCCGTGATGATCATCGTTTTCAGGCATCTGACTCACCGTCAGACAAAAGTGATTCCGACCTCGACTAAAGCCAATGCCAGAATTACGCAACTACACCATGAACTTTGGCCCGCAGCATCCCGCCGCGCACGGCGTATTGCGACTGGTATTAGAAATGGAAGGTGAAGTAGTACAACGTGCCGACCCGCACATCGGTTTACTACATCGCGCCACCGAAAAGCTGGCAGAGAGCAAGCCCTATAACCACAGCATCGGTTACATGGATCGGCTCGACTACGTCTCCATGATGTGTAATGAGCACGCCTACGTCATGGCGATTGAAACACTGGCGGGAATCCAGCCACCGCTACGTGCGCGCTACATTCGCGTAATGTTTGACGAGATAACCCGTATTCTCAATCACCTGCTATGGTTAGGTGCGCACGCGCTGGACGTTGGCGCGATGACAGTTTTTCTTTACGCCTTTCGAGAACGCGAAGACCTGATGGACTGCTACGAAGCAGTATCAGGCGCGCGCATGCACGCCACCTACTACCGGCCAGGTGGCGTATACCGGGATTTACCGAACGAAATGCCGAAATACGTCGAATCGCGCTGGCACAGCAAAAAAGAAGTTAACAAGCTGAACAAGGCACGCACAGGTTCCCTGTTGGATTTCATCGAAGACTTCACACGCCGGTTTCCCGCCTGCGTGGATGAATACGAAACGTTACTCACCGAAAATCGAATTTGGAAACAACGCACCGTCGATATCGGCATCGTAAGTGCCGAGCGCGCCCTGCAACTGGGTTTTACCGGCCCCATGTTACGTGCCTCCGGGGTAGAGTGGGACCTGCGCCGTAAACAGCCTTACGAAGTCTACGAACATCTGGATTTTCAAATACCCATTGGCGTAAACGGCGACTGTTACGACCGCTACTTAGTGCGCATGGAAGAAATGCGTCAATCCAACGGCATCATTAAGCAATGTGTTGACTGGTTGCGGGGAAATCCCGGCGCGGTAATGGTAGACAATCATAAAATCTCCCCGCCAAGTCGTGGTGAAATGAAACTGGGTATGGAACAACTGATCCACCATTTCAAATTATTTACTGAAGGTTACTGTTTGCCGCCGGGCGAAACCTATGTGGCAATAGAGCATCCAAAGGGCGAGTTCGGCATTTATTTAGTATCCGATGGCGCCAACAAGCCCTATCGACTAAAGATTCGCGCGCCTGGATTCGCGCATTTAGCTGCATTAGATGAAATGACACGTGGCCACATGTTAGCTGACGTGGTAGCGGTCATTGGCACGCAGGACATCGTGTTTGGCGAGATAGATAGATGACGGACGCCCCACTGTCGGAACCTACTGCGGTTTTATCCGCGCCGGTGCGTGCGGAAATTGATGCCTGGCTGCGCCGTTATCCCGAAGACCAGAAACAATCCGCAGTATTGGGTGCGTTACGAGCAGTGCAGCATGAAATCGGCTACCTGCCGGTTGCGCAGATGGACGCAGTCGCGGAATATTTAGGCATGCCGCCCATTGCAGTATACGAAGTCGCGTCTTTTTACTCCATGTACGAGCTCAAGCCGGTGGGCAAGCACACCATCTCGGTATGCACCAACCTATCGTGTATGCTGTGCGGTGCCGACGACATAATCGCGCACCTGCAAGACATACTCGGCGTCACCGTGGGCGAGAGCACACCGGACGGCAAATTCTATTTAAGGCAGGAAGAAGAGTGTTTGGCGGCGTGCTGTGGTGCCCCGATGATGCAAATCGAACATGTTTACTACGAGCATCTGACGCCTCAAAGAGTCGATGAGATTTTAGCAAAATTTGAATAGAATACCCCTATGCAAATCAATAACGTTTGCTATCGTACCTTAGAGTTTAAACAACCCTGGACGCTGGAAAACTATAAGCGCGTCGGCGGCTACTCGGCCTGGGAAAAGATTTTACGTGAACCTGTTTCCCCCCTTGCGGTAATTGAACAAGTCAGAGATGCAGGTCTGCGTGGTCGCGGTGGTGCCGGGTTTCCCACCGGCCTCAAATGGAGCTTCATGCCCAGAGATGCCAACGTACAAAGCTACGTGGTATGCAACTCCGACGAATCGGAGCCCGGCACTTGCAAAGACCGCGATATCCTAAGGTTCAATCCTCACGCCGTCATTGAAGGCATGGCCATCGCTGGTTACGCGGTGGGCGCCACGGTTGGCTACAACTATCTACGTGGTGAATTTCAGGATGAACCTTACGCGCGCTTCAAGCAAGCCCTGGACGAGGCTTATGCCGCTGGTTATCTGGGCACAGACCTACTGGGTTCGGGTACCACCTTCCTGTTATATGACGTACTGGGCGCTGGCGCCTACATCTGCGGCGAAGAAACCGCGCTGCTCGAATCTTTAGAAGGCAAGAAAGGCCTGCCACGTTTCAAGCCGCCGTTTCCGGCCAACGTCGGCCTATATGGCAAACCCACCACTATCAACAACACCGAGACCTTTGCGTCCGTGCCCAGCATTATGCGCGAAGGTGCCGAATGGTTTGCTGCCATGGGCATTGAGAACAGCGGCGGCACTAAATGTTTTTCCGTGTCCGGGCACGTCAATCGCCCGGGTAATTTTGAAATCCCCCTGGGCACGCCTTTTGCGGAACTACTGGCGTTGGCCGGTGGCGTGCGTACCGGGCATACACTGAAGGCAGTGATCCCCGGCGGCTCATCGGTGCCGGTGCTGCCGGGAGACATCATGCTAGCCACCAACATGGACTATGAATCCATTGCGCAGGCCGGTTCGTTACTGGGTTCCGGGGCGGTCATCGTCATGGATGACAGCACCGACATGGTAAAAGTGCTACAGCGTATTGCGCGGTTTTATTTTGCTGAGTCGTGTGGTCAATGCACACCCTGTAGAGAAGGTACTGGCTGGTTATACCGCATGCTTAGCCGCATTGTAGACGGCAACGGCCAGCGTGAGGATATAGACAAGCTGGATGACGTTGCGTGCAAAATTGAAGGCAGAACCATCTGCGCGTTAGGCGATGCCGCGGCCATGCCAGTGCGCAGCTTTATCAAACACTATCGTCAGGAATTCGTCTACTACGTCGAGCGTGGTAGCAGCATGCTGGAGAAGCCCGCCAGCAAAACAATGGCGGCGTAGAAAATGTCAGCAAACAGCGTGCAGTTATTTATTGACGACCAGCCGATAACAGCGCCGTCAGGCACCATGCTGATAGAAGTTGCGGATCGGCACAACATTGACATTCCGCGTTTTTGCTACCACAAAAAATTATCCATAGCTGCGAATTGCCGCATGTGCATGGTGGAGGTCGAAAAGGCGCCAAAACCATTACCGGCGTGCGCCACCCCAGTAGCCGAAGGCATGAAGGTATACACCAGATCACCGCTGGCACTTGATGCGCAAAAAGGCACTATGGAGTTTTTATTGATCAACCATCCACTCGATTGTCCGGTATGCGACCAGGGCGGCGAGTGCGAACTGCAAGACCTCGCCATGGGCTATGGCGAAGACGTATCGCGCTATACAGAGAGCAAGCGCGTGGTGGCGGATAAAGAACTGGGCCCGCTAGTGTCCACCGATATGACGCGCTGCATTCACTGCACGCGCTGCGTGCGTTTTGGCAGTGAAATCGCCGGCATACGTGAGCTTGGTGCTACCGGACGCGGCGAGTTTATGAAAATTGGCACCTATGTCGAGCGCGCCCTGAGTTCCGAACTATCCGGCAACGTCATCGACGTCTGTCCGGTGGGTGCGCTCAATGCCCGGCCGTCGCGCATGGTAGCGCGCTCCTGGGAAATGCTGCAAGCGGCCACGCTCGCGCCGCACGACAGCGTCGGTTCAAATCTCTATGCACACGTACTGCGCGACCGGATCATACGTATAGTACCCAAAGAAAACGAACAACTGAACGAAACCTGGATAGCAGATCGTGATCGCTTCAGTTACCAGGGAGTGCACGCCGCCGACCGCGCCACGTGGCCCATGGTGAAAGGCGATCAAGGCTGGAAAAACACCGACTGGGACACCTGCCTGCGGCGCGTTGCCAAACAGCTAAAGCAATATCCGGCGCAACACCTGGGGGTGCTGGCGGCACCGCATTCGACTTTAGAAGAACTGTATTTGTTACAAAAAATATTTCGCCGTCTACAGGTGCAGAACATTGACCATCGTACCCATCAGATCGATTTTACCGATCAGAAATCCATGCCATTATTCCCATATTTAGGTCAGTCTGTCGCGTCTGTCGAAAACAATGACGCGATCTTTCTGATAGGGTGCGACATTCGGCTTGAACAGCCTATGCTCGCGCACCGCATGCGTAAGGCCAGTGCCAGCGGTTGTGAAATAATGGACTTGAATCCGCAGCAGTTTGATTTTTATTTTGCCCATCAGAGCACCTGGAATTTAGCTCCTCAACAGTGGTTATACGCGCTCGTCAAAATCGCCAGGTGCGCCCTTCCCGTGACATGGTCGCGGTTGCCGGAGGCGTTGCGGAAAATCGTCGAAGTTGCTAGCGTGGTGGCACCGGCGAGGCGCATTTTCGATGCGTTACATAAAGCCGATCGCGCCAGCGTACTGATCGGTGCTATCGCGGCAAGCCATCCGCAGAGTTCCGCGTTACGCGCGCTTGCCAACTTCATCGCTAACGTGACCAACTCCAATTTCGGCATGCTCGCGCACGCTGGTAATTCAGCCGGTGCGTGGTTATGCGGGATGCTTCCGCATCGTTTACCTGGTGGGCAAGCGAGCCCCGACGTCGGCCTCCATGCGACCGCCATGTTGGCCGATCCCAGGTCGGCATACGTATTATTTAATCTGGAACCGGAATTTGATTTCGCCGATGTGCCACTGGCGACACAAGCGATGCACAAGGCCGAATTTGTAGTGCTGTTCACCCCCTACGTTACGCAAAGCATGCGTGACTATGCCGACGTCATCCTACCGATTGCCACCTTTGCCGAAACCGACGGCACCTACGTGAATGCCGCGGGCGTTTGGCAAAGCGTTACCAGGGTCATCGCGCCGCCGGCACAGGCGCGTCCAGCCTGGCGGATATTGCGGGTACTTGCCAACCAGCTTGAGTTTGCAGACGTGCAATTTCAATCCAGCCAACAAATTCGCGATGAACTCAAGGCATTATATACACACACCGACAGCTTTGACGGTAACTTAACCGATCTGGGCAACGTGAAGCTGAATTCAGACCAACCCCAAAGTACAGATGATGCACTCGGCACCTCCAACATGGCACTCGATCAATCCATCGACTATTTATTAACTCCGCAACAGGACCGAGATAGCAACATATATCGGGTTTCCAGCGTGCCGATATACGCGGTGGACAACGTCGTGCGGCGCGCCTCTGCTTTGCAAAACACGCCATACGCGCAGCAGCCACATATCGCAGTGTGTCGGCAACAGGCGCAGGCACTGAACGTGTTACAGGATACACAGGTTCGCGTCATGCAGGGTCACCGCGAGATGACCTTACCGTTACGGTTAAACGATGCGTTACCGATGCACTGCGCCTGGATCCAAACCAGTACCCGGCAAGCGGAGCAGCTGGGGCCGGCGATCGCGCCGATAGAAATACAGAGATTGGCACATGCCTGAATGGTGGCTTAACGTAACTGCGGCAATTCCGCCCCTGCTGCTGACGGCGGTGTACATATTCGCATTCATGCTGGCGTTGTTTGGTTGCGTCGCGTACGCCACGTTGGCGGAACGCAAAGTGATCGGCTTCATGCAGGTACGCGTCGGCCCGAATCGCGTCGGCCCGCGAGGGCTTGGGCAGCCTATTGCCGATGCCTTAAAGCTAATGTTTAAGGAAATGATCCTGCCCACCAACGCAGATCGTTTCCTGTTTCGTTTGGCGCCACTGCTATCCATACTTCCGGCCCTGGCGGCCTGGGCCGTCATGCCTTTTGCGGAAGGTTGGAACTTCGCGGACATCAATGCCGGATTATTATACATACTGGCGATGACCTCACTGGGCGTATATGGTGTAATCGTGGCCGGATGGGCCTCGAATTCCAAATACGCCTTATTGGGCGCACTGCGCGCGGCCGCGCAAATCGTCGCCTATGAAATTGCCATGGGCTTTGCCTTGGTCGGGGTGCTGATGGCCAGCGGCAGCCTGAACCTGAGTGATATCGTACAGGCGCAACAAGGGAAGTTTTTCTGGAACTGGTACTGGCTACCGTTACTGCCCCTGTTCCTCACCTATCTCATCGCCGGAGTTGCCGAAACCAACCGTGCGCCGTTTGACGTAGTCGAAGGCGAGTCAGAAATAGTTGCCGGCTTTCACGTCGAATATTCCGGCATGGGCTTCGCATTATTCTTCCTGGCGGAATACGCCAATATTATCCTGATTGCCGCGCTGACCTCACTGTTATTCTTCGGCGGCTGGTTGAGTCCATTAGAAGGACTGGACCCGGTCATTCCCGCGCACCTGTTCGAGCTGCCTTACGCCGGTGCGCTACTGGCCTCTGGCCCGCACTGGTTTATCGCCAAAACCTGTGTTTTTGTATTTTGCTTTCTGTGGTTTCGCGCCACCTTCCCCCGCTATCGTTACGACCAGATTATGCGTCTGGGCTGGAAAGTGCTACTACCGATCACCCTGATCTGGATTTTTCTGGAAGGCGTGTTGCTATATATAAACCTGCCGCCCTGGTTTGATTGATAGCACGCTCGGGTTAATATGAATATGAACAGGCTAAAAAACATACTCAGGAGTTTTACCTTAGCTGAATTACTCAAAGGCATGTGCCTGACGGGCCGTCGCTTCATGTCCAAAAAGCGTACCGTTCAATATCCGGAAGAAAAAACGCCACAATCTCCCAGGTTTCGGGGCCTACACGCGCTGCGGCGTTATGCGGGCGGCGAGGAACGCTGTATCGGTTGTAAACTTTGTGAAGCCGTATGCCCGGCCCTGGCCATTACTATTGATACCGAAGAGCGCGAAGATGGCAGCCGCCGCACCACGCGCTACGACATCGACTTATTTAAGTGCGTGTATTGTGGCTTTTGCGAAGAAGCCTGTCCGGTTGATGCCATCGTCGAAACGCGCGTGTTTGAATACTCGTTTTTTGAGCGCGGCACCCAGATTATGACCAAAGACATGCTGCTCCAGGTTGGCAGAAAGCACGAATCGCAAATTGCCGCAGACCGGCAAGCGGACGCCGCATATCGATAAATGCAACTGGAGGCATAGACGAAAATGTTAATGCAAAGTGCCGTCTTTTATGTGTTTGCCACCATCCTGGTATTGTCGGCAGTGGCCATGATCACGGTGCGTAATCCGGTGCACGCGGCCTTATTTCTAGTGCTGGCATTTTTTACCAGCGCTGCAATCTGGCTGCTGCTGGAAGCCGAGTTTTTAGGCATCGCGTTAGTGCTGGTATACGTGGGCGCGGTCATGGTGTTGTTTCTGTTCGTGGTGATGATGCTGGATATCAACGTCGCCAGCATGCGCGCTGGATTCGCCAGGTACTTTCCGTTGGGGATGCTGGTTGGGGTAATCATGGTGGTGGAAATGTACATGGTATTGAACCAGCCGGCTTTTGACCTGCAAAAGCCCCAACCAAAACCCGCCGACTACAGCAACACCCAGGAATTAGGCGAGCTTTTATTTACCGAATACGTGTACCCGTTTGAAATAGCCGGCGTAATTTTACTAGTAGCGATAATCGCCGCCATCACCTTAACCATGCGTGACGAATCTACCGCAAAACGACAGAACCCATCGCGCCAAATCAACGTCAACAGCAAAGATCGGGTGCGCCTGGTCAACCTGCGCAAAGAATAGACACGCGAGCGGTTTAATTCTAGCGGGAAACTTCACGGCACAATAATTGATGATTACCCTGACGCATTTTCTGGTGCTTGGCGCGATACTTTTTTCCCTTAGCATCGCCGGAATTTTCCTGAATCGCAAAAACGTAATCCTGTTGTTAATGGCTATCGAATTAATGCTATTAGCGGTGAACATGAACTTCATCGCATTTTCACACTATCTGGACGACCTGTCCGGTCAGGTATTCGTATTTTTTATACTGACGGTAGCTGCCGCGGAAGCCGCCATCGGCCTGGCGATACTGGTAGTATTATATCGCCACCGCATGACCATCAACGTCCAGGATCTTGAAAACTTACGGGGTTGATGAGTGGCATGAAAACACTTTGCCTGATCATCGTTTTAGCGCCGCTGGTGGCCGCCCTGGTCGCAGGTTTACTCGGCGGCAGGATTGGTCGCAACGGCGCGCACCGGATCACCATAGCGGCAGTGTTTATATCCTTCGCGTTAAGCCTGGTGATACTCACATCGGCGATTGCCAATGGTAATCTATATGCCTCGCTGGATATTTATCACTGGTTACATCTTGGTGACCTGACCTTCAAGATTGGTTTCTTGATCGACCCATTGACCATTCTAATGATGGTGGTAGTGACCTTCGTGTCGCTGATGGTACACATCTATGCCATCGGCTACATGCGTGGCGATGCCGGCTATCAGCGGTTTTTTGCTTACATATCCCTGTTCACCTTTGCCATGCTGATGCTAGTGACGGCGAATAACTTTCTACAACTGTTTTTTGGTTGGGAAGCGGTCGGTCTGGTATCTTATTTACTCATCGGCTTTTGGTATACCCGGGAATCCGCCATATTCGCCAACCTGAAGGCCTTTCTGGTCAATCGGGTGGGAGACTTCGGGTTTATCCTCGGGATTGCGGCCATCCTGGCGGTGTTTGGCAGCCTCGACTACCAAACCGTGTTCGCGCAGGCCGCGCACGCCACGCAACAGACGTTCGCAATCTCGGCACACATCCACTGGCCGGCAATCACAGTAATCTGCCTGTTATTATTCATCGGCGCCGCCGGCAAGTCCGCGCAAGTACCCCTGCACGTCTGGTTACCGGACTCTATGGAAGGCCCTACGCCAATTTCCGCATTGATTCATGCCGCCACTATGGTAACTGCGGGTATCTTCATGGTGGCACGCATGTCGCCCCTGTTTGAACTAAGCGATGCCGCGCTATCCGTACTGCTGATCATCGGTGCCTTAACCGCATTCTTCATGGGCCTGGTGGCTATCGTGCAGAACGACATTAAACGAGTCATAGCCTATTCAACCGTATCGCAACTGGGCTACATGACGATCGCACTGGGTGCGTCCGCGTATTCCATCGCGATTTTCCATCTGTTCACGCACGCGTTTTTCAAGGCCTTATTATTCCTGGCGGCCGGTTCGGTCATTATGGCATTGCATCATCAGCAAGACATGCGCGCCATGGGGGGTTTGCGCAAAAATATGCCGATCACCTATTACACCGCGTTTATCGGCGCGCTGGCCTTGGTCGGCTTCCCCGGATTTTCCGGGTTCTTTTCCAAAGAAGCCATTATCGAAGCCGTGCATCATTCCCATTTACCGGGTGCGCGGTTGGCCTATGGATTGGCACTTGCAGGGGTATTCGTGACCGCGCTCTATACTTTCCGGTTATTGTTTATGACATTTCACGGCGACACCCGTATGGGCGCGTCGGCGCTGGCACAAGTGCGGGAATCGCCCAAAGTCATCACCGTACCGTTGATATTGCTGGCTATTCCGGCGGCGTTCGCAGGGTTTTTCATCGGCCCGTTAGTATTCGGAGACTACTTCGCTGGCGGCATATACGTGGCGCCGCAGCATGTCGCGGTAGCAGCCATGAATTCGCACTATCACAGCGTATGGTCTTTTATGTGGCATGGCTTGCAGGGCATGGCCGTGTGGTTGGCACTGGCCGGCATCGCGTGCGCCTGGTGGGTGTATGTGCGGCAGCCGTGGCTGGCGCAGCGCGTCAGGCACAAGCTATCGTTGCTGCACCAGACGTTATTGCGCAAATACGGTTTTGACGAGCTCTATCAAATGTTTTTCGTGTCCGGGACGCGCAAGCTGGGCGCCTATTGCGATGCGTTCGGTGATCGGCTGTTAATCGACGGCCTGATGGTGAACGGTGCGGCCAGGATAGTCAACTGGTTTTCCGGTCAGGCGCGCAAAATACAGTCCGGTTACCTGTATCACTATGCGTTTGCGATGATTGTCGGATTACTGTTTCTGCTCAGTCGGTTATTTTGGTAAAAGCTGCCGTGTTCGTCTCATTTCCCATACTAAGTGCATTAATCTGGTTACCGATTATTAGCGGTGTACTGCTGCTCGCGGCGCGCAAAATATGCGTCAACGCAGTGCGCTGGCTGGCACTGCTACCAACCGCGGCCACCCTGCTAATCAGCCTGATACTGGCGGTTGGCTTTGACAACGGCAGCACTGACATGCAATTTTATGAGCAGATTGCCTGGTTGCCGGCGTTTAATATCTATTACGCGCTGGGCGTCGACGGTATTTCAGTACCGCTAATTTTGCTGACCACCATTATCAGCGTGTTAGTGGTTATTGCCGGCTGGGAAATTGCGCCGCCGCGCCGCGCCGAATACCTCGCCGCCTTCCTGATACTCGAAGGCCTGATGATAGGTGTGTTTTGTGCGCTGGACGCCATTCTTTTTTACGTGTTCTTTGAAGGCACGCTGATACCGATGTTTTTAATCATCGGCATCTGGGGAGGCCCCCGCCGCGTCTACGCCACGCTCAAATTCTTTCTATATACGTTCCTCGGTTCAGTATTTCTATTGGTGGCATTAATCTACCTCTACCTCCAAACCGGTTCGTTTGAGATTACACAACTACAACAATTTCAACTGACAAACAACCAGCAGCTATTCATATTCCTGGCCTTTCTTATCGCCTTTGCGGTAAAGATACCCATGTGGCCAGTACACACGTGGCTGCCTGACGCGCACGTGGAAGCACCTACCGGCGGCTCCGTAGTGCTGGCGGCCATCCTGTTAAAGGTAGGCGGCTATGGCTTGTTGCGTTTCAACATCCCCATCACGCCTTACGCCAGCCAGCGGCTGTCCCTGCTCATCATTGCCGCCTCGCTGATCGCCATAGTGTATATCGGTTTCGTGGCACTGGCGCAGCGCGACATGAAAAAATTGATCGCGTACTCATCCATCGCGCACATGGGCTTTGTCACGCTTGGTTTTTTCGTGATTTTCGCATTACTCACCGGCGACGGCGCGCATGCGCGGTTGGCCGTGCAGGGCGGTATGGTGCAGATGATCTCGCATGGCTTTATTTCCGCCGCGCTGTTTCTCTGTGTGGGGGTGCTATACGATCGCATGCGCAGCCGTGACATCGCCGACTACGGCGGCGTGGTAAACAGCATGCCTAAATTCGCCACGTTTTTCGTCATCTTCGCATTAGCCAATGTCGGTTTGCCGGGCACCTCCGGGTTCGTCGGCGAATTTATGGTGATTTTGGCCAGCTTTAAAGCCAACGTGTGGTACGCGCTACTGGCCGCGCTGACCCTGATACTGGGCGCCGCATATACCCTGTGGATGATAAAGCGCGTGGTGTTCGGCGCCGTGGCAAATGACCGCGTCGCGCAACTGCAAGACCTCAACCATAGAGAATTTACCTGCTTACTGGTGTTGGCGTTGCTGGTGCTGTGGCTGGGCATCTGGCCAGCACCGCTGATAGACATGATGGACACCTCAGTCCTCCATTTGCTGCAACAGCTACCACTCACCAAACCCGGATGAAGACATGGATGCCATAAGCGCAGATATCATGCTGGCCATGCCCGAAGTAGTATTGCTGGCGGCGACCTCTGTCATCCTGCTGTTGAGTCTGTACACGGGTCGCGCCGCTGAAGCACTCACCTACTGGCTGAGTCTGGCTGCGCTGCTTGCCACTGCGGCGGCGGCATATCTGGGAGCACCTCAATCCACAGCGTTCGCATTTCATGGAAGCTACATCAACGACGCGTTGGCAGTGGCGGTAAAATTATTTGTCTGCGTTACCGTGGCCGTGGTTTTCCTGTACTCAAGGCCCTATCTGACACACCGCGGGCATGCCAAACCGGAATTTTATATTTTAGGACTATTCGCCACGCTGGGGATACTGGTGATGGCGTCGGCGCATAACTACATATCGATCTATCTGGGTCTGGAACTACTGTCCCTGTGCCTGTACGCCCTGGTTGCCTACGCGCGCGACTCCAATAACGCCAGTGAAGCCGCCATTAAATATTTTGTACTCGGTGCCATCGCTTCCGGCATGCTGTTATACGGCATGTCCATACTCTACGGCATCTCCGGAACCCTGCACTTGGGAGAATTGAACACTTACTTAAGCAGCACCAACGCCATAAGCGTGCCGCTGATGTTCGCGTTAACGTTTATCGTGGTTGGTGTGGCGTTCAAATTTGGTGCCATTCCCTTTCACATGTGGATACCCGACGTTTACCAGGGTGCACCTGTCTCGATTACATTATTCATTGCCACGGCGCCGAAATTCGCGGCATTCGTAATGGCGATACGCCTGTTAAGCAACGGCTTGCAAGAATTACTGACAGACTGGCAAGGCATGCTCATAGTGTTGGCCGCATTATCCCTGATCTTCGGTAACATCATCGCCATCGCGCAGCACAACGTCAAACGCATGCTTGCCTACTCCACTATCTCACATATCGGCTTCATACTACTGGGAATCCTGTCTGGTAACGCCTTTGGTTACGCAGCAGCGTTTTTCTACACAGTCATCTACGTGCTGATGGCGGCGGGTGCCTTTGGCATTCTGGTACTACTAAGTACTCAAAACAAAGAAATAGACGCGCTTGCCGATCTCAAAGGTCTGAGCAAATCCAGCCCCTGGTTCGCCCTGGTCATGCTACTGCTGATGTTCTCGATGGCTGGTGTACCGTTGACCGTAGGGTTTTATGCCAAGCTATACATTCTGCAAAGTCTGATTAGTGACGGCATGTTATGGTTGGCGATACTGGCGATAATAATGTCCGTAGTCGGTGCTTTTTATTATTTGCGCGTAATCAAATTTATGTACTTTGACGTAGTAGAAGAACCACTGCGCGCGCGCGGTTCAGTGCTGGCGCGGCTCACCTTATCCATCAACGGCGCGTTAATCGTGGCATTATTTATCTTTCCCGCCCCCCTGCTGAACTACTGCGTGCAAGCCATCAGCCAGGCCATCAACTAAGGCGTGCGCCATTGATTTTGTGGATCACTTGAAACGACCAGGCTGAATCAGTATACTCTGCTTCACTGATGCGGGGTGGAGCAGTCTGGCAGCTCGTCGGGCTCATAACCCGAAGGTCGCAGGTTCAAATCCTGCCCCCGCTACCACTTTATCCTTGCAAGGTTGGGCAATCTGCCCAACCTGTGCAGAGACCTTACCTTCAGCCGAACTATCCTGCTCACCATCTTGATGACCACTATCGTAATCAGTCATCATTTTCACCTGCTGCATAATCGGATCGTTAGCTCCAACCTTCTTATACTTACCTGAAGCAATCGCTAGAATGCCTGCCCCACCATACTTGATGACGATTGTTTTGGGCCTAACAGCCAGCACCAGGCCATTCACCACGGTGAACTGTCACGCGGCACCATCAACAGTGCCAGCATCTACCCTCGTGAAGTAGTAAAAACCGCTCTGGCCTGTAACGCCGCCGCCGTCATCTTTGCCCACAACCACCCCAGTGGGCATGCCGAACCCTCTCAAGCTGACATTCAAATCATCAAAAGCCTTACAGAGGTATTGTCACTGATAGACATCCGGGTGCTTGACCACATGATCGTGGCCGAAAACGTGACATCAATGGCCGAGCGCGGGCTGCCTTAGCAGCCCTATCTCTGTACAAAAACCAACCATCTTGGCCTATACAAGCTTTCCGGTTGTCCCTTCCCCAATATTCCCTTATTCTCTCACCTATCGTTTGCTTGGATAAAGTACATGAACGACGAAATATTGACCTTAAAAGAGGTCGCGACGTACCTGAAGCTGGCTGAAAAGACGGCCTACCGCCTTGCAGCGGAGGGCAAATTGCCAGGCTTCAAGGCTGGTGGAAGCTGGCGCTTCAAACAGTCCGACATCGAAAAATGGATCGAAGAGAACAAAAAAGGCCAAAAGGAATAAGGGGCAGCTTGCGTGTTACTGGATAACAGAGATAACGGCTATGTAGGCAACGAACTGAAGAAACGTTCGTTCGAAGGCTCAAAGCTGGCCGTTCTTTCGAGTTTGTTCACCATCTACGGCTATGCAGCCCTCAGAAAGGAACTGGGCAAGCTTTCCGACAGCCGGTTGCTTCTCACAGACTGGCAAAGCCAGACCCTCCAATCGCTCGTAGGCACTGAGACAGAAGTGCGCTTGACCAATCAACTCAACCAGCGCCGGATTGCCAGAGAGTGCGCGAAGTGGATCAGGGGAAAAGTCGAGGTTAAGGCCAGTCACGAGCCGCATCAATCTAGTCAAAACCTCATTCACCTGATCGCTAACGGCAGTGGCGATCATTTCGCCGTCCACGGCAGCGCGACATTAACGCCCACGGGGCTGGGCGAAGTCCGCTCGAACGGTTTGCAAATGAATACGGGTATTTCCGATGCCGAAACTACGCAGCAATTACTGGCGTGGTTCGATGGTATTTGGTCGGACGAAGCGGGCGCGATGGATGTCCGCAAAGAGCTATTGGAACGGCTCGATTTTATTGCCGCCGATCAGCCTGCGAGCTTTGTCTATTTCCTGACGCTCTACAACATCTTCAAAGACTTCCTCGAAGACATCGACGAGGAAAACATCATTCGCAGCAAGACAGGCTTCAAGGACACGCTGGTCTGGAACAAGCTCTACAAGTTTCAGAAAGACGGTGTGCTGGGAGCTATCGACAAACTCGAAAAACATAACGGTTGCATCATCGCCGATAGCGTTGGTCTGGGTAAGACTTTTGAGGCTCTGGCAATCATCAAGTACTACGAACTGCGCAATGACCGTGTATTGGTGTTGTGTCCGAAGAAGCTCCGCGATAACTGGACAATGTACACCATCAATGACAAGCGTAACCTGCTTTCCAATGACCGCTTCAACTACGACGTTCTGAATCACACCGACCTAAGTCGATTGAAAGGCTTCTCCGGCGAAATCAATCTTGAAACACTGAACTGGAGCAACTACGACCTCATCGTCATCGACGAGTCGCACAACTTCCGAAACAACCCCAATAGGGCTGATAGGCAAACCCGATACGAACGTCTCCTGAACGACATCATTCGTTCCGGCGTCAGGACAAAAATCCTGATGCTATCGGCAACGCCCGTAAACAACCGGATGAACGATCTGAAAAATCAGGTCGCTTTCATCACCGAAGGCCGCGACGATGCTTTCAATGATGTCGGTATACGGAGTATCTACAGCACACTCAGGTTGGCACAAAAGCAGTTTAACCAGTGGGTAAAACAATCTGTAGAAAGCCGGACGACGGCAACGCTTCTGGACAGCATGAGCTTTGACTACTTCAAGCTGCTTGATGTTGTCACCATTGCTCGGTCACGAAAACATATCGAAAAATACTACGGCACCGCCGATATCGGGGAATTCCCCACAAGGTTGCCACCGAAAAACATCTACGCAGATATTGATCTTGCCAATGACTTTCCGCCGCTACGGGAAGTGAACAAAACCATTCGCAGGCTCTCTTTGGCCGGATACTCGCCTCTCAAGTTTGTTCGCAATGACAAGAAGGAAGAATACGCACGGCGCTACGACAAGGCCGTTGGCGCGGGTGCTAGCGTCTTTAAGCAGATAGACCGTGAAGAAAGTCTGGTTCACCTCATGCGGGTGAACCTGCTCAAGCGTATGGAAAGCTCTATTCGTTCTTTTCGGCTCACCGTTGACAAGCTCAACAACCAGATCGAAGTGCTTCTATCCAAGATCGAAGAACATGAATCAGGCGATATTGATGCGCTCAGTATCGAAGACATACACGATTTTGAGCTGGATTCACCTGAGCTGGAGCCGTACATGATCGGCAACAAGACCAAGGTGCTCTTGCAGGACATGGACTTGATCCATTTCAAGCAGGAGCTTGAAGCAGATCGTGTTCTGCTCACCAGCATCGCAGAGGCAGCCAAGGACATATCAGCCGAGCGTGATGCCAAGCTGGATCAGCTCAAGGCCACCGTTACTGAGAAGATCAGTAAGCCGCTCAACGCGGGCAACAGGAAAGTCATCGTCTTCACGGCCTTCGCTGACACCGCGCAGTATCTCTATGGCCACTTGGCGCAATGGGCAAAACAGGAAATGAACATCGACAGCGCTTTGGTCACGGGCGGCGGTACAAGCAAAACTACCGTGACGGGTATTGGTTCCGAGCTGAACAGCATCCTCACTGCCTTCTCACCAGTATCGAAAGAGCGGGATAAGATTGACCCGAACGTGACCGCAGAGATTGACCTGCTAATTGCTACCGACTGTATCAGCGAAGGCCAGAACCTTCAGGATTGCGACACCCTGATTAACTACGACATCCACTGGAATCCGGTCAGGATTATCCAGCGTTTTGGCCGTGTAGATCGGCTTGGCTCAAAGAATGAGCAAATTCAGCTTATTAACTTCTGGCCGAACATGGAGCTGGATGAATATATCAATCTGGAAGCGCGCGTTTCAGGCCGTATGGTGTTGCTGGACATATCCGCAACGGGCGAGGAAAACGTCATTGATGAGAACGCCAAGGAAATGAATGACCTTGAATACCGTCGCAAGCAGCTCCAGCAATTGAAGGAGGCCGTCGTCGATCTGGAAGATATGGCAGGCGGCGTCTCCATTACCGACCTTACGCTCAACGACTTTCGCATGGACTTGTCGGATTACATGAACCGGAATCGTCCCGATGAATTCGAGAAGAGCCAGAATCTTCACGCGCTGGAGCGAGCGCCGATTGGCCAATATGCCGCCGTTACTCTTGATGACTCGCTCGCCGAAGAGGGGCTGAAGTCCGGTGTAATCTTTTGCCTAAAGAACATCCGCACAGGTGCTCAGGCCGTCCAAGTGGATGATAACTATCCGCTGGCTCCGTATTTTCTGGTCTATGTGTCTGACGATGCCGTGATCGAGCTTAACTTCGCCCAAAGTAAAAAGGTGCTCGATCTGCTCAAGCGCCAAGCATTAAATCACTCGGATATTGACGAGGGAGCGGCAAACTATGTGAATGACGCAACCAAGCAAGGCCGCAACATGGAGCACTATCAACACTTGCTGGCGGTTGCAGTGGACAGCATCGCTGGCAAGAGCGAAGAGAAAGGCGTGGAAAGCCTGTTCACTAAAGGCGGCACGGTGCTCACGGCAACAAGCAGTCAGGGTATCGAAGACTTTGCCGTGGTTTCCTACCTGATACTCGTTGACCAAGACAGCACGGTGCTCTTTAGTTCAAATTCGGGAAAGGAGGAGAACGGATGATTCAGTCCTTCGATGACTTCCTTGAGCATCTGGATATCCCAAATTCTTGCAGGCTCGATAAGCCCGTATTCAAGAAACTGTTCTTGGACTCTTCTGATGGAAAAATGGGCGTGCTCGATGCTACAGATAAAAAGTGCCTAAAAGATGATGTGGTGCGGGTACGATGGCTCTACATGCTCAAACCCAGCACGATCAATATCGCTGCTTACGGTGATGACATACGCGAATACCCAGAGGTGGCCGTGCTCCATGTCGAATTGAGCAATCCCAGCCGCGCGGCGCGTATCGCGCACTTTATCAACCGCTCGATCCCGTATCCCCTTGTCCTGCTATTTACAATTGACATAGACGTCAGCACCAGCATGTCCATCAGTCTGGCAGACAAGCGGATTAATCAGGCAGACAAGGAAAAATGGGTGCTGGAAGATTCCGTGAATTCCGGCTGGCTTAACTTCGATGACCAGTCTGCACCGGAAAAAGAGTTTCTGGGCAGCCTCAAGATCACCGCTTTGCCGTTCACAAATTTCTGGCACTTCTATCAAGCCCTTATGGAGCGTGTAATTGCAATCAACTGTGCGATCCATAGCGGTGACTTCAAGCTGGATGTCCACGGCAGCACGGATCAAAGTGCTGGCCGCTTGGAGAAGCTGCGCGAGCTTGAGAAGCTGGATGTTCAGAAGACCGAGCTTGCCAACAAACTGAAGAAACAGAAACAAATGGGCAGGCAGGTCGAGCTGAATACGAAGGTAAAAAATATTAACGACAGGATTGCTGAAATCAAAGGCAGCCTTTAAACAGAATAGTGAACGCTAAATCATGGGAAGCAGAATGAAGAAAGTACAACCGGAAGAAGGCGAAAGTGCCGACATCGTTTCAGAGAACATCGAACGATTGAGAGACCTGTTTCCCGATGCGTTCACAGAGGGCGGAGTCAATTTTGATGTACTTCGTCAATTACTTGGTGATGCTAAGGTGCTGGACGAGGGCCAAGAGAAATATGGCCTCAATTGGCACGGCAAGAAAAAGGCTCGCCAGATCGCCCTTATGCCATCCACGGGGACGTTGCTACCGTGTCGTGAAGAGAGTGTCGATTGGGATACTACCAAAAACCTGTTTATCGAGGGCGACAATCTCGAAGTGCTGAAGCTGCTTCAGAAGAGTTACGCCAACAAGGTCAAGATGATCTATATCGACCCGCCGTATAACACAGGTGGAGAGTTCATCTATCCAGATAAATTTCAAGAAAATCTAGACACGTATCTTCGATATACAGGACAAATAGACGATGAGGGATTAGATCTGTCGTCAAATACAGAGTCAACAGGCCGAAAACATACAAACTGGATAAATATGATGTATCCACGGCTTAAAGTGGCCAAGAACCTACTAAAGAGCGATGGCCTTGTTTTTGTGTCAATTGACGATAACGAAGTTCACAATCTTCGCCATATCTGCGACGAAATATTCGGCGCAGAGAATTTCGTAGACCCTATTGTTTGGAAGAAACGCTACGGCGGCGGGGCAAAAGAAAAGTACCTTGTCGCTCTGCATGAGTACACACTGGTGTACTGCAAAGACAAATCACTTTTAGAGAATCTATATATTCCGCTAAGTGAGGAATCCATAGCTAGATACTACAAAAGTACTGACGAAAATGAAGTACAGCGAGGACCGTATAGAACGCACCCCCTTGAGGCGATGCAGAGCTTTGACGAGCGAGAAAATCTCAAATTTCCCATTCCGGCGCCCGATGGCGCGGAAGTGTGGCCAAAGAGACAATGGCGCTGGGGAAAGGATCGAGTAGCGGAAGCGTTGCAAAACAATGAAATTGAGTTTTCGAAGACGGCAAGTGGGGATTGGGTGCTGTCCTCTAAACAATACTTAAAGGATGAAGACGGGAATATCAGAAAGACAAAACCGTTCTCCATAATTGATGATGTCTATACACAACATGGAACAAACGAGATTGTCAAGATATTTGGTAACGCAAAGATATTCGGGTTCCCCAAACCTTCGGAGCTTTTAGTCAAGCTGATAACTATCGGGTTAAATTATAGCGATGATGAAATAGTTCTCGACTTTTTCGCAGGGTCGGCATCGACCGCTCATGCGATATTGAAACTAAATGCCGGAGACAAGGGAAAACGCCGATACATTTTGGTGCAGTTACCAGAGCCCTGCGACGAAAAGTCAGACGCATATAAGGCAGGTTACAAAACCATAGCCGATATTGGAAAAGATAGAATCAAAAGATCGACTGAACTACTTCGGAAGACAGTTGATTTGGACAACGTCGATTGTGGCTTTAAAGTCCTCAAGTTATCTAGCTCGAATGTAAATAAGTGGAATCCGGATCGTACTGACCTAGAAGAGAGCCTGCTGTCGCAACAAGAGCATCTGATTGAGGGAAGATCGCAGCAAGATATTCTCTACGAATTACTGCTAAAGCGCGGCGTCGATTTGGCTGTTCCTATTCAGAGCCGCAGCGTCAGTGGCAAGGAGCTGCATAGTATCGGCTATGGTGTGCTGCTTGCCTGTCTTGATGAATCTATTACCAAGGATCAAGTCGAGGAAATTGGCCAAGGTATCGTCGAGTGGCATCGAGAGCTTGCGCCGAGTTCAGATACCCATGTCTTCTTCCGTGATAGCGCGTTCAGCGACGACGTTTCGAAAACCAACATGGCAGCTATTCTGGAGCAGAACGGCATAAACCATGTGCGCAGCTTGTAGGGAGAATGCCTGATGAAGCTGCATTTTGAAGACGATCTGGACTATCAAAAAGCCGCAATAGAGTCGGTCGTCAGTTTGTTCAAGGGGCAGGAAATTTCCCGCTCCGAATTTACTGTGACGTTCCAGCCCTACTCTTACATAAAGGGCAGCCCCAGCTTATCTTTGGGTATGGAGGCAAGCCAACTCGGTATCGGCAATAGACTGGTGCTTGTCGATGAGGAAATTGAAGAGAACCTGCGCAAGGTGCAGCTCCAGAATGGCTTGCGTCCCACTGAGAAACTGGCCAGCGGTGACTTTACCGTTGAAATGGAGACCGGAACGGGCAAGACCTATGTCTATTTGCGCACGATTTTCGAGCTGAACAAGAACTACGGCTTCACAAAGTTTGTGATTGTCGTGCCGTCCATTGCAATTAAGGAGGGTACTTATAAAACGCTGCAAATCACACAAGAGCACTTCGAAGGCTTGTATCCAAAGGCCAAGGGCTACGAATACTTCCTTTACAATTCTTCGAAGCTGGGACAGGTTCGCAACTTCGCCACCAGCTCCAATATCCAGATCATGGTCACGACGGTCGGCGCGATCAACAAGAGGGATGTCAACAACCTCTACAAGGAGAACGAGAATACGGGTGGCGAAAAGCCAATTGATCTTGTTTGTGCCACGAACCCGATCATTATCGTCGATGAGCCGCAAAGCGTTGACGGTGGCCTGACGGGTAAAGGCAAAGAAGCGCTCACCGCAATGAACCCGCTATGTACCCTGCGTTATTCCGCCACCCATGTGGATAAGCATCACATGACATTCCGTTTAGACGCTGTGGATGCCTATGAGCGTGGATTGGTAAAGCAGATTGAGGTGGCGTCACTCCAGATCGACAGTGGGCACAACAATCCCTATATCCGATTGGACTCAACACATAACAGGCAAGGATCAATCACGGCCAAGGTCGAGGTGGATGTCCAGCGCGGCCAAAATGTCCGGCGTGAATTCCTCACCGTAGAGGACGGCGATGATCTGGAGCAGATCACTGGCCGCTCCATCTACGAGAACATGCAGATCGGTACCATTACCTGCGGAAAGGGCAATGAGTCCATTGAGGTTAAAGGCGACGGCTTCGGTCAACTACTCAGGCCAGGCGATGCCATTGGTGGCGTTGATCCCGACCAGATCAAGCGCATGATGATCCGCCGTACCGTCAAGGAACACTTTGACAAGGAGCTGATGTTCGCAGCGAACAAGAAGCCGATCAAAGTGCTTAGCCTGTTCTTTATTGATAGCGTCCAGCACTACCGCCAATACGACGAAGACGGTAATGAACTCAAGGGGAAATACGCCCTAATGTTCGAAGAAGAATACCGCAAGCTGGCCAAGTCGGCGGATGCGACGGAAGTCCACAACGGCTATTTCTCCATCGACAAGACAGGCCGATCCATAGAGACCGCCGAGAACAATAAGGCAAACCGCGATAATGCAGAGCGGGCATACAACCTGATTATGAAAGAGAAGGAAAAACTACTGAGCTTTGATACCAAGCTGAAGTTTATTTTCTCGCATTCTGCGCTTAAGGAAGGCTGGGATAATCCCAACGTATTCCAGATTTGCACGCTTCGTGACATGGGCAGTGAGCGGGAGCGTCGCCAGACACTTGGCCGTGGCCTGCGCCTCTGCGTCAACCAGAACGGAGAGCGGCTTCGCGGTAACGATGTGAATACATTGACCGTAATTGCTACGGAAAACTACGAAAAGTTCGCCGAGAACCTGCAAAAAGAGATCGAGCAGGACACGGATATTCGCTTCGGCATTGTTGAGCTGCATCAATTCGCGACCATCCAGACCGTCAACGATCAGGGTGAAGTTGCACCCTTGGGTGTGGAGCAGTCAGAAAAGGTTTGGCAATTCCTCAAGGATCAGCAATTCGTGGATACCAAAGGTAAGGTGCAGGACAGTCTCCGCGCGGCGCTGAAAGACGGAAACTTTGGGTTGCCGGAAGAAATCAAGCAGGAACTCGTTAGTGATCACGGAGAGCAACAGGCGGACATTATTGCCTCGGACATTCAGGGTGTTCTACGCAAGCTGGCTGGCAAGCTGGATATCAAGAACGCCGATGACCGGAAGATCATTCGAACGCGGGAGGCTGTCCTCGAATCTGATGAATTCCGCCTGCTTTGGGAACGGATCAAGCACAAGACAACCTACCGCGTGGAATTCGACAATCCCAAGCTTCTGAATGATTGTGCTGACGCGATAAGGAACTGCCCTCCGATTACCAAAACCCGCGCACAATTCCGAAAGGCGGATATCGCTATTGGCACAGGTGGTGTGGGGGTTCAGGAAACCAGTGCCTCCGGCTACACGACAATCCACGAAAATGATATCGAGCTGCCCGATATAATTACCGACTTGCAGGATAAGACCCAGCTCACCCGAAAGAGCATCGTTCAGATTCTCAGGGAAAGCCGGAGGCTGCAAGACTTCTTGCGTAACCCTCAGCAATTCATCGACTACTGCTCGGAGGCGATCAATCGCACCAAACGGCTGGCACTGGTGGATGGAATCAAATACACGAGAATCGGAGACGACCACTTCTACGTGCAGGAACTTTTCGAGCAGGAAGAGCTGAAAGGCTACCTGAAGAATACGCTGGAAGTACAAAAATCCGTTTACACCCATGTTGTTTATGACTCAGGAGGCGTCGAGAAGTCATTCGCCGAGGACTTGGAGAAGAACGAAAAGGTGAAGGTCTACGCCAAGCTGCCCGCGTGGTTCAAAGTGCCAACGCCGCTCGGCTCCTACAATCCCGATTGGGCGGTTGTTGTGGAAGACGATGGTGAGGAAAAGCTCTACTTCGTCGTTGAAACAAAAGGCAGCACATGGTGGGACGATCTACGCCACCTTGAAGGTGCGAAGATCAGGTGTGGAGAACGGCACTTTGAAGAAGTCGCTAAGGACACAGAGAACCCAGCCCGTTATATCAAGTCCACGGACGTTGACGGGATGATGGGATACGTGGAATAGGAAGGCAGAAATTGATGGCTACATACGCAGAAAAATTGTCGCCGAAATTGTCGATCAGCTACATACAGAGCCGACTCTTGGTCACCTAAAGGTCCAAAAGCTCATTTTTCTTTGCCAAAAGACACGGGACATGCAATTGCCTACCAACTTCTTGCAGCATGCGGCGGGGCCGTATGACTCAAAAATGGCTCGCTCGATAGACAAGCAATTACGCGACAAGCAATGGTTCGACTATAGGAAGAACGAGCTGCATAAATATCAACCTCTCAACGATTCTGGTTCTCACAAGAATGACTTCGAAAAGTATTTTGCAGACCATCTGTCCGCGATTTCCCGCATTATTGATTTGTTTAGGCGAGCCAGATCGGAAGAAATGGAAGCTGTGGCGACCTTATACGCTTGTTGGGAAGAGCTTCTACAATCCGGCACTGACATTTCCAATGATTTGCTAACGAGTAAGTTCTTGCATGGTCTGAGTAGAAAAGCAGATTTCCTGTCGAGAAGCTGGAAAAGACAATTTCGTGGATGACCGAAAACGGAATTGTGCCGCGTACATCGGTATCAGGAGAATTGGTTCAATGAGTTATTAGAAAGAACGAGGCATTTGAGGAAGAGATATGAGTTCGGCACTTTCAAGGCTTATTAAAAATTTACCGCTTGCATCATTGGAGGCGTATTTTACGACTGTCCATAGCGAGGCGGTCGAAGACCTTGATTGGGAAGAAGATGCTTCGTCGATCAAAAAGACATTGCTTGAAATTACCGAAAACATCAATGGGGAAACTCTGGCGCTCTTAATATCTGATGCGGAACGAATAGATTTACTCACGGATGAGCTGGGTCAGAATATTCTCAAGCATTTTATTGCTGATAACGAGCTTGAAGACTATTTCTCTCTTGAAAATGAATACGACCGGGTCTTGTGGTTATTTTTGAAAGACACCGGACGTTTTTTGCAGGTTGAAGATAGTTGGTATACCGATACTAAAAGACAGGGACGGATGTGGGAGGCTTTTGTTGGGCCAGAAAAGGCTTCGATTAGCACTGGCACTCAACACTTGGAGGAATTCAAGGCCAAGTTAATGGAGTTGTTTCGAGCCGTGGGGAGTATCAAAGTCGATGTCTATGAAAGGACGCGCACAGACGGCGAAGAGAATGAAGTCGAGATAGTACAGATCATGGTTTATCGAGAGGACTTACCTGCAACTCAGCTTGCCTTTGAAAATAATGACCTTGTCTCGAAAATTGTGCGGCCAGTCAAAGAGGTTGCACTGACGTATGAGCCGGAGAGTGGATATATAGAAATCGTCGCAGAAGGAAAGGAGCACCGGAAGGCCATCACTAAATTGTTTTCTGAGAACTTGCTCCAATCACCAATTGACGGTGAAAAAATTCCGCTAAAACAGTATGACATTCAAAAACTTCTCAATCCGGTTGTTTTATCCTTTGATCCCGAGGATGGCATAGAGTCCGTCAAGGTTACGCTTTTGAAGGTCAATCCGCCGGACAGTAATAACAGCGTAACGCTGGATGTTGCAACGAAAGAAGAGCGCAGTATATATGACCTCTCAAAGGAATATTTTGGTGACAATGATCCTCTTAAATCCGGCTTTCGGTTGAGCCAAGTCATGATCAGCATCAAATTTATGCCCGACCAAGAGAGCCGAAGAGGCAAAATTCTGCACGTCAAAATTAGGGAGCCGAACGGTTGCGACCTAAAAAGCAAATCGCAAAAAGAAAAATTGATCGGCGATAAGTATCTTGATCGTTGGGAACTGGTTAAAACCCTACAATGAGTACGCCGCCCAAGAAATTAGTCGTAGAGCAACTGTTCAGAATTGCTTCTATTCCGGCCGCTTCGATAAAGAGAAAGATTGCGCGGGAGAATTTTGGGGATGATTGCGAATTCTTGCTCAATGAAAACGCCTTAATTTGCTTTAAAAATCTCAAAGATATCGAAGTGGTTGACGGCGACCATTCACATATTGCGGAAATCGAGAGGCGAGACGGGAAAAACATGTATTTTTCCTCGTCGGACGGTTGGGTGGCTGTGCTGGATGAAGATATAGCCTTATACCGAATCAATTTCGAATGGCTTGTTCGCCAAATCATGAGGGCTTTGGATGTCGCGGATCGCCATAATCCCAGGGTTTTACTTGAAGACCGGATATGGCTGCTAGGGAAACATCGAATTGAGAAGCAGATCATTCATATCATCATCACGCGGAACATTGCGCTAAGTTCGGTATACGAACCACTAACACAACACTTAAATAAGCAGCATAAAGGCCGAGAGCCTGCGATGATACTGACTATGGATAACCATATTCCAGAACATTTTACTTTGCCGGGTCAAAATGTACTGGTACGGCTTGAGGAAGCCATGCTTATTGAAAGCGAACATTTTGAGCTAAATTTACCGATGTTGGCCCGCAAGATGGGCGGCAGTGTTACAACATCAGGGTTCAGTAACGGATTTCGAACACTGCACTCCAACGGTAAGACTTACAACTTCTCTAAACTCCAGAGTGAGGCCATGGAGTTTATGGATGGACAAGGGAAACCGGCCCATCAGACTGAAATCCTTGCCCAGACCAGCTCGCAAGAGGGCAATAAACTACGTGTCTTGTTCAAGGGAAAAGGCGGCAAGGTGCATGAAGCATGGAATGAAATTATAAAAAACGATGGGCGTGGAAATTATTGGCTTGAATACTAAACGGCGGTTCCAGAGATTCCGCAAAATAAATATGATCAAAAAATAGACATTTTTTTAAAAAATCACCCCTATTTTCACCCCTCCATCACCCCGATTCACCCCCCTCGGGTTTGCAATACTGATCTTCGTAAAGTTCGTTAATCCACTTCGGAGATACAGTTATGGCTACAGATGTTTTATTTAAGTTAAAAATCAACGGTGATGTCTACGAGACGGAAAAATCGGCTCTTTCAGGCAAGGAACTTCTTTGTCTGGCAGGTAAAGCCCCGTCTTCAGATCACATCATCTACCTTCTTCTTGAAGATGGAGACATGGAGAGTATCAGGACTACGGAATTTGTTGATCTTCAACGCAGTGGAGTTGATAAATTCCGCACCTTTAAGACTGATGCTATCTATCGCCTTGAGGTTGATGGGAAACCCCGTGAATGGGGATCTGATTTCATCGCCGGGCGGGCTATAAAGCGCCTTGCCGGTGTTGATAACCCTGAAGATGTCGGGCTTTGGCAGAAAGTCGCTGACGGCGACGACAAGCTCATCAGGAATCGCGATATAGTCGATTTGACTTGCGATGGTATAGAAACCTTTAGAATTGGAGCTAAATACTCTATCTGTATTGAAGGGAATATCTTTGAATGGCCCAGCAAAACCATCACAACCGAAGAGATTATTCAGCTCGGCGGCTGGGATGCCAGCCAAGGTGCTGTGGAGGTCGATAAAGACCAGAATGAGAGAACGCTGGCCTCCAGTGAAATCATCAAGTTAAAGCCTGGCCATAATTTCTGCAAAAAGCAGCGCTTCAAACGTGGATTTGACCAGAATTCACGCATAGGGCAAGAGCTGCTGCTTTTGCGGAAGAATTTTGAAGCCGTCGGTTATAAAGAAGTCAAAAATCTTCACTGGTTCAAGATTGACGGATACTCTCTTCCGGGTCCATTAAGTCCCGAGAACGTGTCTGTTGTCTTTAGTGTGACGGCGGGACACCCAGTCCCCAAACCCTATGGATTTTATGTGCAATCGGGTGTTGCGCTTAACGGAAGGGTTCTCTCTCTTAACAACCCTCAGCATCAGCCACCTTTTGAGGGCAACTGGCGTTTTGCTTCATGGGATGCTGAACATTGGAGACCGGGTTCTGACGTGATGTGCGGCGACAATCTGTGGGGATGGGCGAGAAGTTTTCGTAACCGTCTTTTGGATGGCGAATAATGCAGTATTTTATCGACCTTACTAATACCCAGTATGAAAAGCTTTGGGCGCATCTTTTGCCCGACGAAGCGTGCGTTGAATCAGCGGCTTTCATCTTTGCAGACCTTGAGACGTCGAATGACTCTAAAGTTCTAAGGGCTCGGGATGTGTTTCTTGTTCCTAAATCCGGTTTCCAGTTTCAGTTTGATGATTATATTGAGCTATCTGATGAGACCAGAATCTCGATCATAAAAAAGGCGCATCACTCGGAAACGGCGTTGGTCGAGCTTCATTCACATCCGTTTGATAGTCCTTGGGCGGCGACATTTTCACTCGCTGATATAGCCGGTTTTGAAGAAACAGTGGCCCATATGTGGTGGCGTCTTCCGGGAAGGCCGTACGCGGCAATTGTGGCGGCCCCTAACGGTTTTGATGCACTGATCTGGTCGAAAGACCCCCATACGCCGGAATTCGTGACCGCTCTTCGCGTAGACGGGAGAACATTAACGCCAACAGGAAAAACTCTGAGAGGTAACCATGCCATTAGCCAATGAAAGATTCGATAGGCAGATAGCGATTTTCGGGCTTGAAGGCCAAGCGCGAATTCAAGCTACCAAGGTTGTGCTCGTAGGTTACGGCGGCCTTGGAACATTCGTTCTGTCGCAAATTTGTTTGTTGGGCGTGAAGCACCTAACTGTGGTTGAGCATGAAACTTTCTCGGCAACCAACCGAAATAGATATTTAGGTTTCTTGCATAGCGACTATGACTCGGAAAAAGGTATCGGCGTTGATAAAATCGTCGTCGCAGAAAGAGTTGCTAAAGGCATTGATCCGGATATTAGCATCACACTTATTCGTGACAGGCTGGAATCGCGTGAAGCCTTCAATGCAATCATGAGCGCAGATATCGTTATCGGTTGCCTTGATAGCGATGGTGCCCGGTTAATTCTCAATGAAGTGTGTATCGCTTACGGGGTCACCTACATTGATTTGGCAAGTGAAGTCTTTGAAGACGGGGCATACGGGGGCCGTGTCGCCGTGATCAAAGACGGCCATGGCTGCCTTCATTGTATGGCCGATGGTCTTGATCAGACTGAAATCAGACGATACCTCGCTGATGAGGATCAACTCGAAAATGAAGCAATAGTTTATGGTGTAAATATAGCTAGCTTGGCCATCGGTTCCGGCCCATCAGTTGTAGATTTGAACGGTATTATTGCTTCGCTTGGGGTTCAGGAGTTCAAGTTGCTTGTTACTGATCCACAGAAGAGTACTCGCTATTTGAACTATCGCGGACATTTGAAAACAATTAGCAAAGTAGATATCAGCCAGCATCCGATTTGTTATTGTTGCGCTCAATTTAATAAGCGTAATGCAGCCGAAATATTGAGATATCTAAAGGTCTAGCTCAAGGACAAGGTGCCCTTGAAGCCAGTTCATTCTGAATATTCTCGATGGATGCCAGCGCATTTCTGCGCTGATAGCAATCAGACTCACTTCTGGCAAGTTCGTTAAACGCCTCTCTTAAATAGGCGTACAGCCCGTTTTCGTTTTTAGCTGCCAATTCAAATCGCGTAACCAGTTTTATTGTTACCTCCTGATGTTGGAGGCCGCGACCATCGCGGCCTTTCGTGTGACCGTTCAATCACCATTGGGGAGTCTTCGCGCTAGCCCAAACCCCATCGACCAGAGCTTGGAGAAGTGCCTCTCCATCTGGACTGAACCATGCACCAACCGTCCGCTGTTTGGATACCGTAAACTGGTCACAGTTTAATCATGGCCAATCCTGCGCGGATTGGATGCCGTGAGCGTTTCACCGCTCAACCACGACCAAGGAATGTCCTTGGATACTAGACACTGTTCAGGTGCATCATACTGATGTATAGTGATGCACATTATCGGAGGGGTTCTATGGCCGTAAAATCTAAGAAGTCTACCCGCATTACTGTCAGCTTAGCTGATAACGAGCATGCAGGACTAGCAACTTTGGCTGAAAAATATGATGTATCTCTGTCATGGTTGACTCGTAAAGCTGTATTGGAGTTTCTTCAACAATACGGGAAAGGCGGTGGGCAGTTATCACTCGACCTTCCCTCTGAATCCAAGGTGGGAGAATAATGAACCAAGTTGCATTTGCAGAAACAGCCGAGTTCTACCGGGTTGATGCATCTCTTAAGCTTGATCCTAAGAAGCGGTCTGTACTTGGTCAATATATGACACCAGCCCCAATTGGTCGTTTTATGGCGAGTTTGTTTGACGACCTTACAGGAGATTTACATATCCTTGACCCGGGTGCTGGAGTAGGGTCTTTGACAGCAGCTTTAGTTGAACGACTATGTGATGCTGCTGTTAAGCCTGATTCTGCTGAACTGGTGACATATGAGATTGAGTCTCTATTAATCGAATACTTAAAAAATACTTTAGCTGAATCTCAGGTTCAATGTCAGTCTGCACATATAAAATCTGAGTACACGATATGCGAGGATGACTTTATCCTAAGCCACCCTGCTAATCAGGTAGACATATTCAGCTCAACTGCGTCATCGGCTGATGATGGCTTTACCCATGTCATCATGAATCCACCCTACAAGAAAATTAACTCATCATCCGAGCATCGCTTGGCACTGCATAAAGCTGGGGTTGAAACATCCAATCTTTATACAGCGTTCATGTATCTGGCAGCCAAACGCCTTAAAGATGGGGGGGAAATGGTTGCTATCGTGCCAAGATCATTTTGTAACGGGCCTTACTTCAAGCCGTTTAGAGAACAGTTTTTTTCAGTGATGACATTGCGTCATATTCATGTCTTCGAGAAGAGAAACAGCGCATTTAAGGGCGACGAAGTTCTGCAGGAGAATATTATTATTCACGCTGTAAAAGCCGCAAAGCGATCACAGATAGCCATTACTACGAGTCAGGGCGGTCAGTTTGAATATGACCATAACACCCGTACTTGTGTTGGCGAAGATATGACACAGAGGTCTGTTGATTATAGTAGTGTTATTAGAGAAAACGACCCTGATCAATTCGTGCATATCGCTACGAATGGCCTCGAACAAGGCATTGTGGATCGGATGGCGCACTTCACGGCATCCTTATCTGACTTGGACATGCAGATATCGACAGGCCCAGTAGTAGACTTCAGATTAAAGGATGATTTACGCGCAAAGCCGGAAAAAGACTCTGTTCCACTTTTGTATGCAGCACATTTTCAACATAGAAAACTTGAATGGCCAAAGGTGATGAAAAAACCTAATGCTATCCATGTTTCAGAGCAAAGCCGAAAATGGTTGTGGAAAAATGAAGGCCACTACGTCATTACACGACGCTTTACTTCTAAGGAAGAACGGCGGCGTATTGTTGCTTCTGTATACACGTCAGAATTACCCGGTGACTTGATTGGCTTTGAGAATCATTTAAATGTATTTCACACAAAGCAAAACGGTATGTCTCCCTTTTTAGCAAAGGGTTTGTCCGTTTACCTTAACAGTAGTTTCGTAGACAGGTTTTTTAGACAGTTTAATGGGCATACTCAGGTTAACGCGACCGACTTACGGTCACTGAAATACCCAGATCGGGAGGCATTAGAGCGCATAGGAAAACAAACTGATGGAGTGGCGCTTACCCAAGATGAAATTGATAATATTATTGAAGGGGAAATCGCACATATGGCACAAGATATGAATCCGCTACGCGCTCAACAAAAGATAGACGAAGCATTAGACATTCTAAAAGCATTAGGAATGCCACGAGGTCAGCAAAATGAACGTTCAGCATTAACATTGCTTGCTCTCTTGAACCTTAAACCTGAAGAACAGTGGAACGACCTTCAAAAACCTTTGATGGGCATTACTCCCATCATGGACTATGCACGCGAAAGTTACGGGCGAGAATATGCACCAAATACTCGTGAGACATTTCGTCGCCAAACCATGCACCAATTTGTTGAAGCAGGCATTGCTCTTTATAACCCTGATAAACCTGATCGTCCGGTAAATAGCCCGAAAGCCTGCTATCAAATTAGCGAAGAAGCCTACCAAGTTATTTCGGCGTTTGGTACAGACGCTTGGGAGACGACTCTTGAAGCTTATCTCGATGGTCAAGAAACATTAGCTGCAAAATGGGCTAAGCATCGTCAGATACAGATGATCCCTGTCGTCGTTGCAGATGGTGAGGAAATCAAATTGATGCCCGGTGCACACAGCGAACTCATCAAGCAGATTATTATTGAATTCGCTCCACGCTTTGCGCCGGGCGCAGAAGTTATCTACGTGGGAGACACTGGTGATAAAGTTGGTTACTTTCAGGAGGCACAGCTTGCGGGATTTGGTGTGACTGTCGATCAGCACGGAAAGATGCCTGATGTAGTTCTCTATTTTGGTGAGAAAAACTGGCTGCTTCTCATTGAGTCTGTAACCAGCCATGGCCCGGTTGACGCAAAGCGCCACAATGAACTTGCTTCTTTATTTGAAGGTGCTGTTCACGGTCTTGTTTATGTGACGGTCTTCCCTGATCGAAGTGTAATGGCTCGGTATTTGGGAGATATATCTTGGGAAACTGAAGTCTGGTGTGCAGATGCCCCAACGCATCTTATCCACTTCAATGGCGAAAGGTTTCTTGGGCCATATGAAAAGGCTGAGGAAAAATAAATGTCTGCCATCAAAAAAATGGAAGTGAAACGTATGGGAAGCGATCTTGTCTGATATCGCTCTAAATTTCGTTCCGCTTAAGGAGCAAGATCGCAGTGTAACGATCTACCGAAAGCTTGTTGATGATAGCTCCCAGTCTAAATCAGATGACGATTTTCGTGTAAATCTTCCAGAGCATGAAGACGATGATGAATGGCAACCATTCGATGTTTCAACATCTGAGAAAGAAGAATATGAATCGTATACCTATAAGTTTGGCGAGAATTCTGTCTTAACAGTTCATTTGATTTATTCGGATTTGCTTGGCCTGATGAGTTCGGCTGAAGCGGATATCGAATATTACACAGCAAGAAAATCGATATCCTTGAAGGAAGTGCGGTTCGTAAAAGAAAAGTTCGACGATGGTGCGACGGAGATCGTCGTCAAGCCCTATTACTTGAAATCGAAAAAGCTGTTCGGATTCCTTCTGGAGCACAAGTACTCCCTCAACGAAGGAGAGCCGTTCAATAGACAAACGCAAATTCGCAGCTTGTCGTTGGACAAGTCAGGTAAGCCGAATATCTATTTCTACAAAGACAAGAAATCGGTAATCGAATCATTCTCTTGTACCGTGCTTGCACCGTTGATGTCCTCTTCACCTCTTGAGATTGAAACAGAACTCGAAAACCTTACCGCGAAACAACTCGATGTAAAAACCTATCTGGTTGGCAAGGGAAGTAAAGCCAAATCTCAGTTCATGGGTATCAGGTCGAACGGCCCGTATCGTCCGATGGAGGATAACGTTAGATATCTATTCCTATTTACAGAAAGAACGAGATCATTAGCGAGAGATGTATATCTTGGATTGCTGGGCAAGCTTTTCCCCGGACAGTTCTCTGGTCTTGAGAAAATGTTTTCTGTACCGATCTACAAGGACATCGTTGAACACCATCTCGTAGAGACATTCAGCGCTGATGCGATAACGGCTGTGGAAACGAAAATACAAGAACTAAAGGTACGGTATCCAGACGAGAAGATCATGCTCGTCGCAGTTCTTCCCAAGGGTTTCAAAGGGGTTGAGGCTGCCTTCGACGCCTACGGGCATCTCAAACTATTGGCATTGAGAAATAACGCTTATTGTCAGGTTGTGACTGAAGATACGTTCTTCAAGAAGGATCAGTTGAAATGGTCTGTTTCTAACATCGGCCTGCAAGTATTTAGCAAGCTTGGCGGTGCTCCATGGCTTGTTCAGCCAGCAAAAAGCAATTGTCTGATATTTGGTATTGGGAGCGTTCAAGAAAAGCTTGATGGTTCCACTATAAGGTATACCGCATATACAGTTTGTCTGGATGCCAGCGGCGATTTCAAATATATCAAGCCATTGTCATCTTCTAATGATGAAACAACCTATCTTGAAAACTTAAAACAAAACTTGTCGCAGGTGTTATCGAGTGAATTAGGTGATCAATATAGGTCTCTTGTGCTGCATTTACCTTACAAGATCAACCGCAATGAGATAGATATTATCAAAGAAGTAGTCGGTCAAGTAAGAGGCGACGATGAGTTTGAGGTAATAGTTGTAAGGATAAATACAAAGCATAAATTTTTAGGGTTTAGCGACCACAACACCTCCGTTCCATATGAAAGCAACTACGTTCAGCTCTCAAAGAATGAATTTCTGATTTGGGCAGAGAGGGATTGCAGTATGGAAAGGAGGTGCTACATAAGCGAGTTTCCGAGCCGTTGTATGTGGATTTTATTGAGTCACGAGAGGAATGGGCGACCAAGAAGGATTGCCTACAAGATATTCTTAATTTAACTGGTGCGAATTGGCGAGGATTCAATTCAAAAGCTCAGCCAATCTCTATTCTGTATTCTCGTCTAATAGCCAAGTTCATGAAGGAGTTTTCACATCTCGAAAATGTAAATGATATGAGCATAGTGAGCGCAGAATCGGAGGCACCATGGTTCTTATAGGAAGGAAAACAATATGGGCTTAAGAGAAGATTCCTTATTGTTTCTCCTTGGTGCAGGCGCGAGCGTGGATGCAGGAATCAAGCATGCGAAGGCAATGACGCTTGATATCGAAGAAAAAATCCGATCAGATAAAGACTTCAAAGAATTTAACGATCTCTATAACTATCTAAAAAGTTCTATCATTTATCAGCGTGGCCTTGAAGGCGCATTTGAAGATCAGACAGCAACCATTGAAGAGCTGCTTGACGTATTGTCAGAAATTAATCAGAAGCACCAGAACAAGTTATACCCGTTTATTGGTGGTTGGAATACACACCTGCTCAAAGTGGCAGGTGAAGAATTCGAGAAAGTGGCAAAGCTTGATAAGCAGATACGTGGCCAACTGTTTCAGTGGATTAATATCAGTAACTACGACAACGCCAGATACTTTCGTGGATTCAAAGACCTTGTTGCCGATATAGGCAGTGCGGTTCGCGTATTTACACTAAATTACGATATTTGCGTAGAAAAAGCGCTGGCTGGAACTGATTTTGGTATTGAGCTTGGATTTAATGGTGGGCGCGAACGGGAGGCAACCAAGTTCGATGCTAACGAGAATACCGACGTAGGGATGTATCTCTACAAGCTCCATGGATCAATTGACTGGGAAAGAGATAAAGCAAACGGTAATGTTCTGAAACTCTGCGATAATCCTCAGCCGAGCCCTGAACTAATCTTTGGTACAGCAGCAAAACTAAGTTCAATCGACCCATATTTATTTTATGTGCATGAGCTTCGAAAATATTCGTTAAATGAAGCACTAAGATTCATTGTAGTTATCGGATACAGTTTTAGCGATGACTATGTGAATGGTCTTATCGGGCAAGCTGTAACTCGGAGCGAATACCTAAAGGTATTAGTTGTTGCGCCTGTATTCGAGGATAAAAAAGATTTGGTTCTGGGGCGTATTTCACAGGAAAAATCTCGAATATCTTCACTCTTGAACGTTCCAATCGAGCGGATTGAATATGAAAACAAGACCGCAAAGCAATTCTTCAAGGAGCGAATGGAGCTTTCTTATTTCACTGAGTTATCTGGCGCGGGTGATGATGATCCGTTCTAAATCACGGTTGGCTCAAGGGCATGTTGCCCTTGAAGCCAGTTCATTCTGAATAGTCTCGATAGATGCCAGTGCGTTTTGTCGTTGATGGCTGTCAAGCTCACTTCTCGCAAGTTCGTTAAAAGCCTCCCTGAGTAAAGCATTCAGCTCGTTTTCGTTCTTTGCTGCCAATTCAAATTTTGTAACCAGTTTCATTGTTGCCTCCTGATGTCGGAGGCCGCGACCATCGCGACCTTTCGTGTGGCCGCTCATGCGCAGGAGGCTACGACTTGCACCCATGGTCGGAATATATGGAGAAGCGTGCTCGCACGCTTGCTGGTCTATGGCTTGCTGACGCAAAGCATAGGTCACTTGAAAAGGCCGCAAGTTGTGGTTGGAAGAGACGGAGCGTTAACGATGATCGATGCGCATTGGCTGGCAGTCTCGAATCGAGCGAGCCAGCTTGATGAGAAGGAACGGCTCACCTTGCAGGTGAGCGTTAAGAAGGAAGTACATTGAGGGGCATTGCATCCCCTCAGAATCAAGAAAAATGACGATTTTCAGCGGAGCCAGACCTTCCGCAATTTTTCTGGATTCTTTCACCCCCGCCTAGTCGGCCTAGTCGCCATAGGTTCATGAGCAGCGCACCACAAGCGGTGCTTGTAAGAACTTCAACAGCGAATTCAGGAGCAAAGGCAATGAGTGAAGAAATCAGAATTTATGTGGCAGACTTTGCAGCTTATAACAACGGAAAATTACACGGCGTATGGATTAATGCCAGTGATGATCTGGACGACATCCAGGAACAGATTAATAAGATGCTGGCAGAAAGCCCGGAGGGGTTCGCCGAAGAGTACGCGATTCACGACTATGAAGGTTTTAGCGGTTACTCAGTCAGCGAATACGACGGCATCCAGCCAGTGCATGAAGTGGCGTGTTTCGTCGAAGATGCCAGAAAAGCTGCTGAAGAAAATTATTCCGGCTGTTACAAGTCTCTCGCAGATTACGCCGAGGAACTGACCGAAGACACCAGCCAGATTCCTGAAAATCTCGCCTACTATATCGACTATGAGCGCATGGGGCGCGATATGGAATTGAGCGGCGATATTTACACCATCGAAACAGCTTATGAAGAGGTGCACGTGTTCTGGAGTCATTAAGAAATCGGCGCTGCCGGGTTGCCCGGCAGCGCGCAGTTAACTTGCTACAGTTGCACTACTGACTTAGAAGGTTGGTCGGTTTTAATACCGAAATCCTGCTGGAGACTACCCCAGTGACTTTTTAACCCCTCTTTGTGTGCTTCATCCACGGGTAAATCTTTCAGAGCATCTGGCCAGAGAGAGCGGGCTTTGTCCATCACATCATCCAGATGTGGCTTTATCGCCCGCCAGGGGATATCCGCTCTGTCGGCCCAGGACTGAAAATTGGCTGTTGTTACTGCACACCATTCTTTGGTTTTGCCAAGGTTGAGCGCGTATTTTTTCTCGTCTTCAATGTAGACGCTTGTTGTTACGATGTCGTAGGCAGGTGAAAGCCGAGGCGTTATCTGATCCTGATACAGCAGGCTCCAGTTCTTGAGATGCGCATCGCCATTGGCGAGTAATATGTTGACCAGTAACCGGCGAGCTAATTGCTGGGCATCGGTCAGACCGTCGCCGGAAAACTCGTAAATCACCCTGCCGATTTGCTCGTAGCTTGCGGAGTCATATTTTTCGTGCGGATATTTCACCAGTATCTGCGCAAAGTCTTCCATGTGTATGCGCTCATTGCCCTGGCGATCAAATCGCTTGATGGCGAATGCCCGCTGTTCATCAGGCAGGTTGATTTGCGGGAGATTATCGAGCTTATCCAGGTCAACCAGTTTGATTTCTGGAATATCGACGCCCACCATCGCCGCTAAAGACATGGCGGTATATTCATTGAATGGTACGTTCCTATGCTTGGTGGATGGCATTTTGATAATCCAGTCACCCAGGGCGTCACCCTTTGACAGACTGTAGCGTCCGTCTTTTTCCTTCATTGAAAACTTCATTTGGACGCCCGCCAGTGAAAACTTATTTTCCTGGTCGCCTTTTTTGAACTTCATAGCCTTCGCTCTCCCGTGCGTTGTTAAAACGCTATCAGGTACATCGTCGGGCTCCATTGGAGTGGCGACTAATGCGCCTGGTAAATCTTCGCCCAAATACGAAAAAATGTGGAACTCGTTATCGACATGGACTTTCAGCCCTTGTGCAATCAGTTCGCGCAGAGAACCTTCCGGCAACAGGTTTGATAGGACGGGATGCAGTCGTTGATTCCTCGCCCACAGCTCGGACAGGATTTTTTCAGCGCGCGGAAAACTGGGATGGGTAATCAGGCTGAAGGTGGGTCGACCAGGGTCGCCAGTAAATTCCTCGGCAAAGCTCAAGACATTGCGGCCATTATTAAAACCCGCCAGATAGCCGACCAACCGGCCATGCAGTGTTAGCTGAAGGACGTTTACTTCATCACTATTTTCTGTGCTCATTCGTCATCCCCCAGCATGTTTTTCCAGGGGTCATCGGATAAGCACTTTTTCTCATCGGTGCTGGATGCTTTTGCCGGTGGGATATCGACGGTCTCACCTTCCAGAACTGTCTTTACCGCCTGTAGTTTCTCCTGCGGGATCAGCAAGATTTCGCTGTTCAGACCCTTGGCAATGAGTTCCAGGGTATCCAGTCCGGGATTACCTTTGGATTCGAGGCGCTGGTATTGCTGGCGTGATATACCGACGCGCAGCAGCATATCGTGCTGTTTCAGCTCTAGCTGTACCCGGCGGTTTTTGAGTTGATCTAATAGTGACTTCATAATGAAACATATATGTTGCTTTAACTCTAATAGAAACATATTAGTTGCTGTTTTCAAATAAGACAACAGATATATTGCTTCTTGGTATTATTCTGATTAAAACCAGAAAAAGCAACATATATATTTCTTTATTGTGAGTCCGGCAGAAAGGTTGCTGAGCTGTTGTGCATATATTCGCTTATTGTGTAGTTGGATTGTTCGCGGTTGGCGCTTAGAGTGCGAATTGTCAGTTCAGCTGTAGAAAAGGCGTGAAAAACGATTATTATCCATGAAAAAGCATTACGGGCGGGTGTTCTCTGTTAAGAATTTCCTGAATTGAAGCAGGCAGATAAATTTGTGGATCGTCATAGCCAATCACAAATTCAAGGTTATTACGCAGCATATACTCGACACCCTCCTTCACAATCGAAAAGATGATTGTGTTGTGTGGGCCCCATCGGGAATACTTAACCTCGTACCCGGAGTTTTCCAGAATTGTGGCGACGACCTGAGTTTGCACTTGGCCATCACCATCATCGTATCCAAATTTGGCAAAGGCCTCGCGCCAGTGGAAGCAGTTGCCACAATGAGCACATTTATTCTGTACCATTTTTTCATCCTTTCTGCGTGTTTAAAGTTCGTGGTCAAGATCGTCATCCAAGTTAAACCCATCAAAACCGTAGTCAGTCTTGTGGTCTTTATCGCGGGATTTACTGTGCTCCTTTGAGTGAAAGCTTTCTCTCTCGTAGCTTTTAAGGTGGGACATATCACGCATGATCTCCTGCCTTTCCAGATCATGCCGAACACGTAATTCATTCATCGTGATTTGTAAGGACTGGCGCTCGCCGAGCTGCGCCTGAATCAGGTTTTCACGTTCCTTTTGGTCACGTAGATAGGCCTTCCAGGTTTCCTGCTCGTTGCGTTTTCTGGTTTTCCAGTAACGGCCATTGAGCTTATCCCAGATGTCTTTAAAGCCTTTACGGATACGTGAGCTTCTCTGCACTTCTTCTTTTTGCCAGCGTTCCTGTAACTCCCGTTTGATGTCGATGGCCTTGCGCCCAATACGCATGGCCTGCTGCCATTCGGCACCGGTATAGTTCAGGGGATTGCCGCGAGCCTTGTCCCGGAATCCATCTGGCATCTTCCAGCCATGTTCCAGGTAGAGTGATTTGAATACATCCATCAGTCAAGCTAACCAGAGGGTCTATGGCTTGGGGTAACATTATAATTGGTGGGATTATTGGTGGCGGAGTAGATGCCAGTACGGATGCCCATTGGGAGATGGTCGACTCCATTTCAATCCATCGCAAGACGTGTTATGGAAAATAATTAGTGAAAAGAACCAGTGGCTAAAATGATGTGCTTGGGTATTTCAATTACTTTTCTCATTAAATTCTAAGTTTGAGCACTGTTCAAGACGGGCATGTTGAAGGCCAGGCTTAACAGCATACCGGCTCGGGACAGCACGCATCAGTGCGATCACCGCATTCAAATAGTCTTTGAATTTGGGATGCTCTATCGGGCTTGTTGGACTATTGGCCAACATTGAAGAGCGAATGGGGAAGATTTGATGCTGGAGAAAACCAGTACCCACGGGGTACTGTTGATCATAAGGAGAGAATTTGCTGAAGTGCCAAAGTCTGCCATCCATTGATTTGGTAACATAGAGGTAAGAGTGAAGGCGAACTTTTTTGAGGCTAACAAATGAGGATTTTACTATGAAACATTTATTTTTAATTAGCACGTTAATGTTTGGTGCAGCAATGGCCTGTGATAAGTACGGTCAAGACATCATGGATTGTACCTATGAGGATATTTATGGAGAGATAGAACTGGTTCAACCCACTGCTAGTTATGAGCGGAATTCAAGCAGCTCATATCAGCATTATCTTGAACCGAGAAGGCCTATGTCTGAATATGAATTACTACAAGAGTCCAGGTGCAGGTGGGAGTGGAACGATGATGGTAGCTATGGGGAGACTTTTAGCTGCTAATGTCTACTGAAATCCTACTTGCGAGGGCGAATATTTTACACGCTATACGTTCTCATTTTGAGGATGCGAGCGGTAAACATTACGCCCTTGAAATCTGTACCCCTGGAATACTTCCGCAGCAAGAAAGTTACTTTGAAGTAATCAGGCTGGCTGGGTACGACAAGAAACCGTGGGCAAGAGAGACTGGATTAGCACACCAGAGCGACATGAATATGCGTTATTCAGCGTTAAAGTATAAAAGTGATATGTACCAGGTCTCTCACTGTTTCCGCGCTGAAACCGAAGACAGAGCACATCTAAGGGACTTCCAGATGTTGGAGATAATAAGGATAAACAGAAGTTATCAGGAAATTTCTCTATGAAAAAGATACCCTATAATTTCTCATGCAACCCAAACCCCTTAATTTGCAGGAATAATTGCTAATGGCATTGCTGATTTGGTTACTGGCACTGAGCGGCTTAGCGTTTGGTTTGTCCAGAGCGAAATGGTCGTTTTTCACCTGGACGCTGGTGCTGGGTGGCGCACTGTTATCGCTGACCATCTTTGGCTTCCTGGATATAGTGGCAGCTTTGATTATTTGGCCGCTTTTCATCTTATTGGCGTTAATGAACGCCCCCGATCTGCGTGTCAAATACCTAAGTGAACCCATGTTTAACTACATTAAAAAGGTGTTGCCATCCATATCAGACACCGAACGTGCGGCCATTGAAGCGGGCACGGCATGGTGGGAAGCCGAGCTGTTCCAGGGCAATCCGGATTGGCAACGACTACTGGGACATAAGACCTCCGAACTATCCACTGAAGAACAAGCTTTCATGGACGGGCCGGTGGAAGAATTTTGTCAGATGATTGACGACTGGAAAGTTACCCACGAACTCAACGACTTGCCGTCAGAAGCCTGGGAATTTCTTAAGCACAATAAATTCTTTGGCATGATCATTCCGAAAAAATACGGCGGTTTGGAATTTTCTGCTATGGCGCATTCTGCGGTAGTGATGAAAATATCAACTCGCAGCGTTACTGCGGCGGTGACCGTGATGGTACCCAACTCGCTTGGGCCGGCGGAACTTTTATTGCGCTATGGCAGCGCAGCACAGCAGGATCACTACCTGCCTCGCCTGGCCACGGGAGAGGATATACCGGGCTTTGCCCTCACCGGGCCATATGCCGGTTCGGATGCTGGAGCGATACCGGATACCGGCATAATCTGTCAAGGCACGCACGCCGGCAAGCAAGTACTCGGCATACGTCTTAACTGGGAAAAGCGCTACATCACACTAGGCCCGATAGCCACCGTATTAGGGCTGGCGTTTAAGGCCTATGACCCGGATCGATTGCTGGGTGATCAGGAAGAACTTGGCATCACCTGCGCGTTAATTCCCACGGACACCCCTGGTATCAGCATAGGTAATCGTCACAACCCGCTGAATTCCAGCTTTCAAAACGGCCCGAACCGGGGGCAGGACGTATTTATCCCGCTCGACTGGATTATTGGCGGACAAGAGCAGATCGGCAATGGTTGGCGCATGCTGGTGGAATGTCTGGCCGTTGGACGCGGAATTTCGCTGCCGGCCCTAAGTGCCGGAGCCGGAAAATTCGCCGGCTATATGACCGGTGCCTATAGCCGTATACGCAAGCAGTTTAACGTTCCAATCGGCAAGTTTGAAGGTATAGAAGAAGCACTGGCCAGAATAGGCGGCCTCACCTACATGATGGAAGCCGGGCGCCGGCTTACCGCGTCTGCAATTGATCATGGCGAAAAGCCTGCCGTGGTTACTGCCATTCTCAAATACCATAATACCGAAGCGATGCGTCAGGTAATCAACGACGCCATGGATATCCATGGCGGCAGAGCCATTTGCATGGGTCCGGGTAATTATTTGGCGCGTCTGTATCAATCAATACCGATCAGCATTACCGTTGAAGGTGCGAACATACTCACGCGCAGTTTGATTATTTTCGGTCAGGGTGCACTGCGCTGCCATCCACATTTGATAGAAGAGATAACGGCCGTTTCCGATCCTGATCAGGAGCAAGGCCTGGAACAATTTGATCGTGCCCTATTCAAACATCTTGGCTATGCCGTCTGCAACGGCGCCAGATCATTTCTGTACGGGCTAACACGCAGCCGGCTTGCGCCTGCTCCCGTATCAGGGCCTACCAGAGGCTATTTCAAGCGTTTGGCAAGGATGAGCGCCAGCTACTCCTTCATCTCCGACTTTGCCATGTTATTTTTAGGCGGTGAATTAAAGCGTAAAGAAAAACTCTCGGGGCGGTTTGCCGACGCACTGAGTTTTATGTATTTGTGCTCGGCGATATTAAAGCAATTTGAAGATGCCCGCCGCCCGCCTGAAGACCTGCCTTTGGTGGAGTGGAGCGCGAAATACTGTCTGTACAACGTACAGCACGCGCTGGATGAAATCATGCGTAACTTCCCCTCGGTTATGTTTGGACAAATATTACGAGCGATTGTTTTTCCGACGGGCAAAAGTTTGCGTTATCCGAATGACCGGGTCAGCCACCGGGTCGCAAAGATATTAATCGAGCCCTCGGCAGCCAGAGATCGACTTACCGAAGGAACTTTCACAAGTATAGATGCAAAAGACCCGATTGGGCGCGTGCAATACGCCTTTCATGCTGTGATTGCAGCACAGGAAGCCGAGCGCAAACTCAAACAGGCGCATATCTCCCCCCCTGAACTGGGTCGCCCGAGTGCCTGGCTGAAAGATGCCATGGTGCAAGGCGTGATCACGCAACAAGAAGCGGAACTGGTCGCAGAAGCTCACGCCGCCACGCGCGCAGCCATCATGGTAGATGATTTTCCATCTACGCATCCACCCGCGCACAAAGCCACTGAGAAAGCTGATTGAGGAAGGTTAAATATGCTCGACAGTAACGTCTCTCATATTAATCAGCACGCCATATATTCAGTAAAATTGCGCTGATAATAATTATCCTGAATACACACTATCCCATAGTCATATCTTTACTGCATGTAAGTAGGGACAGGCCCCCGTACCTGTCCAAGGGCTTTTAGAAACCAACACAGGGAACAATCACCGCTGTTCCCTGCCCCCAAACCAACCCTCTCCCTCTGGGAGAGGGCAGGGTGGTACCGGTACGGTTTCCGCGCAGGTTTATCCCGCACCAACCAAATCGTCACCGACATGCCGTAGAAAACAACCATCATTCATGGTCATATTCTTTAACTACACATTCTTTAAACTACACAAAATCTGGTTGCATTTTTAGCAAAAATGCGATACGATACCCAAGCCTAGCCAAGAAGCAATAGAGACAGCCGGCAACCCAGCCGGAAATGCCACGCAAGAGATCGCATAGCCAGCACGTGAGCTCTGCTGTAATGCTGTACAAAGCCCCGTTCTGCGTCTGGATGGTGCCGTGTTAGGGTGGGCAGGGACAGGATAACTGTAAAACAGTTTAACTACGGGCGTAACCCATTCAGGACGCCTGAGGACACAATTAAAGTTAATTGGGACAGCTAGGGACGGAATTAATTCTTTTTTGTGGTAAAAATGTTTACAGAGTTGTCCTTGAGTAAACTACGGCGATAGTTCAAACGGTTAAGCTTTGACGCCATTACGTGCTGCATAAAGTGATGTAAAGCGGGGCTGTATCAGTGCCTGCACCGTCTGGCATTATGGCGAACTGGTGGCAGTAGCAGGCAGCGCAATAGTTAGTGCAGTAACCGGGTAACTGGCTTGTTGGGCACTACTGAATGAATTACCGCGGTAAGATGTATCCTGCAATAGTGACAGCTAGGGACGGAATTAATTCTTTTTTCGTGGTTAAACGCATCTCGCAATGCGGAAAAAATGATTTTTTAGAGAGACTTTAATAGCACGTACACTGCCCCGGTGCCGCCATCGCTTGCTCGCGCCGAGCAAAAAGCCAATATCTCATTCCGCTTTTGTAGCCATTGATTGACCATGGGTTTTAGTTTTGGTCCTTTATTTCCGGAACCATAACCTTTGCCATGAATGATCCGTATACAGCGCATGTTTGCCGCTCGCGCGGTCTGTATAAATCTGGCCAGAGAGAACTGAGCCTCGGCCACGGTCATGCCATGCAAGTCTAATTCCGCGCCTACATTGTAGTGCCCTTTTTTAAGTTTTCGGAATATATTTTTTTGTATCCCGGAGCGGCAAAAAGATAAGCTGTCACCGGATTGCGCATCCTCAAGCCGCGGGTCGGTCTCTAAAGATTCTCCGATAACGCGCCGCTGATCTTCCAGGGTTTCCCTGGGGATCGGTTCTGGTTTTGACGCATAGTGTTCAGCCTGATTTAAGTGCTCTGAACGCAAAGGTTTTACATCGCGGAGCAGATCGGCAAAGTGAACGCTTTCATTGGATGTAGAATCTCCCCGGGACATATTCGTATTTCCATTCTGGTATTTTAATTTGTTACTATCTCAGACCAAACCGCAGATTTTTATTCTACCTTGCGTACAGGCGAATTGCAGCAACAGTCATGCACTTCTTAATAAGTAACGATGACGGAATCCAGGCCGCTGGACTCGAGTTGTTAGTGCATGCGCTGTCTCCACTAGGTAAAATCACCGTTGTAGCACCGAATCGCAACCGCAGTGCATCCAGTAACTCTTTAACTCTGGATCGTCCAATTCGTGCCCATTTGGTGGCTGAAAATTGGTATAGTGTTGATGGGACACCGACCGATTGTGTGCATTTGGCGGTTACTGGCCTGCTAAAAGATGAACCCAGTATGGTCGTATCCGGGATTAATGCCGGAGCCAATCTCGGTGATGACGTAATTTATTCCGGAACAGTAGCGGCGGCCATGGAAGGCCGGTTTTTAGGGTTACCTGCAGTCGCGATCTCGGTTACTTCGTCCCAACCGCTGTACTTAGAAGTTGCCGCGCAGGTAAGCCACGCAATGATTACCGAACTTACTTCAACTCAGCTTCCCAGCGATGTCATTATCAACATCAATATACCAGACGTTTCCAGGCCCGAACTGAAAGGCATACAAACTACCCGCCTGGGAAATCGCCATAAAGCTGAGCCGGTAATTAAATCTGCGGATCCACGTGGTAAGCCCATTTATTGGGTAGGTGCTGCCGGGCCTGAACAGGACGCTGGGCCAGGTACCGATTTTCATGCCATTAAAAATGGATATGTTTCGGTTTCACCCATGCACTTGGATCTTACGCATTACAATGCCATGCAAGCTGTGAAGCAGTGGGCGTCTAGCTGTAAACTATGAACCGCAACATACATGAAGGCATCGGCATGACTTCGCAGCGCACCAGAGATCGTTTAATTATGCGCCTCGAAGAAAAAGGCATTCGCAATGCCGACGTGCTGGAAGCGATGCGTAGCACGCCCAGGCATTTATTTGTAGACGAGGCACTTGCCTCCAGAGCCTATGAAGATACGGCATTGCCCATTGGTCACAGACAAACGATTTCACAACCTTATGTAGTCGCTCGCATGACTGAAGCAATTGTGCAAGGTGGCATGTCGAACAAAGTACTGGAAATTGGCACCGGCTCTGGTTATCAGGCTGCAATTCTCGCGGTGCTAAGTAAAAACGTGTACACCGTTGAACGGATTGAGCCTCTCTACCAACAAGCGCGGCGACGCGCGACCCGCCTGGGTTTGCGCAACATCAGATTTAAGTTATCTGATGGTTACTGGGGTTGGGAAAGCTATGCGCCCTACGACGCTATTGTGGTAACGGCCGCGCCGAGAGAAATTCCCCTATCTTTAATCGATCAACTGGAAGCAAACGGTCGTCTGGTAATTCCTGTGGGCAGGACCTCGGCGGTGCAGGATTTAATATTAATTCGCAAGACTCAGGAAGGCATTGAAGAAGATAATCTTGATGCGGTGAGTTTTGTACCGCTGCTTCATGGCACGGCATGAATATTAGTGGCAATTTGAAATGAAACTATTTACCAGGCTGTATAACAAAGTAATGAAATGGTCGAAGCATCCGCATGCAGTATATTACTTGAGCGGGCTAAGTTTCGCAGAATCCTCTTTTTTCCCGATTCCACCAGACGTGATGCTTGCGCCGATGTCATTGGCGCGGCCGAATCGCGCTTGGTGGTTCGCTTTTTTAACTACTCTAACCTCGGTATCAGGAGGGGTGTTAGGTTATTTAATAGGCGCTTTCGCGTTCGAATATATCGAACCGTGGCTACAGGCTTCTGCATACTGGCCGAAGTTTGAAACCACGCGCCTGTGGTTTGACGAATGGGGGATATGGGTAGTATTCGTGGCCGGGTTCTCGCCGATTCCGTATAAGCTATTCACGATTACTGCCGGACTACTCACTTTAGCGATTATTCCCTTTGTGATCGCTTCTTTTATTGGCCGGGGAGCGCGCTTTTTTCTGGTTGCAGGGTTGCTCAAATACGCAGGCCCCAAACTTGAGCCGCTAGTGCTAAAATCGGTGGAATGGATTGGCTGGATTACAGTCTTACTATTGATAACTGCCGTCATTTACTTTAAGTACGCGCATTAATGGTCAGTCGCGCCAGAATTTTCATAGTCGGTATTATTTTTTGTATTCTTGCCGCGTGCGTGACAAATCGCAGCAGCGTAATTTACTATGACTATGATCATGGTTACCACACGGTGTTGCTGGGTGAAACACTATATTCCATTGCCTGGCGGCGCGGTCTTGATTACAAACAGCTTGCCGCGTGGAATAACATTCGCGCACCTTATACCATATATGCGGGGCAGCGATTACGGTTAGCGCGTTCGTCCGCAACTTCTAAAAATTATGCCAACCGGGTTAAAGCAAGGTCTTCTAAAGGTAAATCCAGGTCTGTCGCGAAAAAATCTACCCTGGCTAAAACCAACAAAACTTCCGTATCGGCGTCTGCAAGCAAAGTTGGCATACCTGTTAAGCATGAGTGGAGTTGGCCAACGAAAGGCAAGGTCATTAGCGCATATTCCGCAAATACCGGGGGCAACAAAGGAATTGATATTGCGGGCAAACTCGGTCAGGCCGTATTGGCGGCATCTTCAGGGAAAGTCGTATATAGTGGAAATGGACTGTTGGGATACGGCAATTTAATTATCGTGAAGCATAGCGAACAGTTTCTAAGCGCCTACGCGCACAACAAAAAATTGTTGGTAAAAGAGGGTGGTACCGTTACACGCGGTGAGAAGATTGCCGAACTAGGCAGTAGTGGCACGCGATCGCCTAAATTACATTTTGAAATTCGCTATAATGGAAAGTCGGTGAATCCCCTTAAATACTTACCAAAAAATTAACTTTCTTACCTTACGTATACTAGCCCGGAAAAATGAGTGCTGCTACAGTTCTGCGCCCTTCCGTGACCAGTATTCCGTAAGTCCTGCAGGCCGCGTCAGTGCTCATGGTTTCGAGACCAATTTTATGCTGAGAGAATAGCGTCATGATCTCTGCTTTGGGAAAGATTAATAAATCGCCCGTGCCCAGTAAAACCACCTCAGGCTGTAGATTGAGAACTGTTGCGAGATTACCCTCATTCAATTCATCCGGGCTAGTTACCTCCCAAGGCGTGATAAGTCTATCAGGACACACTATAAGGCTTTGAGTATGAGGCTCATTATTAATCAATACGCATCCCGGCCGATAACCAGTGATGATGAAGCTCGCATCGGCAAAATCCTGAATTAGGCTCATCTGGTTTTTCGGATTATAAGCGTAAATGAATAGGGCAGTTGATATTGCAATCGCGTATTATACTTTAGTACTTGGCAGGATAGATTTATGTAATGGAAGATTTCGCAAGAATTTCACGGCTCCCTCCCTACGTCTTCAATATCGTAAACGAACTCAAAATAAATGCCAGAGCCGGGGGTGCGGACATCGTCGATTTTGGCATGGGCAATCCGGATCGGCCACCCCCTAAGCACGTTGTGGAAAAGCTTGTGGAAGTGGCGTTGCGCGAAGATACGCATCGATACTCACTTTCTCGTGGTATTCCGCGATTGCGCCGCGCCATCGCCGACTGGTACCGGCGTAAATTCGCGGTTGAAATTGATCCGGAAAATGAAGCGATTATAACTATCGGATCAAAAGAGGGACTCGCACATTTAACTTTAGCGACTTTAGGTCCCGGCGATGCGGTATTGGTGCCTAATCCCGCATACCCCATTCACGCCTATGGCTGCGTAATTGCTGGTGCGGATATTATCTATGTGCCGCTCATGGAAGATTCAGGTTTTTTCTCTGAACTGGAAAAGGCGATTCAGGATTCCTGGCCAAAACCAAAGATGTTGATTGTGAACTTTCCTTGCAATCCCACCACCCAATGTGTTGATTTAGGCTTTTTGGAACGATTGGTGGCGCTCGCAAAAGAGTATGAAATGTGGTTAGTACATGATATCGCGTATGGTGAGATTACATTTGATGGTTATGAGGCGCCTTCCGTACTACAGGTTCCAAGCGCTAAAGAAATTGCCGTCGAATTTTATTCATTATCAAAGACCTATAACATGCCCGGTTGGCGCGTCGGATTTATGTGCGGCAATCCTAAGTTAGTGGCGGCACTATCCCGAATAAAGTCTTATTTAGACTACGGCATGTTCGTTCCGATCCAGGTAGCGGCGATTGCAGCACTCAACAGTCCACGGAAAGTGATAGATGACATACGCGTGACATACAAAAGCCGCCGCGATGTATTGTGTGCCGGATTAAACAGCGCAGGGTGGCGGGTAGAAAAACCCCGGGCTACCATGTTTGTATGGGCTAAAATTCCTGAACCTTATCGTGACTTAGGATCATTAGAATTTTCAAAAAAGTTATTGAAAGAAGCGCAAGTGGCCGTATCGCCGGGTATAGGATTTGGCAAATATGGGGATGCGCACGTGCGGTTTAGTCTGATTGAAAACGGGCATCGAACCCGGCAAGCCGTGAGAAATATCAGGAAAATGCTCAGGAATACATAAAATATATAAAGTGAGAAAGTCGTGTTAGAACCCGTTAAAGTTGGCGTATTAGGATTAGGCACTGTCGGTAGTGGTACTGCAAATATTTTACAACGTAATGCGGATGAAATCGCCAGACGTGCGGGGCGGGGAATTGAAATTACTGTTGCGGGCGTAAGGCAGATTGACAAGCAGCGTGCATGTGATACTTCTGCTATTACACTTGTTGACGACCCCAATAAAGTCATTTTCAACAAAGACGTCGCAATCATACTGGAGCTTATCGGTGGTACGGAAATGGCTTGTGAACTGGTGCTTAAAGCCATAGACAATGGCAAGCATGTAATCACGGCGAATAAAGCCCTTATTGCTTTACACGGCAATGAAATCTTTCAACGCGCGCAGGAAAAGGGAGTAACTGTCGCATTTGAGTCTGCGGTGGCAGGCGGTGTCCCGATTATTAAAGCAATCCGCGAAGGCTTGGCAGGAAATGCTATTCAATGGGTCGCCGGTATCATCAATGGCACCAGTAATTTTATCTTAACGCAGATGCGTGACAAAGGCAGAAATTTTGATGAAGTCCTGAAAGAAGCGCAGCATCTTGGGTATGCGGAAGCAGATCCTACTTTCGATATAGAAGGCATTGACGCAGCGCACAAATTGACCATCTTAGCTTCTATTGCATTTGGCGTGCCGCTGCAATTTGAAAAAGTATACACCGAAGGCATTACCGAAATTACCAGCACGGACGTTGCTTACGCGTCGGAACTTGGTTATTGCATTAAGCACTTAGGAATTGCAAAGCGCACCACTGGCGGGTTAGAGTTGCGCGTACATCCAACCTTGATCCCACGCCGACGCCTTATCGCCAACGTGGATGGGGTAATGAATGCGGTAGTGATAAAAGCCGATGCTTTGGGTCCCAGTTTGTATTACGGCGCGGGTGCGGGCGCGGAGCCGACTGGTTCAGCCGTAGTAGCCGATCTTGTGGATGTAGTGCGCGCGTTGACTTCAGACCCGGAAAATCGTGTCCCGCACTTGGCATTTCAGCCCGGAGCTTTATCCAGAATTCCGGTGCTATCCATGGGTGAGGTATTGACAGCGTATTATTTACGCATTCATGTGCAGGATCGCCCGGGTGTCCTGGCAGAAGTCACGCACATATTCGCTAATCGCACCATCAGCATTGAAGCGATCATTCAAAAAGAGCCACAGCCTGATGCCACCAGTGTGCCGATCATTATTCTGACGCATCAGGTGGCTGAAAAAAGTATGAATCAAGCCATTTCTGAAATAGAAAAGCTGGAAGCGGTTACCAGTAAACTCATGCGGATTCGCGTGGAAACACTTTCCTGATTTATCAACCAATGAATAAAAATCATTACACCGGCCTTATTGATCGTTATCGCTCTATTCTACCTCTGGCAAAAGATTGCAGGGTGATCAGTCTTTACGAAGGTAATACGCCACTCGTTCAATGTCACAATCTTGATCAGGTAAACAAGAAAGGCATAAAGCTGTACCTTAAACTCGAAGGTTTAAATCCAACGGGGTCATTTAAAGATCGTGGCATGACTGTGGCAGTTACTCAAGCCGTAGCGACAGGGAGTCGCGCTATTATCTGCGCCTCGACTGGTAATACCTCTGCTTCTGCCGCGGCTTATGCGGCAAGGGCCGGAATCACGGCGTTTGTGCTTATACCCGATGGCAAAATCGCACTGGGAAAGCTGGCCCAAGCGATGATGCATGGCGCAATTATTATACAAATACGGGGTAATTTTGACGATGGCATGCGTCTTGTAAAAGAGGTGGCAGAGGAAGCACCAGTAAATATTGTTAATTCCATCAACCCATATCGCTTACAGGGACAGAAAACCGCTGCTTATGAAATTGTAGAGGCATTGGGAACCGCCCCGGATTTTCACTGTGTTCCAGTAGGCAATGCTGGCAACGTCTCGGCATATTGGACTGGATATTGCGAGCTCGCGGCTACCAATAGTAACAATGTGACACAAGCCTGTGGATTTTGTAAGAGTGATTGTCCGTTTATTATTACGCCCAAAGTGGCATCCAGGCCTAAGATGTTAGGCTATCAGGCGGCAGGTGCCGCGCCGTTTATAAAAGGTGAAATGGTTGATGAACCAGAAACAATAGCTACGGCAATACGAATCGGTCATCCGCAAAGCTGGGATTTCGCACAAGCCGCGGTGCAAGAATCGAATGGTTGGTTTAATTCATTCCCCGATGAACAAATTTTAGCTACCCAAAAGTTATTAGCATGCAGTGAGGGCATATTCTGCGAGCCAGCTTCAGCAACTTCAGTGACTGGGGCGTTACATGATATTGAGCAAGGCAATATACCGGGTGAAAGCACTGTAGTATGCACTCTGACTGGTCACGGTCTGAAGGATCCGGATATTGTGATTAAGCATAGTAATGCTGAACTCATTACTATGGATGCGGAACTTCACTCTGTAAAGCGCACCATATTAGATAATTTACACTGCGATTCAAATACCGTATCAGTTGCTAGGTAATTGGTTATACTAGTGACGCTTATATGGTGGTGGTAACGCAACGCTTGGTGAAATGAATCGAACCTGTCTCAAAATTGACGCCCGGAACGACGAGCTATCGAACCTCCATAATAACTCCTGATTACCCTTGTATCTAAGCAGCACTTAGGGTATCTCCCGCTTCGTAGCTTTCTGACAAGAAAGGGGGGAAGCTCCATGGATCGCAACCTGGTGCTGTTTAAAGAGCATCAGCCTCAGCGAGTTTCTCGCCCTCTACGGCACCGAAGACCGGAGCTTCGACGCCCTCTATCAATGGCGATGGAGCAGACGCCGCGCCGTACACGCACAGGGCGGCCCGGAAGTGCGGACTGGCGAGCAGCGAACCGAGAAAGTGGGAGAGCGAATGCGCGGCCACGCCGTCCGCGGTCTTCTTGAACAGCATCTGTCCGATGGACAGCAGCACGGGCGTCAGAACCAGATAGAAGTAATCGGCGGGTTTCATGGCGTCTCACGCTGCGGCTTGCGGTTCGGTCACGATGAGACTGTCCATCAATCGGGATTGAATTCACTCGTCCACAGTCTGCCTTGACCCTGTATGAACTGGCCGGTGCGGATGCGGGCAATAGGATAGTCGGGAAGATCACGCACCGCACCGCAGCGCGCACCGTCCTGAAATCCGTGATAATTTTCGTAACACGTTACGAGATAGACATTAGATCCTGTGGCGCCGCAGCCGACCCAGTGACACACGTCGTCCGGATGCGGTAGAGAGGTCGGCAGCGAGTAAACCTTTTTCCCCATATACGTCGAGAAATAGAACATATCGCTGCGACTGCTCCAGATACGGCTGTCGTGCAGATGAGACTTGGCATAGCGGAAGGTGTGCGAATCTTTGTTGCTGCTTTTGGATATGATACCATCGTTCAGATTCAGCATCCGCTGTAGGATATTCCCGATCATCCGCTGGATTTTCCGGCCTGGCTCGTTCGTGGACACTAGGGCGTGCTGGAACCGTAACGATGCGGAATGAAAAGTCATCTGGCCGCTCGGGCGCATGAAGTACGACGTGTGCGCCATGAACTCTTTCCCTTCTTTATTGTAGTAAGGGGAGAGGAACACAATCCGCTCCTGCACGTCAGGAACCGGGTAGGACGGGTGAAACGTGTCAACCTCCCCGCCCATCAGGTCGCCGATTCTATCTCCGAAACGCAACCCCGTGCCCTCGAATATCCAATGGGACATGAGTCCTGGATCTGGCGTTACATCGGCGTGCGTACGGGGCTCCACGACAAATGGCGTGTTGTCGCTTCCCCAGGCGCCCTGCGGATACTGAGCTCCGAAGATGTTCTGTTCGCTGAATGCATCGCCCTGGTTTCTCCACAGATCGCTTGTTTTCTTGTCAACCGTCATGATGTCGTGTCCGAAGGCGTCTTTATGCAACGCCACCTTCCAGTAGAAGGCATTGGCGGAGAAGGACAACAGATGCACACCCCGCTTAATGGCACTCGTCACGGCGGTTCGCACCCGACTTGATAGGTACTCGGGATGATACGCCAGGACGATGACCCGACACCCCTTGAGGATCGTTGGATCCTTGTGAACCGACAAGGTTGTTGCATAGCGGATTGGCACGTCCAAACCCTCAAGAAATTGCACGATCGGTTCGATGTGCTGATAATAGCTAGCTTGTGGCCGCTGCATGCTGACGGCGGAGGCTTGCAGGTGGGGGTGGTACGCTCTCCCATCAAAACCTTTGTAGAGGCTTGCTCCGAAGCCGGTGTTGTAGGCGGCCACAGTCAGGTACGAGGCCACGATGCATACCGACTCCGGTGCAGACCTGTCCTCAACGACAAACGGGGCGCTGTCCTGCACGATTCCGTCAGGAGAGAGTGAAACGAATTCGTAGAATCCATTCGACCAGTCTTCTGAAATGGGCACTTCAACGTTATATGTCCAATTAGCAAATGACACATAGCGTCTGCCATGGAATTCCCGAATTACCGGCGCGGGCTGCGGCCCTACAATGGGGGGGGGCAGTAGAGTTGGCGGATTAGGTTGTCGCAGTGTGTACCACCGGCATTCAGCATGGCTGTTCGCGGAGGCAAGCCATGCGCCGTCGCTTGAACGGCAGCTGAACCAGCCGCGCTGAATATGACTGGAAGGGCATCCCGTCCGCGCAGGGTAGTCCGCAATAGCGTCTCCTCCGTCCCCGTCATAGCAGGGTTCGGACGTGGATGCATTCGGTAGCCGTATAAATTCGTATCGTCCCTGTGGACCGAGATGCCTCACCTTGAAGGACAGACGGCGGGTGTTCTTTGCATGGACGGCCAATTCGAGGGTATCGCCTGGGGCAAGGTCGGTCGTTTTCGCGAATACGGCACCATTGGAAACCGGTTCAAGCTCGAATGCCGGCTGCGCCATTACGTCGAGTGCGGCACATTCTGAGAGGATAAAGACAGCGAGAACCCTGTGCGCTATCTTCATCAATATGGAGCGGCGCCTACACATTTCCATTGAAGGCGATTCCAGGGCCATATCAAGGCCTTGCCAGACCTAATCGCCGTCCCGCAAGCTCGTAGATGATTTTATCCCTTCTAACTGTCACCATCAAAATCGTTCGCCAATGGAAGAGAACACAGAGCGCGCCGAAAATAACTGCCAGCGCCAGAAGCGTCGGGCACCGAGCAAGCCCGCACCATTGCACGACTTCGAATCCGTCCACGCGCAAAGCTCGCTATCTCGCGGCCGCGGCCTGAGCTGCGACCGTCATGCAAACGCCGATCAATCAAGACCGAATTCACTTGTCCACAGATTACCCTGGCCGCGGCGGAGCGTGCGGCAGCCTTTGAAGCCTGATTCGATGCCCATCAGGAAACTCAGTGCGGGAGAGCCGTTAGCCCAGACATAGCTATCAATCAGGTGATTTTCCATAAAGGTAAGTATCTTGTAAAGCTTCAGTTGCTAGGTAATTGGTTATACTAGTGACGCTTCTAAGATGATTGGGATTATCTTGATGGAGACGGGATGGTGCTAGTCTCTGATAATCATTGTTTGCTTATGCCAAGCGGCCTGCTTGCAAAGACAATAGAGCGTTACATGCGCAATTTGCTGGCGCATGGTCAAGGTAAGGATGCACGAGTTCCTGATAAGGTAGATTGTTTTCAGCTATTATCAATTTCCAACTCGGAAACTGTCAAGCAATTGCGCCATCAGGGCGTCAAGAAGATTAACCTGAATGTTGGCCAGTATATAGAGACATCCCGTATGGCAGAGGAATCTCGCCCGAAGGGGAAGATTGTTGAGCAGCTTGGCTTGTATATGAGGGATACAATCAGTGCACTGGTTACTAAAGAAGCAGATCGGCAGCATATAGAAGAAGCAGAAAATGTTAATGCGCGATTGGTGATTACATTTGATGGCCGCCGTCCAGGCTTAAGGGCAGAGAATCTTGCCCCGATTGCTGAAGCAATTGCAAACGAGGGCGAGGAGGATATAGAGATTGAAACATCTACTGGGCAACGTATTAAAGGCGGTCATTTGATATTGAGAAAAGCAGTCAATGTATCAGGATTTGCCAAGACAGTTCATCATAACGATGCTTGGGAGAAGATGGAGGATTACTTTAATGAGCTGACGCGTTCTGGGGTGTTATAGGTGTGAATAGAAGGTTATCATATGGGCGTATTGTTTTTCTGGTTGTCGGTTTTGTTTGGGTCGGAATAGCGTTTTATTTTGGTGGGTGAGTCACTGAGGAGAATCTTGCGGCACTTCAGGTTATTGTGACATTGGTTTCTATCTTGGCTGGCATACTGATAGCGATCATTACGATGCTGGGCGATCCGCGTGTTCTTTATCGGGGGAGTTGGCGAGTTGCAAGTGCACATCGCAGGGAGGTGCGGCATTATTATGATTACCCTGGTGGTCGCGGGTATGTGGTGGTGGATTGTGAGACGGACATGCACGTGTATGAGGGCGGGTTAGACAAGCGCAGCAGTTTGGGCAGTGTGCAGCAGGCGTTGTTTTTTGCGCATTTGACGGGCAAGGTGCCGGCGGTGGTGATTTATGACACGGATGGCGTGGTAGGGAAATATGAGTATCGGATTGGTTCGGTGTGTGAGCATGTGGGTGTGGGGTATATTAGTTATCCGTAGCCTGATCCGTTAAATATGCAACGGACTTTACTTTTTAGAAATTGAGTAGATCAAAATACACATGGAAGCTGGACGAGCCTCCACCAAGTATTGAGCCTCATAGCAGGAATAAGCATAGTCTTTATGGGGGGTACCTTCGTAGATATATAAGAAAATTAACCCAAAACCCACGGCACCCTTCATTCAGGCTTTTTATAGTTGATGGTTTTTGTGGGGGAGGCGTTTATTGGGATGAGAATAATCATGAGCATTTAGGGTCTCCATTTATTGTCTTTAGTGCGGTTAGCGAAGAACTTGCTGATGTTGCAGCAAATAGGGAAAATCCAGTTACTGCTTATTTACAGTATTATTTTATTGATAGTGACCGATCTGCAATCGAGTACTTGGAGCAGGCGCATCAAAGCCGTGGAATAAACCAAGAAACAAAGTACCCAGTTCGGTATTTGTGCCAAAAGTTTGATCTTGCCTACCAAGATATTATCACTGCTATAAAGCAATGCGCGCCAAGGACTCAGCGAGTATTATTTATACTTGATCAGTACGGCTGGTCTGGAGTTCCGTTTAGTATAATAAACGATGTTTTTAGGCGACTATCGGATGCGGAAATCATCCTTACTTTTACGCCGGATGAGATTATTGATCATATCGGCTCCGACCCTCAAAAAATGCGTGAGGTCACGAAAACATTCCAGGCAATAGGTTTTGGTATAGAACCGCAAGAAATTTTTGGGGCGATGGGGGATAATACTAATGGCTGGCAGAAAAGATTGGCGGCTCAGGAATTATTGACGTCAGAGATAAAGGCAAAATTAACGGCAACATACTTTACACGTTACTATTTACGTCGCCCTAACAGTCATCGTGCCGTAATGCTAATTCATTTGTCGCAACATCCAGTTGCCCACAATGAGATGATGGAAGAGCACTGGAGTAACTCAAACATGTATATTGATCATCAAGGTTATGCTGGCATATCGCCTTTGATGTTAGGATATGATTACAAATATGCAGGTAATTTTTTACACTTTGAGGAAGACTTTTTCAAGAAAAGGGAAGACATGGTTGTAAATGCAATGATGCAGCAGATACCGATCATATTACATGCACACCCAGTTGGTCTTCCGTTTAGTGCTCTTATGAAGAAGTTAATCAACGATTCTCCTGTCACTGTAAATATTGTGAAGAAAGTAGTAAAAGACTTGATACAACATAAAGAAGTTGAGGTGATCAGTTCTAAGACTGGGCGGAAAAGCACCGCGGTGGTGGATTTGAATGATCAGATAAAACTGCCAAGTCAATGCACGATAACTTACATAAATGGCCAAGCAGTCAAAAATTGAATGGACGCACCATACGTTTAATCCTTGGTGGGGTTGCACGAAGGTATCATCTGCTTGTAAACATTGTTATGCGGAGACTTGGGCTAAGCGAGTGGGGCATAACCTTTGGGGGAGGGGTAATCCACGCCGGTTCTTTTCCGACACTCATTGGCAAGGGCCTTTGAAATGGAATGCTGAGGCTGCGTCGGAAGGTGAGCGCAAGCGGGTCTTTTGTGCGTCGATGGCCGATGTTTTTGAGTCCAGGAAAGAATTAAATCCATGGCGAAGACGTTTGTGGAATCTGATTGAAGACACGCCTTGGCTTGATTGGTTATTGTTGACCAAGCGGCCACAAATGATTGGTCAATACATTCCCTGGAAAGCAATGTGGCCGGATAACGTCTGGCTCGGGGTTACGGTTGAAAATCAAAAGCTGGCTGAAAAGCGTATCCCCATGTTATTAAGTTATCCTGCTAAAATCAGGTTTTTATCTTGCGAGCCTTTACTTGGTTCACTGGTGCTTGATATGGATTGTTGCAGCAATATTGATTGGGTGATTGCAGGGGGTGAATCTGGGCACAATGCTAGGCCAACTCAGCCCGTTTGGGTCAGGGCGCTGCGCGATCAGTGCAACGCTGCCAATATCCCTTTTCACTTCAAGCAGTGGGGGCATTGGGCGCCTGAGTTGCCGAAGGCAAAAACAAGTAACATCAAAATCATCAAGAGGGGCGACATTACCCTATTTGGCTTGGGAAAATCTGCTGCCGGTCGCTATTTGGATGGGCAAACTTGGGATCAATACCCTGCTGGTTGAAGAAAAAGTTGGTCTCATTTCTGTACCTTAAAAAAGTGACATATCGTTTGACATTGTAAACGGATAGGTCGATAATAAGTTGCGACCTGAGTCAGGCATTCGCCTTACGTCAAGCCCGACATATGTTCGGCGGGGAGGTTGCGGCCCCCCAGGTCCACTACCCCTCCTCACGTAGTTTCTCAACTTCCCGTTTATGTGCTCTGCGATACGATTGCAGATAGATTTCATCTTTGTTAGTGCGTTTAAGCACGGTCAGCCAGGGTTTGTTGTTGTCGGTGCTCCACAGCAGTCGGTGGTGTGTGCCGTGTTTTGCCCATTGTCCCTGGTCTACAATCTTTTGCACTCTGAGCCAATCTTGTCTAGTGAGGTCGGCGAAGCGCGGGTGTGTACGCACGGTGGCGTGTGAGAGGTGCACGGTGCGTGCGGTGTGGCCTAATCCGAGTTGTTTGAGTCGGTTTTTATCGACGATAGCCACCGTGCGTTCTTGGTCTGGGAAGCCGGTGTGCCCGGCGGCGAAGTGGAGGAAGCTGGTACTTTGGACCTGTTCGCGCACGGCCTCTTTGGACATTGGTGCGGCGTTGCCGACTAGGTCGGCCCGTCGGGGGTCGCGTGCGATCTCATCAATTGTAAACGGTTGTCGGTTGGGGTTTTTGACGTCCCAGTGTTGCATGTAGGGCAGGCTGTCGCAGCCGCAGTTGATGGTTTCGCCGGCCGGTGCTGCGGGGTCTCTGGGGTACATGAGTTTATAGCCGCCGACGTCGAAGGGTTGGTCGGGTGCGCGGATTTGTCCATCGGCGGCGTCATGCTGGATGCGGGCGTGGATTTTACCGGAGCGGCGCCATTGTTTCATCAGGCCGGGGACGTGGGCTTTGGCTTGTTGCAGGCGTGCCGATTGAGCAGCACTGAAGGCGCGCCCGAGTTCGGTGCGCACGATGGTAAGGGCACGGCGGCGCGAGGTTTCATTGAGCAGGCGGGTGACATTGCTGATGGCCTCACCGGGTGATTGGATGCTGGTGATGATCAGGCCGAGTTCGCTGTTGATGCGCCGTTTGGCGACGCGTGAGATGTCTTGGATGCGGTCGGTTAAGAACTCACGCATGGCAATCAGTTGGCGTGGGCTGAGCTTAGGGGCACGCAGGCTAATGCCACCAGCGTGCAGGGGTTCGTCGATGGTTTGTTGGCCGGCCAGCCATTCGTCGTCCCACCCGGCTTGTGCGGTGGTGCTGGCCGTGGTGGCCAGGCTGTCAAGGGTGGCGTGGATTTCACGCTGTAATCTGGGCAGTGCCCACAGCGATAGTCGTTGGGTTGGGCGGCGAGGTGTATGTGGATGTCGGGGCCACCGGCAAAGAACGGCATATTGGGGATACACCGACGGCGACTCTGTCGCTGGAGGCTACAGACTTGGACGTATTCGCGTCCGATGGGCCAGATACCAGCAAACGCCTGGCGCGAGTGCGCACGCAAGTGGCAAGACGGATGACTGTTGAGCTGCGAGACATGTCGCTGGACAATATCGCCCTGTTTGTCGGCGGCAATGTCGCAACCGTGGATGCCATAAGCGACAAAACCGAAATGCGCATTGCAGCGCCTAAAAAAGGCGATATTGTGCAGATATTAAACGCCGGAAGGCCCGTGCGCGGTGTGAAAGATGGTTGGAAAATCTACCCCGGCACGACCAGTGGTGGTAAAGGGAGTGCGCTTACCAGCACGGCGCTCAAAAAGTTTAAATTGGATCAGGCCGCCGGAAGATTAGCCGTGATCGAAGATGTTGGCTCGACTTACGATACATATGGCATCGTAGTTGAATACCAAGCCAAAGCAAATCAAGTTATTGAGACCGACACTCAAGTAATCGAGGGCGCAGTGCGCTATCTCGAAACCCCGGTACACGGGCATGGCCACAACATCTATTTTCCCGATGCGACTATAACTGCATCTGGGGATTGGACACTAAAGTCACGAGACCAAGAGCAGCGTTGCAGCCTAATCATTGAATCACTGGGCAACATAGTCATTGACAGCAATGACGTTGCCGGCGCCAAAGATTTACCCCCCTCGATGGTTTAGGCGCGCGACATGGGCAAAGCACACTATCAACTCTATCGAGACAAGGCTGAGTGCTGGCGCTGGCGGTATGTAGCTGGCAATGGTCGGGTGATTGCGGTATCTAGTGAGGGCTACATCAATAAAACCGACGCACGCGCTGTGATCCGATCAATGAAGCGGTCTTTTGTCGCATCAGTCAAACTGGGAACACCGCGCAAGAGGAGAAAGTAATGTTTAAGTTTGTAGAACCAGAGCATGTGAACATACGGGTGGCAATTACATCACCGGTAAGTGGTGACACACCAGCCGCAGAACAGTGCATTACGCTTAAGATGCGCTATGCCGGGCGCACGGCACGTCAGGACTATGTGCAACACATCCAGGATGATGATGTGCTGGATGATCAAGTCATCCGCGACTGGGTAGTCGGGTGGGACGGTGTGTGCGACCAGGACGGTAAGGCAATCGACTGGGAGGATAAAGTCCTGCGCGAGCAGGTTCTGGATGCGCCGTGGGTGCATCAGGCCGTCATCCAAGCGCTGTTGCGTGAGTTGATGATGTTGTCTACCGACCCCGCCGGGGCCGCAGGAAAAAACTCACAGATGCCGCCCGACGCTGGGCGGCAGGGCAAGCAGGTGCAATAGAGGTACTAATAGAGTGGCGCGAGGTGATACACGCTTGGGTGTTGATTTGCGATCAATGGAAAGTTGCAGGCATTTCGGGGCAGGTGCTGGGGCTGGATTGGCCAGCATGCCACCTGCTGTTGCGTGCCATGCGTGTAAAGCTGACACCAGAATTATTGCAGGGCTTACGGACATTTGAAAGTGAGGTGCGGCGGACGTGGAATGCAAAAGATAAGAGGTGAGATGGAGACAACAACCCCCGTGGCAGCCGTTTGGGGGGTCGGCTTAAAACAACCCCCACTAACAAAAAGAGGCAAATAGGATGGGTAATTTTATTTTTTCCCCAGTGATCCTGGCCAAAAATATCGGATGGGTAATGATAGGTGTCGTCATTGCCAGCGCTGTATGGTCACTGGCAATTTGGCGCGAGTCAATCCCTGCGTGGGCCTGGTGGCTTGGGGCCGTGGTGTTTGGTTTTTATGTGTTATTCGCCGCCGCAGCGCTATTTATTTTGTCGCGCGCTACTTACTGAAAATGGCGCGTGATATGAAGTTAGCCATTCGCCTGGTCGCCGATGGAAAAGGCTTTAAGGGGGCGGTAAGAGTAGCTTCACAAGCAGACAAAAGAGCTTCCATATGGGGTAACAGATGACGATTAGCAGAGTCACTGCCACCAGCGTGCTCCAGTCAAGCAAGATGATGGCTGCGCCTACCCCAAGCAGGTACAAAATGAGCAGGTATTGTTCAGTCTTGTCAAACATCCACAGCATTCCGGAAGTATAGCAGTATGCCCAAGGATTTAAAACTCGCCGTTCACCTGGTCGCTGACGCAAAGGGCTTTAAGGGGGCAATCAGCGTCAGTCGTCAGGAACTCAAGAAGCTAGGGGCCAGTGCCGATACAACAAAAGAGGCATTCAGGTCGCTAGGTCATCACGCCGCCAGGTGGGTAGGTTTTGCAATATTGGCCCGAGAAGCTAACCAACTGGCGCAAAGCATCGTCCGCGCCGGGTCAACACTGGAGCAGTATCAAGTGCGTCTGCGGGTTGCACTGGGCGACGTGCAGGCCGGCAACAAATTGTTGGCCGACATGCGCGATTATGCCGCGCAAGTTCCTTTTGAGTTTGAGCAGATTGCAGGTTCGGCCACCATGCTGGCAGCTGTGGCCAAGGGCGGCGCCGAAGAAATCAATCAGCTCATTCCAATCGTTGGTGACTTGGCTGCCGCGTCCGGCTTGACGTTTCAGCAGACCGCTGAACAGATGGTACGCGCGATGAGCGCGGGTATCGGCGCGGCGGACTTGTTTCGTGAGCGCGGGGTTACGGCCATGCTGGGATTTCAGGCGGGCGCGACGTACAGCGCAAAACAGACGATGAATCAAATCATCAATGAGTGGCAACGCGCTGGGTCGCGGTTCAACGGCGCGGCCGGTAAGTTGTCTGATACCTGGACTGGCCAGGTGAGCATGATGAGAGATGCCTGGTTCAACCTGGCGGCCGAGATAGCCGACAGCGGCGTGCTGGGGGAGTTGAGTGATGGCGTTAAGGGCATCACTGCATATTTGAGCACGCCAGAAATGCAAGAGGCAGTGCGCAACCTGGGCCAAACAGCGGCTGGCGCGATTGAGGCAATTGGCGCAACTGCCGGATTAGTTGCGCGCAACGTTGATTTAATCGGCGTGGCGCTTGCATCGATTTTAGTTGGCCGCGTGTTCGCACGGTTGGCCAGGCTGGCGACGGCAGTCGGCGGGGTAGGCGTTGCCGCACGAGGCGCTGGGGCTGGATTGGCCAGCATGCCAGCTGCTGTTGCGTGCCATGCGTGTAAAGCTGACACCAGAATTATTGCAGGGCTTACGGACGTTTGAAAGTGAGGTGTGGCGGACGTGGAATGCAAAAGATAAGAGGTGAGATGGAGACAACAACCCCCGTGGCAGCCGTTTGGGGGGTCGGCTTAAAACTAGCCCCCCACCATCTTTGAACGAAGTCAGGCGGGTGTGGAATGAGAGCAAATGATTTCTACTGGAAGATACCGGTATTGCTTCACCAAAACCGGATTTTACTACGATGCGGATGTTGGGGTAATTAACAGCGAAAGATGTGGGCTAGGATGTCACGCAAAATCATCCACAGGAAAAATTCACGCGAATGTGGATAACTTCCAGATTCTGCGCAGCCTTTTTATACGATTCTCGCACAAAAGACTCGCGCGCCTCTACACTTGTGTCGGTGGTTCGATTCCGTCCCTGGCCACCATAAAATCAACTACATTTGAACTAATTCCTGAATGTACGCTCAATGTATTGAGTAAATAATATTTTCCTGCAGCAAAACTTATGTAAAATTAACGTTCATGGGACACTGGCAAAAAATAATAATTTTCACGATGGTATTGGTAATGCCGGTTTCATCGTGGGCCAATATTCTCATAGGCTTTCATTATCAAACGTCAGACACTTCGTCACATACAATGGCATGCCTAACAGATGATGGACAACAACACGTACATATGGGCCATCAGGTCGCATCAGACGAAAGTAAAAGTAATGTTGGCTGCAAACACAAATGCAGCGGCTTGTACGATTGCTCCGTTTCGGGTTGTAATGCCACAGCGTTGTTGGTGAGTAGTGAAATAAAATTTAGAGTGCTAACTCAAGTGGTGGGCCAATTTTTTGGAATCGCCGCGTCTGCACCGGATCCTCATACACTTTTTAGACCCCCTATCTCTCTGTCCTGATCCTGCTCAATAGGGCTGGCAGCCAATTGTTCGATTGCTCATGTATCGAATTTATTGGTAATGCTTTCTGAGTTTTGCCAGGTTACGTGTAATCGTAACTTCATTGTGGAACGGTATTTAGGACAATACCATGAAATTAACAACATACCTTATTACGACAATAGCAATATTCTTGTTTTTAGCAGGATGTACTTCCATTCCAAAAGATTTGGGTCGAAGTGATGTCAATGCATTAATCAGTGAACGAGGGGTGCCAATTGAAAGTGACATGGCTACAGATAAAGCTGATTATATCGGTACATTGTTAGCGAATCCATTGACCTCAGATAGCGCAATACGAATAGCGCTGGCAAATAATCCACAGCTAAAAGCTACTTACGCAAGTTTAGGAATCGCTGCCGCCGATGTCTATGAGGCAGGACGGATTCGTAATCCTGTTTTCTCGTTTACTTCTTTGGATTCTAATGTATCGGGCGAAATGAATCAGAAGACTTTTGGGCTGATTCTTTCCTTTACAGATTTGATTACGCTGCCTTCACGTAAACGGTTTGCTGAAGGAGAATTCGCGGCAATGAAAGAATCGATTAGTGCTGAAATAGTAAATGTCGCTGCTGAAACAGAGGTTGCCTTTTACGAGTTTGTTGCCGCAAAACAAGTTGCAGCTTTGCGCACACAAATTGCAAGAGCCGGAGAGCTATCACTGCAACTTGCAAAACGTTACTTCGATGCAGGTAATTTAACACCGCGCGAACTAGCCCTAGAACAAGCGGCCGCTTCTGAAACGAAACTTGCTGCACTCGAGGCTAACGCCGAGGCATACGGTAAACGTGTCGAGCTTGCAAATTTGTTAGGGCTTTCCGCTGCCGGTAACTGGACTGCTCCAGCAAAACTTCCTGTGCCGCTGGCGCATGAAGATGATATTGATGGTCTTATTAAAATTGCGCAACAGTCACGGTTGGATTTGGCGGCTGCGCGTAAGCGAACGGATCTTCTCGCTGATCGATTAGGCGTGACCAACTGGACTCGCTGGCTGGGGGAATTGGATTTTAGTATTGAACACGAGCGAGATACGGACGGTGCCGATTTAACCGGCCCTGCCATTGAATGGGAAGTGCCCATCTTTACACAAAATCGCGATAAGCCATTACGTGCAAGTGCGGAACTCAAGATGGCAATTGCTGAAGTCGAACGCTTAATGGTTACGATAGAAAATGGTGTACGGGCAGCGCATGTTGCAACGTTGAGTGCAAAAGATCGCGTACACGAGTATCAACAGCAATTAATTCCTGCGCGAATTGAAATTGTAGAGCGGGCACAAGAAGAAGAAGCATTTATGTTAATAGGAATTTTTGAATTATTGGAGACTAAGAAAGATGAATACGATGCGTATAAAAGTTATCTGGTGAGTGTTCGTGATTATTGGATGGCACGATCTGAGCTTGCGCGTGCGGTAGGTAACACATTGCCAAGCAGTGCCCATATAGGGAAAGAAGTACTAAATGTTGAAGATTATATCGCGCCTGAATCTGGCGAAGTCGATCATACTGGCCATGGCGATATGCAAACGGAAACTCAATCCAATGAAAATGGCGCGCACCACCATCATTAAGTCATACGAGTAAGGAGAATTATCATGACATCACGTAGAGAATTTTTAACCTACACAGGCGTAAGCGCACTGGCAGCTGGCCTTGTTGCGACCAATGTGCACGCAAAATCTGCATACACTGCGAGTCCGGCCATGATTACGAAATCGAGGACCAGGCATTCTTTTGTGCCGGTTCGTACCCTGAACGGATGGACGTTGCCATACAAAATGAAAAACGGTGTAAAAGAGTTTCATTTGGTAGCAGAAGAAGTCGAACACGAATTTGCGCCAGGAAGTGTTGCAAAATGTTGGGGTTACAACGGTACGACTCCAGGGCCAACGATCGAAGCCGTTGAAGGGGATCGCGTTCGTATACTGGTGACGAATCTTTTAAAAGAACACACCACCATTCATTGGCACGGCTTGTTATTACCCAGTGGCATGGATGGTGTCGGTGGATTGAATCAACCGCAAATTAAACCTGGTGAAACCTTTGCTTATGAATTCACACTCAAACAACATGGAACCCATATGTATCATCCGCATGCAGATGAGATGACCCAGATGGCCGTAGGTATGATGGGTATGTTTATCATTCATCCCAGAGGTGGAGAAATCGTTCCCATTGATCGTGATTATTGTTTTGTTTTGCACAATTGGGCGGTGCATCCTGGAACTTACCGACCCGACCCTTCCATCATGGTGGACTTTGATTTATGGACAATGAATAGCAAAGTATTTCCAGCTATTGATCCTGTTGTTGCGCGCACCGGTGAACGTGTGCGGGTACGTATGGCGAATTTGTCCATGTGGAATCATCCTTTGCATATGCACGGTGTGCAATATTGGGTTACCGGATCAGATGGTGGTCGTTGGCCAAAATCGCAGTGGCGTAGTGAAACAACAGAAATTATCGGTGTTGGGCAAACGAGAGATATTGAGTTCACAGCAGTTCTTGGCGATTGGGCGTTTCATTGTCATATGGCGCATCACACTATGAATGCGATGGGGCATGAAATCCCAAATACAATAGGAGTGGATCAAACCGACATTGATAAAGAGATTAGAAAAATGCTTCCTGGCTTTATTGCTATGGGCCGTTATGGCATGGCCGAACATCAGGAACATGCTGAAATGGGACATCAACAGGGGCCACGAAATACATTGGCAATGATGACGGGTAAAGGGCCGTACGGAAATATTGAAATGGGTGGAATGTTCACAACTGTAAAAGTTCGCGATCAAATGCGAAAGGGCGATTACAGCGATCCAGGTTGGTATGACGCACCAAGTGGTACCGTCGCCGCACGAATTAGTAGCGACCCTGACTTCGGTAATCCAGCCAGGATGAAGGTATAAGCGAACTCATTGAGCTGGGCTTTAGAGGAAATGGAAAAGTTCTTTTGTATTCGGCCAGATAGTTCAGTCGGTAGAGCAGTGGACTGAAAATCCTCGTGTCGGTGGTTCGATTCCGCCCCTGGCCACCATTTAACGAATCGTGAATGTGCCGAAAGAGTTTTTAGTATCGAAAAACATACTTGAGTGAATGACCGCTATTGGCCGTAAGGGAATACTGGTTGGAAATTCTGGGAAGTTATTGTGGAGTGACCGCCTACGACCTAAAGCAGACATTATTAAATATTCCGGTTTTAGTAGACTTTTAATAAAACTAGCTGATTAGCTGGGCCATTAAACTAATTACTTTATGCAATGGTCTTCCTATAACATTTAATATGTTATAGGGCACTAACAAATAGGAGAATATCCATGTCTTCAAAAGTTCCAAAGTTACCAGAGCAATGGGAGAGTCTTGATTTAGTAAAAATATTGGCTCAACCAGCCGCTTAACCATTTGCTTACGGTCATAGCCACGCCGTTGATGACGCGCGGCAGTTCTTTTTGCCATTAACAGTGTGTATTTGTCTTTTTCAAGCTGGTAAACCTTGCCTTCCTTTTTAATCTCTTCAAGGGATCCACCCGCCGGATAATGAGCAAAGTAAACTCCAGTGTTGTTAGCACCAAGGTCAATTGATATAGGGCTGATGATTTTTGGCATGCGACTTAGTCCCTTAAATTTTTCCTGTCTCAACCTAAGTAATGAACATAGTATAATTTATATGATGCAGTCAAACTGCATAAGCTACGGCTGGTTTGATATTAATGTTGTCGGAATTACTAGTGAAATTAAGTTAAGAATATATTGTTAATGCCGCGAAAAGATGGATTGTTGCTTGACCGTATTTTTGGCTAAATTTCGTTGCTGGTTCTTATTGATTATGGTTTCCAGTTTGCCACATCAATATTTTCATCTAATTTCCATTTGATACAATCCTGTTCCTTATTACACAGTGGAGTCATCGTGTTAATATAGTCTCTTCTTGATATTGCCTCTGCCCCTAAACTTGATAAGTGCGATGAGGGCAGTTGGCAATCCAATAGTGGGCAGTCCCAGTGATGCAAGTGGCTGACGACATAAGCAAGCGCGACTTTGGATGCGTTGGTTTGAAAGCTAAACATAGATTCGCCGAAAAACATTTTTCCAATCATGACACCGTATATTCCGCCGACCAAACGTTCTTGATAATCCCACAGTTCGACGGAGTGCGCGTACCTGTGTTGATGTAAGGTGGTATAGGCCTCTGTCATTTCGTTAGTAATCCAAGTGCCGCGTGCGTGGCTTCGCGGCGCGGCGCATGAGATAACCGTTCTTTTAAAGTCGCCGTCAAAGGTTACTATCCATTTATGTTTGCGTAGGATTTTTCTAAAACTGGCAGATATCCTAAATCTATCAGTATGTAAAACACCTCTTGGATTTGGCGACCACCACAAAATAGGTTGTCCATCTTCGTACCACGGAAAAATTCCATTACGATAAGCGTTCAATAACCTCGTAACGCTTAAATCACCCCCTGCCGCGAGCAAGCCTTCGGGGTTTTGCAGCGCGTTTTCCGTATTCGGGAAAGGAGTGTTGCTGTTATAAGAGTCTAGCCAGGGAATATCCACGCCACTGATTTATGCTATTAAATGTACAGCATCGTTTTTTAATCAAGCCGGTAAGGTGATAATGACATGAGCTCTGTACACTCATGCTGCATAAGGTTTTTTTCGCGGTGACAAAAATCCCGAATCGCAGGTTCGAAACGCGAGTCTGCAATCCAATGGGCAGACCAAGTCTTAACGGGTAAAAAGCCACGGCTAATTTTATGCTCACCTTGTGCGCCAGGTTCAAAGTTTGCTAACTTGTTTTCAATAGCATATTCAATGCCCTGATAATAACAAGCCTCGAAATGTAAGCTGTTAAATTTGTTTGAGCATCCCCAAAATCTTCCGTACAGCGTATGCACGTTGTGGAAGTTGATCGCACATGCGATCAACTGTTTATGCTGATAGGCGAGTACCAATAGTATTTGCGGCCCCATAGTTACGCCTAACTCTTTAAAAAAGTTCAGACTGAGTGTGGGAAAGCCACTTTTACGGTAAAAAGTACTTACGTAAAAGGCATATACTTGTTGCCATAGTGTTTCGTCAAGCTCGTGTCCGTGTAGACGTTTAATTTTAATGTGTTGTTCCCGAACGTGAAGGCGTTCACGTTTTACTTTCTTTCTTTTGCGTGAAATGAAACTTTTTAGAAAGTGATCGAATGATTCATAGTGATGATTATACCAATGATATTGATATCCCAGACGCAACATTAAACCTTGTCGTTTGAAAAGTTCACACTCATTTTCCTGATGAAACAGCCAGTGTATACCTGACACATTTAACCTTTTAGATTCTTCGATAGCGCAGTTAATCATTTCAGTGGCAATACTATTTTTCTGCTCCATTGTTAAATGCAAAGCAGTCAGTAATCGCGCTCCTGCAACAGGAGTGTAGGGGATAGACGAAACTAATTTAGGATAATAGCTAAGCCCAGCTTGCTCGTAAGCAGATGCCCATGACCAGTCAAATACGAATTCTCCATAAGAGTTGGTTTTGATATAAAGTGGAGTTGCGGCGATGATGGCTTTGTTTTCGTCACGCACAATTAAATGATGCGGATACCAACCGTATTTCTCGCCCAAACAACCGTTACGTTCCAACGCATCCAAAAACTCGTAGCGTAGAAAAGGATTATCATCAGACAACAGAGCATTCCAGTCAGCGCACTTAACCTCTTTAAGCGAGCTTATAAAGCTAAACGCATGCTTAGAGTCAGCTTTAATTAGCGGTAGGTTAGCAATAGTCAACGGAATAATGTACTTGCATGCATCAATTTTTATTCAAATTATCCAGATATTTTTCAGCATCCAGCGCCGCCATGCATCCTGATCCTGCTGAGGTTACAGCTTGACGATATACATGATCCATAACATCACCTGCGGCAAAAACTCCAGGGATACTCGTGGCCGTGGCATCTCCATGAAGGCCGCTTTTGACGCTTATATAGCCGCCATTCATTTCAAGCTGATTTTCAAAGATTTTGGTGTTAGGAGTATGGCCAATGGCAATAAATACCCCGCTAAGTTGAATTTCTTCAAACGATTCATTCAAAGTACTCTTAATTTTAATTCCTGTTACACCCGTATCATCGCCCAGTACTTCGTCAAGAGTATGATTCCATTTTATCGTGACGTTGCTATTTTTTTCTCTTTCAAATAATTGGTTTTGCAGTATCTTTTCACTGCGCAAGGCATCACGTCGATGAACTAAGATAACCTCGCTGGCAATATTGGACAAGTACAGTGCTTCTTCCACTGCGGTATTGCCGCCGCCAACCACCGCCACTTTCTTTTCTTTGTAAAAAAAGCCATCACACGTCGCACATGCGGAAACACCTCTGCCTTTGAAGGCATCTTCTGAAGGTAATCCCAGATAGCGAGCGGATGCGCCAGTGGCAATAACTAAAGCGTCACAAGTATACGTGCCTGAGTCTCCGGTAAGCGCAAACGGGCATGAAGACAGATCCGCCGTATATATGTGATCAAAGATAACCTTGGTGTTATAACGTTCGACATGTTTCAACATGCGATCCATGAGTTCCGGACCTTGTAGGCCATCGACGTCTCCCGGCCAGTTGTCTACGTCCGTTGTTGTCGTGAGTTGGCCACCTTGTTCCAAGCCTGTGATAATTACAGGTTCTAAGTTAGCTCGTGCGGCATACACGCCCGCGGTATAACCAGCGGGCCCGGATCCTAGAATAAGGAGTTGAAAATGTCGAGTTTCAGTCATTAAAGCTCCTCAGTAGTTGGGTTACTTATCAAATGGTAATTGTAAACGAATCTGCTCACCCACTTAAAGAATCACTTTTTATGTAAATGGTTTTAAGGATGGTCGGAATAAAGTAAGTGGGGTTACATCTCTTATGGATCAAGGGTTGTGATACCAGAGCTTGCCTAGACATCTATAAAACGATAAGGTAATAGTATACGCTTGCGGTGCCTGACTAAGAGGTTGGTTTCCTGCGGCACTCAAAAATAATAATTTCCAACCAAGTCTGGTCCCAACAGGGTTTACACGATGTGTAAGTCATGGGGTTTTTTACTATTATAAAGTTCAATAATTTAGGTAATAAATTAAATTGAGACAGGCAACATTAAAAAAATCTGCGGGCTTAAATTACCATCTAACGTTGCTTAAAGGCCTGCGCGAAAGCGTTCTGTTAGTGTTAGTAGCACTTGGCGTATATCTCATGGTGGCATTACTTACGTATGACCGAGCTGATCCTGGCTGGACTCATACCGGGAGTAATAATTTGATCAGTAATATGGGCGGCAAAGTAGGGGCTTACTTTGCAGATCTATTTTTCTTGTTTTTTGGCTATCTTGCTTACCTGGCGCCGCTAATGGTTATTTACAGTGGCTGGCTGCTTTATCGGGGTAGATTAGAGAACGACACCATTGACTATCGAACCCTGGGCGTGCGCTGGGCTGGTTTTTTATTAACGCTAGCTTCTGGTTGTGGTCTTGCGAAATTGCATTTTCATTCGGGGGCATTGCCTAGTTTTACAGGTGGCATTCTCGGCGACTTAACTGGGAGCAGTTTTGTAGCCGCATTTAGTTTTGTCGGCGCAACTTTACTACTGCTCGCGTTATTTTTTGCAGGCATTACCATTTTTACCAGTTTCTCTTGGCTATGGTTGGTTGATGTTATAGGAAAATATGTACTTAAATTTAGCTCTTGGATATGGCAGCAGCTTTCTATATTAAAAGAAAAATATTTGAGTAAAAAGGCTAAGCTTGAACGCGATGAGGCTGTGAAAGAAACGAGATTAATAATACGGGAACATAATAAGCCAAGAATAGAACCTACTGTCAAAGAAATTGATTCGAGTGAACGAGTGGAACGCGAGCGCCAAATTCCACTGTTCAATGCTGCGACAACTACGGAGTTACCACCGATATCAATATTGGATAAGGTCGTTGACACTTCCAAAGGCTATTCAAAAGAAGCATTGGAGGCTATATCACGTCAGCTTGAGCTGAAGCTTTTAGATTTTGGCGTAGATGCGGAGGTAATGGAAGTTCATCCAGGACCAGTCATTACACGTTTTGAGGTTCAGTTAGCACCTGGGGTGAAGGTCAGCAAAGTATCAAATTTAACTAAAGATCTGGCTCGGGCACTTTCCGTTATTAGTGTGCGAGTGGTCGAAGTGATTCCTGGTAAATCCTATATCGGAATCGAAATTCCTAATGAGCAACGTGAACGGGTAGTACTTAGTGATGTATTGCAATCGGACGTTTACGACAAGTCGCGTTCGTCATTAACTTTAGGGTTAGGTAAAGACATCGGTGGGAATCCTGTCGTTACCGACTTGGCTGAAATGCCACATTTGCTGGTTGCGGGTACAACAGGTTCTGGCAAGTCGGTTGCATTAAATGCAATGTTGCTGAGCCTTTTGTACAAGGCTACTCCTCAAGATGTGCGCATGATTCTTATTGATCCCAAGATGCTTGAACTTGCCGTATATGAAGGTGTACCACACCTATTATCTCCAGTAGTCACAGATATGAAGGAGGCAGCTAATGCGTTACGGTGGTGTGTGGCCGAAATGGAAAGGCGTTATCATTTAATGTCGGCTTTAGGAGTACGCGGTATCCGCGGCTATAACGTAAAAGTTAAACAAGCCGAGGATAAAGGCAAACCTATTCTTAATCCCTTGGCAGATACCACACCGCTTGAAGGTTTAGAATCTACAGAACCGGAAACACTCACTAAATTACCTAATATCGTCATCATCGTTGATGAATTTGCTGACATGATGGTAGTGGTAGGTAAAAAAGTTGAAGAGCTTATTGCAAGGCTTGCCCAAAAGGCCAGAGCTGCGGGCATTCACTTAATATTAGCTACTCAAAGGCCTTCCGTTGACGTAATTACTGGCCTTATCAAAGCAAATATTCCATCAAGGATTGCCTTCCAAGTCTCATCAAAGGTAGATTCTAGAACCATTTTAGATCAAATGGGTGCCGAGCAATTATTAGGATATGGCGATATGTTGTATTTACCACCGGGCACCTCTATTCCTGAGCGTGTACACGGTGCCTTCGTTTCTGATGATGAGGTGCATAAGGTTGTCACATTTTTAAAGCAAATAGGCGAACCCGCGTATCTTGAAGAAGTCACGCGTCCTATTGCTGGAGAGGACTCTATTCCTGGTTTAGAACCTTTAGAGAACCATAATGATGATTTGGATCCACTCTACGATGAAGCCGTAGCTATTGTGACCGAAACACGTAAGGCCTCTATTTCATATTTGCAACGCCGGCTAAAAGTTGGTTATAACCGCGCTGCGCGCATGATTGAGGATATGGAAAACAGTGGAGTTGTGAGTGCCGTTTTATCCAACGGAACACGCGAAGTTATAGCGCCTCCACCCGTATAGTTAGCAAGTACTAAATTCAGAATTGCTCCCGTATTTTTATTATTTTGTCGCCGAATTTAAATTCAAATTCGTTGTCCAATTAAATTAAGAATAGTGGAATAGTTAATGTCACGAATTTTGAAAATACCTCTGGTTTCCGTATTATTTATTTTTTTATTGCCAGCATTCAGCAGTGACGCCGTTCAGCGACTCGATAAATTTTTCGCAGAAGTAGATTCATTTGAAGGCCAGTTTTTGCAGACTGTTTTTGATGAAAATGGTGAAGTAGTTCAGCATGCCAAAGGTAAAGTAGCGTTGGACAAGCCGGGGCGGTTTCGGTGGCAATATACTCAACCTTATCCACAGCTAATTCTTGCGGATGGTGAGTACCTGTGGGTCTATGATGAAGAATTGCTGCAAGCCACGGCAAAACCTATCAAAGAGGTACTGGGAAGCGCGCCGATTATGTTACTTACCGATATTCGGCCACTAAATGAAAATTTTGAAATTATGGAAGTGTCGAACGAGGGTGGTCTTAATTGGGTTGAACTGATTCCCATTATTCAAGACACCGAATTTCGTCGTATCCAAATTGGTTTAGATGAAAAGGGTATACAGAAAATGGAGTTATACGACCACTTTTCCCAAAAAACCGTTATTAAATTTGAAAATCTTGAAACGAACGTTGCTTTTCCCTCTGGGCATTTCATCTTTGAAGCTAAGGAAGGAGTAGATGTTATAGGCTATCCTGGCAACTGATTGCAACCACTATGAATGGTGAAAGTGCAGTAAGCACTGTTTAACCGAAGCCCCGCTATTTTATTAGCCACACGATCACCATGTGAACTCATAATTTTCACTTTCTAAGAGGTGAGCAATAAATTTTTACACCACGATAGATTTTATATTACACAAAAGCGATTTCGATGAAAAGTGTACGAGGTTTAAAATCGGAACTCCCACAGCTTTTGAATATAACAGATACAGGATCAAGCACTAGTTATATGGCCTTGATACACAGCCATGCTCTGGATGACGGGGTAGAGCTACTCCCCACCGGGCCAAACGGCCGCTTTATTCAGTAGACAATCCGACTTGCGGGTACCAACGTCGCCCCCAATATTGTATTTTGCAGTAAACTTCAAAATGAAGCAAAGTGCCAAGCTAAATATATGGTCACAAGGCTTAAGTTAGCAATTAGAGATGACAAAAAACTTTTTAAAAGGACTTTGAATTGTCCAGGTTGAGTTTATCCCTTTATTAAATGAAGCTATATCACCCTCCTGTAAATTAACGCTTTCACTATCTGAAATTTCAATTAACAGGTTGCCTTGCAGTACTTGGATAATTTCATCCCCCGGGAATTCATATTGAAACGTCATAGGCTCACAGCGCCATAAACCTGAATAGGTAGGTTGTCCATTTGAGTTTTTTTGTGTCAACCAATGTACTTCACCCGCTTGCTTGTCTCCAATCATAAATGGCTCATAAACGTCTGTTAACACTGTTGATTTAAAATATGCAGCATTATTATTCATAGTTCCTCTCTAATATTATGCAAGTTCTTTCAGCCTGCCATTAGGATGTCAGCTTTGTTGCGATTTTAATCGATTGATGTGACACACGCGCTAAAACATTTAGCTAACGCTTCAAAATCCAATGTCCTTCTTAGTTGTTTATTAAGCTATACCGCCATAGCACTGAATATGGTTCATGAGTGTACCAGTAAATCTACGCTTTTTGTAAAATACCATTAAAGTAATTCATGATGTTTTCATTTGAATCTCATCGCTACGGATTTTATGAATCAGAACACACATAAAATATCCCGTCGTTGAAAGTGAACTTCTAATGGCTTGCAGGGGACGTTAAATAATTTGTTTGCTTATGTGGAATAGGTATCGTAATGAAACTTTTTGTCTCTTTATTCTCAACTTCGTAAGCATTACATACCAGGTATGATATTTTGCAAAGATAGTGTAACTATTGTTAGAACCAGTAAATCAGGTCATTTGTACTAATAGCTCTTTTTTATGTTTTAGTCTTAAGATTAAAGTGTTATTTAGACTGGCTGAATCCGTGCTTGAATATTCGTCGCACCTTGCAGATTCTCATTTCAGCCAGCCATACAGTAGTCAAGTTTTTTCGAGTTCAATCACCAGTTTATAAGTCGAAAATTTGAGCCTGATTTATTCAAATAATTATCATGTTTGAAAAATATGGACTGTAAGATATAGTCATGCGGCGGTCTGTGTCGGCGCCCTTGTGACGGAAAGCTGTGAACCCCGCCAGGCCCGGAAGGGAGCAACGGTAGCAGTTGCTTCGGGTACAAAGGGATTGCTGGCGCAGATCGCCAATAATTTTTGATTAATAATTATAGCTACATAATTCAGAAATGAGCTATCAGGCATTAGCACGCAAATGGCGGCCTAAGAATTTTGTTGAGGTTGTAGGTCAGGATCACGTAGTTAAGGCATTGACGAATGCGCTGGATCAAGATCGACTACATCATGCGTACTTATTCACTGGCACACGAGGCGTTGGCAAAACAACGTTAGCGCGAATTTTTGCCAAATGTTTAAATTGTGAACAGGGGATTAACTCTAGTTCGTGTGGAGAATGCAACGCTTGTAAGGAAATTGATGAAGGCCGTTTTATTGATTTGATTGAAGTCGATGCCGCATCACGTACGAAAGTTGAAGGTACGCGCGAATTACTTGATAACGTTCAATATAGTCCAACCAAGGGCAGCTATAAGGTTTACTTAATTGATGAAGTGCATATGTTATCAGGGCACAGCTTTAATGCATTGTTAAAAACATTAGAGGAACCTCCTCCACACGTGAAGTTTTTCTTAGCAACGACCGATCCCCAAAAACTTCCTATGACAGTATTATCACGTTGCTTGCAATTTAACTTAAAAAAATTGCCAGATGATGCAATTGCCCGGCAATTAGAAAAAATCATTCAAGCGGAAGATATTTCGTTTGAAACAGCTGCTTTACATTCTCTTGCGCGTGCTGCTGCTGGCAGTATGCGTGATGCATTAAGTTTATTGGATCAGGCAATCGCGTATAGCAATAGCAATGTTACGGATGCAGCTATTCGTGAAATGTTAGGCACCGTGCCCAGAGAATACCTGCAGCAGCTGATGTGTGCATTAGCAAATGAAGATACCTCTGTAATCATGCAATGTACTCAAGAGCTTGCTCAATTATCTGCTGATTTTAATAGTTTGTTTGGAGATATAATCAATGTATTACATCAGGCTGCGTTAGTCCAGGCGGTGCCGAATGTCCAAGATAACATTAACTATAATGAAAAGATTATTGTTGAATTAAGTAAGCGACTAAACCCTGAAGATATACAGCTCTTTTATCAAATAGCGCTCATTGGCAAACGTGATTTATATATTTCAACCTCTCCACAAAGTGCATTGGAGATGACATTATTGCGCATGCTTACGTTCAAGCCTGCTGAAAATGTTAGATATTCTCCTAAAAATATTGAAGTTGAAAAGAAAAAAAATGTTCAAAATAAGCAATATACAAATAAAAGTCTCCAGTATCTGAATGAAGACAAGGAACATTGGTTAAGATTGATTGAAGATCTGGATTTACAAGGAGTTTCTCGTTCGCTTGCTACTAATTGCAGCGTTAAATCCTCTGCAAACAATTCTATAACCTTAAATCTTGCTAAACAGCATGAGGGAATAGCTACCGATAGCGCCAAACAAAAATTAAAGGAAGCGTTACAAACATATTTTAGTCAGGATTTGTCGTTAAAAATCCACTTCTCTTTGCATGAAATTGAGACTCCTGCAAAAAAGAAGGATCGAGCGGATGCCAAAAGAAAGTCTCAAGCGGAGAAGCTCGTAGAGGAAGATAGTGTCGTTAAGGCGTTAAAGTTAAAATTTGGCGCAAAAGTGATCAAAGGGTCAGTTAAACCTATTGATGAATAGGTAATGATGTATAGACATGGCCAAGGATAATAGGCCAAGAAAAATCAGGAGTGCAGGATGAAAGGCGGATTAGGAAATTTAATGAAGCAGGCGCAAAAAATGCAGGAAGATATGCGTAAGGCCCAGGAAGAGCTAAAGAATCTTGAAGTTGAGGGTCAGGCAGGAGGTGGTCTGATTAGGATTGTAATGACTGGAAAACATGAAGTACGCAAGGTGAAAATTGAAAATAGCTTATTAAATGGCGACAAAGATATGTTAGAAGATCTAATCGCGGCTGCCATCAATGATGCATCCAATAAAATAGAGCGATTAATGAAAGATCAATTTTCAAATTTAACTAATGGGTTAAATTTACCTACTGGAATAAAATTGCCTTTTTAGACTCCTGATTATGTCAGTGAATTATGCAGATAATGGCGAGCGGCCGTTGTCGCTGTTGGGTGCGCTAATTGAATCTTTGAAATGTTTACCTGGGGTTGGGCCAAAATCCGCGCAGCGTATGGCATTTCATCTATTGCAACGCAATCGTGATGGAGCAAAAAATCTTGCGAATACCTTACATAAAGCAATGCAGGAAATTGGCCATTGTAGTAACTGTCGTGTATTTACGGAACATGAGCTTTGCTCTATTTGTTCGGATAAATCACGCATTAATTCACAAATATGTGTAGTAGAGAGTCCGGCAGACGTGCTCACAATCGAAAAAAGCACTGGTTATAAAGGTCTCTATTTTGTTTTAATGGGTCGCCTATCACCGCTTGATGGGATTGGACCGCAAGAACTAGGTCTGGAAATCCTGGAAAAGCGTTTACATGAAAACACCATTGAAGAGTTAATACTCGCGACGAACTCGACCGTTGAGGGTGAGGTAACTGCTCATGTGTTAAGTGAAATGGCACGCAAGCAAAACATTCCGACGACACGGCTTGCTCAGGGGGTACCCGTTGGTGGGGAGTTAGAGTTTGTTGATCAACATACGATCGCGCAAGCATTTCAGAGTCGAAAAAACTACTAGTTTTTCTGATATGCGACATTGAGCCGTCGCCATCGTCATAATTGCATGGTAAGCAACACAATTTTCTTGCTAAAGCTTACTGCCGAATTGCGATTCAGTGACATAAGAAAGCGATAAGGAAGCGATTAAAAACGGCGTAATATATAGTTACATACCGTGGATCTAAGATTGAGTAATAATCGTTGAGCATGTATATACCATATAAAAAATAGATAATGGCATGTATAGATTACACGTTACACGGTGGTCTGAGGTTTTAGATGAATGATCTCTAAAAATGCGGCTGTTGCTATGATTCCAGGAACAAGGAGATCTGCCTGAAAACCGGAAAATACCGATTAAATACGAACCATGTTTTTTGAACCTTTGTATACTATTTCTTTAGCTAGTAGCTTACGAGTTGTTGCGTATCGTCTTATGTAATATGCAGACTTGTAGCTTAGACAACCTGATATGGATAGACTTGGAGATGACGGGCTTAAATCCGGCCACAGACCGCATTATTGAAATAGCGACAATTATTACTGATAAAAACCTGGAAGAATTAGCTGTTGGTCCGGTATTGGCAATCCATCAGAAACCTTCCATATTAGACTCCATGGATGAATGGAATACAGAGCAGCACGCGAAATCTGGCTTAATGAATCGCGTAAAAAACAGTTCTGTAACTGAAGAAGAAGCAGAAAAAGCCACGCTCAAGTTTCTGCAACAATATATTTCGCGTAATAGTTCACCAATGTGTGGAAATAGTATATGCCAGGATAGACGTTTTTTGGCACGTATGATGCCTGAACTGGAAAAATATTTTCATTATCGAAACTTGGATGTCAGCACCTTAAAGGAGCTTGCGCTGCGTTGGTATCCGCAAACTGCCAAGTGTTTTACCAAAGATTCAAAGCATCTTGCTTTAGATGATATCCGAGATTCCATAGATGAGCTTAAATATTATCGACAACACATACTAAAAAGCGTGTAGCGAAGTATTGAGAGTTTACGGGAGACGCACAAAATAATCGCGCGGCAGCATAAAAAAATCAACGTATGTATTAGCCGTGTTCATGCAGTTGCCGCGTCTGTAATTGCAAGTGCAGTGCGGTAATCAAGCTCCTTACTAGGCCAGTAGTTTTCAAAGTGTTTTATCAGTATACGGTATACATTGATTTTGGGGTAGTAATTTCCGTTTTTGGGTCAAGTACGGTATCCACATATTCGAGACTGGTATCGGGATTCGGATGATCCAGAGTATAGTGTAAACCGCGGCTTTCTTTTCTGGATAACGCACTTCGAATAATTAAATCTGCCACTAAGGTTAAATTTCTTAATTCAATTAAATCGCTGCTAATACGGAAATTACTATAATATTCATCGATTTCTGAGATTAGTAAATCAACGCGATGCTTGGCGCGTTGTAATCGCTTATCGGTGCGCACGATGCCGACATAGTCCCACATGAATCTTCTCAATTCATCCCAGTTATGCGCGACTACAACCTCTTCATCTGGTTCAATTACGCGGCTTTCATCCCAGTCTGGAATATTAATGTTAGAGATATCTCGCATTTTGCGTGAATTGATATCCTTACTGGCCGAGCTTGCAAAAACCAGGCATTCCAGTAGAGAATTACTGGCCATACGGTTAGCACCATGCAAACCTGTGTAAGTGCATTCCCCGATTGCATATAGATTATTGATATCCGTGTGGCCATACATGTTAGTTATGACACCCCCGCAAGTGTAATGTGCGGCAGGCACCACGGGCACAGACTCTTTAGACATGTCATAACCCAGCTTCAAACAACGTGCATATACATTCGGAAAATGAGATTCAATAAATTTTCCAGACTTATGACTAATATCCAGATATACGCAGTCAATACCGAGTTGTTTCATTTTATAATCGATCGCGCGTGCGACAATATCGCGCGGCGCAAGCACTCCACGCGGATCAAATTCATGTAAAAACTCGGAGCCATCAGGCAACAATAGCTTACCGCCTTCTCCGCGCACCGCTTCTGTAATTAAATACGACTTTGCGCTTGAGTGATAAAGGCAAGTGGGGTGAAACTGCATAAACTCCATATTTGCGATGCGGCAACCTGCGCGCCACGCCATTGCAATGCCATCACCCGAAGCGCCATCAGGATTACTTGTATACAAATACACTTTACTGGCGCCGCCTGTAGCCAATACCACACACCTCGTTCTAAACGTTTTTACGTGATGATTTTTCGTATCAAATATATATGCGCCAATACACTGATTGTTTTTGCTTAAGTTTTGATTATAGAAAAGTTTATGTGCAGTAATTAAATCAATAGCAATATGATACTCAAAAACGCTGATATTTTTTTTTGCGAGTGTATTCTTGATTAATGCCTTTTCAATCGCCCAGCCAGTAGCATCCGCTGCATGTACTACTCTACGGTGAGTATGCCCTCCTTCTCGGGTTAAATGCAGGTAAGGCTTGCCGTCCAAGCCTATATCACGTGTGAATTTAACCCCTAAGTTGGTCAACCAGGTGATCATTTCTCTACTATTTGCAGCCGCATATTGAACTGCGGCTTCATTACATAATCCGGCGCCAGCATCAATGGTATCGGCCACGTGTTGTGCGATGGTGTCCTGGTCGTCAATAACTGCGGAAATACCACCTTGGGCCCAAGCAGTACTACCATCGTTCAAAGCACCTTTAGAAACCACAGCAACACGGTAGGCGGGATTAAGGCGTAGCGCGAGACTTAGACCTGCCGCGCCACTACCAATAATTAAAACGTCAAAATCATGCATAGATATAGCAAAGCTCCTACATTTCCAAACCATTTTGTCATAATTTAGGCGATTGAGCTCATAAGGCCAGGAAATTTACAGCACAATTAGCTAAGTTGAGGCGGTATTGCCGGATTATTTCGCTACCGTCATGGGAAGGAGTATGATTGCCATGCAGTGCCAGGCACGGACACCTGGCGTATCGTTCCTAGCAAAATTTATTAACTAATCTGGGGATGGTAATTCCTTAAAATAAAGTTGCTTAACGGCACAATTCCACGTGGAAAAGACGATCAAGAACTCTTGTATTATAAAATTGTCTTACACCTACGGACACCTATGTGGATACCGTAATATCAGGACTTAGGCCCAAATGGGCGAGAATAATAACGATAAGGAGCTGGTAAAAAGAGCTCAAAAAGGGGACAAGGCAGCATTTGGTATGCTGGTTACCAAGTACCAATACAAAGTGGTCAAATTAGTTGCCAGGTACGTGAAAGATGAGGATGAAGCACAAGACATAGCACAGGAGGCATTTATCAAGGCCTATCGGGGTCTTGCAAATTTTCGAGGCGATAGTGCTTTTTATACATGGCTGTATAGGATCGCGATTAACTCGGCTAAAAATTACACAGTATCGCAGAACCGAAAAACCCCGGCATATGCAATTGATATTGAAGATGCGGAATACTTAGAATCTGCATCCTCAATGAAAGATCTTGGCACTCCTGAACGCCATGTGCTCGCGAGTGAAGTTGAAGATACCATTTATCGGGCAATTAATGAACTACCGGAAGATTTGAAGACAGCGATAACGCTGCGTGAAATCGAAGGGATGACATATGATGAAATTGCAGGCGTAATGGAATGCCCGATAGGAACTGTAAGATCAAGGATTTTTCGCGCACGTGAAACGATAGACAAGCATCTCAAGCCACTGCTGGACTAACTGCATAGAATAGGTTTGCCATGAAAGAAATTGATCGAGAGCTTTTATCGCGCATATTAGATGAAGATGCCTCTGAATTTGAGGCACAACGTATATTAAAAGAAATGCGATCTAGCCCTGAGCTTCACGCTACGTTTCAGCGCTATAACATCATAGGACATGCGATGCGTAAACAATTGCCTGCTCGAATCAACTATAACTTTACAAATGAAGTTATGGGCAGACTATCCGGCGGACCGATCTCAGATTCAGCTGCATCGGTGCAAGCTGTTATGAATCCAAACAGAATGAAGATTGCGATGGGTTTAGCCATTGCCGCCTCAATTGCGATACTTTCGCTAATCACGATTCAAAACCTCATACGGCCCAACGCGAGCGCAAATAATATTCCAGTGGTTGCAGAACGTAGCATTGAGGCAAGCAAGATACAGCAGGTTATTCAAGAAGATTTGCAAAACTTTCTTTCAAATCCCAGAGCTGCGGAAGAATTTAATAGCTATATAGTAAATCATGTGGAATACGCATCCCCTCGAATGTCAATGCCACATGCAAGAATTGTTGGCTATGATCAAGGCGAATATAACCAAGAATAACTGATCACAGCATGTCTCGACACTGGCTATTGTTAGCGGCTTTTTTAGTTTGTAACCTATCTGTTGCACTTGCAGAAGATGGTTTGCAGACGCTGCTAAGCAATATGAATGGAACCTTGGAAATGGGCAACTACCAAGGCACGTTCGTATTTATGCGCAATGGCAACGTTGAGACCATGAGGATCACCCATGCTTACTCATCGGACCGCGGTGTTAAAGAAAAGCTAACTTCGTTAACTGGGGATGCACGTGAAGTTATCCGTGACCAGAATATACTTACATGCATATGGCCGAAAGAAAAATTGGTTGTTATTGAACCTGCTCGTGCAAGACATGGATTACCTTCATCTTTGCCGGAGAATGTAAACGAACTGGCGCTGCATTATAAACTAACAGAAGTGGGGCAATCACGGATAGCAGGTTTTAACTGCACCATGGTGCGCTTCGAGCCATTAGACGAGTTCCGTTACGGGCATGAACTTTGTGTCAATGCAGAGCTTGGAATACTGCTTGAATCGAAAGTATTCGATGCCAGCAATAAAACTATAGAAAGCATGATGTTTGTCAGTTTTCGTCTGCTTGAATCTGTTCCAAGTGATTTATTTGAGCCGGGCGTACACTTAAATGATTACACTTGGAGGGTTGCGAGTGTTGAGTTGGACGGACAACTACAGCCTGATCGCGCGTGGAAAATACAAAATCTACCCCCTGGATTTTCGTTAAATAACGTCACCAGAAGACTGATGAGTGCAAGCAAAAAACCTGTTCAGCATATAGTACTCACAGATGGTCTGGCATCCGTTTCAGTATTTATAACTAAAGTTGACGACCCTAAGCACGTTTATCGTGGCGCGCATACAAAAGGCATTATAAACGCCTATGCGCGAGATCTAAATCAGCATCAAATTACAATTATAGGTGAAGTACCTGAAAGCACTGTAAGGATGATTGGATCATCAATTTTTTATTCAGATCCGTAGAGAAAGCACACAGCTATAAAATGAACTTTTTCTCACGCAGAACTTTTTTAATCCTATCTGAGTCTGTTAAATTCCTGGTGCCTTATAGCGTGTCAATAAAAAGGCTTGTTTATAGCTATCGTAGTTTGAACAAATACAGAGATTAGAATGGAGTGTTAAGAATGAAAGACAGGAATGTTTTTATTATTAAATTGTTTATCTGTGGGCTTTTAATGTTTCTGGTAACCCCACAGGTGTATGCTCGTTATAACCTTCCGGACTTTACCGAACTCGTTGAAAAAAATGCCGATGCGGTTGTCAACATCAGTACCAGCAAGCAGACAAAAGTCGATCGGGGATTACCTCCTGGTATGGAGATACCGGATTTTCCTGAGGATAGTCCCTTTGGTGATTTTTTACGTAGATTTTTTGGTGAAAACGGCGGCAATGGAGAAGAGTTTTTCAACTCACGCTCACTGGGTTCCGGATTTATTATTTCGGCGGATGGGTACGTGATTACCAATCATCACGTAGTGAAAAATGCAGATGAAATTATCGTAAAGTTAAGTGATCGCAGGCAATTGATTGCTGAGCTGATTGGCAGCGATCCACGCAGCGATATCGCATTATTAAAGCTGGATGCTACCGGTTTATCGGCTGTATCGCTTGCATCTTCCGATGATATAAAAGTTGGTCAGTGGGTATTAGCCATTGGTTCACCATTTGGCTTTGATGCGTCCGTTACTGCTGGAATTGTAAGTGCCAAAGGCCGCAGCTTGCCGAGTGAAAATTACGTACCTTTTATTCAGACAGACGTAGCTATTAACCCTGGAAATTCAGGAGGCCCGTTATTTAATTTAGATGGCAAAGTTGTTGGCATTAACTCCCAAATTTATACTCGATCCGGCGGCTTTATGGGCTTATCGTTCGCGATTCCTATAGGAGTCGCGATGGACGTGGTTAGTCAACTCAAAACGCATGGATACGTATCCAGAGGGTGGTTAGGAGTATACATACAAGAAGTTACACGTGAACTGGCTCAGTCATTTGGCATGCAAAAGCCGGTAGGTGCACTGGTAGCTAAAATTTTGCCAGATAGTCCTGCTGAAGAATCTGATATTGAGATAGGTGACGTCATTCTGACCTATGATGGCAAAGAAGTAAAAAATTCTGCTGCTTTGCCACCTATGGTAGGTGGAACCAGAGTGGGTGAAATCGTGAAACTAAAAGTCATGCGTGGGGGCAAAAAGAAAAATGTAAAATTGAAGATTGGCCAATTACCACCAGACGAAGATCGGGTACTTTTAAGTAAAGCCGGCCCCCATGAGCAGCCTGAAGACACCGTTTTAGGACTTACGTTGCGCGCGCTTACGCAAGAAGAAATACAGACCATGGAATTAGATCACGGTGGCCTCGTGGTATTAGACGTGCAAACCGGCATAGCTATGGAAGCTGGAATCCGTAAGGGTGACGTGATTCAAATGATCAATAGTAAGCAGATTGACAGCATTAGTGAGTTTAAGAAACAAGTAGAAGCGCTGCCGCCTGGTAAATATGTTTCTTTATTAGTGCAGCGTTCACAAGGACCAGAATTTCTGGCTATGCGCGCGCCTGAAAAAGAATAGTGGAAACTCATCAAGAGTAAGCGACAGTCTGGTCTGCTTATTTGAGTTCTGAATATCTGGGCAAGCCTTTAGGTTAACTCTCGAGTTTTATATGGAGCGTGTTCGCAACTTTTCAATTATTGCGCATATTGATCATGGAAAATCCACGTTGGCAGATCGATTCATTCAGCGTTGTGGCGGTTTATCTGAGCGTGAAATGAATGAACAAGTTCTGGATTCAATGGACATTGAGCGCGAGCGTGGTATTACAATTAAAGCTCAAAGCGTCTCGCTGCAATATAAGGCGAATGATGGCTACAGTTATCAGCTAAATTTTATTGACACGCCTGGACACGTTGATTTCTCTTACGAAGTTTCCCGCTCCTTAGCAGCTTGCGAAGGTGCATTACTCATCGTTGATGCATCTCAAGGGGTGGAGGCTCAAAGTGTCGCAAATTGCTACTTAGCGATAGAACTTGGGCTGGAAATAATCCCGGTATTAAACAAGATTGATCTACCATCCGCCGAACCGGAGCGAGTCACATCTGAAATAAAAGAAGTCATTGGTATTGATATATCGGAACCCCTACTGGTTAGTGCCAAGACCGGCGAAGGAATAGAAAATGTATTGGCGGCGATCGTGAATCGATTTCCTGCTCCCATAAGCTGTGTAGACGCGCCCCTCAAAGCACTCATTATCGACTCGTGGTTTGATAACTACGTCGGGGTGATTTCGCTGGTGCGTGTGATGGATGGCATAATCAGGCCTAAGCAAAGGGTTATGGTGATGTCATCTGGGCGCAGTTATCAAGTTGAAAAGGTGGGTATATTTACTCCTAAGCGTACGGAAATCGGGATACTAAAGTCCGGACAAGTAGGTTACGTTATCTGTGGAATTAAAGACATAACGGCGGCGAAAGTAGGCGACACTTTCACATCGGTGTTACAGCCTGCGGCCCGGCCACTGGCGGGTTTTAAGGAAATACAACCTAATGTTTTTGCTGGGCTATTTCCAGTTAATTCAGGTGATTACGAATCATTTCGTGACGCGCTGGAAAAACTCCGTCTCAACGACTCAGCGTTTATCTATGAACCCGAAGTTTCTGATGCGCTTGGATTCGGTTTTCGTTGCGGGTTTCTGGGCATGCTGCATATGGAGATTGTTCAGGAACGGCTTGAGCGTGAATATTCATTAAACTTGATTACTACCGCACCCACGGTAACCCACCAAGTGTGCACCATGGACGGTGAAGTTCACAGCATACATAATCCATCTACCTTGCCGTCCGCAAATAGAGTCAAAGAGATTCGCGAGCCTATTATTCATGCATCGATTTTAGTGTCTCACGAATACGTAGGAAACGTCATCACCTTATGTATAGAAAAGCGCGGCACACAAAAAAGCGTACACTATCATGGCAGTCAGGTATCAATAGTATTTGAATTACCTTTAAGTGAAGTGGTGTTAGATTTTTTCGACAAACTAAAATCAGTAAGCCGTGGTTATGCTTCGTTTGATTACTGCCAATCTCATTTTGCCGTTGCGCCTTTAGTGAAGCTGGATATATTGATTAATGGCGAGAGAGTGGACGCCCTGTCAGCAATTATACATAGAGGCCAGGCGCAATCTTATGGAAGAGATCTCGCGGCCAGAATGAAAGAAATTATTCCAAGGCAAATGTACGATGTGGTAATACAGGCTGCAATAGGCTCCAAAATTATTGCGCGCACCACGACCAAAGCCCTGCGAAAAAATGTCACTGCGAAATGTTACGGCGGAGACGTAACACGCAAGAAAAAGCTATTAGAAAAGCAAAAAGCAGGGAAAAAACGTATGAAACAGATTGGTAAAGTAACGATTCCCCAAGAAGCGTTTTTAGCCGTATTGCACATTGACAGATAACCATGCCAAACCAAGGTATAGGTAAATTATTCATGCGCAGGATATCCGTATTAACTCTCGTTACCTCATTGATGCTCATCTTCCCCGTGGTTTTATTTGCGGATTACATGCGCGTCACGTTACTAGGTACTGGTAGTCCACGACCAGACGTTGATCGATCAGGCCCCGCAGTACTGGTCGAAGTCAGTGGAAAATATTTACTATTTGACGCTGGGCGCGGTGTCGTTCAAAGACTCAATCAACTGAATATTCCTTTTTCCGAAATCCAGCTGGTTTTTCTGACCCATCTTCATTATGATCATATTTCGGCACTGGATGATCTATGGCTTACAGGATGGATATACCAGCGCCAACAACCACTGCAAGTATATGGTCCAAATGGTACCGACACCTTTGTGCAAGGATTACGCCAGGCTTATGCCTATGATATTTCAGTACGGCACACCTACACGGGGCTGAGTAAAAACTCGGCACGACTAATTGCCAACGAAATAAAACCGGGCGTAATTCATCTTCATAACGGCGGCGTTAAAGTGACAGCCTTTTTGGTTGACCATGGGCCTGTGGCTCCCGCCTATGGTTACAGAATTGATTTTGGAGATCGCTCAGTGGTGATATCTGGTGATACCACTTATTCAAAAAATTTAATTGATCATTCTCAGGGAGTGGATTTACTGGTGCATGAGATTTTTTATGCCGAGTCGAATCTGCTTAACAACAATCCGCGCTTGCGAAACATACAACGCTATCATACTAATGCAGATCAAATGTTACGTATTTTACATGCGGTTAAGCCGCGTATAGCCGTGCTTACTCATGCAATACTTCCTGGCACTGAAGAAGATACGCTGATGAAAAAGCTGCAAGACAATTATCATGGAAAACTGCGCATTGGGGATGATCTTATGAGAATCGGAATAGGGCACAGTATAAAAGTGATACCATACAAACAGAATAATTATTAGCTTTTTACTACGGCATTCCGAGCAAAGTCATCTATGCAACTCGATTATTCCAAGCCACTTCTTATGGGCGTGCTCAACGTCACCCCCGACAGTTTTTCCGATGGCGGCATGTATCCATCTTCTAAAGACGCCATAACTCGCGGCATCGAAATGTTTAAGCAAGGCGCAGATATAATTGATGTAGGAGGTGAATCGACCCGCCCGGGAGCTAGGCGCATAGATGCGACGGAACAAAAGCGCAGAGTGATTGATGTAATCGCAGGTTTGCGGAAGGAACTGCCAGTGCATATTCATATCAGTATAGATACCACCTTATCTGAAGTGGCCAGAGCATCTTTAGACGCAGGTGCTTCGATGCTGAATGATGTGAGCGCAGGTCGGGAAGATAAGAATATCTTAACGCTCGCGGCTGATTTCGGAATACCTGTTTGTTTAATGCACGTACAGGGCACCCCAGCCACTATGCAAGATAATCCCGTCTATAAGGACGTCACCAGAGAAGTCTCAGAGTTTTTAGCCAGGCGGGCAAAAGTAGCTGAAGCCGTGGGAGTAAAAAGAGAAAATATAATACTTGACCCCGGCATCGGTTTTGGAAAGCGTACCCAACATAACTTAGAACTACTGCAAAATTTAGGAAAACTCACTTGCTTGGGTTATCCAATTTTACTTGGCACAAGCCGCAAACGTTTTATGGGTGAAATATCCAGGCAAGAAAATCCAAGAGAAAGAATGCCCGCAACTTGCGCGACCTCCGCGTTAGGAGTGTGTGCTGGAGTAAAAATATTTCGCGTGCACGACATATGGCAGAACCGTCAGGCTTTAGACGTTACCTGGGCTATTTACACCTGCTAACCCCGGGGTGGCAAGCTTAGCCAATACTGCCAGGTAAAGTGGATGGTTCAACGTGGACAGATTGCCGTGCAGACTCGGGTCCGCCATATGATTTCATTACCTTAAACTAAAAACTAACAGGAAAGAAACTGAGAGTGTTTTGAAATCATTGCATCAAATCAGAGCACCACTTCAAATCCCTCGAATTCCGGTTTACCCAAATACACCGGCTTCGCGTCACCGGCGTTCGCATGTGCCTTACGGAAGGCCTCGGATTTTGTCCAGGCTTCAAAGGCCTGTCTGGATTCCCAAATAGAATGCGAGGCAAACAAGCTGAATTCATCTGTAGCCGGGCCACTCAACAAGTGAAATTCTTTGAAGCCGGGCACCTCGTCTAAAAAAGTTTCACGGTTTTTCCAAATTTCAAGGAAATCATCCTCACAACCACGAACGATCTTAAAGCGATTCATTGCAACGAACATAAGTATTCCTCCAGATTGAATTACGTAGAAACTCTGACTGCCTGGCCCCATTGACCACCTTGTTATTCCATGTACGTTAGGCGATTGTTTATTCTAACGCACCGCCGGAAATTGATGTAAAGACAACCATACCCTGCCGGTTATGTTTACCAGCGTTTGAAGTGTGAAATAAATTAGTGCCGATACTTCGGTTAAGTTATTTCTAACACCTCTGCGTCATAACTGAATTGCTCACTGGTAAACGCTTTTATACAGAACAGAATGCTGGCCATCATGCCCCAAATTAACCCGATCACTACGCCGCCATCTAATAATCCTCGCCAGGGTTGTGGCAGCAAATGAAACAAAAGAATGAAAACAATAATCGCTACCGTTAATATATAGGTTACAGTAACGCGTTTTTTAGGCGCATGGAAATAACTCATACAAAATAGTGGCGCAAGCAGTAACCGTAAAAAAGTAGTATGTTGCGTCAAATACTTAGCTCGCGCGGCAAAGCGAGGCGAGAATTTTTTTTGGAAACCTTTATAACCTTCGCTATAAGCCATGAACAGTAAGAAAGTGATAAAAACCAGCCAATGTGTCCAATTCAATGGCATTTGCAAAGCCTCAATCGACCTTTCCGTCAGGCGCCAGACTGCATAGCCCAGCAATAACAAAAATCCCAGAATTCCCCAGATCGCGGCGATAGTTCCCGTCACGGTCGCAGGTTTTTTGCTCATTGAATATGTTGAGTGGCGCGCAAGACTGCTAAAAGTTAGTGGCAAGCTCACACGGTAAAATAAATGGAAAAACCCTGAGCAGCGCACAGTGATCGACCTGTCAATACGAAAATGTGATAACTACAGATTGCATCTTTTTGCATCGGTTACAGAATCCTGACCTTCCTTGTATGCCCATATTTATACTTTTTACTTCTCGTTATTCTGCACATCCATGTTCGCATCTTTTACTACACATTCTACAGGTTCATTTCCACACGGCTCATACATAGCTCGCTCCCGTATCTGACGAAGGCTGCATGTCCCACTTGTGGGTCTCGCCAGACTTTATGAACGAGGCTTAGGCTGTGCTCAGCTACGGCAATTCATCTGCATCCATACGTGCAAAAATACCGATACTCCCACAGTCGAATGACCAGCTCGGTTACTTCAGGAGCAAGAAGATTACCTACTAAAAATATTATTCTCAGGCAGGTTAATCGGGATTATTTTCGTGATTTCAGATTGCTCCAAATAATATATACACATGCTAATGCCATTAACAGATATACAAATTCATACATATTTTCCTCCAATCGTTTATCTACGCTGGCCAATAATACCATCTTTACCACTATGAAAAGATACAAACGTGGATATACAGGACGTTCAGGGTAACGCATAGTAAACGATGTAGAGTAGAATGAACCTGATTAAAACTAAACATTTATCCGCGGGAGATGACGAACATGTCAAAATGGCGCGAAATCAAACCTGAACAAACTTACACAGAGGCACAAATAAAGGCAAGATTGGCGGAACAACTGCCCACCTGGTTCTACGAAAATGGCTGGATACGCCGTAAATACAGAACCCATAGCTGGAAGGGCACGCTGATGGTGGTGAATACCATCGGCCATCTGGCAGAGGCGGCGTTTCATCACCCCGACCTGAGCGTGTCTTACGCCTTTGTAGTGTGTAAATTGATGAACCACGCTGCCAAAGGCGTTACCAATAAAGACTTTGATCTAGCCAGGAAAATCGAAGAAGTGCTGATGTGGCAGCCTGGAAAGGAGCAAGGGGACCTGGAAGGAACCCCTAGCGATCCACGCTTCGCATATATCCAGTATAGGTGATGCCGGATTGATGGAGTTACACTTGTGGCATATAGTACCCTAATCATAACAAGAAATAATGAAATAGGAACCAGGGGCAGTTACCGTGATAGATACTTTAGCTACTACAAACGACTTGCTAAATGCTGGCATTGAGCGACCCCAGGCGGAAGCCATTGCCCGCAACATCAGCAATGTAGCTAAAGAAGCAGAGAATGCCGCCAAAGCTGTAATCAAAAACCAGGAACTGGCTACCCGTGGCGACCTACGAGGAGGTATTCAGACCCTGGAGGGAAAGATTGACGCCCTACGAGCGGCAATGTACCGAGCTTTATTGATGCTGGGAGTAGCCTTGGTTGGCGCACAGATAGCGATTGTAACTGTAGCCGTACAAGTGATTACAGGGTAATGGCCAACCACCAGTACTTTGACACCTACGAGCAGACGCATCGTACAGGAAGGGAAAGCTAAGACAAAGACTTGCGCCAGCGCGCACATATTTGCGGTGATAGAAAGGTAAGGCTATGCCACACGACTAGATGAGGGAAATGCCAAAACAGAAGTGCACACCACTATGAACATCTCATCCATATATGAATTGACGCAGATAGAGCAAGCGATAATCGTACCTGCTGTGCGGACTATAATTCCCCTTTAGCCTGTAAGATAAAGGAAAGAATACGTCTATGAATATCCGCAGCCAGATTGAGAGAATCAAGTCCATGGATACAGTGAGCCTTACTGAAGGCACAGCTCAGTCAGCTATGATTTTACCGATGTTACGGGCACTGGGTTGGGATACCACGGATCCTGATGAGGTTAAACTGGAGCACTCCGTAGGCAAACACCTGAAAGGATTTGCAGATATTGTCTTGTTTTCCGCAGGAAATCCGCTTTTGCTGATTGAGACCAAAGCGCCTGCTATCAAATTGAGTACCACTAAACGTCAAGTCCAGGCGCTTGAGTATTGCAAGATGCTGAAGGTTCCCCTGGGCATATTGACCAATGGTGTTACCTGGCACTTTTTCTACCTTGATTATGCTTTGACAGGCGGTGGGTCACCTTTGGCAGAGGTTGTTAATCTGCTTCAGGATGACCCAGATAGTTGTGAGCGCCGATTGCGACAATTACTGAGCCGGGATAAGGTTTCAGACAACGGTGCCCAGACTCATGTCAAACGAGCGTGGATCCAGCGTATTTTAACTACCAACTGGGAGACATTGGTTGTCTCCGCTGATTCGGCGTTGGTGAAAAGGTTGCGAAAGAGCATTAAAGATTCGATTGGTATTTCGGTTCCTGTCAGAGATATTGAACAGTTTCTTCCCACTACTGCTATATCTGCCAAATCCTCTGAATACATTGGGTCTATTGAACCGGCATCGTCCATAACAACGGTGGATGGCACAACGAAGACGCATCATCCAAGGCATCCAAAGCCGACTCACGTGCAGGTGCAAGGACAAAAATATAAGATAAAAACATGGAAAGAGGGCATGTCGAAATTTCTGTCTGAGGCCTACAACAGCGATCCTTCCATGTTCCACTCTAGGTTAGCAGGTGTACTGAAATTAGTTACGGCCACGGGTCCTGATAACGCGAAAGAGCAGGGAATTAGGTCTCCGGAACGCATAGCGGAAAGTAACTTGTGGGTTGAGACTCACGGTAGTTCTTCGGAAATCAGAAAAAAATGCGACAAAGTAAGACATCAGCTAGGTTGGTCGGAAGGCTCTGTCGTATTTCTCGATGGAGACCAGCCACTGGAGTAACCTACTGGAATAACAATAGCCGCTTAGCCAGGAAGTGATTTTTCCACTGCGGTAGTAATGGCTTGAGGAGGCAGTCTCTGGCGGTGATATTGGCTACTGCCCCGTATCAGAGATGTATAAAAATGTAGCCTGCGGCGCAGGTGCCCGCCACGACTTCTACCGCGTATAAATAAACCCCTTGAAACTGCCCGATAACCTTATTTGTTTTATCAATAATTCACATTAAAGTACTGAAAATAATAAAGAATACCGTGGATATTTTTTGATACCTCTATGGCTTATAATATCTTTATTCTACGCATTAATCCTCAACATCCATGTTCGCATCTGTCCGCTGATTGATGCACAGACGCGGCATCAATGTTACAATCGATTTCTAACTGACTTGAGTACCTATAATCCGGGTCAGGAATATACTATACTATTCAAGTCTCTAAAGAATTTTAGCCTTTATTCTAACCAATCAAAAACCGTATGGAGTTGTAAGATCATGAAGAAAATGGCAACAACAAAAACTATATGGATGCAAAGCGTTACCGCGCTTCTGTATCTGTTACTGGCAGTGGGTTATCACGCTACTGCTATAGCGGACGAGACCTGCATGTCTCCCTACATGGCAAAAATCGTTGGTCAGGAAGACTACGTATACGTATGGACCTTGGGCGTTGAAGGTTTGGGAGATGAGCAGGACAAGCTCGTCACCATATCCGTAAACCCCGATGCAGAAAATTACGGCAAAGTCGTTAACGTGCTTTCAGTGGGGGGGCGTAACGAAGCGCACCACTCTGGTTTAACCGATGATCGTCGTTATCTGTTTGCGGGTGGTTTGGACAGCAACAAAATTTTTATTTTTGACGTTCACACCCATCCGGGCAAGCCCAGACTACACAAAGTCATCACCGACTTTGTAGCGAAAACCGGTGGCATGGTAGGTCCGCACACCATGTACGCGCTGCCGGGCCGAATTATGGTCAGTGCGTTATCCAATAACGTTGATCATGGGGGGCGCACCGGGCTTGCTGAATTTACCAATGAAGGAGATTTTGTTGCTGCCCATTGGATGCCTACGGACGAAGATTTACGCGGCGCACAAAAAGTAGGAAACATCGCCGACGGATATGGTTATGATGTTCGTGCCCTGCCACGGCGTAACGTAATGATCACCTCTTCATTTACTGGTTGGTCTAACTACATGATGGATTTTGGCAAGATGTTGGGGGATGCAGAAGCTATGAAGCGTTTTGGCAACACCGTGGTAGTGTGGGATCTGCATACGCGCACACCTAAAAAAGTCTTTGAAGTTCCCGGCGCGCCGCTGGAAATTCGTTGCGCATGGGGTGCGAAGCACAACTACTGCTTCACCACTACCGCGTTGACCTCAAAAATATGGCTGATTTATGAAGATGATGCTGGTGAGTGGCATGCCAGGGCAGTCGGTGATATTGGTGATCCTTCCAAAGTACCGTTACCGGTTGACATTTCCATTACCGCGGATGATAGCGGTCTTTGGGTGCAAACCTTCATGGATGGCAAAACCCGGTTTTTTGACGTCTCGGACCCTTTTAATCCCAAGCAGACCTATGAGCATGAAATTGGTTCTCAGGTAAATATGATCTCACAAAGCTGGGATGGCAAGCGTACCTACTTCACCTCTTCCCTGCTGGGTAACTGGGACAAAACCGGGGATGCCGATGAACAGTTTCTCAAGCTATTCACCTGGAACGGTGAAAAACTTACGCATGAATTTACGGTAGACTTTTATGAGTTAAAACTAGGTCGCGCGCACCAAATGCGTTTTGGTGCGTACTCACTATATTCACAAAAGTCGAACTCAACTGACACCATGCTGTCTCAGATAGAGTAATCTTATTGGTTCTGTGATGTAAACACCAGTCTGAGTAAACTTATGACAGGGCCGCCCAAGAGGCGGCTCTGTTGTCTCTGTGATATGTTTTTATGAGATACAGCAACGCATTCTTTGCCGCAATACTACTATTCGCACTGTGCGCGTGTTCCGACCAGGGTGACGATGCGCCACTGCCGGATTCACATGCCGCGCGTGCCGAAATCATGGTAATAGCGGATGGTTGGACACCTGCTGTATCCTTTGAAATTCCGCAACCCGGCACCTATACGCTATCAAAAATCGCGCCGGCGGGCGGTGGAAGCGTATTAAGCGTGGATGGCGAAGAGATGGAACTCAGCGACCTATTTGGTGATAACATCGTGCTACTTACCTTTATGTACACCAGCTGTACGGATTTGAACGGTTGTCCGCTGGCTACTGCCGTGTTTTACAAAGTAAAAGAGCACTTTAAGGCCTATCCCGAACTTGCCAGCCATATTCGTCTCATTAGTATCAGCTTCAATCCCGAGCATGATACCCCCAAGGTGATGAAATCATATAGCTCGGGATTTGAACAAGGCCATCCGCAGTGGTTGTTTTTAACCACCGCCTCTGAAGCAGTGCTACAACCTATTATTGACCAATATGGACAAATGGTCATTAAAGAATATGACCAACAAGGTGAGTACATGGGCAGCATGGCGCACGTGCTGCGCGCGTTTCTAATTGATCGCACCAACACCATTCGACAGCAATACAGCGTTTCTTTTTTGCATGATCAGCTGATTAGTGCTGACATCAAAACCCTGCTGATTGAAGGCGGAATTTTAACGGCCGATACCGACCATTAACGCGCGTTATGAAAACACCTGCAACGATCATCGCCAACGTCCTGCCTATAGTCATCTGCCTGATGATTACGGCGAACCCTCTGCGCAGCTCGACGCACCTGGATAGCCACAATAAAGCCTTATTCGGGCCCGGCGACAACAAAGAAGGCTATGACTCGGTCGATTATCAAACCAACACCCTTGATCTGCAAAAGCGCCGTGGTAAAGCGGCGGACTTACTGGAATTTGTTATACGTCCGCCGTTGGGGTTACCGTCGCTCGTCATTCCCGCAGACAACCCGGTCACCGCCGAAAAAATAGCGCTGGGAAGAAAACTGTTTTTTGATAGGCGTTTATCCATCAATGACACGTTCTCTTGCGCGATTTGCCATATACCGGAACAGGGCTTTGCCAATAATGAATTAGAGACCGCCGTAGGAGTTGAGGGGCGCACGGTGAAACGCAACGCCCCGACGATATACAACGTCGCGTACCTAAGCAAAATTTTTCACGATGGCCGCGAATCCAGCCTGGAACAACAAGTTTGGGCGCCGTTTTTAGCGCGTAATGAGATGGCGAATCCATCAATTGGCTATGTAATCAACAAAATAGCGGCCATTCATGAATATGACGGATTGTTTGAAACTGCGTTTAACGGACGTGGCCCCACTATGGAAACCGTAGGCATGGCACTTGCCAGCTACCAGCGCACCCTCAACGCCGCTAATTCGCCGTTTGACCGCTGGTATTTTGGCAATCAGGAAGCAGCCGTCAAGTCGCAGGTAAAGCAGGGTTTTAAGGTATTTACCGGGAAGGGCACCTGCCACGTATGCCATTTGATAAATGACAAGCACGCACTATTTACGGACAACCGCTTACACAACACCGGCTTGGGTTATCAGGTTTCCATGGGCGTTGAGCCACAGAAAAAAACAGTGCAATTAGCACCCGGCGTATATACTGAAGTAGAGACGAGCGTATTGCGCACGGTTTCCAGATCACAAAAAAACGACTTGGGGTTATATGAAATCACGCAAAACCCCGCTGACCGCTGGAAATTCCGCACGCCCGGCTTACGTAATGTCGCGTTGACCGCGCCTTATATGCACAATGGCTCCATGCAAACCTTGCACGAAGTAATCGAGTTTTACAACCAAGGTGGAATCCCGCATGAACTGCTCAGTCCGCTGATTAAACCGTTGCACCTAAGCGACGCGGAAATGGACGATCTGGTCGCCTTCCTCGAAGCACTGACGGGAGACAACGTCCCCACCCTGGTGGCGGATGCCTTTGCGGCGCCCATCGGCGACCTCAGCGTCGATGATCCAAATTGGGCGCATGAGAACAAACTGGAATACTAATGCGGGTAACGCTTAATCGCCGTGACCTCATAGCTTTACTGCTATTCCATTTATTAGTGGCATCCTTGGCCTATGCGGAACAGAGACCTTTAATGCGCCCGTACCCGCCCAATTTTCCATCACAAAACTTTGTGCTATTCGACACCTTTGACAACAAACGTGAGCTAACCGATTTTCGCGGTAAATACGTACTGATAAATTTTTGGGCGAGCTCCTGTAACGTATGCAAAAGTGAAATGACCACGCTACAGGCCGCTTATGAACTGCTTGGTGAAGAGAAGCTAAGCGTAGTTTCCATTCATGCCGGGGATGACGTCGAAGATATTGGCGCGATAATGAAACTCAATAACATAACCTATCCGGTGTTAATGGATATACACTTGGAACTGGGCCATTGGGGCGTTCCCATTTTGCCGACCACATTTCTAGTTGACCCGGAAAGCTATATTCGTTACCGAGCAGTTGGTTCGCGCGTATGGAACTCGCCGTTCATGATTGATTTTTTACGCGGCGTGTTGGACACCCCAAGTCTGCCTGCTACCAGCCGGCCGCAGGCATCCTGGCGCGATAGTGAATAATGTTGACACACGTAGTGAAAATTTTTCAATCAAAAATGCGCAAAATAACCCATAGTAGTGTATGTGCGTTCATCTCGTTATCTATGGCCACTGCATTGACTAATGCCAGAAGCGATGCCGAGACCGGTATCTACACGTACGTTACGCCAACCGTATGGACTGAAAAGCGGCAAACCCCGGTGTTATCCTGGTTCAATGCCGCACCAGGCGAGACCATGGATGCCATTGCCGGCACCCCTCAGGCAAAAAGCTTCACGCTGAATGCCATAGATGGAAGCGCCATCAGCCTGGACGATTATCGGGGCAAGTTTGTGCTGATTAATTTTTGGGCCACGTGGTGTGCGCCTTGTCGCCGGGAAATGCCGGCGATCAACAACCTTCACCACCAGCTGCATGATCAGGGACTGGAAATAATCGGAGTGCACGTTGGTCCCAACCTGGCAGGCGTGAAAAAGTTTTTACAAATGGTTAGTGTAGACTTCACCATTCTTGTGGATGAAAATATGGAGCTATCAAACTGGGAGGTACTTGGTTTACCCACCACGTTTTTAGTCAATCCGCAAGGCCAGCTCATTTATAAAGCGATTGGAGAGCGCCAGTGGGACGCGCCTGCTATGGTCGAATTTTTAGCCGACCTAATAGTCAGCGACGCGCGCGTGGTGGTCAGACAGTCCGGCTATCGAACCGGTAAATTGTTACCCCCAGCACCGATGCGAAGGACATCATGGTTCGCTATATTCGCGTCGCCCGTCGGGCAAACTAGCCAAGCCCCTGTCAGTCAGCGGCTTACTGGCCGCATTTAGCCGGCCCGTCGAGCCTGGTGAAATGTCTGGCAACACGCATATAAAGCTGGCTATTCAGCAATACCTGGCGGAGCACTTCCCCAACGCGACTACTGAAGAATGGCAGCATGAAGCGTCGGAGAGCATAAATTTTCGCGTCTTTGACGGCGACAAAACTCACGTGCTGCGCGTTATGAACGAATGCCTCGAAAACCTGAAAGTCGATGCAGTCAAACCGATGCTGGAAAACTACAAGGTCGCACAAGTCATGCGTGACATAGGCGACTTTCCAATTATCGTGACCGACTCCGGCTGCATTTTCGGCAGTCCCTGATCACCTGCCGCACCGCGGGTATCTGCTTGCGGTGCTCGTCGAGATATTGGCTGCGACATTACGTATCTATAACTGCACCTTCATTCCGAAGTTGTTGGGTCGATGACCGAACGTATCTGTGAAATTTTATTTGCCGGGAATCCGCCCTCCTGCGCATGCTGGCGGATTTCCTCTGCATTCGGCGCAATATACGTACAATAGACCTTGTCGTCGGTAACAAAGCTTTCCACCCACTGAATTTGCGGGCCCATATTCTTAAGAATACTGCACGATTTTTGTGAAATACCTTGTAATTCTGTGGCACTTAACGCTCCTGCGCCTGGAATTTCACGTTCGATGATATATTTAGGCATGACGAAATCCTCCTGTAAAGCGGATAAATTTATGTTCACAAACACCGCCGCCAGACCGAAAGCTTCATTTGCTTCATCAGGCGCGGCAATTTATGGCTACATCATAGTTTATCGGATATTCACCTCGTAGGGACAGGCCCCGTGCCTGTCCTGAATAACAATTATTACGTATTACCTCGTACAATCCATGTTTCTGCTCTTCCTAATTCTTAATTATCCTGCCCATCCATGGTTAATATCTCAGGTGGCGGTCCTGCTATTAGTCTTATACTTTAAGAATGTAGTGGTATTTACCGCCTGCTTTGTTAATATCTCCAAGTACAATGATAACAGGCAGTACTTGATGAACCGACATTCCTCATCTATTCTGTCCAGCCTGATGATGAGCCCTGATTATGAGTAATATGCGATGTATGTGCTACTGAGGATTAATAGATGACGGAGACCATGCTTCTTATTCCCGGCCGTTCGCGGAATCAAGGAACGTCATTAAACGAAGGTAAGCTCAAAGACGAATATCTAAGGGTAACTTCCACGGCGGAACTGAATGAAAAGGACATGCAGCGTTTACAACTCAATGATGGCGATAAGATTCAACTGAAATCGGACGCCGGACGAACGGTAGTAAAGTGCAAAGCTAAAAAAGCTGAAGACTTGCCGTCCGGGATGATCTTTATCCCGTATGGCCCGCCTTCAAGTCAGCTCATGGGTGCGGACACCGGGGCTTCCGGCATGCCCATGTCCAAGCATCTGCAGGTTCAGGTTACAAAATTGAAAAAACGATAGAAACAGGAATCTCTAAATAGTTTCAGGAAAATCCCAATGCCAGCAGCAACGCAAACCAAGTCACAGGAAAACAAAAACATTAAAATCGTTAAAGACGCGACCTGTACCTTTTGTGGCTGCGTGTGTGATGACATGGAACTCACAGTGGATCTTGACGAGCATCGTATCACCAAAGCCAAAAGGGCCTGCGTGCTGGGTCGTGCCTGGTTTTACGAGCATACCCTTGAAGACCGTCCAGTGGTGCTGATTGATGGCAAACCGGCGAGTTTGGAGGAAGGCATCGAAACCGCCGCGCAGATTCTGGTAAATGCGAAATTTCCGATTACCTATGGCCTCAGCGATTCGCCCTGTGAGGCGCAGCGCGTAGCGGTGAACATCATGGACACCGTCAATGGCAACATTGACACCACTACGTCCGTTTGCCATGGCCCCTCGGGCATGGCCTTTCAGGGCGTGGGTGAGAGTACCGCCACGTTAGGCGAAATCAGGAATCGCGCCGATTTAGTAATCTACTGGGGTGGTAACCCTGCCGAATCTCATCCCAGGCACTTTACCAAGTATGCAGTAACCCCCAAGGGAATGTATATTCCAAATGGTAAAAAAGATCGTACCGTAGTATTGGTGGACGTGCGTAAAACCCCCAGCACGCCGGTCGCGGACATTTTCGTGCGTATTAAGCCGGGCAAAGACTTTGAAGTGCTGTGGGCACTACGCGCGCTGGTTAAAGGCAAAAGGATAAATGCCAATATTGAGGCAGAAACCGGAGTTTCACGCGAACTGCTGGACGACCTGGTTGAGCGCATGAAAAACGCGCAGTACGGCGTACTGTTTCTGGGCATGGGGCTGACCATGACGCGCGGGCGTCATTTTAATTCTGGTGCAATCTACTCTTTAGCCGCGGATCTGAATGAATACACGCACTTCGTCGCCAAACCGGTACGCGGACACGGCAACGTAACAGGTGCCGACAATGTTGTATCATGGCAAACCGGCTATCCGTTTGGCGTGAATTTCAATCGTGGTTTCCCAAGATTTAACCCCGGTGAATTTACCACTAGCGACGTGCTCGCACGTGGTGAGGCCGATGCTGCCATGATCATCGCCTCCGATCCGGCTGCGAATTTTTCCAGAAAAGCCATTGAACATTTGAAAAAAATACCAGTAATTACTTTAGATGCCAAAGAAACGCACACCACTAAAATTTCTAAAGTACGTTTTGCCGTAGCTACTTACGGAATCAACACCGGTGGCACCGTGTATAGAATGGACGATGTGCCAATCTCGTTGCGTCCCGCGTTCGATTCACCTTTTCCAAGCGACCAGGAGGTGCTGGAAGGTATACGTGTTCGTGTAACCGCATTGCTAACCGGGCATAACCCCAGGATTGCCGCTTAGAGTAACCATTTTTTATGCCGACCGTGTTACGTAAGCGGTCGTTTGCTACAATAACAATAACCAATGTCCTCAGAATTAAAAATCGTTAATGGGCGCCTCTACGACCCGGCGAATAATGTTGACGGCGAAGTTCATGACCTCTGTATCAAAGCCGGTAAAATCGTCGGTTCCGTTTCAGCTTCCGCCACCAGGATTGATGCGCATGGCATGGTAGTTATGCCGGGCGCGGTAGACATTCATTGTCACATTGCCGGGCCTAAAGTGAATCTGGCGCGCAAACTGCTGCCAGAGGACCACCGCTTGGACGTGCATCCCAAAACTGCGGTGACGCGCTCTGGCACTGGCGGCATTGTACCCTCAACCTTCGCCACTGGTTATCGTTATGCCACTATGGGATACACCACCGCCATGGAAGCCGCGGTGCCTCCCATTACTGCGCGGCATGCACTGGAAGAGCTGGACGACACCCCGGTGATTGATAAAGGTTTTTACGTACTGTTAGGCAATAATGCATTCCTGTATAAGCTGTTAAAAGAAGGCCGTAAAACAGAATTTAAGGAAGCCATCGCATGGTGGGTCAATGCCGTGCATGCTTACACCGTTAAACTGGTAAACACCGGCAGTGACGAGCTTTGGAAAGGCCGCAAAAATGCCAATATTACCGATGTCAATGAAACTATCGACCATTACGACATTACGCCGAACCACGTGATAGAGAGTTTTGTCGAAGCCGCGCATGAGCTGGGTTTGCCGCATCCGCCGCACATACACTGTAATAATTTAGGGCATAGTGGCAACGTCGCTACCACCTTAGACACCATGAAGGCCGCGCAAGGTCGGCGCGTACACATTGCGCACGTCCAGTTCCACAGTTTTGGAGGCCAGCTAAATGAAAATCCGGTTTCTGGGGTGCGAGAAATCATTGATTACATAAACGCGCATCAAAATATCACTACCGATGTCGGTCAGGTCATGTTTGGCAAAGCCACTGCCATGACAGCCGACGCGCCGCTGGCCTGGATGTTGCGTAACGTCAGGTTTGACAAGTGGGTAAATGCAGATACGGAATGTGAAAGCGGTTGCGGCATCATCCCGTTTTCTTATCAGCAAAGGGTGTACACCCATACCTTGCAATGGGCAATGGGCTTAGAATTATTTTTACTGTCTGAAGACCCGTGGCGCGTATTGCTATCCACGGATCACCCTAATGGTGGTTCTTTTATGAACTATCCCAAACTGATCAGATTACTGATGGACAGCGCCTATCGGCGCGAAGCCTTGCAACAAGTGAATCAAAAGGCACTTGACAAAACGCAACTGCGTGATTTGCAGCGTGAATACACACTTAATGAAATTGCCATCATTACCCGTGCCGGTCCTGCCAGGGCCTTGGGTCTCGCCAACAAAGGACATCTTGGTATCGGTGCCGACGCCGATATTACCATTTATACAGAAGCAGAAGACAAAGAGCAGATGTTCAATGCGCCGCGTTATGTAATCAAGGACGGCGTGATGGTAATCGAAGATCATGAATTTGCTACCGATCACAAAGGTAAACTTCTGCACTCCAAGCCTGGTTACAATCAGGATATCGCAGCGCAGATAGAACCCTTTTTTGAAGACTACTACTCAGTCAAATTCAACAATTACGCCATTAGTGATGACTACTTACATCATCACGAAGAAATTCCAACCCACCCCAAAGTATGAAGATTGGAAAAGTATGAAGATTGGAAAAACGCAAATCATCAACACCTTCGCCGAGGCCTTTCAAATGTGTGGTGCGCGCGTGATTATTACTGCCAGTTCCAAACAATGGGCGCGTGCTGCGGCGGCCTCCATGACCGGTTTCGCCACCTCGGTAATTCGTTGCAAATTAGAGGCTGCTATCGAGTGTGAAATTCCCGAAGAAGACACCCCGGATCACCGCCCGGGGATTAGCGTGCTATTGTTTACCATGAGTGACAAGACCATTGCCGGGCAACTCATTGATAGGATTGGGCAGTGCGTAATGACCTGTCCGACTACTGCTGCCTATAACGGTTTAGAGTCCAAAGAGTCCATTAGTGTGGGTGGCAAGCTACGCTTTTTTGGTGACGGCTATCAAATCAGCAAATTAATAGACGGTCGCAGACTGTGGCGTATTCCGGTAATGGAAGGCGAGTTTCTGGTAGACGACTTATTTAACATACAGCCAGCCGTCGGCGGTGGTAATTTAATTATTTTTGGCGCCAGCAAAAATATTGCCTTGCGCGCCGCCAGCATGGCGGCCAACGCCATGCGCGAAGTTGCCGGGGCGTTTTTGCCATTTCCGCAAGGTGTGGTTCGCTCGGGCAGCAAGATCGGCGCGCGCTATAAAAAATTAATCGCCTCAACCAACGATGTCTACTGCCCGACGTTACGCTCGATCTCGCCAGGCACCGCAATTCCCGACAACGTGGCTTGCGTGTACGAAATCGTGGTTGACGGGCTTGACCAAAACATCGTAAAAGAAGCCATGCGGCGGGGTATTCACGCCGCGGCTGACAAAGGCGCCAGTATCATCACGGCCGGCAATTACGGCGGCGAACTCGGCAAATACAAATTTTATCTGAATGAAATTATAAATTAAAAATAAATAGATATAATTACTATATAAAGTAAAATATAATAAATGAGCGTTACCCTTCTGCAACTACACGCGCATACCCAGCCCGAGGTTCCTTTGGAAGCCGAGATGATTAGTCCGGCGACTCTCGCCGGCTTATCCGAATCCGGCATTGCGCATCTTCAAGTGTTGCATGGAAACGTCAAAGCCCAGCTGGGAGACTTTTTCAAAGTCACCGGCAAAGGTAGTTTGGACATACACCTGGAAGGCAATTTAAGTAACGTCAAAATGATTGGTGCGGGCATGAACCGGGGCAGAATCACCATAGATGGTGACGTCGGTATGCACGTTGGTATAGGCATGTCCGGCGGCGAAATTTTAATCAAAGGCAATGCCAGCGACTGGGTTGGTCCTGAAATGTCCGGCGGTCGCATTACAGTTCAAGGTAATGCCGGTCACATGGTAGGCAGCGCGTTTCGCGGGCAGGCCGTGGGCATTCAGGGCGGGGAGATATTTATTCATGGCAACGCCAAAAATGAAATTGGCAATTCCATGCGGCGGGGTTTCATTGCGATTGGCGGTAGTGCCGGAGATTTCGCCGGCGTTAATATGCTGGCAGGTACCCTCATCGTAATCGGTGCACTAGGGATTCGAGCCGGTGCCGGCATGAAACGAGGCACCATTGCCTCCTTTGAAGATGCGTCATTGCTGCCCAGTTTTGAATATGCGTGTACGTATCACCCTTTATTTTTACGTTTCTACCTGCTCAGGTTGCGTGCCAACGGGTTTGCGAGCAAAATCAAAGACCAGCACCTAAGTGGTAAATATAAACGCTATAGCGGAGACGGGATTGAACTCAATCGCGGTGAAATGCTACTGTTTTCACGTTAGTATATTCGCCTCGTGACACCTGTCACTGCTTCTATATACAAAGTCTGAGCATTGGCAATACAGGAGACAAACTCATGACCACAGTTGTAACAGAAAATTGCAAAGGCTGTCGTTTCACGGACTGCGTGGCGGTGTGTCCGGTCGCCTGCTTCCACTATGACGAAGAAATGCTATATATTGATCCAGACGTATGCATTGATTGCAGCGCCTGCATTCCGGAATGTCCGGTAGAGGCCATCTTTGAAGAAGACGATCTGCCCGATGGTCAGGAAAGCTGGGTCGAAGTCAATGCCGAAAGAGCCCCGCATCTGCCATTGATAGAAGAGACCATAGAACCATTGCCCGGCGCCGAAAATCGCAAAACCGAACTGGGCTTTTAGCAATTGTTAGGTCGGTCGTTTCCATTACGTGCGGCGTACTGGCGCGCGCCAATTCAGGAACTACGTAAATGAGTGATTTAGGCAGTGCATCTAATCCCTTGCGGGTAGCTATTGTGGGCAGCGGACCCAGTGGCTTTTATGCCACTGAAGCGTTACTTAAATCCGATCTTAGCGTAGAGATCGATTTGCTTGAAAGGTTACCTGCGCCGTTTGGGCTGGTACGCAATGGTGTAGCGCCTGATCACCCGAAGCTTAAACAAGCCATTGAAGTGTACAAAAAAATCGCCGCGAGCCCGCAATTTAACTTTATTGGTAACATTACGGTTGGCAAAGACGTTGCCACCACGGAACTGCAAACAACGCACCATGCGGTACTCTACACCTGTGGTACCGAAACCGATCGTAAACTGGGAATCCCCGGCGAAGACCTGCCAGGCAGCCACACGGCCACGGAATTTGTCGGCTGGTACAACGGACATCCCGATTATCGCGATCGTGTTTTTGATCTATCGCATGCAACTGCCGTAGTCATTGGTCAGGGCAACGTGGCTGCGGACGTGTCCAGAATCCTCGCAAAATCAGTTGACGAGCTGAAGCACACCGACATCGCGCAACACGCCTTGGAAGCGTTAGCCGAAAGCAAGATTAAACAGATTTACATCATTGGTCGTCGGGGGCCGGCGCAAGCCAAATTTGCCTCAAAAGAACTAAAAGAATTTCTGGAAATTGAAAACTGTCGTGCCTATATTGATCCCGCTGAACTGCAATTAAACAGCACCAGCCTTCAGGAGCTCGCCGCCAGGCAAGGTCGAGGCAACAAAAAGAACGTGGAAATCTTTCAAAAATTCGCAGCCTCGAAAGCCACTGGCAAGCCGCGAACCTGTATCTCCACCTTTTTGAAAAGCCCGGTACATTTAAAAGGTGGCGCCAGGCTAGAGAAAGTCGTGCTCGAAATCAACACATTATCCGGCGAACCTTTCAGGCAATCCGCGCAAGGCAGCGGCGAGACCACCTCCATAGAATGTGGCATCCTGTTTCGCAGCATTGGTTATAACGGCGTGCCCCTCCCCGGCGTGCCGTTCCATGATAGTTGGGGCACCATCCCGAACGTGGCGGGGCGCGTTACTACGGAGCAGGGTGGCGACGTGATTCCCGGGCTGTATACCGCCGGCTGGATCAAACGCGGACCGTCGGGAATTATTGGCACCAACCGCGCCTGCGCGGTAGAATCAGTGGCTTGCCTGCTGGAAGATTTACACAAACTGAATTTCGACAAACCCGGCCGCGCCGGCCTGTACAAAATTCTGGACGCAAATAACGCGCGTTATATTAACTACGCGCAATGGCAAAAAATCGACGCGGCCGAAGTCGCGGCTGGAGCACCGCAGGGCAAACCGCGCGAAAAAATCACGCGCCGTGAAGAAATGCTGGCAATAGCACATCGCTAATCCGCATCACCATCATATCCTGCTCGCCCTTACCCTACGTCTTCCGCCCACAATCCTGACATTACTTGATTCCTTGCTGTTGGTCTTTATCCGTTCCGGGCTTGAATAACATCGGCTCTCAATAGCCGAGCAGCGTGCTGATAAACCGACCCGGGTAGAACGCGAAGGCACCGGCAATGATCACGCCCATCATCGTTCCAGTCATAAAGCCGGCGTGGGTTCTGATTCGTCCCTTACGGATCGCATAAATGGCGATAAACATACTGCATAGTGTCCAAATGGTGAGCCCGTGGATCCAGCTAAAATCCCCATCATTCAACTCCCGAATCGCGAAGGACGACAACGTCACACCCAGCATAACGGCCATCCAACACCACCCAAAGATTCGGTGGCGCAGCCCTCCCTTGGCAAGAACCAGGTTAGTCATCCCCAACCCAAGCGCCAATAAAGCCATGATCAGGTGCAGCCAGATCATCCCAATATCGCCTCACCTAACATTAGACATTGACATCATCACCTACTGGCAACAGGCACCTCAGACCATCAACACAAAGGCAAAGGCGCGCATCGTTTTTATTCCTGCTATATTTCTCAGGTTACTGAATGATACAACTATGGGCGTTTTCCAGCAAACCAAACTCCCTAACGTATTGCCTGGATTGATCAATGACGCAAAATAAACTCCGCGCGGCATTGGCGCAGTGTCGGATAATGTTTTTACTCATAAAGAGATACCTTGCAAACCCGCTTCAAAACATATGACTTTGTTGATTTAGAATTGGTAAAATACAGTCGTTTATTAATACAGAAACAACAAAAAAGTTGACTAGGAGTACAATATGTTCAATGCGCTTAGCGTTCCTTTTGGATGCGTAATGTTATACAACGTGGTGAAATTAAAGGCAGGAGTATCCGAAGCAGACGTGCAGCTTGCGTTAGGCGAAATGTGCAATATCGTCAAGAACACCTATGGTGACGATCAGGGTGGCTTTATCGGTGGACAGGTATATAAATTTTCCGGCTTCGTCTCCGATGAAGGTTCAATCGCCTCACAGAAACAAACGCAAGACCACATTGCCATCGTGACCTATTGGCAATCATTTGAGCAGCATGAAAAGTCGCATGCCGATCAAGCGTTCAGGGAAAAATTCGAGGCCCTGGGCGAATACGCGAGCGAAACTTATGAAATAGGCTACGAAATGCTTTGGCAAGGAGCGCCCGAATAAATCTTTTGAATTATGTCGAGACCCTGGACTTTTTTCTGACAGCTGATTTTCGCTTCGTGCGTTTAGGTGTAAGCGTGAACCAGAACTCCTTGCTTAAGGCATGATAATAGTCGGCCTCATCAACCAATAGCCTGGAAGTCGTACGCGGCACCGCCGCAATTTCAACTCGCACCCCCTCGGACTTAAGGTGTCTAACCAGCTCGATAAAATCGGCGTCCCCGGACATGATGATAATTGTATCTACTTTACTGGCGACTTGTGTGGCCTTAATAGTGAGCGGGATGTCCGCACTTTTATGGCAAGGTCGAACCGAACCATGATAAAAATCGTGTAAGCGCTCCTGTAGTTTCTGCGAAATTTGTTTTCCTTCCCGAAAATAGATAAGCCTGCTCAAGCCCCTGTTATCCAACAGCCGCGGGATCAAAGTGTCGAAATTGAGCATAGTATTTGTATCATCCGTTTCCTGATGAATACTACGCTCGATATTATTGCCGTCGATCAGAATAGCCACCGATTGGCTGATCGATACGCCTTCTAATTGCTGAATTATCATGATTTTATGCTAAGCCTTGGTTGGTAAGGGTATAAATTAAAGTATAAAAAGTAACTGCGGGAATTATAGACATGCCGGGATTAACCACAAAACAATTTTACAGCAGTCTGCGCGCGGGAGCACCTAACAAATCATTACACCTGTGTTACACTGGCAGCATGACTATTGCCTCAGCCGTTATTAGCGTCATCCGTGGTGCGGCCTAAACGTCAACAAATAAGCCCCAAACCCGCGCAGCTATAAAAAACAGCGGTTATCTCAGCTCATTTAGTGGCTACTACGTCGGTGGTGCTATCTTTCACATATCAGGCATGCGGCCCGCGTTCGGTACCCGGATTCTGCAACTCAAAACAGCTAATCAACATCGTGAAACGACACGACGAATTGCCGTCTGCTAACGATGACAGAGTACTGATACCATGTCGCGTATCACCACCGCAATAAATACTGCTAAAATCAAAGGCCTGTTAAAGATCGCCAGCGCGCGCCGAACTCAATGACCATCCATCTATACAACACGCTTACCCGCGCGAAACAGAAATTTATCCCTGCACATCCCGAGCGTGTGACCATGTATGTATGTGGTCCCACGGTATACAGTCACGCGCATATCGGCAACGCGCGTCCGGCGGTAGTGTTTGACGTATTATATCGTCTGCTTAAGCACGAGTTTAGTACAGTCATCTATGCGCGCAACATCACCGACGTTGATGACAAGATCAATACGGCGGCCTTAAAGGAAAACACCTCGATTGACAGCATCAGTACCCGTTACGCCGAAATCTATCATCGCGACATGGCACAATTAGGCGTATTGTCACCAGATATCGAACCTCGAGTCACGCGGCATATGCCGCAAATCATTGCCATGATCGAACGCCTGATAGCCTCGGGAAACGCCTATATGGTGGCAGGGCACGTACTTTTTCACGTGCCCTCGTACACCGAATATGGAAAGCTATCGGGGCGTAACGTACAGGACATGATCGCTGGTGCGCGCGTGGAAGTCGCGCCCTACAAGAGAGACCCGGCAGATTTTGTTTTATGGAAACCATCAAACGTAGAGCAGCCATCGTGGGACAGCCCCTGGGGGCAAGGCCGCCCGGGCTGGCATATCGAATGCTCAGCCATGGCTGCACAACATCTTGGCGAGACCATTGACATACATGGTGGCGGACAGGACCTGATTTTTCCACACCATGAAAACGAAAGGGCACAGAGCACCTGCGCGCACCATGGAAAACCATTTAGCCGCTACTGGATACACAACGGCCTGGTTAAAGTTAATCACGAAAAGATGTCAAAATCGATCGGCAACGTTTTATTAGTACATAACCTGCTTCAAGAAGCACCGGGAGAAGCCATACGGGTTACCCTGCTCGGTGCTCATTATCGCAGTCCGCTGGACTGGACCGATAAAGCGCTTGCGCAGTCACACAACAACCTGAATCGGCTGTATGGTGTTTTACAGGAACTGGAAGATATCGACATTAACGTTAAGGCATTGGCATCAGACGTACCTGCCGCGTTTAAGGAAGCGCTTGCAGACGACCTGAACACCCCGGCCGCTTTCGCTGAGCTGCATAAATTAGCCAGGCGAGTGAAAACCGTAGTAGGTGTAGAAGCGCGGAGAAAAATTAGACAACAACTACTGGCGGCAGGGTCCCTACTTGGCATCCTGCAACAGCAGCCTGCGGCGTGGTTTCATAGCGCAAGAGAAATCGACCGTGCCGAAATCGAAGCGTTAATCGCCTCCCGGACTCAGGCAAAGCAAGCCAGGAATTTTGAATTAGCGGACAGGATCAGAGATCGGCTGAAAGCAATGAATATAGCACTTCAGGATCGCCCTGATGGGACTTCTGGCTGGAGAAAGCTATAAGTGCGGCGCTCGCGTAAAACTAAAGAATAATGTTAGATTATTTTCATATATGACCGGGACTATCCCAGTAACTCAAGGTATATGATGAGAGGCCTAGTGCCACCGGACCCAGAGGGCGGTGTATCCAAGGTTCAATATGCGGTAGTTTACATACCCCGGCGTAACCGCAATCGTTTCGCGGCGAATTGCGTAGCGATTAAATCCAATGCTGATGCAGCCCTGGCGGCGTCAGATAGCAGGCACAAACAATTTGCGGCCAAAGTCTTAGGCCCCTCAAAATCCTCTGAAGGACAGCTTATATACTACCTGCTTGAATGGTTAGGAACAGATGAGCACGGCTAAGCCATCAATACGACCGATGCCTCCAGTTAATCGGGTCGGCCGATTACAGTTTTAGTCGATAAAATACTAGTGCTTTGCGGCTTGAATCTACTAAAATCAGACACATGAATTTACCGGTATACATTGAGACTCCAGCCCGTTTACATCTTGGGTTTTTAGATTTAGAAGGCGGTTTAGGAAGGCATTTTGGCAGTATTGGGCTTACCCTTGGTGGCATTGCCACCAGAATTTTAGTGCGTCGCGCCGACAGCATAAAAGTCATTGGCAAGGCCCCCGAACGAGCGCGAGCCTACGCAGAAAAATTCGTTGCCAGGAAAGGGCTTACCGGTGGATGCGAGATTGAAATTATTGAGCAAATTTCCGAACACTCAGGGTTAGGTTCTGGCACACAGCTTGCATTAGCGACAGGTACTGCGCTTACGCAACTATATGGACTGCAATGTGATAGTAGTGCTATCGCCACTCTTCTCAATCGGGGGGTCAGGTCAGGGATTGGCGTAGGTGCATTTCAACAAGGGGGGTTTTTAGTTGATGCGGGAAGAACTACACGCAGTAGTATTCCGCCGGTGGTGTCGCGTTTATGCTTCCCATCAGATTGGCGCATATTACTGGTATTCGATAGAAGCCATCAGGGCGTACATGGAGCCGATGAAAACGCGTCGTTTTCCACGTTACCATTTTTTTCCGCACACACTGCCGCTTACTTATGTCGATTAGTAGTGATGCGAATTTTGCCAGCGATCAGTGAAGCTGATATCGATGCCTTCAGCCAGGGCATTTATGAATTACAGAAATATCTGGGCGAATATTTCACCTCAACTCAAGGAGGGCGTTATACTAGCGCGGCCGTGTCCGAAGTGATGGCCCATCTTGAAGCGTTACATATCCGCGGCGTTGGGCAAAGCTCGTGGGGCCCCACGGGATTCGCGTTTATCAATAGCGAGACTCAGGCACATGCTTTACTACGCGAATTGCGGGCCAAATTCAGTGATAATCGCAATTTGCGCTTCAGGGTAGTGACTGGGAGAAACACTGGTGCGGTAATAGAACGACAAAATGCCGTTTCGTTAGCGCAAGCGAGCGGCTACTAAAACGTTACTGGCAAATACACAAGCGTTAATTGGTCAATCGTTAATCAGAGATAGAGAGACAAAAATGGAAAAGCCATACATCCTTCATATGCTCACCCCGGTGAAAAATCTAAGCCCCTTCGACGTGAATATGGCGTTAGATGCGGGCTGGGACAGCGCAGTGGGTTATACCAACGTTGAGAAAGAAGAAGTGCAGGCACTGGTTCAGGACGCCATCTTTTCACGCGGCCCAAGTGGCGTAAAGCGCACCGGAATATTTATCGGTGGGCGCGACATGCACCTGGCCATGGACATGATAGAAATTTGTCAGGAATCCATGATGTCGCCGTTTGAAGTTTCCTGTTTTGCCGATCCCAGCGGCGCGTTTACTACCGCCGCCGGCATGGTCGCCTGCGTAGAGCGAGTGCTAACGGATAAATTTGACACCGACCTGCGCGACAAATGCGTCATTGTCATGGGCGGCACTGGACCGGTGGGGTCCACCGCTGCGGTGCTGGCGGCGCAAGCGGGTGCCGACGTGAAAATAATGGGGCGCAAAAAAGACAAATCCCAACGTGTGGCGGCGCTATGTAACAGCGAATACGGCGCCGATTTAACCGGCATACAAGGCGAAGCCAATGACATGATTGATGGCATTGTACAAATCGCGGACGTAATATTGGCGGCGGCGGCGGCGGGCGTGCAAGTCATTTCCGAAAAACATATCAGCACCTCGGGCAACCTGAAAGTTGCCGCGGACGTCAACGCAGTTCCACCTTCAGGGATCGCCGGTTTAGACTTAATGGGAGATAGCGAACCTATTAAAGGCTCCAAAAGTGGCGCGGTGGGAATTGGTGCGTTAGCCATTGGCAACTGTAAATATCAAACTCAGCACCGGCTTTTACAGGAAATGCGTGATACGGACAAGCCCGTTTACCTGCATTTTGGGCACGCATTTGAAATCGCCAGACAGATCGCACAGAGGTAAAATCAGGGAGAGGCAATCCAGGCAGAGAAAACATATGTACCTGGTAGTGGCAACGTCTGGCCGCGCCATTGCCCAGTCGCTTAAAGCCAGTGGACATGCGGTGGCCGTAGTAGATGGGTATGCCGATACAGACACGACTACTGCTGCCGCTATCTGTAAGCGGGTAGCACGCTCAAAATTCGGTCTGGACACGAAAGCCGTCTTGCAAGCCATTCAAAACCTGCGAAATCGGTATAGATTTGACGGATTATTTTACACTACCGCCGTAGAGACCCATCCCGACCTGTTAGACGCCATTCCCGTCAGCAAAGTGCTGGGTAACTCCAGTAGCGTGCTGCGTCGATGCAAGAATCCACAAACCTTTTTCCAGACCTTGGATCGATGCGCGATTGCACATCCACAAACAAGTTTTACACCTATCGGTGACACCGCTGGCGACTGCTTAATAAAGCACATGCACAGTGTTGGTGGTTTAGGAATACGTGATCAACCGCAACAGCTTAACCCGGGACAACTTAAGACAGAGCCGGGCATATATCTCCAAAGCAAAATCGACGGCATCAATTTCTCCCTGACGTTCCTCACAAACAGAAAACAAATACAAGTACTGGGTTTTAACACACTGTGGAGTGAAGCACTAGGGCCGCATCTTCCCTACGCTTATACAGGCGCCGTCAATCGGGTGGAACTGACGGCACGGCAACGCCATACAGCAATACGTTATGCCACCACGCTTGCGCGTGAATTTAATCTGACAGGACTGAATAGCGTTGACTACATTCTGCATCGTGACCGCGTCTACGTACTGGAAATAAATCCACGCATACCGGCGACCTACGAACTATATGAAACCAGGCATGGTGACCTACTCAAGCTACACATAGCCGCGTGTACGCAAGGCACGCTTGATTCAACATATGGCGAGCCCCGGTTACGCGCACATGCTATCCTATACGCCCCTGACGCGATAACCATACCAACAGACCTGGTGTGGCCGTTGTGGACTGCCGATCGGCCACCTGCGGGAAGCATGATCAACAAACATACACCGGTGTGCAGCGTATTTGCCGGCGGCAAAAATGTAGCCCAGGTACGCGAGATGATACATACTCGCAAACACACAATCATCGCAAAACTAACCCGAACGAAACGCCACAACAAACCGATACAGGAACAACAGCATGCCGAACATTAGCATCAACGCACTGGTCAGGCCCCTGGTACAACAACTCATCGGCAAACATCAGGCCTTACGAATCAAAGTGGGAGAATTCACCAATGGTGCTACCTATGTTGATGCCGGCATTGATTGCATGGGGGGACTGGAAGCCGGTCGCGTCATCGGGGAAATTTGCATGGGAGGGTTAGGTTCAGTAATGCTTTCCCACTCCGTAGCCGTAAGCGATTGGCCACTCACGCTGCACGTACATACCTCTCATCCGGTACTGGCGTGTTTAGCGAGTCAATATGCGGGCTGGAGCTTATCGCATGGCAGGTTTCAGGCATTAGGCTCCGGCCCGGGTCGCGCGATTGCGTTAAGAGAACCATTATTTACGGCGTTGGGTTATAAAGACACATGCGATACCGCCACATTCGTGCTTGAGGCAGACCAACTGCCACCAGTGGAACTGACAGACAAAATTGCTGCGGCCTGCAACCTGTCACCGGCGTCCCTGACCCTTATTTTCACGCCTACCAGATCCATCGCTGGTTGCGTGCAAGTCGTAAGTCGGGTACTGGAAGTGGCCATGCACAAAATATATGAACTGGGCTTCACGTTAGACAACGTAGTGGATGGTGCTGCCAGTGCGCCGTTATCTCCCCCGGCCCCTGATTTTGTAACAGCTATGGGGCGCACCAATGACGCCATCCTGTTCGCCGGGCAAGTACACCTGTTCGTGCTGGGAGACGATGCCGCGGCGCAAAAACTTGCCAATGATCTTCCTTCAGAAACCTCGCGTGATTATGGCAAACCGTTCGCACAAGTCTTTAAAGAACATGACAACGACTTCTTCAAAGTAGACCCCATGCTTTTTAGTCCGGCGTCCGTAATAATTACCGCACTCGAAAGCGGTAAGACATTCCGCGGTGGGCAGCTAAACACCGAATTACTAAGCCAGTCTTTTGCATAACCTGTAAAATCATGGCGCCGCGGCTGGTAATTTTTACTGACGACGTTGGCTGGCACGCAACGGTGCTCAGTGATGCGTTTCATAACAGAGGCTGCACATACACCCATGTTTCATTGACAGATTGCCATTTTGATATAGAAACAGGTAAAAACGGCTTACATATACCTGGTTTTGAAGATACCCTGCCAAATGGTGCGTTTGTGCGCGGCGTTCCGGGGGGCTCGTTAGAAGCAGTAATTTTTTATCTGGACGTTTTACACGCGCTGCGCGAATTAAACGTCCTCGTTTACAACGATGCGTGCGCCATCGAGCGCAGCGTAGACAAAGCCATGACCAGCTTTCTGTTGAGTCGGGCCGGCATTGCCACGCCGCCCACCTGGGTTGGAAATGACGTACATCAGGCGTATGCGTTTATTCGCCGGCAACTCATGCTTGGTCACAAAGTCGTGGCCAAGCCGCTGTTTGGTTCGCAGGGGAAAAATCTGCAACTGATCACACGGTTGCAAGACCTCGCCGACTTCAGCGTTTATAACGGCGTCTACTACCTGCAACGTTTCGTGCCAACTGGTGCCACAGGATCCCGTGACTGGCGGCTATTTATCATTGGCAAACAAGTCTTTGCCGCCATGCAGAGAAAAGGCAGCGATTGGATCAGTAACGTAGCCAATGGTGGGAAATGCTATCCGGCCGTTCCGAGCCGGAAATTCATTGACACAGCCAAACGCGCCATGCTGGCCGTCAACATGCACTATGGCGGAGTAGACCTCATGCTTGATACCGAGGGTAAACTATGGGTAACCGAAATCAACAGCATCCCGGCCTGGAAAGGCCTGCAAAGCGTCACCAGAGCTAACGTTGCAGAACGCCTCGCAGAACACTTTTTAAGCTGCCTGCAAGCGCGGTCCGGCGTCAACATAGCGCATTCATAGCAACGACAGACACTCGTCGGCTACTCGCAAACTAACATCATGAGCCTGTTTCAACTCTCTGCCCTACTACTTAGTCTGGCTGCGGGGTTCGCGTATCTGAACTACCGCTTCATCAGGTTGCCCACCACCATCGGCATCATGCTATTGAGCCTGGTTTTATCTTTGGTACTGATTATATTCGGGAATTCAGGCGGCGTCCTGCAACAGCAGGTGACCCAAATCGTAAGCGGCATCGACTTCAATGAAACCCTATTACACGGCATGTTGAGTTTTTTACTATTTGCCGGTGCCCTGCACGTCAACATCAACGATTTACGCAAACAAAAATGGGTAATTGGCGTATTAGCCACAGTTGGCGTGTTGATCTCCACCTTTATCACAGGCACGGCCATGTACTACATACTGCAGGCCCTGCACATAACCATCGCCTATCCATACTGTCTGGTATTTGGCGCATTGATTTCCCCCACCGACCCGATAGCAGTGATGGGCATACTCAGGATGGCTGGAGCTCCAAAGACGCTGGAGACCAAAATAGTGGGAGAGTCGCTGTTTAATGATGGCATTGGAATAGTCGTGTTTCTAATCCTGCTCGGCATCGCCTCAGGCAGTGGTGAAGTGACGACCTCGCAAGTGCTAAGCCTGTTTATCATGGAAGCGGTAGGAGGGGCACTATTTGGTTTGGGCCTGGGTTATATCGGATTTATCACGTTACGCGGAGTGGACAACTACCAGGTTGAAATCCTGATTACGTTAGCATTAGTTTCCGGTGGTTACACGCTGGCTGAAGTGATCCACGTATCCGCCCCCATAGCCACTGTAGTGGCAGGACTATTTATCGGCAATCAGGGCAGGGTGCTAGCGATGTCAGATCAAACCAGAGAGCGTTTAGACAACTTTTGGGAACTGATAGACGAAATTCTGAACGCGATACTATTCCTGCTGATAGGCATGGAAATCTTAATCCTGACTTTTACCAGGCAATTCATGCTTGCCGGCCTGATAGCGATACCGATAGTATTATTTGCCAGATGGGTTTGCGTAGGCGTGCCCATTCAGATCATGCAAAAATTCAGAACCTTCTCCCCCTATGCAACCATCATACTAACCTGGGGTGGTTTACGGGGAGGCATCTCCGTAGCGCTGGCATTATCAATACCTGCCGGGCCGGCACGCGAGCCGCTGTTGGTCATCACCTACTGCGTAGTCGCGTTTTCCATCCTGGTGCAAGGCCTTAGCATCAAAAAAGTACTGACCCTCACGCAGTCACCACCAACCACAAAACCTCCTGATTAAGCCCCTTCATTACAAGACAACGCCCTGCCTCGCCCCGTACCACGGTCCTGAATAATGTATTACGTATTATCCTGCCCATCCATGTTTTCATTCTTTATGATATTGACGTGTGTATTTAAGGCCAGCTAAGATAAATGCACCAGAACAATAAAAAATCCCGTTCGCGCGTACAGCGTGGATGAACCAACGATGAAACTTCTTTAATATGTTAAACCACGTCCTCGTTTTTCGGGTTCTCACTGCACCCTTCGTTCTCCCAGATAATGATTACAGAGTAGAGTTTCGCCGTTTCTCTTTACTCGGTGTTGCCGTCGCTCTGTTTCTGCTTCTGCCGCTGACCACTGTTGCTCAGGCGCAGACAAGCCCCCCCCGCTAAGCCCACCGGCTTCAGGGCGGTGGCGGCGAGCGACGGTCAAATTACGTTAAACTGGAGTAATCCGAGTAATAGTGCCATCACCGGGTATCAGATCAAGCGGTGGACTGGCACTCCCGAGAGCGGGAGGTGGACTAACATATCGGGCAGTGATGCCAGCACCACCAGTCACGTGGTGGTGAGGGATGGTCTGACCAATGGCACCCGGTATCGTTTCCGTATCCGTGCGATGGTCGGCAGCGTTGCCGGTACTAAGTCCAGTTCCGTCAGTGCGATACCTGCGAAACCGCTTGGTAAGCCTGCTGGAATCAGTGCACGCACCGGTAGCCGTCAGGTAATGTTGAGATGGGATGATCTGAATAACCGCCATATCACCAGGTATCAGATCAAGCAGTGGACTGGCAGTAGCGAGAGTGGGAGTTGGGCTGACATTCCTGGCAGTGGATCGCGTACCACCAGTCACCTGGTGACGGGGCTTACCAGCGGCGTTAAGTATAGTTTCCGCATCCGTGCGGTGGCAAGCTGTTATCTTGGGATAATCGTAGATTCCTCTTGCAGCGTTGAAGGGACAGAGTCGGACGTTGTCAGGGCGACGCCTGTGGCACAACCGCCGAGAAGTCCCGCCCGCCCCCAGGCGGTAGCAGGTGACGGACAAGTGACGTTAAGCTGGGACAACCCCAACAACCCCGACATCACCAAATATCAGATCAGACAATGGACCGGTGGTGGAGAGCGCGGCAGCTGGGGTGATTGGACCGACATTCATCCCAGTGATAAAGACACCGTTCGCCATCTGGTGACGGGTCTTACCAACGGTGTTAAATACAGCTTCCGCATTCGGGCGATGGCCGGCACCGTTACTGGCTTACAATCTCCCTACACCGCCGTAGTAATTCCGGCCGTGCCTGTGGTCGTGCCTGGTAGCATCACCGTGGCCGTCAGCGACAGCATCGCTATATCCGTGGGTATCGTCAATAAGGACACCAGAGCCGTTGACAGCGTCGTCCCCACCACTGAGGCCGGCGGCAGTTACACCTTCACCGTCGTACTCGATACCCAGCCCTCGGCAGACGTCAGCATTGCCGTATCCAGTTCCGACCCCGGCGAAGGCAAGGTTGACAAGAACAGCCTGGTCTTCACCACAGCCAACTGGAACGTCGCACAGACTATCACCGTCACCGGTCAGGACGACTCCCTTGCCGATGGTGACCAGGACTACACCATCGTACTGGCTGTGGCCGTCAGTGCCGATGCCAACTACCACGGCATTGACCCGATTGACATAGCCGTTACTAACACCGATGACGATGGAGCCGGCGTCACCTTATCCACAACCAGTGTAACGGTGACCGAAGCCACTGGTGTCGGGCATACTGCCACCTACAGCGTGGTACTGGACAGCCAGCCGACTGATGCAGTCACCATCACCCCTGTCAGTGGTAATACCGGTGTGGCTAGGGTTGTTTCCCCGGCATCCCTGACCTTCACTGCCGCTAACTGGGACACCGCGCAGCAAGTCACCGTCATCGGTGTGGACGACCGTACCGATGCCGACAGAACCACCACCATCAGCCACACCATTGCTGGGGGTGGCTACGACTCGGTGAGCATCCCCGACGTGGCCGTCACCCTGGTGGACGACGACACTGTAGAAGTGCTGATATTCGGATATGCTGGGGACACCCTGAAAGTAACCGAGGCCGACGGCTCCATGCGCCGCAACTACTACAAAATAGTACTGAACACCCAACCCTTGGGCGCAGTCACCATCACCCCCACCAGTGGCGATACCGGCATTGCCACAGTAACCCCCTCATCGATCACCTTCACTGCTGCTAACTGGGCTGATCCACAAAGCATCACCGTCACCGGTGTGGACGACCGTACCGATGCCGACAGAACCACCACCGTCAGCCACACCATTGCTGGGGGTGGCTACGACTCGGTGAGCATCCCCGACGTGGCAATAACGCTGATCGATGACGATGGCGCCGGCGTCACCTTATCCACAACCAGTGTAACGGTGACCGAAGCCACTGGTAGCAGGCGTACTGCCACCTACAGCGTAGTACTGGACAGCCAGCCGACTGATGCAGTCACCATCACCCCCACCAGTGGCGATACCGGCATTGCCACAGTAACCCCCTCATCGATCACTTTCACTGCTGCTAACTGGGCTGATCCACAAAGCATCGCCGTCACCGGTGTGGACGACCGTACCGATGCCGACAGAACCGCCACCATCAGCCACACCATTGCTGGGGGTGGCTACGACTCGGTGAGCATCCCCGACGTGGCCGTCACCCTGGTGGACGACGACACTGTAGAAGTGCTGATATTCGGATATGCTGGGGACACCCTGAAAGTAACCGAGGCCGACGGCTCCATGCGCCGCAACTACTACAAAATAGTACTGAACACCCAACCCTTGGGCGCAGTCACCATCACCCCCACCAGTGGCGATACCGGCATTGCCACAGTAACCCCCTCATCGATCACCTTCACTGCTGCTAACTGGGCTGATCCACAAAGCATCACCGTCACCGGTGTGGACGACCGTACCGATGCCGACAGAACCGCCACCATCAGCCACACCATTGCTGGGGGTGGCTACGACTCGGTGAGCATCCCCGACGTGGCAATAACGCTGACCGATGACGATAGAGCCGGCGTCACCTTATCCACAACCAGTGTAACGGTGACCGAAGCCACTGGTAGCGGGCGTACTGCCACCTACAGCGTGGTACTGGACAGCCAGCCGACTGATGCAGTCACCATCACCCCCACCAGTGGTGATACCAGCATTGCCACAGTAACCCCCTCATCGATCACCTTCACTGCCGCTAACTGGGCTGATCCACAAAGCATCGCCGTTACCGGTGTGGACGACCGTGCCGATGCCGACAGAACCACCACCATCAGCCACACCATTGCTGGGGGTGGCTACGACTCGGTGAGCATCCCCGACGTGGCAATAACGCTGACCGATGACGATGGCGCCGGCGTCACCTTATCCACAACCAGTGTAACGGTGACCGAAGCCACTGGTAGCAGGCGTACTGCCACCTACAGCGTAGTACTGGACAGCCAGCCGACTGATGCAGTCACCATCACCCCCACCAGTGGCGATACCGGCATTGCCACAGTAACCCCCTCATCGATCACCTTCACTGCTGCTAACTGGGCTGATCCACAAAGCATCACCGTCACCGGTGTGGACGACCGTACCGATGCCGACAGAACCGCCACCATCAGCCACACCATTGCTGGGGGTGGCTACGACTCGGTGAGCATCCCCGACGTGGCCGTCACCCTGGTGGACGACGACACTGTAGAAGTGCTGATATTCGGATATGCTGGGGACACCCTGAAAGTAACCGAGGCCGACGGCTCCATGCGCCGCAACTACTACAAAATAGTACTGAACACCCAACCCTTGGGCGCAGTCACCATCACCCCCACCAGTGGCGATACCGGCATTGCCACAGTAACCCCCTCATCGATCACCTTCACTGCTGCTAACTGGGCTGATCCACAAAGCATCACCGTCACCGGTGTGGACGACCGTACCGATGCCGACAGAACCGCCACCATCAGCCACACCATTGCTGGGGGTGGCTACGACTCGGTGAGCATCCCCGACGTGGCAATAACGCTGACCGATGACGATAGAGCCGGCGTCACCTTATCCACAACCAGTGTAACGGTGACCGAAGCCACTGGTAGCGGGCGTACTGCCACCTACAGCGTGGTACTGGACAGCCAGCCGACTGATGCAGTCACCATCACCCCCACCAGTGGTGATACCAGCATTGCCACAGTAACCCCCTCATCGATCACCTTCACTGCCGCTAACTGGGCTGATCCACAAAGCATCGCCGTTACCGGTGTGGACGACCGTGCCGATGCCGACAGAACCACCACCATCAGCCACACCATTGCTGGGGGTGGCTACGACTCGGTGAGCATCCCCGACGTGGCAATAACGCTGACCGATGACGATGGCGCCGGCGTCACCTTATCCACAACCAGTGTAACGGTGACCGAAGCCACTGGTAGCGGGCGTACTGCCACCTACAGCGTGGTACTGGACAGCCAGCCGACTGATGCAGTCACCATCACCCCCACCAGTGGTGATACCAGCATTGCCACAGTAACCCCCTCATCGATCACCTTCACTGCCGCTAACTGGGGCACCGCGCAGCAAATCACCGTCATCGGTATGGACGACACCGTTGACACAGACCGCCGCACCACCATTACGCATACAATATCGGGTGGCGGCTATACCTCGGCAATGGTGCAAAGCGTAGCGGTCACCGTCACCGATGACGACCGTCAGCACATAGCACAACACCTGCTGGCGCGTATTGGTCACACCTTGGGCAGTCAGGCGGTTGACGTAATAGGAGAACGCTTCACCGTCACCCGCTCCCCGGCGATGCATTTGGCAGGTACCTCGGGCGCCCACCTCACGCTCGGTGGTCGGCAACTGGACGCCGACCTTTCCGGTCTTCAGTCTTTGGCGGGTCTGCCTGGGTATCACCGGCAGGGCGCCCACCACGACCTCTTTACGCTCTGTGACCAGGATCACAGCCATATACCTGCCTCTCACGGCAACTGTAAGCATCTTTCGATGCGTGAACTACTGTTAAGCAGCGCGTTTCAATTCACGACTGCCGGGCAAGGCGGTAAGGCCGGAATGCCTGGCCGCTGGAGTGTATGGGGACGAGCTGTGGCCTCGGGACAGCGGGGTACGTTACCGCGGGACGTTTCCATAGACAACGACGTCGTATCTGGATGGGTAGGGGCAGACTACACCGACTCTGACAACCTGGTAGGGTTAGCCATTTCCCACAGTGAGACACGCAGTCGTTTCGATTTTGGCACGGGCACTGCCGAGCGGCGCACCAACACCTCACTGACCAGTGTACACCCCTACGTGAACTGGTTAGTACACGACAACCTCGAAGTTTGGGGGTTGCTGGGATTGGGCTGGGGCGACCTGCGTTTCAAGGAAGACGATGGGAGTCGCACCAGTACCTCCGTCAACGTGCAAATGGCGGCTGTTGGTGCGCGCACTGGGGTAGTTTCTTCCGACTACGTAGACCTGTCACTCAAGACCGATGCCTTCGTAGTACGCATGGGCGCAGATGCCGTAACTGCCACCGCCACCGCTGCCGCAATGCCGGCGGTAACCGGTGAAGCACAGCGGTTACGAGTACTGCTGGAAGGTCACAGGCAATGGCTACTCTCGGCGGGACAACGGCTACAACCCAACTTCGATCTTGGCGCGCGACTGGACACCGGTGATGCACAAAGTGGTGCTGGGCTGGAGGTAGGTGCTGGAGTAGTGTACGAACACCCGAGGCTGGGATTTTCTATAGACGCGCGCGGACGCTGGTTAGTCACACACAGCGACGACGACGTGGAAGAATGGAGTGCCAGTATGGGTGCCAGGCTGGACCCGGGCGCCTCTGGGCGCGGCGTATCCCTGACCCTGACGCCGGTATGGGGGCAGGAGATGGAGCAGGGCGGTGCGCTGTGGAAAGACGAAGCGGTTACCCTGCTGGGCAACTCTGACACCGACGGCAAGGCATCCATGCTGCCGCGGCGGCTTGACCTGAAGCTCAGTTACGGAGTAGAGGCCTGGGGGGGTCACGGTCTGGTGAGCCCGTATGCAGAACTACACCTGCAAGACGGACAGCTGAGCCGCGTGCGCGAAGGTATACGTTTAGAAGTGCCGGGATTGGCTGCCGGGCTACAGACCGAGGTTTTCGTTGAACACAACGACCTGCACCAACGCCCGGAACACCGCATTGAAATGAACGCCTCATTGCGCTTCTGATGAAACGACTCTTTCTTTACCTATAGACCTCGTACGGACAGGCCCCGTGCCTGTCCGTAACCTATCCGCATAAAATCCCTCGTAAAAATTAAACCCTGAATCTTACTTATTCCTGCTCTTTCTATTTCCTGATTCTTAATTGTCCTGTACATCTATGCTTATATTCTTCTTATTCTGAACGGCCTGTTTATATCCAGATTATTTAATAAACATATTACGTAAGAGTTTGTTTTTCCTTGATTTCCTGTAGTGTCTTGCAATCAATGCACAGCGTAGCGGTGGGGCGCGCTTCCAATCTTTTAATGCCAATATCTATACCACACGATTCACAATAACCATATTCATCTGCATCAATAGTGGCCAGTGTCTGGTTTATTTTTCTCACCAATTTGCTTTCGCGATTACGCGTGCGTAACTCCAGGCTGAACTCTTCTTCCTGAGTGGCGCGATCAGCGGGATCGGCAAACTGACTCGCGTCCTTTTTCATATGATCAACAGTGCGTCCGGCTTCATCAAGCAACTCCTGTTTCCAACGTAACAAAATGCTACGAAAATGCTCTAACTGTTTGGGGCTCATATAACTCTCACCACGGGGCGCAGTGTAAGGCGTGATGCCTTCAACAGGTAGATTGACAACAGCTCGTTTGTTAAGTAGCTCTATACGTCTTTTTTTCTTTTCCTCTTTTGCAATCCTGGCTTTTTCCGCCCGTAGCTCCGCTTTCGTAGGTTTTTTTACTGCAACTCCGATTTTTCTTTTAGCAGTTACGCGCTTTTTAGTCGCAGTTTTCTTTTTGGTAACGGCCTTTTTCTTAGGTGTCGGGCGTTTTTCAGACACAGTTTTTATCTTGGGCGAGGCCCGCTTCACTACACGCCTTGTGGAAGCAGGTTTCCTTTTAGTCGCAGCCTTCTTTTTGGCAACGGCCTTTTTCTTAGGTGTCGGGCGTTTTTCAGACACAGTTTTTATCTTGGGCGTGGCCCGCTTCGCTACACGCCTTGTGGAAGCAGGTTTCCTTTTAGTCGCAGCCTTCTTTTTGGCAACGGCCTTTTTCTTAGGTGTCGGGCGTTTTTCAGACACAGTTTTTATCTTGGGCGTGGCCCGCTTCACTACACGCCTTGTGGAAGCAGGCTTCCTTTTAGTCGCCACTTTTCTTTTAGGCGTGGCCGTTTTATTACGAATTGATTTTTTAACCACCATTAGAAGCCTCAATCAAAAAAATGAAGCGCACTTTGATACCAGATAAGTGATCGTCTGGCAAGCAACATGTGTTTCGGATGTGCTTGTAAAGGTTGCGGTTCCCAAACTAAGACTGGCTCTCTATATGCGCGCGTAGACGCCCCTTGGCCAATCGGATTAAAACTTTATCATGTGCCGACACCTGTTTCGCGTCGCATAAAATTTGGTCATCTTCCACCTTACTGACGACGGCATAACCGCGGTTTAGGGTACTTGCCGGACTCACTGTATTCAGCGCGCGTGTTAACATTATAAGTCTTTGTTTTTTCTGCTCAAGTTGCATAATTGCCAGGCGTTGCAGGCGCTCGCACATGTTGGCAAGCTCAATATTAATTGCGGCCACCCGGGATTTAGGAGATTGATTTTCAAAGCGGATCAATAATTTGTTGAGTTGATTGATTTGGCATGCCAGATCCAGCTTTATCGCGCTGCGGGCGCGCCGTTGTAACTCGGTAAGCTGCTGTTTACTTCTTTGCACGGTTTGTTTAGGGTGCAAAAATTCAAGCCGCTCCGTCATGCGGTCGACGGCTTGGCAAATAATACGTAATTGATCGCGTGCCAAACAAAATAAGGATTTTTCGTACTGCCGCAACGTATCAATAAGCTCTTCCCGGTGGGGTACAACAAGCTCCGCCGCCGAAGAGGGCGTAGCGGCACGCACGTCCGCCACAAAATCCGCTATGGTGAAATCTGTTTCATGTCCAACGCCGGTAACAATCGGCAGCTTCGATGCGAAAATTGCACGCGCTACCAGTTCCTCGTTAAAAGACCAAAGATCTTCTATCGAACCGCCACCACGCGCCAGCATAATCAAGTCGCAATCACCGCCTTGATTGATAGCTTCGATTGCATTGACGATTGCTCGGGCGGATGCTTCGCCCTGTACTGGCACCGCATAGACGCGCACCTCCAGTAACGGAAATCGGCGGCGCAAAACGCTTAGAATATCGCGCAATGCTGCGCCGCTGGCGGAGGTAACGATGCCCAGGATTTGTGGATATGCGGGCAAAGTTTGTTTATGGACTGCGTCAAATAGCCCTTCATGGCGCAGCCTGTTTTTTAGCTCCTCGTATTTGCGTTGCAGAACTCCAACGCCAGTCTCTTCCATGTGCTCGACGCCAAGCTGATATTCTCCGCGTGGTTCATACAGCCCGACGCGCGCGTGAATAAGCACGCGCATACCATCTTCCGGCTGGAAGGCGAGTTTTCGATTAGCATCGCGAAACATCACGCAGCGTGCCTGCGCGTGTTCATCTTTAAGTGAGAAATACACGTGCCCGGATGCTGGCCGGGCCATATTTGAAAGCTCGCCCTCAACCCAAAGCAAAGCAAAATTTTGTTGTAATAACTGTCTGACCTCCAGATTCAGCTGCCGCACGGAATAGATCCGTCGATCTTCGGCACCAAAATCCAACTGCGGGTGATTCATTTTGGACATTATACCGTTCCATTGGTGATAAGTTCTACGCAAGCGATGACACATTAACTTATCGTTCATGATAAATGTCGTAAAGTAAGTTTACCGCGAAATGCGCAATCACTATAATAAACCACTATTATGTCACAGGATCACTCATGCGAATCAGGCAAGACGCGCTAACTTTTGATGATGTTTCCCTCATTCCGGCTTACTCTGGCGTGTTACCGCGCGATGTGGATCTCAAAACCCGGCTGACGCGCGAAATTACCCTGAACGTGCCGTTGCTCTCCTCGGCCATGGACACTGTCACCGAGGGTCGTTTAGCGATAGCCATGGCGCAGGAAGGAGGCTTGGGCGTAATTCATAAAAATCTACCACCATCGCTACAGGCAGGCGAAGTGCGATTGGTTAAAAAATTTGAAAGCGGCGTTATTAAAGATCCCATCTGCGTAGATCCTTCCACCAGTGTTGGCGAGGTACTTGAACTTACCCACAAAAATAATATATCCGGAGTGCCTGTGGTGTCCGGCGAATCGCTGCTAGGCATTGTTACCAGCCGTGATTTACGCTTCGAGACGCGCATTGATGAACCCGTTGCCAAAATCATGACGCCGCAGGCACGTTTAGTGACAGTAAAAGAAGGCGCCGGCAAACAAGAAATTAAGCGATTGCTGCATGTGCACCGGATTGAAAAAGTCCTGGTGGTAAATGACAATTTTGAACTGCGGGGGTTAATTACCGTTAAAGATATTCAAAAATCTAAAGATTTTCCCTATGCCTGCAAAGACGCAGAAGGGCGATTATTGGTAGGTGCGGCGATAGGTATAGGGTCGCAAACCGAGCAGCGGGTTACTGAACTGGTGAATGCCGGCGTGGATGTGATAGTAGTTGATACTGCGCATGGTCATTCACAGGCAGTACTGGATCGCGCCCGCTGGATTAAGAAGACCTATCCCCAGGTGCAGGTCATCGGCGGCAATATTGCCACCGGCGAAGCTGCTAAAGACTTAATCGAAGCTGGCGTGGATGCGGTAAAAGTAGGCATAGGTCCGGGTTCAATCTGTACCACAAGAATCGTCGCCGGGGTCGGCGTACCGCAGATCAGCGCGGTAAACAACGTACATCAGGCGGTCAGGTCGGCGGTGCCGATTATTGCCGACGGCGGCATCCGCTATTCCGGTGACGTAGCCAAAGCGATCGCGGCCGGGGCCAACAGCGTCATGATCGGCGGACTGTTTGCCGGCACCAAAGAAGCGTCCGGAGAAGTCGAGTTATACCAGGGACGCTCATACAAAACGTATCGCGGCATGGGTTCTTTATCTGCCATGCATCTGGGTTCGGGTGATCGTTATTTTCAGGACGAAGCATCCGGCATGGGGAAATACGTCCCTGAAGGGATTGAAGGGCGCGTGCCGTACAAAGGCACTGTCATCACCATTATTCAGCAGCTGTTGGGGGGATTACGCTCCAGCATGGGTTACGTAGGTTGCGCGAATATCGAGGCGATGCGCACCAGGCCCGAGTTCGTGAAAATTTCATCGGCCGGTATGCGTGAAAGTCACGTGCATGACGTGACGATTACCAAAGAAGCACCTAACTACCACGTTGAATAGCCGGTTGCATAGTTGCTTGGGTCTCTGCGTCCCCAGGGCATGCCTCCATGCCTGATATTCACGCCGACAGGATTTTGATCCTTGATTTTGGGTCACAATACACACAGCTGATTGCCCGCCGTATCCGCGAGTTGGGCACTTACTGCGAAATTTATCCATGGGACGCCGCGGTGGAAAAAATCATAGCCTTTCATGCCAAAGGCATCGTGTTATCCGGGGGGGCTGAATCCGTTACGGTGGATAATACTCCTAAAGTATCTGCATCAGTTTTGACTATGGGTATTCCGGTACTTGGCATTTGTTATGGCATGCAGACCATGAGCAAACAAATGGGCGGACAGGTTGAGATTGCGGACAAACGCGAGTTTGGCTACGCTCAGGTCAAATTTGAGACGTCTTCAGAATTATTTTCCGACATTGCCGGGCATACCCTTGACGTATGGATGTCGCATGGAGATCGCGTCGTCAGGCCGCCCACGGGATTCAAGATTATTGCCAGCAATGAAAGCGCACCAGTTGCCGGCATCGCCGATGACCAACGCAAGCTATTCGGCTTGCAATTTCACCCTGAAGTGACGCACACCGAACAGGGCAAACGCATACTACAGTGCTTTGTAAGCAAGATTTGTAATTGCAGTGCAACCTGGACCGCGGTCAACGTCATTCACGCGTCGATTGAGCAGATACGTCGGCAAGTTGCTTCAGATCATGTATTGCTCGCGCTCTCCGGTGGCGTCGATTCATCCGTAGTTGCGGCATTGTTGCAACAGGCGATTGGTGATCGGCTTACCTGTATCTTTGTGGATACCGGGCTACTGCGTCTCAATGAAGGTGATCAGGTCATGGAAATCTTCGCGCGGCACCTGGGGGTAAGGGTTATCCGCGTAAATGCGGGACAACGTTACCTCGACGCGCTGCAAGGCGAGTCGGATCCGGAGCGCAAACGAAAGATTATTGGCAACCTCTTTATTGACATATTTGAACGGGAGGCAGGCAAGCTGGAGAATGTAAAGTGGTTAGCTCAAGGCACCATTTATCCAGATATTATTGAGTCTGCGGCAGCCACTACCGGCAAGGCGAAACTCATTAAATCTCATCACAATGTGGCTGGCCTGCCGAGCAAGATGCAACTGCAACTTATAGAACCCCTGAAAGAACTGTTCAAAGATGAAGTGCGCAACGTCGGATTAGAGCTTGGCATACCGCGTGCTATCGTCTTTCGGCACCCCTTCCCAGGCCCCGGTTTGGGCGTGCGCATACTGGGTGCGGTGGAAAAAAAATATGCCGATTTACTGCGCCGTGCCGATGACATCTTTATAATGGAACTTAAAAGCAACGACTTATACGATAGTGTTTCTCAAGCCTTCGCGGTTTTCATGCCGGTAAAATCGGTAGGAATCATGGGAGATGGGAGAGAGTATGACTACGTGATCGCACTGCGCGCCGTGGAGACCGTGGATTTCATGACTGCGCGCTGGGCACGTTTGCCGTATGAGTTTTTAAGCCACGTCTCGCGACGCATCATCAACGAAGTCGCTGGCATTTCCAGAGTAACTTACGACATTTCTGACAAGCCACCTGCCACCATCGAATGGGAATGATCAATAAAATACATTCTTTATGATATTGATGTGTGTATCTTAAGACCAGCCAGGATAAATGCACCGGAGCAATGAAAAATCCCGCGTAAAAATTAAACCCTGAATCTTACTTATTCCTGCTCTTTCTATTTCCTATTTCCTAATTACCCGGTACATCCTGAACGTCCACGTTCATAACAGCTAGTCAAATCAGGTATAGTTAGCCTCTAACGAAAAACACCAAAGCAGCATGAATACTATGCCTTTAGCTGATGACGAACGTCGCATGCACGTGGCCCTGCGGTTGGCGCGCTATGCGGCAGCCACCCAGGAAATACCGGTTGGCGCGCTGGTCGTTATTGATGGCGACATTGTTGGCAAGGGCTGGAACCGTCCCCATTCGCACGGATTACCAACGAGACGTACTCCACCGCGCCCATCAATTGGCCGGCCGAGGCTCACTGATTCCCGGCTACCTGATGTATGTGCAGAAAATGCGAAAGTATGAGAAACAAACTCAGAAAGCAGGCCTCTGCAAGATGCATAGCCTCCGCCATGCCTACGCCCAGACACGCTACCAGCAACTCACCGGCTGGCCAGCCCCGGCCTGCGGTGGCTCCACCAGCAAACGACTCACCCCAAAACAAAGGCAAACCGACCTCAAAGCCAGGCTCATCATTTCCAAAGAAATGGGCCATACCCGCGAACAAATAACAGCCACTTATCTTGGTCGTTAATAAAACTCTCAAACCACCTGCTCTTAGGGTTTCGTCCTGGCCGTAAGGCCCACCCACCCTCGCCGGGAGGCAGATGGGCCAGCCAGCTGTCCCATCCACAAAAGGGTATGAAAAGACACCCGATTCAAGGACTACTTATCGCAAGTGGCTGTGTTCCTCCTTGAGTCGGGTGTTTGATAAATGTCCAGGTCACAAGCGGCGTCGCATCCTTCTTAAAATGCGAACCGTTTTCTCTTCTAGGATTCTTGCTGCTAGGGGGTGGGTTTTAAGTTTACTAAGAGTAAAAATATTTGCTAAGAGTCAAATTTCATGTATAATGGCTCGCAGACTGGATGCTACCGTCCAGATCGTTCTTTAATAAGTTTAACCTCTAAAAATTGGTACCTTGATGCAGTCCATTTCCTATCGGGATGGGCGATGCCGGTAAGTCATCTCACTGAAGCCAAAAGACAATCGACCGCCGATCCGTGACACGAGCTATCCGTCACACGGCAAACGTCAATTCGTAAACGTCCGTCAGCAGTTGACCGCTAACCGGTAATATGGGGCAACGGTTAAATGGGGACAGGATGACCTTCGGTCGAAGATAGGTTCCGCTGTGTTTCTTTCGGTCCAATTGTGTGTGGGGACAGGTGCATTTGCACCGATTGACATTCATCCACAGCGAGGTATTTCCTTTATGGAAACAACTAACTTGTTAAAGAAGGTGCTGCACTCCCTTGAGGCTGTGCAAGCATCTACAAGTGATACAGCGGAACCCAGTGTTAGGGAGCAGTTGGACGAAGCGATAAGCGATATCCAACAGCTCATAGAAGATGGTGATAGCGATGAAGACGCCCGAAGTAAAGCCTTGGCTTGCTTGGGTAGGGTTTTCGATAAGATGCCCTCTATTGTCGCCATCATCAAGTTGTTTTCTGGCTAACACAGCGAACCCTTTATCTTTATTGGTGAAATTTATGGATTTAGGTGGAACGATTAAACAATGCCGTAAGCTCAAAGGGCTGACACAAGCACAGCTTGCGGAGAAAGTTGATATGTCTGTTTCACACATATCGTTAATTGAACAAAACAAGCGAGAACCTAGCATTACAGCAGCTGAGTCTATTGCCAGCGCATTGGATATGCCACTAAGCGTTTTAGTCTTCCTCGCTACGGAAAAAGCAAAGATTACCGAACTTGATACTAAGCACGTAGAAGCCCTGTCAAAAAACATCATGGAATTGATGGCGAATGCACCAAAGTAAACAACCAGCTATCAGAATATCCCCGATAGCGAATGTAAAGTCTCTCGCATCAATACTGTCCCTATCTGAACAGGAACTGTTCGAAATAGAAGCAAATGTCGATCAGCTGTGGAAACCCGGAAAGCTACTCAAGAAAAAGAGCGGTGAGCTCCGTCCTACTAATGATGCGCGTGAACCACTAAAAACTGTCCACGAGCATATAAAAAACAGAATACTGAAGCAGGTTGATTACCCCCTTTACATGCAAGGTGGCATCGCTGACCCGAAAAATCCACGCAGCTGCAAGTCACATGCAAAGGTTCATTCTGGTAAGCGGGTTTTAATTGCTGAGGACATTAAAGACTTCTTTCCCAGCTCCGATTGCGCTGCAGTGCATGGTATTTGGCAGTATTGTTTCAATTTCTCACCAGATGTAGCGCAGATCTTAACCACCCTGACAACGCATAATGGTTGCTTACCCCAAGGCTGGAAGACAAGTGGCTACCTTGCAAATCTCGTATTCTGGGACAAAGAACCCGAGCTGGTTTTATACCTTGAGCAGCAAGGATATAGCTATAGCCGCTTTATGGACGATGTAACGGTGTCGAGCCAAACCAGAATGACACAGAAACATAAGACTGATGTGATTTCGAGCATCTACAGGATGCTATACGGTAAGGGATTTTCCCCTAAACGCAGCAAGCATGAAATTGTCTCTGCCAACGCTCCCATGCAGGTTACGAATCTGGGTGTAAATGGTAAGCAGCCAACGGTGCCGAAAAAAGAGCGCCAAAAGGTCCGGGCTATGGTCTACCAACTTGAGCAGCGTGCCGATTCTGAGCTGAATACAGTGCAGTATGTCAAAGACTGGCGGAGCACTTCTGGTAAGGTCGGTCGAATTTCGTCTATGCACCCCAGTGAGGGCGCAGGGCTGCGTAATAGTTTGAGAGCCGTTAAACCAGACCCCGTATTTATGAATACCATGGTTATTAATAATAGCAGCAAGCGCAACAATCAGCTTGCGTGATGACATTAGGAACACAATGAACAACTTCTTCGAACACGTTAGCTTTATCTGGTCCATTGCCGAAATCCTGCGCGGCAACTACAAACAATCCGAATACGGCAAAGTGGTTTTGCCCTTCACCGTATTGCGCCGCCATCTCAATGGGTCACAATATAGCCCTGTAGCAGGAGGTGCCTACCATGGCCAATGATCTGACTACATCCTCAATAGACCGCCAGAATGTCCTGAACAACCGCTATGCCCTGGAGAAGATCGAAGAGCATCTATCTCTGGGCGGGTTGGAATTTGAGGGTGATGCGCTGTTTACCAAGCAGCAGTTGATGGAGCTATTCGAGATCAGTGACAGCACCGTGGAAAAGTACCTCTCCAGCCATGGTGACGAGCTTAAGAATAACGGTTACCAGTTGCTAAAAGGTATAAAGCTCAAGAAATTCAAGGAGATAGTGCATGGTACCGTAACTGATTACGGTACCAAAACCTCGGTTCTTGGGGTGTTCAATTTTCGAGCAACACTAAACTTCGCCATGCTGCTGACCGAGAGTGAACGCGCCAAGATTATCCGGTCTCGCATATTGGATATTGTTATCGACGTGGTAGCAGAGCGCGCTGGTGGGCATACCAAGTTCATCAACCAGCGGGATACTGACTATCTGCCGTCTGCCTATAAAGAGTACAGCTACCGTAAGGTGTTCACCGATGCCCTGGATAAGCACCTCAATATGGGCAAGTACAAGTACGGGGTCTATACCAACAAGATTTACCAACTGGTATTTCGAGAAAATGCTAATGAATACAAGCATATACTGAAGCTGGCAAAGAATGACAATGTGCGCGAGACCTTCTATTCCGAGGTGCTGAAAGCCATAGCCAGCATCGAGAATGGCTTGGCGGAAGATATGGAGCACAAAGCAACAGAACTGGGCAGGCAACTCTTCCCAAGTGAACTGGATGAGTTGCTGGACCACTTGGAGAGCAACCCCTACCTAAAGCCCATCATCGACGATGCCCGTACCAAGATGGCAAGCCGCGATATGAGCTTTCGCGATGCACTGCATACCAAGCTGGAGTCTTACTTGCAGACAGTGCCGGAAGGTGATGTGGAGAAGTTCCTGGGAGAAACCAGCCGGTCACTGAAAGATCAGCTTTCAGACCCTGACACTCTGGAAGCATTCAAACGGCTGAAGGACCGGTAACTCATGGCAGAGCAATTTTTATACTTTGATGTTGCCCATGCTGTTGAGGTGCATGACTGGATTATCGAAAACTCCGGTGGTCGTGCGGGCAACAATGACTTGGGTTTGTTAGCCAGCCCATTGGAGCACGTCCAGAATGATTGGTATTACCCGGAGCTGGAAGACAAACTGACGCATCTGGTTTATGCCATCAATAAGAATCATGCGTTCACGGATGGCAACAAGCGTTCAAGTATCGCACTGGGAGCATATTTTCTTCAGCTTAATGGCTATGACTTCTGTGTTCAGTATTTTATTCAGGAGATGGAAAATATTGTGGTATGGATTGCGGATAATGTTATCGACAAAGACCTGACGCGGAAAATCATCGCCTCGTTAATTTATGAAGACGATTACTCCGAATCGCTAAAACTGGAAATAGCTCACGCGATTAATAACTTTAATCACGAACAACAATAGGCATCACCATGGTTAAGGGGACAAAGCCAACACAGGAGCTGCATTTTGAAGAAGCCATCGAGCATTGGCTGGTAGATCACGCCGAGTACGAGTCGGTATCCAACCAGCAATATGATGCTGAACTGGCGTTTGACCCCACCACTATGATTGCCTTTATTAAGGCAGCCCAGCCCGCCGCATATGAAGCACTGAGCGCCAGTTACAGCAAGCAAGTGGATAATATGGTGGTCCGCCGTATCGCCTCAGAGTGTAACAACAGGGGCTTGTTGGACGTAATTCGCAATGGGGTGCGTGACCGTGGGCAAGTTGGTTCGACTGGCTTATTTTAAGCCTGCCAGCTCGCTTAATCCTGAAACCGAAGCCCTATATCAACAGAACCGCTTAACGGTAATGCGTCAGGTGTACTACGACCTGGCGAGTGAAAACGGCATTGATATGGTGCTGTTTATTAATGGTTTACCCATTGCCACCGTGGATCTGAAAAACCAGTTCACCGGGCAAAATTGGACCCATGCGGTTAAGCAATACAAAAAAGACCGCGTGCCTACGCTGAAAACCCCTCTGTTGCACTTTAAGAAGCGCACCCTTGTCCACTTCGCCGTGGATACCGACGAAGCCTATATGGCAACCAGGCTGGCTGGCGACAGCACCTTCTTTTTACCATTCAATACCGGCAACGAAGGTGGTAAGGGCAACCCGGATACCCACAATTACCAGACTGGCTATTTTATGGTCCATCTGAAGTCGGTACCGGTGGTGGCAAGGAAGATCACACTTCTCCATTGTCTGAAATCATTAAGGTGGTAAACGACAAATACGGTACTGACTGGGCCGACGAAGATCAACTGCTATTTGAACAGATTGCCGGTGATATGGCTGCTAATGAAACCTTGGCGGAAAAGATGTGTGCTAACACCAAAGAGCAGGTGAAACCCGTATTCGAAGCTGAAGCGATGAACGCTTTTGTTAATCGCCACGGGCGCAATGAAAAGATCGTTGGTGATTTTATGCAGGACGCCAATCTGCGGAAGCTGATTATCGTGGCTTTGCTGGATGATGTTTATAGCAAAGCTAAAGATACAGGTGCGGAATAGGTAAGGGTTGCATAAGGAAAGTGTCGGAGCCGTCCTGTATTGGCGTGGTAGCGGATTCAAACTTGTTGATGGGCTAATTGCCAGAATTCTGTAAAATGGCGCATTCTCCCTCGCAGAGTAAATATTTTTAAAATAAATTTTTGAGCATGGTATTTTCCTGATTAAATTATTGAAAATAAAAGAAAAAATTTCTCATTTACAATAGAATGGGAATGATCAATAAAATACATTCTTTATGATATTGATGTGTGTATCTTAAGGCCAGCTAAGATAAATGCACCGGAGCAATGAAAAATCCCGCGTAAAAATTAAACCCTGAATCTTACTTATTCCTGCTCTTTCTATTTCCTATTTCCTAATTACCCGGTACATCCTGAACGTCCACGTTCATAACAGCTAGTCAAATCAGGTATAGTTAGCCTCTAACGAAAAACACCAAAGCAGCATGAATACTATGCCTTTAGCTGATGACGAACGTCGCATGCACGTGGCCCTGCGGTTGGCGCGCTATGCGGCAGCCACCCAGGAAATACCGGTTGGCGCGCTGGTCGTTATTGATGGCGACATTGTTGGCAAGGGCTGGAATCAATCCATCTCGCAACACGATCCTTGTGCGCATGCAGAAATCATTGCCTTACGCGCGGCCGCGAGATCAATAAATAATTATCGACTGCTCCACGCCTCCCTGTATGTCACTCTGGAACCTTGCGTAATGTGCGTGGGAGCCATGCTACACGCCAGAATAGCAAGACTGGTGTTTGGTGCGCACGATACCAAAACCGGTGCGGCTGGATCGGTATTTGAGTTACTCTCAGATACTAGACATAACCATCAAGTTGCGGTGACGCAAGGAGTGTTAGCGCACGACTGTAGTATCTTACTGCAAGATTTTTTTCAACAGCGCCGCTAGCTATTTTACTTTCGAGTGCCACCACCCAAACTCCCAGGCCGGAAGCAGGCTGCATATTCAGTGTCTTACTCAGATCCTGGCGGTTCGCTGGACCACAGATTTACCTTGAATATAAGGCTATGATTTTTAACAGTTTTTAATCAATTTCATCACTATATTGCATGAATCCTGTAAACTCATGGCCGATAAATCAGGTTTAAATGTGCCAATCCGTACCAACATAAATGACAAATCGCTTCACAATACTTGCAAAGCATGAGTTTGCTGGTGTATTTTAGCTTTGTCTGAAAGCCGGATTAAAGCTCGCTGGCGCAGACCGTAGCAGGGTAGAATAGAAAACAGCATTAATAAAAAGGTGAGAAGGGCTTAAAAAAAAACAATAACACTGGCAAAATAGCGTGTATGGTGTTGCAAACCATTAGCAGCTCACTTACGGGCTGTGAGTTAGGGCAAAAAAATACTAAATTAATAACATGCCAGTATGTACATTAAAGATGGAGTGAGTGGGGGTTTGAATTTTTAGCATGGATACATTTCCTGATCTTTTACTGCAACAAACAAAAGCTCGTCCGCTGGATCCGGCATTTCGATATAAGCGTTATGGGTTATGGAAGACTTGGACGTGGGGAGATATCGGCCACTTAGTGCGTGAATTGACATGTGGGCTGGCGTCTAAAGGGCTGAAGGCCAACGATAAGGTTGCCGTTATTGGCAACAACATCCCTCAACTCTATTTCGGCATGATCGCCACCCAATGCCTGGGGGCGCTACCAGTACCGATTCACCCTGATTCAAATGCCGAGGAGCTTACTTTACTGCTTAATGACTGCGAAGCGAAATTTACTATGGTGCAGGATCAGCAGCAGGTGGATGCCCTGTACGAAGTAAAACAGCAATGCCCAAAGTTTGAGGAAATGATCTATAGCGATGGGCGTGGGATGCAGGAATACACGTCTTCCCGCCTGCATAGTTTTGCGGAGATACAAAAGGCTGGCAAAAAATTTGCCGCCGAGCATCCTGATTTCTTTGCAGAGACCATTGCCGGGATTACTCAGGATACCGATGCCTTTATCCTGTATACCTCTGGCACTGCCGGGCCACCGCGTGGTGCGGTGCATACGCACGGCAGTTTAATTCAGACCGCCAAAGCGTTTGCCGATCAGGAAAGTATAAGACCAGACGAAGAAGTACTGGTTTTTATGCCGTTATCATATCCTGTGAACACATTTTTCACCTATACTTTATGGCTGGTACAAGGTTTCACCGCTAGTTGTCCGGAAAGTAACGAAACCGTTATGACGGATTTACATGCGATTGGACCAACCATTATTTATGCGCCGCCACACTTTTATAAGCAGCTCTATGCGGATATTATCGCCAGATCACAAAGATCGGGCAGCAGGTGGTTTAGTAGATGGTTTACGCTTGCGCAAAAAAATCGCGGCAAGTTTTTGAATGGTGACGTGTTATCAACCATGGATAATTTGAAGTGGCTGCTCGGTAATGTACTTATGTATAGCCCGCTTAAAAACGTATTTGGATTGAGCAAACTACGTAAGGCCTTTACTGGTGGCGATATCATGAGCACAGACGTCTTTAACTTCCTGCGCTCTGTGGGCATCCACATTAAAAAGACTTACGGCACTACGGAAGGTGCCGGTATTTTCTGTGTACAGGGGTGGCAGCAACTCGACAACCCGGGCGGTGAATTTATTATGGGTAAGCCACTACCCGGCGTCGAAATCAGCAAGCTGGACAGTGGAGAAATCGCTTTTAAAGGCATTAATGCGTTCCGGGAGTATTATCGCAATCCTGAAGCCACGGCCGCGGTAAAGGGTGCTGATGGATGGGTCAAAACCGGGGACATGGGCGACATCGACTCCATCGGGGCATTAAAAATTACAGATCGGGTTGATTCTATCGGGCGCTTCAGTAACGGTGATACTTTCGCGCCTCATCCGATCGAGAATGCGTTAAAATCGTCACCATTTATTAAAGAAGCAGTTGCCGTAGGTGCGGGTCAGGATGCCATTGCGGCGTTTATAGTAATTGACAAGGACACCGTAGGGGGTTGGGCCGAGATGAACGATATTCGCTTCACCAGCTATCGCGATCTGGCCGCCAAAGATGAAGTATACGAGTTAGTGAAAAAAACGGTGGCGGAAGTCAACGTGCATATTGAACAAATTGAAGGCCAGGGTTGCCCTCCAATCAAGCGCTTTTTAATTATGCATCGGGAATTTAACGTTGATGCTGGCGAGATCACACGATCACGCAAAATCAAGCGCGACGTGGTGATGAGCAAACATCGGGCATTGGTAGACGCGCTATACTCACCGCAACAAAAGTATGCAATAAAAGACACCTCAAGCGGTGAGACCATCGCTGAGCTAAAATTAGAATCAGCTGATCTGGAAGAGGCTGATCTGGAAGAGGGAGTAACTACTGGTGAGTAACGGCGTAAATGGGAAAGATCCTCATATGGTGATCGAGAATATTGATCTGTCATTTGGTGGCACCAAAGCCATCACGGATATAAGTTTCACAGTATATAAAGGTGAAATTTGTGCGGTAATCGGACCCAATGGCGCGGGTAAAAGCTCAATGTTGAATGTAATTAACGGGGTATATAAACCACAGCGTGGTTCCATTGTTTTTGAAGGTCAGAGCTTTAAAAAAATGAGGCCGCACACGGCGGCCCAGATGGGTATAGGACGGACCTTCCAGAACATCGCATTATTTTCTGGGATGACCACTGTGGAAAACATCATGACAGGTAGAAACCTGATGATGAAAGCCACTTTTCTTGAGAATGCCCTGGGCGTTGGCCGCAGTAAAAAAGAAGAGCTTGAGCATCGTCAGGTAGTAGAAGAGATTATTGACTTTTTAGGCTTACAGGCGATACGCAAAACACCCGTATCGGCATTATCCTATGGTCTGCAAAAGCGTGTCGAACTGGGACGCGCCTTGGCTGCCGAACCCAACATGTTGCTACTTGACGAGCCGATGACGGGCATGAATTTAGACGAAAAGCTTGATATGGCTTGTTTTATACAGGAAATTAATTACAACCGTGGCACCACCATCGTTTTAATTGAGCACGATATGAGCGTAGTGATGGATATTTCTGATCACGTGGTGGTCATGGACTATGGCGCAAAAATTGGCGATGGTACGCCGGAAGAAGTTAAAAACAATCAAGCCGTAATTGATGCCTATCTGGGCGTTACGCATTAAAAATTAACACGTTCAATATGACGGGAGCATACGAGTGGACATTTTAGCTGGATTTGGAACTGCATTTGTTGACATGTTCACCTTGTTTGGCCTTGAGGTGTTCATTGGTGGGATGCTCTCCGGAGTGATGTACTCGTTAGTGGCGATCGGTTTTGTACTGATCTATAAATCTTCCGGTGTTTTCAATTTTGCGCAAGGTACGATGTTGCTGTTTGCAGCACTGACATTCGTGAGTCTGCTGGAGCGACAAGTCAACTTCTGGGTAGCGTTTACGATCACCACTGTAGTGATGGTTATCATGGGCATTATTATTGAGCGTGCCGTAATGCGGCCGCTTGCCAACCGGGATTTATTGTCTTTATTTATGGCAACGGTAGGCTTGAATTACTTTTTAGAAGGTCTCGCGCAGGGCACTTGGGATTCCGCCGTGCATGGTCTGGAATTAGGTATCCCAAGTAGTCCAATTGAGGTGTCCCAATATATTCCCTGGTTGGACATCCTGGTGAGCAAGTTTGACGGCTTCGTTGCGGCAGTAGCCATCTTTTTAGTGGTAGGTTTATATCTGTTTTTCCAATATACACGTACCGGTTTATCGTTGCGCGCAGTGTCCGACGATCATATGGCTGCGCAAGCGGTAGGTATACCACTGTCTAGAATTTGGGCAATCGTGTGGGCGGTAACCGGCGTAATCGTCTTTGTAGCAGGAATGGCTTGGGCAGATCGCTTAAGCGTATCTTTTACCTTGACCGCGGCAGTGTTGAAAGGGTTGCCGGTAATTTTGATCGGTGGATTGACTTCAATCCCGGGCTGTATAGTTGGTGGGCTGATTATCGGTGCCAGTGAAAAACTTGGTGAAATATTTTTTGCGGATGCGTTTGGCGGCCAGGGTATCGAACACTGGTGGGCCTATCTGACCGCATTGGTATTTATACTGGTACGCCCTACGGGTATATTTGGTGAACGTGAAATAGAGAGAATATAAACATGTATTATCGGGAAACGGGTCAGCTGGTAGAAAGTTATGCCAAAGATCGGCGCATGGTGCCGGTTCGTGAGGATCGCTGGGTTATGTGGGCGTTCCTGGCTTTTATGTTTTTGGTAGTTCCGTTTATCGGCAATGACTACTGGTTTAGTGCCATTTTAATTCCCATGATGGTATTGGGAATTGCTTCTTTAGGATTAAATATAGCGTCAGGCTATACTGGCCAGCTATCCTTGGGCACTGCCGGGTTTATGTGCTTCGGTGCATTTACGGCGTTTAACCTGCTGTTGCGCGTGGAGTGGATGAACGTTTGGTTGGCTTTTTTATGCGCGGGGATTGTGACCGGTCTGGTGGGGATTATATTTGGTCTTCCCAGTTTGCGGATTAAAGGTTTCTACTTACTGGTATCTACGTTAGCAGCGCAATTTTTTGCCGAATGGGTATTCAATGCCTATCCTTATTTCTTAAACTATGCGAGCTCAGGGGTTGTGCATTTACCGGCGTTCCACTATCGCTTCCTTCCATATCAGGACCAAATCTTCGACTTCTTTGGAGTTGATAAGGACTACAACGCTTACGTATGGCGCTATCTGATAACGTTAGTTACCACTGTGTTGCTGGCGCTTGCCGCGAAAAATATGGTACGCAGTTCGACTGGCCGCAACTGGATGGCGGTGCGGGATTTTGATATTGCCGCCAGCGTCATCGGCATTTCGGTGGCCAAAACAAAATTAAATGCGTTTTTTGTCAGTTGTTTTTATTGTGGTGTTGCCGGTGCCATGTACTCATATTGTTATATTGGCAATCTTGATTTTATGATCTACAATTTAAGAAGATCGTTTTTAGTGATGTTCATGATAATTTTAGGTGGGTTGGGTTCTATCCTGGGTTCTTTTCTGGGAGCTGCATTCGTATATGGTTGGCCTATAGTCATTACCAGGTTTGGTGACGCAGTGTTTGGTGGGGGCTACCTCGACACTGCATTCGTAGAAAATAATTCCAAAATTGTTGTAGGCACCATCATAATTGTATTATTGATTTATCATCCGGATGGTTTTGCCGGGCTATGGAACGCGATCAAACACAGATTGCGTATCTGGCCGTTTGCCACCTAGCAATTACAGGTTTTTTATATTTGTTGAGGTAACAGGTATAAAGAAAAAAATGGCTTGTATACACAAGCTGTTTTATAGTTAAAAATCTCTTTAATTGGAGGAGTACACATGAAGAAGAAGTTAGTAATATTAGGAATATCGTTATGTTCGTTATTAGTGACGAGCATAGGGGTATTGGCGGAGACCATGTATGTACCGATACCGAGTTATCGGGTAGGTCCGTATGCGGCGGGGGGCACGGGGTATTTTGGTGGCATATTAGACTACTACAATTTAGTCAATGATCATCGAGGGGGTGTGAATGGTGTCAAGTTAATATGGTCGGAATGTGAGACCGAATATTCGGTAGAGCGTGGGGTGGAGTGTTACAAGCGGTTAAAGGATCGGGAAGGTGGGGCGGTCTTTTTTGATCCGTTAAGTGTAGGCATATCCACGGCCTTAATTGAGACTGGTCGCAAGGACAAGATGCCGATTATTGCGGTCAATCACGGCAAGACGGCGGGGCAGCGCGGGGACATTTTCCCGTACTATTTCATGCCTGGCATCAACACTTATGATGAGCACTCCATCATGGTACATTTTATTGGAGACGTACTGGAGGGAGGTCGAGACAACCTGAAGGGCAAGAAGATTGCGATGTTATATCATGGTTCGCCGTATGGTCGAGAGGCCATAGAGTTCATGGATGCCATGTGTGACAAATGGGGATGCACGCATCACCCGTTAGAGGTACCGCATCCTGGCAACGAGCAGCAATCGCAATGGCTCAACATTCGCAAGCTCAAGCCGGACTACGTACTATTACGGGGTTGGGGGGTAATGAACCCGGTAGCGATGCAGACGGCGGTACGCACTGGTTATCCGGTGAGTCGTTTAATTGGCAACATTTGGAGCAATTCGGACGAGGACGTAATTCCGGCGGGCAAGGCGGCGGATGGTTATCAGGCCATCACCACGCATCCGGCGGGCACCAACTTCAGTGTTGTGCAGGAGATCATTGACAAGGTATACAAGGCTGGCAAGGGGGATTTACAGGACAAGAGCCGTTTAGGTTCGGTGTACTGGAATTTAGGGGTACTGGCTGGCATTGTACATGTAGAGGCTTTACTGATTGCGCAGCAGCGTTTTGGGGATCGTCCGTTGACCAGCACTGAGGCGCGGTGGGGTTTTGAGAACCTCAAGTTAGATGCGGATCGCATTGAAGAGTTAGGTGCCACGGGGCTAGTGCCGGAGATGCATTTAACGTGTTTAGATCATGTAGGCGGTCATTTAGCCAAGTTTCAGCAATGGAATGCGGGCAAGCGGCAGTGGAACATTGTTTCGGACTGGATTGAAGGAGACGTACCGTTATCGCAATCCATTATTGACGCGGGTGCAGAGAAATACGCCCAAGACAATAACATCACCGCACGACCCTGCAACGCTGATAACAATGACGATGACTTCGATTTGTAAAAATCTGAAGGGTTACAATCTTCACAACCGGGCTACTCTGTAGCTCGGTTGTTGAAGGTAATAAATGTTGAAGATGATAAATCAAATGTGAATTGAAGAAATATTATGAGCGATACATCCCCGCCAGCAGTACCGGAAAATACACAGTCAACACCAGCAGAAACGCCGGCAGACACGTCATTACTGGTAATCAACAATATTGAAGCCGTTTACGGCAGAGTAATTCTTGCATTACACGGAGTTTCTCTTGTGGTAAATCAGGGCGAAATAGTGTCTCTGCTGGGCGCGAATGGTGCTGGTAAAACCACTACACTGAAGGCGTGCTCACGTTTGTTAGAATCTGAGCGGGGCGAAGTTACCAAAGGAACTATTGAGCTAAACGGTAATGATATAGCGGGCTATAGTGCTTATGACATGGTGAAAAAAGGTGTGGTTCAGGTATTAGAAGGGCGTCATATATTCGCGCACTTGAGTGTCGAGGAAAATTTATTGACCGGCTCCTTTGTTAAAAACATGAGAAGAGCCATACAAAGAAGAAATTTAGAGTACGTATACGAATTGTTCCCGCGCATCAAAGATCGACGTAAAAATCCGGGTGGATTGTGTTCTGGCGGCGAGCAGCAAATGATTGCGGTAGGTCGGGCCTTGATGTCAAAGCCCAGCCTTATCTTATTGGACGAGCCATCTATGGGGTTGGCCCCACAGTTTATCGAACAGGTATTTGAAATTGTTAAACGACTAAATGAAGAAGAAGGCGTAAGTTTTTTAATTTCAGAACAAAATGCCAGGATTGCTTTACGTTATGCTTCAGTGGGTTATGTCATTGAAAACGGTCGGGTGGTAAAAAAAGGCACGGCGAAACAGCTGCTTGAATCGACAGACGTAGCCGAAATGTATTTAGGCGGAGCGGATAAAGACCTGTCATTTGATGGCGTAAAGTACTATCACCGCCGTCTTTCCGCCTTCGTATAGCAATACTCTGGTACGCACGCCGCGCCAATCAATCCAAACCACCGCACTTTTGCTGTGTTGTGGGAAACTTATGTCGTAAGGAACAACTTGTGTTGTAGGGGACAACCATCGTTATTCCTGACAACTGGTAAAATCGTCCACTCTTCCCTTCAAAATATAGAACGTGTGACACCTGGGGACGTAATTTTTTCTATTTCAGAAGATTCATAATTGATACCCGCCCAATTTTAGATACACGACACGGGCAAAATCAGGTACGTTGCGATAACAGGGTTGCCCTGTTAAATTTTTTATAAACGATCTGCCCAAATCTCCAACCCTGCTGCGTTCAATTCTAAATCATGCTTAAGAAAGCATACCTGCTCTTCTATATTCGTTGCGTTTGTTCTGCTATTTAATCTTTGTCGCAAACGTTCAGTAAGTGCAGCAACTATTTTTTCTTTGCGATTTTTTGCCTGCGAACAGCCTTTCGCAATCTCTGCATAGCGAACGATATCGTTACCTAGATCTTGTGCAAGGCGGTTGACTTCTGTAATGCGTCCGAAATGCGTTAAATAAATATTTTTTGGGTGATAACTAAGCAACCGCGCGAGTGAATCCTGCCAGGCATCAGGATCGAACTGCACAGGTGTGGTAGTCGGCAGAATAAAGGCACCATCTTCGCCATCAAGTTCCCGGTATGACAACCCAAAAGTATCGCCGCTAAAAAATCCTTTACTCATCTCATCGTATATACAGAAATGGTGGCGAGCATGACCCGGCGTATCTATAAACGTCAATGCACGGCCTGCAAGCTTAATCACCGTGTTATCGTCAGCAACGATTACGCGCTGCTCATCAACTGGAATTACCTCACCAAAATTTTGGTGAAATTTCTCCTCGCCATAAACTGCCATTGCACTATTGATGAGCTTCCCCGGGTGAATCATGTGCCGTGCACCACGAGGATGAATGACCAATCTGGCATCAGGTAACTTGCTCATTAACAAACCTGCGCCACCAGCATGATCCAGATGCACGTGCGTAGGAATGACATATTCAACGGCCTCGATTGGAATATTTTTTATTTTCAAGATCTCTATTAAGTAAGGAACAGTATTTCCTGTACCGGTGTCGATAAACGCGGCGCGATTCCTGTAAGTAACCAAATAACAAGCTGCACACCCAGCTTGCATATACATAGTATCAATACACGTGATACCAAAGTTATAGTCGTAGGAGATAACTCGCATACCAAGATCTATCTCGTTTTTTAAGCTAACAAATCTTTAATACTTACAATAACCCCATCTTCATCCGCATACAGAAAATGACCGGGGATAAAGTCCACGTCGGCGAAATGTACTGCAACGTCCTTTTCTCCCGCGCCTTTTTTTACTGTTTTTAGTGGACAGGCAGACAGTGCCTTACAGCCAATATTAATTGTGGCAATGATTTCAGAATCGCGAATACACCCGTTTACAACAACGCCTGCCCAATTATTTTCTGCGCCTATTTGAGCCAGTAAGCCACCAACTAATGCCCTGCGAGTTGAGCCACCACCATCAATTACCAGCACCTGACCAGCTCCGGCATATTTGAGCGTATCCCGCACCAGGGAATTATCTTCAAAGCACTTTACTGTACAAATTTTCCCGCAAAAAGATATATTGCCACCGTAATCACGAAATAGTGGCTGGGTTACCAAAATACTACTTTCATGCTCATCGCAGAGATCAGCGGTTTTAAATTGCATAGATATACTTCCTATACGTTATGACCCTGAGTTCAACACTGGTATTCTAATCGCTCTAATTCTTATTTCCCATTGGTAGTTTGCATAGTCGATTTCTTAATTTTTATAGTCACTCTAAATTAGTATCTGTTAATATGTGCTCCCAACTTGCAGCTTACCGAGATTCTAAGGTTAGAATCAGAATTATTTCATTTCGGTTTTTTTTAAGGAGACAATCGTGAGTAAGAGTAGGGCTGAACAAACAAAAGAGCTTGACAAAGAATGGGCGAATAATCCTCGCTGGGGTAGCGTTCGACGTGACTATACTGCCGAAGATGTCGTGCGTCTTCGTGGTTCATTACAAATAGAATATACGCTTGCGCGGCGCGGAGCAGAACAGCTTTGGAAGCTGGTTAATGAGGAAGATTACATTAATTGTCTGGGTGCGCTAACCGGGGGACAGGCAGTGCAACAAGTCAAGGCTGGAATTAAGGCAATTTACTTATCAGGTTGGCAGGTGGCTGCGGATGCCAATACCAGTGAAACTATGTATCCGGATCAGTCGCTCTATGCTTACGATTCAGTGCCAACCGTTGTGCGCAGGATAAATAACGCATTTAAGCGTGCTGATGAAATTCAATGGTCACGCGAAGATAGTGATATAAATTATTTCGTACCCATTGTTGCTGATGCCGAGGCTGGATTTGGTGGTGTACTCAATGCTTTTGAACTGATGAAAAACATGATTGTTGCGGGTGCCTCCGGGGTGCACTTTGAAGATCAACTAGCCGCCGTTAAAAAATGCGGACACATGGGTGGCAAGGTACTTGTGCCAACTCAGGAAGCCTGTCAAAAGCTCAACGCTGCTCGCCTTGCCGCGGACGTAATGGGCGTGCCAACTGTAATATTAGGTCGTACAGATTCCGAGGCTGCTAATCTACTCACCTCGGACTATGATGAACGTGATAAGCCTTTTCTAACGGGCGAACGTACCTCGGAAGGTTTTTACCGAGTAAAAAATGGTTTGGAACAAGCGATTTCGCGCGGACTTGCTTACTCGGAATATGCAGATTTAGTTTGGTGCGAGACTGGGACTCCTGATTTAGAGTTTGCCAAAAAGTTTGCCGAAGGTGTTCGTAAAGAATATCCTGGACAATTACTCGCCTATAACTGCTCACCTTCTTTCAACTGGAAACAGAATTTAGACGATGACACCATAGCTAAATTCCAACGTGAACTAGGTGCTATGGGCTACAAATATCAATTTATTACTTTGGCCGGTATTCATAATATGTGGTACAACATGTTTGATTTGGCGGAGGCTTACGTAAAAGAAGGAATGAAGGCCTACGTAAACATGGTGCAAGAACCTGAATTTAATGCGCGTGATCGAGGCTATACCTTTGTTAGTCACCAGCAAGAGGTAGGCGCAGGTTATTTTGATGATGTGACGACCACCATTCAGGGTGGCCAGTCATCTGTCACCGCACTTACAGGATCTACGGAAGAAGCGCAGTTTGATTCTAAAGTCGCTACTGGATAACCAATCTGGTTGTTACTATATTCAAGTTCTGGCATGTAGCCACATTGCATGCTGGGACTTTTTATATCTTTACTCATTCTTGTGGCTTAATATCTTTAGGGCAGGCAGCCATCTTTTAACTATAACTAATCTACTTAATTTCATTGAAAGGTCCATTTATGGCACACAAGCCTTACGAGCACGTTCAAATCCCTGCTGAAGGTGAACCTATAAAACTCAATTCGGATAAAGAATTAGTTGTTCCTGCGGCACCTATCATTCCGTTCATAGAAGGTGATGGTATTGGTATAGATGTTACTCCAGTGATGCGCCGTATTGTTTCGGCTGCGGTTAAGAAAGCCTACAACGATAAACGTCGTATCAGTTGGATGGAGATATATGCAGGTGAAAAAGCCGCGCGCTTGTATGGTGAGCATGATTTTTTACCTGCGGAAACCCTTGAAGTGATAAAAAAGTATATTGTCTCGATAAAAGGTCCGTTAGCGACACCTGTAGGAGAAGGGATGCGTTCGTTAAACGTCGCGATTCGGCAAAATCTGGATCTCTTTGCCTGTGTGCGGCCAATTCGTTATTTCTCGGGGACGCCGACACCATTAAGAAATTCGGCTACTACAGACATGGTAGTCTTTCGTGAAAATACCGAAGATATATATGCGGGTATTGAGTGGGAAGCACAAAGTAAAGAGGCGAGAAAAATCATCGGGTTTTTGCGTGGTGAAATGAATGTAACAAAAATACGCTTTCCAGAAACTTCGGGTATTGGCATTAAACCTGTTTCAAAAGAAGGATCAGTCCGGTTAATCCGTAAAGCGATTCAATATGCCATTGATAATGACCGCCATTCTGTCTCCTTAGTACACAAAGGAAATATTATGAAATTTACTGAGGGGGCATTTCGAAATTGGGGCTATGAGCTAGCCATGCGCGAATTTGATGCCGAAGTAATTGGTGAAGGGCCTTGGTGCAAAACAAAGAATCCACGTAATGGCAAAGAAATAATTATAAAAGACGTCATAGCAGATAATTTTTTACAGCAGATTTTACTTAAACCAAAAGATTATGACGTAATTGCAACGTTAAACTTAAATGGCGATTACATTTCTGATGCACTTGCGGCGCAAGTGGGTGGTATTGGCATTGCGCCAGGCGCGAATATTTCTGATGACATTGCATGCTTTGAAGCAACTCATGGCACAGCACCTGCACATGCTGGCAAGAATCGAGTCAATCCGGGATCAATTATTTTATCTGCTGAAATGATGTTGCGTCATTTAGGCTGGACGGAAGCAGCGGATTTAGTGATTAGTGGAATATCAGGCGCGATTGCATCAAAAACTGTAACCTACGATTTAGCTTTGGCACGAGCAGGATTTCATGCAAAGGGTCGCAGACCCGGGACTTCAAGAGAGGTGCAGGAAGATCTGGAGAGATTAATGCCCGGAGCGACGCTTGTAAGCACCTCAGGCTTTGGTGATGCGATTGTTAAAAATATGTCGGTATCTTAAACTGTGGAACTTAAGACATAGTAATTTTTGTAATCATTAATGGGGGTGTGTTGACTGCTATATAAGCACTGATTGTAGCTAAGCTATGTATGTGTTCTTAGTGCGAAGTTATTTTTAAGGCTACTTGATGAACACTGCACTGATGCGTTCTTTATGAAAGGAGCGGCGAGTACTTGAAATTTGTGCATGGTGATAATTTAGAATCGATATTTAAGGGAATCTGGATCAACTTATGGGATCATTGTGCACGCTCACCAATCAAGTGATTATATTGAACATGACGTGCGTGTGGCATGCAATCCGCAAGGATATTAAGAACTTCAGTTAGTTGAAAAATTCTGCTTGGGAAAGAGTATCATAGCCTAACTATTATTAAGCAGCTCACGCAGCAATTTTTACAGGTTTATGGCTAAAAAAAGTATTTATAAGATAAGCTTTTATAATCAGAGTAAAGTATATGAGATATATGCGCACCAAGTGTATCAATCTGATTTGTATGGTTTTATAACCATTGAAGAGTTAACATTTAACGAACGATCAAGTGTTGTAGTAGACCCTGGTGAAGAAAAGCTTAAATCGGAATTTGATTTGGTAAAGCGTTTTTTTCTGCCTATGCATGCAATTATCAGAATAGACGAAGTAGACAAACAAGGGATCGCAAAAATATCGGATGTAGGTGAAAACATTGCGCATTTTCCATCATCTATCTACAGCTCAAGTAATGACAAAGGGAAAAAACCCTGGTAATAAATTTTGCTTCTGACTAATGTATTATTAATGGAAATAGCCACGCTACACCTAAGGTTGCTCACTTTAATTTAAAAATGTGTGTGACCTCACTGCGATTAGTTTTTGTGTAATGCCCACAATGCGCACAATGCCCATGTGATTGAATATGGACGAGGAGTAAATCTTTGTTAGTACAGCAGTCCATATTAACAGGGGATCGCTTTAGTCAGGAGAGATGCCGGAGTGGCCGAACGGGCTCGCCTGGAAAGTGAGTGTGTCCTCAATAGGGCACCGAGGGTTCGAATCCCTCTCTCTCCGCCATCTTTTTCTACTAAACATGTGATGGGACTTATTGATGCTTCTAAGATGATACTCTACGAGATATTATTGTGCAGTGCAGGTTTCCTTACTTCATAAGAGTGGAGAGAGTTGCGTTTAGAACAGTAATCGAGAAAGAGTTGATACCAGAAAACGCATTTGTGGAAAGAATAGTCACTTTTCTCAAGTGAAGGAAGACTTTTTTATAATATTGCTTGATGGGGCTAGTAAGGCGTCAGTTTCATGAGTATTTCTAATCCAAACCAAGTAGAAATTGGTGTTTTAGGGCAAGGAAATTTAGCAGATTTAATTATAGAACAACTAGGTAAGGTAAAATTTTCTCTAAATATGTTAGAGGACTATGCGAGCAGCCAGGTATGCATTAGTGGGCATTTTTATAATTCTCCGATGTCTCTTGCGATGGCTTGTCCAATAATCATTACAATAATGTCTGATGGTCCAGAATTGGAAAATGTACTTTTTGGAAATCAAGGAGTTGTACATTGTAGAAGGACAGATAGTATCGTAATAGATATGAGCCCAGTATCTCCAGAGTTTTTACAAGAACTGTCTGAACAATTAATAGAGAGTGAAATTTCTTTTTTAGATGCGGTGGTAATCAATGAAAATGTAGAAGATTCTGGCACTATACAAATGATGCTCGTAGGTGGGGAGTCGAGTATATATGACCGTGTATTACCGATATTTGAAAAGATATCAAAAAATGTTAAGCATATAGGTGTGAATGGCGCAAGTCAGTTTTATCGTCAAGCATTTGTGGTGCGGGAAAAAAACTAAAGTTATTTTCAATTTTATAAGCCATTCTAAATTAGGTCTAAAGTTGTTACTCAAAAGTTATCACTTGTGGTAGGGGCTTATGAACTGTGATTGTATGGTATTTAATGTGTTAAAATATGCCTAGTTCGATAAAGGATGTCGCCACAAAAATGTCACTAGTGCAATTTGTAAGTATTACAAAAGCCGCGAGAATATCTGGTATTCCAGTAACTAAAATTTATCGTTTTATTCATGCAGGCGAGCTAAAAGTTTATCGTCAAAATGGCACGTTAGGAATTAACACTCAAGATTTGTTGAAGAAGAGATCCAGAATGAGGGATGTTGAATTACTGGAGCCAGCATTTATGAATTTTGTTTCTAGAGTACAGATGCAGGACGGGGAGTCAAGCTAGCACAACTTTTTCAGAGTGATATCTCTGGATGTTTCATTGACATTAAGAGTGCTCCGCTATATATCGCCTTAAGTCGTTAAGTGGTGAAATTTTCCTTCATGCCAAATTATTGGGCATTCATCATCATTAATTCTTAAATACTCGATTTCACCCACTAAAATAATATGATCACCACCAGGGTAGATATATTTTGTTTTACACTCTAGAGATACAGGACTATCTGAAAGTATTGGAAGACCACTTTCGCCAAATACAAATTCGTTGCTTCCGAATTTGTCACAGCCTTTTGTGGCAAATTTAAATGCTAACTCTTCATGTTTTGGTCCAACAATGTTGACAGCGAATCGTTCTCCACTATTGAAGGAGGTAAAGCAATCAGCACTATTAGCTAAACATACTAAAATTAAAGGTGGGGAAAGAGAAAGAGAAGAGAAAGCAGATGCCGTGAATCCACATCTTTGATCATCACTGTTGATTGTCGTTACAATCGTTACGCCGCTTGGAAAGCGGCCCATAGCTTGTTTGAACTTTTCGCTACTGACTGCATTAATATTCATTAATAAATTAAACGGCTTGGTCAATTGTATATCTTAATTCTGTTTATTAAAGCTTAATTTAAGCATTGAATAATGAGCAACTATTATGCCAATGATGCTCAATCATATAAGTGATTGAACTTAAGCGGATGGGTTATTACATTTAGATACACATATGTGTGTCGTTTAGATACTTTTCTATTGAAAAGTTCCCTTTTTGATACAATTCAATAATTATAAGGGTATAATTGCCACGAGCGCAGCTTAAAGTAGTGATAAGTGGGATTTACTGATGAGTCGCATGTGGCCGAGTTGTTTTCTTAAGTTGTCACCAAATGGATATCATAAAGGCTCGTTAATAGTCTCTGTGCGTCGAGAGTAATAAAGTTTTATGGGGGTTGATAATGCAAGCTTTTCCTAGAATTTTGGTTGTGGAGCACGATGTTGAATTTGGTGAATCTGTCAAACGGCTTTTAGAGAGTGAGCGAATGCAAGTTGCTCACGTAAGAAGAGTATCTGAAGCTATGAAGAGGCTACTATCGGAACATTTTGAATTGGTTTTAAGTGACCTTGAGTTACATGGTGCCACTGGACTCGACTTACTCAGAAAAATCAGAGCGGAAGGGCTAGAATGCCCAAGAATCATAATGACGCACTATACATCAATAAAGTGTGCGGTTCAGGCATTACGATTAGGTGCTGCCGATTATATACTCAAGCCTTTTTCTGATAAATATCTTGTTCATGCTGTTACTAGAGCAGTGAACGAAAAAAGCATTGAGAAAGAAAATCGCTTATTAAAACGTAACCTACGCAATGTGCTGCGCAATAGCCAAGAAATAATTGGTGAGAGTCATTCTATGAAAGAGTTGAAAAGTCTCCTACACAAGGTGGGGCCTAGTGATGCAACTGTGCTTATTCAGGGTGAGAGCGGTACCGGTAAAGAATTAGTAGCGATTGAGATACACAAAGCGAGCACACGAAGTGATGGTCCATTTATACCCGTTAACTGCGGAGCAATTCCATCTGAGCTCATGGAATCCGAGTTCTTTGGTCATGTCAGAGGCGCATATACAGGTGCTGTTGCTGGGAAAGAAGGGTTGGTTCGTCAAGCACAAGGTGGAACTTTATTTCTCGATGAAATAACGGAACTAGCGCCCATATTGCAAGTAAAACTGCTGAGATTTATACAAGATAGACAAGTTCGGCCTATTGGAGATGTTCAATCTTATGAAGTGGATGTTCGGCTTATCGCGGCTTGTAATAAAGATTTACAAAAAGAAGTTGCAACTGGTCGTATGCGAGAAGATCTTTTCTATCGACTAAATGTAATTCAAATCTCGGTTCCGCCTTTGCGACAGCGATCAAGTGATATTGAGTTATTAATCAATTACTTTATTGAACATTATAACGTTAAATTAGGTCGTAAAATTAGAAAGATTAACAGTGAATTACTCGATTTTTTATATAAATATGAATGGCCTGGTAATGTTCGAGAATTAGAAAATTCAATAGAGCGGGCAATCATCTTGGCAAAAGGAGAAGAACTTGGAATCGATGACTTTAAGCATTTAAAAAATAATGAGGTAAGCTTATCTATGATCAACATGGAAGCTGGATCGGGTAATAAACCGTTATCAATTGATGAATATACAAGGAGTGTTGTTGATCGGCATCAAGATCAATACAATGAAATCGAACTCGCCAAAATACTCGGTATAGGGAGAAAGGCTTTATGGATGCGCCGAAATCGTTGGGGCTTGTACCGTGAAAAGTCCAACAAATATTAATACGCGCTTATTCGTTGCTAAATTATATAGGTGTAATTTCAGTAAAAGACGCTGAAGTCGTACTTAACGTCAAGTGTAAATTTAGAATATTCTTAATTTAATTTTGTTTCTAATGAGTCGTGACGTGTATCAATTAGAAACATTATTATGGCGGCAAATAATTTTTTCTTAAAATTAACTACAATTTTTTATTTGGTATAAATCTTGCTTCATACACAAAAGATCAAGTTAAACAAAAGGGTTAAATTTACGATAAAACTAACCGCATTTTAAATTGCTTTAGTTCATTAACTGGACACTAGGCTTTTTTAGATTAAAAGATACACATAAGAAAAATTTTAGGAGGAGGGTATTAAGAATGATACACAATAATTTCATGAAATTAATTGTGCAAGTGATTGCCACCACCGCGTTACTGCTTGGCTCATTACCTGCGTTCTCCGAGCAGATGTATATTCCTATACCAAGTTACCGTGTAGGCCCTTATGCTGCTGGCGGTACCGGCTATTATGGAGGTATTCTGGATTACTATAATTTAAAGAATATCCGTGATGGCGGAGTAGGCGGAGTAAAGCTGATATGGTCAGAGTGTGAGACAGAATACGCTGTTGAGAGAGGCGTGGAATGTTATAAGCGTATGAAAGACAGAGAAGGAGGCGCACTTTTTTATGATCCTTTAAGCGTAGGTATTGCCGAGGCTCTAAACGAGGTTGTGCGTAAGGATAAAATCCCAATGATCACCGTGAATCATGGCAAGAGTGAAACAATAGACGGCGAAGTGTTTCCTTATGTGTTTCCATTAGGAATGGGTGTTCCTGATGAATACAATGCGACGGTGAGATTCATGGCGCATTTAACAACTGGTGAGAATCCAAATACTGTGGATTTGCATGCGGCAATGTCTGGTAAGAAAGTAGTGACAATGTTTCATGGGTCACCTTATGGAAGAAATGCGCTCGAATACATGGATGCTATGGGAGCAGAATATGGATTTGAACATCACAAAATTGAGATTCCTCATCCAGGGAATGAACAGGGATCTCAGTGGACGAGAGTGCGAAAGTTAAAGCCGGACTTTGTGTTTTTGCGAGGCTGGGGTGTGATGAATCCGGTGGCGATACAGGCTGCTGTAAGAATAGGTTTTCCTGTAAGTAACCTGATCGGAAATATCTGGAGTAACTCTGATGAAGATGTGAGACCAGCAGGTAAGTCGGCACATGGGTATCAGGCTATCACGACTCATCCAGCGGGAATATTTACTAAAGTTCAGGAAGAAATTATTGAGCTTGTATACAAGGCAGGAAAAGGTGACTTGCAGGATAAAAGCCGTTTAGGCAGCGTATATCATAATCTGGGTATTACAGCTGGTATTATGCATGTGGAAGCTATCATTAATGCGCAGAAACGTTGGGGTAATAAACCCATGACTGCAAAACAGGTGCGCTGGGGATTTGAAAATATCTATTTCGATGAAAAGCGTATTGAAGAACTAGGGGTCACTGGTCTGCTTGCACCAATGAAAGTAACTTGTAAAGATCACATTGGTGGTCACAACTCCAAGTTTCAAAAATGGGATGTTGAGAAGAGACAGTGGGAAATTGTGACTCCTTGGATCAAGAGTCAAGCACCTCCTGAAATGCTATACGCATTGGCTGAAATTTATAGGCAAGAGAATAAAATCGAGAAGCGTGATTGCAATGATCCGAGTGATCGTGATAACTGGACCCTAACTGGCGATCAGCCACCAGTTCCTGAAGGTTTAAGCACTTGGGGAACTTAAATAAATAGTTTTAGAGCTATGAGAATATTATAGTTAAGTAAAATTCCTTTATGTAGCCCATGAATTATTAAGAAATTTGTGGGCTATGCTTTAGGATGTGTTTTAAGTCTTTGTGTACTCCTCATCCTAGGTAAAGGGATAGTCGGATAACAAGGAAGTAATCCGGCTTTATTTATTGTTAAGTGCTAGCAATAGTGGTATTTCAGAATGATATCAAGATTGTTATTAGAAAATGTTCGTGATAAGAATTACTTAGGTCAAAGTAATTAAAATTAACAACTTAAGCGTCTGGCATAAAAAATGCATCTATGTTTTTTTATAAGTTTAAAGAATAATTTGTTGGCCTTTATCGCAGTCGATTAATGATGGAGCCATTTATGGAGACTCTTGATTTTAGTTCAATCCCAGAAGCTTTAGTGGACCTGCGGCGCGGGAAGTTAGTGATTGTCGTTGATGGCGAAAAACGTGAAAACGAGGGTGACTTTATTGGGGCTGCTGATAAATGCACCCCAGAAATGATCAATTTTATGGCAACTTATGGTAGAGGCTTAATTTGTGGAGCGATCACCGAACAACGGGCTGATGAATTAGGCTTAAAGCTGATGGTGCCTTCGGATGAAAATAATGCTTTGCACGCGACTCCTTTCACGGTCTCTGTTGATTTCAAACATGGTACAACTACTGGCATTTCAGCCGCAGATAGGGCAAAAACTATTAGGGCACTAGCTGATTCAAATGTGAGTCCAGATGATTTTTCTCGTCCAGGCCACATCTTTCCTCTTAAAGCTGCTAGGGGGGGGGTATTCAAGAGGGAAGGGCATACGGAAGCAGCAGTTGATTTAGTAGATTTTGCAGGTTTGCGAAAAACCGCTGTGTTATGTGAAATCATGAATGTAAATGGTTCAATGGCTCGGGTTCCGGACCTTATGAAGTTAGCGCAACAGTTTTCTTTAAAAGTTATAACAATAAGAGATCTGATTAAATACAAACTTCGTTTTGAGTCTAGAGTGGAACGTGTTGTAACAGTTCAACTACCCACTCGTTGGGGAGAATTCGAATTAGTTGCCTTTCGTGACACTTTTACAGATCAGGAACATTTAGCCTTGATTAAGGGATCATGGGATAGAAGTGATGATGTTCTAGTTAGAATTCACTCTGAGTGTCTAACGGGTGACGTATTTGGATCATTGAGATGCGATTGTGGGGATCAAGTGGAAGTTGCTATGCAATTAATACAGGAATATGACAGTGGTGTGGTGCTTTACATGAGAGAAGAAGGTAGGGGAATAGGACTGGTAAGTAAGCTGAAAGCTTATTCGCTTCAGGAATGTGGCTTCGATACTGTGCAAGCAAATAGAGCACTCGGTTTTGATGCTGACCAGAGGGATCACTCTGTTGCTGCGCACATATTGCATGCGTTGAATATCAAACGTATTCAACTTATTACAAATAACCCTAATAAATGTAGCTGGGTTGAAAACTTTGGCATTAAATTGGTAAGGCGTATTCCGATAGTGGCATCTACTAGCAATATGTTTCGAGAAAATTATTTAAATGTGAAGCAAGAAAAGATGGGCCATATAATTACTATGAAAAAGGAAACTGTAACTTAAATTTCAAAGATATGAGATGCTTCCTGTTTATTTTTGTATATATAAAATATACAAGTAACACATAAGGTTTTATTTTCCTTATAGGCCAGTAAAATTTTTAGCTAGTAAGTTTAGTAATTATTTAGGAGTTTTGTAGAACGATGAGTACAGACGAAAAATTTGGACTAAAAGATGTAACAGCAAAAATGATCAAAACTGTTAGAAATGAAACTCGTGCGGGCACAATTGATTGTCGTGACGCACTTATTGAGGCTCGTGGAGATACAGATAAAGCAATTGAAATTCTGAAGCAAAAGGGAATAGGAACTCCAAAAAAGGTATGGGTGTAATTATGTGGTTAGACGAATTGCTTATTTGTGTCCGATGAAATCAGGGTTTAATTAAATAACTATTGTTGAGGTGAAATATGGCGATATATCCAAAACTATTACCAAATTCTGAGAATCACCTTAAGCCATCGGCTTGGGTGGATTCAGATCAAGTCGAATTTGCTTACTGGGTGCCTAATATTTCTGGTGGCTTAGTCATTACGACTTTGCCTATGGATACTGACTGGACGCCAGAAGCAAATATCAAGTATGCGCAAGATGCTGAAGATACTGGTTTTGCAACTGCGCTTGCTCAAACGCGTTGGTTTGCAAGCTACGGGGCAGATCATCAGCATGAAGCATTTACTATTGCAAATGTAATTTTACAGCATACGAAAAAAATAGAAGTAATTACCGCATGCCATCCAGGCTTGTGGCACCCAGCAATTGTTGCAAAGATGCAGGCGTCACTAGATTGCTGCACGCAAGGGCGAACTTCTATCAATATTGTAAGTGGTTGGTTTAAAGGTGAGTATACGGGGTATGGTTTACCTTGGCTTGAGCATACAGAACGTTATCGCAGATCAGAAGAGTTCATTCGTATTATGAAAGGTATGTGGACCGAGGATGAATTCACTTTTTATGGTGATTTCTATCAAATCAATGGTGCGCCTATGCTGCCAAAGCCCTTACACCGAATCGTTGTTTTCCAGGGTGGGAATTCAAAAGATGCTAGAAGAATGGCTGGACGTGTTACCGATGTTTTGTTCATGAATGGAAACACTAATAAAGGGTTTAAAGAGATTATGGATGATGCTAGGTCATCCGCCGTAGAATCTGGAAGGGATCCAAATGAAATACAATTCGGATGTAATGGGTTTGTTATAGTGCGAGATACGATGGAAGAGGCCACTGAAACGTTACGAGATATCATTGTAAATGCGGATGTCGAGGCTGTAAAAGGCTTTGGTGAGGCAGTTAAACAGGCTGGGCGTTCATCTAAAGAAGGTGAAGGCATGTGGGCCAATTCATCATTTGAGGACTTGGTTCAATACAACGACGGTTTCAAAACTGGTCTTATTGGAACGCCAGAGTCAGTTGCGGATCGCATCATTGAATTAAGGCAACTTGGTATAAAAGTTATCCTAACTGGGTATTTACACTATAATTGGGAGCTTAAACAATTTGGTGAAAAAGTAATTCCATTAGTGCGCGAAAAAGAGGAAGACCTTCGAAAAGGCAGAACATACGGCAGGAAGAAATCTGCTTAAACTGTGTGTAGTACCATAGCTAACTATATACACAGTTAGCGCATATTTTTTTAATCCGTAACCATTGAAAAGGGAGCACGTTTGTTTGAGCGATCGTGGTCCCTTTTCGTAGTAATACTTGTATCCAATTATTAGGTTGATCAATTGTGGTCGTAGTTCCCTTTCATTAGTTTATCCAATACAATCGTAGTTTTTATTAGGGGGGTAAAAAATGAGATTACTTGGTTTATCAGGAGGCTTGAGTAGTAAGACTTTGATCGCAATAGAAAAAGCGTTGGACTATGCGTATCAGTACGATAATACTATTGCTATAGAGGCACTCAATATTGGCGAGTATGATATACAGTTTTGTGATGGTAGAGATCCTGCTAAGTATGAAGGAGATTCAAAGCTAGTTATAAATAAAGTAATAGAAGCAAATGCCTTGATAATAGGTACGCCTATGTATAGAGGTTCATACACTGGTTTGTTAAAAAATGTATTCGACCTAATTCCTAATGATGCCTTGATAGGGAAGCCCGTAGGTTTGATCGCAACAGGCGGTAGTGACCATCATTATTTAGCGTTAGAACATGAATTAAAACCTATAATGGGGTTTTTTCATGCCCATGTTTTACCAGGGTGTGTCTATGCGAACAATGAGCACTATTCAGATAGAGATTTGGTAAGTGAAGATATTCTTGAGCGGCTAAATCAGCTTGCAGTATCTATTGTTAATTTTGCAAGAATTATCCCAAGCGATAGACTGAGTATAATTGGTGCATTGGGGCCGACAATCTATCGTAAATCGTTGAAAAAAAAGGCTAATGTATAAACAATTTTTCTTCTAGAATAGGGTATTAATGGAGGTAAAGTACAGTGGAACAAAATAACACACCTAAATATAAAGCACTGACAGTGGTGATCAACACAGAGACATATCGTACGGATACATCAACGTTACTGGCATATGATGAAGATAAAAGAGAATTCCTGTTTCGAGCCCTAAACTCTGATTACTTTGTTCAAAATGATGATAAAGAAAGTATAGAAGTTCTGGAAATGGACGAAGCCGAAAAAATGTATGAGAGTATGCCCATTAAACATATTACCAATATTGTTGCAGCATTTCCTAAATATCATGGCGGAGTTGGTATGGATACATACACTAACCTTTATGACGACTAGAAATTGGATGCAAAAATATTCAATTCACTAAGACTTACATATTATTTAGAGTGTTTTCTCCATATTAAGAAGACGCAGTATAAAAGCTTCAAAAATATTCATTGGATTATAGATGTTAAAGCGGGGTGTTTTTGCTAGGATTAAGATTCCATCTCTAAAATAAAGTAACATAGCGAGCACTAGTTTTTTGTTGCGTAGGCTAGGACCTGCTGTGAATTTGCTCTCCCTTTTCCATCAATTAAATAAAAATATCAATACTAGTTAAGCAAGACTAGTTTTCGTTTAGTTATGTGTCATAAATTGATATTCCTTTTTATGAAATACAACCATGTCAACTAACTGCAATAATTTGGTAATTTAATAAGTGAATTAAAGAAGTAGATATACAATGAGTAAGGAAAATATTAAGAGTCTGAAAAGAGTAAAAGCATCTGTAAATAATATTATTGACAAAGCGAATACAAATCCAGAGTTTGGCAAATTTAAATACTATGTTAATACGCACTGGGAAGGTGGTACCCTAAGTAAAAACCAGATACGTAGAGCACACAAGTTATTGGTAGATGAGCCGCCGACATTCGGGGGTGACGATTTAAGCGCGAGCCCCGTCGAATTGGTTTTAGCTGCTTTAGGGTCGTGTCAGCAAATTATGTATGTGGCTTTGGCATCCGTTAGGGATATACCACTAGAAGAATGTGATATCACACTTAAAGCAAAATTAGATGTTAGAGGTTTATTAGGGATGAAAGGAGAGGAAACGATATTTCCAGGATTTTCTAAAATTACCTACGAAACTAATTTAAAGAGTTCGGCATCAATAGAACAGTTAAAGACGCTAATTAAGGATGTAGAAAGCCAATGTCCTGTTATGGATATGCTGACAAGAACTGTAAGTATTGATGGTTCGACGGTGATTAATGATAAGAAGATTGATCTGACATCGAAAATTTCGCTTTTAAATAAGTTACTTAGAATTTTTAAAAGAAGTGAATAATTTAGTGATTTAGTTTATTCAGCAATTATAGTTGTGCTGATCTACATCCTTGTTTGTTAACTATTGTATTCCTTAAAAATGGCTTTTGTATGAAAAAATGGTCTGAAATTAGAGTGCCCGAATTAAATGGTGTTGATGAGGCACCAATCACAGAAATTTTAGTAGCAGTAGGTGATGAAGTCAGTGTTGGCGACAATTTGATTACGGTGGAAACTGAAAAAGCGACGATAGAAATAGCAGCATCCTGCAGTGGTATGGTGAATAAAATAACTGCGAAAGTTGGTGATATTGTTGCTGAAGGCGACTTTCTGATAAGAATTGATTCTAATGATGATGTTAAGCAAGTTAATGTGAAAATTACCCCGGGTGATCAGGTTGAAGATTTGCGAACGCAAATTGTAGTTTTGGGATCTGGGCCAGGTGGTTATTCGGCAGCTTTCCGGGCTGCGGACCTTCGCAAGAAAGTGATATTAGTAGAACGTTATAATAATCTTGGAGGTGTATGTTTAAATGCTGGTTGTATTCCCTCAAAGTCTTTATTACATGCAGCAAAGGTAATTAGTGAAACTAAAGAAATGCATGATATTGGATTGAAATATTCTTCCTTAGAGATGGATAATGAAGCATTACGTGCTTGGAAAAACAAGGTTATATACAAGCTTACGAATGGGCTAGCCACTCTCGCAAAAAAACGCAATGTAAAAATTCTCACAGGAGAAGGGAAGTTCTTATCATTGCATCACTTGGAAGTTAAAACCTCGGATAATAAATCTATATCAATAGAATTTGACCAGGCGATTATTGCAACTGGTTCAGAGCCGGTAGAAATACCTGATTTTCCCCATGAAGATCCACGCGTATTTACTTCAACTGAAGCCCTAGAAGTAAACAGTATCCCCAATCGTTTGTTGATTGTGGGCGGAGGCATTATTGGATTGGAGATGGCGACAGTGTATCACGAATTAGGATCAAAAGTGACTGTGGCGGAATTTGCTGATTCATTAATTCCTGGTGCGGATCAGGACTTAGTAAAACCACTGTATCAACGTATCGAAAATTTATACGAAAATATTTTTGTAAGTAGTAAAGTTGTGAGCCTTGAGGCCACACTAAATGGTATGTTTGTAACATTTGACGGACCCATAGTGCAGAAAAAAGATGTTTTTAATCAAGTGCTGATCGCTATTGGTAGGGAGCCGAATAGTAAATATATTGGTGCTGAGCAAGTTGGTATTAAAGTTGATGATAAAGGTTTTATAACAACAGATAATCAGATGAGAACAAATGTAGCGAATATATTTGCAGTTGGTGATATTGTTGGTCAACCAATGTTAGCTCATAAAGCTGCTCACGAAGGTAAAGTGGCTGCAGAGGTCATTGCGGGTATGGATAGTCATTTTGATAGTAGCATAATTCCCTCCGTAGCCTATACTAATCCAGAGATTGCTTGGGTTGGAATGACTGAAACCAGAGCTAAAGAATTAAATATTCGATATGAAAAAGGCACATTTCCTTGGGCAGCGAGTGGGCGAGCTTTAAGTTTAGAAAGGAAAGAGGGAATTACTAAGACACTATATGACCCAGAAACAAAAAAAATAATCGGTGCGGGTATTGTTGGAGTAAATGCTGGTGATCTTATCTCTGAAGCCGCTTTAGCAATTAAAAAAGGCTGTACTGCTAGTGAAATTGGAGAATTAGTTCATCCACATCCAACGCTTTCTGAGACAATAGGGTTTTCAGCCGAGGTATATGAAAAAACTATTGTTGATATGTATTTAAATTGAGTTTGATGTTGCAAACATTCATCGCCAATACTTAGTTCTCACACCGTATTCAGGTTAACGGTAAACATCCATGTGAGCAAATTTTTTGATGGCAATATAGGGCACAAAAGCATCATCACCAGATGCGACCTCACGAATGCGGTGTTTGTGACTGTACCGTTAAAAAGATTTACCCCATGGAGCACAAAAACCAAGACGCATCAAAATGCTAGAACAGAGGATTGAACGACTCGTAACGCCTACAATAGTTACCCATGTAGGTGAACTAATTGTCACTTCCTTGGCTTCTAGTGTTGCGGATGCTGGTCATTACCAAATCCCACAAATAGTTGCTGGATAGTAGCGACTTTAACTTAAACTTAATAAAAACTGCGAATTTTTGGACATTACAAGGGAGAGAAAAATGTCAATATATGCTGTTCAGCGAAAGCTTCCTGGTATTACAATGGATGGTCTAGCTAATGCTCAGAAAGCTGCTATCAATACAAGTAACAATTTCTCCGAGCGGGGAACTCCAGTAAGATATATTCGGAGCAACTTTTACCCAGATGATTGCCGATGTACATGTTTGTTTGAGGCCAACGATGTCAAGTCGGTGAAAAACGTAAATGAAGAGGCGTCTTTACCATTTGAAAAAATTGAGGAAGTACTGGATTTAAATCCGTAATTTTTAACTCAGCGAACTAAATAATCTTGATTTTAGTAACTAAGTAGTTAAAGCCAGTTTAAGGTAGCTAAAAGCAAGAATACAAGAGATAATATACAGATAAAACCAAGGTGCGGTTATTTCTGACTTGTCTCTCAATTCATCTGAAAACTTGTTCGCTCAAGTGGAGGTTTATCGTCCTCTTGCGGATCGTATGCGCCCGCATGCTTTGGGAGACTTCGTAGGCCAAGCTCATCTGTTGGCAAAAGACAAGCCGCTCAGGCAAGCTATTGCGCACGGCAAGCTGCACTCCATGGTTTTTTGGGGGCCTCCAGGTTCAGGTAAAACTACGCTCGCGCGAATTATTTCAAATACATCGAACGCACAATTCATTCCTATATCTGCGGTATTGTCTGGCGTAAAAGAAATACGCCAGGCTATTGAGCAAGCTAAAGTCCATCGTCATGGAAGAGATGCGGGAACCGTCTTGTTTGTTGATGAAGTGCATCGTTTCAATAAAGCACAGCAAGATGCATTTTTACCATATATTGAAAACGGCACAGTTTATTTTATTGGTGCCACGACAGAAAATCCATCTTTTGAATTAAATAATGCATTGTTATCGAGAGTACGTATATACATACTAAAAAGATTATCGGAAGAAGATATTGTGCAATGTATTGATCGAGCCTTGTATGACAAAAATCACGGTTTGAGCAAGCAAGGTTTTTCTATTGAAAATGGCGCAAAGAAAATACTTGCTATGGCCGCAGATGGAGATGCGCGTCGTGCGCTTAATTTCCTGGAGATTGCCACAGACTTTTTAGATCGAGATTCTAAAATCGAGATCATTACAGAAGAAATTATTCGAGAAATTACTACACAGTCCACTCGGCGTTTTGATAAGCAAGGTGAATATTTTTACGATCAGATATCTGCATTACATAAATCTGTACGAGGGTCGGATCCAGATGCGTCCCTGTACTGGTTTTGTAGAATGATTGATGGAGGTTGTGATCCGCATTATATTGCACGCCGTATAATACGCATGGCCAGTGAAGATATTGGCAATGCAGACCCACGTAGCTTGCAAGTTTCCTTAAATGCGTGGAATTCTTATGAACGCCTAGGTTCGCCGGAAGGAGAGTTAGCCATTGCTCAGGCTATTATTTATTTAGCTTGTGTACCTAAAAGTAATGCCGTGTATAGTGCTTATAACGCAGCAATGCATGATGTAAAAGAATATGGCACCTTAGAGGTACCGCTACATTTGCGTAATGCGCCTACTAAATTAATGAAAGAAATGGGTTACGGAAAAGGCTACCGCTATATCCATGATGAAGAAGACGCTTACGCGGTAGGCGAAACATATCTACCAAAAGCATTACAAGGTTCGCATTACTATTTTCCTGTCAACAGGGGGCTGGAACTTAAAATTAAACAGCACATGGACAAGCTTCGCAACAAAATTCCAAGTAACAAGGCAACATAAGCAAAAGTCAATTAAATATTCTTTAAGGTAGTAGCTAAATGGATCAACTTAAACTGTCAAAGAAACTCATTGATAAATTGCAACGAGTACTCATTGAAGAAGACGAACGTGCAAAAAATCCGTTATTAGCTAGTCAATACTTAGCAGCGGTAATTGGGTTTATAGTAGGTAATCACGATCTTCCCACAGGCGAAAAAAGTGAAATTATGAATGAACTAAATGCCTTCGCAAAATACGTATACGACGATATGACGCGCCAAAAACAAGTTACGATGCGGCCAACAGGCGAAGCGTTTGGTATTTGGAAGCCTGGAGATAGTTAGTTGATTCGGCTCATTAACAGCACCTATTTGAAAACTTTCCAGTTGCGTTAGTGTCATTATAGTAAATCAACTTATGGGAACGGTCGTTGCCTTACAATATTTTAGCCAGTTTGTCTGGTAGTTATCAAAAAACCAAGGTATTACGATTTGCTTATTTTCAGCAACGAGGCTTCTCGGCTAACCTTTAAATATAATCACTAACGCACAGTCACGTTGACCATTCATTTTTATTGAGAAAACCAAAATGCTATATCAATATTTAATTGATAGAGATTTGATGACGTCCATCAAATCTTGAAATTTTGCTAAACATATTTATATAGTGGCTAAATTCAAGTGCTTGAAAAATGCTAAATCTTTAGTAACATTTCGCGGCTGAATTAACAAAGGTGGAATGTTTCTCTCTACACCGAAAGCAGCGTAAGACATGATAAAAGTTAAACACCTAAGTAAAAAATTTGGACATTTAGTTGCAGTTGAAGACATATCTTTCTCAGTGGGGCGTGGCGAAGTGCTTGGTTTTCTGGGGCCAAATGGTGCTGGCAAGTCAACTACTATGAAAATGATTACTGGATTTCTGACCCCTAGAGCTGGTGATATTAATGTCTGTGGCTTCGATGTAAGTAAACGGCCTATTGAAGCTAAAAAATGCATTGGTTATTTGCCAGAGGGTGCGCCCGGTTATGGTGAAATGACACCATTACAATATCTGGAGTTTATTGCGGAAGTGCGTGAGCTTACAGGCTGGAAAAAAATACAACGCAAAAAAGAAGTTACAAAACGATTACATCTGGAAGCAGTGCTTAATCAGTCTATAGAAACCTTATCTAAAGGGTTCAAGAGAAGAGTAGGATTAGCGCAAGCTATTTTGCATGATCCGGAAGTATTGATACTAGACGAACCTACTGATGGTTTAGATCCAAATCAAAAACATGAAGTGAGGGAGTTAATTAAAAATATCGCTACTGAGAAAGTTATTATTATATCGACTCACATACTTGAAGAAGTTGAAGCGATATGTACACGCGCAATTATCATTGCAGATGGAAAAATTCTCGCGGACGATACTCCCGAAGGTCACTGCAATAAATCACCAAGCAATAAGCTTGATGATAGGTTTCGTGAAATTACGAGTGCAAAATTATCATGAAAAATATCATCACGATTTTTAGACGCGAATTAAATAGCTACTTTACTACTCCCGTCGCTTACGTGTTTATTGTAATCTTTCTAATTATGAGTGGTGCATTAACTTTCTATCTTGGTAACTACTATGAGAGGGGCCAGGCTGACTTAGTACCGTTCTTCCAATTTCACCCATGGCTCTACTTGTTTCTTGTACCTGCTATTGCGATGCGGTTATGGGCTGAAGAGCGCAAAACCGGTAGTATTGAGATGTTGATGACGTTACCGATTTCCATTACTCAATCCGTACTTGGTAAATATTTAGCTGCATGGATGTTTATAGGGATTGCTTTAATGTTGACTTTTCCGATGTGGATTACGGTGAACTATTTAGGTAATCCGGATAATGGTGTTATATTCACGGCTTATTTGGGCAGTTTCCTGATGGCGGGGGGCTTTTTAGCCATTGGCGCGTGTATTTCTGCCACGACCAAGAATCAAGTTATTGCATTTATTATTACAGTTGTAATTTGTTTTGTATTTTTATTAGCAGGGTCTACACTAGTCTTAAGCTTTTTTAAGGTTTGGGTTCCACAGAATATCGTAGATGCGATTTCTTCTTTGAGTTTTTTGACCCATTACGTATCGTTAGCTAAAGGTGTAGTTGACCTACGCGATATTATTTACTTTCTCACTCTGATTGGTTTTTGGCTATATGCGAATGTGCTGGTTGTTGAGATGAAAAAAGCTGATTAGTTTTATGTTAACTCAGAAAACAAAATCAATAACACTGGTTGGCTTTGTTGTACTTGCGATTTTGTTCCTGGTAATAAACATGGCGAGTAGCACGTTGTTTACAAACGTGCGAACTGACTTAACCCAGAATAGGTTATATACGCTTACTCAAGGAACGAGAAATATTGTTTCAAATATTGATGAACTAGTCACCGTATATTTGTTTTATTCTGATAAAGCAAGTGAAGGAGTACCTCAGTTGCGCATGTACGCAAATAGGGTAAAAGAGCTTTTACAAGAATATGTGCAACTTTCAAATGGAAAAATTGCACTTAATATTGTAGACCCGCTGTCTTTTTCAGAAGAGGAAGATCAAGCTGTAGCTTTTGGGCTACAAGGTGTACCAATTGGAAATGTAGGCGAAAACATCTATTTTGGTTTAGCTGCCGGTAATGCAGTGGGTGACACTGAGGTAATAAAATTTTTCCAACCACAACGAGAGCAGTTTCTGGAGTACGATGTTACCAAATTAATTTACACGCTCACGAATCCTGAAAAACCTGTCATTGGTATCCATACAGTACTTCCCATGTTTGGCGGTTTTGATGCCGAGACTATGAAAATAACGACAGAGTGGGCCATCATCACTCAAATGCGGCAACTATTTGTATTAAAGCAACTTGACGTTACCGCTAAAGAAATCGACAAAAATGTAGATATATTGATGGTGGTACATCCGAAAAATCTTAGCGAATCTGCCTTATATGCAATAGATCAGTTCGTTATGCGTGGGGGCAAGGCACTGTTTTTTGTGGACCCGCATTCTGAAATTGATACGCCTGTGCGTCAGGAAGGTTCTCCGTTAGAAGTGGAAGGTGGTCGTAGCTCCGATGTAAAGAAACTATTTGATGCCTGGGGTATTAACTACGATCCTGCTTTAGTAGTCCTGGATCGCAAATATGCTCTTACTGTGGGCGGGACGCGCCAAGGGGAGTCAAGGCATTATGGTTTATTAGGCATCACAAAAGAAAACATCGAAGCAGAAGACGTGATTTCCTCTGACCTTGAAATCATTAGCGTAGCTCTGGCAGGCCATATAAAAGCGCAACATTGGGCTAATACTCGATTGACCCCTATTGTTACTTCCAGTGATGATGCAATGCCTATAGAAGCAGTGCGTTTTCGCTTTCTTCCCGATTTAAGTCAATTAAGCAGTAGTTTTAAGCCCACGGGGGAACAGTATATTTTTATAGGCCGCGTGCATGGAAAACTGGATTCTGCTTTTCCAAATGGTAAGCCAATAATTACTGGAGAGGAAGAAAGCCCGCCTGAAGCCAATCATGTGGCAAATACTCAGAAAGATGCAAATTTAATAGTTGTTGCAGATAGCGATATCTTAAGTGATCACATGTGGGTCCAAGTTCAGGAATTTTTCGGGCAAAAGATTTTTAATGCTTGGGCAAACAACAGTGACTTGGTGATAAATGCGGTAGATAACTTAACAGGTAGCCCGGATTTGATTAGCATTCGTGGAAGAGCAACGTCATCACGTCCATTTGTGCGTGTAGATGAGCTGCGTTTTACCGCAGATCAAAAATTGCGTTCTACGGAGCAATCCCTTCAGGCAAAATTAGCAGAGACAGAACAAAAACTAATAGAGTTACAAAAACAGCGTGGTGACAATAAAGAACTATTACTATCTCCTGAACAGGAATCTGAAATTGAGAAATTTCAACAAGAAAAATTTCAAGTGCGCAAGCAACTCAGGCAAGTCAGGCATAATCTCAATTTAAATATTGAGCAGCTTGGAACAAAACTTAAATTTATTAACATAGGTTTGGTTCCTATAATCATTTCAATTTTAGCGCTTATCTTATCCATAGGGCGTAGTAGAAAGAGGAAGACCGCTTTAGGTATATGAGATTAAAATCATTACTTGTTTTAATCATTGCAATCGCTATCGGTGGGACAGCCTACTATTTAAGCTCTAAGCCAAAGAATAGGTTGGCAGGTATTAATTCATATTTAATACCTGGCTTTTCTGAAAAACTAAATGATGTAACCAAGCTAACGATCTTAAAAGCAGGAAATACTTTGTTAGCCGCAATTAGCAAATCTGAAAATAGCTGGATTATTGAAAACCGAAATGGTTATGAAGCAGATATCACCGTAGTTCGGGCGGTATTTAATACTCTTGCTGAAGCTAAATTAATTGAAGCAAAAACATCGAAACAGGAAAATTACCTAAAACTCGGTGTTGAAGATACTATAAACCCTAATGCTCAGGGTGTGCAATTTACAATCGAAGGGTTAAAAGATTCAATAAATATTATTGCTGGTAAAGATGCCAGTGTTGGCAAAAACTCTCAATACGTAAGAAGAGTTGGTGAAAATCAAAGTTGGGTTATTAATAAAAAGCTAAATTTACGCAGGGATATCACCCAGTGGTTACGAAAAGATATTTTAGATGTTTCTCCTGAGCGTATTAAAAGTATACAAATCGAGCACATAGATGGGGACATAATTACTATCAAAAACAAGAGTACCAAAGACTATCAATTTACTCTTACTAATTCATTGCCAGAAGGTAAACAAATCTCCGAATCTGAAATATATCAAGTTGCCAATGCATTATCGTTTTTACAACTTAGAGACGTTGTATCATTAGACACGTTAAATATAGAAACGATACAGTCGGCTGTTACAACTTTCGTGACATTTGATGGATTAACAGTTACGGCTAAAATTCTCAATGATAAAGAAACGACTTATTCTGTATTTGATGTTGCATTTAATGCAGATCACGTTGATGAAACTGATTCTTTTACAAATCCTGAATCGCCAGCAAACGAAAAGTTTGTAAAAGAAATAGCCCCAAGATTAAATGGTTGGGCTTTCGTTTTGCCAACGATAACTCAGGAAGCGTTGATTAAGAAGCTGGAAAACTTTACCTTAGCAAAAGATCCTGATTAAGAGTTTTTAGCTTGCTTTTTAGCCAAGCCAGTATAGCCTGACGTGGTTAGAGATAATAATTTACTTTTTTCCTTTTCTGGAAGATCCAGTGATTCAATAAAGTTCTCTAGGTCATTGTTATCAAATTTTTGTCCGCGTGTTAATTCTTTAAGTTTTTCATAAGCATTAGTAACTTTATATTTACGCATTATAGTTTGTATAGGTTCAGCGAGCACCTGATTATTATTTCTCAAGTCCCGTTGAAGTTGGTTGTGGTTAATTTCAAGTTTTGGTAGGCCTTTCAATAACGACTGATAGCCAATTTCGCAGTGGGCGGCCGCAACCCCGAGGTTTCGCAAGACTGTAGAATCACTTAAATCTCTCTGCCAGCGCGAGATAGGCAATTTTGCTGAGAAATGATTTAACAAAGCATTGGCTACGCCGAAATTACCTTCGGCATTTTCGAAATCAATAGGATTGACCTTATGTGGCATAGCTGATGAACCTACTTCTCTTTTTATAACTTTTTGTTTGAAGTAATCAATCGCCACGTAGCTCCACACGTCTCTACAAAAATCGATTAGAATAGTATTAATCCTACACAAAGCGTCACTATATTCTGCGATGTAATCATGAGGCTCAATCTGCGTAGTGTAGTGATTACAGCCTAAACCAAGTGACTCGATAAAGCCTGAAGCCAGAGATTCCCAGTTAATCCGTGGATAAGCAACCAAATGTGCATTGTAGTTCCCCACAGCGCCATTTATTTTCCCCAGTATTTTTATTGACCTGAATATTTTAAGCTGATTCTGTATTCGGTAATGCACGTTTGCAAATTCTTTGCCCATAGTGCTCGGTGATGCGGGTTGCCCATGGGTGCGCGATAGCATAGAAACATTTGCATACAAGTGAGCATAGTTTTGTAAATTCCTGACAATTTTTTCAATATTTGGTAATAATACTTTATTACGTATGTCGTGCAGCATGAGTCCATACGCTAAATTGTTTATATCCTCAGACGTGCAGGCAAAATGGATAAATTCTGATACCTCTTGTAATTCTTTGTGAGAAGCTATTTTTTCTTTAAGATAGTATTCAATCGCCTTGATATCATGGTTCGTAATTACCTCGATATCTTTGACTCGTTGCGCCTCTATGGCGGTAAAATTTCTGACGATACCATCCAGGAATTTTATGGAATTCGGCGATAGCGGGGGTATTTCTGAGATCTCAGGATTCGTAGCAAGCTGCTTGAACCAATTTACTTCAATGATAATACGATACTTAATAAGCCCATATTCGCTTGCGATGTTTTGTAGATTTTTTGTTTTATCTGCGTAACGGCCATCGACGGGAGAGATTGCAGTGAGCGAATTGGCACATTTCATTTGTTCGGCTGGTAAATCCATTAGTAAGCAATACAATTACTCATTATACTACAGCGTCTTTATTAACGGATTGTTTAAATCAGCCAGCAACAAAATTTAACTTACCTTATATTAAAGTTATCCTCGAAAGAAATAATGAGCGATCCAAATTATCGTATTGAAAGAGACAGTATGGGCGAACTTAAAGTGCCTGCTGATGCTTTATATGGAGCCCAAACACAAAGAGCCATTGAGAATTTTCCAATAAGTGGGCTGGTTATACCCAGACAATTTATACGTGCCTTAGGCTTAATCAAAGCTGCTTGTGCAAGTGCAAATTCCGAGCTTAATTTACTATCCAAAGATATCAATACAGCGATTGTACAAGCGTCAATGATTGTTGCGAATGGAGAATATGATAAACACTTCCCTATTGATATTTTTCAAACAGGATCTGGCACAAGCACGAACATGAACGCAAATGAAGTGATCGCGTATCTTGCAAGCTCATTAAGTGACAAGAATGTGCATCCTAATGATCATGTAAATATGAGCCAGAGCTCAAACGATGTAATTCCTACTGCAATTCACGTAAGTGCGTGTTTACAAATTGAGGGAGAGCTTAAGCCAGCACTTGCTTATCTTATTAAAGTTTTAAGAGATAAAGCAAAACAAAGTCAACGGCATGTAAAAACTGGGCGTACGCACTTAATGGATGCGATGCCAATAACTTTAGCTCAGGAACTTCAGGCATGGGCACGACAAATTGAATATGCAATAGAACGCATTGATCATTCATTGCTACGTTTACGTCAGATTGCACAAGGCGGTACTGCGGTGGGTACTGGTATTAATGCAGATACAAAATTTGGTGAGTTAGTAGCCAGGCAGCTTACTTCATTGACTATGTTTCCATTTGAAATCAAGCCTAATAAGTTTGAAGGACTGAGCAGTCAGGACGCCGCGGTTGAGATGAGTGGCCAACTCAAAACACTTGCGGTAGGTTTAATGAAAATCTCAAATGACCTAAGGTGGATGAACTCCGGGCCATTAGCTGGTTTAGGTGAAATTGTATTACCCGCATTGCAACCTGGAAGCAGTATCATGCCAGGCAAAGTCAATCCCGTAATACCTGAAGCAGTAGCGATGGTATGTGCACATGTAATTGGAAATGATACAACGATCACACTTGCTGGACAGTCAGGCAGTTTCCAATTAAACGTAATGTTACCGGTAATTGTTTATAACCTGTTACAGAGTATCGAATTATTAGCAAATTCATCCAGAGTTTTAGCTGATAAAGCCATCAGTGGTTTTACGGTGAATGAGAGAGCTTTGGAAACTGCGTTGGCTAAAAATCCAATTCTTATTACTGCCATGAATCATGTCATTGGTTATGATAAAGGTACTGCCATAGCGAAAGCCGCTTATACATCCAGAAGGCCTATTTTTGAGGTGGCAAAAGAAATGACTGATTTAAGTGATGAACAATTAAAAAACTTGCTGGATCCTACAAAATTGACTCAGGGCGGAATTCAAAACACATAGCATTACAGTAAAATAAGAAACCCTGCGATAATGAATGCTGGAATAGGGTTCAAGGTATTAAAAAACGCATTTTAAGCAGCCAACTGACGTAAAACATACTGCAAAACTCCTCCATTTCGATAATACTCCACTTCCTGAGGAGTATCGATGCGAACAGTCACTACAAACGACTTTTCACTGTTATCCTTACTGATTGCGGTTACGGTTACTGCTTTGGCAGAACCATTTTGTAACCCATTGATATTGTATAGTTCTTTACCATTTAGCCCCAGGCTTTTAGCATTATCTCCTTGTTTAAACTGCAAAGGTAAAACGCCCATACCGACAAGATTAGATCGATGAATGCGCTCGTAGCTCTCGGCAATCACCGCTCTTACGCCTAAAAGACACGGTCCTTTAGCAGCCCAATCTCTTGATGAACCGCAGCCATATTCTTTGCCAGCCAGTATAATAGTAGGTATATCGTCCTTCTTATAGCGTATAGCCGCGTCATAGACAGAGGTCTGCTCTCCACTTGGCATATGAATGGTAATACCACCTTCAGTTCCGGATGCCAGCTTATTACGTAAGCGTATATTCGCAAATGTACCACGCATCATTACTTCATGGTTACCACGTCTTGAACCGTAGGAGTTAAAGTCTGCCTGGCTTACACCATTATGAAGTAAATATTCACCTGCTGGACTATTAGGGGCGATTGCACCGGCAGGAGAAATGTGGTCTGTTGTAACAGAGTCGCCCAAATAAGCTAAAACATATGCGCCTTTAATATCAGTTACATCCTCGACTGATTTTGTTATACCATCGAAGTAAGGTGGATTTGCAACGTAGGTGGAATCACCCCACAAATAGAGTTCGCTATTATTCGCTTGCAAGCTATTCCAATTACTTTCCCCTTTAAATACATCGTCATAACAACGTATATATTGATCTGTAGACAGGAACTTTGAAATAATCTCTGCAACCTCCTGCTGATGCGGCCAAACATCTCTCAAGTAGACAGGATTATTACTTTGGTCATACGCTATCGGTTCGTTGTATACATCTATATCCATACGTCCGGCAATAGCATAAGCTACGACTAATGGAGGGGATGCCAGATAATTCATACGTACTAGGGCATGCACGCGCCCCTCAAAATTACGGTTTCCGGACAACACTGACGTCGTAATCAGATTATTTTCTTTTATAGCATTGGCAACGGGCTCAGGCAAAGGCCCGGAATTGCCGATACATGTAGTACAACCATAGCCAACGTTATGAAAGCCAAGCTTTTTAAGGTCATCCATCACCCCAGCATTTTCAAGGTATTTTGTTACCACGCGTGATCCTGGAGCAAGAGAAGTTTTTACCCACGGTTTTACTTTAAGGCCCAGTTGGACCGCTTTTCTTGCAACCAGGCCTGCGCCCAACATAACACTAGGGTTAGAAGTGTTTGTGCAGGATGTAACAGCAGCTATAACTACGGCCCCATCTGCTAAAGTTACCTTCTCATTACTAATTTCAATTTCAGCGCTACCGTTGCTTTGAATATCACGTTCTTCCTGTAGTGCCTGTTTATCTCTGATGAACGCTGGTTTTGCATCCGTTAATGCAATACGGTCTTGAGGGCGTTTGGGTCCCGCTAAACTAGGCGCTACATTTTTGAGATCGAGTTCAATATATTCACTGAAGTCAACATTCGAGAGTGTTTTCTCACGCCACGTCTTCGTTGTTTTTGCGTATGCTTCGACAAGTGCTATTTGCTTAGCGTCACGACCCGTTAGATTTAAATAACGAATCGTCTCATTATCAATAGGGAAAATTCCACAAGTAGCACCATATTCAGGCGCCATATTAGCTATGGTTGCGCGGTCAGCCAAAGGTAAATGATCAAGGCCGTCGCCGTAAAATTCTACAAACTTCCCAACCACCCCGTGTTTACGCAGCATTTCCACTATAATCAAAACCAGATCTGTGGCAGTTGAGCCTTCCGGTAATTGGCCTGTTAATTTAAACCCAACTACTTTAGGAATTAGCATTGAAACAGGTTGGCCAAGCATAGATGCTTCCGCCTCAATTCCGCCAACACCCCATCCAAGCACACCTATTCCGTTAATCATGGTCGTATGCGAATCAGTGCCAACGACAGTATCGGGATAAGCCTGAGTTACTCCCGCAATTTTGTTTGAGAAAATAACTCGTGCGAGATACTCAAGGTTTATCTGATGCACAATTCCTGTATCTGGCGGGACTACCTTGAAATTCGAAAATGCGTTTTGTCCCCACTTCAAAAAATTGTAACGCTCCTTATTGCGATTAAATTCCAAGGCGGCATTCAAATCGAATGCCTTATCTGAGCCGAAATTATCGACTTGGACGGAGTGATCAATGACCAACTCCACGGGTTGCAATGGATTAATTTTATGCGCTTCACCACCAAGTGTATTTATGGCATCGCGCATTGCGGCAAGGTCTACAATTGCTGGCACGCCGGTGAAGTCCTGCATGAGTATGCGCGCCGGGCGAAAGGCAATTTCTTTATCCGGATCAGCTTTAGCGTCCCAATTCAATAGTGCTTTAATATCATCTTTGGTGACAGTATTACCATCTTCAAAGCGCAGTAAATTTTCAAGGAGAATTTTAAGTGAATATGGTAGGCGGCTTGATTCGGGTAATTGACTAACGTCAAATATTTCGTATGTATTTCCATTTACATCCAGCATATATTTAGTGTCAAAGCTATTACTCATGCGCGCTCCTTTTATCATGCAAGTAATTTATTGATCAATGTATGGCACCAGATTATCGGGCATTTTCAACGAAAGAGGTACTGCCTTTTCAAGCCAGGCATTTTATGTCGCCGTCTGTTTTTTACTCGGATATAAGTTAAGATGCTGCTTAAATCTTATATGGCCTGTTCCAGAGCGGTGATGTTCCTGAGTATAGAGTTGCGCCCGAATAGCAATGCCAGGCGTTTTCCATGAGCTTGTCTCCACAGGGTGATAGCGCGGATTCCGGCCAACAAAAGTGCACGTATCATGCTGGCGTGCTGTTCCATTTTCAAGTAGGTGGGATTACCTTCTATGATAATTTTTGCTCCTAAGGGGCTAATGTAATCACGATACAGCCCGCCAAAATCTTTAGCCATTTCCATGGTGGGTTCATCAGCGGAAATGTACAATGCCCTGATACGCTCAATTTGTCCGGCGAGTGTGTTCTGCACGTGCTTATCAGTATGCAACTTATTTGCTAAATGCATTAAGTTAATAGCATAGCGAGTGCGTTCAATAACACGTTGATCACGACGCCTTTGTAAAGCTTCCTTTAATGCTTGTAAACCAAGATGAAGATTGCTTATTGTCCCATAGGCATCAATAAAATCATCGATATCAATCTTTAAAATACTTTCAATAGTAGGTGTCAGACATGAATGTGTCGTATCCCCCTGCCATGCAGCCTGCTGTAGCAGGGCTAAGGATTGGTACAAACCTGCAAGCGCGATAGTTTGATTTGTAGTTACTTTAAACATATAACCTAAACTTGCCACTTTTCAATAATACCACCCCCCAGGCAAGTGTCTTGTTGGTAAAATACTACACTCTGACCTGGGGTAATGCCCCATTGAGGCGTGTCAAACGATATCTCATAGCCAATTTCCGTTGCCTCACGAATCACACAATTTTGCTCTGGTTGACGATAACGAATTTTAGCTTTTAAATTTTCCTGGTTAGTAGGTTGATGCCCGGCAATCCAATGTACATCCCGCGCCATGATCGTTGAATGAAATAACGTTGTATGTTGATGGCCTTGTGCTACAAGCAACTGATTTTTATCAATATCTTTGTCAACTACATACCAAGGCTCCTGCGGCAAATTTCGTTGTCCTCCAATTCCCAATCCCTGCCGTTGGCCAATAGTATAGAACGTCACCCCTTCATGTTTGCCAATATGCTCACCAGTAAGCGTTACAATATCACCGGGCTTAGCCGGAATATAGTTCTTTAAAAAGTCTTTAAACTTTCGCTCGCCAATAAAACAAATGCCCGTACTGTCTTTTTTATCGTGCACGTCGAATTTTTTTTTCTTAGCAATCAACCGTACTGTAGACTTTTCTGTTTCCCCCAATGGAAAAAATGCTTTCGCAAGCTGCTCTTGATTTAGAGTATGCAGGAAATAGCTTTGGTCTTTATTTACATCATAGCTTTTTTTTAAATAAACAGATGATCCCTCTATCTTACAACGGGCATAGTGCCCGGTAGCTATGTAATCTGCGTCTAAATTCAACGCATAGTCTAAGAAAGCACGAAATTTAATTTCCTTGTTGCATATAACATCCGGATTAGGTGTACGTCCGGCCTGATATTCTTTGAGGAAATAAGCAAACACACAATCCCAATATTCGTCGGAAAAATTAACCGTATGTAAGGGAATATTTAGTTGTAGACAGACCTTTTGTGCATCTTCTAAATCAATTGCAGCGGAACAATATTTTTCATCATCGTCTTCTTCCCAGTTTTTCATAAACAAGCCTTCTACATGAAAGCCTTGTTTACATAACAAATAAGCAGCAACAGACGAATCGACGCCGCCGGACATCCCTACAATGACCTTGCCTGACATATCTGTTAATAACTACATGAATAAATACAATTCACCAGTATTGATGAATATCACGAATCAGTTTCAGCTCATAGCGTTTGCCGTCTAAATAATCCTGCAAGCTGTGTATAACCATAGTGCTACGTATTTTAGTTTCCGGCAAGGCAAGGATTTCCTCTGCACTGTACCAACTCGCATTTAAGATTCCGTCATCCAGATTAGTGCCAACCCGCTCAGTGCTTGAATTACCACAAAAAGTAAAACGCAAAAAAGCCTCATCCTTATGCGGATGTTGCCAATGATAAATTCCGACTAAGGCCGAGGGATAAAATTTCCATCCGGTTTCCTCCAGAGTTTCACGTTTAGCCGCATCGATAAGGGATTCCCCTCGTTCCCAATGTCCGGCAGGCTGATTAAATACCTGGTAGCCATCAACCAGTTCTTCCACCAGAAGAAAATTATTATTTCTTTCGATTACAGCTGCGACAGTAATGTGAGGTTGCCAACTCATAAAATTGTTTTTTAGTAATTGTTATAAAGCATAGCTGAATGCGTATAAAATAGTGATCCCTCTCTATATTCGGTTAAGTTTAAAATGATAAAATATAAAAATATCAATATTTTATGATTCTAACCTAACTTAGAATATAGAAATAATTTAAAAATTACGCAAATATACACAGGTCTCAAAGCTTATACCGTATCGGCTTTTAAGTAGATCAAATGATGCAATTCCAGATATTGTTGTTAAGCTGTAAAATAGAGCTAAGTATAATAGCCAGTGATAATGCGTTGACTTGAGTATGACTGAACAGGAACAAATTCGCCATGATGAAGAGTTGGCAGTTCAGGAGGTTCGTCCGAAGACTAAAAAGCCTCCTATGTACAAAGTAATTTTATTAAATGATGATTACACGCCGATGGAGTTTGTGGTACATATTTTGGAAGGCTTCTTTAATGTGAATCGTGAACAAGCGACACGCATAATGCTACATGTGCATACACGCGGTAAAGGAATATGCGGAGTTTATACACGTGACGTAGCGGAAACGAAAGTTGCGCAAGTGAATGACTACTCACGCGTGAATGATCATCCATTATTATGCGCGATGGAACAAGATTAGACCACTTGGGTATGGGTATCCAATGTTAAACAAAGAATTTGAGTTTACTTTAAATATGGCTTTTAAGGAGGCGCGTGAGAAACGCCATGAATTTATGACGGTAGAGCATCTATTGCTTGCGCTTACACAGAACCCGGTCGCGGCAAACGTGTTACGTGCATGTGGTGCTGATATGCCTAAGCTGGTTAAGGAGTTATCTGAATTTATTACCAATAACGTCCCAATTATTCAGGACGAAGAAGATCGCGATACTCAACCCACGTTGGGATTTCAGCGCGTGCTACAACGCGCAGTATTCCACGTACAGTCATCTGGGAGGCAAGGAGCAGAAGTAACTGGTGCAAATGTTTTAGTTGCGATATTTGGTGAGCGGGAATCACATGCTGTTTACTTATTAGAGCAATACAACGTGACTCGTCTTGACGTGGTAAATTACATTGCGCATGGAATATCAAAGGTCTCACTTGATTCGGAAAGTGAGCTTGCCACAGATTCTGGTGTAGATGTAAATGATGATCGGCCTGCACCGAAACCTCTTGATCGTTTTGCGACGAATTTAAATAAATTAGCGTCTGTAGGGAAGATTGATCCACTTATAGGGCGAGAAAACGAAATTGAACGTACGGCGCAAATTTTATGCCGACGTAGAAAAAACAACCCATTACTGGTTGGTGCAGCAGGTGTTGGTAAAACCGCTATCGCGGAAGGCCTGGCAAAAAAGATCGTTGACAATGAAGTTCCTGAAGTATTAAAAAAAAGCACGATTTACTCGTTAGATTTAGGTGATTTAGTCGCTGGAACAAAATACCGTGGCGATTTTGAAAAACGTCTTAAAGGTGTTTTGCGTCAATTAAAAGAAGATCAGGGTGCCATACTATTTATTGATGAAATACACACTGTAATCGGCGCGGGTTCTGCATCAGGCGGCGTCATGGATGCCTCCAATCTAATCAAGCCGATGTTAAGCACAGGTGAGCTGAGGTGTATAGGCTCAACTACATACCAGGAATTCCACAGTGTATTTGAAAAGGACCATGCGTTAGCACGCCGCTTTCAAAGTATAGATATTGAAGAACCCGATGTAGATGAGACCTATCAAATATTAAAAGGGCTTAGTCGCCGCTATGAAAAGCATCATGGAGTACGTTATTCCAATGCTGCCTTAAAGGCTGCGGCTGGGTTAGCTGCTAAGCATATCAATGACCGGCATTTGCCGGATAAAGCTATTGATGTCATTGATGAAGCAGGGGCCAATATGAATCTCAGGCCTAAATCAGCGCGCAAAAAGACTATAACGGTTAAGCAGATTGAGGCAATTGTTTCGAAAATGGCCAGAATTCCGCCAAAACATATTTCAGCCAGCGATACCGAAGTGCTTAAGAATTTAGAACGCAATCTGAAATTAGTTGTATTTGGACAGAACGATGCTATTAACACATTATCCACGGCGATTAAGATGTCACGCTCAGGAATTGGAAATGAAGACAAACCTATTGGTTCATTTCTGTTTGCTGGGCCAACTGGTGTTGGTAAAACTGAAGTGACTCGGCAGCTGGCATTAATCTTAGGTATTGAATTACTACGTTTTGACATGTCTGAATATATGGAACGCCATACGGTTTCACGTTTAATCGGTGCGCCACCAGGTTATGTAGGATTCGATCAGGGTGGGTTGCTTACTGATGCCGTACTAAAGGCACCGCATTGTGTATTATTGCTGGATGAAGTAGAGAAAGCGCATCCAGATGTATTTAATTTACTGCTACAGGTGATGGATCATGGCACGTTAACGGATACTAATGGCAGAAAAGTAGATTTTCGTAACGTGATTTTGGTAATGACTACAAATGCTGGGGCATGGGAAATGGGTCGCAGCAGCGTAGGGTTTACGTCTCAGGATCACCAATCTGATAGTATAGAAATCATCAAACGTATTTTTACGCCTGAGTTTAGAAATCGTTTGGACAGCATCATGCAATTTGCGTCATTGGATCAGGAAACAGTTTTACACGTTGTAGATAAATTTATTGCACGGCTCGAAGCCCAGCTGGAGCCCAGGAAAGTAGAAATCCAAATTGAATCCTCAGCAAAGGCTTGGATAGCGCAACGTGGCTACGACATAAAAATGGGTGCGCGGCCTATGGAGCGCGTAATACGAGAGCACGTCAAAAAGCCCTTGGCGGAAGAAATTCTTTTTGGGCGCCTGGAAAATGGCGGCAGAGTTATCGTGCGTGCTAAGGACGGTGAATTAGAGATCAACTGTCTGGAACAGGTAGTAAGATAGCGAACAGCTCATTTACCTCGATAGGTAATTCTACCCTTGCTCAAATCATACGGAGTCATTTCCACCGTGACCTTATCTCCGGTAAGAATCTTGATGTAGTGTTTTCGCATACGGCCAGATATGTGCGCGGTAATGACGTGTCCATTTTCAAGTTCAACCCGAAACATAGTGTTAGGTAAGGTTTCGACCACAGTACCCTCCATTTCTATATGATTTTCTTTTGGCATATCACTCCTTTTGATCATTAAAGAGGCACTCATTATCATCCAACAAAAAAATAAAACAAGAGAATTAATAGTTAGTACAATGCGATCCCAAATTTAATTTTCTATTTGCGGACAAAAAACATGAATTTTGCGTGTCTGTTTCCCGGGCAAGGCTCACAATCGGTCGGCATGATGGCAAATTTGGCCACTGGGTATTCAGAGGTCAGACAAACTTTTGAACAAGGCTCTGATATATTGCAGGAAGATTTATGGAAGCTGGTTATGGATGGACCCGAAGAAGAGCTGAATCGCACTGAAAATACTCAACCTATTATACTTTGCTCAAGCGTTGCCATCTGGAGAATATGGAAAAGGCAATCTACTATACCCCCCATAATGATGGCGGGGCACAGTTTTGGAGAATATTCGGCATTAGTTTGCGCAGATTCATTTGAATTTGAAGCTGCGCTGCCATTAGCGAAGTACCGCGGTCAAATTATGCAACGTGTGGTGCCTGAAGGCCGAGGGGCAATGGCAGCGATACTCGGTCTTGAAGAAGAAAAGTTAGCTAAAGTATGTAAGCGATCTGCACAAGGACAAATAGTCCATGCCGTTAATTTTAATGCGCCAGGGCAAATCGCCATTGCTGGACATACAGAGGCAGTTATGCGAGCGGCAGAGGCTGCCAGGTCTGCGGGTGCGAAGCGCGCTGTTATCCTGCCACTAAGCGTGCCGTCGCATAGCACATTAATGCAACCCGCGGCTGAGCAATTACGTGATTACTTAGATAATATAGAGGTAAAATCTCCAAAGATTGAAGTAATTCACAATGCCGATGTAAAATCATATACCGATGATTTGGCAATTAAAGATGCGTTATACCGACAACTGTTTAGTCCGGTACGTTGGATAGAGACGGTTCAGCATTGCATTTCCCATGGCGTAAATACATTCATTGAGCTGGGTCCTGGCAAAGTACTTGCTGGACTATGCAAGCGTATTGACCGCAAAGCTCCATGTTATTGCATATATAGCTTACGTAGTCTTGAACAAGCCATAGAGCAACTGGAACACTCTACGCATGAAGCTGAGGTATGAATATGGACAATCAAGTTGCGTTGGTGACTGGTGCGAGTCGGGGAATAGGAAAAGCAATTTTACATGACTTAGGTGGCCGGGGGATCACGGTTATTGGAACTGCCACGACACCACAAGGTGCCCAAAGCATCCAAACTGCACTGGATCGAGTGCGCATCTCTGGTGCCGGGCTAGTTTTGAACGTTAATCGACCGGATTCAATCAAGTCAGTACTTGAAGAAATTAAATCAACGTTCCTGGCCCCGACAATTTTAGTAAATAATGCAGGCATTACAAGAGACAATCTACTTATGCGTATGAAGGAAGAAGAGTGGGACGAAGTAATCAATACAAATCTATCTTCCATGTATAGGCTTTCCAAAGCATGTTTACGAGATATGGTGAAATCCAAAGCGGGTCGCATCATCAATATTTCTTCAGTAGTGGCCATGACAGGCAATGCGGGTCAGACAAACTATGCTGCCGCCAAGGCAGGAATTATTGGGTTTACCAAATCTCTTGCCCAAGAGGTCGCTGCACGTGGAATTACGGTAAACGCTATCGCGCCGGGATTCATTGAGACAGATATGACAAGAGAATTAAGCGAGGTTCAGCACAATACCCTGCTTAAGCAAATTCCACTGGGGCGAATGGGTAACGTTCAGGATATTGCAAGCACTGTAAGCTTTTTAGCATCAGATAATGCCGCTTACATCACTGGTGAAACCATAAACGTAAATGGTGGTTTGCGCATGGCCTAGAATATATTAAATGAAATTGTATACTGGTTTGGTAATATCATAAATATCTGTATTCAAATGGAAAATAAAATTTGTTTCATTGTGCGTAGTACTCAGGCTGAAGTCTGATATTGTATGTGATGTAAATGATGGCATATTAATAACCTTTTCAATACAATAGCAGGTCTGTCGTCCCGCTTGGAATCAGTAAAAAAATTTTGTTAAAGAGGAAGCAGCTATATGAGTAACATCGAAGAAAGAGTAAAGAAGATTATTGTTGAGCAGTTAGGGGTGAGTGAAGATGAAGCCTCAGAAGATGCGTCATTTGTTGATGACCTGGGCGCGGACTCTTTAGACACAGTTGAATTAGTGATGGCTTTAGAAGAAGAATTTGAATGTGAAATTCCTGATGAGGAAGCTGAAAAAATCACTACCGTTAAGCAAGCTATCAGCTACGTCAGCAGTCATCAGTAATTACCAGCGTGTTCCAAATTCCATTGATAGCTTGGTCTTATACGGCCTCGTGCCATTCAATCTACAATATAACTTAATTAAATAAGGGCAGGTTTCGTGTCTCGACGACGTGTGGCAATCACTGGCATGGGCATTGTATCGCCCGTGGGCTCAAACATAGACAAGGCATGGGCAAACATAACGGCGGGTAACAGCGGCATTACTAAAATAGATTGTTTCGATGCAAGTTCATTTTCGGTGCAAATAGCGGGACAAACCCGAGATTTTAATGTTGATGATTACCTATCAAGGAAGGATCAACGCAAGATGGACCCCTTTATTCATTACGGCATTGGGGCAGGTGTACAAGCCATTCATGATTCAGGATTTGAAGTTTCGGAGGAAAATGCGGAACGTATAGGAGTTGCCATTGGCAGCGGTATTGGTGGTTTGCCAGGTATCGAGAAAAGTAACGAGGCTTATCTACAGGGTGGCCCCAAAAAAATCTCACCATTCTTTGTACCGAGTAACATCATCAACATGGTATCAGGCAACCTATCTATTATACATGGGTTTAAAGGTCCAAATATCTCCATTGTATCGGCTTGTACGACAGGTTTGCATAACATAGGTGATGCCGCTCGAATGATTATGTATGGAGATGCAGATATTATGATTGCAGGTGGTGCTGAAATGGCCACCAGCCCATTAGGGATCGGTGGTTTTGCTGCGGCAAAGGCCCTGTGTGCCTCGCATAACGATGATCCCGAGCATGCCAGTCGGCCGTTTGACTTAACCCGCGATGGCTTTGTGCTGGGAGATGGGGCAGGGGTACTGGTGCTGGAAGAATATAAACGAGCCAAAGCGCGTGCGGCAAAAATTTACTGCGAGCTTGTTGGCTACGGCATGAACAGCGATGCCTACCATATGACTGCACCCATATCCGATGGTCAGGGCGCGGCTCGGTGTATGCGCAATGCGTTAAAAGATGCGTCGTTAAATATTGATGACGTTGACTATATTAATGCTCATGGGACCTCCACGCCTGCCGGTGACGTAGCGGAAACGCTGGCAATTAAAAATGCATTTGGAGATCATGCGAAAAAGGTAGCAGTGAGTTCCACGAAATCCATGACCGGGCACTTATTAGGTGCTGCGGGTGGAGTTGAGGCCGTATTCAGCGTGCTTGCGATATATCATAGTACGCTGCCACCTACTACCAATTACGAGACACCAGACCCTGCTTGTGATCTTGATTACGTGCCAAATCAGGCACGGGAAATGCAAGTGAACGTGGCATTATCGAATTCATTTGGTTTTGGTGGTACAAATGGCACGGTTGTTTTCAAAAAAATTTAACTACTACTATCAACGGTATTTTTGCACGGGCGTGGTTTTCGCATAACTCAAATTTTTTAATAATGTGCAAAGGTCTGTGATCATCATTAATGGTGAATATGATGATAGTCTCTCAAGTCTGGATCGTGGGTTACTCTATGGGGATGGCGTGTTTGAGACCATTGCCGTTAAGCAAGGTCAACCACAATATTGGCGAGAGCATCTTAAGCGCCTACGACTGGGGTGTGAGGTCCTGGGGCTTTCAGGTCTTGACAACGCTGTTTTAAGGGACGAAGTAAGTCGAATAGTCGGTGTGGACACACAATGCGTAATAAAAATTATCATCACGCGAGGAATTGGAGACAGAGGATACAAGCCCACGCAACAAGCTCTAACTCGTATCATTCAAAAATTTCCCTGGCCAGAATTTCCACGTGTTTACACTGAACTCGGCATTGACGTAACGTTATGTGATTTTCGATTATCACAACAGACCAGACTCGCGCGCATCAAGCATCTGAACCGTCTTGAACAAGTACTTGCTCGCAGTGAATGGAATGAAGAATATCAGGAAGGGTTAGTGTGTGATACCGATGGCTACGTCATTGAGGCAATATCTGGTAACGTATTTTTTGAGATAAACGATTATATGATTACGCCTGATTTAAAAACATGTGGAGTGGCGGGGGTACTGCGCAGTCAAATAATCAACTACTGTAACAATCATAGCATTCAACTTTTAATCAGAGATTTTAATCTTAATGAAATCTCAAAAATTCAAGCAATGTTTTTATGTAACAGTATTATTGGTATTTGGCCAGTCAGAAGCTTCAATGAACTAATATTGCCTAAGACCCCTATAATCAATCGCCTAATGTCAGTTTTTAACGTCTAAGCTAAATATCAACGTCTGATGCGTATATTGAGCACGTTCATCATCGTTATATTCGTAGTCATCGTGCTGCTGTCAATCTACTTTATAGATTATGCGAATCGCCCACTTTCCAGCGGTACTCAAAATGTAAAATTAACTATTACTACAGGCATGAGTTTTACAGACGTAACCAAACAGCTTGGTGAACGTGGAATAATTAAAGAAAAACTACTTTGGAATATTCTGGGGCATATAAACAAGGCAACCAATGCGGTTAAAGCTGGGGAATACTCTTTAGCGGCAAGTCTAACGCCATCGCAGTTGCTTAATAAGTTAATTAAAGGGAATACCGCTCAGTTCTCCCTGACGATAGTAGAAGGATGGACGTTTAAGCAGCTTTGGGCAGCGGTAAAGCAGCACGAAAAAATCACCCATACTGTAAATTCGCCAGAAGAATTATTAGAAAAACTCGATTTGGCAGGCCATGATCCGGAAGGTTGGTTTTATCCGGATACCTATCATTTCCCAGCAGGTACGGCCGACGTAGAATTTTTTCGGCGCGCCTTCCGGCACATGGTTAAAGTTTTAGACGAAGAATGGTCTAACCGCAACAGAGACATACCGCTCAAGTCCCCTGAAGAAGCCTTAATTTTAGCCTCAATCGTAGAAAAGGAAACCAATGCCGAAGCAGAGCGCGCCATAGTCGCAGCAGTGTTTATCACCCGTTTAAATCGCGGCATGCGTTTACAAGCCGATCCAACGGTAATTTATGGTATGGGAGAATCCTTCAATGGCAACATAAGACGTAAAGATTTAAGAGAAGACACCCCGTATAATACCTACGTTCACAAAGGCCTGCCGCCTACGCCTATCGCTTTGCCCAGTCGTGCGTCAATTGCCGCAGCTTTAAGGCCCGCTGACAGTGAAGCCGTATATTTTGTTTCAAAAGGTGATGGCACCCATCATTTTTCCACCACTTACGAAGAACATCGAAATGCGGTGATTAAATATCAGCTTAATGGCAAAAAGAAACGGCGTAAAACAGACGATGAGTGATCCTATTATCTGCTTAGCCATGACGATCCATATACAAAAATGGTGCAAAGTGAATCTTCGAAACGCGCAAAAACTATCTCGTACATTATTAAACAATGGGCAAATTCATAACGTTTGAAGGCATCGATGGAGTAGGCAAGAGCGCGCAGATACTGCTTTTAGAAAAATATCTTCAATCAAAAAAAATATACACGCTTATCACGCGTGAACCTGGAGGCACTGAAGTGGGAGAGCGTATGCGCGAAATCCTGCTGCACCAGGTTCCGGCTCATCTCGATTCCCGTACAGAACTGTTATTAATGTTTGCGGCACGCGCGCAGCATCTCAAAGAAATTATTTATCCCGCGTTGCGCAGGAACCAGTGGGTACTATGTGAGCGTTTTACAGATGCAAGCTACGCCTATCAGGGAGGTGGAAGAGGTGTGCCATTTTCGCAAATTCACAAAATTGAAACCCTCGTGCACGAAGGTTTCATGCCGGATTTGACCATTTTATTCACATGTAAGGTACAAACTGGCATGCAGCGTATTCACAGGCGAGGAAAAAAAGATCGCTTCGAAAAAGAACAATTTGAATTTTTTGAACGTGTACAGCGAACTTATTTACAACTTGCTACAAATTATCCCAAACGCTTTAAGGTAGTTAATGCCGAACAGGAGATCAGCGAAGTCGCCTCTGAAATAGAGAAAATTATAAATGACAGATTTGCAGAAATACCAACCTGAGCGAGCCTGGCAATGATATATCCCTGGCAAGCAGAAGCGTGGCAGCAATTTTTGCAGTACCTGATTACCGATCGTTTACCGCATGCGATACTTTTAACCGGGCCTTCCGCAATCGGTAAAATCGAGTTTTGTCTGGCCTATATGCAAAGAATGAATTGCATGTGTCCAACGCAGGATGATTACGCGTGTGGCGTTTGTGTCAACTGCCGATTATTTAAGGCAGGGACTCATCCGGACGTCCGCATGTTAAATATTGACAAAGATCAGGATCAACCTACAGCGGAACAAATCAAGGTAGACGACATACGGGACGTCAACCAATTTGTGTCGCTGAGTCGGCAACAAGCAAGATACAAACTTGTTTGCATGAACCATGCCCACCTCATGAATACCAATGCGGCCAATGCCCTATTAAAAACTTTGGAAGAACCGCCTGCCGACTCAATATTATTTTTGGTTAGCCATCGTGCTGAAAATTTATTGGCGACGATTAAGAGTCGTTGTCAGATTTGGAAATTTTGCTTACCCAATAAGGAACAAGCACTACAATGGTTACAGCAGCAGGAAAATAACAGCACCTGGGACACTATATTATCGGTTTCTGGGTATCGGCCTTTACTTGCCCTGGATCTACACCAAACGGGGTTAGGGGAAGCCCGTGCGAGATTTTATGATCACCTGAGCCAGCTTATGCGAGGCACAGGAAAAGTCACAACCATCTCAACCAGTTTACAGAATGAGACATTGGAGCAACTGGTTGCCTGGCAACAAGGATGGTGTGCTGACCTAATTCGCTGCCATTACGCAAAACAGCCGGTAACGCTCGAAAATCCTGATATTCATCGCAGCTTGCATAGTCTGGTGGGTCGCGTAGACTTAGGTTTGTTATTTGATTTTCTGCATAAACTCGCTGAACTACATCGACTTTCTAATGCTCCCCTGAACAGGCGTTTATTTATAGAAGACATGCTAATTCGATGTCGGGACACGCTAAAACAACCATGCCATTAGATTTATAGTCATCACCCAAAGCCTTATTATATGCAACGTGTATTTCTTAAATTATCAATAACGGTGGATTGCTTATCCTGATTACTAAAACCTGCACATTTAGTGACGAGCGAAACTGATCAGTGAGAGGGATCACAGTTAATCCGGTAACAAAATGTAAATCCTGTTCGTGGATATACTGCCAGTGGACAGAGCTACCCAATCCGGGGTTGTTGTCTGAAAATATTATGTAGATCTCTTATTCCAATAACAAATGGACAAACACAAACCTTTAAGGCTGAATAGCGAAAGCATTGCTTATATAGAGGCCCTTTACCAGGATTACCTGGCCAATCCACAATCGTTATCAGGGTATTGGCGTAAAGTTTTTAAACAACCTGAATTAGACCAGCTGTTAACCTCTGCGCAAGTTATCCGTCCCAATGTCGGAACTATGCCACGTGATACCGTGCATGATACCGACATCAGTGCCACCTTTTCGCAAGCGGCTAATCGAAAGCAAGTTAGAGTACTCCAGTTAATCAGTGCCTATCGATATCTGGGTCACCGGCAAGCCGATATCGACCCCTTAAGCACGACCATACGTACCGATATTCCTGAACTTAGTCCGGAATTTCATGGGTTAAGCTATGCAGACATGGACACCATTTTTGAAGCCGGTTCCGGGGTAATCAAAAAAGCGCCTTTAAGAGAGATTCTTAATATGCTCTCGATAGTTTATTGCGGAACCATAGGTTCGGAGTTTAAGCACATTGTTTCCTCAGAACAAAAAGGGTGGATTCAAAAGCGGCTTGAACAATTTTATCTCTCTCCGGGGTTATCTGATAAGCGCAAAAGGAGAATCCTGGAAATTCTGATAGCGGCAAAATCGTTAGAAGTTTACTTACACAACAAATATGTAGGACAAAAACGCTTTTCGTTAGAAGGTGGTTTGACTTTAATCCCGATAATCGACGAAATTATCAAACAATGTGGCTATCATCACGTCAACGAAGTCATCATGGGTATGGCGCATCGAGGTCGGTTAAACGTCCTGGTGAATATTTTGGGGAAAAGTCCGGAGAGACTATTTCAGGAATTTGAAGATTCAATAAGTCTGGGCAATGGTTCGGGGGACGTGAAGTACCATAAGGGTTTTTCAGCCGACCTTAAAACCGACTACCATCCCGTGCATACCGTACTGGCCTTTAATCCATCGCATTTAGAAGCGATTAATCCGGTGGTGGAAGGATCGGTACGTGCCCGACAAGAGCGCCGCAACGACAGCAAGCGAGAAGAAGTCATTCCAGTACTTATACATGGCGATGCCGCGTTCGCGGGTCAGGGCGTAGTAATGGAAACGTTAAATTTGTCGAAAACCAGAGGCTATGCAACGGGCGGCACGATACATATAATCGTGAACAACCAAATTGGCTTTACCACTAGCAACCCTCTGGATTCACGTTCTACGCTATATTGCACCGACGTTGCCAAAATGGTGCAAGCGCCCATTTTTCACGTCAACGGAGACGACCCTGAAGCCGCTGTTTTCGTGGCGCAACTGGCAGTAGATTTTCGCATGAAATTTAATTGTGACGTTGTTATTGATATGGTCTGTTACCGACAGCACGGACATAATGAGGCCGATGAACCTTCTGTTACGCAGCCGATAATGTATCAAAGTATCCGTAACAAGGCAGGGGTGCATGAAGTGTATGCGAATCGATTAACTTGTAACAAAATTGTTACCCCTTCCAGAGTTAAAGCACTGGAAACGAAATATCTGCATAGACTACAAAGGGGGGAAAGAGTCTGCGGCCTCATCGCCAGCGAAATTGACAAGAAATATTTTGTGAACTACAAGCCCTACATAAGGACAAACTGGCGAGAAACAGTGGATACCGGCATCAGTGCCGAACGCGTTGAAGATCTTACGCGAAAATTTACCACCCTCCCGGAACGCTTTAACTTGCATCGGATCACACAAAAACTTATTGAGTCACGCAAAAAAATGGGCAATGGCAAGCTTGTCGCGGACTGGGGTTTTGCGGAGACACTTGCCTATGCGTCATTGCTAGAGGATGGCTACGCAGTTCGTCTGTCTGGGCAAGACAGTATGCGAGGCACTTTTTTTCATCGGCACGCCGCGTTTTATGATCAAGTAACCGGGGAAGTCTATATACCTTTACAACACATTACAGAAGGCCAGCCACAATTTCTACCGATTAACTCTTTGCTTTCCGAAGAAGCGGTGTTGGGCTATGAAGTAGGGTATAGCACCGCGGAGCCGCGGGCACTGGTCATTTGGGAAGCTCAGTTCGGAGATTTCGCCAATAATGCCCAGGTATACGTGGATCAATTCTTAAGTTCTTCGGAAGCGAAATGGCAGCGCTATTGTGGTTTAGTAATGTTATTGCCACATGGATACGACGGCCAGGGTCCGGAACATTCATCCGCAAGACTGGAACGTTATCTGCAACAGTGTGCTGAAGAAAATATGCAGGTTTGTATGCCCAGCAGCCCTGCACAAATGTTTCACATGTTGCGCAGACAAATATTGCGCCCTTATCGCAAGCCGCTGATTGTGATGACGCCTAAAAATATTTTGCGCGATGCCGATGCCTCCTCGCAACTAAGTGAATTTACTAACGGTAAATTTAACTGCGCAATAGACGAAATTGACGACCTGAAAACCACCGAAGTTGAAAAAATAATTCTATGTGCAGGTAAAATATACTATGAACTGTTGCGTAAGCGTCGCCAGCATAAAATAGCCAACGTTGCCATTGCCAGAATTGAACAGCTTTACCCGTTCCCATTGGATGAAGTAAAGGCAATAATCAATAAATATACCAACGCGCGTGAAATAATATGGACTCAGGAAGAACCGCGCAATCAGGGCGCCTGGTTTTACATGCAATCCAGCCGCCACCTAAAGACGTGCTTACGGAGTCATCATCACCTACGTTATGCTGGTAGAACTTACTCGGCATCGCCCGCGGCCGGTTCATTACGTCTTCACCGTGAGCAGCAACAAGTGTTAATAGAAGACGCTTTGGATTTACACCAACAAATTTCACAATCCCCTTTAAGAGCCGTTAAAGACCGTTAAAGAATCATGCTTGATGAGGAAATATCATGAAAGTAGACGTAACTGTTCCGGAACTGGCTGAATCCATCACTGAAGCCGTTATAGGAGAGTGGTTAAAAGAACCTGGAGAGATCGTTGATGCAGGCGAACAACTAGTAGATATCGAAACCGACAAAGTAATTTTAGAAATCACTGCCCCTGCAAGCGGTGAGCTTATCTCCATAAACAAGCGTAAAAATGAACAAGTTCAAAGCAATGAAATAATTGCAGTCATTAACGCGGTAAAACAAGTCGCGCCAGCCTCTGCAAAAAAATTGCACCAGGCACCGGTGGATGAATTTTCGGGCACCGAAAAAATTACGCTACTCAAGCCTGCCACAGAACCGGCGGTGCCAAAAACCAGCCCTGCGGTGAGAAAGCTGGCAGCTGAAAATAATGTCAACATCGAAAATCTGCGCGGCACTGGCAAGGATGGGCGTATCATCAAGCAAGACATCAAGGCTTACATAGAAGCCTCCGCCAGCGACGTCGCCACAGAAATACCGCCAACTCCGCAATTCGAGACTAGAGGCATTCGCGAGGACAAGCGCGTGCCGATGACGGGTTTGCGCAAAAGTATTGCAAAGCGTTTGGTCAGTTCACAACAGGAAAGTGCCATGTTGACGACCTTCAACGAAGTCAACGTGCAAAACGTTGTGGACCTGCGTCAAAGGTACCAGGAAAGCTTTATGGCGGCCCATGCTGTTAAGCTGGGTTTCATGTCTTTCTGTGTTAAAGCAACGCTCGCAGCCCTGCAGGAATTTCCTGTCCTGAATGCCTCCGTAGAAGGCGACAATATCGTTTATCACGACTATTTTGATATTGGCATCGCAGTCAGCACGCCGCGCGGCCTTATCGTTCCCATTATTCGAGACGCGGACAGCCTGTCGTTTGCAGATATTGAAAAATCTATCGGCGATTTCGCATTACGCGCGCGTGAAAATAAAATTACCATAGAAGACCTCACTGGTGGCACGTTCACTATTACCAATGGCGGCGTGTTCGGTTCCATGCTGTCTACACCCATCGTCAACCCGCCGCAAAGTGCTATTCTGGGCATGCACTCCATACAAGATCGGCCCATCGCTAAAAGTGGCCAGGTAATCATTGCGCCCATGATGTATCTCGCCCTAAGCTATGACCATCGCATAATTGATGGTAAAGAAGCAGTGCAATTTTTAGTGCACGTTAAAAATATTATCGAAGACCCCACTCAGCTGTTACTGCAAGTCTGAGCGAGATTCAACTGATGCAACAATATCAAGTCATCGTAATTGGCACAGGGCCGGCAGGCTATGTATGCGCGATTCGCTGTGCGCAACTGGGGATGAAAGTAGCATGCGTGGAAAAATATATCACTGCGAACGGTAAACCAGCCGTGGGAGGTACCTGTCTGAACGTCGGCTGTATTCCCTCCAAGGCACTACTGGACTCCAGCCATCACCTCCAATTTCTACGCGAGCATGCCAAAGAACACGGCTTAAACGTGTCCAATATCACAGTTGATATTCCGGCTATGCAAAAGCGCAAAGACAAAGTCGTACAAACGTTGACAAGCGGCGTAGCAAGCCTGTTGAAAAAAAATAAGATCACCGTATTCAGTGGCACTGCAAGCTTCATTTCTGCGCGGCAAATTCACGTTAAAAATCCTACGGTGGATGGCGTAACCGAAAAACTGCAAGGCAAGCATATAATCATTGCAAGTGGTTCTAAACCAATCCAGATACAGGGCGTGCAGATAGACAACCAACTGGTATCAGACTCCACCGGTGCGTTAAATTTTCGAACAGCACCTAAACGTTTAGGCATCATTGGTGCTGGTGTAATCGGTCTCGAAATGGGCAGTGTATGGAATCGTTTAGGTTCAAAAGTAATCATTCTGGAAGCCATGCAAACGTTTTTAAACTTGGCAGATGAAACGATTGCCAAAGAAGGATTTAAGGCACTTAGCAAGCAGGGCCTGGACGTTCGCCTGGGACGTTCGGTTAACGCCATCGGCGTAAGCGACGGAAAAGTACTGGTTAAGTACTCAGGAAATGAATCGTTAGCAGTCGATAAGCTCATCGTCGCCGTAGGCAGGAAAGCGAATACTGAGGGGCTCAAGCTCGAATCCATAAACGTCAAAACCGATGCAAGAGGGTTTATCGAAGTCGATTCAGGTTGGCAAACCTCCGTTAAAAACGTATATGCCATAGGCGACGTTATCGGTGGTGCCATGTTAGCGCATAAAGGTTCCGAAGAAGGCATGGCGCTGGCGGAGCGATTGGCTGGCCAGGCCGGGCAGGTAAATTACCATGCCGTACCCTGGGTAATCTACACTTGGCCAGAAATTGCCTGGGTTGGCAAAACCGAAAAACAGTGTAAAGACGCCAACGTCGCTTACCGCACCGGTGTTTTTCCATTTATGGCATTGGGGCGCGCGCGCGCGATGGGCGATACGCAAGGGCTGATTAAAATTATCGGAGATAAAAATACCGACCGAATTTTAGGTGTTCATATAATAGGCGCCAACGCATCGGAACTAATCAGTGAAGCCGTGATCGCCATAGAAGCCGAACTTTCGACAGAAGACCTTGCCCGGACGATACATGCGCATCCAAGTCTTGCGGAAGGCATGCACGAGGCCGCCCTTGCAGTTGCCGAGCGCGCTATTCACGTGTAGCGTTTAAGATGTATCAGTCTTGCGTTACCAATATTCGTTGTGTGGCATTGACCCTACAAATGCAATTGTTTTTCCAGGTTGTCTTGCGTTACCAATATTCGTTGTGTGGCATTGACCAATAATCTATTGCTTATAGATCGAAAAATTGTTATGTAGTGAGGCGAGCAAAGATACTATGATAGTGAATCATGAATAATATTTTTCGGAATGAAAACACAGGTAAACTAATCTTGCGTTTGGTGGTAGGGATACTCATACTGTTTCACGGCGTGGCAAAAATAAGCCATCCAGGGTCGTTAGGATTTGTCAAAGACCAGTTGCTGGATTTCGGATTACCCACGTTTATCGCGTATGGAGTTTATATAGGCGAGATTATCGCCCCGATAATGATTATTTTGGGGTTTTATACCCGACTCGGCGCCTCAATTATTGTCATCAACATGCTCTTTGCCATTATACTCTTCCACCTTGATGACTTATTTCGTTTGGGCGAACACGGTGGTTGGGCGCTGGAATTACAAGCGTTTTATCTATTTTGTGGGCTTACGGTATTACTTCTTGGCAGTGGAAGATTTGCCATCAGGCCTGGGCTAAACAACTAATGCTTCGCCACCCAACGCAAATATATAACGCTGAAACATGTAGACACACCTGCATTTTTAGTGTACTATTTAGATAGTATCAGGCTGTTGATGATTTTTTGCTTGATTTATAGTACAAATACTGAATAATTCCATAGCATGGTATCCAATTCGCTCAAGGGTCATGTAAGGGTTTTGGTTTAATATCAAAATCCGGTTCGTCTTCATCGTATCTATCTATTATCCAAAGAAATTACCTAATTCATTTACTCCCTATGCTGTGTATGTAGGCTTGTTGTGGGATTTCTATAAGTAGACCCGTTTGATTGAGACTAAAGACCTCTTATCTATCGATTAAGCTGCATGCTGATTACTCGATAGTATTTTTTTGTACAGCATGCGATGACAGGAGTAATAATGAATATCTATATTGGTAACTTACCGTACAATATTTCCGAAGATGAATTGCGTGACCTTTTCGCCTCGCACGGCGAAGTATCGAAGGCAAACATCATTGTTGACAGAGATTCTGGCCGTTCAAAAGGCTTTGGTTTTGTAGAAATGCCAAGTAAGTCTCAAGCTGAGAGTGCAATTAATGCCTTGAACGAAACCGATGTGAAGGGACGCAACGTCAGAGTTAATGAGGCACGTCCACGACCAGACAGAAATCGACGTTAGTCGTCATCACCGCGTTACGATTCTCTACTTTAGCAACCAAGCGTTTATCAAGTAGATAAACGCGGTACGCCCATGCCGATGTTTTGTATAGGTGAACTATGCATATTTATTTATGGTATTTATGGGCTAACGACAGTTAAAGACATAAGTGTCAGTTTTCGGTAAAGCTATATTGCCAAAGTTTGGCTAAGTCCACCTGAAGATCTGGGATAGTAGCTTGGTCCCGTATGCGGCGACAAGCTATCAGGGAAAGCGCGATTATGCGAACTCGTTGATCAGCTCCATGGCTCGTTCCAGATCACTGGCTCGGTTCCGGCATGGCTCAAGTGAATCAATCCAGGGTGCAGGGAAAATTCTTGTACCCGATTTTCGCGCATAAGTTAGAGTAGCATGATTTTAATCAAGCGTTATGCGTATGAATTCATCTGAATTAAGGCAAAAAGACAGGGCTTTTATTTGGCATCCCTGTACTCAAATGAAGGATCATGAATTTTTGCCCATACTACCTATCAAAAGGGCGAAAGGAGTATGGCTTGAAGATTTTGACGGCAATCGATACCTGGATGCGATCAGCTCATGGTGGGTGAACATATTTGGTCATAGTAACGAAAGAATTAACTCAGCTATAAAACAGCAACTCGACCAAATTGAGCATGTACTGCTTGCTGGATGCTCCCATGAAGCCGTAATTGATCTATCCGCGCAGCTCGTGCAGATTACGCCGGCTACGTTATCCAAATGCTTTTACGCCGATAATGGCTCCTCGGCCATTGAAGTCGCCTTAAAAATGAGCTTTCACTATTGGAGAAACATCGGACAACCGCAAAAGACTAAATTTATTAACCTTAGTAACTCCTACCATGGCGAAACCATAGGCGCGCTATCGCTTGGCGACGTTGATCTATACAAACAAGCATACAAACCGTTACTACTTGACGTCATCACAGTGCCAAGTCCTGATGGCTTTAATCGTGCAGCGGGCGAGTCGCAGGCCGCTTATGCTGCGCGCATGTTCGCACATATGGAGCGTACTTTACAGCGGCATGCCAACGAAGTATGCGCTGTAGTGGTAGAGCCCCTGGTCCAGTGTGCGGGAAATATGCGTATGTATGCCGCAAATTATCTAGCGTTACTACGCGCGGCATGCGATACCTGCGGAGTGCACCTCATCGCGGATGAAATCGCTGTCGGTTTTGGGCGCACCGGCACCATGTTTGCTTGTGAACAGGCCAACGTCAGCCCGGATTTTATGTGTCTGTCGAAGGGCCTTACTGGAGGCTATCTGCCCCTATCAGTAGTGCTCACCACAGAGCGTGTATACGCGGCTTTTTATGACGATTATGAAAACATGACCGCATTTCTGCATTCACACAGCTATACCGGAAACGCCTTGGGTTGTGCCGCCGCGCTCGCCACGTTAGATATTTTTAACACCGACAAAATCATTGATGCGAACAAAGTCTTAATAAAAGAATTTGCCAAACAATGTGCGAGATTTCAGGATCATCCGAATATTGGCGAAGTCAGGCAGTGCGGCATGATAGTTGCCATAGAACTAGTGCAGGACAAGGCCACGCGACGGCCATATCCATGGCAACAACGGCGTGGTCTGGAAGTATACAAATATGGCCTTAAAAATAACGTCCTACTCAGGCCATTGGGCAATGTGATTTACTTCATGCCGCCTTATGTAATCACCACCGAAGAAATTCACATGCTGGTTGACATTGCCGAGCGCGGTATCGAAATTGCACTAAAAAAATAACTGGCAATAAAACTAACCGTTTGAAAATCGTTTACCTGGATAGCCTGACCGCAATTACCATAATACCCACTAAAATTACAGACACCATAGACAACCAACCTAAAATTTCCCACAATAACCAAGGTACGGCTTATGAGTGAAACAATTTTTGCCAAAATCATCAACAGAGAGATTCCTGCTGAAATAATTTTTGAAGATGACCTGTGTCTGGCATGCAAAGACGTCAATCCTCAAGCACCAATCCACGTTCTCGTTATTCCTAAAAAGCCAATCTCAAAACTAACCGAAGCCAGCGACGATGATCGAGATCTGCTCGGTCACATGCTACTCAAAATCAAACATATCGTCGATGATTTAGGCTGTACGGACGCCTGCCGCGTGGTCATAAACAATGGTGCCAATGCTGGCCAAAGCGTTTTTCATCTACACCTGCACGTATTGGCCGGGCGTCCTTTTAGCTGGCCTCCGGGGTAATCACCATCGTTGATAAACGACACGAGTAGCTGGTTACCCTATCCGGCGGTGGCATACGGTGACGCGACACCTCGGGCCGGCCGTATCATCGTGGCCATTGCGTTTCTCAGCAACCCGACTTAGTGTAAAATACAGATAATGTGATACTTAAGGGTTCTTGCATGAAAAATTTCATATTCCTGCTTAGTGTCGTAGCAATCGTCCTGCTCCAGCCGGCGCGTGCCGAGCGTTATTTGCTACCCCCAAGTGGCAGCTCTATGGTCGGGCAATTAGCTATTATCAGCGCGCGCCATGAAGACACCTTTATTCATTTAGCAAGAAAGTTTGCCGTAGGCTTTCAAGAGCTTGTAATCGCCAACTCCAAAGTTGACCCATGGCTGCCTGGTGAGGGGACTCAAATAGTGGTTCCCAGCCGATACATCCTACCGGATACCGCACGTGAAGGGCTGGTACTCAACCTGGCTGAAATGCGTCTGTACTACTACCCCGGCAATTCAGATAGTGGTACTCAATACGTCCACACCTATCCGATCAGTATCGGCAAGGAAGGTTGGCACACGCCTCACAGCCTGACGCGCGTCATTTCCAGGCTCAAAGACCCTACCTGGTTCCCGCCGGAATCTATCAGAAAAGAGCACGCGCAAAGAAATGACCCGCTACCCGCGTCAGTACCTCCCGGCCCCGACAACCCGCTGGGTAAATACGCCTTACGTCTGGCGTTGCCTGGTTATTTAATACATGGCACTAATGAACCGCGAGGCATAGGTATGAAAGTCACGCATGGGTGTATACGCTTACACCCTGACGATATAAAAGACCTGTTCAATCGGGTTTCTATTGGCACGCCGGTAACCATCGTCAACCAACCATACAAACTGACGTGGCATAGTGGGCAGCTATACGCGGAGATGCACCCTAATGAAGGCAACGAATCCAAGACAAACTCCCGGCACCTGACCCAGTTTGTAAAAGCCGTTATTACCGCTACCGGATCGGGTAAAGACTACAAAGTAAACTGGAAATTGGCCAACGATCTCGCGAAAACCAAAACCGGCCTACCTGTTATTGTCGGCACACAGCGGCAATAAAGCTCGTTTTAATGACGCGCCAAAGTTAGCGGCCAATAAAAAGGGTTCGCCAAGCAAACCCTTTTACCCATATAGCCAATGAAAAAGCAGTAAAGTTTGATTTACTTAGAGCTCATGGAATCATCAAACATACGGCTCATGCGGTCTGAGTTTGCGTCACAGCAGGCTTGTGCGTCGCCGGCAGCTTCTGCGGCCGAAAATGCCATATCTTTAGCGGTACCAGCATCGTAAGACGCGCTGTTTGCGGTGCGTAAAGCCTCTTCAGCAATCGAGCGCACCTCTGCTACAGCCGCTTCCAGTTCTGCCAAAGGATTGCTTGGCGCCTCCACGGCAGTAGTTTGACACCCCATGGAAAATGCAGTCGCTAACGCAAATACAGCAGGGAAAAGAAGTTTCTTAGTTAGCATATTATTAACTCCGAAGTTGTTTAAATTGTAATCGTACGACTTGTAAATTAACGTAAGCCACAGTACCTCATCACCTTCCCAAGAGGGCATGTAAGCTTATGTGACTTTGGTACTTTAGCAAAACGTTGGTATTGTAAGTAAAAATGCCATAATTACCAAGTAAATTATGAATTAATGCGGTTTCTTAAGCCAATTCCGTAAAAAACAGACGGTGTGCGGCATTAAAGCCGTTCTGATACAAACGCACATGATGCTGGGCACAGTTTAGTGCTGGCAGGCGGGCTTAAGGTGCGGCGTGATCATAGTGCCTGTATCTCGCGGCTGGCAGCATTGGTAATTGCCTGAAAATGTCATATTATTGACAAGCTTGATACAGTTCAAAGGTGTGAAGAGTGAGCGCTTTAGTTAAAAAAGCACGCAATCTGTTAGCTGCGGCGGGCGTGGAAATTAACGGTGATCGCGATTGGGACTTACAGGTTCACGACAATCGTTTTTACCGGCGCGTTTTTGCCCAGGGTTCGCTGGGGATGGGAGAGTCGTATATGGACAAATGGTGGGACGTAGCGGCCTTAGATCAGTTTTTCTGTAAGGTCTTATCTGCCAAATTAAACTCTAAAATAAATCCGTACAAAATGATCTGGTTGGTTTGGCAATCGAAGCTATGCAACCTTCAAACTATGCGGCGCGCTTTTCAGGTAGGGCAAGCTCACTACGATATAAGCAACGATCTGTTTCGCTGCATGTTAGACAAACGTTTAACGTATACCTGTGGCTATTGGAAAAATGCTAATAACTTACATCAGGCGCAAGAGGCAAAATTAGACTTAGTGTGTCGCAAGATTGGATTAAAGAAAGGTCAACGGGTTCTTGATATTGGGTGTGGTTGGGGCAGTTTTATTAAATTCGCGGCGCAAAAATATGGTGCCGAAGCGGTTGGTATAACAGTCTCGAAAGAGCAGGCCGAATTTGCCAGGAACGACTGCGCGGGATTGCCCATAGAAATAAGGCTACAAGATTATCGCCAGCTTGATGAAAAATTTGATCACGTCATTTCGCTGGGGATGTTTGAGCACGTTGGGCCTAAAAATTACCGGAAATACATGCAAGTCGTATCGCGCTGTCTTAAAGAAGAAGGCATATTTCTGTTGCACACCATTGGCGCGCTTACAACCAGATATAGCCCTGATGCGTGGATTAACAAATACATATTTCCCAATGGCATCCTACCTTCAATGAGAGACATAAGTGCTGCCGTCGAAGGGTATTTCGTGTTAGAAGACCTGCATAATTTCGGCGCGGATTACGACAAAACCCTGATGGCGTGGTGCAACAATTTTGATGTCCACTGGCTGCGCTTGCGGGAAAAGCACAGTGAACGCTTTTATCGAATGTGGAAATACTACCTACTGGCCTGCGCGGGTGCTTTTCGGGCGCGCGACATTCAGCTTTGGCAACTGGTATTCACCAAAAACGGCATCGCTGGTGGGTATACGCCGATTACCTGATATGCGATCGTAAGCCGATAGCATTCGGATTTATCATGCCACGCTTTATATCCATCGCCAAAGCTGCGTTATTGGCAAGCGTATCGGCAAGGGAAATCCAGAAAAAAATTGATGCTAGTCAGCTAGCCGTCACGCGCGGTCAAATCCACGTTGACGATCTGCTCGAATGCTATCCTGGAATTCGAGTTGAAGAAGCCGACATGCTCTCCCTGGTAACAAAAATAAAAGAACAATCGTTTGCCACGGCCGCACAAAAACAGCATGGTGAAGTCACGATCGCGTCTTTACAGCAAGAACTAAGTAAACTACGGGCGAGTACCAACTACTATCGCGAGCAATCAAAAAAATTTGAAGAAATAGTCATCTACGTGCGTGACAACCTGGAAGAACTACAACAAAAAACGCAAGACGGCCAACGTATCAAAGGCTTGATTCATTGGCTAGAGCAACATCTTAGCAAGATCAAACACTGCTGACGTACATGCAAGGTTCATCCAACCCCGTCGGGCTCCCATTACTGATTACGCTAGCCGCCTGTGTCGTAGTGGTAGCCGGAATCCGCGCCGCCGAGGCACTGGTAGTCCCTTTTTTATTATCCGTATTTATCGCCATAATCAGCACCCCCGCATTACTGTGGTTGGAAGACAGGCGCATGCCTCGCTGGTTTGCCATGATCATTATTTTAATCGCAATAATATGTACCGCCGTCATGCTCTCCATCTTAATTGGTTCATCAATCAAAAACTTCTCGCAAGACCTGCCTGAATATCAGCAACGCCTGGCTAGCTTACTCAAGCAAATTGCAGATTGGGTAAATCAATACGGCGTCGATCTATCCACGAGCACTCTGATTAGTTACCTGAATCCTGGTGCCGCCATGCAGCTGGTAGCAGACGTGTTAAACGGGTTGGGTTCAATATTTGGCAATATATTTTTAATACTACTAACAGTCGTTTTTATTTTATTCGAAGCCTCCTCCATGCCGCGCAAATTGCGCGCCGGGTTATCCAATGCCGAAGAATCGCTGGGGACGTTTATTATCGTAGCGAGTAACGTCAATCGTTATTTAGCGATTAAAACCGTCACCAGCCTGGCAACAGGTTTAGTCGTAGCGATTGCCTTAGCAATTATCGGGGTAGACTATCCGCTGCTCTGGGGACTCATCGCGTTTTTATTCAATTACATTCCAAACATTGGCTCCATTATCGCAGCAGTGCCGGCGGTATTGTTAGCCTTGGTGCAATTAGGAACGGGCGAGGCCTTAATCACCATCGCCGTATACGTAGTAGTAAACGTTTTAATAGGCAGCATCATCGAACCCAGGATGTTAGGCCGGCAAGTTGGGCTATCCACGCTCGTCGTGTTTCTATCGTTAGTTTTCTGGGGATGGGTATTCGGGCCTGTTGGTATGTTCTTATCCGTACCGTTAACCATGACGGCCAGAATCGCATTGGAAAGCAATGCAAAAACGCGCTGGTTAGCGATTGTATTAGGAAATGAAGTAAAGCCAAACGAATCCAACACCGTGAATGTATAAGCGCGTTATCAGATTTGACGGAATACTGTGCAAAAGATATAAACATATTCTTCCTGAACGTCCATGTTCACATTTCCCTACCCCCAAACCAACCATCTCACTTTAGCACAGCCACACAAATGAAACCCTCTCCCAGAGGGAGAGGGTAGGGTGAGGGCGTACAGGCACAGCCCCCGTGCCTGTCCACATAATCCCTCGCAAAAATTAAACCCTGAATCCTACTTATCCTGCTCTTTTTACTTCTTTGTTATTCTGTAAATACTGTATATCCATGTTCATATTCTTTACTACATACGGGCAAATACATATAAAATTTAAGCGTTAGGAAAACGTACTCAAATGTCTGATTCAATTGCTAATCATATTCACGGGTCTGTACATACCCTCGCTAGGTTGATGATTAATAGGCAACTCAAGCTAACTATTGCAGAATCTTGTACGGGTGGAATGTTTGCACAGAAGATTACTGCTTTGAGTGGCAGTTCAAAATGGTTTGAGTGTGGCTTTGTGACCTATAGTAACGAGTCCAAGATACGCTTATTGGGAGTACAAGCTAAAGTCTTGGATGAATATGGTGCAGTAAGTGAGGAGGTAGCCCGGCAAATGGCACTTGGTGCAATGCGGTATGGTGTTGCGGATCTGGCCGTATCCATAACTGGAATTGCCGGCCCCGAGGGCGGGGTCGCGGGCAAGCCAGTTGGCAGCGTCTATATTGCCATCGCTGATTTAAGTAAGCAGGTGCATGCAACGCATTATCTATTTGCGGGAGATAGAGATACGGTACGCCAACAATCCACACATGCGGCCGTCGTGCAGTTGATTGAGTGCCTAAGCTAAAGAATATACATGATTAAAAATCGTTCACTAAAACCCCATGTAACCCTGTTTCATAAAGTGCCAAAGGCAGATTTTCCAGGAAAGTTAGCAGGTTTCATTTATTAGATTCCGTTTCGGATAAAAATACCACTCGATAAATATCTTGTTACTTAATATATGTGATAATTCAGAACCATGACCGATACAAATTAATTGAGGAGTAAGCGGTGGATGAGAATCAGAAAAAAGCACTGGTGGCCGCACTAGGCCAAATCGAGAGACAGTTCGGCAAAGGCGCGGTAATGCGTCTCGGTGATTCAACGGCCGCCCGTGACATAGAAGTTATCTCCACCGGCTCATTAGCTTTAGACGTGGCACTGGGGATTGGAGGGCTACCAAAAGGGCGCGTAATTGAGATTTATGGCCCCGAGTCCTCTGGCAAAACCACGCTTACGCTGGAAGTTATTGCTGAATGTCAAAAACAAGGAGGTACAGCAGCGTTTGTTGATGCCGAACATGCGTTGGATCCTACCTATGCCGAAAAAATTGGAGTCAACGTTGGTGATTTATTAGTTTCGCAGCCCGATACCGGTGAACAGGCATTAGAGATTGCCGATATGTTGGTACGCTCGGGCGCGGTGGACATCGTGGTCGTGGATTCAGTTGCCGCATTGACCCCGCGTGCGGAAATAGAAGGTGATATGGGCGAGACCCATATGGGTCTGCAAGCCCGTCTCATGTCACAGGCGCTACGTAAATTAACTGGTAATATCAAACGCTCTAATACCATGGTAATTTTTATCAACCAGATTCGTATGAAAATTGGCGTGGTATTTGGTAATCCGGAAACTACTACAGGTGGCAATGCGCTTAAGTTCTATGCCTCGGTGCGCTTAGATATTCGCCGTATTGGTTCAATCAAAAAAGGTGATGAGATTCTGGGGAACGAGACCCGTGTAAAAGTCGTGAAGAACAAATTGGCGCCGCCATTTAAAAAGGCAGATTTTGAAATTTTGTATGGTGAAGGCATATCTCGTTTAGGTGAAATTATTGATATGGGTGTTGCTAACAGCATTGTGGATAAAGCGGGTGCCTGGTATAGCTATCAGGGCGAACGTATTGGTCAGGGTAAAGAGAATGCGCGCACCTATTTGCGGGAACGCCCCGAAACTGCCAATGAAATTGAAACAAAAATACGTGTCGAACTACTGCCTGATCCGAATGCGGCCAGACGGGGAGCAGAAGAGACCAAAAAAAACCAAAAAGGTTGAGACCACTGAAGCCTGAGCAATCCATACGCAATACCGCGCTTGATCTCTTGGCAAGGCGGGAACACACTCGTTTAGAGATCACCAGAAAACTACAAGCGAAAAAATATGCGCTGGGCGAAATTGATAGATTGCTTGATCAATTAGAGCGTGAGGGATTGCAAAGTGATACACGTTTTGTCGAAAGCTATTTGGATTCGCGTAGCCAGCGCGGATTTGGACCATTGAAAATTAAGCTGGGGCTAAGAGAGCGGGGTATTTCCTCTGACCTCATTGATGCCTACGTTGATTTTAATGATCGGGTTTGGTTGGAAGTAGCGCACCGGGAGTATGAGAAAAAATACGGCGATCAAGTCTTGCAATCTGAAAGAGATCAGGCAAAGTGCGAGCGTTTCTTGCGTTCCCGCGGATTTACCAGTGATATAATCCAAACAACTGTTGCTGGTTTTCCGGCGCGCTGAATCAGCGTCAGCCATTGACAAAAAGAGCTGGCGACGAGGCGAAATCACCATGGAATATAGCGCGGAAATTCGCAATTCATTTTTAGATTATTTCGAACAAAACGACCATGAGCGCGTGCCGTCGAGTTCATTGGTGCCGGCGAACGACCCTACCTTGTTACTCACTAATGCTGGAATGGTGCAATTTAAGGACGTCTTCTTAGGCAAAGACACGCCTGACTTTGTGCGTGCCACCTCAAGCCAACGCTGTGTCAGGGCAGGGGGCAAGCATAACGACCTTGAAAATGTTGGATATACCACCAGGCATCATACTTTTTTTGAGATGCTTGGTAATTTTAGTTTCGGTAACTATTTCAAGCGTCAGGCCATTCACTATGCTTGGGAATTTCTCACCAAAGTCGTGCAGTTGCCGAAAGAGCGGCTGTGGGTAACAGTCTTTGAAGAAGATGATGAAGCCGCTGATATATGGCTGCGCGACATCAAGGTTAATCGGCAACGATTTATTCGTATAGGTGCAAAAGATAATTTCTGGACCATGGGCGATACCGGTCCTTGTGGTCCATGTACGGAAATCTTTTACGATCACGGCAACACCGTACAAGGTGGTCCGCCAGGCACGTCTGAACAAGAAGGTGATCGCTACGTAGAGGTTTGGAATTTAGTTTTCATGCAATACGAACGTGGTAAAGATGGTACCTGTTCCGCCTTACCTAAGCCTTCAGTTGATACGGGTATGGGTTTGGAACGCCTGACTGCGATTATGCAAGGCGTAACCGATAACTATGACACCGACCTTTTTGCCGGGATTATTGAAGCTACGACAGATATAGCTAAAACTAAAGATACCGCTTCACCTTCTTTACGTGTGATTGCAGATCATATACGCGCGTGTGGTTTTATGATTACCGATGGAATAATGCCTTCAAATGAAGGTCGGGGCTATGTATTGCGTCGCATTATTCGGCGAGCTGTGCGCCACGGGCACAAGCTTGGTATCAAAGCACCTTTCTTTTATAAATTGGTACAGCCCCTGGTGGAGAATATGGGGCGCGCTTACCCGGAACTGACAGCAGCTCACAGGCACGTGCAGGAGGTATTGGAAAATGAAGAACGGCATTTTAGCGAGACACTTAATCAGGGCATGCGAATTCTACAGGAAGATATCGAAAAATTATCCGGCAATACCATTGCAGGCGAAACCGTCTTTAAATTATATGACACGTATGGATTTCCTGCGGATCTTACCGCTGATATCGCCCGGGAACTTCGACTTAAAATTGATGAAGCGGGATTTAACCGGTGTATGGAAACGCAGCGTAAACGTGGTCGCCAGGCGAGTCGGTTTGACACCGAATATGATGCGTCCCTGGCGGTGCGAACCCACTCTGAGTTTATCGGTTATAACCACGTGCAAGGCCGGGCGATCATAACAGAAATATTTGTAAATAACCGAAGCGTGGAGGCTATCTCAGCAGGAGATTCTGGAATCGTCATATTAAATAAAACGCCTTTTTATGCCGAATCTGGCGGACAAGTAGGCGATCAGGGATTCCTGAAAAATGATCATGCAGTGTTCGCGGTGACCGATACTCAAAAGCAGGGTGAAGCGCATGCACATATAGGCATGATGCAAGCGCATTCCTTGTCCTTAAACAACACAGTTATTGCGGAAGTGAATACCGCGCGCAGACGGGCAACGGTGCTGAATCATTCTGCCACCCACTTAATGCACGCGGCTTTGCGTCAGGTGTTGGGAAACCACGTGCAGCAAAAAGGATCTTTAGTGGCTGCAGATCGGTTACGTTTTGACTTTTCTCACGATGCGCCCGCAACCGAAGAAGAATTAAGGCATATTGAAACTATCGTGAACCATCAGGTTCGTTTGAATACGACCGCCACCGCGAAAATTATGCCGAGAGATGAGGCATTTGCCGCCGGTGCCGTGGCTTTGTTTGGTGAAAAATATGGTAGCGACGTGCGCGTGTTGTCAATTGGTGATTTCTCGGTAGAACTATGTGGAGGCACCCACGTCGAGCGAACTGGTGACATTGGTATCTTTAAGATTATTTCAGAATCCGGCATCGCATGGGGTATCCGCCGTATTGAGGCGCTGACTGGTGAAGCCGCGCTGAACTGGATCAGTGACAACGAAAATCATCTATCTAAAATAGCAAATCTGATGAAGGCTTCTCAAAGTGAAGCCAGAGACAAAGTGGCGCAGCTTTTGGAACGAAACAGGGTGCTCGGGAAACAACTCGATCGACTCAAAGCCAGGCTGGCTTCGCAAGCGGGTAATGACTTACTCAAACGCGCGATTGAAGTTGATGGCCTACAGGTGCTGGCGCATAAAATTGATGATGCGGATGCAAAATCTCTGCGCGATACTCTGGATCAATTAAAAGACAAACTTGGAAGTGCTGCTATTGTATTGGGCACATCCAGTGGCTCCAAGGTAAATCTGATCGCCGGCGTGACTAAAGATCAAATTAACCGTATTCAAGCTAATGAACTAGTCAACGCCGTAGCGGAACAGGTTGGTGGCAAAGGCGGTGGTCGGTCTGATATGGCGCAGGCAGGGGGCAATAACCCCGCGGCTTTGGAGGCAGCGTTAAAATCAGTGCCCGATTGGATACGCGCCAATTTACGGTAGCTGCTGAACGGCAGCGGTATCAGTCACCATACATGCTACTATTTAAGTAATCATTATTTTTTTTAGCGTATTCACCTGAAAGTGACTTTTTTACAGGCGGTTATTTAGCATGGCGCTAATCGTGCAAAAATATGGAGGTACCTCGGTGGGTTCAGTTGAGCGCATTGAGCATGTCGCCGAGAAAGTAATTGCTACTAAAAAACATGGCTATCAGGTCATAGTAGTAGTATCTGCAATGAGTGGAGAGACCAACCGCCTGATGGATTTGGCAAATACGCTACTTGGCGGCAACGCACGTGGACGTGAATTAGACGTTTTGCTCTCTACGGGTGAGCAAGTCACCATTGCATTACTTGCAATGGCTTTGCAAAAACGTGGACACGCTGCAATTTCTGCTACTGGCACACAGCTCACTATCCGCACCGACAACAAATTTAATAAAGCGCGTATTCAAAACATTGACACTGCACAGTTAAAAAAATTATTAGATGCTGGTAATATCGTTGTAGTAGCAGGATTTCAAGGTATAGATGATGAAGGCAATATCACTACGCTTGGTCGTGGTGGGTCGGATACCACAGCCGTTGCGCTTGCCGCTGCTGCGAAGGCGAGTGAGTGCCAGATTTACACCGATGTAGACGGCGTCTATACCACGGACCCAAGGGTTGAACCGAATGCCAGACGTATGGAGCGCATCACCTTTGAGGAAATGCTTGAAATGTCCAGCCTGGGGTCAAAAGTATTACAAATTCGTGCGGTAGAATTTGCAGGCAAGTATGGTGTACCGCTCAGAGTATTATCTTCTTTTAAACATGGACCGGGCACCTTAATCACGCTTGAGGAAAACAACATGGAAGATCCGCTTGTTTCGGGTATTGCCTTTAATCGCGATGAAGCCCAATTAACCATCCAGAAAGTTCCCGACCAGCCCGGTGTCGCGGCCCATATTCTAGGGTCAATTGCAGCAGAAAACATCGAAGTGGACATGATTGTGCAAAATGTAGGCTCTGATGGGACCACTGATTTCACTTTTACAGCCCATAGAAATGACTATAATAAAGCTCTTAAAATACTTGAAAATACATCAGAAAAACTTGGTGGTGGGCAGGTTGGTGGTGACCCGCACATCGTAAAACTATCAATAGTTGGTGTAGGGATGAGGTCTCACGCGGGAATTGCGAGTAGAATGTTTACCGCACTTGCTGAAGAGAAAATCAATATCCGCATGATCTCAACTTCGGAAATCAAGATTTCAGTTGTAATCGAAGAAAAATATCTTGAACTCGGCGTACGTGTGCTGCACGAGGCGTTTGAACTGGATCAAAGAAAAGTGGAGGAAAATAAATCGGCTGGCGCTCGCTGAAGTAAAAAAATAACAAAAGCAGCTTTATTATAAAGAAACGCCATAGGAGCGCGATGACAAGAGAGCTTGTTAAATTGCGCATTGGTAGAACTTATATTGGTAGAACTTGTAAAAGAACAAAACGGACTATTAGGAGACATGGAAATGCTGATTTTGACGAGAAGAGTCGGTGAAACGCTGATGATTGGAGACGATGTAACGGTTACCGTGTTAGGCGTAAAAGGCAACCAGGTACGCATTGGTGTCAACGCACCCAGAGACGTAGCGGTGCATCGCAAAGAAATTTATGAACGAATAAAGCACGAAAAGACACAAGCGAACGAAGCTGCCGACTAGTCCATAGCTTATTTCGCGACGCGCGTTTTTACGCGCCAGAGACTTGGTAATGTGAAGCTGCAATTTGTCACGATAATACGATTGCGCCCCCGGCCTTAAGTCGTAGCAGATTGCCAACCGTTTCCCGCAGTCTTCCCAAACAAGAATCACACACCTTACAGGGGCTTCAGTACCGCAAGATTCAGTTGTGATGATTCCCATGCGACGCCGCCATTGTCATCGATTTGGAAACACATGATCGATTCGACGACAAAGCCGGGAAGCTCGCTAACAACAGTCATTGAACCGGCTATGGGCAGGATGATAGTTCCAAAAGCTACAACGAAAGGCCTTTATGCCTTCCCTAAGAATTGTAACCTTATGAGCAAATATACCATAAGTATTCTTGATCTCCGATACGGCTGACAGCACGGCAGCAAGCCGGCGCATGTTTTTGCGTCTTTTACAAAAACCGCGATAGTTTGTGGAGTTTGGTACAGTTGCTCGTTATGCCTATTTGTCTATACCATTAAGTGCGTTATCAAATTTTTTAACAACATCAAATATACATCCCTCACCACCCATGGCGAATATTTCTGTGCCACTATGGATTGTTGATAAAAGATATATCGTAATGAATTGCTGGAGAGAGATTGAAACATATATCGTATTGCCAAGATGAAACTATTAGCCTGTACTTTGAATGAAAAGTATCATACTGCTGCATTTTTGTTTTTTCACTAAGCTCGACCTCCGCTACAGAGGCACCTCGATAGACCACTAATTCCCATCCATTTTGGGAAAGTAATTTTTTAAGATATCCTTTCAATCCCTTTGAGCCTGGTGGTACCGTAACCGTTTTATTATCCTGATCAATTTTTCCATATATTTGGGTGTTATGACTTGCGCATCCGACCATCAATATAGAACAAAAAAGTAAAGTTGTAATTCTCATCGTGTTTCCTGATTGGGCATAACGCTAAAATGACCTGCGGTTTTTTTTTTAGACCATTCGGCGCGCTGCAAGCACACACAGTTAATATATTGGGGATTTTTACAGTCTGGTGGCACTCTGCGCTGCTATAATGGGGGGACATAGAATCAAATGCCAAACATAAAAAAATTTACTATGCCGGTTCCTTTATCCCTTTCTACTCCCAAGCATATCGGCGTGACACTCCAACCACAAGGCGCAGCCGTTTTCCCGCCATTCCAGTTCCGAATGATGGAAAGATTCAGTAACAGTCGTAAATGATAAAATAATATCAACGACTTGTTATCAATGATGGCGGAGAGGGTGGGATTCGAACCCACGGTCCAAGGATAACTCGGACAACTCCTTAGCAGGGAGCCCCATTCGACCACTCTGGCACCTCTCCACATATAACGAGAGTATAGCGAATGCTTTATCAATATAGACAACCCGAAAGTAATTTCTTGGTTATAATTCCGTTTTCCATACTTGCGCCCGTAGCTCAGTTGGATAGAGTGCGTGGCTACGAACCACGAGGTCGGGAGTTCGAATCTCTCCGGGCGCGCCAATTTTTTTATTATTATCAATGGCTTGATTATCTAACATTTACAGAGTTTCCTGATTTATGCCTTGGGCATTGTGTCCCATCCCGTCGGTCTGACTACATGAGGCCACCTTTTAATCATCAGGATTTATATTAAGAGATGCCGAAAATTTTGCTATGTTCAGATATTAACGCTCTTTAATAGCTGATTGACGCATAATTATAAGTTCTTGCGGTCTACGTACCCTGCTTCTATGCAGAGGCGTGACAGCGGCTTAATTACTTATACCTGACCGCTTATGCGCCAGTAAAATTTGCAAATATGAACAGGCAACCTTCTAAGCAGGCCATGATCAACACAATCCAGTAATAGCAGTTGCACAAGGAACGCCGCCAGCCGCTGTTTTCTTTTTGTTGGTCTGTGATGGTCTGGGCTTCATATTAGGCAGCAATGGTTCTCCTGCTCCCTGTTTCGTCAATATTTCTTTCACGGTATTTTCCAGGTGCACGAATCTTTGTGAACTGGAAGGGTGTGTTGAGCCGTAACTTCCTTTTATATTGTCTGGGTGTTCTGCAGCCATGCGTCTCCAAAACATAGGAGCCTCAGATATATCGTACCCGCCACGCGCTACATGATAGAGTCCGACGTAGTCCGCTTCGCTCTCAAAGTCTTGGGAATAAGCGTGCACTCCTAGTTGACCGAAGAGGCCTTGCGTGTCAATGCCATATCCAGCTGCAATAACGTCAAAAATTGCGCCGAACCAATAATTCTTTTTCTTGGCACTTATGTGTTGCATCGTGTTATGTGCTAACTCATGTCCGACAACCAAAGCCAGTTCGTCATCGCTTTCTGTAAAACGCATCATTCCCTTCGTCACGTAAACGGCTTTGCCGTCCGCGAACGCATTAAGCGTATTGTCCATTATTACAATAGCCGGATAATCGCAGGCCTCTAACGGGGTAATTTCCGCGAATACCGTCTGACCATTTCGCTCCAGTTCAAAAACTGCGGGTGTTCCCGGTTTTATCTCATCCATCGTTTTTCGCATCTTTTTGAATCCTTTCTCCGAGGTATCAGAAAATGAGTTTCCGCCAATGGATTTAACCGAGTCACCAGTTTTTATGCCAGCCAGATATGCAGGGCTGTTTTCTACCACATTGATAATTTTGGCATCATCCGTATAGCCGTATATACCTTTGAAAGTCTCGGCGTATTCTTCATCGATTTTTTTTGCTGACTCAATCCACACACCAAAATAAGGGGCAACTTTTTTGTCGCACATATCGGTACTGTTAATGAGAATTGGATACGCGATGCTTAAGAGTCTGGCCTGAGTCTTGACGTAACCTCTAAAAAACATTTCTTTCTGTAATTCAGCTTCACGCTGAACGTCGGCCTGGCTTATGTCGCTACGCTGCGCCATGGGTGTCGCGCAACCGACAAGAATCAGGGGTATTAAATATGTAGAAATGTATTTCATGGCTTATGCCTCATTATTGTTGACGACCGGTTGCACCTTGCTATTTCAAATGAAGTATTGTTCTGCATATCAGAATATATAATTTGTTTTGAGCTTCCAAAGCGATGCTGCCTCTTGAGACTCAGTAGCTACTATTCACCATGGTTAGCACACTCTATAATTGTTCTCCGCACCGCCTGGGATATATTTTTATATTCACTTGCACGGAAATTCTACAGTTATCGTCTTCACTTTCATCGCCAACCTCTAACTATTCCCACATTCTGTTTTAAGCATTCAATTAATGCCACTTTAGCCTGTTTTGCATAAGATATTTTCTTCCATCACACGGTTCGCGAATGCGTGATACAGTTATTTTGCGTTATATACTTAAGTTTGGTTTTTATCCGTAGTTTATTCACAGGCAATCGCTACGTATGGAAACTGTAATAAACATTACACCCTTACTTTTATTTTAACGTTTTATATACAATTTTGGTTTTACTGGTTTATAAAATTGTGAACGGTTTTAATTACGGTGTTGAAGATGCTGCTTAAAGTGATCAAAAAATGTGATGCAAATGAATCTCAGGTTACCGACGAGGCACTTTATATAGATAGAAGAAAGTTTATACGGGACTCGGCATCGTTGACCGCGGTGCTCATGATCCCTGCATTATCGTTATATCAGACCTCAGAGGCCGCGAAACTGAACTTTAAAAATATCGGGAAGCATAAATTTTCTACTGACGAAGAGCTAACATCGTTAGACGATATCACCAGATACAATAATTTTTACGAGCTGGGTTTAAGAAAAGGCGATCCGAAACGCAATGCGCATCACCTTAAAGTAACACCTTGGAATGTTAAGGTGGATGGCGAATGTGAAAAACCCGGCGAGTATGGCCTGGAAGAGTTCATTTCTCCCGCAAGGCTTGAAGAACGTATATATCGTTTACGCTGTGTCGAGGCCTGGTCTATGGTTATCCCATGGGTTGGCGTTGAATTAGGAACAATACTAAGGCGATTTCAACCGACTTCAAAGGCAAAGTTCGTACAATTCTTCACGTTATACGACCCGCAGAATTTACCCGGTCAAAGGCGTCCTGTATTAGATTGGCCTTATCGGGAAGGATTGAGGATAGACGAAGCCATGCACCCACTATCTATTTTAGCGGTTGGACTTTATGGAAAGGAACTGCCTAATCAAAATGGTGCGCCATTACGATTAGTGGTGCCATGGAAATACGGGTTTAAAAGCATCAAGTCAATCGTAAGCATACGATTTACCGAGCAACAACCCGCCACGAGTTGGAATCTTGTCGGGCCGAGAGAATACGGGTTTTACTCTAACGTGAATCCAAGTGTGGATCATCCGCGCTGGAGTCAAAAAAAAGAACGCAGGATAGGCGAGATTTCAAAAAGGAAAACTTTACTCTTTAATGGCTATACAGAGGAAGTTGCTGGCTTGTATGCAGGCATGGACCTCAAAGAGCATTACTGATGAAACAGGTTTTATAAAGTCACTTATGCGTCAACCCGATACGTAAACATTTGTGTCTGATTTAGCAATAGTGAGGTTTGTCAAACCTGCTCTATTTAGCGTTTGTCTACTGCCTGTAACATGCTACACGTTTTGGTTCTTTACCGATTCTTTAGGCGCAAATCCCATCGAAGCGGTAACAAGACGCACGGGAGATTGGGCCTTAAGGATATTGTTAATCACCTTGGCAATTTCGCCTTTTAGACGACTAACGGGTTGGAATCGACTTGCTCAATATAGAAGAATGCTTGGCTTGTTCGCGTTTTTTTATGGTTGCGTACATCTGTCTTTATACATAGTGCTGGATAAATTTTTTGACTTTAGAGAAATTTTAGATGATGTAATTAAAAGGCCATTTATCACCGCAGGTTTTACATCATTTATTTTACTACTGCCGCTGGTAATTACATCGACGCATAAAATGATAGAAATATTGCAACATCGCTGGATACAACTGCATCGCTTAGTCTATCTGATTGCCATGTTGGCCGTGCTGCATTTTTGGTGGATGGTAAAGATTGACACGCGTGAACCGGCAATCTACGCAATAATCCTTGCAGCTTTGCTTGGATTCAGACTGGTGTTTTATCTGCAAAGAAAAATGCTAAAAACCAGTTGAATTAGTTATGTGCCGAATGTAAGTAAGACACGTATGCCTCAGCGATAGTTTTTTGATGCCGATTCGAATTCCCAATAAGATTTTGTATGACCAATGCAAATTCATCGCTTAAATGCTCAAAAAATATTGTCGAAATTGGATTTTCCCCTACTGGTAACGCCATAATCTTTTGTGGAAATTTTATAGGCAAAATAATCTCGTCTTTGTGTAGTACGTTTAATGCGAAAACCCAGCGCCAATCCCAGAGATAGGGGGTCACAAGCGTTGTTTCAGCAGTGACGTGGAAAACATCACCGCTTTTGTAATCGCCCTCACTGAAGACAACCGCCCGATAAGAAGTACGATTATTAGTAGCAATCAGCTTAGCCTCTATAAGGTTTGAATTATTTGAATAGTATGCAAGTTCTGCAAACAGGGATGGATACATCAGCTCTAAAAAAGCCAGTAACTTGGGATAATAGCCGGATATAGAAACCATGTCTGAATAGTGTATCAATCAAATTTATCTATCAACCGGTTATAATCGTCGCGATCATTGTTACACGTTCTTTGCATACAGTTGCTGCATCCTACTTAGTTGCGCAATGGGTGGCAGAGTCGCGACCGTCAATGTTTTATAAGGTAGGGTACTAGCAAATGGAGAGGAATGGAGCGCAGGGACGGAGGACATCGGGAGCGATTATAGGCCTACTGGGCATGGCGCTTATTGGTATAATTACATGTGAAAAATTCTGTTTAATCAGCGCCCGTAGCTCAGCTGGATAGAGTACCTGGCTTCGAACCAGGTGGTCGGGGGTTCGAGTCCCTCCGGGCGCGCCAAAATTTTCATTACATATATATAAGGCCTAAAATTTTGCAATAAATTTCTATGAAAGATGCAAACCCGGACATAACCAAATGAAGAACGAAATGGAAAGTATACGAATAGAGAGAAGCTGGAAGAAGATAATATGCAAGGTTGATAATCATGTTCTCAAAGGATGGGTTTGATGCCTGCTTCAAGAACAATTAAAAGGCAAGAGAAATTAGATTATTTGCCGCTCAAGATTCTCGCAGGAGATTCTTTACATGGCAAAAAAATTCCAATAAATCCTGTGCGATCATGTGAGTGCGCACCAAGTCACATTAACTGCATGACAGCTAAAGAGTGGCTTAAGAGTCAGCTGGGAGTATGGCAGTTTTTTTATGAAAAAAAGGATATTCGGGACAAGAAAATTCATCCTGCTACCTTCCCTATATCATTAGCAAAAAAAGTAATTGAATTGTTCACTCATAGAGGAGAATTAGTCCTGGATCCTTTTGTAGGCAGTGGCACTACACTTATGGCGGCGTCTGAACTGAACCGTAATGCTTTGGGTTTTGACTTGCAAGAGCGTTATATAGACCTGTGCGAAGAAAGATTGACTATGAATGCAGATATTTTTAATAGCACGCACCAGATAGCGATTCAAGATGATGCAAGGAATATTCGGGATTACACGAAGGAAGAATCCGTAACTCTAATATGGACTTCTCCTCCTTACGCCAACCTCCTTAATCGGAAAAGAAAAAATAAGTCTCGAAGAGACAGAAAAAATGAGCAACTCGGGAAAGTAGAACAATATTCCCAAAACGAGCAAGACTTGGGAACTCTTGAAATAAAGCAATATACAAAAGCAATGGGCGATATTTTTGAAAAACTATTTCCTTTACTTAAGCCCAAAGGACATTGCGTCATTAATGTACCTGATATGTGGTGGGAAAATCAGAGGATTACAATACATATATCTTTAATAGAAGAGCTCAGAAACCGGGGGTTTGAGCTACGAAACATAATAATTTGGGACAGAACAAATATAGTTAACCGTATTGGTATTTTCGGTTGGCCCAGTAATTACATTACAATGGGTGTTACCTTTGAGTACCTGTTGGATTTCTGGAAACCAGATAGTCCTACTTAAGAGCAGTATCCGTGGAACTATTAAGTAAAGAAGACTTAGTTCAAGCTCTTAGAGATTTACGCAATCGAGGATGGATTCAAAATGCCAGACAAGGAAATGATGGCGGAATAGGGAATACTTTGGAGGATGTTTTGGGCATTGAAGAAAATAATCTTCCTATTCCTAATGCAGCAGAATGGGAGTTAAAATGCCAGCGTATTGATTCAAATGCTTTGACCACATTATTTCATATGGAGCCGTCGCCGCGAGTCATACGTTTCGTTTCTTCTATTCTTCTTCCAAAATATGGGTGGCTGCACCAACAAGCGGGGAGAAAATACCCTGTTGGTGAAATGAGTTTTCGACAAACGATTAATGCCTTATCCCGAACCGATAGAGGATTTGGAATAATCATTGATCGTGATTCAAGAAAAGCTGTTATATCTTTTGATGCCAGCAAAGTGGATAACAGACATAGCGATTGGTTAAAAGCATTAAATAATAGAGTTGGGCTTGAAGAATTGAATCCTCAGCCCTATTGGGGATTTAGTGATTTGTACCATAAGGCTGGAACTAAATTGTTAAATTGTGTTTATGTCCAGGCTGAAGTCAAAAAGATAGATGGAATTGAATATTATCATTATTCAAAAATGTCAATGTTTCAGAATTTTTCACCGGATCATTTTATCCAAGCGATCGAAAGCGGGAATATTTTGATTGATTTTGATGCTAGAACTGGGCACAACCACGGAACAAAATTCAGATTGCGTCAGGGTGGGCTTTCTTCTTTATATCATACAGTGAAAGAAATTTAGTTCTTAACTCCACTCCCTTGCAAAGATAAATCAAAAGGTGCGGTTACCAAACCCGGGTGCTACTAGAATTTAAACGGCCAAGATATTGTTGGTTAAGATTCATGCGCGAGCAACATAGCTACTTGTGTATGCAGCGTTTTTGCACTGGCTTCACTTGCGTCTACAGGCCTTCCGGCAACTACCTTTATTTTACGCCATACTATATGCGGTAACCCCTGCATCGGTCTGCCAGATCGATTACTAAAGTAACTGCCCCATAGCCCATCCAAGGCCATGGGCACCACCACCACGGGATTTTCCGCGAGTATACGCTCAATCCCTGGCTTAAAAGCGTTTATTTGACCATCTGGCGTGAGTCTGCCTTCGGGAAATATTCCAACTACGTTACCCGCGCGCAGCTCCATAGCGACCTGCTTATATGCCTGTTCTAAAAGTATGGGATCCTCTTTTTTAGGTGCGATTGGTATGGCGTGCGCGGCTTTAAATATGAAGCGCAAAACAGAAATGTTGAATATTTTATGGTACATGACAAAGCGGATTGGACGTCGTACGCATCCACCTATGACCAGCGCATCCATCAAACTTACGTGGTTGGAGACGATGATCGCAGCCCCTTTTTCAGGTACGTTTTCCAGGTTGATCTTCTTTACGCGGTATATCAGATGAACCAGAATCCATACCATAAAGCGCATCGAAAACTCTGGTATGAGTGTGTAGATATACAATGCGACAGCGGCGTTTAATATCGCCGCCACCAGAAATAATTGTGGAATTGTCAGTCCTACGTTTAGCAGCAAGATCGCGTATAAACCAGCAGTCACAATAAATATTGCGTTTAGAATATTATTTCCTGCGATAACGCGGGAACGCCGTTGTGGGGCGGAGCGTATTTGGATAAGGGCATACAGAGGCACGATATAAATACCGCCAAACGTTCCGAGAAAGAAAATATCAACAATCAGTCGCCAGTTAGATGTTACTACAACAAACTCCCGAAAGCCGACGAGTTCGGAAGATGCCTGTAACGTAGCTGCAAAAAACACATCGGCGCCAAAAAATGTCAAGCCTATAGAGCCGATAGGCACCAGTCCCAGTTCAATAGTGCGATCAGACAGGCGTTCGCACAATAACGAACCCGTGCCAATGCCGACACAAAATAAAGCCAGGAAAAAGGTAACCACCTGCTCATTAGCGCCTAAAGACAGGCGGGTGAAATTAGGTAATTGGGTGATATATGTTGCGCCCAGAAACCAAAACCATGAAATACCCAAAATCGCGTGAAACACAGTCTTGTTTTCTCTTAATGTATTTAAGTTATGAAATATTCCGGTCAACGGGTTCCATTTAATTTTAAGTTGCGGGTCTGCTGCCGGAGCCGTTGGAATTTTCAAACTGCTTACATACCCCAGGCCGGCCAGAGCCAATATGGTATAAGGCACCAACATTTTTATATCGCTGGATATGCCGATTAGAACTCCTCCAAGCATAGTGCCTAATAAAATCGCGATAAACGTGCCAGATTCGACCAACGCATTACCGCCGACGAGTTCCTCTTTTTTCAGATGTTGCGGAATGATCGAATATTTTATCGGGCCAAAAAAAGACGACTGCGATCCCATGAGAAATAAGGCGAGCAAAAGTAAAGGAACGTTACGCAAATAAAATCCCGTCGCAGCCAGCAACATAATTCCAATTTCTATTAACTTGATGCGTCTGATCAGTGTAGATTTTTCATACCGGTCTGCTATTTGACCGGCGGTAGCGGAGAACAGCAGAAAAGGCAATATGAATAAAATAGCCGCCAGATTGATAATATTATTAGAGTCATTCGATCCTGAATAAGCACTTTGAAAAGCGATCAATATAAACAATGCGTTTTTGAACACATTATCATTGAACGCGCCGAAGAATTGCGTGAGGAAAAAAGGACCAAAACGCTTTTCCCCAAGCAGTTGGAATTGATGTTGTGAACTTGAGCGGGCCCGATCAGACAAAACAGTTTAGTGACAGCAGGCTTTACCGAATTTTTTTAAACGCCAGTAATTATATGGCCAGGGTGTTAAAAACCCCACTATCAGCATAATTGGCACCACCCACCAAACAAGTTTTGCGCCTCCGGTAAGAAAATAGTCAGTAATATTCATAGTGGCCTCCATGGAAATCATGGAAATAAAACTCATTCCCATGGCCGTGCTCAAGGCCCTATGCAGCGTCATTCCCTGCCGCGTCAATATAATAGTTTCAAGCAATATACTGGTGATCAACCCGTTAATCATCGCTAACACAAGAATCAAAATAGCATTGAAGTCTATGTTAAAAAATTGAAAAAAAGCGATTGTTCCAAAATCGCCTATTGAGCAGCCAAGCAAACACCACGATGTGTTATACGCACTTTCCCGCCAGGTTTGAACACTGTTCCAAAAAGACATCTTCATTACAAGCAAAAAGGCACGCCAGGAGTTACTCGTCAAATTTTATTTAGAAATAAAATGTCAATTACTTATAATCCGGATTGATTGCGCCCTGATCAAAATTAACCTCAACCTCAACGTCACCTTTTAATCGGGATTGACAGGCCAATATATAGTTATCCTTCAGCATATCGCCATCCAGCGTATAGGCAAAATCCGTAAGCTCCTTCACCTTGCCACGAATAAGTTTAGCCCGGCAAGTACCGCAGGAACCGACTTTACAATCACACGGCCACTTAATTCCGGCGTTGAGCGCCGCTTGTAACAGATTGATACCACCTTTAACGTCAAATGTCTGGCCAGTATTTTTTACAGTCGCTTTGAAATCCTTATTTTTCCCACCTAATCCAAACATATTAGATTCTCCTGCCCGTTAAGGGTTTATTCGTGCGGTGCAGCCTGTCGCGATCGAAAAAGATACACGCATCATAATACCTCAGTGTGCCAAGTCAAAGGTTTTTGGCATCAAACACTCTATGTACATAGAACAAACAACCAGATAACGCCCCATTATTATGACCGACTATACGGCATACAAAACGTTTTTTCGTAAAACATCCGGCTCGTATCGAGCAATAGATGGGTAATGTAACCTTGGCGATCGGCGACCAGGGCATCCAGATTAACATCTACAGACTGATTACCAGGGATACAGGCTTAACCAATAGGCCCCCCATATTATAAGTGCTAATCCTGTAATGCCGCGCATTGCGACGTGTGAAACAGGTAATACCTTTTCAAGTAACACAAAAATAGTAATCAAAATCACCCACAACATATTCATTACGCCGACCGCGAACAAAATCGCCATTAGTGCCCAGCAACAGCCGACGCAAAATACACCATGGTACAAACCCATTCTACAGGCCCCCCAGTTACCGTCTTGCCATGCCGCCATCAAAAACCCAAGTGGGGTACGACATTGGCGCAGGCATATATCCTTCATCGGCGTCCATTGATATAAGCCGGCTAATATTAAGATTCCGCTGCTCATTAGATAACTGCGGCTATTCATCATCGGATTCAGCAAGCCGCTGGCATGCAAATACCACTGAATTGCCGATGCGGCGACACTGAAAATAGCCCATGCGACCAAGTAACCGGCCAGGAATATAAATGTAGAAGCGTGAGCTTGCCGTTTGAGTCTTTTTTGTTTATTCACTGTCGCAAACATCAGCACCATGGGAGCAGCCGTTGGCGTCATCATGGCCAGCATCATAGTGAGCCACATCAGGAAAAGCATAAAAAAATCCCAAGTGGTCCAAGCGTAGGTACCGCCACGTGGAGGCATCCACATATCAATCACATGCATATTGTGCATAGCCCAAGTCATGTAAAATATATAAAGCCAGCCTATGGCCGCTACTGTAAAGAGACCTGCCACAACAATTTTTTTATCCTGCTGGCTCAAATGCGTGATGATGGAATCTGAAGAACTCATATTTGTTGGAGAACGATTCAGGAAATGATTCATAGTTACGAACAATCAACCAAGTTTATTAATAAAAGGTATACATCGGACAATTAACCACAAAATCAGTCAGAAAATATTATCAGGCGGCAACATAACTGGCCATATTACCGGCACGGTTTGCCATGCCGGGCTTTGTCAGCAACCCATCTACCACACGTAACATACTGATAAAGATAAATATTTTCATCTTTTACAAACATTCTGCTTACTCATATTCTCATAAACCACCATACACCAGTCCATCGCAAGTTCGGCTACTATCGCTGTCGCGGTTATGCTATCGTTTTATTCATGAAATGTTTATACATGATTAGGAGGTAACCAGTGGCAATAACAGATTGGAAAGTGGAAGGCAGCTATTTTGAGTCTTGTACCTGTCAAAACTTATGTCCCTGTATTCTACTGAAAGACCCAACCGTAGGTTACTGTGAGGCAATTGTAGGTTGGCACATCGAAAAAGGTCATTGTAGCGACGTGGTATTAGATGACATCAAAGTAGGGGTTTGGTTACATGCCCCTGATAATCTTACCAAAGGCAACTGGCGATTAGCATTATATGTGGATGAAAATGCCAGCGATACCCAGTTTGACGCAGTGTGCTCATTATGGAGCGGAGAAGGCGGTGGACACCTGAGCGTGATTGCCAGTTTAGTAAGTGAGGTGATAAGCGCGAAGAAAGCCAAAATTTCATATGAAAGCACTGACAGCAAAAAACATCTGATAATCGAAGGCGTTGGCGAAAATGAAATGTACCCAATGGAAGGTGAAGATGGTAAGCCGGTTATTGTTAGCAATCATCCCCTTGCGGTAGCGCCGGGTAACCCGGTAGTAATTCATGAGTCCAAACGTGCTCGTTATCACGATAACGGCATAGAATGGTATCAATCAGGCAAAGCGGGTCTGGCATCTCCGTTTCAGTACGGCCCGTAATAACTAAGCAGACTTACCTGTAAGCCTTATTCAGAAGGATATACGCACCAACTTAGACGTTACTGCTGGTCGAAAAGCTCTAATCTCAGAGTTACGGCCGCGTAGATCAGCGGAAGGCGGGCATTTTTATGCCTGCCTTCCGGGCAGCCGGGGGAGATCAGCGTGGGTTAATTACAAGTTGAAATTCCAAATGGAAGATAACCCGGACACCAGCCTGTAATGCCAGTAAAAATCGGAATTATCCCAAGCAAACCCCACCACCATGCTCCACCAAATGCAAATGCCAGGCCGACAAATAAAAGGCCTGCTAAAATTCGCAGCATACGTTCAGTGTCTCCTACATTTGTAACCATTTGTGTATCTCCCAGAGTCTAAAAAATAATATTACAGGGCGTGATAAAGTCTACAATTCTCAACGGCTATCGTACATTAAGATACCTGCCCAGAGCTATACCGTTGTGAAAGACGCGGCCAATTTAGGGGTTAAGCTACATATATTCTAACCCTATGACCATACCTGTTGGCAAGTATCTCGGCGTACTAAGAAAATGTACAGAGACCTGGGCACTCAAGCAGAAACACCCATAAATTTTCAAAAATTTACTTTTAAATAAATACAGGAAAGCCTTATGGTTAAGATTACATGGTACTACAGACTTTTGTTTGCAAGCATTTTGACAACTAGTGCAGCACTGGCAGATGATCTGCCTACTACCCTTGGGGCATTAGAACAATATGCAGTCGAACATTTAGCCGACGGCAATACTGCGGACGACCAAATACCGTTAAATTTTGCGCTGGAACAACTTGACTTACAGGTTTGGCATACCAGGCTTGCGTGCATCAAAGCCATAGGGCACGTGAAATTTTGTCACTGCATTAGTGAAAATATCCCGATAGATCAGGAATTTGCAAATTACGTTATGGCTGTTTCAAAAACGAAAAGCGAGTTGAACTATGATCAGCTGGATCGGTACTACCAACAGATTATCGACCTGGCGCGTAGTTCACGAGACAAATGCGTAGCGGAAACGATGTGATTGATTTTATTTAATCAGGATAAAAAATTTGTTGCGCGCCCTTAGCGAAAGGGTAAATGTTACTTCCCCTGTTCGGCATGCAAGATTGCGTGGAGCAAGATTACACAAGCCAAAAATTCAGCCCCTCATACAGCAATAAAGAAGCGGCAGAAATTCCGACTTTATGGCAGGATTTTAGAGTCACCTGATCTATTTCACTATCGTACAGATGCGTCTCCTGGTCAAATCCGTTTTTACCGTTGTTATTTTCGTAACCTCTTTACCTGCGTTTACAGGTGGCGGTGGCCTCAAACTCACCGGAAATTTAATACAGGGAGGACTGGCGTATGGTCAGGTAAAACCCGGCTCCAAGGTGAAAATTAATCGGCATTGGGTGCGCGTCTCCCCGGCCGGGGAATTCATCATCGGATTTGGACGTGATTACCCGCAACAAGCCACTTTAATGGTTTATGCAGATAATAGTCTCGGGCAATCGCATACACTCAATATCGCATCGCGCGCATACATTACTCAACGCATTGATGGGCTGCTGGATGCAAAGGTCAATCCCGGTCGACAGGCACTGAAGCGAATACATCAGGAAAGCGCAGATATTTCCAAGGCACGTAACCGCGATGACGATCGTATGGATTTTAAGACCGGCTTTATATGGCCTGTACGCGGGCCAGTTTCCGGCGTCTACGGAAGTCGGAGGATCCTGAATAGACAGGCCCGGCGTCCGCATTTTGGTATTGATATTGTAGCCCCTGCGGGCACGCCGGTGGTTGCCCCGGCCGCCGGTTTGGTCACCTACGCCAATGACGACATGTATTTTTCTGGTGGTACTTTAGTGCTCGACCATGGACACCATCTATCCTCATCTTTTTTGCACCTGCATAAAATTTTAGTACAAGTTGGAGATCAGGTAAGGCAAGGGCAAAAAATCGCATTAGTAGGTGCAACTGGCAGAGTGACGGGTGCGCACCTGGATTGGCGCATGAACTGGCATCAACAACGCCTGGATCCAGGTTTAATACTTGGGCTAAAGGCTAACAGCAATAGCGAAAAACCAAAGAATTCGCGCCCATAAAGCCGGGTTTAACCGATACCCTGGTAATAATCCATCAGTATCTTCGCAACTTCTGGCCGCGCGAACTCTGCGGGCAATTCCTCACCGTTAGCAAGCATGGCGCGAACCTTCGTTCCCGACAGCAATACAAAGTCCTCTTTGCGATGGTCAGGCGCGTCGCGCATCATTACCACTCGGTTTAATTTTTTTGAATATGCGGTGTGATCAGCGCGGAAGATTTCTATTTCAAGTGCGCCGTTCGGCACCTCATCGTCAAAGATAGTTTGCGCCTCAAAGGCGCCGTAATAATCACCTACGCCGGCGTGATCACGCCCGATAATAAAATACGCACAACCACAATTCTGCCGAAATATTGCATGTAACACTGCCTCACGTGGGCCGGCATACAACATATCAAAGCCGTAACCGGTAATCATTACCGTATTAGGTGGAAAGTATAGCTCAACCATTTTACGTATCGCGTCATCACGCACTGGTGCCGGTATATCGCCGGGTTTTAATTTACCCAAAAGCATATGTATGAGCACTCCATCTGCGCCAGTAGTCGCTTGCGCCATCTTGCACAACTCCTCGTGCGCACGGTGCATGGGATTGCGCGTTTGAAACCCAACCACACTATTCCAGCCACGTGCAGCGATCTCTTCACGTATTTCCACGGCGGTGCGAAACGTTTCAGCAAACTCATCTCGGAAATAACTATAATTCAGCACCTGTACAGGCCCGGCAACCACCGTATTTCCTAACGACATAAAAGTTGCCACGCCCGGGTGTTTTGTGTCCGTAGTTCCATAAACCTTTTCCGTGATAGTGGACATTTGTTCATCGCTTAGTGTTTCGACGGCTTCAACGTCTTGAATCGCCAGCACCGGGTTTCCCTCAACGTTAGGGTCCCTCAATGCGATACGATCTGCGGACTTCACAGAAGTCGCATCGTCAACCAGATTAACTATCGGAACTGGCCAGAACAGGCCGCTAGTGGTATGCATCGTATCCGACACAGAAAGCATATCTGCGGCGCGCATAAATCCGCTTAAAGGGGTAAAATACCCGGCGCCGAGCATCGCGGCATTTGAAGCGGCAGCAGAATTTATAAGCATCGAAGGTAAACTCTCCGCCTCCTGTGCTAACTGCTCGCGCTGTGCCTGGTTTTCCACATATAAAGGCGTTAAAGTGCCCGACCCGTGCGGCTTGATCATCATCTTCTCCCGACAACAAAGTTAATTAAAAGGTTCTGAATACATCCGTTCGGCCCTGCTTTACACGCATACCGCCTTCTGAACTCCTGTATATCCATGTTCACATTCTTGCTATCCTGAACATCATTACAGTATTAAATTACCAGTCTTACCAGTCTTACCAGTCGATTATCCTGATAATCCTGTTAAGGGATTTATTGCCAGTGCCACAATAGTAGAAAAATTTATTAATACTCAAAGACTTACATACTATCTGGAAATGCACACATATGCAGAGCAGCTCCAGGCTATGCTCCTGCATCGGCAACCAATCCAGCGGCCTGTATCCCAACGATCGCGCAGTGCTCATCCTGGTCGGACGAGTCGCCTGTAACCCCTACCGATCCAACCACCTTATTATGGTGATGTCTGACCAGCACGCCACCCGGCACTGGTAACAGGCGCTGCTCCGAGACGTGCATCAGGGCGTTCATAAACATAGGCCTGGCCTCACCCATTTCTCCCAACGTGCGTGAAGAGACGCCAACGCCAATAGCACCCCAGGCCTTTGCCATCGCCATTTGTGGACGCATAAAACCGGCGCCATCCGCTCTTGACATAGCCTTCAAGTGGCCGCCGGCATCCAACACCACCACGGTAAGAGGGGCCAATTTGCGATGCCGTCCTTCCTGGTGCACCGCCTTGATTATTGTATTTGCCTGCGCCAGTGTAATATCCATCATGATTATCCTTAATTATTCTTTTAGCTTCTTTTTATCCTGTAAATCCATGCTCATATTCTTTGCTATCCTGAGCATCCTGTCTATCCATGTTTATATCCCTTATACTGAGTTACGTTATAAAAAAACCTTAATACATCTATCGTCCATGTTAGTAAAATAAGCCCAATAAAGAAACCGACGTTTACATCGTCCCACACCAACATGCTATTTTCAGGTAAAGCCATTCAGATTGAATTTCCCGAGGCAGCGATCGCGCGCCTGGTTTTCGATCTTCGTGACCACCGTGTCAACAAGCTCAGCAAAGCTGTGCTCCGGGAGCTCGATGACGCAATCAGTATTATTGAACACCATGCAGACGTTAAGGCGCTGGTTATCTCCAGTAACAAAAAAGTTTTTATAACAGGCGCAGACGTCACAGAATTTACAGGCTCCTTTACATTATCAGAGCAACGACTTCTACAATGGATCACCGGTACCCAAGACCTGTTTAATCGTATAGAAGACCTTGCCATGCCCACGGTGACCGCAATCAACGGTTATGCCTTAGGTGGTGGCTGTGAACTTGCCTTAGCGACTGACTATCGCGTCATGGCCACGTCGGCGCATATTGGCCTGCCCGAAGTCAAACTTGGAATCTTCCCGGGGTGGGGTGGCACCGTGCGGTTGCCGCGGCTCATCGGCGCGGATAATGCACTGGAGTGGATATGTAGTGGTACAGAGCGCAACGCGCAGGAGGCGTTGGCGCAACATGCCGTGGACGCCGTAACCGACGTAGATCAGCTTCAAGATGCCGCACTACATATGATTAAACAATGCCTGCAAGGAAGGCTCGATTATCAAAAGCGTAAACAGGAAAAGCGCCAACCGCTGCTACTTAACCCAGCAGAAAGCATACTGGCATTTGAGTCCGCAAAGGCAATAATCGCCACCCAGTCCGGCCGCCATTTTCCAGCACCGATGGCGGCGCTCAAAACCGTGCAACGCCATGCCACCCTATCGCGGGATCAGGCCCTGCGGATAGAAGCCCAAGGCTTTGTAAAAATAGCAAAAACCGATGTGGCGCGTAATTTAGTCGGATTATTTCTTAACCAGCAGCGCGTCAAAAAAACCGGCACAATCCTTTCCGGGCCGGCGCAGTCGGTCAAACGGGCTGCCGTTTTAGGGGCCGGAATCATGGGTAGGGGCATCGCCTGTCAATCAGCTTATAAAGGCATTCCTGTAATCATGCAAGACATCCGGCCAAAGGCTCTGGCATCAGGGCTTGAAGAATCAGGCAAACTGCTAATGAAACAAGTACAGCGCGGGAAACTTAAAGTTGAAGACCTGGCTGCCGCGCTGAACAGAATCAACACAGCATCGGGTTACAGTGATTTTTCTACTGTAGATCTGGTAATTGAAGCCGTAGTCGAAAACCAGGAAATCAAATCCTCGGTACTTGCCGAAATAGAGCGGCAAGTAAAGCAAGACTGCGTGATTACCTCAAATACCTCCACCGTCTCTATCTCCGGGCTTGCAGATGCCTTACAGCGACCTGAACTATTTTGCGGCATGCACTTTTTCAATCCCGTTTACCGTATGCCACTGGTAGAAATAATTCGTGGCAAAAAATCGAATGACATTGCCATTGCCACCGCTATCGCCTACGCCAGATCAATGGGGAAAACGCCGATTGTCGTCAATGACTGCCCCGGCTTTTTAGTCAATCGTGTGTTGTTTGCTTATCTGACAGGGTTTGACGCCTTAGTACGCGATGGTGCAGACGTGCGACATATTGACGCAGTGATGGAGAAATTCGGTTGGCCGATGGGCCCCGCCTGGTTGCTGGACGTGGTAGGCATAGACACCGTGCAGCATGCGTCACGGGTGATGGCGTCCGGCTATCCTGATCGGATGCGCAAACAATTTAAGAGTGCCACGGATGCCATGTATGAAAATGCACGCTACGGACAAAAAAACAAACTGGGCTTTTATAAATATGAACCCGACAAAACAGGCAGTCTGAAAAAGCTGGGCGATGCAGACGCAGCAAGAATTTTACAAAGCGTGCAATCCGATTCGATCGCAATAAGCGATACAGAAATCATTGACAGAATGATGCTTCCCATGTGCATGGAAACGGTGCGTTGCGTGGAAGACGGCATCGTAGAACATCCCCTGGACGCGGACATGGGTTTGATATTAGGCATCGCATTCCCAGGCTTCAGAGGCGGTGCGCTGCGTTATATCGAAGCTATGGGCGTAACGGCATTCTGTGAGCGTGCCGATCATTACTCGCACATCAGCCCGATATACGTCCCAACTGCTAAATTGCGCAACATGGCACATAACAATAAAACGTTTTATCCACGCATTGCCTGACAACAAGATGATAAGAAGTAAGCCATGAACCTGAATCCCCGCAGTGCCGTTATTATTGACTGCGTGCGTAGTCCTATGGGCAAGTCAAAAAATGGCATGTTTCGTCACGTGCGCGCGGAAGCATTATCCGTAGCGTTAATAAACGCCTTATTTGAGCGCAATCCGGATATTGACCCTGCGCAAGTCGAAGACGTAATTTGGGGTTGCGCGAACCAGACCCTGGAACAAGGCTGGAACATCGCGCGTTACATATCCCTGATGACAAAAATTCCCCATGACGCTGGTGGTCAAACGGTGAACCGATTATGTGGTTCATCCATGCAAGCCATGCACTCCGCCGCGCAGGCAATTGCGGCAAACTGTGGGGAAATTTTCATCATTGGTGGAGTCGAACACATGGGGCATGTCGGGATAACGCATGGTTGGGATTACAACCCGGCCTCCGGCAAATACACCGCCAAGGCCTCCAATGTAATGGGGCTTACTGCCGAGCTATTAGCCATGCAGCACGGCATCAGTCGCGAACGTCAGGATAAATTTAGCCTGCGCTCTCATCGGCGCGCCCATGCGGCCACCATAGAAGGCCGTTTTCAGCCCGAGATAGTCCCGATTCAAGGTCATGACCACAACGGTTTTAAGCAGCTTTGCGAGATTGACGAAGTCATCCGCCCAGACACCTCGCTTGAACAACTGGCGGCATTAAAGCCGGCGTTCAAGCCCAATGGTGGCAGCGTTACCGCCGGTACCTCCTCCGCAATTTCAGATGGTGCTGCTGCCATGATAGTAATGTCCGCGCAGCGCGCGCGCTCCTTAAACATAACACCCAGGGCAAAAATCAAAGCCATGGCCGTAGCAGGCGTAAGCCCTGCCATTATGGGCTATGGCCCGCTGCCGGCGACCCAAAAAGCTCTTAAGCGTGCTGGTCTGGTAATGGGCGATATTGAATATATCGAACTCAACGAAGCGTTTGCGGCGCAATCCTTAGCGGTATTAAAAGACCTGCAACTACTGGAAGACCTGGACGACAAAGTGAACCTTAATGGTGGTGCTATCGCGTTGGGTCATCCGCTTGGGTGTTCCGGCGCCAGAATTAGCACAACCTTACTGCATATTATGCAAGACCAGGATGCCGCGCTGGGCTTAGCGACCATGTGTATTGGGTTAGGGCAGGGTATTGCCACAATATTTGAGCGCGTATGACCTCACAACTGCGCTAAATACTTCTTCACCATGCCATGTCTTTTAGTTTATAGACAATGCTTTATATCGCCCCGATTAAAGATATTCGGAGGGTAGCTTGTACAATATGGACTTGCTGCTTAGGGTTGCAGGTATTCCTGCCGCTACGTTGGATGACAATTAGTGAAGGCCAATACCAAAAATGAGACGATCATTACAGATGCAATAATCGTTAGCGGATTAAAAAATTAAATACAACCGCATATTCACCCAAATGAATCAAACTAATTCACTACTTTATATACAACGGGAATTTCACCGGCTCTGTCGCATCATTACCTATGTCACGGTTGCCAAAATATGTATATTTGCACTGCTGTCCTGGTGGTTGGGGGTAGAGGTAAAGGGCAATACGGCCACTTTAGTAGGGTTACTGTTTATCGCCCTGGCAGTTTTTATTTTCAAAATCCCTTATGTGACCTACCGTTATATGCTGAAAAAATATAAAGATCAGCCCGAAAAACTGGCGTTGCTTGGACCAAACTGGCGCCAATTTAAAGAAAACACACCGCCGCGCGAAATATAGCTTCTGCCGACCAGATTGGTGCTATTCTGGCATCATTGAGTAAAAAATTTACTGGGCACCGTAGGCGACATCGTTATTGCCTTAAAGAAAAATGTCCTCATTTGATATAAAAATGCGTGGGCGTGGGCATAGTCAAAATCCACCGCATCGTTTTGCGAAAACTGTTACCGAGCTGGATACGGGCGTAAGCCGGCATGAATCTACAATCGTGTTAACCGAGCTTTCCAACGTACAAGCCAAATCGATACTCTCAACCAATACCTCCCCCGATATTCCCTTTGAACGCAGCTTAAACGCATATCGGGGGTGTGAACATGGATGCGTATACTGTTTTGCCAGGCCCACCCATGCGTATTTGGATTTATCCCCTGGTCTTGATTTTGAAACACAGATTTTTTTCAAATCCAACGTTGCGGACTTATTGAGGCAGGAATTCTCAAATTCCAGATATGAAGTAAAGACCATCTCGTTAGGGAATATTACCGATGTTTATCAGCCAGTAGAAAAACGCTTAGGCATCACCCGCCAGATATTGGAAATCATGCTCGAATACCAGCATCCGGTAAGCCTGGTAACCAAATCATCACTTATTGAGCGTGATATAGATTTGTATACGCAGTTAGCCCGGCAAAACCTGGTGCATGTCGCCATTACCATTACCACGCTCAATAACAAACTCGCGCGCAATCTGGAACCGCGTGCCGCCACCCCCAGTCGCAGGCTCAAGTCGATTCAGACCTTATCTCAGGCAAGAGTTCCCGTCAGCGTATTAGTGGCACCCATCATTCCGGTGCTGACCGATTACGAGCTTGAAAATATCCTTGAACAGAGTAAGGAGTATGGTGCACAGGGAGCAAATTTCGTGATGCTGCGATTACCCCATGAAGTGCAGGGATTATTTACCGATTGGCTGCAACGTCACTACCCGCTAAAAGCCGGACACGTCCTTAGCAGGCTTAAAGAAATGCACGGTGGCGAGCTTTATCGGTCAAAATTTGGCAAGCGCATGAGAGGTAGCGGCATGTATGCCAGCATCATAGAGCAACGCTTTCGGTTGGCGTGTAAAAAATTTGGAATTAATCGGCACTTTCATGAACTGGACCACTCCAGGTTCACGCGCCCTGAAAATCTCCGCTCGCCGCAGTTAGAAATGTTTTAGACGTCCAGTGATTGCAACTCTTGCCTGCTGACTGCCGAGTAAGGGGAAGGCCTGGTTTGATCGTGTATTTTCATTCGATAGCGAACGAATTGATCGACTTCAGTAAAGTGCATAAAAGGGTTGCCTGCTGCCTCTTCACCAAGCGTAGAAGTTTCCTGCACTGCGTAATCATGTCCTGGGTGTATCACGATAGACGGTGGCAGTTCGTCCCGAAATCGTTTCAGGGTAGCGTGCATTTGTTCAGCGTCGCCACCGTGCAAATCACAACGACCGCATCCGAAAACAAATAAAGTATCACCAGTAATCAAATCGTTTTTGATGCGATAACATGCCGACCCTGGCGTATGTCCCGGCGTATGCAATACCTCAATCTCGGTATGGCCAACTGTTATGCGATCGCCGCCATAATGAAGGCTGGGCTTTACCAGCTCGACGCCCCAAAATGCCGCCTCACACTTTAATAAGTGCGTTTGCGCGTCATAATGATGCAATAATTTATCGATTCCATTAGTATGATCATGATGACTGTGCGTCAACAAAATATCAGTAATGGCAACATCAAGCTGCCTGGCCCGCGCGACGATGGCCGGCACCTGCCAGGCGGGATCCACCACGGCGGCGGTTTTGCTGGCCTTGTCGATAAGCAAATAAACAAAGTTCTCCATCGGCCCTAATTGCAGTGCCTCAATAGAGAACTTAGTTGTATCACCTGGCATGTTTAATGGTATAGGAACCTGGCATAAACGTATAAAAACATCAAGGCAATTATACAGCTTAGCGGCGACCTGATTATATAGCAATCAACAAAGCCGAAATTAAATTTTATTTGAATGCAGTGAAAACCTTACCAGACTACATTGACCATGGCCTGTTATTACTCTCTATAGGCCTGAATCCTTCGATCGTTTCGGTTGCCAGGGGCTTCTATTTCGCCAATCCCAGAAACCGGTTTTGGGCGGCACTGAATGCCAGTGGTATACTCCCCAGGGAAGTCATTCCTTCTAAACAGGCGCAGGCAAGGATTTTTCAACAATATAAAATTGGTTTTACCGACGTTGTGAAAAGACCTTCTTCAATGGGCAAAGATCTAAGGGCTGCCGATTACATGCAATGGGCGCCAAAGCTACAGGCCAAAATCGAAAAATATCAACCCGGCATATGCTGGTTTCACGGCAAGGTAGCCATACGCAACCACTTAAAGTATGCTGATGCCGAAAAGATCGATGTCAAGTGGGGGAGGCAGGATTTTTTATTATACGGTTCGACAGTTTTTGTAACACCAAACCCAAGCCCGGCAAACGCAATTTTCTCGTTAGAGGCAATTACCGACTGGTATAAAAAACTGCATGATATAATCAGGCGCGACTTCCCCGCTGCATTACCTGCCACTATACCTACAGAGTAAACTCAAACTTATAATGTTTAGTTACCGCGCGCTGAATTTTTATGGTTTTACACTATGCGTTGCCGCATTGTCATTTGCTGTTTTTTATCTCGAAAGAGTCCTGTTTTTAGACCCGTGTCCTCTGTGTATTTTCGACAGATTCGTCATAGCTGGAATAGGGCTGGTGTTTCTGGTCGCGTTGGCGCACAACCCGCGCTCGTTCCTGGCGAGAATTTACGGGTTAGTTTCGGTGCTGCTGTGTGTGACTGGCATCGGCCTGGCGTCCAGACACATATGGCTGCAACGTCTACCGCCGGAACAAGTGCCCGCATGCGGCGCGGATTTATACTTCATGCTGGATACCTTACCCTTACTGGAGGTTATTAAAGAAGCGCTTACTGCATCCGGTTCGTGTGCGGAGACAAATTGGAGCTTTGCTGGCCTGACTATCCCGGAGCAAACGCTGCTCTTATTCTTGGTCTTGTTGGGGTTGTCGACCACGCAGATGCTGCGTCCCCGAAGACCTTTCAAGACCGTCGCCCGGAAGACTGCCATCCAGTGGTACTGATTGATGACAAAGTTGTCGGCCACGCAGATGCTGCGTCCCCGAAGGCCCGTCTGGCCGGGCATATTTGCTAACAGAATTTATCCCCTGTGGTTTTATCGTGGCGCAGAAAGCACTACGTTAGCACTTGGGCATCCACGAGTTTTTTTATGAAATCAATGCATAAAGCATTGCCATGAGTACGGCAGCCAGGTCAATACCACCGATCCCAGGTCGGCTGCCTCCGGCGACGCGGTTTGTGGAACTGCGCGGCGACTATGGCACCACAGATTTTATCATGCGTCGTGGAGGCTCGTTACCCAAAGTAGTAATCGCCTACGAGTCCTGGGGGACGCTCTCTGCGACGCATGACAATGCGGTTCTCGTGTTTACCGGACTTTCGCCTTCGGCGCACGCCTGCTCATCGCCCCAGGACCCATCTGCGGGCTGGTGGGAATACATGATTGGCCCTGATAAGCCAATTGACACCAATCGGTTTTACGTAGTTTGCGTGAACTCACTGGGCAGTTGTTTTGGCTCCACCAATCCAAACTCCATCAATCCGCAAACAGGTAAGCGATATTGTGCCGATTTTCCTGACCTCACGATGGAAGATATTGCTAAAGCCGGTCATCATGCCATGCAGGAGCTTGGTGTGGATCATCTGTGTGCCGTAGTGGGAGCCTCGATGGGGGGCATGGCTTCGTTAGCGTATGCCTTGCAATACCCCGATGAAGTAGATTACGTAGTGACAATTTCATCGGCATGTCGCTCTTTGCCGCTGGCACTCGCGATGCGTTCGATTCAGCGTGAAATCGTACGCTGTGATCCGGATTGGAAAAACGGCCGTTACCAGCCCGATGCAGAACCCAAAAATGGCATGGTACTGGCACGCAAGATAGGTTTAATTTCTTACCGTGCTGGTGAAGAATGGAATCAACGCTTTAGTCGCGTACGCGTCGATCCCAAACGCCGCAGCGAAGATAAATTTGGCATCGAGTTTGAGGTGGAGTCCTACCTTGACTATAACGCGCGTAAGTTTGTCGATACGTTTGACGCGAACAGTTATCTATACCTGTCCAGGGCCATGGACCTGTTTGACGTTGCCGAACACGGTGGCTCCGTAAATGCCGGATTAGCCAAGATTCACGCTAGAAAAACCTTAGTAGTGGGCGTGGACACAGATATTTTATTTCCCATTCAGCAACAGGAAGAAATTTACCGCGGCCTTGCCAAGGCCGGGCGCAATGTAGATCTTATACGTCTGCCATCGATACATGGGCATGATTCATTTTTGATAGATGAAGATCATTTTTCCCCCACGATACAAAAGTTTTTTTCTGCAATCGGTTAGCTGCGTTTTTCAATTTCCACGTAATCACGCTGGTTCGCGCCAGTGTAGAGTTGTCGGGGACGGCCAATTCTGGCGTGTGGGTCATTCATGTGCTCCTTCCAATGAGAGATCCATCCCACGGTTCTTGCCAGCGCGAACACCACGGTGAACATACTTAACGGAAAGCCCATGGCGCGCAAAATAATGCCCGAATAGAAATCCACGTTCGGATATAATTTGCGTTGCACAAAATAATCATCTTCAAGGGCCATGCGCTCAAGCTGCATGGCGGTGTCAAACAGTGGTCGGTTAGGATCATCGTCCCCCAACTCATCAAGTAGCTGGTGGCAAACCTCACGGATGATTTTTGCCCGTGGGTCATAATTTTTATACACGCGGTGTCCAAATCCCATCAATCGAAACTTAGAATCTTTATTTTTAGCGCGTTCGATATAATAGCTAACGTCTTTATCGGATTGCACGATATCTTCCAGCATACTAATCACCGCCTCATTGGCGCCGCCGTGCGCTGGGCCCCATAGTGAGCTGATGCCCGCGGAAAGCGCGGCATAAGGGTTAGCGCCGGAACTTCCTGCCAGTCTTACCGTTGAGGTTGAAGCGTTTTGCTCATGATCGGCGTGTAGAATTAAAATTACCTGCATGGCGCGGACGAAAGTAGGGCTGGGAGTGTAGTGCGTGGTTGGAAAGCCAAACATCATATACAAAAAATTCGACACGTAATCCAGGCCATTATCCGGGTACATAAAGGGCTGGCCGACGGTATATTTATATACCCAGGCCGCCATCGTGGGAACCTTTGCTATTAAACGTCTCGCTGCAATGTCCCGAGATTCGGCGTCATGCACGTCGATTTGATCGTGATAAAAAGCCGACAGCGCACCCACCGTGGCAACCATCATCGCCATGGGGTGTGAATTATTATGAAACCCCAAATAGAAGCGGCGCATTTTTTCATCAAGCAGGGTATGCGTCCGCAAGCCGGACTCAAAATCCTCAAACTCCTGTTTAATGGGGAGTTCTCCGTATAGCAGTAAATAACATACCTCTAAAAACGTACTCTTTTTTGCAAGCTGTTCGATGGGATAACCACGGTAGCGAAGCAAGCCCAGGTCGCCGTCAATAAAAGTAATTTTACTTTCACAGCTGCCGGTAGATACAAAACCGGGATCAAAGGTGAAATAACCCAATTCCTGATATAACTTACCTATATCAATGGTGTCAGGCCCGTCGGTGCCGTCCAGTACTGGTAAGTTGACTTGTTTGCCGGTTGAATTGTCAATTACGGTGACAGTTCGATCCCTCATTTATTCCTCCCGGATATGATGAAATTGTTACTACTGGTTAAAAAACTCCCTCTCGCTGATAGAGAGGAGAGAGAATACGTAATATTTAATTATAATAAATAAGATTAATTTAGCACGGTAATTTATTGTAATTAAATAAGTTATTCCATGTGACCGGTTATGATGGCCGGTGTTGGGCCAAGTGCCGGGCTATTATTTTCAGCACCAATGATAGCATTTTTATACCCTGAAGTGGAGCGCGAAATGCCTATATTCAAATTTTATGGGTAGTGATAAAGCGCACTATAAATTGGGCGATTTGCTCTGCGCAGTTGAGCTTTAGCAATGGCAGTGGGGTGTTTACTTTATCGGGTTCATCCGTGGCGATGGCAATTACATGCCTGTCATGAGTGGCGATAAGAGGCTTGCCTAAAGCCGGCCGATGAATTTCGACCTTAAAGACAGGCGCGTCCTTAAAGCCTTCTACGATAACGAAATCAATACTCGATACGCTAATATGGCGCAATGCATCCGGTAGCGACAACTCCGCGTCATCATCCATATGTTCGTGAAGCAGTGCCCAGCGCCTTTGGGAAGAGATTAAAATCTGCTGCGCACCGGCCTTTCTAATCCTGTAGCTATCCTTTTTGGGGTGGTCTATATCAAATGTATGATGCGCGTGCTTAATGACTGCCACTTGTAAATTACGTGCATTGAAGATCGGGATAAGTTTCTCCAGCAGCGTGGTTTTTCCGGAACCACTATAAGCGCTCAGGCCAATCACCGGTCTGGTGAATTTTATCGTCTCCACACTACGCTTGCTCGATCACGTTCGCTAACGAGACTTTATCCGCCGGCGTGTTTACGTTCATGAAACTGTTTTTATGATCGCTGAAATCGACTGCCGTTAATTGATGCCGGGCATACCAGCGATCGATTTTACGTTCCCCGGTGGTCAGGTATGCTCGTAAACTGGTACGCAACGTACAACTGATTAAAGCATACACGGGTTGCAGGCGACTGCCATCATGCGCCACGCTGATAGTACCGGTATGGCCCTGTAGCGCGTTAAATAAACGGCTGACGAGATCATGTGGGATCAATGGGCCATCGCAGGGACAAGTACAAATATAATCGGTAGTGACGATATCCATGGCCGCCGCAATACCGGCGAGCGGGCCCTGAAAATCGGTCAGATAATCTGAAAATACCGGATAACCAAATTGTGCGTACAGCTCCGTATTACGATTAGCGTTAATCACAACCTCGCGCACCTGAGGCTTAAGCGTCCTGATAACGTAAGCGATCATGGCTTTGCCGTTGATCTCGATGAGACCTTTATCCTGGCCACCCATGCGCCTTGCTTTACCGCCAGCAAGTACCACGCCGGTGACTTTTTTGTTTGCTATGCCGGCCATTTTATATCGAACTAATATTTGAGAATATGCTGTAACGGATCGAATGATACAAATATAATATTGTACATGGTTCAATTTGAGGATACTTAAATGCGTGACGACATCAACGATCGAAACCGGACTGAAATTGAAGCGGCAGTATACAGAAGGCTCATCGATCATTTGCGCACCAGAACCGAAGTGCAAAATATCGATTTAATGAATCTCGCGGATTTTTGTCGGAACTGCCTGTCAAAATGGTACATGGCGGCGGCGCAGGAAAAAGGCATTAGCATTGAATATGACGATGCCAGAGAGATAGTGTACGGTATGCCATATTCGGAATGGAAGCAAAAATATCAAACAGAAGCCACGCCTGCGCAGCAAGCGGCCTTTGCCGAAGGTGCACACCGCCGTAGCGACCGATAAAGCAGGAATTTTACAACCTCATGCCACGTGCAGCCTGAATTCGATCTGAGTGACGAGCAGTTGCTTCGTTATAGCCGGCAGCTCATGCTGCCGCAGATAGAGGTCGCTGGTCAGCGGAAACTTCTCGCCTCGCACGTGCTGTTGTTTGGTGTCGGGGGGCTGGGTTCTCCGGTCGCCATGTATCTTGCTGCCAGCGGGGTAGGGCACATAACCTTAATCGACGCCGACAAGGTTGATCTATCCAATCTGCAACGACAAATCATTCATCGCGGCGCCAGTATAGGGCAGCATAAAGTTATCTCCGCCAGACAAACGCTGGCCGGGTTAAATGCGCAGACCAGGGTACGCACGCTGGCCTCCACTCTAAGCGGGCCTGAACTTGAAAAAGAGATCAGCAATGCCGATGCAGTGGTCGACGCGACCGATAATTTTGCTGCCCGTTTCAGCATCAATGCGGCCTGCGTAAAGGCAAAAACCCCTTTAATAGTAGGCGCGGCCATCAGATTTGAAGGTCAGGTCATGGTATTTAGCATGCGAGAGGCCAGCGCCTGTTATCAATGTCTGTACCCGCGTCGGGGAGAACTGGATGAAAGTTGCTCACAAACTGGCGTACTTGGTTCGGTCGCCGGGCTGGTTGGCTGTATTCAGGCCACGGAAGTTATCAAGCTACTGGTGAATTTTGGAACAACGCTGGCGAATAAATTGCTACTCATTGACGCCTTACACGCGGAATGGCGCACCGTAAAAATAACCAAAGACCCGAAATGCGCGGTATGCACGAGGTAAACATACACTAAAATTTTATCGTTATACACCAACTTTTGCCGCTCTCATTGATCCCACCTTGTGCATCGCCTGCGGGTATTTGCTACAATTTAGTCTTCTTACCCCCTTAACACGTTGATACTGATTACCACTTGAAGGAACCACCAAAATGCGTGCAGCGGCTGTTGAAGAGCTAACGTTAAAACTCAGGGAATTTGCGCAAGTACGGGATTGGGAACAGTTTCACAGCCCGAAAAACCTATCTATGGCACTGTCGGTGGAAGTCGCCGAATTGGTTGAGCATTTTCAATGGATGACGCAGCAACAGAGCGCCGAGCTTACCCCGCAACGGCGTACCGCAGTGGCGTTTGAACTGGCGGATATTTTTATTTTTTTATTACGCCTGTCCGATCAATTAAATATTGATTTAATGGAAATTACCGAGCGCAAGATACAGCTTAATGACAAACGTTACCCGCCAGAAAAAGTCAAAGGTAGCGCAAAAAAACATAGCGAATACGACTAGATGCAAAGTTATTTTAGCGTGGCCTCCTGGTATAAATCCTCGACACCATTTACAGATTGTTGAGAAAATAATGGCGGAACCAGTGCAAACGCTTTCTATTCAGGAAAGTGAAATTACCATTCTCGGTACTGCTCACGTGTCGCGCGTAAGCGCGGAAACGGTACGGCGAATGATTCGCTCTGAGGCATTTGACGCGGTTTGCATTGAACTTTGTCAAAGTCGTTATAATTCGATTATGCGCCCGAACCTGCTAGCCGAGATGGACCTGTTTAATGTAATACGCCAGGGCAAGGCCAGCATGGTAGCGGCCAGCCTGGCATTAGGTGCCTACCAGCAGAGAATGGCTGAACAGTTAGGTGTAGAACCTGGCGCAGAGATGAAAGCGGCGATTATGGAAGCCGAAAAACTGGGGTTACCGATTACCCTGATAGATCGTGAAGTAGGCACGACCCTGAAGCGCATTTATCACAATGTGCCATTCTGGAAGCGCGCGTATTTGATCGCCGGCTTGTTTTCCAGCGTTTTATCCCGCGAACAGATTTCCGCAGCAGAAATAGAAAAATTAAAAACCGGAGACCTGCTGGAAACTACGTTCGCGCAATTTTCAGAACGTACGCAAGACCTGTTTGCGCCGTTGATTGATGAGCGTGACCGGTATATGGCCGCAAAAATACTGCGGGCTACTGGAGAACGTAAACAGCACCGCGTACTGGCAGTAGTCGGTGCCGGACATATAAAGGGAATGCGGCATTACCTGGAGAACGAAAGTTTCAATCCTGATACGGTCATCGCCGAACTGGACGTGGTGCCGCGTAAAAGATCATGGCTCAAGGTCATCCCATGGATAATTGTTGTGCTTATTGGTATCGGCTTTTATATCGGTTTTCAGAAAAGTCCCGATTTAGGGTGGAGCCTGGTGTTTCAATGGGTGATAATAAACGGTAGCTTATCGGCGCTGGGTGCTGCCATCGCTGGCGCGCATATATTAACCATCCTGACCGCGTTTGTAGCAGCACCTGTCACCTCGCTAAATCCCACCATTGGAGCTGGCATGGTGACTGCCGCAGTTGAGCTATGGCTTCGGAAGCCGACGGTAAAGGACTTTGCAGAATTGCGCGGAGACACCGCCACCGCGTCGGGATGGCGTAACAACAGGGTAGCGAAGATTTTGTTAATATTTTTCCTGAGTTCTTTGGGTTCCGCGATTGGCACGTACGTGGCAGGGTTTAGAATTTTTGGGCAGTTGGCCTGATACTAATAATCACGTTCCACCAATAAACCGGAGCTTTGTGACTGCAACAGCCGCACCAGATCGGTAGCGATATATACGGTTTCATCAAGCAATACGTCGATATATGCGGCCTCGTTATCCAGCGTATTCAGATTATTTTCTGTGTCCGTTAATACCCTTGAATTGGCGGCGCGAATCGACTCAACTCGGTCATATTCTTTTCTTCTGGCTGCTTCAAGTAATGAAATTGACGTTTGATTGCTTAACTCAAAATCAAGCTGTGTGTTTTGCAACAGTGAATTAAATTTATCATCCGTCTGGACGCGGGATTTGTGCATATCGAGTGCTTGTTGGATAATGCGCGCGTTCACGGCACCGTAATGATGTGTGACGGGGGCAATTGAACTCCATGGCAAGGCGTTTTGCAGCGCGCGTTCTCCGTACTCCTCACCCGCGGGAATCGTGTGAAAATCAATATTTGGGGTAACGCCGCGATGTTGCGTGCTGCTGCCATTGATTCTGAAATATTGCGCGATAGTAGCTTTTAGCTGTCCCAATGTCGCCTTACGGCTGGCATTAAAATGGTTCAAATCGACCAGTTGTTGTACCGTGCCTTTACCAAACGTCGTTTCGCCGACCACTATCCCCAGTTGATAATCCTGAATCGCGCTGGCGACAATTTCAGACGCGGAGGCACTAAATCGATCGACTAAAACCACCAGAGGCCCTTGATAAGAAATATCCATGTCGCGATCCCGATGTATTTCAATACGACCGTGGGCATCGCGCACCTGCACGATGGGCCCCGCGTCAATGAACAAACCCATCAACTGCGTAGCTTCGGTTAGCGAGCCACCGCCATTACCGCGCAGATCTAAAACCAGCGCCTCAATGCCTGCGGATTTCAGTTTTGTGATCAGGGCATCCACGTCCCGGGTAGTGCTTCGGTAATCACTTTCACCACGTTGATAGGCAGCAAAGTCAATGTAAAATGCCGGAATATCAATTACGCCAATTTTGTAAACTCCATGCTCATCTGAAATTTCTATCACCTCACTTTTAGCCGCTTGCTCCTCTAATTTAATTTTGTCGCGCGTGATACGAATTTCCTTAATCCGGGCTGCCTGACCTTCAGTGCCAGGTAGAATTTGTAACTTTACTATGCTGCCTTTAGTACCGCGTATCAGTCTAACCACATCATCCAGACGCCAGCCGACCACATCCTTAAATTCTGTCTCGTGTTGTTGAGCAATGCCCACGATGCGGTCCGAGGCATGTAATAAATCGCTTACCTCCGCGGGCCCGCCGGGAATGATCCTTTCCACCAGCGTATAGTCGCCGTCGGTGCGCAGTAACGCCCCAATACCTTCAAGAGACAGACTCATCCTGATTGCGAAATTGTCAGAGTCTCTGGGAGACAAATAATTCGTATGTGGTTCAAGCGTACTGGTAAAGGCATTTACAAACAGCTGGTATACATCCTCGGCGTCAACTTGCCGGCTGCGTTTGGCGATGCCTTTATAGCGCCTTGTCAGCGTCTCTTTAATTTCATCGGGTTGTTTACCCGCCAGCTTTAGCGTCAATACGTCATTTTTTACGCGCTTTCTCCAAATTTCGTTTAACTCTTTGTTATTAACTGCCCAGCTGTGATTGGAACGATCTATGACTAGCTCTTCGTCTACGGTGAAATCAAATTTGCTGTTCAACAGAAGTAAGGCATGCGCGACGCGCTCATCCACGCGAGTTTGATAGAGCTGAAACATTTGGAAAGGGGGCTTTAATTCAGCGCCATTTAAGGCATCATCCAGTTTGAAGCGGAATACTTGAAAGTCATCAATATCCTGCTGATAAAAATAACTGCGGCCACCATCTAACGTCTCGACGTAGGCGTCCAGGATTTTATCCGACAAACCATTATCGAGGTTAAAATTTTTATAATGGTTTTTACGCAAAAAATAAGTAATGAGTTTGGTAGCTTGGGTATGCTCATTCTGAGGTGCCAGTGAAGCACCCATAGTGCCGTGGGAGGCAGGCATGGCCACGAGTATGGTAACGGCGGCTACCATAATGCAAGCCAGAGCGTACAGCAGCGTGGTCGGCGCTGGTTGAAAGCGTTTAAATATCCATACGTTACTTGTCATATCACAGGTGCCGTGAAGTTGAGCTTAGTGCTTCTGCATTTAAGTATATAGGGAAATTGCGCTAAATAATTGAGAACCCGGCAGGTGAACTGAAATTTCGTATCATCTGTAGAGAACAACGGCCGTTGCTCCTTAAAACACCTTTGAATACTATACAGAGCTTCAGAACAATGCACGCAACATATAAAGACTGGTAAACGCTGAGTATGATCGCTGGGTCGGTACTGGATCAATGGGAAAAGTCTCTGAATGACGGTGATTTACCCAATATCGTTGCGTTATATGCAAAGGACGCGGTGCTTTGGGGGACGTTCTCAAAAGTTACGTGCGATAATCCTGACTTAATCAAAAAATATTTTGCCGGGCTATTTCAAAAAACCAACCTGAAAGTCCGTTTCAACTCCTTAACCACCAGAGCATATGCAGATGTTTACGTACATTCCGGTACCTATGAGTTTTCTTACGTGCATGCAGAATTAATCACCTTCCCGGCACGATTTACATTCGTTGTATATAAGGATGCAGGCGGCAACTACAAAATAGTAGAGCATCATTCCTCTTTGATTCCGAACTGATACTCCTAACGCGAAAGCACCTTCAGGCCTTTCCTGAGGCGCTGCAAGCCAGCGGCGATAATGTCGTCTGATAAGGCGCCGTAAGACAGCCGCAAATAGCAACCCTGGTTGATACCGAAGGCCGAACCGGGGATAGCGGCAACCCCGAATTGTTCAATTAAAGATTGTACTAATTGCCGGTCTTGCATGCCGGTGTCAATATTCAGTAATACGTAAAATGCGCCTTCCGAGGAGGGCGTGTTTTTCAGGCAGGAAACATCCGACAGGGCGCGCAACACCAGCTCACGTTTTTTTGACATGGCGTGGTGTTTAGACTGAATGAAACACTCGCCGGCCTCAAGCGCGCCGATTGCAGCGTGTTGAGAGATTACCGGTGGCGATATCAAAATCGTATCCTGTATCTTTTTAACTGTGCTCAATAAATGCTTGGGTATTACCATATAACCGATTCTCCAGCCGGCGAAGCCGTATGCTTTGGAAAATGAGAATAACGAAATGGTGTAGTCGCTGGCGTTAGCATCTGTAGCGACCGAGAAATGCCTGTGGCTGTCGAAACAAAAAGACTCATAGGCCTCATCGCTGATATGGTAAATACCGTATTGTTGACACAGCTCGTTGACAAAAATTAACTCATCTTTTGTGTATACTGCGCCACTGGGATTATTAGGGCTGATAGTCACTATCGCTTTAGTTTTGCTGGTTAAGGCAGCCTTCAGTTTTGCGGTGTGCAAATGAAAGTCTTTGTGTGTGGGCACCAACACCGGTGTACATTGATGCATCGCCAATGACATTTCGTGGTTAAAGTAATACGGCAGAGGCACGATGACCTCATCCCCCGGATCGGTGATGGCGAGTATGGCGGTGTTAAAGGCCATATTCGAACCCGCCGTAACGACAATCGTATTATTAGCATTAACACGTATAGCATTTACGGTTTCAAGTTTATGCGCCAGGCCCCGTTGTAACTCGGGCAGGCCGGCCACCGGGCCGTATGAATTTATGGATATATCCGCTAAGCATTGCTGCACCCGGCGAAATGCTTGTGCAGGGGGGGCATAGAACGTAATGCCCTGACCGAAAGAAATAGTGCCGGGGTATTCGCGCGTCAATTCAGCCACAAAAGGGATAATGGGATTTTGCACGGCCTCCAGGCGCTGGCTGTTTTTCATATCCACATGGTTTTTAGAAATTTATAGAATACCGTGTGAATAAAGGTTTTATACCGTAATGCGCCGATAGACGTCAGAAACCTTGTACGGCAGCTTATCGATCTGATCAATAACGGCGAAATTGACGCCGCCGTACATGTGTTGCAGATAATCCATACCCTGTTTGTCAATGGTTATGCAAAATGGATGAATGCCTGAAAATTTTGCTTCGATAAGTGCCCGGCGCGTATCTTCAATTCCATATCGACCCCGATAACCGTCCTGATCATCGGGCCTGCCATCAGATAAAGTGATCAACAGCCGGGTACGCGCCTCTACCCGATGCAACAATTTTGTTAAATGGCGTATCGCCACCCCCATGCGCGTGTAATCCTGCGCCTGAATGCCACTGATACGGGCCTTGACTGCATCGCTATATGCCTCATCAAACTCTTTTACTTTATAGAGCTCGCAACGTTTATGCGTGAAGCCGGAAAACCCGTAAATGGCATAACGATCGCCGAGTATCTCCAACGCCTCGCAAAGTAATACCAACGCCTCGCGTTCCATTTTATTGACCCAGCCAGTGGTGGAACCGCTCATATCAATCATGAACGTCACGGCAATATCACGATCGATTTTTCGTGACCTGGTAAAAAGATTCTGTGAAGCCTCCAGACCTGTTTGTGTATCCGAGAACGCCTCAATCACGGCGTCCAGATCAACGTCATCTCCGTAGGGTTGGCGTTTCACGCGCTTATCGTCTTCGCGTAAGGCCTCAAACGTTCGCTGTAAATGCTTAAGCAGGCCGCGATGCTTGCGTAACGTGTTAGTGACGAAATCATCGTACATCGGCGATACGCTCAACTCTCGCAGATGACACCACGCCGTTCTATATTTTTGACGCGAATGGTCCCACTCATCATACAGATAAATTTCTGCCGCATTTTTTACGTAAGAACCCGCATCCTCACTGGGTGCAGTTTTCCGGTCATGTGCGCTCTCGCCTGCGGGCACCAAATACTCATCCGGAATCTCCCCCAAATCCTGTAGTATAGATTCCAACAGCTGTTGTACGTCATCCGAAATTTCCACGCCCTGATCGTCAAATCGCAGTTCAATTTTATAACCGTCTGGCCGCGTGTCATCTGCAATCTCCTTGACCGAAAAACCCTCCCGGCCACGCGCGTCTGTTTCCTGGTTAGAAACCTGATCGACTTTAGCGTAATCAGTCTGGCGTTGTAAGGTTGCCAGCATTTTCGCAAAAGCCTCTTTCTCACGTGCTTGTCTGGCGCGGATAGTTGCCCATGCCGCGCGTGGATTTAATTGTCCCTGGTAGACCTTGTCTGCCGGCGCGTCTGGTTCTTTATATACCGTTTCCAGAAAAAACATAGTGTCGCGTACAGTAGTGTCTGCCTCACGCAGCCGGGTAATCGCACGCTGCCAGCTTTTAGATAAAGGTTGTCGTTCATAGCCCGCCTGCAAGTCCTGCATGGCGCGCGCCACTCCCGGCAATTCCCGTGCAATGTGCGCGTCTAAACGTGCCGTTTCCAGTTTATGAAATAAGGAAAGCGCACGTTCCGGGTCTTTATAGGTATTTACTAAGGCATGCACATTCATACGCCAGGTACCAAACCAGGTCTGTGACCACTGATGCACTGCCATGCACTTGTACAAGCAAAAATTATCCGTGCGCTGGTCAAATTTGGCAGCAATTTCCGGCAGACGTATGCTTTCCGTATCCGTATAAAAAACATCACTGGCCTCAATATTTAATCTTCTTCCATGCAGACCGATGACAAAATTTTCCAGCACCCGGGATACCTCTTCCAGGCTGACGCTGGCTGGCGTGTGCGTGATAGATTGCACGTAGAGATTGACGTCCTGCATGGCCTTGACGGCACCGCTGACGCCGCTATCGTCATACGCTGCTAACAGTCTGGCGATCCAATCGTCCCAATGCTCTTCGCCGACCAGCCGCAGGCATGGCGGAGCAAAATGGCAAAAATTATAGGCCAGCTCTACGCTGGTGTTACGCAGATTATCCACGCAGTTCAGGAACCTGTCCTGCTCCACCTTGGCAAATGCCGCGAGCTGTTTTGCCGGTTCAAATACGCTGCGCCGAGATGAAATTACCGGATCTACCAGCAACTCCATTCTCAACTGGAGTTCGCGTACCCCCATGCCGCCGTAAGTAGCGCTGGTGGTAAGGCCTTGTCTCTGCGGGGATTTTATATAGCCGCGGGTCTCAAGCCGTTGCCTTTTTTTGCGTTGCTTATTCCAGAACATAACGACAGCTGACTAAGCCTGCTGTTTCAATAAAAGATCTTTTGCCTGATTGATCTTGCTGGCTAAATAGTCGTTGCCTCCTCGATCGGGGTGTATTTTTTGCATCAGTTTGCGGTGCGCCCCGATAATATCCTCGCGCGTGGCGTCGCCATCCAAACCGAGAACGTTACAGGCCTCCTGCGCAGTCATATTGGCGTCTAGTGAAGCGCCTGCTGTACTGACGTCGACTTTTTCCCGCCACGTATGTTGATGCGCGCGATCTAAATACGCCTCCAATAATCGCGCCGAGTCGGTGTCAAGGTGTGAATATTCCTTATAGAGTTCGATCAGCTCATCGCATGATAAGTTTTCCAGCTCCTGCCCTGCGTGTGTGCCTTTTTTAATCAGGCCGCTCATAATACCAGTAGCATGATCCAGGCGCATGCTTACATAATCAGTGGCAACGGTCGAATGCTGGTTTGCGGTTGCATCCGGACGCGAATTGCGAAATTGCACGAACAGTCTCTTCAGCAAAGGCATATAACTCAGCATCCCCAACAGGCGCCTGAGCATGGGCGCCATGGCGGCCAACACGGCAAACAGCCAATGTGCTTTGCCGGTTACGACTAAGCCAAGCAAGATCAGCGCAACTAGAATCGCGACTGCCTGGAACTGTTTTTGTTTGGGTTGTTTACGTGCCCAGCGAATGAATAGCCAGATCCCGACTATCGCGGCAATGAGTAACAGCTGCCACATGGTTAAGATTGATCGGTCAGTTGTTTAATGATCACGTTACTCAGTCTCGCATGAGTTTTAGCGTGAGTCTGTAAGGCCTGTATGCCACCCACCGCGTATACCGCGACTGCATTTAATAACTCACGCAGCTGCCAGGTGCTGGATTGATCAAATCGACAATAGGCACCCTTGCTAATTCCGGCGATGCGCCTGAAAGTTTGCTCTGCAATCGGGTCATAGCCTTCATGAAAGATAAACGCCGGGATACCTCGTAATGCCAGTTGTCCGGCAGCGTTCAATAACTGCTCCGCCAGTTCCTCCATGCAGTCACCAATGAACACCAGGGCCCTGATTTTATGCTCTTTGGCTTGTAAAAGCGTGTGTTCCAATACCCGCTGAATTTGTGTTTGCCCGGCCTTGCAGCGCACTGCCGCTATCTCCTCGCGCAAATGAATGGCATCACACGTCCAGTTTTTCGCGTAAAATTCGCCATAGCCCTGGTAATAACATAATTGGACAAGTAATTGGCCTAATGCCGCGGTGGTCAGGAACATATCGGTTTGGATCTGGCAAGCCAGGTCCCAGCATGGTTCACGGCTGGCGGTCGCGTCCATGGCAAAAACCAATCTTCCCGGCGTTTTAGTCCCACTGGGAACGGGCACTTTGGAGGCTTGTTCTAAAAACACATCTACGGCAGTAGAGTGGGTGGATATACTTTTAGGTCTTGTCATATATGCGGATTAAAAAAATTTTCAGTTTATGCCGACGTTAACTGATGCTGGCTACTTCCAGTGTAACCTAAACTGGCGCGCCGCTCAGATGAGCGTGTAATCGTGCCGCCGGCAAAGCCCCTGGATTGGTTAGGTCTGGTAGCCCTGGTGATTATGTTTGGCAGTGCCTTCATGCTTACTAAACTGGCCGTACAGGAATATCCACCGGCGATAGTAACTGCCGGGCGCATCATAATTGCCGCCGTAATATTATTACCAATCGCATGGTTACGCGGAGAATCTTTTGGGTTCCTGCGCGACACCTGGTTACTCATCATCGCATTAGCCGTTACCGGCAACTGCCTGCCATTTTATTTGATAAGCTGGGGACAACAAACCGTTAGCAGCAGCACTGCCGGCATTTTAATGGCCGTTATGCCCCTCGCCACAATTTTGCTGGCACATTTCTTCGTAGCTGGAGAACGCCTGACCACGAATCGGGTGATTGGTTTTTTATTAGGCTTTCTGGGGATTCTTATACTGTTGGGACCGGCGGCCCTGGCCGAATTGGAAGGTAGCACAAACGTGGTGATAGCAATGCTGGTAATTTTGGCAGGCGCACTGTGCTATGCCATAAATACGATTTTGGCAAAGCGTTTACCAAACGCCAGTTTCGTGGCAATCTCGGCGGCGGTCATGGTGGCTGCCGGGTTACTCATGTTGCCAACGTTAATGACCTCTGACAATGAATGGGTCATCGAACTGCACAGTATAGAATTCCTGTCGCTGGTAATATTGGGCGTATTTCCAACGGCATTGGCGGCCATGGTATATTTTGCCGTTATCGCGCGTACCGGGCCCTCGTTTTTGTCACAAATTAACTACCTGATTCCAGTTTGGGCAGTTTTCATGGGCATAGCGTTTCTGCATGAAGCAGTCAGCATGAACGCATTTATAGCGCTTGCCGTCATATTATTGGGTATCGCCTTTGCACAGCGTCGGCGCCTGTTCTTTGCCAGGTTTTGAGCGATATTTAATTTTATGCAGATCTCGCGATTGGATTTTTTGCCATAGCAGGGGCGATACGGATGCGCGTGACGTCGGTATGTACACGGAAAGAACCACCATTAGGCACTCCAATGGGCGCAATCTAATGGTGCTGCATGAATTTTTCCAAAGTCCCTATTTCTACCGGCCCGCTACTGTGGCCAACAAGTTGCCCCTGCGGATCAAACATAATATAAGTTGGAGTGCCTCGTAAGAACTCTTCTGTGGCGATCTCATAATTAAAGGCCACCACGTTTGGTTCCCCGATCAGACTATTGAAAGTCATTGGCATGTCACTGATATGACGCGTAATTTTCTCTAATTCAGCATACCCATCCAGGGAAACGCCAATTACTTTTGCGTCAACGTCCTTATGCTTGTCATAAAATTCCGATATTACCGGGTACTGACGCGCGCAGACCCCGCAATCGCTGGCCCACAACATGATGAGCGTCCACTTACCCTTTTCAAAATGCTGATCAAGCGTAGTGAATTCTCCATCCAGTGTCCTTACTTCGGTCCAATTAAAGGCATGAACGGCATGAACGGCTAATAACAACAGTAGGATAGATGTATAAAAGGTGCGTTTAATCTTCATCATAAAGGCTATAACTCCAGTGCTCCCGTGGTGATACTCTATGCAGTGTGCAGTGTAGAGGTGTATAGCGCAATAATACATCATTCATCCATAATACTCCTACATCAATTAAAAAATGGGGTAATTCCGGTGACAATAAGTAGCATTCAAAGCATTCTGAAGCGAGTTGACGCATTAGCTTTTCCAGGTATTTACGACACCCTGTCTGCCAGGATTGCAGAACAGGTAGGTTTCCCAATGGGCTTTATATCCGGTTATTCGCTGGCTGCCACCACCATTGGCGAACCTGATTTTGGGCTATTGACGCAGACGCAGGTGGTGGAGCGCGCGCGCGCGATTTGTGCCAGCGTGGCGATGCCCATTATCGTCGATGCCGATACCGGCTATGGGAACCCGCTTAACGTATATCAAACGATTGAATTATTGATCAATGCGGGCGCCGCAGGTTGTTTTTTGGAAGATCAGGTATGGCCGAAAAAATGTGGTCACATGCGCAACAAAAAAGTCATAGAACGTCACGCCTACCTGCACAAAATACAGGCGGCGGTTGATGCCAGAGGAGAGCATGATTTTTTTATCGTCGCGCGTACTGATGCGGCAGCCGTTATCGGCTTAGACGAAGCCATAACGCGCGTCAAAGCGGCGCGTGACGCAGGCGCCGATGCCAGCTTTGTAGAAGCGCCAGGCTGCATTGAACAGCTTGCAAGAATTGGCAAAGAGGCACCCAAACCCATCGTGGCAAACATGATTGAAGGAGGACTCACCCCAGTGTTACCTAAACAGCAACTGGTGGAGCTTGGTTTTCAGCTTATCCTTTATCCACTGACGGGATTATTTGCCGCTGGCAAAACTATTCGTGACCTTTATTCCAGGTTACATCAACAAGGTACAACCCTTGGGCTGGAACACCAGCTACTTAATTTCACTGATTTTAATGAATTGATTGGTGTAGAGAAAAAATACCAACTGGCGGCAAAATATGGTGAGTGAGGCAGGCCGCACCCCCAAAATACCGGGCACGATTTTTCCCTCGTACTCCAATTATCTAATACTTTATATATATTACTTAGTAAATACAAATTAGTTACAATGCTTCATAAAGGTACCAAATACGGCCCTGATAGCGTACCTGATAATCTACTATTACTTGGCAAATCTGGCGTGATTAAAATGCTTCATGTGCGTCTAAGAAAATGCAATAAAACATTGATATTAATGGTAAATTTAGAGTAGTTAAAATAGAGGAAAGCACTGAGAAGAACCTTGTTAACGACGCAGTACGACAACCCCGGGGCGGCTCAGGACACTAAAAAAACATGTTTGAAAATATGCTCACGACCATACGCCCAATGTATCGCTATTTGCGCCATTATAAATTGAGAAAATACCTTTTACACTGCCACTTCCTCAATTTGACCACCTGACTACCGTTATGCAAAACCACGCGCAAATCCTCGACACCCTATCGCGTCCGCTACGCGATCTTAGAATTTCAGTAACCGATCGCTGCAATTTTCGTTGTACATACTGTATGCCCAAAGAAGTGTTTAATGCCAACTACCAATATCTGCGCAGGCATGACCTACTGAAGTTTGAAGAAATAACACGAATAACGCGAATATTTTGCTCACGAGGCGTAAAAAAAATACGTTTAACAGGTGGCGAGCCACTACTGCGCAAAAACATTTCTGTGTTGGTAGGGCAGCTCGCACAAATTGACTCCATCGAAGACCTTAGCTTAACCACGAATGGCGTACTGTTAACCGCGGACCTGGCAAAACAACTGAAGCAAGCCGGACTAAAGCGAATTACGATCAGTCTGGACGCGCTTGATGACGCCACCTTTAAGGCGATTAGCGACGTATCTTTCACTGTAAGTCAGGTACTTCAAGCGATTGATAATGCAGAAGTGGCCGGCCTTGCGCCCATAAAAATCAACCTGGTAGTCAGGCGGGGAATAAACGAGCAGTGCATTATACCGATGGTTGAACGTTTTTATGGGAGCGGCATCATTGTACGCTTTATCGAATATATGGACGTAGGCAGCACGAATGGCTGGCAAATGGAACAAGTCTTTTCGGCGCAGGAAATAGTAGACGTTATCAATGAACGGTTTGCAATTGAGCCGCTGCAAGCGAATTACGATGGCGAAGTGGCGCAACGCTGGCGTCATCGTGATGGGCAAGGCGAAATAGGCATCATTGCCTCCGTCACGCAACCGTTTTGTCAAAGTTGTACGCGCATGAGATTATCTGCGGAAGGAAAGTTATACACCTGCTTATTTGCCACGCAAGGTTGGAGCCTGCGGCAGCTGCTACGGGAAGGCGCGGACGATGAACATATTGCCGAGGCCATCGGCTCAATCTGGAAACAGCGCACTGACAGCTACTCGGAAACGCGCGCTTCAGAAACCATACTGCTTCCTAAAGTCGAAATGTCATATATAGGCGGCTGAATGGCCGTACTACCAGTGTGGTGATCGGCACTGCAACGCATCCTGCCATCCGTTTCAGGCGTACGAATTTTCTTACGCCCTTATGATTATTATTCCCTATATGGGAAGCCAGCTTACTCAGCGTGATTCTTTCAATCTTGGCAACAACTCAACTAAATTACAGGGACGGCTACGGTAATCAAGCTGATGTACGATAAGTTTATCCCAGGCCTCCGCGCACGCGCCCGCGGAACCGGGCAGGCAAAACACATAAGTACGGTTTGCGACCCCTGCGAAGGTGCGGGACTGTAAGGTAGAAGTTTTAATACTTTGGTAAGACAGCATGCGAAACATCTCTCCAAAGCCGGTTATTTCTTTATCCATAATTGGCCTGATAGCCTCCGGAGTGCCGTCTCTGCCGGTCACGCCCGTGCCGCCTGTCGTGATCACCACCTCCGGTTTTAGGGCGGCAATCCATGCCGACACCACGGCTCTGATCTGGTAAATATCATCTGGCACGATGATTTTTTTATACAAATTATGTCCGGTGTCAGTTACCCTGGCGCACAATAACTTCCCCGATTTATCGTCTGCCTCGGTACGAGTGTCCGATATGGTTAATACGGCTATATCCAGAGATATAAAGGATCGCTCACCATCCATATTAAATGCGCCTCATGAAAACATCTGCTCCATAATGTACCGTATTACATGATCATTGTCATAACGACGTGGAACAAGCAATTTTTTATACGCAGCGGTGGCCTGAAAAATGAAAGTAGAAATATACGACACCGGGTTTGAACCCTGGCAGGAAATAACCTCCTATCAAAAGCAACGACCAGGTCGGTCGGGCAAATTTGGCGCGACCACCGTGTTTATAGGCAGCATGCGTGATATGAATGCAGGCGCAAAGATAAGCTCTATGCGTTTGGAACACTATCCTGCAATGGCAAAAAAACACCTACAGGAAATCGCCCTGCAAGCACTAAATAAATGGGAAATTCTGGACGTGTTGATTCTACATCGCGTAGGGCGGGTATACCCAGGCGACGCCCTCGTTTGCGTCGCGGTATGGTCGGCCCATCGCGCCGCCGCCTACGCAGCAAACCGCTTCATTATGGAAAACCTGAAGTCTGAAGCCCCGTTCTGGAAGCAGGAACAATTACAGAAGACCGAGCGCTGGATTGAAAAAAACACATAACTACCACTTATGCAACCAATAAACACCGTGCTATACATACTATTAGAGCCCCTACACAACAGCTTCAAATGGTATGACTGGTACACTATCGCCGGCCGCTACGCCGGTAGACTGCATGGGCAACACGATAAAACAATTTGCATCAGACATGGAGCGTAATATTCCAGAGCCTTGCGCGCCGGTTTTTTCCACCGCATAAGAACCCGCCTCATCTGTTTTAGTCAGTATGCCGCGCTGATACTCAACTCGTCCGGCCCGCTTGCGTAATTTCGTATTGCAAATCGCATTAATCGTGATAGGTACATAATCATCCATTCCCATCATTTTTTTAATGGCAGGCTGTACGAATACATAAAACGTGACCATTACAGACACCGGGTTTCCGGGCAAACCGAAAAACCAGGTATTACCAATTTTCCCGAATGCCAATGGTCGCCCTGGCTTCATAGCGACTTTCCAAAAACTTACCTGTCCGATACTTTCCAACGTCTGCTTTACAAAATCGGCTTCTCCCACCGACACTCCGCCGGAAGTAATCGTCACGTCCGCGCAATCCGCCGCGCGCAAAAAAGCCTGCCTGAGATCATCCCTTTTATCTCTGACCACGCCCATATCAATCACCTCAACACCCAGGCGCATCAGCATCCCATACAAGGTATAGCGATTACTGTCATAAATCTGACCTTTTTCTAACGCCGTGCCCACTGGCCTTAATTCATCCCCTGTGGAAAAAAACGCAACGCGCAATTTTTTAGTAACCTGGACCTCGTTAACTCCAACCGAAGCCAAAAGCCCCAACTCGGCGGGGGTGATAAACTTACCTTTAGTGAGAACGGTCTCCCCAATCGCGACGTCTTCACCGGCCTGGCGCACATTTTGTCCTGGTTTATGAGCATGATCGATTAGAATTTCATCGTTACTTATTCGCACCTGCTCTTGCATAATCACAGTATCGGTAGCATCTGGCATAGCCGCTCCCGTCATCACGCGCACGCACTCCCCGCCATTTACTCGCCCGTTAAACGGCCGTCCCGCCCAGGAAGTACCGATTATTGACAATGCCCGTTGGCCCTGAAAGGGAATTTCAGCACCGCGTATGGCGTAGCCATCCATAGCCGAATTAATACATCCTGGCACATTAATCTTCGACCTGATTGTTTCAGCGATGGTACGTCCCAGCGCCTCTCGAATGGGCAAATTGTCAATGCTGGGGATAGGCTTAACCGCGCCCAGAATTTGTTGCAATGCCTGCCTGACGTCTAATGACCCTGGGTCAAAATCGTCCATACAACTTGGGTCATACGTAATGCCTGTTACTGCCATAATGTATCCTAATAATATATAGAACTTTACCGTTAGTCAGGTATAAATGCGCAGGCCGTGTGAACTTATCTGACTACCGTCAAAGTCTGTTCAACGCGCACGCCACCTCAACCTGATCTGGGAACCAGAACGTAAAAACATATACAATAGCATTACCAACCTGTATAATAGCATTACCAATCTGACAACAACTGACGTTATTTAATAATTTAAGGATAATAAGGAGTCTACCAATGGATGCAGCCAGCCTATATGAGCGTCTCGGAGGAGGCGACAAAATCAGAGAAATCGTAGCGGATATTTGGGTCAACCACACCAGCAATCCTAAAATTAAAAGTCGCTATACAGATAGCGATCCTGAAAAAGTAAAGCAGCTCGTTTGGGAATTTTTCTGCTCCGGTATAGGTGGCCCTCAGCAGTACACGGGCAAAGACATGCTTACTTCGCATACCGGCATGAACATCAGCGACGAAGAATTTATTGCGGTATGTGACGATGTTCTCGCGGCATTAGACAAACACAACGTAGGCCAAAACGAAAGAAACGAAGTGCTTTGTATTCTATACTCCATGAAAGGTGACATCGTGCACGTATAAGCTACCGTTATATCCTGGCAACTCACTGGTGGCCAGAACCCGATGGCGTGGGCATCTTTACGCGATGTCCGCAACACTAAGGCCTGCTGAATACCTAAAAAGCCGGTCTTATATCCTTATCCGAAAAAAACGGCTTACTGGCAGGGTGTTAAGATACTACCAATCCTGCTAAAACGCATAGCGTCGCGTGTATTATTCTGAAGCTGGCCGGGTTCGGAAACCTCCAGGCAGGGAAACGTTATTCCAGCTTGATAAACGCCCGATTTTTACTTATACTTCCGTACGGATTAAGTGATTGCTAAGTCATTGTTTGGTCAATGGTTTAATAAAAGGGGCCAGTAGCCCTTTTTTTATTATTGGCACCAACAACGGCAGAATCCTGATAACGAGCGTGTGAATAACTAAACCCACAGGGAAGTAGGCGGCACAAAAAAATGGGCGCGAGCGCCCATTTTTTTGTTGGATGAGATGATTTTATACAAAGACCCGTTTGGCATAACGCCAATTATCGAACCTGTGATAATGGCGATGGGCTATGAGCTATGGGGCCTTGAATGTCAGACAGGTACGCGCGTAGCGCGGGTACGGATATACATTGACTGTAATACGGGTGTGACGTTAGAAGATTGTTCACGTGTAAGCCAGCGGTTAAGTGCTGTTTTAGGCGCGCAAGATCCAATTACAATGCCGTACACCCTGGAGATCTCTTCGCCGGGGATTAATCGGCCGTTATTTACTATTGAACAAATGCAAGGCGCGGTGGGCAACAAAATAAAGATCAGAACCTTATGGCCAATTGAGGAACGCAGAAATATCGGTGGCATTCTGGCAGCAGTTAAAGATGAGAAAATCATCATTAAGACAGACAGCGAAGACACTTTTGCGGTGCCGGTAAATGCTATAAGAAATGCAAAGCTGGATATAGAAATAAAATTTAATGACTGATTTCAATAATAATCACACATGAACAAAGAAATATTATTAGTAGTTGATACGGTCTCGAACGAAAAAGATGTCGACAAAGAAATTATTTTTGAAGCTATTGAAGCCGCGTTAGCGACCGCCACCCGAAAAAAGCATGGCCTGGAGATGGACGTGCGGGTTGCCATTGATCGTGAATCAGGTTATTACGAATCTTTTCGGCGTTGGTTAGTGATGGACGATGAAGACCCGGCATTTGAATCACCCGAAAGGCAAAAATTATATAGCTATGCAGTGCGGGACTATCCCCAGATTCAAATTGGCGAATATATAGAAATGCCCATTGATTCAGTTGCCTTTGGACGCATTTCCGCACATACCGCCAAGCAGGTAATCGTGCAAAAAGTGCGTGAAGCGGAAAGATCGCAAGTAGTAAGCACGTTCAAAGATCGGGTTGGCGAGTTAGTCATGGGGATAGTCAGGCGCGCCGATCATTCAGGCACCTACATAGACTTGGGTAGTAATGCTGAAGGCTACATCCCGCGTGAAAAAATGATCCCACGCGAAGCGATGCGTCCGGGAGATAGAGTACGCGCATTTTTGCAGGAAGTACGGGAAGAAATCCGTGGTCCGCAACTGTTTTTAACTCGTGCCGCTCCGGAATTTTTAATTGAACTATTTAAATTAGAAGTACCCGAAGTCGGTCAGGGGCTGATAGAAGTACTGGCAGCGGCGCGTGATCCTGGCCTGCGCGCGAAAATTGCGGTCAAATCTGATGATCCCCGTTTAGACCCGGTTGGTGCGTGCGTAGGCATGCGTGGTTCCCGCGTACAATCCGTATCCAATGAACTTGGGGGCGAACACATAGACATTATTCTTTGGAATGAAAATCCGGCTCAATTCGTAATTAATGCCATGTCACCTGCGGCGGTCACCTCCATCGTCGTGGATGAAGACAAGCAGAGCATGGATATAGCGATTGACGAGGAAAAACTTTCGCAAGCCATTGGCAAGGGAGGGCAAAACGTAAGGTTAGCCAGCCAGCTTACCGGCTGGGAACTGAATGTGATGACGGAAGTACAGGCAGAAGAAAAAAGCGAGGCCGAAACTCGTCAGCTAACAGAAATGTTCATGTCGCAGCTTGACGTAGACGCAGAAGTCGCCGTCATTCTGGTACAGGAAGGTTTCTCCAGCGTTGAAGAAATTGCCTATGTACCGCCAAAGGAACTGGTTGAAGTTGAAGAATTTGATGCAGAAATCGTCGCAGAATTACGCAAGCGGGCGCGTGACGTGTTATTAACCTCGGCGCTTGCCACGGAAGAAAAAATCGCCAATGCAGAGCTTTCTGCAGAGCTGCTGAACATGGAAGGCATGGACAAAGATTTAGCTTTTGAACTTGCTTGCAGAGGCATCTCCACCATGCAGGATTTAGCCGAACAATCGGTGGATGATCTACTGGACATAAAAGATTTAGACGCAGAGCGTGCCGCCGCGTTGATCATGTTTGCACGTGCCCCCTGGTTTGCGAATGAAGACACTGCTAACTAACGCAGACCTGCGTAAAAATATCGTAAGCAGACTTACTGAAAATGACTGAAGTTACCGTAAAACAACTCGCAAAAGTAGTAGATACCCCGATAGAAAGGCTGCTTGAGCAATTATCTGAAGCGGGTCTGGACTTTAGCACCCCGGATCAAATCATCAGCGATAAGCAGAAAATGCAGCTACTTGACCACTTACGAAACAGCCGCAGCAAGATATCTTCGCTGACCGCCGATGACGGCAGAAAAATAACACTGCGCAGAAAGAGCACCTCGCAGCTAAAAGTTGGTGGCACCTCGGGGCGTAGTAGTAGCGCCGCCAGCTCCACGGTAAACGTAGAAATACGGCGTAGACGCACCTATGTAAAGCGCAGCGTGATACTGGAAGAAGAAGCCAGGTTACGACAAGAAGCTGCAAAGGAAAAAGAAATTGCCACGCAAGCCGCGCGAGCAGAAAAAGTAGTACCAGAGACAGAGACAGAAACCCAGGTACAGCAACCAACGCAGACAACAACCCAACTAAAGCAGCCACCTACGACCAAAGCAAAAGCACAAAAAGCTACGTCAGAAAGCGTGCAACCTGCACCGGAAGACCCCGTGCCGGTAGTTACCGAGGCAGAAGATCGGCAAGATACAACAGCAGTCACGCCTGAAGTTAAGAAAGAAGACACAGCATCAGTTGAATCGGCAACCACCACGGTGGACGCCAAGGTCAAGCGCAAAGAACTGCATGTTGCCAGGGACAAACGCGGTAAACGCAGGACCAGGCCAAAGCAACGCCGGCCTGGAAAAATTTCTCCCAGTGACAAGCACAAATTTGAAAAACCGACTGCGCCTGTCAAGCGGGAAATTTTAGTTCCGGAAAGCATCTCAATTTCTGATCTGGCCCAAAAAATGGCCATTAAAGCGGCTGAATTGATTGCAGTGATGATGAAAATGGGAGTGATGGCCACCATCAATCAAGTCATTGATCAGGATACCGCAATCCTTGTAGCGGAAGAAATGGGTCACCAGGCGAAGCCCGCGCAGGCGGCGGACATCGAAGCCAATATATTACAAATTGAATACCACGATACCGAAGCACAGCCGCGCAATCCTGTGGTCACCGTAATGGGACATGTTGATCACGGCAAAACCTCCTTACTCGACTATATTCGCAGCACCAAAGTAGCATCTGGTGAAGCCGGAGGAATCACGCAACACATAGGTGCTTACAGAGTACATACAGACAAAGGCACCGTCACCTTTTTAGACACGCCGGGGCATGCCGCATTTACGGCAATGCGCGCGCGCGGGGCAGAAGTCACCGACATTGTGGTATTAGTAGTGGCTGCCGACGATGGCGTAATGCCACAGACGAAAGAAGCCATTGAACACTCACGGGTCGCGAATGTGCCCATGATTGTCGCAGTCAACAAGATAGACAGAGAAGACTCCGATCCGGAGCGCGTGCGTAACGAGCTGGCTGCACATACAATAATTCCCGAAGAGTGGGGGGGTGAACACATCTTTGTAAACGTCTCGGCGATTACTGGCGAAAACATAGACGAATTATTAGAAGCCATATCACTGCAAGCTGAAATACTGGAGCTACAGGCGGTCACTCAATGTCCTGCGGTGGGCGTAGTTATAGAATCCTCACTGGACAAGGGGCGAGGCCCAATGGCCACCATACTGGTTCAACGCGGTCACTTATCAAAGGGCGACATGCTACTTGCAGGAGAAGCGTTTGGGCGTGTACGCGCGATGTTCGATGAACATGGCAAAGAAATAAATTCTGCTGGCCCCTCGACGCCGGTGGTCGTACTGGGCTTATCGAACGCCGCCAACGTTGGCGATCAGGCCATGGTAGTAACCGACGAGCGCAAAGTACGGGAAATCGTAGACTTGCGTAAAAGCAAATCCAGAGATACCAAATTCGCGGCGCAGCAAGCCGCAAAGATGCAAGATATATTTGGTCAGATGGACAACGGTGCTGCCGTCCCGATCAACATCTTAATCAAGGCAGATGTGCAAGGCAGCGCGGAAGCCTTACGAGACGCCCTTATTAACCTCTCCACCAGCGAAGTCAAGGTAAAGATAGTCATGACTGGTGTTGGTGGCATAAACGAATCAGACGTCAATCTGGCAGAAGCCTCTAAGGCGATCGTAATAGGCTTCAATGTTCGCGCCGACAATGCGGCCAAATCCACGGCTGCCAACGTCGGCGTGGATATTCGCTACTACAGCGTCATATATGAAACCATTGACGACGTCAAATTAGTTATGAGTGGCATGTTATCGCCGGAAATGCGCGAAGAAATTATCGGCCTTGCCGAAGTAAAGGACGTATTTAAATCCTCCAAAATGGGAACGGTGGCAGGCACGCAAGTGGTGGAAGGCGTCATCAAACGTGGCAATCCCCTCCGCGTATTGCGCGACAACGTAGTAATTTATGAAGGCGCACTTGAATCGCTACGGCGTCATAAGGACGATGTCAACGAAGTACACGTTGGCACCGAGTGCGGCATTGCGGTGAAAAACTACAACGACGTTAAGGTTGGCGACCAAATTGAAGTATACCAGCGCACCGAGGTCGCGCGTGTTTTATAAGCCCAGCCATGGAAACATCCTTACAGGCGCGCCAGGAGCGCATGCTACGTGTTGGCGAGCAGTTGCGCCGCGAGCTTGCCGCGTTATTACGCAGTCAGGTAAAAGACCCGCGTATTGCGGAAATCGTCATCTATGACGTAATCGTCAGCAGAGACTTAAGTTTGGCACGGGTTTATTTTGGTCTTTTAGATGTTCGGCAAGATGCGGCTGCAAGCCTCACCGGGCTACAAAGCGCAAGCGGCTTCTTACGCACGCAGCTTAGCCGTGCCTTACATTTACGCAGAGTGCCCGAATTACGGTTTATCGTTGACGACACCGAAATAAAAAGCGCGCGTATCGAACGCCTGATAAAAAACGGCTTAGATACATAAATAATCAATACTCAGCCGTGCATCGCTGGGGCATCGCCAAACGTATACCCACTCAAAATTGAGGATTCTGACACCACGTGCAAGCATATAAGCGCACCCAGGGCGGCCTGTTATTATTCGACAAACCTGCGGGTCCCACCTCAAATTTCGTGTTACAAAAAGTAAAAAAAATATTTAACGCCGTCAAAGCCGGTCACACCGGGAGTCTGGATCCGCTAGCGACCGGGTTACTGGTGATTTGTTTCGGGGCGACCACCAGGATATCAGATTATTTACTTGCCGCGGACAAGCGTTACCAAGTGTGCATAAAGCTCGGTGTGGTCACCAACACTGGTGACGCGGATGGCGAAGTACTAGTGCGGCGGGATGCCACCTCCATCACGGACGACCAAGTGCGTCGCAACATAAAATCTTTAACCGGCAGCATCAAGCAAACTCCCCCCATGTTTTCTGCCGCAAAACATCAAGGTACCAGACTATACAAACTGGCAAGGCAAGGGGTAGAAGTCCAGCGGCGCGCGCGCGCGATTGAAATTTACGAAATCGGATGGATCCGTCGTGAAGGAACGCTATTACATCTGCGCGTACACTGCTCCAAAGGCACCTACATAAGGGTTCTGGCAGAAGACTTAGGTAAGCGTTTAGGTTGTGGCGCACACGTTGTCGCGCTCCGGCGTACTGGGCTGGGTCCATTCGTTGATACGCGGCTGCACACTTTATCAGAACTGGAAAAGCGTGCGAGTGAAGGGGCAGCCTCGCTTGATACAACACTGGTGCCAATTGATAGCGCCTTACAGTCGTGGCCGGCGGTAGTGTTTACAGAAAGCTACATGCGCGATATCCGCCGTGGTCATGCGGTGCGGCTACCAACGTCGCCACCATCTGGAAAGATAAGAATTTACCATGCAAATAACGAATTTTACGGCATCGGCACAGTTCTGGACGATGGGCGTATTGCCCCGAAGCGTTTAATTTAAAAAATAGTCAAATGTTTTAATGACAGATTTACACTTGTTTACGCGAACTTACGTAGTAGAATCGCGCACTCGCCAGCATCAGGTAAAGACCAAAGAAAGCAAACACACAGAATAATCACAGCAAGGCAAATTGGAAACATGACCATTACAGCAGATAAAAAATTAAACATAGTTAAAAAATATCAACGTAACGACACCGACACCGGGTCCCCCGAAGTGCAAGTTGCGCTTTTATCCACGCGCATATCACATTTAAGCGGACACCTTGAAACGCACAAAAAAGACCATCACTCACGTCATGGTTTATTAAAGATGGTCAGTCACCGCCGCCGATTGCTTGACTACTTACGAGGTAAAGATCAGACCAGATACCAGCAACTGATTGGCGCGCTTGGCCTAAGACGCTAACCAGGCACTATCTGATAGACTTAACTACAGGCAACAACGACAGTTATTCCCTATAAGGGTTAAACAATGGAAATCACAACAATGGAAATCACCAGTGAGTAAAGTAACCAAATCATTTTCGTATGGAGATCACAGAATAACATTAGAAACCGGAGCAATCGCCCGTCAGGCCGATGGCGCGGTGCTCAGCGAAGTGGAAGGAACTGCGGTTTTAGTGACCGTAGTCGGGCAAAAAGAGGCTCAGCCGGGCCGGGATTTTTTTCCGCTAACGGTAAACTATCAGGAAAAAACCTATGCTGCTGGCAAAATACCCGGCGGTTTTTTTAAGCGTGAAGGGCGCCCGTCTGAAAAAGAAACACTCACCTCCCGTCTCATCGATCGTCCGTTGCGCCCCATGTTTCCCAAGGGTTTTACCAACGAAGTTCAAGTCATTGCCACAGTAGTCTCGATGAATACCGACATAGATCCCGATATTCCGGCCATACTTGGCGCATCGGCAGCGCTCGCAGTATCCGGGATACCCTTTAATGGCCCCATAGGTGCCGCTCGGGTGGGTTACATCAATGGCGGCAACGTATTAAATCCGAGCATCTCCCAGTTAAGAAACTCCAGTTTAGACTTGGTAGTGGCAGGCACCCGCAATGCAGTTTTAATGGTCGAGTCGCAAGCGAACATCCTCTCTGAAGAACAAATGTTGGACGCCGTCATGTTTGGGCATCAGCAGCTGCAAACCACCATCAATGCAATTCAGGAATTTGCCGATGAAATCAACAAACCGGTTTGGGACTGGCAGCCACCGCCGGTCAATAAAGCATTAGTAGAAGCCATCAATGCACAATACAGTGGGCAACTGGAAGCGGCCTATCAGGTTGCGGAAAAACTGGCTCGTCAGAAACAAGTTAGCCAAATTCGTAATGACGTATGTGAACTACTCGTGGACGATCAAGAAGGTCCCAGTGAAACCGAAGTACTTGATGTGTGTAACAAGCTGGAGAAAAAAATCGTGCGTGGTCGCATACTGGCGGGCAAAAAACGTATTGACGGGCGCGATCAAGACGTAGTGCGACCGATTGACGTCGGCGTTGGCGTATTGCCACGCACCCATGGCAGCGCATTATTTACACGAGGCGAAACCCAGGCACTGGTAGTGACCACCCTGGGCACCGGTAGAGACGCGCAAGTGATTGACGCCATAGAAGGCGAATTCAAAGACAACTTCATGCTGCACTACAACTTCCCGCCATTTTGCGTGGGAGAGACCGGCTTTGTGGGCTCCCCAAAACGCCGCGAAATAGGGCACGGAAAGCTCGCCAAACGCGGTATTCGGGCAGTCATGCCGACTGAAAACGAATTTCCCTATGTAATACGAGTAGTTTCCGAAATCACAGAATCCAATGGCTCCAGCTCTATGGCCAGCGTTTGTGGCACCAGCTTATCATTGATGGACGCGGGCGTGCCCATCAAGGCACCGGTGGCCGGAATCGCCATGGGCCTGATTAAAGAAGGCGACGCCTATGCCGTACTCACGGACATCCTCGGCGACGAAGACCATCTCGGCGACATGGACTTTAAAGTAGCAGGCACACAGACAGGCATAACCGCCTTACAGATGGATATCAAGACCGAAGGGATCAACAGAGAAATTATGCAAATCGCACTTCAACAAGCGCGTGCTGGACGCCTGCATATTCTCGAAAAAATGAATGCCGCGATTCCGGTGCCACGTGCAGAAATGTCTGAATATGCGCCTCGCTTCACCATTTTGAAAATCAATCCTGACAAAATCCGTGACGTAATTGGCAAAGGAGGTGCCACTATCCGCGCACTCACCGAAGAAACCGGCACCACCATTGATATTGACGATGACGGCATAGTACGGATTGCATCAATAGACAAAGCTGCGGGCGAAGGCGCCAAACAGCGTATTGAGCGGCTTACTGCCGACGTAGAAGTAGGCAAAATATATGAAGGCAAAGTAGTAAAAATCATGGACTTTGGCGCGTTCGTAAGTGTATTACCGGGCAAGGACGGCCTGGTACATATCTCTCAAATTTCACACCAACGCATTGAAAATGTATCCGACGAACTTTCCGAAGGCGACATTATCAAAGTCAAAGTGCTTGAAATCGACAAACAAGGACGCATCAGACTAAGCATGAAAGCCGTTGAAAATGAACACCTACAGCAACCCTGAAAGCACTGTAATGCTACTCCCTGATCCCCGCCCCTTATGGACAGCATCATTCAGGCTGGTTTGATCATCAGTGCATGACAAAACACACGAAATCAGAGCATGAATGGCGTCAGCGACTAACGCCACAGCAGTTTCACGTCTGTCGGCAACAAGGCACCGAGCCCGCCTTTAGTGGCAAATACCATGATCACCGGGCAGTGGGCCTATATCGTTGCGTTTGCTGCGACGTCCCGTTATTCGATTCCAGATCCAAATTTGATTCCGGCACCGGCTGGCCCAGTTTCTGGCAGCCGTACGCCGAAGAAAACCTTACCACCGCGAACGACTCAAGCCATGGGATGCGCAGAACCGAAGTCCTGTGCAATCAATGTAAAGCCCATCTCGGGCACGTATTCGCAGATGGCCCCGCGCCCACCAACCTAAGATACTGCATTAACTCCACCGCCTTAAAATTTGACTCTGAAGGAAATTCATAAATCCATACATCCGTAGTAAAGACAACCTCCCGCGCCTGTCCGCATAAAATCCCTCGTAAAAATCAAACCCTGAATCTTTCTTGATTCTGCTCTATCTACTTCTTTTTCTTTATCATCCTGAATATCCTGTCCATGCATATTCACATTCTTTCTTTCTATTTCCTGATTTTTAATTTTTAATTCCCTCCTGTACATCCATGTTCATATTCTTTATTATCCTGTAAATTCTACTACATCCATGTTTATACTCTTTAGTAGCAACAACTGACAACGAAAATACCAAAAGGAAGATTATGATGAAAGTAACTTACGATGCCAATACTTGCGTCCATGCAGGTGAGTGTGTAAAAGGTTCACCTGACGTATTTAAAGTGGTTGATGGAGAATTTGTCATTGACCAAAATGCCGCGCCGGAGGCCGAGATACGTGAAACCGTCTCAAAATGTCCTTCTGGAGCGTTACAAATTCAAGACTAACGTAAAGTTTTAGCACTGCACCGGGCAAAAAATGCTCGCAAGCGTTATGCGGTGCGTAATGAAAACTATCCTAATGCAGTTTGCCAGTTAGGGGAGGAGAGCTATGATTGGAGATCAATTAAGAACAAAAATGATATTAAGTGGGCATCCGAGTTGTCCGAATACCGGGAAGTGTTTGCAGACGGCAGGTGAGAAAGGCGTGGACGTCGAAGCGCAAGTCATTAGCGGCATGGATAGCGATGACTTTCTGGCGAAGTCTCCCTATGGTGTGGGCCCCGTCTTACAAGACATAGACTTTATAGTGTACGGCACCTATGCAGTCATGTCCTATCTTGATGACAAAGGGTTTGGACCTTCACTGGTGCCGCGCAATGGCGTGGTCAGAGCCGTGATGTATCAATGGATAGGCATCGTGATGGAGAAAGTTCACCCATTGATAACTGGCGATGCTATCGACCAGACAGCTTTAGCTCCCTTATTCGATGGGCTAGACAATCAGATACAAAATCCACCCAAAAAAGGTGATTTTATCGGTGGAGAATTTTCCCTGGCCGATATTCACTGGGCTGCGTGTTGCAATTTAATAACCATCGGCGGAGGTAGTGATCTGATAAGCTCCCGTACTGCGGTAAATGCCTGGTACGACAAAGTCAAATCGCATCCATCTACCAGCAAAGAAAAACTCAAGCCTTACACCTGTTTACCAACGGCGGAAGACGTTCAATCAAGTACTTTGCGGGACATTTCGATTAACGTATAAAGTAAGGTATTCTTTTTATAGATCGCACAATAAGCGGTTCTACGCGCTGGCAAAGGCGTCAATGAGTATTGAAAAACCATGTTTGGATTATTTGGTGGTGGCAAAAAAGACTGGCAAGCGGATATCAACTCTGGTGAGCATAAATTCACCGTAAAAGCGGGTGATAACCTACTAAATGCGGCCTTGGAACTGGGCATTCCCTGGCCGCATGACTGCCGGGTAGGCAGCTGCACCACGTGCAGATGCAAGCTCAAAAAAGGCAAGACCAAGTCGTTGACTGATTTTTCCTACGTGCTCGACCCCGATCAATTACAACAAGGCATGATCCTCGCGTGTCAGACACGCTTAAAAAGCGATATTGAGATAGAAGTAAAGCTGGAAGCGGCATCCCATGCCCGTCAGGTAATCTCGTTTGAAGGCACCTTAAGCCGTATTACAGATTTAACCCATGACATCAAAGAAATCGTAATTACTGCCGACTACCCGTTACCCTCACGCAGTGCAGTCGCTGGGCAATATGCGGAAATAAGCGTTTCCGGTCTAAGCGCGCCACGCTCATACTCCTATGCGAAGGCACCGGAAAATGAAGCCGAAGACGAAGCGACTTTTTTCGTGCGTTTAGTGCCTGGGGGTGAGTTCACCGAATGGTTATTTGCGCAAGACCGTACTGGCGAAAAAGTAACAGTTGCGGGGCCTTACGGCCATTTTTGGTTGCGGCCGCAGAAAACACACATGATCTGCGTAGCTGGTGGCAGCGGCATCAGCTCCATTAAAGCAATTTTAGAAGCGGCAGTAAATGAGCAAGTCGGGCGTAACTGCCTGTTTTTATTTGGTGCACGCACGCAACAAGACTTATACTGTTTAGAAGCAATGGCAGACCTTACTTCCAAGTGGAACGACAAACACACATTTGAGTTTGTTCCCGTACTGAATATGGAGCCTGAAGACAGTGATTGGAGTGGTGCCAGAGGCTTGGTAACCGACTATCTGAAAACGGCTTATGTGGACACTGGTAAAATTTCACTAAGTGAAGCACAAGGCTATTTATGTGGCCCGCCACCCATGATTGATGCAGCCATTGCAGTAATGGTTGATCAAGGCATGGAAAAAGACAATATCTACTTCGACAAATTCCTGGATGCCAGCTCAATGCCCGGCGGACGCAAATAAAGCCAGATTAATGTAGAACAATCGTAGCAAGAATTATTAATTATTGCCGCGCACTTAATTATCCTCACATTTACACTTATTGGAATATTTAAGCTGATTTTATTATAGGAACAGGAACAGGCCTCGTGCCTGTCCTGAGTGACGCATTACATATTATCCCGCCCATCCATGCTCACATTCTTTCTGCTTCTTAATTATCTTGTACATCCTGTACATCCATGTTTGAATCTCTCAATCACCAATACCAGCCGCTTACCTGAAAATATCAGCCAGGCATTTTAGGAGACAGAATATGCGTACAATTCAAGCATTAGTGGTAATGGCACTTTGGACGATTGCGTTCATTGTCATCATGAGTTTTGTTGGTTTTAATGAGCATCACCGGGAACCGTTATGGGCTTTGGGCGGTGCAGCGTTATTTATTATTATGTTAATTGGAAACTTTTGGATCCTGTTTGCTATTGCTAAGGAAGATCCCTGGGAATGGCATAAACATAAAAGTAGCGAAGAATAGGCCAGTACTGAATTACCTCATCACCTATACCGGATACGTAGGGACAGGCCCCGTGCCTGTCCTTAATAGCCTGTCCACATAAAATCCATTGCAAAAGTTAAGCCCTGAATCTTATCTACCTCGTTTTTCCTCCTATCCTTTACATCCATGTTCATGATCTTTCTTTCCTAACTCCTGATTATCCTGTACATCCATCCTCATATATTGAAAGGCTCTTTATTAGCCTTCGCCCGGATCCAATTCAAAGAACGCTGCACCTTAGGCATACAAACCAATTTCCTTTCAAGCGTATACTTGCCGGGAAAATCCATCAAAAACAAGCCGATCAATATAGTGAGTACCCCCTGTCCTGGCAACATCAGCATCAGCACCCCCGAGAGCACCAAAGCAAAGCCGAGAACGTTCTTAATACCAGCTAAAAGCTGCGCCAATAAAAAATATCTGCCTTTGGCACTTGGTGTAACGCGGCGTTGCTCGTGAAAATAATCAACCGGAATTTTCGTTATCAGCCACGGGATAGCGACCAGGCTTACCACAAAAAGCACTAATGAACCCCAAGCCAGCGCAAAAAATAACTGCTTATACTCCAGCAAAAATTCCAGCATAATGAAAGCGCAAAAGGCACATTTTATATTATAAAATATGGTAAACAACACAGCGCCAAACAATAAAATATCCACAAATATCAAGAAATTGAGGGCAGAAAAGCAATACTCCCTCAAAAAAGTGGCTCGCTTGTCAGATTTATCACTAAATACAATTGTTAAAGTTGAGTCGGGAGTGAACAAAAATCCGACCATTGAAACACTAACCAAAATCGTCAACGCACTTGATGTAAAAGTTGACGATTTACTTTATTAAACATGAGCAATGACACTACAAAACAACGAGCTCCTCGAAATCGAACTATTGATTTGAGCGAAAATGAGCGAGCGAAATACAAAAAGAAACTCGTCAAAATCGATAAGCCGGTTTCAGTTGATGAGATTTTGAACACAACGATACAGCAGGATATTTTTGATGTTTTAGATCACCTGCCCGACAAGTTTATTGATGTCGTTTTTGTCGACCCGCCCTACAACCTCAATAAGAAATTCAACCTGACGACTTTCAAGGAAATGGAATCGGAGAAATACGGGAAATGGCTCGATTCTTGGGTTGGCAAAATGGTGCGCCTTTTGAAACCAACAGCGTCTATTTACATTTGTGGAGATTGGAAGTCATCAGGAGCCATTTTTAGTGTGGCTAGAAAATATTTTGAAATTCAAAATCGCATAACATTTGAGCGAGAAAAAGGGCGGGGCGCAAAAACGAATTGGAAAAATAGCTCGGAGGATATTTGGTTTTGCACGATGTCAAAAAATTATCATTTTGATGTTGACGCAGTGAAAATGAAAAGAAAGGTTATTGCTCCATATCGTGATGATTCCGGCAAAGCGAAAGATTGGAACGAGGAAGAAAACGGAAAATATCGCCTTACACATCCTTCGAACATTTGGACCGACATCACTATTCCATTTTGGTCTATGCCGGAGAATACTGACCACCCGACGCAAAAGCCGGAAAAACTTGTTGCGAAAATCCTTCTTGCCAGCTCAAAACCCGGACATGTTGTCTTTGATCCGTTTCACGGTTCCGGTACTACTTCGGTTGTTGCGAAAAAATTAGGACGCAATTACGTCGGTATAGAAATTGACGAGCAATACAGTTGTCTTGCCGAGAAACGGCTTGAAATGGCAGAATCAGATAAAACAATTCAGGGCTATTCTGACGGCGTTTTTTGGGAGCGAAATACGCTCAATGAACAATTAAACGGAAATGGCAAGAACGGCGACAAACAAGAAGACCAAACGCCATTATTTAACAACAAACTTTTATGATGCAAAAAAGTGAAATTTTCTATACTGATACCTATAAAAAACTTGAGGAGAAAATCAAGGATTTTCTCAACGAGCAAACTGATTTTCTTTCCCCCAGCACTATAAACAGCCCTCGCGCCGTAGGCGACGCAATAGAGCATATCCTCGTTGAAAACTTCGGGACAATATTGGGCGATTTGTCTAAAGAATACTCCCCAAAATTTGCGCGCCGAGCTATGGCTGATTTGGCTTTTACTGACAATGATGATTTTTACTATGTTGTGGATGTCAAAACTCACCGATTGGATACAAAATTCAATATGCCGAACCTAACTTCGGTTGAGCGACTGTCGCGATTTTATGAGGATGACAAGAATTATTTTGTGGTGCTAAAGGTCAATTACAAAGTGGAAGATCCAAAAGTGATAATTGATAAGATAACTTTTGTGCCGCTAGAATTTCTTTCTTGGGATTGTTTGACACTCGGCGCGCTCGGTTGGGGACAAATTCAAATAGCTAACGCAAACACAGTTACTGTTTTGCCGAAAAATAAACGCAAAAATTGGATGATTGAGATGTGCGATAATCTCTTAGATTTTTACCCGAAAGAAATTCTGAAAATCAACGAGCGCATTGATCACTTCAAGAAAGTGAAGAATTACTGGCAGGATAAAAAAGAGTAAAAATATGGGGATAAAATCAAAGTTTTTAGAGCGGATTAAAGTTTGTCTATTAGTGCCTGCCGAGGCGCGAAGCGCCGAGGCAAACAACCGAACAAATCAAATTTGGTGGAGGCGGCGGGAATCGAACCCGCGTCCGCAAACCCTCTACCGTTGGTACTACATGCTTAGTGTCGTCTTTATGTTAACGCCTACGACCCGACGCACAGGGGCGGCAAGCGCGAGCCTGATAAAGTTTTAATGGATCCACGTCAGGCAAGTTTCACCACGAGCTTGCTGAAGTGACGCCCGAGTTAAACCCGCAAGCTGATTTAGTCGGACGGCATTAGTCTGGTTTTTAGGCAGCTAAAGCGTAGTTGTCATCGTTTGCAACTATATGTTTGTAGCATAGTTAGCGAGGTAAGCTACATCCTCGGCATGCACCTCGGGCTTCGCAATCCACGTCGAAACCAAGTCGCCCCCTGATACTATGGGACTGCACAGTATACAGGATTATGTACGAAATAAACAAATACCCGCATCTGAACTTACACGGACAGCATAGACAGAAAAATTAAACCCTGATATTACTTATCCTGCACATCCGGTACATCCATGTTCGTATTCTTTAATACTTCGTATTATCCTGCACATCCCGGTACATCCATGTTTGACACTCTTTCCTTAGAATAAGGCCTGTTACATCAATGCTAGTCATCGCAGGAGATAATGCGTTATCCGCTTTCAGAACCCGGCATCTTCAGCACCGGCTACAAGGCATCTCCCTTAAAATTGCCGACTTCACCGCCAGGTTCTATCACTTTATACATACTCAGCAAAACCTGAACCAGCAGGATCGCGAACGCCTCAAAGCCTTACTCGCCTATACGCCCTCAAATGCTGAAATAAAGGCCGACCTCTCAATTTTGATAGTGCCTCGTTTCGGCACAATCTCCGCGTGGTCCTCCAAGGCCACCGATATCGCGCATAATTGTGGCCTGCAAAACATAGAGCGTATTGAACGTGGAACGCTGTATCAGTTTACCCTGACCAAACCTCTTGAAGCAGCAGAAAAGCATAATATCGCCGATTTATTACATGATCGAATGACCGAATCGGTATGTTTCGGGTTGCGCGATGCCCAGTCGCTATTCATAGCAGAACCGAGTCGCCAACTCACATACATAGACTTTCAGGAAAATCCCAAACAAGCTCTACAGCGAGCCAATCAGGCAATGGGATTAGCTCTGGCAGAAGCAGAAATCGACTACCTGACGGCAAGCTGTCAACGGCTGGATCATATGCTGACAGATGTCGAATTGATGATGTTTGCTCAGGCGAATTCAGAACATTGCCGACACAAAATTTTTAATGCCGCATGGACCATTGATGATCAACGGCAAGCTCACAGCTTATTCGCAATGATCCGCAACACCTACAAACAATCGCCGCAAGGCATCCTTTCCGCATATAGCGACAACGCCGCGGTAATGCGCGGCAATCCCGCAAATCGATGGCAAGTGCACCCGCAGAGCCACAAATATGAATACGTAGCTGAAGACGCGCACATACTAATGAAAGTCGAAACTCACAATCATCCAACTGCAATTTCACCTTACCCGGGGGCCGCCACAGGCGTCGGCGGTGAGATCAGAGACGCCGGCGCGGTGGGCAGCGGTGGGCGTCCCAAGGCTGGTTTATGCGGGTTTTCAGTATCTAATCTGCGCCTGCCGGAAAAACCGCAACCCTGGGAACAAGACTACGGAAGACCTGCCCATATCGTACCGCCATTAGCAATCATGATAGAAGCACCCATCGGCGCGGCGGCGTTCAACAATGAATTCGGACGTCCGAATATTCTGGGATATTTTCGCACCCTGGAAATTAATACGACTACAGCAGGCGGCGACACCGAAGTGCGCGGCTATCACAAGCCCATCATGATTACAGGCGGACTGGGGAACGTGCGTGTGTCGCATATTCACAAACGCAAATTTCCCGAAAATACGCCCATCGTAGTATTAGGCGGGCCGGCCATGCTAATTGGTTTAGGCGGTGGTGCCGCCTCGTCAATGGCCAGTGGCAAAAGCACGCGAGATCTTGATTTCGCCTCCGTACAGCGTGGCAATGCGGAAATGCAACGTCGCTGTCAGGAAGTCATCGAATGCTGCGTGGCGCACGGCAAAGACAATCCCATCCTGTCCATTCACGACGTCGGGGCAGGGGGTTTATCCAACGCCATTCCAGAACTGATGCACACTGCCGAACAAGGCGGCCTGTTTGAATTACGTAACATCCCCAACGCCGAAGCTGGCATGTCTCCCAAAGAAATCTGGTGCAATGAAGCGCAGGAACGTTACGTACTGGCAGTTGCAAAAGTCGCACTGCAACAATTTAAAGAAATTTGTGAACGGGAACGTTGCCCCTATGCCGTATTAGGTCACAGCACCGCGCAGCGACAGTTAAAAATAACCGACCGACGTTTTAACAACGTACCCGTTGATATGCCTCTGGAAATGCTGTTAGGCGACATGCCAAAAATGGCGCGTAACGTCACCAGCGTGCCCCGCCACAGCGCCCGCTTCGCCACCGATCGGCTATCTATAGACGCCGTCGTGGCAAGAATACTACAGCTTCCCGTAGTGGCCGCGAAAAACTTTTTAATCACTATTGGAGATCGAACGGTTGGCGGTTTAGTGGCCAGGGACCAGCTGGTGGGCCCGTGGCAGGTTGCGGTTTCTGACGTGGCAGTAACGTGCAGCGACTACCGCGGTTACACCGGAGAGGCCATGGCCCTGGGCGAGCGGGCACCGGTCGCCCTGCTATGTGCTCCGGCTTCAGGTCGCATGGCCATCGGCGAAGCCATCACCAATATACTGGCCGCGGACGTAGCGCAACTCCCTGACATCAAACTATCCGCTAACTGGATGGCAGCCGCCGATCATACGGGTGCAGAAGCCGAACTATACGCCACCGTGCATGCCATCGCGCAACAACTGTGTCCGGCACTAAACATTGCTATTCCCGTAGGTAAAGACTCATTATCAATGAAAACCGTATGGCAGCAAGGCGCGCGCGAAAAATCAGTAACCGCGCCACTATCGCTGGTCATTTCCGCCTTCGCACCGGTTGGCGACGTGCGTAACACCCTGACACCATTTATAGATGCAGACGGCGAAGCAAGCCTGTTGCTATTAATCGATCTTGGTAACCGCAAGAATCGACTGGGTGGTTCCGCCTTATGCCAGGTATATGCAAACCTGGGCAGCGAGCCTGCCGATCTTGACTGCGCCACGCACCTGATCAGCTTCTTTAACGCCATTACCGCATTAAAACAAGCGGGTTTCATACACGCCTATCACGATCGATCGGATGGCGGTTTGTTCGCCACCATCTGCGAAATGAGTTTCGCCAGTCACATCGGGCTAAGCATTACTATCGACGCTTTAGGCAGCGACCCCATCGCCAGTCTGTTCACCGAAGAACTGGGGGCCGTGCTGCAAATTTACAAACGCGACAAAAACGCCGTTCTGGCGGTGCTTGCCGAGTGCAATTTAACTATGCAAACCCACGTGCTGGGAGAACTCAACGACGCGGATGAAATCGTCATCCGTCATAACGGGCGCAGCTTTTATCGGCAGAGCCGCGTACACCTGCAAAAACTATGGATGCAGACCAGCTTCAATATTCAGGCATTGCGTGACAACCCAACGTGTGCGCGTCAGGAATTAGAAGTGGCCCTGGACATCAGCGACAAGGGGCTCTCGGCACAGCCTGGCTTTAACGTTTCAGAAGACATCAGCCTGCCGTTCATACATTCAGGAATACGTCCCAAAGTAGCCATACTGCGTGAGCAAGGCATCAATGGACACATGGAAATGGCAGCAGCATTTGAGCGTGCCGGCTTCGATGCGCTGGACCTGCACATGACCGACCTGATCTGCGGCCAACAAACGCTAAGCGACTTTCAAGGACTGGTAGCGTGTGGAGGATTCTCCTATGGTGACGTGCTGGGTGCCGGCGGCGGCTGGGCCAAATCTATCCTGCTCAACCCGCAACTGAAAGACGCCTTTAGCGGATTTTTCGCGCGTCAAGACGTATTTGCCCTGGGGGTATGCAACGGCTGTCAGATGTTGGCACGCCTGCGTAAACTGATTCCCGGAGCCGAGCATTGGCCAGCGTTCGTTCGCAATACCTCCGAACAATTTGAAGCCAGGCTGGTAATGGTAAAAATTCCAGAATCACCGTCGATAATGTTTACCGGGATGCAAGGCTCCACCCTGCCAGTGGTGGTGGCACATGCAGAAGGCAAGGCAGAACTACCAAAAGAGTCGTTAGCATACCTTGTGCAGCACCGATTAATCTCAATGTATTTCATCAATAACAACCTACAAAATACTGATAAATATCCATTTAATCCTAATGGTTCCCCGCATGGTGCGACCGCGTTCTGCAATCAGGACGGGCGTTTTACCATAATGATGCCGCACCCGGAAAGACTATTCCGCAACGTCCAATACTCGTGGCGTCCGGGCGATTGGTGCAAAGATAGTCATAAAGATAACTGCGAAGATGGCCCCTGGATGCGCATATTCAGGAACGCGCGCGTAGCATTGGCATGAACAAGTTGGGATAAATAACCAGAATCCATGAAAATAAAGCACGTCAGGCGCATACCGGAAGAATCATTTCGGGACTTCAATCGGGCACTTATGACAATCATAAAACCTTCATACTGTTTTGTTAGCCTGTTAATAAGGTATAATCACCTCACCCACAAGTAGACGTAATGCATATACAAAATATTTCCAAAGCAGCCTTGCTCAAGGTAATCCTGGCGGCACTTGTTTTACTACCCCCTCAAAGCCTGGTAGCAGAGTGGTATATAGATACCGACGTCATCAAAAGCCTTGCCATTCCCAACCTGAACAGTCTTGACGAAAGCTCCCCTGTTGACCTGCGGCGCGACAAATATAGCAGTGTGTCGTTGATTAGTGGCTACCGATCAGGCAGGTTCTTCTCGGTTCAGCTTGAATATCAGGACCAACTTGCCTTCGGTATTGATGGCATGTTTGCCGGTTCATCGCTCTGGTTTCCACAAACCGAACCGATGAATTTCGCATCCAATGCACTTTTTATCTCCGGAATCAGCAGCTACCCCATTACCGACGATAGCTCTTTATACATGAAAGGTGGCGTATTCAACTGGGAAATAGACGCAGAGCTACTCGACAGAAACGAAAATATACTGGGTAAAACGCGCGGTACAGATATTTTCTATGGACTGGGTGCCAACTATGACCTGAACGCAAGATTTGAAATTAGTGCAGAATGGGAGCGTTACCGGATGGCAGAATCCGATGTCGATTACTTATCAACAGAGTTCACATTCAAGTTCTAATCGGCATTCGTTCACAGCCAATTGATCACCTGCAAACGCAAGCAACACCCAAAGCCATGTGCCCGGGTTTTACAGTGCATATACAACCGCAGTAACACGCAAACCCCATGCTCGCGCCTGCAATTGAACAAGAGGCCATCAATCCAATAGAAGAACTCATCAGGACCGCTCCTGCTTTCCAATTTACGCCCCCATAAATTACGCTATAATTGGCACCACGTGCGAACACAGCCAGTGGCGAAATGCGCTGGGTATTATATAACCGGAGGCACCACCAAAGGCACAGATAAGTTACCGCACAGACTGGGCCGTCGCCATGAGTCATTGGCAAAACGCCGGTCCAGCTTGCCGTTGGTAATAGTTAGTCAGTTAATTTAGCCTGTTTTTTTAGTTATTTACACAACATAATTTAAGCACAATCCAGGATAGGAGAAGTAGTAATGTTTACAGCAGACATGCGCATCGCCAATTTTGACCAGCAACTCGCCAAAGCTATCCAGTCAGAAATTCATCGTCAGGAACAGCACATTGAACTCATCGCCTCTGAAAACTACGCCAGTCCAAGAGTCCTGGAAGCACAAGGTACAGTGCTCACCAACAAATATGCTGAAGGTTATCCTGCCAGGCGTTACTATGGTGGATGCGAGCACGTCGACGTCGCCGAACAACTGGCAATCGACCGCGTCAAACAACTCTTCGCTGCCGATTATGCAAACGTGCAGCCGCATTCAGGTTCACAAGCTAACGCCGCGGTCTATCTGGCCTTACTGCAACCTCACGACACCATCATGGGGTTAGCGTTACCGCATGGCGGGCATCTTACGCATGGCAGCCCGGTCAATTTTTCCGGCAGAATCTTTAATGCCGTTCAATATGGACTAAATGCGGATACTGGCGAAGTCGACTATGACCAGGTTGAACGTCTGGCAAAGCAACACCAGCCAAAAATGATCATTGCCGGATTTTCGGCATACTCCAGAGTCTGGGACTGGCAACGCTTCAGAGACGTTTGCGATGCAGTGGGGGCATTCATGGTAGTAGATATGGCACACGTGGCAGGTTTAATTGCCGCCGACTTATATCCAAATCCGGTGCCAATTGCCGATGTCGTAACCTCCACCACCCACAAGACTTTGCGGGGGCCACGTGGCGGCGTTATTCTGGCGCGCGAAAACCCGGAAATTACCAAAAAATTAAACTCAATGGTATTTCCAGGCACCCAGGGAGGTCCCCTGATGCACGTCATCGCGGCCAAGGCCGTAGCCTTTTTAGAAGCCCTACAGCCCGAATTCAAGACCTATCAGCAACAGGTTTTACAAAATGCGCGCGTCATGGCCGAGCACTTCATACAGCGCGGCTACAAAATAGTTTCTGGTGGCACCGATGACCATCTATTCCTGGTGGACCTCATAGACAAAGGCATAACCGGTAAAGCCGCCGATGCGGCACTGAGTAAAGCCAACATCACCGTGAACAAAAACACCGTGCCCAATGATCCGCAATCTCCCTTTATAACCAGCGGCTTACGCATTGGCAGTCCGGCGGCCACCACACGCGGATTTAAGCAACCGGAATGTAAACAACTGGTAAACTGGATGTGCGATATCCTGGACGATATCGACAACGCACCAACCATCGAGCGCGTAAAAACACAAGTACTCGACCTGTGTAAACGCTTCCCGGTATACCGTGCCAGTGTCGGAAGCGCGCCGTAGTCCAGACCCTGAAATTTATGGTAACTGGAATGATGACAATGGCACCGAAAACATAGCCATGCGTTGCCCTTTTTGCAGTTCCGACGACACCAGGGTAATAGATTCGCGTCTCGCCAGTAATGGTGATCAAATACGCCGACGGCGCAAATGCCTGCATTGTGAGGGACGTTTCACCACCTATGAATGCGCTGAGAAACACTATCCCAGAATAGTAAAACGAAACGCCAAATGCGAGCGCTTCAATGAAGAAAAACTACGTCGGGGAATCACCCTGGCCTGCGAGAAGCGGCCGATAATAACGGCAACAATCGATGCCACCATCAATCGTATATTGCATAAAGCCCTGGGGGTAGGGGAGCGCGAGATCAGTGCCCACACCATAGGCGAATGGGTAATGCAGGAATTGCGCGCCTTAGATCAAGTCGCTTACGTGCGTTTTGCCTCCGTATACAAAAGCTTTGAAGACGTGCAGGCATTCAAAGACATTATTGACCGGGTAGAAAATGACCTGACCCCGGAAATGCTCAAGAGCCAGCTCTCTTTAATCTCCGACGATCCCGACAAAAGCGTGCGCTAGCCCGCTGCCCAACAAGTCGGCATGCAACCAAAACTGAATGATCACGCCTGCATGGCGCACGCGCTGCGACTCGCTCGCAAAGGCTTATTTAGCGTGCGAATCAATCCGCGCGTCGGCTGCGTAATCGCAAACCGCGGCGGCATCATTGCCAGCGGCTACCATGCCCGTTATGGACAACCACATGCGGAAATAAACGCCCTGCATAACGCACCTGAAGACATAAATGGCGCCACCATTTACGTAACACTGGAACCATGCGCACACCAGGGCAACACGCCTGCCTGCGCACCGGTTTTAGCAGCCGCCAAAGTAGCGCGCGTGGTGGCGGCAATGCAGGATCCGAACCCCCTCGTCAATGGAAAAGGCCTGGCATACCTGCGCCAGCACGGCATAAAAACCAGCTGTAACGTGCTGGCCAGCGAAGCGGCAGAACTCAACCAGGGATTCATCAAAAGAATGACACTTAAGCGGCCCTACGTAACGCTCAAATCGGCCATTAGCCTGGATGGCAAGACCGCATTGGCGACCGGCGAAAGCAAATGGATTACCAATGAACACGCGCGGCTGGACGTGCACAGATTGCGCGCGCGCAGCTGCGCAATTCTAACCGGCGTAAACACCATCCTGCACGACAACCCGCAGCTTACAGTGCGCCTTTCCAAAACCGGCCTGGGAACTGACCTCCCCCCCGAACCACCGGCAAGAGTAATAATAGATACCCACCTGCGCACCTCCCCGAGCGCTGAAATACTGCGCCCTGCGGGCCAGGTCATTATCTACACATGTTGCGGGCACACAGAAAAAATCCAGGCACTACGCGCCCGTAACGCCGAAGTGCTGGAAATAAAGCCGGCCGGGAAGCACGTCAACTTAACCGACGTCATGCAGGATTTAGCCCACCGCGGCATCAACGAAATACTGGTAGAGGCAGGTGCCACGCTCGCTGGCAGCTTACTTGAAGACCAACTGGTGGACCAACTAATCATCTACATGGCGCCGCACCTGTTGGGTCACACCAGCCGTGGTCTGGTGAAACTACCTGCTATCAACACCATGCAAGATCGGATCGACCTGCAAATCGCGAACGTCAAATTTGTCGGGAATGCCATAAAAATACAGGCCAAACCCATATATTAAGTAATTATATATACATAATGGCTAAACCAGATTTGTCTTTTACCGCTCTTCTGGATGAAGCAAATAAATTTATGGAAATAGAGAACAATTACGATGAGCCTTCATTTTATCTCCTACCCACCAAACTTGAATAATTGAATAATGTTTACCGGCATCATAGAACAGACAGGCACACTTCACCAAATAGCCGTAAAAAAGGACGTACTGCAACTTCAGGTGCAAGTCACCGCGGCATTCTCCAGCGGCGTAAAAAACGGGGACAGCATTGCTATAAACGGCGTCTGCCTGACCGCCTATGAGGTCCGGGCAAGTGCCTTTAACGTCGACGTATCTAAAGAAACACAACGCTGCACAACCTTTGGCAATCCAATAAACAACTGCCGGGTAAACCTGGAACGCGCCGTTACCCCCTCCACGCCACTGGGCGGCCACATCGTTAGCGGACACATCGACGCGCTTGGCGAATTAACCACACGGAACGACAACGACAACGAAACCATACTATGGTTTACAGTGCCGCCTGGTATAACCAGATACCTGGCCGTTAAAGGCTCGATATGTGTTGATGGCGTAAGCTTAACCATTAACGCAGTAAGCGGCAATCAATACTGCGTAACGCTCATTCCACACACCCTGAAAAACACCACGTTACACTCGCTACAACCAGGGGGTAAGGTCAACATCGAAGTAGATCTGGTAGCGCGCTACCTGGAACGACTCATACAACACAAATGATTCCCCGTGCAGCCACGTAAACTCATCGGATGATGCTTGACACCACCACCAAACACCGCATAGACGCCGCCCGCGACATCCTTGTGGGCAAGGTGCCCGATCCAAAATCACAAGTCGAGCAGATCACCATTGCCCTTATCTACAAATTCATGGACGACATGGACGCTGCAAGCGAGGAACTGGGCGGCAAGCGCAAGTTCTTTACCGATGACTTTGCCCGCTACGGTTGGGCTAAGCTCATGCACGCCGGGCTGGGAGGGCATGAAACCCTGAACCTCTATGCCGAGGCCATTACCAGGATGCCAGAAAACCCCGGCATCCCACCGCTGTTCCGCGACATCTTCAAAAATGCCTTCCTGCCCTATCGCAACCCTGAAACCCTCAAGGGCTTCCTCAAGATCATCGACCAGTTTGAATACGACCACTCCGAACGCCTGGGCGATGCCTTTGAATATCTGCTATCCGTGCTCGGTAGCCAGGGCGCCGCCGGGCAGTTCCGCACGCCGCGTCACATCATCGACTTCATCGTCTCCATTATTGATCCCAAAAAAGACGAAACCATCCTCGACCCGGCCTGCGGCACTGCTGGTTTCCTCATCTCACCCTACAAACATATCTTAAAAAACAACACCGATGAGCATGGTCACAATACCCTCACACCCGATGAGCGGGGCCGCTTGGTTACCAACCTGAAAGGCTACGACATCTCCCCCGACATGGTGCGTCTATCACTGGTCAACCTCTACCTGCACGGCTTTGTTGACCCCCACGTCTTTGAATACGACACCCTCACCAGCGAAGACCGCTGGAACCAATATGCCGACGTCATCCTCGCTAATCCACCCTTCATGTCGCCTACGGGCGGCACCCGCCCACACAAGCGTTTCTCGGTCAACTCCAGGCGTAGCGAAGTCCTGTTTGTGGACTACATCGCCGAGCACCTGACGCCCTCCGGTCGCGCCGGCATCATCGTACCCGAAGGCATCATCTTCCAGAGCCAGAACGCCTACAAGCAACTGCGCAAGCTGCTGGTGGAAGAATACCTCATCGCCGTCATCTCCCTGCCGGCCGGTGTGTTCCAGCCTTACTCCGGCGTCAAGACTTCGGTGCTAATACTGGACAAGGCACTGGCAAAAAAGACCGACAGCATCGCCTTCTTCAAGGTAGAAAATGATGGCTTTGACCTGGGGGCACAACGGCGGGTGATAGACAAGAACGATTTACCGCAAGTACAGGCTGAAATCACCGACTATCTGGGAAAACTACGCGCAAGCGAATCAGTGCCCACCGCTCGCGTGGCAGAACCCGAAGCACAGTACGCGACAGACGAACCTGCCATGAAAAGACGAGTCGCCGAGAAAACAAAAATCGCAGCAGACGGCGAGTACAACCTGAACAGCGAACGGTATCGGGAAAACCCAACTGTGCAATCTGATTGGCCAATGGTAGCGTTAGGGGATATTATTTTGGGAAAGCCGCAATATGGTTCTGGCGCAAAGAAAGTAAAGTACAATGGCGAGGTGCGATATGTACGCATAACCGACATTACAGACAGCGGCGAAATCAAGCCTGATGATGTCGTATCGCCGTCAGTGATTGAACAGGACCGATTTCTTGAAGCAGATGACCTACTTGTTGCGCGCTCCGGTTCGGTCGGACGTACTTACATCCATGATGACCTACCTGGTACTTACCAATACGCTGGCTACTTAATTCGATTTCGTATTAACCCTACGATGGCTCTTCCTCAATACGTCTATTATGTTACCAAATCGGAATCTTGGCATGAATGGATATTCAGTAATTCAAAGACAGGTACACTTACAAACATCAACGCCAAACAGTACTCAACATTTTGCTTTCCCCTCCCACCCCTTGAAATCCAGCGCGAAATTGTCGCCGAGATTGAAAACTACCAGAAAGTCATTGATGGTGCCCGCGCCGTCATTGACAACTACCAACCGCACATCCCCATTGATCCCGACTGGCCGTTGGTGGCATTGGGTAAAGCTTGTGTCGTAAATCCAAGAAAATCAGAAGTTACCGCGATAAGTGACACAACGACCATTTCATTTGTGCCAATGTCCGACATCGGTGAGAACGCGATGTACTTTGAGTCACGTGATTGCAAGCGTCTGAAAGATGTTAGCACTAGCTATACATATTTCAGGGATAATGATGTTCTCATAGCAAAGGTGACTCCCTGCTTTGAAAATGGCAAAGCGGGTATTGCGAAGAACTTGTGTAACACAATCGGGTTCGGTTCAAGTGAATTCTACGTCTTGAGACCAGCTAAAAAAATCCTCCCCGAGTGGATATTTCTATGCGTAGCTACTCCTGCATTTCGCAAATGGGCAACACCACAAATGACAGGAACCGGAGGACTACAGCGGGTTCCTAGGTCAGTAATCGAAAATTACGAAATCCCCCTCCCACCCCTGAAAATCCAGCAGGAAATCGTGGCGGAGAGTGAAGCTGAACAAGCCCTCGTCAATGCTAACCGCGAACTGGTGAAGCGGATGGAGAGCAAGATACAGGCGGCGATTGGACAGGTATGGAGTGATGACAGCATAAAAACAGAGGATACATAGGCCATGGAAAATCAGTGTGACCTCAAAAAGCGCTTGATTGACAAGAGCGTAGAGGCATACGCCCTCGCACTGGAAACCATCAATCGAATTACCATCCAATACCGCTTGGAAGCATTCTGCTATCTGATCTGTAACGCATGGGAACTGCTATTGAAGGCAAAGCTTCTAAAGGATGAAGGTAAGAAAGAAGCCATTTATTATAAAGGTAGACAGAAAGAGGAAATCAAGAGAACTCTTTCCTTACGGGATTGTTTAAAAAAAGTTATACCAAATCAAAACGACCCAAGTCGGAGAAATATAGAGCGTATTGAAGAACTACGTAATAAATCAGTTCATTTTTTAATTAACAATATTCCGCGTGACGTGACAGGTCTCTTTCAAGCGGGTGTTATCAATTACTATAGATGCCTTAACAACTGGTTTGAAGTGTCGCTTTCGGACAGGTTCCCATTAGGGATGATGAGCATTGTGTACGATAGTAGCCCCAATCAGTGGGACATGACCGATAAGCGTCTACAGAAACAACTGGGACAGGATGCCGTCGAATTTCTTACTCACTATTGTGCAGAACTCAAGCAGGAATTAGATACGCTACAACGTTCTCCTAAATTTTCAATCGGAATCGAGTATAAACTGGTACTTACCAAAAAACATGGTGAGGCGGATATAGGAATTTCATCGGGATCAAGTGATAAGGAGCCTACTCAAATCGTAACTGCTCCTAAAGACCCTAGTACATCACATCCCTTGCGACAGAAAGAGGTGATTGGAGAAATGAAATCAAAGGTTCCCGAGATAAATCGATACGATATCCAGTGTGTCAACAAGGTGTATGGTATAAAATCTAGACCTGAATATTTCTATCAAGGAAAGGTCAAAGGCTCTCCCACCCAGTATAGTCAGGCATTTGTAGGCTGGCTTATTAAGGAATATCGCCGAGATGATCAGTTTTTTCTCAAAACCAGAGAAAAGGTGAAAAATTAGGCGTGCGTTAATTATGCGATTCGAGAAGTTTGCTCAGAAGATAAAGGCACAACTTCCCGGTCTGTATCCCCTAGAAAACCATTAAAGGATTTTCAGGAAGCAGTATCGCTTTCTGTCTTGACTCGAAAATTTAGCGATGAAGATCACCCACTGGGATGGTTTCGCCAACAAAAATTTGCCTATTTTGTGAAAAGAAAAGCTGGAATGGACGTAACAGATGATTACTTGAAAAAAGCAGCAGGGCCTTATAATCCTCAAGCAGGATACAGGGCGGAGAGCATTGCTATTCGTAAAAATTACGTCATAAAAAAATCTGATACTGCTTTAGGCGTAGGGAAGCACATCACAGAAGCAGAAAAATACTTTCCTGATCATTTGCAACCAGCCTTGGACTGGGTTGCTGACAATCTGCGTTATAAAAATGATCTTGAATTGGAAGTACTTGCAACTGTGGATTACTCCATGATTGAAATAGAAAAGACTGGCAAAGAAATCAACTTGGATGCGGTGAAGACCTATATCGCAAGTGACAATGAATGGGAAAAGAAACTATACAAAGAGAATTTCACCGATAATAAAATCCAACAAGCGATAGATGATATTGGGCAACTACTGTATTAAAAAATTGCAACCAACTATTTCACCCTTAATCAGGCAGGATTGATAGCACCAACCGCGAACTCATCCAACGCTTCGAACAAAAAACCCAAACCGTCATCGCGCAGGTGTGGGAATGACCAGCCAAAAGAGTAAGACACGGTGGCTGTAAACGAGCTTGCTTAGCCCCTGACTATGCTTGTATGAGACAAGAAGCATTGAATACCTACACCTAAAACGTTAGTATTTTCTATGGTAAGAGCTGAATTACAGGGGTTTAGAGTAATGGCAAGAAATACCTACAAATACCACTTCAAAACAGGCAGTAAGATTGTTCATACGGGTATCACCAGCGATCTTGAACGGCGCGAGCAAGAGCATAAACAGAATTTTGGAGAAAGCGGACACATCAAGCAGGTCGGTCACGCAACCACCAGGGACGCTGCCTTGAAGTGGGAAAGCGAACAGGCAAAAAGAGGGAACCCTACCCGAAGGGGTTAGCCTCAATTTTGTGAACAAGTGGACATCGGCCTTTATCTACAAGTCATCTCTCTATTCATAGCGGTACTTGCCGTTGCGGTACCAGCGTTGATCCTATTCGTTGGTGCTGTGTACTATAAAAACATTTCGGAGAGGATAGATAATCTTGCCGATGATGTTGATCAATTATGGGATCACATGAATAGTGACCAGAACCGTAAGGAAACAGAATAGCCCTTCCATCCCTTGAAGCCCAGCAAGCCATTGTCGCCAGGATTGAAACTGGGCAAGCTCTAGTCACTGCCAACCATGAACTGGTGAAGCTGTTTGATGGATAATAAACCAACGCTGCTTCAGCCGAAACGTCACGATGTTTATAAATTTTACATTATCATTGAAAATAAAACTTACACTGCGTATGCTAAAACAATATTCACATCATCAAAACGCAGCAGTATAGATACGTTCAGGCGGAGAGCAAAAAACGAGGCAAAATGGTACTTGGAGAATTCCTTCAAAGGCAACGAAACAAGCGCAACATGACCCAGGAGCACCTTGCGTCAGAGCTTGGAATATCCCGTCCCACCTATACACACATTGAGCTTGGGGAGCGCGAACTGACGGTCAGTGAAGCCAAAACGCTTGCAGGGATTTTTAACATGTCGCTTGAAGATTTTCTGGCAGGTCGTGAACCGAAGTACACAGTAAAACTCACAAAACAGCCCGCGCGAGAAACCAAAGACCTCCAAATTCGTGTGACAGAAAAAAATCTCGACACATTCAAGCAGGTTCTGCTTTACATCTTAAATAAAGTCGGTGGCAAACCGAATGTAGGGGAGACCGTACTCCATAAATTGCTGTATTTCATTGACTTTGATTATTACGAAAAATTCGAGAAAAACCTGATGGGTGCGACGTACATTAAAAATCATCATGGCCCCACATCGGTTGAATTGGATTCGATTATAAAAGATATGCAGGAAAGTGGAGAAATCGAGGCAGTCAACAGTCGCTATTTTAAGTATGCTCAAAAAAAATACCTCCCACGCAAGCGGCCAAACCTTGACATACTTTCCGCTCGCGACGTTGAACATATCGATGGCGTGTTAGCCCGACTCTCCGATAAAAATGCAAAAGAGATAGAAAATTATTCTCACGAGGATATCCCCTGGAAATCCGCGCAGGACGGTAACCCGCTTTCATATGAAAGCGTTTTTTACCGTGATGAAAAGTATTCTGTACGAAACTATGACGATGACCTTTGAGGAGCTGCCGAAATTTCAAAAAGAGCGCGAGGACCTTGTCAAGAAATATCGATCACTTTCCAAAGACCTTCAGGAATTTCGCAATGTTGTTTCCGTTATCCCGCTTGGAAACAGCAAACATTTTTCCGTTATCGCTGAAAACGAAATTTTGCGCGTTATAAAAGCCCGTTTATTTTGTCAATACTTAAATTGAATATCTAATGGCTATTGATGTGACTATTGGCACATACAGACTCTTAGCCAAACAGCTCCATAAGCCAGCTCATAAATCTTTGGCAAAGATTGCCGTCAATAGATAGATCATGTGCCTTGATGGCTGATCCTATTTTCTTAGGATTTTCCCTGGTTGCCAGCCAGGCATAGAGCTGGGCTCGTAATTCTTTATTTCGGTTAAATTTTCTTGCTGTACTTGGGATGTCTTCAATGTAACGCTTGGATAATGGCCACACTGGGTCATCGTCAGGAAGCATGTAAAAGATGAAATCTTCAAGTTCGCCATTTGACGTGTTATCAGGCATCAACCAGACACCGACCCGGGGCTTACTGGGCATGTCTATGATTGTTCCCTTGGGGTCAGGTCTTGGGGGCGCGTTAATGCCTGCATGCAAAAGCCGGTCTGTGATAGATTGCCAACGAGCTTCCCTGTCGTCATTTGCATCCACAAGGATGCCGACAGCTTGACGACCGGGAGCATTTAGCTCGGCACCAACTGTTCCAGTTAGCTGGTCAATACCATCTCTATCTGAAATTATAAAATTTTGATTGACTCGACAACGCTGGCAGAGATTCAATACAACGTGTTTGTCATTTATCCCCTCAACCAAAAGAACATTTGGTGAAATTGAACTGAGGGGATGCATAGATTACCTGACTTCAATACCAAACTTGGCCGCAGCTTTAAGGTCGTCTTCAGAGTATTCCACGGCACGAATTCCATCACCATCCTTCTCAAGGCGAATAAGCATGCCATCCACTTCATTTAACGTTCTTGCTGCTCTCGTAAACCCTGCCACGCAGTCCCAACTATGCGTCGTAGCAAGAACTTGAACATTATTCTGATGTGCCGTTTGCATAATCATCTTCCATAACCCGGGCTGCACTGAATGGTAGATACCGTTTTCTGCTTCATCAATAACAAGAAACCCATCCTGACTGTTAGCAAGAGCCAAAGCGATACCGAACAAACGTATTGCTCCATCACCAAGACTTTTTAAGGGAACTGGATGATCTTGCCCTTTTATCCTGACCAGTGCCCGACGAGGGTGGAATCTTCCAGCAGATCGTTTTGTATCTCCAATCATTGCGACACGCTCAATTTCATTGCCGTATATCAGCTGCAATGCTTGTGTTGCCTGGTACTCATAATCCGTAAGTGCTACGCTGTCCCAAAACCTTGCCATGTCCATATTATTTATTACACTCGGACCTAAAGATTCACATACGATTGGATCTGGAAATTCGAGTTTGGTAAGTAGTCGTGATCTGCGTTTTCCGGGAAAATATCGAGGCAGAGAATCATACACAGAGAATAATGCCTTTTTTCCTTGATACTCAACCTCAACTAAAGGTTCTTCTTCAGCGGGAGAATTCTCACGAGTTTGTAAAATTTTTATGTGAAGTTGCTTTTTATTGCCTTCTGAGCCTATTGATATTAAAGAATCTGACGGCGTATGCTGCCACGGGTTCCGACCATGGAATAAGGCTTCAAAATTTGGCACTAACATAGGGTCTCCATCCTTGTCCAAAGATTCGGTAAGCTCTTCTCGTGTTATTAATACATCCATGAGGGCAGGATAGCCACGCGCAGCATAAATGCGGACAGCATCAAGAATAGTGGTTTTGCCAATGCCGTTCTTTCCCGCAATTAAAGTTACGCGGCCTAACTTTGGGATTAAGAGATCTGCTATTCCACGAAATCCCTTAATCAGTAGATCAGGAAGGTGGAGGTTTGTATCAGTTGGTTTTGACGCTTTCTCTTTATTCATAGGCACGTCATTCATAGGCACGTCTGCTCATCTCCTTAGTCAGCCACCAATCCAGAAGCACTGTTCATTATGGGGGACTCCAGTAAAAATACAAGTAGACGCTTAAAGCTGTTCTCAGGATAGTCCTTATCAATCACGAACTTAACCTAACGTTTGAGGAAAACCAAACCGCCATCGCGCGGGTGTAGATGAAAACACGACATCATATCCACCCATGAACGTGTCGGATAGTGAATCACAGGATATACAGCTGTTTCTGCTTCACTCTCAACAGCGCCATCCTGCCCACTCTCGGCCATCTCCGCGTCCGGCTCCATCGTCCGTGCCGACATTGCCCGCTTCTTCCACGAATACGGGCGCAGAAAGCCGTGCGTGGCGAACCGCAGTCATGAGATACTGCGTAACATGTTCGACTGCGCCATCATGTGGGACCATCGGCCCGAAACCGCCGGGAAACCGTGCAAGGGTATCGTCTGTTACCGCCGCCCGCCGCGCGGGCGGATGCTCGGCTGCATGACCTGCGCCATGCGCACGCCTCGCACGCGGTCATGAACGGCGAGAGCCTGCATGTCACGGGACGGCTGCTCGGACATCGGTGGGCGTCCACGACGAATCGCTACGTCCATCTCGACGACGCGACCCTGGGCCAGGCCGCTGAGCGCGTGGCAACGGCGGTCGAACTGAAACTGCACGGGACGGCAAACGCATGATAGTGTCGGGTACGAATCACAAAGGCTGCTTTCCCGTGTCTCAAGCATCAGCGCACGACATCTCAAACTAATCAACCAGCGAGCCAACCAGAGCTATCATGACCAGTTCGCCTTGGTGAGTTTGGAGTTGACAGTGAAAGCCATGGGAGCCAAGGACGCAGAATACCTAAAGATCGTGTTGGATGCGATTAGAGTTTGTTCACAATACAAACCGAAATTCGGACAAGGTTCAAAGGGCGGCGGGTTAACCCTTGAGCAATTTCGAGAGTTGTATCAAAGAGACGCGTTCTACAGTTGGTTTGGACTCGACAACCCGATGATGTACGCAGCCCACAAGGCAACGGGCGGCATGACAAGCGCATATCGGCAAATCGGAATCGGGTGCGAGAGGCTGTTTCGCAGGGTCGTCAGAGATTCCATGGGGCTATCGGAGGAAGATGTCACGTGGTCGTATCAGGTAACGTTGCCGAGTGGACGGAAGCGGACCCTGTACCTGGATAGACGGGTTCCCCTTGACAAGATTAATGACAAGGTAAAGCGAGACCGTTTCCATAGATGGATGAACGAATCCGCAAAAATGCTGGATGTTGACGATAAAGTATTTGGAAGCTTGTCGGGCACAATTTTTGAAGTTCGACAAGGTTACAAGAGCAAGGATTCAAAGCGACAAAATGCCGACATCGCCAATGCTGCGACGGCATACACGAAAGGCTACTTTCCTTGTGCTATCATTCTATCGGGTCAGATAGATGGCGATGTCTTGATGCGTTACCGCGCTGAAAAGTGGTCCGTCGTAACTGGCATCCTCGGAACCACGGATCCGCTGATCTCTACCTATGACTTTATGCGGGAGGTTATTGGCTACGATCTTGCTGCTTTCTTTGAACGGAATAGTTCAACGCTTCGAGGGGAAATTGACGCCATCCTACACTCACTTACTAGCGCCGGAGACGACGTGAACGTCATAGCCAGAGAGAAGCTGCGACAAAGGGCAGACTACACACATAAGTTCAATGCGAGCACGGGCCGACATGGCTGGCTGCGGCTAACGCCTGCGTATTCGGTGAAGATAGTGGAAGAGCTTATGGCACAGCACGACCGACCGCGGCGCGTGCTGGACCCGTTTTGTGGAACGGCAACAACGGCCCTAAGTGCTGCGTACCATGGGCATGAAGGTATAACGACAGATATCAATCCCTTCTTGGTGTGGCTTGGTAGCGTGAAAACCGCGCAATACGCCGGTGCCACAATAGCATCAACGCGCGCCGCATATGCGCGGGTGATTGATGCGGTTAGGCGGGGCACAGTTGACCCGGCCGAAACACCGTCTATTCATAACATTGATAGATGGTGGTGTACAGAGGCGCTAACATTTCTACGTAAGCTAAAGTCCGGCATCGAAGCCGAAAGTGAGAAGCAATCGCCTGAAAGAGACCTTCTATTAGTGGCGTTCTGTAGGACGCTGATTGGTCTCTCAAATGCTGCATTTAACCATCAGTCTATGTCCTTCAAAGATGATATTCAATTGAGCATACCTTACGACGCAGACATGGAACGTAGATTTAACGACGACTTGCAGTTCGTATTGGATGGCGCAAACGATAACCCTGGCGGAACGGTACAGGTTGTGTTTGGAGACGCCAGGAATTTGGAACGAGTGGTTGATGGTCCGTTTGATCTGATAGTCACATCGCCACCATATGCTAACCGGATGTCGTACATCCGGGAGCTTCGCCCGTACATGTATTGGCTTGGTTTTCTGGACAATGGACGTGATGCCGGTGAGTTGGACTGGTCGGCAATCGGCGGCACGTGGGGGGTCGCGACCAGCAGGCTTATTGGTTGGGAACCGCCGAAGGAGTCGCTTACCCATCCGCTACTCGATGCACCTTTGGGGAGAATTGCGCATGGTGACAATAAGAATGGAGTGATACTTGCAAAATACGTTGCCAGGTATTTCAACGACATTCAGGAACACGTTAATTCTCTACTGGCTTTAGTCAGGAAGGGCAGTGAATTGCATTACATCGTGGGCAATTCGACGTTCTACAGCGTACTGTTGTCGGTGGAGAGGATTTATGCGGCAATGTTTGAAGACGTAGGATTTGAGGATGTGCGGTGTTGTGCGATTCGAAAAAGGAATTCAAAAAAGGAATTATTTGAATTTGATGTTTCTGCGCGGTGGCCGGGCTAATGTGGATCGTTGCGAGTGCGACGACGAGCTCGAAGTCTGCACAATCCGTAGATGGTACGTTGGTTGCTGGAGACGCGGCGCGTAGTATAACCACAAATAAAACTCGCATCTCTGAATAACCAAAGTAATCTCCGCTTACAAAGCAAAGCTCCGTACAACAAAAATTTTTATCATCCTGTCTATCCTGTTCATCCCGGTAATTTCTGCGGGAGAGTCTCACGTCTTATAAGATATATTGAAGGGCAGGCAATTCCTCTGCACGGCACTTTAGTTTAGAGTGATGCCGTGAATTATAAAGGCAGGACGTTATGGAAAACCTCAAGGAAGCAAAGGCACGCATTAACATCAATAAACTGCTTGAACAGGCAGGTTGGCAGTTCTTCGACGATGCGCAGGGAGCGGCCAATATCCAGCTTGAACCAAAAATCCATATCAAACCGCAAGACGTTGACGCCCTGGGTAAGAACTTTGAGAAGACTCAAAAAGGCTTTATTGATTTCCTCCTGCTCGACGCCAAGGGCTTTCCATTTATCGTGCTTGAAGCCAAGTCTGAAGATAAACACCCGCTGGTAGGCAAAGAACAAGCGCGCCGGTATGCTCACTCACTAAACTGTCGCTTTGTCATACTGTCGAACGGCAATCTCCACTATTTCTGGGACCTGCAATGTGGTAACCCCTACATCATCACTGCGTTTCCAACACCGGATTCGGCAACCAGCTATGCCCGTACCTCACCGAATCCGCAACGCCTGACAGACGAGCGTGTCGGTGACGACTACATCGTTCTCACCCAGCGACCGCATTATGCATCTGAAGCCGCCTGGAAAAATGCAGCCGAACGTCCTGACTACATTCGCACCAATAAACTCCGCTTGCTGCGCCCCTATCAAAAACGAGCCGTTCACGCACTTCAGTCAGCCGCGCAGGCAGGTAGCGACCGCTTCCTCTTTGAAATGGCAACAGGCACCGGCAAAACCCTCGTCTCTGCTGCCGTAATCAAGCTCTTCCTGCGTACTGGCAATGCCCGCCGCGTGTTATTTCTGGTAGACCGCCTCGAACTGGAAGAACAAGCCAGAAAAGCCTTCAACGCTTTACTTTCAAACGATTGGCAAACCGTTATCTACAAGGAACACCGCGACGCCTGGCGCCACGCAGAAATAGTCGTTACCACCGTCCAGTCGCTGCTGTTCAACAACAAATATCTGCGCTTGTTCTCACCCACCGATTTCAACCTGATCATCTCCGATGAAGCACATCGCTCTATCTCCGGCAATGCCCGCGCAGTATTCGAGTACTTTGTCGGCTATAAACTCGGCCTCACCGCTACACCCCGCGACTATCTCAGGCATTTTGACAGTACTACCCCCACCACGCGCGACCCGCGCGAATATGAAAGACGACTGCTGCTCGACACCTATCGCACCTTTGGATGTGAAGACAGTCAGCCCACCTTTCGTTACTCACTGCTGGATGCCGTCAGGGAAGGCCATCTCATCAACCCCATCACAGTGGACGCCCGCACTGAAATTACCACACAACTACTTTCTGATCAGGGCTTTGTCGTCCAGTTCACTGACAAGGAAGGCGAAAACCGCAGTGAATCCTATACACGCAAAAAATTTGAAAGACGCTTTTTTTCCGATGCCACCAACAGAACCTTCTGCAAGACCTTTCTTGAACATGCGCTGCGCGACCCGATCAGCAATGAGATTGGCAAATCCATCATCTTTGCGGTCAGCCAGAAACACGCCGCCCGCCTGACTCAGATATTCAATGAAATGGCAGATCAGGCGTTCCCCGCAAAATACCAATCCGATTTTGCCGTACAGGTAACTTCACAGATACCTGAGGCACAGCAATTCACCATCAATTTTGCCAACAATAATCTGTGCGGCACGGCTAATTTTCTTGCAGCCTACCGCAGCAGCAAGGCGCGTGTCTGCATAACGGTAGGCATGATGACCACCGGTTATGATTGCCCCGACGTGCTCAACGTTGGTTTGTTTCGTCCCATCTTTTCACCTACCGACTTTATTCAGATCAAGGGACGCGGTACTCGCAAGCACGATTTTCGCGAGCAGTTGGTGGACGAACGCCACCGGGACAACGTTACGAGTCCAGAGAAAAAAGCCTTCAAGCTCTTCGACTTTTTCGCCAACTGCGAATACTTCGAGGAACAATACAACTATGATCAGGTCATCAGGCTACCCGCTCGCTCCAACACCGGGGCCGGTGGTGACCAGGGTATTACCATCCTGTCTGATACCTACGAACACCCTGGCCCTGACAGTTCCGCGCGTATCCAAGAAACCCCCATCGGCCACGAAGGCATGAAGATCGACCGCATGTTCTTCGACAGGTTTGCAGACACCGTGCGCGATGACCAGACCATAGCTGAAGCCGTCGAAGCCGGACAGTGGAGCAGGGTTATTGACTACGTCAACCAGAAAGTCTTTGACAAGCCCGAAGAATACTACACCCTGGACAAGCTGCGTAAAGCGACCGACGTAGACAGACGCCTGACTCTGCGCGAAATACTGGAGAAAATCTTTGGCCTTATCCCGCGCTTCAAATCCAAAAATGAACTACTGGAGGAAGAGTTTGATAAATTTGTCGCTGACCACAAGCCCGATGAGATTGCAGCCATCCCGGCTATCAGGCACTACTTTAAGGCCTACGTAACCAACAACCAGATTCGCCATATTATCGAAAACCGTGATTACACGGCCCTGACCACCAACGCAGCCTTTTCCTTCCACGACTTCAACGCCGTCCCCAACAGATACCGTGACATCATCCCCGCATACATCAAAGACTACGTTTCTCTGAATCAATTTGTCGTTTGATCCGTGATGAATTTTCCGACACATACGTTATCGCTTACTTTATCCCTGTTCCCCCTCCCTCTGACAACCACACAAACGAAACCCTCTGCCTCTGGGAAAGGGCAGGGTATATACGGGCACGGCCCCGTACCGCTCCTGAATAACAACTATTACGTATTATCCTGCCCAGCCATGTTCGTACTCTTTACTACTTCTTAATTATCCTGAATATCCTTGTCCATCCAGCTAAACTCATAACCTGCAAGTTGACTAATTGCGCGGATACTCCCATCATCTACTATCCATGCAGCAAAGTTACACATCAGGCGCAGATTATGCAGGCGAACAGGCACGTATTGGCATAATATCGGCGCGCTTTAATGGCGAAATCGTAGAAGCCATGAGAGTAGCCGCACATAGCACATTGCTTAAAAACGGCGTTAATGAAAACAATATCGCCAGCGTGCGGGTTCCCGGCGCGTTTGAGCTGCCGGTTACTTGCAAAACCATGGCCGCCTCAAACAAATATGATGGTATTATCGCGTTAGCCTGTGTAATACGTGGTGATACGCCGCATTTTGAATACATATGTCAGGGCTGCGCAGTGGGGATTCAGCAAGTTTCATTGGCAACCAGACTGCCCATTGCATTTGGCGTGTTGACCACGAACACCATAGCGCAGGCACGCGCGCGTGCCTCGCCGGATAATACAGACCACAACAAAGGGCGAGACGCGGCCCTATGCGTGCTGGAGATGATCAACGTACTAAGGTCAGTTGGCGCATAGGTGAACAGGATACAACAGCTACAACAGCGTTACTGGGCCAGACGATTTGCGCTACAGGCACTTTACCAGTGGCAACTAACCGGACACGGTGTTGATGAACTGTTAGCGCAGTACGCCACGGATGAAAACTGGACAAAGGTCGATGCAGACTATTTTACAGAACTGCTGCGCGAGTCCATCAACAACATCAACACGCTAACGGCCAGAATTACCGAACATGCCACTTTACCGGTAGCGCGGATTGACCCTGTGGAGCACGCCATTTTACTATATTCCACCTATGAAATGCTGCACAAAAGTGACCTGCCGACGGAAGTGATCATCTCTGAGGCAGTAAAGCTATGCAAAAAATTTGGAGCACTCGAAGGTTACAAATTCGTTAATGGCGTTTTGGATAAAATCGCCGCACAGCGCGGCCAGTGAAACTTTCCAAAGCAACTAAAAATCTATCGTAAACCCATATCAGCTTGGCAGAGCAGCACCTCATCGCGCGCTACTTCTCGCATCACCGATCTGGTGCGAACGTCAACATCGGTATTGGCGATGATGCGGCGATAGTCACCCCTCCGAAAAATTCCAAACTGGTAGTTACTACGGACACCTTAAATGAAGGCACGCATTTTCATGTTGATTGCAACCCGGAACATCTGGGCCACAAGGCCTTGGCCGTAAGCCTTAGCGATCTTGCGGCAATGGGGGCCGTGCCGCTTTGGAGCACAATCAACTTATCCATACCGAAAACCGAGCATGCGTGGCTTGAAAAGTTTACACGCGGCTTTTTTGCGTTAGCAAATCGGCACGCTATTAAAGTTATAGGCGGTGATCTGGTCAAAGGCCCGCTATCCATCGCCACGCAAACCATTGGCTACCTGAACTCCGCTAAAGTGCTGGCTCGATCGAATGCCGAAGTGGGCGATTTGATTTATGTATCCGGAAGCATAGGAGACGCGGCGTTGGGCTTAAAGCTGCACGGACGTGTACACGACTTGGGTATGTCATCATCAGATCACGACTATTTTGCCTCGCGTTTCAACAAACCCGAACCGCGGGTAACCCTTGGCATGGAGATAGTAGAATTTGCCGGGGCCGCCATCGACGTCTCTGACGGCCTGCTGATTGACCTGCAACGCATCCTGACGATGAGCGCGGTAGGTGCAATAATCAATATTGAAAGGATTCCTCTTTCACAGCCAATGCGCAGACGATTCAAAACTTTGCCGGACTGGCCAATGCCTTTAACTGGTGGTGAAGACTACGAGCTTATATTTACCGCCGACAGGAAACGTACCGATAAGATACATAACGTCAGTAGCAAAAATAACTGTCCAATCACCGTAATTGGAAAAATTGTAAAAGACGCAGGTATACAATTACTAAAAGACGGCAATCCGTTCGCGTTACCCGATACATTGGGCTTCGACCATTTCGGTTAGTCAGACGCCATGCCGGAAAACATAAAACAACTCGTATTAGGCAATCCCGTGCACATCCTCTCGTTTGGCTTTGGGGCGGGATTATCGCCTATAGCACCTGGCACGGCAGGTACATTATTTGCCATACCTGTCTACTTAGTGCTGGCTTCATTTTCAACGGCCGCTTACATACTGTTCGTTACCATCGCGTTTGCGGCAGGTTGTTGGTGCTCACAACAGACGGCGAACGCCCTGGGTGTACATGACCATCCGGGGATAGTGATTGACGAAATAGTCGGTTATTTAGTAACCATGTTTCTGGTGCCCACCACCTGGTACTGGGTACTGTCAGGGTTTATACTCTTCAGGATATTCGATATTTGGAAACCCTGGCCAATCTCAATGGCGGAACGACGCTTTAAGAATGGTCTCGGGATCATGCTGGACGACCTGCTGGCGGCTCTTTACAGCCTGTTATTCCTGCATATCATAATCTGGTCGTTACAATAAACCTGACCCATGTCCCGCACCCCGACCGATATTTCGACCAAACTCCATAAGCCCGTAGGTGATACCACTTGGCCAATATCCTCAACCAGGCTCCCTGACTAACCTATCCCAACCTGTAAGAAACTGGCACTTCCTTCCCAGAGGCAGCCTTTGCGGGTGTATTGTCCGGCATGGATAGAAACGATGCCGTAGTCGGGAAGCGCAAGCCAGGCTATGCACCGCCCGTCCACCATGAACCCGTGCCGATGGAAGTCGAAGTTCAGGCTGTCGTAATGAACCTCACTCTAGCCTGCATGTCTGTCTGGCCGGCTAGTCGGGGTATGGGAACACTGCCTCTGCTATTCGCTGTCGTACTCCGTTTTTGCCAGGCATGCTCAGCTTAATCTGAATGCTGGTGATTTGATAGTCCGGGAGCGGGATAGACAACAGGCAACGCCCGTCAAGGCGTGTCCCGTACCGGTAAAAGAAATGGTCCAGATTGTCGAAGCCGTAGCGCTTTCTGTGACGGGGCAGGTCATCGCTATTGACAGGAAAAATATGTACGTGCGTACGAAGGCGTCGGGGTGCATCCGTCCGCGTGCACGGTTCCTTGAGGTAGACCAGCCGGCTATCGATGATATGGAAGTCGAAATGAGAGCGGGCAAGGGGCACGGGCTCGCCGGCGACAATCAATTGCCAGGTTCTTTGTAAATCGGCAGCCTCGGCCTTGAATTGAACATATTTCCAGGCAACCAGTCCGCCACTGCTGACAATAACCACCGCACAGGCCGTCAGCCATAGCGGGATGCGCGCGATGCCCGGTGAAGACATCGCTACGGCCTGTCGTCTCTGAGCCAGCAGCAACTCAAGCGCATAGCACAGGCAGGCGATACCCAGCAGATATTCGTATACCTCCAACGGTCTTGCATAAGGATGGTGATCATGCAAATCATGCGCATAGAAGAGAGCCAGGTCGAGCGCCAGGGTCGCGGCGACCATGATGAACCACTTTGGCTGCCTGGATGCCAGCGCGAACACGCCCAGCAGCAACAGCAACCCATGCTCCGCCAGTTCCCGCGCAGGAAAGTAAAATGATAAATATCCCTCCGCCCGGCTGAGCGCATAAAACCGTATAAGCAGAAAGCCCAGCAGCAGTGGGACGGTGGGCAATGGAATGCCGAATAGCCTGTCCCGTCGGAAGCCGTGCGCGATGGCGGTGACCACGCACAGCAGCGTCGCTCCTTCCAGATACAGTATCTCGAATAGCTGCACGTTGATATTATGGACGTTCGTTTCGCCCTGTTTATTCGTGCCCGTAAGGAAATCGGGCGTAGACCACCCGAACAAGCGCTGCCCCCAGCTTATCTCCTCACCGGCGACGAACAGGAATGCGGCCGCGCCCAGAATATAGACCCAACGAAGGGGACGGCTATGCTCCCGACAGGCCGTGGCGGCAAGCAGCAGGCTGGCTAGAAAAAACCACACTGCGGTGAGGTTCTCGGTCCAGCTGTCTTCCCGGTTCAGCGCATCGTAGAGCCACCGGTCGGTGATGTTGAGGGCGGTGAAAAAGACGATGCTCAGGCAGATGATGAGATAGCTGCAAATGGCAACCTTGTTGTCAAGGCCATCATCGGGGGGAGATTTATGCACACCGCATGTGCCTGTTTCATTGCCATATCGCACATTAATCAAGACATTCATCCAGGCAGGGTTTTAAGATAACGTGATTTTCTGGTTTAAAGTCTTACATCCTGTCTCATCGCTAAGATAATGCTGAACGCTGGACAATGACTTTCTGCCGCACCAGTTCGCGGGGATGGAAGTGCTTTTGTTATCTACTCACAATGACTAAAATGCCCCTTCGTTTGTATAAATCGGCATTCGCAATTAGATTACTATCTTGACATCATAAGGACAAAGCTGTATAGTGGCAACAGTGTTTAGACTGTCCGCACAGAACAGTTACCAGACAAGACGTTGGAGTACTGACCATTTCCTTGCCGTTGCAAGAAACGATTACGCGATACGTGATTGTTTTTTGCCGCCGCGCAATGTCGGGATATGATATTACCTTTTAGGTTATTGCATGGAACGTTGCGCAATAACATTTGCAAGATGTTGGAGTACTGACCATTTCCTTGATAAGGACCGGGATACATGATTGTTTCCTTACGCGCCGTGCGGAACAGTTGCGCAATATTTGGGATAGTGATTGTTTCTATTGCTAAGGGCCATAACGCCTGGGCAATCCGGCCTGCTGTGGATTGCCATATGAGTCACGACCCATAATGACAGCTGGGGACAGAATTTATTTTTTAATATCTGGTTTGTAAGGAACAACGTTCGTTGCTCCTTAAAAGGGCTTTCCCTAAAGGATTGTTCCCGGTCACCGATAACACAAATCTAACTCACTGCTCCTTGAACAAATTATTTCATTGTAAAATAAAGGCAATTATTTCTTAAAACATCACTATATTTTCCTGAATGAAAATACGTACTCGTTTTGCGCCGAGTCCAACCGGCTATCTACACCTCGGCGGTGCACGAACCGCATTATTTAATTGGCTGTATGCCAGAAAGCATAGAGGTGAATATTTATTACGCATAGAAGACACAGACCGAAAACGTTCCACAGATGAATTTACTCAGGATGTCCTTACCTCCCTGTCCTGGCTGGGGCTTGAGTCACATCTGGCGCCGATTTACCAATCCACGCGCATGGCTAAATATCAGGAAGCCATACAACAACTGCTTGATGCAGGGAAGGCCTATCATTGCTACTGCTCAAAAGAACGATTAGATACGCTTAGACAGCAGCAAATGCTAAACAGACAAAAACCTCGTTACGACGGTTTTTGCAGGAAGCTGGCCCATACGCCAGCTACCGGCACCAATCCGGTAGTACGTTTTAAGAACCCCCTTGATGGCGACGTCAAGATCGAAGATCGGGTCCGCGGCACTGTAAACATACGCAATGATGAACTGGATGACTTAATTTTAGCGCGTTCCGATGGCACGCCAACTTATCAATTATGCGCCGTCGTCGATGACATTGACTTTGCCATCACCCACGTAATAAGAGGCGACGATCATCTGAACAACACGCCCAGACAAATTAATATATTCAGGGCGCTGCGCCGCACAGCCCCTGCTTATGTCCACGTCCCACTGATACACGGCAAAGACGGCGGGCGACTGGCTAAACGTCATGGCGCGGAATCTGTAAACCAGTATCGCCGTGACGGCTTCCTGCCGCAGGCATTATTGAATTATTTGGCGCGATTAGGCTGGTCACACGGGGATCAGGAAATTTTTTCAGTCGAAGAAATGGTGGAACTATTCAACCTGGATGCTATTCATCGATCTGCGGCAACGTTTGACCTCGAAAAACTGCTTTGGGTCAATCATCAACACATGCAAAAGACTGCTGGCGCTACCATCAAACCTATACTGAAAGCATACTTCAATGCCAAAGGGATTTATCCTGATAGTCAGCCGGATACAGCATCGTTATTCGACGCGCTCAAAGGGCGCTGTAAAACCATCCAGGAACTATGCGATGCAAGTGCTTTCTTTTATCAGGAAATTGATAGATACGATGACAAAGCAAGTGGTGCAAACTTTGGCGCAGACAGCATAGAAATCTTGCAGACCTTGAAACACAGACTAAAAGCAATCGACGACTGGTCGGCCGCCAGCGTGAAGATTGTAATCAAGTCCGCTGCCAATGACATGAGTCTGAACATGAGTAAGGTCGCGCCACCTTTACGGCTGGCGGTTACCGGACGCACCGTTTCTCCATCTATCGACGTCACACTGGCACTTTTAGGAGCTAAAAAATCTTTGCGTCGTATTGAACGGGCAATTGAATATATTGCAGGCTCGGTATAGATTATAACGACAAACACATGGGGCCATAGCTCAGCTGGGAGAGCGCTACAATGGCATTGTAGAGGTCGGCGGTTCGATCCCGCCTGGCTCCACCAAACCCCGTTAAGCACGTTCCTCAATTTCTATTCACCATCTTTTCAGGAATCAATAAATGAGCAGTATTTTTAACCAATTCACTAACCAATATCAGGTATCCAGGACCTTGCGTTTACTGATATTCATAATGCTGACGCCAACGGCGCGTATCATATTGCTCTTAAGGGACTACTCATGCTTACACAGCTTAGAGCGAGTACAGAAAATAGGTGTAAGCCATTAAAAAATAAGGCGTGGTACGAATTTGTGCAGGATAAAGAAGTAATATTAGACAGCAATGAATCAGGATAATTAAATGCTTACCTTTAGAGACAACCCATATCAATATACCCGCGCGGTTCGTTTTCGGGCCGAGCCACAACAACAGAGCGAGTGCTTTCAAGAGAGAACTTCACATGAGCATGGCAAGCCTGATTTATCCGGGTTAGCAGGCTTGCTGTTAGAGATTCACGGGAACTTGCAAAAGCTATTCTACGTTCAGGATAAAAACGGCAAGCTGATCTTGAGTAAAAAGCTTTCTGTAAACAAAACCTGGCTGAAACTCTGGCACAAGAATACTTTTTATCTGCGCATTAAAGACCAGCACAACAAGCAAGGAAAATATGCGCTTAAAGATTTAATGGAACTACATGACGATTTGAAGTCGTGGCTGGAAAACTGGAAAAATCATGCTGATTACCTTAAAGACGCTTCCGGGCGTCCGCAAAACGATCAGTCTCGTCGCAGTGATATCGCTAACACTATCAATATGCTGTTAAACCGAAGAACGCTCGCGTACATCAAAGATTTTTTGCTGGAGGCCCATGCAAAAGATGCCAGGTCAGACGAGAATATTGAAGGGCTCAAGACAGCTTTGGATCAGGTGGAAGATAAACTGAAAAATGCGGAACAATACTATCTCCCGTCTCAATCATCTGGTATAGAAATAGCTAAAGCCAGTTTCAATTTGTATACCGTAAATAAAAAACCGCAAGATTATGCTACCAGGCTAAAAACAGTAAAGCATAAACTTGAAAGTGACTCTTTTTCAGCTATCACTAAAAATAAAAATGGCGATTATCTGTGGAAAAATGGCGGCCGGGATATTTTCACCTTTAAGAGCGAACAGGAAAAGAAATGGATAACAAGATATACCGCTCAACATAACGATAAATTAAAAGGAGATCTGGAAACAGGCCTTTCTCTCTCTTTAGACCAAACCTATGCTGCCATGAAGTCTTTCAAGGCCGAACAGAAGTCGATCTTTGATGAAGTGATGACACACGTTGCCAATGATCAGGGCAGCAGCTATCGGGTGAACAATGAAAAACACCTGCTCAAGGACTATGAATTCAGTTATGAAACCCTCAATCAGGATGGCATTAACGAGGCATTTTCATTATTCATCTTTAAGAGTGATAAGAGTGATAAGAGTGAAGAGAAATACAAGGAACATGAAAAATTTTGTGAACACTATAAGAAAGTTGCTCAACAACGCGGCAGGCTTATTGCCCAAATCAAAGGTATTGAAAAGGAAAAGCAGGACGCAATGCAAACCAGTTATTGGAGCCTGATCTATGTAGAGGATAACCGCAAGCAGCTATGGCTTGTACCGAAAGATCGCATGCAAGACGCAAAAAAATTTATCTACAACAGTCACGGCCGAAAAAACTACCAGGCAGGTAGTTCAAAGTATCTGTGTTGTTTTGAATCCCTGACCATGCGTGCACTGCATAAACTCTGTTTTGCCGAACAAAGCTCTTTTGTAGAAGGTATGCCAGATAACCTAAAACAATTGCAACAGGACGTCAAGGAATTCAAAACCGACGGAGATGAACACAAGATCAGTCAAAAGAATCGTAAGAAACTTGACTTTTTCCAAAAATTAATGGCGTCTGATCATCTCCAAAATACCTTGCAGCTTGAAAATTTTAATTTAACGAGCATCCGTGAAGCAGAAAGTTTAGAAAGTTTAGAAGAGTTTGAAACAGTACTGGAAAATATTTGCTACCACGTCAAGAGAATAGTAATCAAAGAAGATGAGAAACAGCACTTTCTTGATAAGTTTAACGTAACTGCGCTGAACGTCGCCTCCTACGATTTAGAAAGAAGAAATAAAAATACTCACCAAACGCCAGCCAGCGAAAATAAATACCACACAGATTTATGGCAGGCATTCTGGAATAGCGTTGACCAGCCTGACGACAACACAAATGTAAAAGGTTTCACCATAGGAAAGGTGCGTCTTAACCCAGAGGTAAAAATCCGCTATCGCAAAGCTGATCCCGAACTTAAAAAATACTTTGATAAAAAGCAATTCGACAAATCATTCAGGCACCGTAACTTAAAGGATCAATTTACCATTACTTTCACTCTGGCACTCAATGCCGGCAAAAGATATGAGGAACTTGCTTTCAGCGAACCAGAAAAAATATTAGAGAAAATCGAAGATTTTAACCAGAAATTGAATAAAGACAGGGACTTCAAAACTGCGTGGAAGTATGGAATTGACCGCGGCAACATTGAGCTTGCTACCTTATGCCTTGCCAAATTTGATCCCGATAAAGACACCTATCAGGAAAATAATAAAACCATCGTAAAACCAGGCTTTCCTGACGGCGACGAGGATATCAAATGCTATGAGTTAAAAAACTATAAATATAATGAAAGATACACTGACAGCAAAGGGCAGAAGAAAACACGAGAAGCGATTAAAAACCTTTCCTATTTTATAGATCAGGAAGGCCTCTTTACTACCAAATCAGTAACCTGTCTGGATCTCACAACCGCCAAAGTCATCAGGGGGAAAATTGTCGCCAATGGCGATGTAATGACTTACCTCAAACTGAAGAAGACTGTAGCAAAGCGCAGGCTCTATGATCTCTATCACGCCGGGAAGATAGATGCAAATGCACAGTTAAAGTGTAGCAAAAAAGAAAATGGCAAGGAATCAGAAGACAGGCCGCAAGGTGTATTAAACATTAAAACTGAGAAAGGTGAGAAAACCATTTATTGGTTCTTGAATAAATATAAAGATATTTTTTCTGAAGAGACTATTAAACAAAATCTTAACCGTTATCTCAGTGAGATAAGAAATAAAAACCATCATCACACCCCGGCAATTTTGCAAATCAACCATTTGCGCGATGCCATTACCGCCAACATGGTAGGTGTGATTTGTCACTTACAAAAAAAATACCCGGGCTTTGTCCTCTTGGAAGATTTAAGACAAAGTGTTGTTGACGAGCACTTTTTCAAACACAACGAGAACATCAGTCGCAGGTTGGAAAATGCCCTCTATAATAAATTTCAAGCTCTCGGATTGGTTCCTCCCCATGTCAAAGATGCTATTTCTTTAAGAGAAAAAATTCGGGAAGAACAATATAAACCCTTTCGGATAAATTTAGAGGAAAAAGCAAAAAGCCATTATAAAAAACATAAAAAAAAGAAAGATTACCAAGGCAAAAGTTCAGAAGATGGAATTGCTCTAAGTAAAGAAAAATTACAAGACGAATTAGAAAATAAGTTTAGAAAAGAAACCAAATTAAGCCATCAAATCGGCGCAATTGTTTTTGTAGATGAATATGGCACCAGTGTAGAATGTCCACATTGTGAGGAGAAACAAAATCGATCACAATCAGAAAAAAATGACGAGAAACTTCGACAGCGCCGTTTTATTTGCGGGCCTTGTGGTTTTGACACGCATCGCTTCAAAGAAGAGCGGGAACAAGATTATAAACCAGAGGTTATCGACTCCTGCAAGGAAAAATTTAATTTGCTTAAAGAAATTGATGACCCGGATAAGGTAGCAGCTTACAACATTGCCAAGAAAATCACTGATCCCAAAAAAATTCGACCAATGAGGTTTCCAGAAGAATCAAACGAACAGGGTAATCGCACTGGCGCTAAAAGGGGCAAGAGCAAGCACAAAAAGCAACAACGTAATACCCGGGCACAAAATTCGTCACGAGGTTCTACACATAAGCCTTTTCAAACATTGCGGAATGACCTGAAGAAAAAGCAGAACTCATAGATTTGGAAACCTATCTACCGATATCTTTCCTGAACGATTTTACCTTTTGCCCGCGTTCTATCTATTTCCATCAGCTTCACGGTAATCGTGAACAACTGACCTATCAGCGAAAAGCACAGATTCAGGGAAAGCAGGCGCACAAAAGCATTAACACTAAAAGATATAGCACCAGGAAGGCTGTCTTGCAGAGTATTCCGGTCTATTCGGAACGTTTCAGGCTACACGGCAGAATTGACATCTTTGATGAGGATGCAGGCCTGCTTACAGAACGCAAAAAACGCATCAGAACCGTCTATAACGGCTATATATTCCAACTCTATGCGCAACATCACTGCTTGACAGAAATGGGTTACACGGTTAAAAAAATGCGCCTTTACAGCATGGACACAAACAAGTCCTACCCAGTATCTTTACCGCAGGACAACAAACCTATGCAAGAGGCTTTTGAAGCTTTGATTGATGCAATTGAATGTTATGACCTGAATACCCCTTTTCAGGCCAACCCGAAAAAATGCACTCAATGTATATATGCGAACCCTTGTGATGCAAGAGCTGACATATGTTGAGTCTTCCGGATTTTGTGGAAAAACAAATTGTATTTGTGTTTACCGAAAGAGGAGAGAAGCTAAGTTTCAGAAATGACAATCTGATTGTAAAGAGCAAAGAAAATAAGATAGTTCATCAATCAACTTGTTACAGACTGTTTACCCTTTATCTTGTTGGCAACATAACTATTACATCGGGACTGCTTCAACGCGCAGAAAAATTCGGCTTTACACTTGTTTTTATGACACATAGCCTGCGCGTCTACGGAACCTGGGGCGCCAAAACAGAGGGAAATTTTCTGCTAAGAAAGAAACAATACGGCTACTCATCGCTTGCCATTGCCGCCCATTTAGTAAGAAACAAGATAGAGAATCAAAGCTATTTACTTAAAAAAATCCGTAGTAAAGATAATGAGACCAGGAAAACCATCAGGAGACTGGAAGAATACAACACGTGCCTTACTGAAGAACATGAGCTGGAACTATCCAGAATTCTGGGCTTTGAAGGCATCGCTTCCAGGGAATATTTCAAGATCTTTTTCAGAGACTGTAACTGGATAGCGCGTCGGCCAAGAGTAAAACATGATCCAATCAACTCTCTCCAGGATACGGGTTATACAATTCTGTTTCACTACGTCGAAAGCCTTCTGAATCTCTACGGTTTTGATACCTATCAAGGTGTTTATCACCAGTGTTTTTATCAAAGGAAATCCCTGGTTTGTGATTTGGTAGAGCCTTTCCGGGCAATCATTGACGCTCGCATAGGGAAGGCCTACTCACTTGGTCAAATTAAAGAAGAGGACTTTACTATTACCAACAAACAGTACCGCCTATTTGGAAAAGGCAGCAAGCCTTACATAGAATGGCTGCTGAAAGCAGTTTTAGAATACAAAAACTCCCTGTTTCTCTATATACAGAAATATTACAGGTGCTTTATGCGCGATAAGCCAGTAGCAGAATACCCCGTTTTTTATCTATCAGAGAAATAGAATGCTGATCGTGTCATACGACATAAGCGACAATAAGGTCAGAAGCAGATTTTCCAAATTTTTAAGTAAATTTGGGTATCGCTTGCAATATTCTGTTTTCCGAATCAAAAATAGTGAAAGGATGCTGAGTAATATAGTATGCGAGATAGAAGGGAACTTCGCCCAATATTTCACTCAAACTGACAGCGTTATCATTTTTGTTCTTAGCAGGAATTGCAAAAAATTAAGCTTTGGATATACAAAAAATGATGAAGAAGAATTGATTTTTGTTGAGTAATTTTCTATAATTTTTAAATTGATTGACGCTTTTTAACAAATTGTAAACTTGGGTCTTAATGCCGTCATTAGAGATAGAGTGCGTAATATAGGTTGCTTAGTTACAAATTTTCGGTTCTTTTTAACAAATAAAGGGCCACATTTCGGCTGTTTTTGGACTTTACCTGTCTAAGACGGCCTATTAATTTCTACTGTTGTAGATTTCTATCAATCCAATTTGGGTTCATTTTGTCTAAGACGGCCTATTAATTTCTACTGTTGTAGATCTCAACCCGGGCGGCTACACTCTCAGTGGTCTAAGACGGCCTATTAATTTCTACTGTTGTAGATTTCTCAAAATCTGAAAGATAAGAATCGGTCTAAGACGGCCTATTAATTTCTACTGTTGTAGATAATCTCCTTACCCGTCCTACGCCGGGGTCTAAGACGGCCTATTAATTTCTACTGTTGTAGATTATTCTTAAAGTAGAAGATGATGAGAGTCTAAGACGGCCTATTAATTTCTACTGTTGTAGATAATTTAATCGTAAAGCCTGTGAATCCGGTCTAAGACGGCCTATTAATTTCTACTGTTGTAGATCGGCATTGCCGCGTTAAATTATGTTACTAATGTCTAAGACGGCCTATTAATTTCTACTGTTGTAGATCAACGAATTTGAGTTTTTTGTTTATCCAGTCTAAGACGGCCTATTAATTTCTACTGTTGTAGATTCCTGAGACGTGATCTTCGCCTTCTGTGGTCTAAGACGGCCTATTAATTTCTACTGTTGTAGATAAAAATATCCACCTCTCATAAGGTATGGTCTAAGACGGCCTATTAATTTCTACTGTTGTAGATCCGAAACCGCCGGTTGTAGTTGCAAGGTCTAAGACGGCCTATTAATTTCTACTGTTGTAGATAGCGTCGTACATACGGATCTCTTCTTGTCTAAGACGGCCTATTAATTTCTACTGTTGTAGATCCATTCAAGGGACCTCAGCATGTTTATGGTCTAAGACGGCCTATTAATTTCTACTGTTGTAGATACTTATAAACTCAACCAAATGTAGGTAGTGGTCTAAGACGGCCTATTAATTTCTACTGTTGTAGATCTCTACGCCTATCCCATAACCTCCGAGGGTCTAAGACGGCCTATTAATTTCTACTGTTGTAGATATTTGATCAACGCCATCGCCTGGAAAATTGGTCTAAGACGGCCTATTAATTTCTACTGTTGTAGACATGCCAATACATTAAGAATTGTGGCAACGTGGTAATCTATACTCACTTTATTTCTTGATTGATTTTGTTTTTAATCGCCATAGCTAAGGATGTATATTGATATAGTAGGGTGCTAACTCTAAGAATTTCAAAAACGGTTCTTTGAAAGAAAAACAGGAGCAAGTTAAAAGTGGACAATACGATAATCAGATTCTTAATCCTAATTGCGGTAATGCTTCTTACAACCAGCTTTGCCAATGCAGAGAGTGATCGCGGCGGGTGGTACGGCGGCTTAGACCTTGGAATAGCCATGCCTGGTGACTTAGATACTCATTCAACAGATACGGATGTTCCGACAAACTGCGACCAGCATTTTAATAATGTCGCTGTAGACATAGACGGAGACAAAGGCCCAGCCAATTTACCTTTTAACCTGAGCGATCCTAAGTGCGCGCGTGGGCAGGACGTGTGGGAAAACAACTTTGACCTTGATAACGGTCCATTACTGGGTCTCAATGTAGGTCACAGTTGGTCGAGTGGGCTTCGTCTCGAAGCCGAGTATTTCTACCGACAGCATGATGGCGAGGATTCGCAATTCGGAACTATAGCTGGTGGCAAGGATGCTGAATTCAGTGAGATGACAGAAAGGCTGGATAACTTTCACGGACATCAGTTTTTCGGCAATGTTTACTATGACTTCCACAATGTATTACCCAAGGCGATCCCTTATATTGGTGGTGGAATTGGCGTCATCGTGGCGAAGGTGGATTATTCCGCGAAGTTCCATCGAAATTCGGATCCTGAAATTATGAAACAGTATGGGAGACATCCCGATGCAGCAGGCACGCTTACATCAGAAGATAAGAAGCTATCCGATAGCCTGTGGGGCTATCAATTGATGGCGGGGATTGATTACCCTTTAACTGAAAGTTTATTGTTAGGTGTGAAGGTGCGCTACGTGGACTTTTCAAGCGATTTCAAGGACGGTGACTCATGGGATAAGCTAAGAGGCCACGAGTCTACAATTGAGCCTGGTGGTGCTGAAGTGAGATATAAACTCAAAACCGACGATTTGGACTTTTGGGGAGTCTCGTTAAACCTGAAGCATTTCTTTTAAGCATAAAGCTGGGCACTTCGTGTAAGTCAAAATAGGATTCTTTGTTTTAATCCTCGTTTTTTGATAGGGAGAATACCGATTGTTGCCTCAATTCGATTTCGATTAATCATGACTTTTTAGGTTTTACGCAAGATTATTCGCTAACTGCCGACGATACATTACGATGATGGTCGGAGTTATGTAGGTTAATGATGGCTTAAGGAAAGTGTCTATAGGTAGTAGCTGCCAGTCAAAACCGTATGGCTATAGTTGACACTGGCCAAATGCAATTTGTGAGTAACCAATTAAGTTGAATGTACTGCGACACTTGACAGTGCAACTTTGGTTGCGTAGCTTGTCTCGCTTTTCCTTGTAATGGTAAAGGTATAAATATTTTGGCAGGATAGATATGTTATACAAAGTCCCCATCGTCTAGAGGCCTAGGACATCGCCCTTTCACGGCGGCAACGGGGGTTCGAATCCCCCTGGGGACGCCACCGATTTCTCTACACCTGAAGCCATGATGCTTAAGCGGCACTTAAAACCTCTCACAAAATCAATGGGAGCGTAAAACCCCATACCCTGGGACAAATATTTGGATTAAGAAAATTTTTTGATTTCCTGTAGAAACACTTCTTTCTGACCTTCACACGGAAGTATTAACGCCTTTTAAGACAGATTGACGCACTATAAGCACTACTTCGTAATGAAGGAAAAGTAGCTTTATATCTGTTGCGATGAGTGTCAGGATTTTTGTTAATGGGTATAGTAATCTGGTGGAACAATCTTAGGCTGACTAATTTATGTAGGTAACTCCAGTAGGGTACTGTAATACTTACGATAACTCTGTTTTTTGTATATAAAACTAATAGACGAATAGACCATGAATATTAATTAATGGAACACTGGAATAATGTGTTCTATCCTGAATGGATAAAGCTAAGTGTTAGATAATTTTGATACAGTCAATACGCTGGCAGTATAAGAAGTTTACGAGTTTTTATTTGGTTGATTATGACGTTAACGGAATTACGGGAGGTTGAAATGCAAAGCACACTCAAAGCTCAAGACTGGGAAAATTTGGATGTGGAAACATTAAATCGCTGGTTTGACGAAAGGTTGGAGCAGAAGTTACGTGAGCGTGAGGAGTCCAGAATCCCACAATTATCCATGATTGCCACAAAAGGCACTATGGATATGGCATACCCACCATTTATTCTTGCCTCTACTGCCGCCGCACTTGGGTGGGAGGTTTCTGTCTTTTTTACTTTTTATGGTCTGAACTTATTGAAAAAAAATCTCGATTTGGAGATTTCACCTTTAGGCAACCCTGCTATGCCTATGAAAATGCCGTTTGGCCCGGATTGGTTTAAGAATATGGAATGGAATATTCCTAACGCATTAAGTAGCAACATTCCAGGTTTTGAAAAATTTGCTACCTCAATGATGAAGCAGACGCTCAGGAATAAAGGTGTGGCCAGTGTGCAGGAGCTGCGCGACCTGTCCATTGAGGCCGACGTGAAACTGGTTGCCTGTCAGATGACCGTAGACCTGTTTGGATATGCCAAAGACGAATTTATTGACGGAATATCAGATTGGGTTGGCGCTGCCTCATTCCTGCCGGCTGCACAAAAATCAGACATCTGTTTATTTATTTGAGATATGGGCTTTTAACATTCTGATTTATCACGCAACGCTCCAAGCTCCTCATCATCTTTTGTAAATGTTTCAATAATTGCATTGTCAAGCTTAATTTTGAATGTATGTCGTTTTGTGGGCACTTCATCAGGCTGGTCGTTTTCTACATTCTATGTATCCCACTTCCTGATACACGCTTTCGCCTTCCCATCGAACGTGTATTGAAGCTTCAGCTAAATCTTCAAGAGAATTCCATACCCAATAAAGGAGTCTGCTGGCAACCAATCAGGCCAATTCTCAGGATGTTTAAATAAGAAAGATGGTAGGTTATCAAGTGCTCGCGCGGTATTATCTTTGGTCCACCAGCGCGGAACCTGTCGCAGGCATTTCAGTAATTCTTCACGTTATTGCTGCTGCCCTTGAGTTTCATCCCAATACGAAGGTGGTTCAGGAACCCAGCGTTAATGACTGCTTGCAGGCTTGCACAACACTCTTCAAGTGAATCGTTGCAACAGTGGCGTAGTAATCCAATGTAATCTTCCTTTTCAAGAGGTTCAGCCCCCAGACCTTTTAGTACATTTTGCAGATCATAAAGATCAGGTATCAGGAGGGATGCCTCCTGCACCTGCTTGGCGTTTTCTTGCAGGGTATTTCCTAGCTCATCTTCCCAAAGCCTTACTTCGCGAGGTGTAATTGGGTCACCATCACTAACGGGTACAAATGAAGTTTTAAGTGTTTTTACGAATAGCGGGCAGAATTCTTTCTGGATACACTCGTCATAACTGCCCGTCCGAACGTGTTTGCGGTTCTGCTCAAGCTCAAATGAAGCATGGAGTAATGCGTGTACCCCGGTCTTTTCATCAGTTGGGAAAAATACGTGAAAGTGGTATCCGCACCATAATCAATAGGGTCACCTTGCTCCGATAAAGGCAGGCAAATTTGCGATAGTGAGTTTCTTGCCGCTGTTATCTGAAGTAGGGAAATCACGGGTCCATCTTCGCCATGACCTTGATTCAGTGCCATTCGGGCTACGGCTATTAAGCTCCACGTCACCGCCTGATAATCCACTTTTTCGTCCTGTTATTTCATGAGTTGTCTCACCTTGTGCGTCGCGAATACACATAATTATCGTCTATGTTGCCTGATTGCTTCTCGCTGAGATAAGAGGCACAGGATACTGATGACATCCTTGCGAGAGAAAGGATGTCCACCATTTGCCACGAAAAGTGCGTCCTCGGTAACTTCAAACAGTATTTCTTTGCTTGTGTACATTTTAGGACTTCCTTATACCTGATATCTAAAGCACTTAAAGTAAAAAGCGAATCCTAAGTATTCAACCATTAAATTTTTCTTGGCTCTCTACGCAGGTCAAAGCCACATAGGCCCAAAAGAAAAGGGGCTTTTATCAAGCCCCTTTTACTTGAGTTACAGGGTAGGGCAGTTATCCGAACATCTCGGCAGTCATGTTGTTAAACCAGCTATAGGCGTATTGCACCTCACGCCTACGTGCCTCTGAAGAAGCATCTGCTGGTGTCAATCCACCACTGATCTGTTCTATTTTGGAGCGGTCATCGGCAAGTCTGTACACTCCTACAACGGAAATCCCATAATCGGGGGCAATGATGCTGTAACAGGCATTAGCGTATGAGGTGGTTGCGGGTTCCTTGCCATTTAACAAATTCACAACGGCTGCGGCGCACACTTTGGCCTCAGTACCGGCCGCATAACCCGATTTCGGCATGCCCGTTGCAATGCTTGCATCCCCAATCACGTGAATGTCTTTGTGCTTTTTGGACTCAAAGGTACCAAGGTCAATAGGGCACCAACCTGAATCATCGGTTAAATCGGCATCGTGAGCAATCTGTGCCGCTTTTTGTGGAGGGATGACGTTGACCACGGCAGCTCTGTAGTCGTCAAAGTCGGTGCTTACACTCATCTCCTTTGTGCTCACTTTTTTAACTCCGCCACCAGTATCTGCACCGGGAACCCACTCAATCATGTCGCCATATACGTCTTTATAGCCTTGTGTGAACAAGCCTTGTTTGGAGAACTTGTCTTTGGCATCCAGAATCAATATTTTGGATTTTGGCTTGTGATATTTCAGGTAGTGGGCAATCTGCGCGGCACGCTCATAGGGCCCTGGAGGACAGCGAAACGGGTTTCCAGGCGGCACCAGTATCACTAATCCGCCGTCATCCATTGCCTCCAGTTGTCTACGTAGCAATGTCGTCTGTTCTCCAGCAATCCATGCATGTGGCATGATGCTTGCCGCCGCTTCGTCATAACCTTCAATTGCATCCCATTTCAGTGCAATGCCGGGCGAGATGACCATGCGCTCGTATTGAAGGGTAGTGCCCCCCGCGGTGGTAACTTTATGTGCCTCTGCATCAATTGCAGTGGCCTTGTCCTGCACAAGTTTGATGCCGTGGTCAGCGAGCTTGTCGTAGCCAAATTTAATGGTGGAAATAGCCCGATCGCCACCGATGACCTCATTACTCATGAAGCAGGTATGATGGTGCGCCTTGGGCTCTACGACGGTGACTTCCATTGCAGGGTCAGCTTTAGCGATATACTTGGCAGCAATCATACCACCCACACCGCCACCAACTACCACGACTCGTTTTTTTGCGGCACTTGCAATATAGGGAAAGCCAATTCCAATAGAACCCACGGCCAGAGTGCTGCCCGTAAACCTTAAAAATTCTCTTCTGCTGTATTTGGACATTGTGATTACTCCTGAAAAATTAAAGCAGTATGTTATTTCTGGCTGGCGTAAAACTGGATTAGCTCAGCAGTTACTTTATCGCCATACTTTTCATGGGCTTCTCGCATTTGTTTTTTCATTTTTTTTGGCATGTCCCGATCACCATTGGTAAAGTCTGCCATCGTATACTCAAGGTAGGGAATCCACTGCCCAGCCAGCACCCCAGCATCATCGTCAGCCGATCTGCCGCCATCCTCGTGACATTTCTCGCAGTGTTTCTTATGTACTTTCGCTCCGGCTCTGGCCTGTGCAGCGTCTATGTCTTGTTGTTGTGCTTTGAATGGCAATTCTGCAAAGTGTGTGGCGATTGACTTGATTTCTGTTTCTGAGTAACCCTTGGCAATGCGACTCATTACCGTGGAAGTTCTGGCAAAGAATTCTACGTCTTCAAGGTCCGGATCAGCTTCGATGATCTCCTCGATTTTGTCTTCATCGCTATCATATTTATAGGCCAGCATTGCACCAATGATGTAAAGCTCCGACATGCCAGAAATAGTTGGAGTGGCTGGGCCTTCACTGATGCCACCCGGTCCGTGGCAGCCCAGACATGTATCTGACAGCATAACAGGGCTTGCTACGTCTTCAGCCCATGCAGTATTCAAATACAATAATCCAAGCATGCCGCCGCATAGCAATACCCGACATATGAGTCCATATAGCATGGCTTTACCTCCGCAAAGTTAATTTTGGTTATATCGTTATAGTATGAAACCGCTCACTCGTGTTTTTTTAGCATATATGAGTTGTGCTATTCATCTAAGTACAGAACGACCTCTTCTGTACTAGGTTCTTCAGGTATTTCATGGGCAACACCTTTATGGCAGTCAATGCAGGTTTTACCACGAGTTTCCGCGTTTTTATGCTTTTTCCGCGCGGACCGGTCTTGTTGTTTCAAATCCATTGCAGCAATGGTGTGGCATGACTGACACTCTCGCGAATCCGTCTCTTGCATATATTGCCAAACGGTATTCGCCATTTGCCAGCGGTGATGCTCAAATTTTTCTTCATTATCAATTGTGCCAAGAATCTCATGCCAAACATCTTTGGCGGCTCGAAGTTTGGCATACAGCTTCGGGCCTAAATCATGAGGGACATGGCAATCTGAACAACCAACACGTACTCCCGATACATTGGAATAGTGAGAACTTTGCATCCATTCATTTTTAACCCATTGCATGGAGTGACAGGAAATACAAAATTTTGTAGTGTTGGTCGCATCTAAAGTCACTGATGATCCAGCGGCAAAAATTATGCCCAGCAGTAGTAATAACAAAATCGAAATTAGCTTCATAATAAAAAATTATCCCGAGTGGATTTAAAGCAAGATTTTATTAAATAAAACACGGGTATTAAAACAGAAGAGGGGCTTACCCTGACATTTTTTATATATATTTTAAAGTAGGCATTGTGCCACTACCTATAAGATAGACCAAGCTAAAATACGGCTCGATTTATGCTTGACGAATTAATGGTTTGGATAAACAAGCCTTAATCCAGCTAAAGAATACTTAAAGAATATCATTTAAGCAATGATCATAAGTAGTAACAAAAAAACTTAAGCAGATTTTGTAACAAACTGACTGCTAGTTGATTGAAAATAATTTTAAGTGATAAATTAAGTTGAATTAGTACTTTTTAATATTATAATATTGCGTAAATTTTGAATTTCTGGCTCGTTAGCATGAAAACTAAATTAACCTTATTTTTTGCTCTTAGTTTTAGTGTTTGGTCACTATCTACAAGCTATCAAACTGTATCTTCCAAATCAGATGCGCCTGTCGCAGACATGATTGATTATGGCAATTATTATATTGATTATGGCAATTATTATATAGATACCGTACTTCACGGAGATGCAACCTCAACAGATGAAAATAATGCGGGAGGCCAGGAACTTGTAGTCGAAGATGCTGCACCTAAAATCGAAGCCATCATTCTGGCAGACAGGTATAAAGCACAAGAAACAAGTGACGATGATATAGAAGTTATGGTTAATGGGGAAAAGGACTTTGCAGTAACAGCAAATGATTTATTAACTCAAGAGAAAAATGTAGTTGCGACAGCCTCGTCCTCATCGTCAACTGAATCCATGTCTACACAGCATAATCCACATATGTACGGCATGTGGATACCTCCTGTGCAGAATGTTGCCGGATATCCATGGTTACCCTCAATATTTCATCCATTTTTCTGGATGCAGGCAATGATGAATCCAATGGTTAATTCTATGACACAGCCTCAGTCTATGGATGCCATGATGCGCACCATGGACCCACGCTTAATGTTCGCCATGTTTGGCATACCCAACATTACATACGACAAGAACCAAGTACCCGATCAATTACCTGTCGCAAAAATTCCAGGATTTCCTACACAAAGCTATCAATACTGGCCTAAAAATACAGTATCTAAAAATATATCAAGAGAAGCTAAGATGAATGCTTTCCAGACTGCCATGGCAATGAATCCTTTGTCCCTGCGTAATATGGTTAGCATGATGGCAGACAAGATGCCAGTGTCTGGGGACGTTTCGTGGAACGATGCTATTGAGGCAATGAAGCTACGCGCCAATGAAGTAAATCTTAAATTTGTGGGTTCAAGCGCATTGTGGAAAGAAATTGAAGCGGTAACAGAGCAACCCTCCGCAAGAGTTGAAATATTTCGTTTTTGTGATGCCGCAGTTGCACGTAAAATTTTAGACGAAGTTCCCGAATTTATTGTTTTTCTACCTTGTAAGATTGCTTTAGTAGAAGATGCAGATGGCAAGCTTTGGGTAATGACACTGGACTGGGATGTGAGCTGGATGGATTTTGCGCAAAATCCAAATAGTCATCTGGCTAAAGATTTACGCGCTGACGCAAAGAAAATTAGGGAAAATATTCGGTATATTATGGAAGGCGCCGCAACTGGGGAATTCTAATCACATTTAAATCTAACCAAGTTATTATATCCACCGTATTTTAGCTTCATAAAAATGAAGGAGGTAGTGTTATGTTATCGTTAAACAGGTTGATCCGGTTTACGTTACTCACGGTCTGTCTTTTTGTGGCTGGTATTAGCCTCAAAGCTGAAGAAGAGAAGGAGAATCAAGCTGCGCACCCAAGTTGGGAAGGCATGACTTCTTCAATGGAAAAATCCATGGATCCTAATATTTGGTCGCAAATGATGGCTACGATGATGGATCCACAAAAGTCATCGCCCATTGCTACATGTGTGTTATGTCATGAAAGTGAAGACATGGCACGATATCAAAAAGACTTTGGCCCAATGATGGAAGCGATGTGGCAACCTTATAAGGCTATGATGAATCCACATATGATGTCATCAATGATGAATCCAAATGTCTATACGAACATGATGGGCCCCATGATGAATCCAGCAATGTATATGAACATGATGAACCCGATGATGGGTATGCTGGGACCCATGATGGGCATGGGAGGGGGTGGTATGATGAATCCAGCAATGTATATGAACATGATGTATCCGATGATGGGTATGCTGGGACCCATGATGGGCATGGGAGGGGGTAGTATGATGAATCCAGCAATGTATATGAACATGATGAACCCAATGATGGGTGGCATGGGTATGCATGGCGGTAGTCCGATGGGTCAGATGCCGGGTGGGCAAATGATAAACCCTAAGCAGTATGAAGAATGGTTTGCTCAATGGAGCGAAATGATGAAAAACTTTGCCCCACAAACACAACAAAGTGAGTAGTTAGAGTATGTATACTTTGCATGCAGGGCTGCCACGCGCAAGCTAATATCTGATCGCAATGACGAGGGTGGTAATACTGCTTTACAGGATGTCATCCCCTTTCGCAGTAGTGAAATATCCCTGTCATTGCGAGTATGATAAAGCGGTTTGGTATCCTTTTGGTTTGGTATCCTTTTAATGAGGAAGTGCCTAAATTTTGTTGATGCATCGACTCTTCAACTTGTAGAGAATAATAGTCATGAGCAAGTTTTTTAAACAAGCTTTATTTCTAATACCAGTTGCCGTTATCGTTTCGGCTCCAGTGGTACTTCATTTAAAAAATACAAGTGCGAAACACGTAAAAAGCTCCTATACTACAGATGAAAATTACAGCACTCCCACGTTTTCTGGTACAGCTTCCTTTAGCGCATTGGGTATAAAAAAAGATCCCGCAATGCAAGAGCCATTTTCTAGTGAAGATATGTTTGGAATGACATATTCAATAAGAAAATCAATGGATCCAAATACCTGGATGCAGATAATGATAAGTATGATGAATCCACACGGGACATCTCCAGAAGCAATGTGCGCTGCCTGTCATCGTGGTAAGGACTTGGTTCGCTATCAAAAACAGTTTGGCCCGATGCTGCAATTACCTTGGAACCAGTATAAGACTATGATGGATCCCCACGCAGTAGGTTCCATGACAAATCCAACAACAATGATGCAGATGATGCACCAGATAATGGCAATGCCTATGCAAATAATAGCACCCATGATGAATGGCAATCTAAGGTTGGATTCACATATACCTACTGATCTTCCTGGCACCATTCCAAATGTAATGGGCCCTAAACAATATGAGGAATGGTATAACAAGCAACAGAAAAAGCTTGAGCAAAACCAATGATATATTTAAGTTGATCAAATTACATACGACACAATTTTCTTCGATGTACTCATGCTTATGCGCTGGTATAATTCGCTGCCCTTATAAAACACCGAAGTGATATCGTGGAAGAACTATCTAATCTCCAATTAATTGCCTTGTTAGGTTTTGTAATCGCCATTGTGTTTGGTTTTGTTGGCAACAAGACTCATTATTGCTCTATGGGTGCGATTAGCGACGTTGTCAATATGGGATCAAAAGGGCGTTTAGGATCATGGTTTTTTGCGATAGGCATAGCCATTCTTGGCGCACAGTTTTTATTTATTCAAGGCTTAGTAGATTTAAATGCCTCAATTTATTTGTCTCCAAACCTATATTTACTTAGCTATATATTAGGTGGGATGTTATTTGGTATCGGTATGACGCTTGCGGCAGGGTGTGGGCAACGTAATTTAGTAAGGCTTGGTGGTGGTAATTTGAAAGCATTGGTTGTTGTTTTGGTTCTGGGTGTTACTGCCTATATGACGATGCGGGGATTGTTAGCGGTTATAAGGTTAAATTGGATATATACAATCAATGCTGATTTAACGAGCTATGGAATCAATAACCAAAGCATTTTTAGTTATGTAGGCATACTTTTTAATATAGAAGATATAAGCTGGCTTAGAAAGATTGGAGGGTGGCTCATAGCCTTTGGATTTATTGCTTATGCATTGAAACATAAAGAATTTAGGACAAGCTTTAACAATGTCTTAGCTGGCCTTGTAATCGGTGGATGTATTGTTGCAGCCTGGTATGTAACAGGCTATATCGGTCAAGACGATTTTGATCCTGTTACCCCACAAGGTATGGCTTTTATAGGTCCAACGGGTAATACTATTAGCTATTTAATGACGTTTACAGGTGCTGAAATTAATTTTGGTATTGCTGTAGCATTAGGAATGGTCACGGGCTCTTTTTTGTATGCGGTTGTCTCTGGCAATTTCAGAATCGAAACATTTAGCAATAAATCAGAAATGGTGAGTCATTTAATCGGTGCTATATTAATGGGATTTGGTGGAGTACTTTCATTTGGGTGCACTATAGGCCAAGGCGTTACGGGGATGTCTACTTTAGCTATGGGATCTATTTTAACTCTGATCGCCATTATTTTTGGTAGCGCATTAACGATGAAGGTACAATATCACATGCTGGATGAAAAACGATTCATGGTTGCCTTGTTCACAGCACTTGGAGAGCTGCTCCTACCATGGAAGAAGCAAGCCGCTTAAATCTTATCAATGGATTAGTCTTATCTTGTTATTCAATTATTACTTCACCGGACCCCGACTCTCCTTTATTATCTGTCCAACTTATTTTAATTTTGTCTCCGGGCTTGCCACCTTCAAACTTAAATGACCAATAGGGGTTCTTAGATACCCCAGTTCCCCAATCAGCAGAAATAATAACTTCACCATTTAATTCAGCCTTTATTTCTCTAATAAAATGAGCAGGAATTAGCTCATTCGTTTCTTTGTCTCTCCTGCTACCAGATTCCATCGCATGATAAATAAGTGCTTTTACAATCGTAACACCGCCTTTGACCTTTGCTCTAACCTTCATTTTTTTAGGCATTGTATTTTCCTTTGATTTTTACGTACAACCACCAGTAGTTACTTTTACCGTGCTTTTGCTGGTATATAATTTGCCATTCGATTTTACAATGGCAACCACATGAGATGTCTTGCTTAACTTGATGCGAGTGGATACGAACGGCTTTGATTTACCATGGAAATGAAATCGTGAAATCCAAGGTCTGGGATTTTTATCACCAAATATACTAATCCATTCCACATTATCCAGATCCGTAGAGATTTTGACGGGAACTGTGGAACCGTTTTCTGCAATTTCTGGTACATCAAGCATTACGTGGCTTTCGGCCATTTCCTGGTCACCAATTAGCCCTATCAAAGCGTCTTTATATTTTGTCTCTCCAAAAGCGGCAGCTGGCCATTCGGCAAGAGTGTTATGGGATAGTAGGTTTTTCCCTAATATTGTTAGCAACCCTGCAAAAAGACCATGTTGAATAAAGCTTCTTCTTGAAATTTTCATGTATCCCTCATGTTTACCGTTAAAATCTATAAATATAAAATAGTTTACCTAATCTGTCAGCACATTAGCAAAGTAGTCAATTGGGCGATATTTTATCATACGAGTTCCCGTTAATTTGTCTAAGAAGGTTAAATATCTTAATTTGAATGCTTATATCATTGATTTGAGTTCTGATAAATTTTTGATTTCAAAATCTGCTTTGTATGGAAGATGCTCAGGTGTGCGATTATAGCGATTGATCCATACGGAATATAGTCCATAAGAAGTAGCACCAGCAATATCCCAGGAGTTAGAAGAAATAAAACAGATTCTATTACGTGGCAAAGCAAGCTGTTCCTCAACAAATTCATATACGGCAGGGGAGGGTTTGTACGCACCGACTTGTTCAGTTGAATAAATTCTGTCCAGTAACTTATCGATAGCTGCATGTTTTACGGTGGCACTGAGTTTCTGAGGCGAACCATTAGAGAGTATTGCTGTTTGTATACCATTTCCTTTGAGCGTTATAAGAACTTCTCTCACGTCTGGATAGCAGTCTAATTTTGAATGTGTTTCTAGGATATTTTTCTTGACTGCCTCATCATTTACGCCATATACATCGCAGGCAAAATCAAGAGCATATTTCCGAATTGTTTCATAACTAGTATGGCGATTCATTAAGCTTAATTGTGACGAATATTGCAGTCGTTTGGCTCTCCAAAGCTTATATATGACAAGGGCGTTTTTACCAAGTTGATTACGATATTCCTCAAATGGCAAGTAAGTATCTAAAAGAGCGCCGTAGGCATTAAATACACATGCTTTAATTTTTTTCATGCTTAGCTTCCTCGTTTTAAATACCAAAAAATTATGAATAGAGTAAGGTTGACTATATTGTATTTAGCTAGCTTATCTGGTTAGCATAATTTTTTCTTGTTACTTTGTGGAATAAATACTTGAACATGTTTTTTCATGGAGCGCCTGCAATTAGTATGAGGCAATATTTAACATGGATAAATAGGTTGACCAAGTGTATGAAGAAGCTCATACAAAATAAACGCGCTTAGCAAAAAAGTCCTGGACTTTACGACCAAGGCTTTTATGAGGGGGTGTAGTTTCTACTCCAGTTCCTGAGAGTCAAAGACATCCCAATTGCGTCCTGCAAAACTAATCTATTTTAACGCTTATTTATTTAGTGTTTGTAGCATCTGCAACTATGGGTGCTGCAAACATAGCCTCAAACATTTTCTGATAGGTCTTGGGGTCCATCATCCACGTTGAACTTTCTTGTTGCCATGTGGAATCCATTAGTCTATACATCGGTTGATAGAACTGAGGATCCATCGAAGCAGTCATCCATTGCATGTAAAAGGCAGGGTTCATGTATGCATACATGAATTTGTACGTTTGTGGATTCATCGAAGCCGTCATCCAATTAGTGTATATCTGAGGATTTATGAACTGAGTAAATGCGTTCATCATTTTGGCTGGATTGCTTATGCCTGTCATCCACACGTTCCACTGCTTGGGCTCCATTGAGCATTGCATCATCGCTTGTGTGGTTTGTGGGTTATTTACTAATGCCATCAATTCCGCAAATTTAGCTGGATCCGCCATGGTAGTAGCCATTACTTCAAGATCTGTAAACGCAGCTGGAATATTGCAACCAGAAGATGCAGATTCTTTATATTTTTGTGTTTGGCTTTTTTCAAGGTCACTAAATACCGGTGAGATGTAGAATGAGAGAACACTAAATAATAATGTTGCTAATATTGTTGTCTTAGATAGTTTCATAACCACTTTCCTATAATAAAATATTAATAATATAAGAATATAATAATATATTTTTTAACATGTGTTAACAGATAATTTTGATGTATCTATAAATTTTACATTGGTAGGATATGATGGTAAATTAATCAATATTTTAAACTTCGCATAATATATATTATGTTAAATAAAATGGTTTCGGTCAGATATGCCAAAATTGTCTGTCATTATTCCTGTGCTTAATGAAGAATACTTTCTTGCTAAACAGCAAGAAATATATAAATTCTTCCTTAAGCAAGGCCATGAAGTTATTATTGTAGATGGTGGTAGTTCAGATAAAACTGTACAAATCGCTGGTCTAATTGGCTGTAAGATATTTATCACAAAACCAGCACGTGGCCACCAATTGCATTTTGGTGCTAAACAGAGCTTAAATGAAATCCTCTTGTTTCTACACGCTGATACATTTTTACCTCAAAATGCTATTAAACTAATTTGTATTGCACTTACTTCTGCTGCCAATTATTGGGGTCGATTTGATATATCTTTCTCTAGTTCAAAGTTGATTTTTCAAATTATTGCGTGGTTTATGAATAAACGTAGTTGTCTATCTGGAATCGTGACAGGAGACCACGCGTTATTTGTAAAAAGAGCAAGCTATTTTAGTTGTGGTGGATTTCCCGATTATCCAATTATGGAAGATATCGAGATTAGTAAACGCCTTAAGAAGATCGCTTCCCCTATCTGTTTAACTGATGAAGTAGTCTCTTCATGTCGAAAATGGGAAAAACAAGGAGTACTTAAGACGATCATTAAAATGTGGAGTTTACGCATATTATTTTTTTTTGGCATATCAACAAAAACACTGGCCGAGTTTTATTGAACTAAGTGATACGATCTAAAGCTGTTATCTGCTTTTGTAAATATCCTGAAGCTGGCGTGGTAAAGTCTCGCCTATCTGCGGATTTAGGTGCGGAATGCGCAGCGAATATTTATAAAAAAGTACTGGAAAAAGTCATACAAAATATTTGTATTTGTATAAGAGAATTTGAAGTATTTTTATATTGTTGTCCAGATATTAACTACTCTTTGTTCAATTATTATAAAGAAAATTATAACCTATCATTACACAATCAGATTGGAAATGATTTAGGAACACGCATGTATAATGCGATGAGTTATCACCTAAGTATTACTGATGCACATGTCGTATTAATTGGATCGGACTGTCTTGAGATTAATTCTGATTATATTAATAATACATTTGGAGCGCTAGAGTCTGGGAATGATCTTGTGCTTGGCCCCACTTTGGATGGCGGTTATGCCTTGATTGGCGCAAATAAAATTGATGTATCTATCTTTAGTGATATCTCTTGGGGCACCAGTAGCGTGTTACGCCAAACAAAAAGAAAAATTAACACCCTAGAATGGAAATTTACTTGTATGCCAAGTATACGAGATATTGATACATTAGCTGACTACCAATATTTCTCCCGACATAAAAAATTTAAGCATTTGTTTTTAGATATAAATAAAAAACATACACTATCCTGTTAACTGCCAACTCTATACATGGCTATTAATTTTTGATTCCATTATATATTCGCTGATGTAGCGATGCCGCGCTAAGCTAATGTTTTAGACCTCTAAATTCCGCTCAACTAATCTGGGCAGATGATGTACGGAGTGCTGATAACAGCAGCATAATTAATTGGCCATTTCTTGAAAAATTGCCACCTGTAATTAGTTAATCTTACACTTTGGTATCTTTTTTACCTTTAATTGACAGGTTACAAGCTTTTGCAATTATTTTTTTATACTGTCCCGTATTGGCAACGCTCTACCATCCAAAGGGACAGTAACTGTGATGGATGGAGGGTATAAATGAGAATTTTTAAAAGTAAGTATATTGATAAGCCATGACTGATCATGCCTTATCAATACATGGGCTTAGCAAGATCTATAATAATGAAGTCTCTGCTTTGGACAATATATATCTAAAAGTAAAAATGGGCGATTTCTTTGCGCTGCTTGGACCAAATGGCGCAGGAAAATCTACATTAATCGGTATCGTAACTTCTTTAATAAATAAATCTGCAGGAAAGGTTCGTGTAATGGGTTACGACATTGATACCCATTTTTCTCAAGCTAAAAGCAAGATAGGAGTAGTCCCTCAAGAATTCAATTTCAATAACTTTGAACCGCTTATGGAAATTGTCAAAAGCCAAGCTGGTTACTTTGGGTTAAATAAAGGGTTGGCACTCGAAGCAACTGAAGATTGCTTGGATAAACTGGGTTTATGGGAAAAGCGTAAAGATACTCCGAGAGAGCTTTCAGGGGGAATGAAACGCAGACTTATGGTTGCACGCGCATTAGTACATAATCCTAAATTGCTAATCTTAGACGAACCTACTGCAGGGGTTGATATCGAAATTCGCAGGTCAATGTGGGAATTGTTACAAACTATAAATATGGCTGGAAAAACGATAATTTTAACAACTCATTATCTTGAAGAAGCGGAAAATCTGTGTCGAAATATTGCAATTATAAATCATGGTAAAATTATCGTAGATACTTCAATGCGTAACTTTCTTGAAAGACTAAAAGAAGAAAGCTTTATTCTTTACTTACGACACCCGATACAAAATCCTCTAAATCTTCAGGGTTATAGTTATGAGGTTCTTGATGGTAGAACACTTGAAGTTACACTGTCCAACCAAAAGACGCTTTATGAATTATTTAGTGTTTTAAATCAACAGGGAGTTGCAGTACTAAGCATTAAAAATAAAACTAGTCGTTTAGAAGAATTGTTTTTTACTCTTATAAAAAATTCTTCTGGATAACTATACTATGACACTTACGAAGCAATTCATTGCCCTTCGAACCATTTTTGTAAAAGAAGTTCGTCGTTTTGCGCGGATTTGGATTCAAACTATATTGCCATCAGTGATCACAGTAGTTTTATATTTTGTAATCATGGGGCAACTTATTGGGTCACAGATTAGCAGTGTAAATGGCTACCCTTATATCGAATTTATTGCCCCAGGATTGATAATGATGAGTATTATTACGAATTCCTATGCAAATGTTGTTTCATCTTTCTATAGTTCCAAATTTCAACACCATATAGAAGAAATGTTAGTATCGCCAATGCCAAACTACATTATTATTTTGGGGTTTATGCTAGGTGGTATTGCACGCGGCATTACAGTGGGAATAACTGTCACCTTGACGACATTGTTTTTCACCAGGCTGCAAATTCACAGCATAGTTGTCGTATTATTTACATTGGTATTAACCGCAGCCCTATTTTCAGTTGCTGGGCTAATTAACGGAATATTTGCAAAAAGTTTTGATGATATTTCTATTATCCCGACTTTTGTGCTTACCCCTTTAACCTATCTTGGAGGAGTTTTCTTTGGTATTGATATGCTTCCAAATTTTTGGCAGCAAGTTTCGTTAGCAAACCCTATCCTTTATATGGTAAATAGCTTTAGGTTAGGTGTTCTTGGTATTTCAGACGTGGGTTTAACAACATCAATGTCTGTAATTATAGGGTTTTTAGCGATATTGTTTTTGACGTGCCTTTATTTGCTCAACAAAGGAATAGGTATTCGTACTTAAAGGATAAGAAAGACTCAATGCCAAAATTAATTTCTTCCATGACGACTGCAAGCCCATTACGGTTCCAGCAGATTAAATTTTAGCGGTGAGAGTCAGAAAACGCTGGCAGCTAGCTCAATGATTAATACCTGAATTCACGCGCTACTTTTACCTATGAATAGCATGTGATTGTTACGCATCTCAGGTAGACATCCTGGTTTTTTCCTTATAATTACCCGCTTTTTTGTTGACAATTTTCATTACTACATATTCCATAAATGATTAGGGAATGATCTGAAATTCGAAAGCCATTTTGTGCGGCAATTTCTTTTTGTTTAGTTTCGATCGATTCATCAACAAATTCAACAATTTTCCCACATTTTACGCATATTAGATGGTCATGATGTTTACCTCGCTCTAATTCAAATACTGCTTGACCTGTTTCAAAATTATGTCGGATTACTAATCCAGCACTCTCAAATTGTGTAAGCACTCTATAAATCGTCGCAAGGCCAATTTCTTCACCTACATTTAATAAAACTCTATAGATGTCTTCTGCACTCAGATGTCTTTTATCAGAGTTTTCAAGAATCTCTAAGATTTTCATTCTGGGTAATGTTACTTTCAGCCCTGCCCGTTTGAGATCTTGATTTTGCATTAATATATTTCAAGTTTTTTTATTGGCTATAATAATTTTTCTGCTTAATGTATTCAAGGTTTCTTACAAGCATCCTAACAGTTCAAAGCATATTATTTAAATTAGCGAAACAAACAGCTACGTAGCCATGCTTCTATGTCATTTGAGGGGATTTTTGCATGGAGTTATATGTTGATTTAGGCTGACTATAAGAATGGCGATGAGCGCGAGTTCTCCGTCCGGGATCTCGAATATGTCCGCGACTTGGGGTTGGTCGCGCTCGACAGCCCCCTGCGAATCGCCAACCCCGTCTACGCGGAAGTGGTGCCACGCGAGCTCACATACGCGGCCCAAGTAGGACTGGTCGAGGAGACGGACTGGTACGTACATGCCGACGGGCGACTGGATGTAGTCAAGCTGGTGGCCGCATTCCAAGGGTTTTTTCGCGAGCATTCCGAGCATTGGGTAGAGCGGTTCGACTACCAGGAAGTGGGTCCTCAACTGCTGCTGCAGGCCTTTCTCCAGCGCGTTGTCAATGGCGGCGGACGCATCGAGCCCGGGAGTACGGCTTGGGGCGCGGTCGGACTGATTTGCTCATCGTCTGGCCGGCGAGTGGCCGGACACAGCGCTTCGTCGTCGAATGCAAGGTCCTCCATGAGCACCGAGGGCTTGGCCGGACCATCCGAGACGGCCTTGAGCAGACCGCGCGGCATACATGGACCGCTGCGCAGCGGAAGCCGGGCACCTCGTGATCTTCGACCGCGACGCGGCAAAGAGCTGGGATGAGAGGGTCTACCATCGCGTGGAGTCCGCTACGGGACGGGACATCCATGTGTGAGGGATGTGAGACGCGACCGCCAAGCAGTGAGGCTGGGTAACCTATCCAGGGCGCTCACCGACTGGCGGCCGCGATGCTGTGCTATCGCAGTGCGCGATGCGCTATCGCAGTGCGCGAACAACCGGCTCATGAACCACGACCTCCTCGGAGTGAACACCGTAAGACCTTGATTGAACGTGCCTTTGAGTGCTGGCACGGTTGTTGCTTATTTAATCGGCATGACCGCGACCACCCATATACATGGCTTGCCGAACCGACAAGTCGTCGTCGTTGGCAACGGCATGGTCGGCCACCGCTTCGTGGAACTCGCCGCTGCCATTCCAGGCGTAGCGATCACCGTGCTCGGCGAAGAACCACGCGCAGCCTACGACCGCGTTCACCTAAGCAACTACTTCGCAGGCACCAGTGCCAGCGACCTCGCGCTCCCGGCTACACCATCGACGGCGACGGTCCGCGTCGGCGAACGCGTGACGGTAATCGACCGCGAGTCGAAGACCGTACGCACCGACCGAGGTCGCCGGATCGGCTACGACACGCTTGTCCTCGCAACCGGATCCTATCCGTTCGTGCCGACGATCGACGGCCGCGATCTGCCGCACTGCCACGTCTACCGCACCATCGAGGACCTTGATGCAATCGAAGCGTCCGGTGCCGGCGCCGAGGTCGGCGTCGTTGTCGGTGGTGGCTTGCTCGGTCTCGAAGCAGCCAATGCACTCACGAACATGGCCCTCGCCACGCACGTAGTGGAATTCGCGCCGGGCCTCATGGGCACGCAGTTGGACGACGGTGGCGGGACGATGCTGCGCAGCATGATTGAGGATCTCGGTGTCGCCGTACACACGGGCAAGAACACCTTGCGCATCGTCCCCGGCGAGGCCGCCCGGCACCGGATGGAGTTCGCCGACGGCGACAGCCTGGAGACCGACTTGGTAGTGTTCTCGGCCGGTATCCGTCCGCGCGACGAATTGGCCCACGACTGTGGATTGACCACGGGCGAGCGCGGTGGCATCGCTATCGACGAATCCTGCAGGACATCGGACCCGGACATCTTCGCCATCGGCGAATGCGCGCTCTACGACGGGCGGATCTTCGGCCTGGTGGCACCCGGCTACGAAATGGCCAAGGTCGCAGCGAGCGTCCTGTCCGGGAACGGCGATGCAACCTTCCACGGTGCCGACATGAGCACCAAGCTGAAACTCCTCGGCGTCGACGTCGGCAGCATCGGGGACGCCCACTGCCGGACCCGCGGCGCGAGCACCTACACGTACATTGACCAGCGGATGCGCATCTACAAGCGCATCGTCGTGAGCAGGACAGGGAAGAAACTTCTTGGCGCGGTACTCGTCGGCGATACCGCCGACTACGGGATGCTGCTGCAGACGATGCTCAACGAACTGGCTCTGCCCAAGCATCCGGACACCCTGATCCTGCCGCAGCGAGACGGCGGCGGCATGCCGGCCGGGGCTGTCTACGCCCTGCCCGACAGCGCGCAGATCTGCTCATGCCACGACGTCTCGAAAGGCGCAATCGTGGCCGCCGTCGCCGACGGTGCCACCACCCTCGGCGCGATTCGCGGCTGCACCAAGGCAAGCACCGGGTGTGGCGGCTGTGCGCCACTGGTTACGCAGTTGCTGAATGCGGAACTTGAGGCGCGCGGCATCGAGATCAACACCGACTTGTGCGAGCACTTCCCGCACACCCGCCAGGAGCTCTACCACCTCGTGCGCGTCGAGAGCATCAAGTCGTTCGATGCGCTGATCGCGGCGCACGGCCGCGGACGGGGTTGCGACATCTGCAAACCGGCCGTCGCCTCGATCCTCGCGGCGTGCTGGAACAACCACGTCCTTACCCGACCTCACGCACCCCTGCAGGACACCAACGACCACTTCCTGGCCAACATGCAGAAGAACGGCACGTATTCGATCGTGCCGCGCGTACCGGGCGGAGAGATCACGCCGGACAAGCTGATCGCGCTCGGCGAAGTCGCGAAGAAATACGACCTGTACACCAAGGTCACCGGTGGCCAGCGCATTGACCTGTTCGGCGCGCAAGTGCATGAACTACCCCTTATCTGGCGCGAACTGATCGACGCTGGCTTCGAGACCGGCCATGCCTACGGCAAGGCGGTGCGCACCGTGAAGTCCTGCGTCGGTAGCACCTGGTGCCGCTACGGCGTACTTGACAGCGTCGGCATGGCCATCGCCATTGAGAACCGCTACAAGGGCTTGAGGGCGCCGCACAAGCTCAAGTTCGCCGTGTCCGGCTGCACCCGAGAGTGCGCGGAGGCGCAGAGCAAGGACATCGGCGTCATCGCCACCGAGATCGGCTGGAATCTCTACGTCTGTGGCAACGGCGGCATGAGGCCGCGCCATGCGAATCTGTTCGCCACGGGTCTCGACGATGCGGCGCTGATCGCCTTGATTGACCGCTTTCTGATGTTCTACATCCGCACAGCCGATCGCCTGCAACGCACATCGGTGTGGATGGAGAACCTCGAGGGCGGCCTCGACTACCTCAAATCCGTGATCGTCGAGGACAGCCTCGGCTTGGTCGCTGACCTTGAGGCCGAGATGGCACACGTGGTCAGCACCTACGAGTGCGAATGGAAGGCCACCGTCGAGGATCCGGAGAAACTCAAGCGCTTCCGGACATTCGTCAACAGCGACGAAGGGGACGACTCCCTCGTTTTCGTGCGCGAGCGCGGCCAGCGGCGACCGGCCGTCGCCTCGAAAGTGGCCTAGCACCCATGACAAGCCCAACGTTGACACGTAGACCGGATTACCGTGGCACCAAGGTACGCGGACGTCCCCGAACGGCATGCGGTTCGCGTGTGCATCCCAGCCATGCATAGCGCCGCCTGGACCACCGTCTGCGACCTTGATGCCCTGCTGCCGGACGTGGGCGTCCGGGCGCTCGTGGGCGATACGCAGGTGGCGGTTTTCCGGCTGTCCCGACCCGACGGCGTCTTCGCAATTGATGCCTTGGACCCGTTCAGCGGTGCGCCCGTGCTGTCGCGCGGCATCGTCGGCGACGTCAAGGGGCAACTCGTCGTCGCCTCCCCGATCTACAAGCAGCACTTCAATCTCCACACCGGCCAATGCCTGGAGGACGAGGCGGTTGCCATTCGGACATTCCCGGTGCGCGTGGTCGACGGCCACGTCCAGGTTCGGCAACAGTCATGCGAGCACCCGATGACATCTCCGTCAAGCGCCTAAGCCCATGCTCTTCGGACGACCCCAGAAGAACCCGGTACGCATCGCCACCAAGCCGGTGGCCGAGTGGAAGTACGCGACCTGCGGCTACTGTTCGGTCGGCTGCTCCATCGAGGTGGGCGTCGACGCGGGCGGCAAGCCAGTCACCACCCGCGGCGTGGGCGGGGCCGATGTCAACCGCGGCAAGCTCTGCATCAAGGGATTGACCCAGGCCCAGATATTCGCGGCACCCGGCCGCGGCAGCACGCCCAAGGTTCGCGACCGCACCTTCGAGGACTGGCAACGTAGCGACTGGGACGAGGCACTGGACCGCGTCGCCCGGACCTTCAAGAGCATCCAGGCCGAGCACGGCCGCGATGCGGTGGCCGTCGTTTCCACCGGCCAGATCATGACCGAGGAGTTCTACACCCTCGGCAAGCTGGTCCGCGGGGTCATCCGCACCAACAACTACGATGGCAACACCACCCTGTGCATGGCGTCGGCGGTGGCCGGCTACAAGCGCTCCTTCGGTTCCGACGGCCCGCCCGGCTGCTACGTGGACTTTGACCACACCGACTGCCTTCTCGCGTTCGGCTCGAACCTCCCGGAGCAGCACCCGATCATCTACTGGCGACTCAAGGAAGCTCTCGAGAAGCGCAAGTTCCCGGTCGTCGTGGTTGATCCCCGGGTGACCATGTTCGCCCAGTTCGCGGACATCCACCTGCCCATCACCCCGGGCACGGACCTTGTGCTGTTGAACAGCCTCTGCCACGTCATCCTTGAGGATGGCCTCCACGACGAGGCCTACATCCGAGCGCACACTACCGGTTTCGAGGCATTCGCCGAAACGGTGGCCAACTACGACCCGGGCACAGCGGCCCGGATCTGTGGCATCGACGAGGACACCATCCGCACGGTCGCGCGCCTCTACGGCAAGGCGGATGCGGCAATGGCGATCTGGACCATGGGCATCAACCAGTCCACCCACGGCAGCGACGGCGTCTGCGCGATCAATAACCTGAGTCTCGCCACCGGCAACATCGGCAAACCGGGTGGCACGAGCCTGTCGATCACCGGCCAGTGCAACGCCATGGGCACGCGAGAATGGTCGTCGTGTTCCGGCCTTCCAGGCTACCGGCAACTCGAGAACCCCGCGCACCGCGAAGAGATCGCCAAGTTCTGGAACATTGACCCGGCCTTATTCCCCAAAGCGCGGGGCCTCTTCCAAACTGACATCTTCCCGGCCATCGAGACCGGCCAGATCAAGGCACTGTGGGTGATCGGCACCAATCCCATGACCTCGATGCCGAATACGCCACGCATCCGCAAAACGCTCGAGAACCTCAGGTTCTGCGTCATCCAGGACGCCTACGAGGATGTCGAGACGGCGAACTACGCGCACGTCTACCTGCCGGCGTCGGTGTGGGCCGAGAAGGAGGGCTGCTTCACCAACACCGAGCGTCGCGTCAACCTGACCCGCGCCGTGACCGCCCCATTCGCCGACTCCAAGCCCGATCACTGGATCTTCACGTCCCTAGCAAAGCGGTTTGCTCAAGGCCGCGCGATGAACTGGCCGGCGACGCCGGAGGCCACGTTCGAGGAGATGAAACAGCTCTCCAAGGGACGCGGTCGGAATCTCGACATCTCCGGCATGACCTACGCGAAGATCGAGGCCGCCCGCGGCATCCAATGGCCGATGCGCGAGGGCGACAAACGCGGTTCTCCGCGGCTCTACACCGACGGTGTCTTCGCCTATCCCGATGGCAAGGCGAGGCTCCTCGCGCTGCCCTACATCGAGAACAACGAGTGCCCCGACGACGAGTTTCCGTTCTGGCTGAACAGCGGACGCGTGGTCGAGCATTTCCACACCCGGACCAAGACCGGCAAGGTCGGCGACTGCAATAAGCACTCGCCGATCCCCTACATGGAGATCAACCCCGACGCGGCGGATGAACTCGGCGTCGAGCACATGGGCTATGCGCGCCTGGTGTCGCGCCGCGGCGACGCCGTGGTGATGGTGCAGTGCACGCAGCGCGTACCGAGCAACATGGTGTTCATCCCGTTCCACTTCCACGACTGTGTCAACAGACTGACGCTGGGCCTGCTCGATCCGCATTCGCGGCAGCCCGCGTTCAAGCAGTGCGCAGTGCGCATCGAGTCGGTCGACCAGCGCGCCGCGGCGCAATGGGACGCAGCCATGAGGGCCTTCTAGTGATCCCGCTGCGCAACGACGAGCCTGATTACGCAAAGCTCGCGAAGCGGACCGCCGAGACGTTCAATCGCTACGGCAACCCGATCCAGTTGCTGCCGGACGGTGACAACGGGACGAGCCTCGTCATCAACGGCGATGCGGGGATCGGCGACAACCCGAACCGCACGCACCAGCACGCGTTCCACTTCACCGCGGACAACTGCATCGGCTGCCATGCCTGCGAAGCCGCCTGCAGCGAGAAGAACGACCTGCCGCCACATTTGAGCTTTCGCTCGGTCGGCTACGTCGAGGGCGGCACCTACCCCGACTACACGCGCATCAATATCTCGATGGCGTGCAACCACTGCGACGACCCGGTCTGCCTCAAGGGTTGCCCGACGCGCGCCTATACCAAGCATCCGGAGTACGGGGCCGTGATCCAGGATCCGGACATCTGTTTCGGCTGCGGCTACTGCACATGGGTGTGCCCCTACAACGCGCCGCAGCTCGACCCCATGGCTGGCCAGGTCGAGAAATGCAACATGTGCATCGATCGGCTGGAGGTCGGTCTGAAGCCTGCCTGCGTCTCCGCGTGCGTCGGCAATGCGCTCGACTTCGGCGTGGTCGAGACCATACCGGAACGGCGTGAAGCCGCCGACACCCGGATTCCGGGCTTCCCCGACCCCAACATCACCAAGGCCAACATCCGTTTCCAGCACTTGAAGGCAGCACCCCTTGAGGTGACGCGGCCTGACTCCGCGCCAGTCAAGTACCGGCAGACCCAGCCACGAGGGCAAGACGCTGCGTTCCGTCCGGTTGTCGATGCCAAGGACGGCGTCGAGGCGCGGTGGAACTGGGCGCGGCTCTCGTCGCGCGAGAACCCCCTGGTCGCATTCACGCTGACCGTGCAGGCCGCCGTCGGCGCGTTCTCTACGACGTTCGTGACGGGCGTCGGCAATGGTCTCGTTGCCGTCGTTGCCCTGGTCTTGGTCGGGCTCGGCATGGCCGCGTCCACCGCACATCTCGGCAAGACCCTTCGCTTCTATCGTGGCTTCAACAATTTGCGGCACTCCAACTTGAGCCGCGAAGCGCTCGCCACGGTCTGCTTCGGCGCCGCGACGGGCCTGTACTTCATCGCCGACCTCGCCGGATGGTCCCAAGCCGCGTTTGGCTGTGGCGCAGCGGCCGTCGTCGCCGGGGTCGTGACGATCTACACCATGGTGCGCTGCTATCTCATTCCCGCACGCCCGTTCTGGAACCATTGGCAAACCGCGGCGTCCTTCGTCGGCGCCACGCTTGCGCTCGGCGGCTGGATCAGCTTGGCGCTGACGCCTGGTTGGCCGCCGCTGCTCGCGGCCGCGATCGTGGTCGGATGGGGACTAGAGGCCGTCGGCCTCATCGGCCATGCCAGGGATATGCGTGACGCCGCGCATGAAGGCGCGGTGTCGCACTACGTGCAGACGACGACTTTCGGCCATGTCTACCGGCTGCGCAATGCGCTCTTGGTCGGCAGCGTCGTCCTGGTCTCAAGCCTCGCCCTCGGCGGAGTGACCCATCCGGCCCCCTGGCTGGTTGCCGCGCTCGTTGGCGTCGGCACAAGCACCGTGAGTCGAGCGCTGTTTTATATCGTGGTCGTACCGACCACCATGCCGGGCGCTTTTTTCTGGAAGAACAAGGGGTTCGAGCAACACGCCCGCGACATTGGCCTGGCCACGAACCGCGCCGTCGGTGTCGCTCCGAACGGGCACTGAGGAGCCAATCTGTGACGAACGAAGTACGCAGTCTCAACTTTTTATAACTACAGTAATTAAGGAAAGATGTATGAAGAGCCGATCTGAGACGAACGAAGTACGCGGTTTCAACCTGCTGGCCTTCCGCGGCAAGATGAAGGTGCTGCACATGAGTTGGATGGCGTTCTTCGTCACCTTCGTGGTCTGGTTCAACCATGCCCCGCTCATGTCCGCCATCAAGGACACGCTGGGCTTGAGCAAGGCGGAGGTATCCACCCTTCTCACGCTGAACGTGGCCCTCGCCATCCCGGCGCGGATCATCATCGGCATGCTCACCGACAAGTACGGGCCGCGGCTCGTCTACGCGATTCTGCTCGTGGCGTGCAGTGTGCCGTGCTTCGCATTCGCCCTTGCGGATTCGTTCGTCCAGGCGGCGATCGCACGGTTCCTGCTCGGCTTCATCGGCGCGGGGTTCGTCGTCGGCATCCGCATGGTCGGCGAATGGTTCCCAGCCAACGAACTCGGCCGCGCCGAGGGCGTTTACGGCGGCTGGGGCAACTTCGGTTCGGCTGCAGCCGCCATGGCGTTGCCGACGCTCGCCCTGCTGTTCGGCGGCGACGAGGGCTGGCGCTACGCCATCGGCACAACGGGGGCACTCGCGATCGTCTTCGGCGTGCTCTACTACTTCAACGTCTCCGACACGCCCAAGGGCTCGACGTACTTCAAGCCGAAGAACCTGGGCGCCATAGAGGTGACCAGCAAGGGGGACTTGTTCCTGCTCCTGGTCATGAAGGCACCGATCTTTCTGGCACTGGCGCTGCTCACTTGGAAGCTGTCGTCAAGCGGCGTGGACCTGCTCTCGGCGACCGGCGCGAACACGGTCTACGCCGTCCTGCTCGTCGGCTACATCTACGACGCCTGGCAGGCATGGCGGGTCAACAAGGGCGTTTTCGAAAAGCCCGTCCCGGCGCTGCACCGCTACAAATTCAAGCAGGTTGCAGTGTTGAACGTCCTGTATTTCGCGACGTTCGGATCCGAACTCGCCGTCGTCTCCATGCTGCCGCTGTTCTTCAGCGACGTCTTCGGTCTCAGCATGGTCCAAGCCGGATTGCTGGCTTCGTCCTACGCCTTCATGAACCTCATGTCACGTCCGGCCGGTGGCCTCATCAGCGACATCTTCGGCCGTCGCCGGACGCTGTTTATCCTGATCGCCGGACTCGCCATCGGCTACTTCATCTTCGCTCTGGTGGACTCGTCTTGGCCGTTGGTGCTCGCCGTCATCACGGCGATGGCCTGTTCCTTCTTCGTACAAGCTGGCGAGGGTGCCGTGTTCGCGGTCGTACCCCTGATCAAGCGCCGGTTGACCGGTCAGATTGCGGGCATGACGGGCGCCTATGGCAACATCGGCGCGGTGTGCTACTTGACGGTCTTCTCGATGGTCGGCTTTGATGTCTTCTTCGCGGTCATCGGCGTCTCGGCGGTGATCGGCTTCTTCACCCTGTTCTTCATGGAGGAGCCCCGCGGGCACATGGCCGAGGTCCGCGACGACGGCACGGTCGAGTTGATCGAGGTCGACTAAGCGCGGCTTTGGCGGTGCACGGCGCCGAACTCAACATCAGCTACGGCGGTACCTCGCTCGCCGGGACGCGCGCCGTCAACGAGGATGCGTTCGCCGCGGCACCCCCCGACCGAATGAGGGGCGCGGTCGCGGTGATCGCCGATGGCGTCTCGAGCGGCGAACAGGCGGACAAGGCCAGCCAGACGACGGTGACCGAATTCATCGACGAATACCTGGCGACCCCGGAGACGTGGACCGTCAAGGCATCGGCGGCGCGCATCCTCAACGTGCTCAACCGCTGGCTCTGCCACCACGACGGGATGGCGTGCACGACGAGCGTGATGATCGCCAAGGGTCGCACCGCGCACGTCTTCCACGTCGGCGACAGCCGCGTACACCGGCTCCGGAACGGCGAATTCGAGCAGCTTACCCGCGACCACCGCAAGCAGGCGATGCTCACCAATGCCCTCGGCATGGGTCTGGACCTCGAGGTGGACTACCTGGCCGAAGACCTGGCGCCAGACGACGTCTTCGTGCTGACCACCGACGGCGTCCACGATGCGTTGCCTGCCCAGCACCTGCGCCGGCACGTCAGTTGCGCGCTCTCTGGCAACGCGACGCTGGAGAGCGTCTCCCGGACGATCGTGGACGCCGCCCTCAAGCGCGGCAGCGAAGACAACGTCAGTTGCCTGCTGGTCCGCATCGACTCGACGCCCGACGAGGACATCGACGAGGCGCACCGCCGCTTGACGCGCCAAGTGATTCCGCCGGTGTTGCGCCCCGATGCCCGCATCGACGGCTACCGCGTGCTGCGCACGATCGCGAGTGGCACCCGCAGCCACCTGTACCTTGTCGAGGATCCATCGGGCCGTCGCCTGACCCTCAAGGCACCGTCCGAGTCGTTCGCCGAGGACGCTGTCTACCTCGACGGCTTTCTCCGTGAAGAGTGGATCGGCAAACGGATCAGTCACCCCGGCGTCATGAAGGTGCTGCCGCGTCCGGAGAGCCGCTTCCTCTATCTCGTCGCCGAACACGTCGAGGGCATGAGCCTTCGCCAGTGGATGCTCGACAATCCCCGACCCGCCATTGACGAGGTCCGCCGACTCGTCGGCGAGATCGCCAAGGCGCTACGCGCCTTCCAGCGGCTGCAAATCGTGCATCGGGACCTCAAACCCGAGAACGTGATGGTTGACCGCGACGGCAACGCCAAGATCGTCGACTTCGGCACCGCCTACGCGCAAGGCTTCGACGAACTCGACCAAGCCGTTCGCGAGACCCACCCCGTCGGCTCGGTGGGCTACGTCGCACCCGAGTGCCTGCTCGGTCAGCCCGCGACCCACGCCGCGGACATCTACGCCCTGGGCGTCGTGGCGTACGAAATGCTCACCGGCGCGCTGCCCTACAAGCCACCGCTCGCGCGCGACGCCAAGGCTTACGTGAATCGGCCCTACACGACACTCGCCAAGGCTGGCCGCGATGATCTGCCGAGGTGGGTGGACCTGGCGCTGGCCAAGGCGATGGCGCATAACCCGCAAAGCCGCTACGAGGCCCTCTCGGAGCTCGTCACGGACCTCGCGCGGCCAAACCCGGAACTCGTCCGCCGGGCCGAGACCGCACCCCTGCTCGAGAAGAATCCCACGCTGTTCTGGAAGCTCGTGAGCGCGACGTTGGCCGGTCTGCTGGTGCTGAGCCTCATGCTTGGTTGATCCAGGGCTGCGCAAGGAGACGCTCAGGCGCGCGAGTAGTCCACGGCGATCCAGGTCTCCGGGCGCACCGTTACGGTCAGGCCCAACCCGGGGGTAATGGTGTCGGCGTAGTTCTTGCCTTCATCGGGCCCGAGGTACCGGGTCGCCAATTCGCGGATGTCCTCGTCCGTGCCCACTTCGATCCGCACCACCGGACCTTTGACGGTGACATAGGCGTAGGGTGCGGACTCCCGTTGGGGACACAGCGACACCCGGGTGCCCAACGCCAGCAGTTCCGCCTTTCGGGAATTGCGGCCGATCATCACCCGGAGGCTCCCGCCAAGCGCGTACCCGTACCAGATCGGCGCCGTAAGCGGACCCCGACCCTCACGGGCGATCGCCAGGATGCCGACCCGTACCTTGGCCAGAAAGATCTCCTTATCGTGTTAGGGTCATGGCTGTTATGGTGACTCCTTGAGGTGCGTTGGGCGGTTCGTAGCGGCCCTCGCGATGACAGCGCAGACCGGTTCAAGAGATGTGGCGGAATCCCCGGCCAGCTCCCGTTCCGCGAAACGCTTGAGAGCGACCTCGTGGTCAAGGAGGAGCTGCACGGTGTCGCGCTCCACGATCGGCGCCTCCGCGAGCAGTTCCTGGAAATGCTTGATGGCCAGTCGGCACCGTCCGTCGCGGCCGCCAAGCGCTCGAAGAACGCCTTGCCCCAAAGCTCGCCCTGCCACGCCTGCGTGATCCCGTCCCGATAGGCGTTCGATGCGTTGCCCATGCGTGAATAGGCTTGGTCCTCGCATCTCACGACGAGGAAACCCGCCTCCAAAGGAAGTACCCGCGATGGGACCAGCAGCACCGCTTCAAAGTCCAACCGTACGAGTTTATGCGATTCGTCGCGAAGATCGGCTACGGCCTTGCCGTGGCGAACCTGGGTCTCGACTGCTTCACGCCGTTGGTCAGGAACATCATCCTCGGGCAGTCCGACGGCTACTTCAGGTGGGTTGGTTGCGACGACTCTTTGCCGCCGCCTGACGGAGAGTGGTCGAATGACGGGCAGCACCAGTTCTTCATCCATCTTTACTGCAGGGAGGTCGATCTTCAGGACCAGTGGCAATTCGCCGCCATTGAGAGGCATGGAGTCCAAGGACGCATGGAGTATTTTACCACCAGCGACCCGAACGGTCCCCCGTAGCGCGTAACCAACGCCGCCGACCGGCGCACGACAACACGCCGGTTCGCCCGCGTCTCGCTCCTAGCCGGAAGTCCTCAGCAGACCATGCCATTGACGCCGGATCATTTGGGGATGGCGCATCCTTTCGGGACCGGGCCCTAGTCGGCTTCGCCGACCCGAGCCCCCTTCGGGGTCTCGTCCCATGCGGTGACGGTCCCTCGCGCTTCCGCCCTCCGGGCGGTTAGGCCGCGCTGACAGCTCTGTAGTAGACCGACACGCCGTGGCCGGCCCACTTAGGCGTGGAATTTGATGCCACCACACAACTCAACACCGCACGCAGTGAGATCAAACAGCGCGCCGAGCAGGATGCGTTTACTCAACCCTAGCCCCGGGGCGGATAAGGATCACTGCCATAGCTATCCTTTTCTTGTATTCTCCCATCTTGTCCATGAATATAAAGCTCCCCGCGCTGATTACGGCTAATATCACGCCCGCAATCAACGGCATCGGTCTTGCGCTCAAAATGGCGATATGCCTTCTCTGCACCCCCTGTTTTTATATCCCAACCGCCATTTTGGTTCGGGACCACGTGCACGCTTTTCTTACTCCTCTTTGCCTCCGTATTAAAACATGAGCATTCAGTATATCAGTAAGGCACTGGGCGATGGCACGCGCTGGATTGGGTTTGAGTGGCCGCTGTTTTTGCGTGGCACAGACTAGATCAAACTATCTAATCTCAATGCCCGTCTACTGGAGTGGCACATTGACGAACGAGTTACCAGCTAACCCCATTGAGACCTTAGCCCGTGAAGCGCGCGCTGGGTGGATAGCAATGGCATCGTGCGCTGGGGTGGACAGGAGTATGAGTGTGAGCGACTGCACGCATGCTGGGTTATTGCTCGCCGGCCCTTGCAATCAACACCCTGGTGTGCGAGGACGAGCAGAGTGGCGCGCAACATGTAGCCACACACTACCAGCTACACCTGTACGGGGTGGTGCGCGGCACGCCTAAAACCAAGTTAGAAAAGTTACTTTCGGAAAACTCCTCCGAAGCCTCCTCCGGTGTGGATTTGCATGCCTTTTGAGCGCGTGCCGTCGGGGGCTTTTTACACGACAGCCCCTCACCCCAAGGTACGGGGGATAAAAACGTCATCTCAATGCACCCCCGCAGTGTCGGGGCCGCAAACCTGCATAACCCGCTAGCCGCCAATACTTACGACAGTATCGAGCAGGCGATGCGTGAATTCCTGCGGATTTATCTGCACCCGCTGAGTGCGGACAATCTGGCCCTAGTCCGCCAACACCTGATTGAGCACGACCTGGCACGCATCGCGGTGCGCGATCTGGCACTCGAGTTGTCGGGGCTATTTACTCAACAGCTAGAGGCTGCCGAGTAGTGCCGATACGCACGGAGGCAGCGTCATTGCTCAACCTGGCAGCACTGTGTCAACGCTGCCATCTACGGCAAGACGCGCACCATGCGATTGTGTGCGAGCGGACAATTACAATTATTTTGAGGAGGCGCAAATGAAAATTTTAACCCGCAAACACTTTAAATCGTCGACCGAACCCTGGGCCGGCTTGCAACTGGATACAGCCGATACGCAGCGCGTGGCAGCGATGGTTGAGGCGGCAGTACGCCATCAAGCGATGGTGTCGGTGCTCGGGGCTCGGGGCGTAGGCAAGACATGTGCTATCCGCTACGCACTGCAACGCTCCCCTGACGTGCGCGTGGTAGAACCCTTGCGTCTCACCCGCGATAAGCTGCATATGGGCGACATAGAGATTGCCCTAGTGCGGGATTTATCGAATGAATCGCCAAAACGATCTGCTGAGACACGCTCGCAGCAAGTGCAGCGGGTGCTAGGCCACAGCAGCATCAAGCAACGTATCGTGCTGATGATTGATGATGCACACATGGTGCATGGCAATACGCTCCGCGCACTCAAACGACTGTGAGAACTCGCTTGGAATAATCGCAGCCCGCTGTTGGGTGTGGTGTTAGTCAGTCAGAAAGACAAGGCGCAAAATATCGCCGAGGTGCGCTTACGATCAGACTCTATATGGCTAGAGGGCATTACATCAGCCGAGGCCGATTTCGCCCTGTTAAAGGCACTGGGCGAGGTGATTGACGATGCAGCCCGCACCACATTGGCCCAATCGCCAGTCGCGCGCAACTGACCGGATCTAATTGCCGCCGCAGATGAGTGCCTGGCCGAGGCGCGCGTGCGGGGGCTGAAGCAGGTTAACAATGAGTGTGTTGCGTTTGTGATCACTCCCCCCTTGAGGGGGAGTCAGAACGCATCGCGTTCGGGTGGGGGGAAACCCACCGACCGCGCCGTGGCCGCGCATCTCCGTGCCAAAGCGCAACCCCAGCGCGTGGCAGCAGTGAGGTAGAGCATCATGTCGCAGGCGACGACCGCAGCAGGGCACACTCCCATCACGCCAGCCCAAATACGCGCGATCCATGCCGCGTGCACGCGGCATGGTGTGGATGACGACGCGTATCGCCATCAAATCCATTTATTATTTGGCGAGCAGGCGTGGGATGCCAACAAACAACGATACACGTGCCTGCGCTTGTCGCGCGCCCAGGCCACCACATTGATCAAGGCCGTCAACCGCGGCAAGCGATATCCACCGCGCAAGCCCACATCCCCGCGGCCCGCACGTCGCAGAGCACGTGCAGGTGCTACGCCCGACAACGTGGTTGAGTTGGCTACACTGGCGCAAAAATTATCTTGGCGACCGCCCAATCCGCACAAAACAGGATGCCAGTCGTGCCATAGAAGGGCTGAAAAAAGTTAAACAGCATCGCCGGATGCGGATGGTTGATGGCAATAAAAGATAATTCAGATATGCCCTGTGTGGCGGACGAGATGGTGGCAGCCACCCAGCACCTGTTGGCCCAGCCACGATTCCGCTTACTTAGCAACGAGCACGCCTTCGATATCGCAATAGCCATATGCGATCGCATCCATAGACCCTACGGCATCTATCTACCGCACGGCGACGTCCTGCGTGCCCATCGCGCACGCCGTGGGCGGAATGAGGCGATACGCGCTGCGTTCAACGGCAGGAATTTAGACGATTTGGCAACACAGCACAACCTTTCAGTGCGACAAGTGCGCAGGATTTTACAAGCATGATCTCAACCGCCGAGCAAAACGAGCAAAAATCCATAGTTTGACTGGGTATTATCCTCGCGCAAAGAGTTTGCGCGATTAACACGTGTCAACCCCGACACCCTCACCGACACATCCAGCGTGCGGCACGTTTCACGTACCTGCAAATTCCCTCATTTGGAGGACAACCCGCACACAATGCTACACTAGGCAATATGGGTGTAAACACCCCAAACCGAGCAAAACTCACGACCACCCGTATCACAAAACTCATCACCTCCGCACACACCCAACTACAAGGTGTGCACACCGAATGCCTGCACTGGGACGTATTTATAAAACGTTACGATAGACCCTTTACCCTGTTCTACATCGACCCGCCTTATTGGGGACACGAAAACGACTACGGCAAAGGACTATTCAGACGTGATGACTTTGTACAAATGGCCAAACAACTTAAATCCATCAAAGGCACGTTCATATTGAGCATCAATGATATTCCCGACATACGAACACTATTTAAAGACTTCACCATCGAGTCCATCACCACCCGCTATACCGTTAACTCAAAAGCAACCCGGCGCGCCAATGCACTGCTGATCTCAAATCATGCCATATAAACCCTGCCACTTACCTGATGACGCACAACGACTCTAATGACGCGGATGGAGCACTCAATTGCTTACATACCGATTAAAGATTATGCGCAGCCGTTTCTCGCGATTCTTGTAAAAAAGACTCGCACACTTCTACAGAAATGAATAATTATGTATCTGGGAAAAACAAAACCCGCCACAGTGGGCGGGTTGATACTTACCTTTCTTTGCATATCGACTTCAGCTTTTATAGGTTTTAATTGATGACCCAACTAGAGGAGAAAGGGTTGCCAAATGTTCGTATGCCAGGCTGATGGTTTCAGAAGTTTTTATATGGTTATTTCTTCTTTATAGCTTCTCTTTGGGTACCCGCTCTTATGAGATTCAGAGAATTAAAAACCCATTGTTCATTAAATTACCATAGCTTTAAGCAAAGAGGTACATTAAATTATGACCCTTTATAGTTTTCTAACTTACAATCTATAAGATACAGTATATTATGTGAGAAATACAATCTTTATCATTATAGATTGATCTTAAATAACTAATTTTTATAGGAGAAATAAATACTCTATTATTTAAATTATCTGATACAAAAAACGCCTACCTAGGTAGGCGTTTTTTGTATATTGTTTTGTATAATTAAAGCTACATATTTTATCAATTACTTTCCAGACGTTAGTGCATCTCCGACTTTACTGGAAATCATCCCTAGAATCGCACCAGCTATAAGTGAGATCACAATAACGATCAATGCATTGTTGCTACCAGAGGTTAGGGAACTAACTGACAATGCATCCTTGGTTTGGAGTGCGTAGCCTGCGACACTTGCATATCCCAAAACACTGGCTGGTATTGAAGAAAATATTTCAATATGCGCCAACAAACACATCACAAAGACTGTTACAGCGACCACAATTCCTGCCCAAATAGGTAGAGTAAGCGTATCTGCTAAAGGAATCCCGAGAATAATTAATAATGCAATCCACGCAATTACTGCGCCTAATACATTACAAACAATTGTATTTTGTAATGCTTTTCCATCCCCACCAATTGCAAAGAAACATGCCCATGCAATGAATACAGCCCAAATTACAGCTATTGCTCCTAGCGGCCCGATACATAAAGCTGCCGCAATACCACCCAAAACACCTATACTTATTGATAATGCTACAAGACTTGACATAATTTATTCCTCCCGTTCTACATAATGTAGATTTATATGACCTAGCTTTACCTCTCGGCAAGCCAAGCTTTTTTCGTATACTGCACTATATACCATATACTAAATTTATACAGGTTAAATTTTAAGTCGCTAAGCTTATTGTTTATTTTACTTTACAGCCCATTACACATGAGTTGGTGCCCAGGGCCGGACTCGAACCGGCATGGAGGTTAAGCTCCGAGGGATTTTAAGTCCCTTGCGTCTACCAATTTCGCCACCTGGGCTATTAAATATGGAGGCTAGGACCGGAATCGAACCGGTATCCACGGCTTTGCAGGCCGCTGCATAACCACTCTGCCACCTAGCCCGCTTAGCTTAATCGTTAAAGCTTCAAAACTCTGGCAAGGGAGTTCAATATATAGCACATTTAATTTTCATCAATTTTATTCCCAGCCAGTGTGTTTACGAATGAGCCAGACATATCCGGATATGTCTACTACTCATCTGTTGCTGCTAAAATGATCTTTCAGAATTTTGTCAACCTTCTATCAATCGGTGGTGGCTGTAAATATCAGCAATTTAATAATAATGTTAAGTTCCTGGTAAGGATTACATATGTATACACAAAAAGATTGATATAATGTTTTACTATATCCAAAGTAGTTACAGACTTTTATAAAGGTTTGCGGAATGAAAATAAATGGTACGTAAGTGGAGCGGGAAACGAGGTTCGAACTCGCGACCTCAACCTTGGCAAGGTTGCGCTCTACCAACTGAGCTATTCCCGCCTAAGCTTGTCATATTTTATTGATCAGTAGAGTTGAGTCAATAAATTTCCTTATAAAGTTTCTTTGTTATTGGTTTTAACCGCACGGCTAATATAGACTACCATAGACCAAAGCGTAAGCGTGGCAGCAGTATATAATAACCATACTCCTATTTTGAATATAGGGATTCCGAATACGGGATAATAAAATAATAGCAGAAGCAAAGCGACCATCTGGGCGGTGGTTTTGATTTTGCCTAATGTCGAGACCGAAACTGATTCCCTGCATCCAAGCTCTGACATCCATTCACGCAAACCTGAGACTGCGATTTCTCTGCCAATAATAATAAGTGCTGGGATCAAAATAGACGGCTCGCCGTATTCATCTACAATCATCACCAATGCCGTGATAACAACTAATTTATCTGCGATTGGGTCTAGAAAGGCGCCAAGTTTTGAGCTTTGACCTAATTTGCGTGCCAGGTATCCATCCAGCCAATCGGTTAATGCAGCAATTCCAAACAATAATGCGGCAGCAGGCATGCCCCACTGATTTGGTGGAAAGTAGTACACCAACACCAATAAAGGAATAATTAATATTCTTATATATGTTAGTATGTTGGGAATATTATATGCCATGTTTATTTAACCACTTTAGGCAGAGTGCATTTCCTGGTAAATTGTTTTTGCAAGATTTTTGCTAATACCAGGTACTTTAGCAAGCTCTTCTACACCTGCTTGGGTAATACCCCGTATACCTCCAAAATACTTTAATAAGTTTTGTCTGCGTTTGGTTCCCAGCCCCCAGACGTTTTCTAAGGGAGAAGTAACTCGTTTCTTGGCGCGTCGTTTACGATGTCCGGTAATTGCAAAGCGATGCGCCTCATCACGGACTTGTTGTATCAGGAGTAACGCCAATGAATGCTCGGCTAGATTGATATTTTTATTGGCGTTAGGGAAAACAAGTGTTTCACAACCATGACGCCTTGCTACCCCTTTAGAAACTCCGATAATTTTTACCCCCTCAACTTGTAATTCACCAATCACTTTTTGTGCCGTATTTACTTGTCCCTTGCCCCCATCAATTAAAAGTATATCCGGCAATCTACCCCCGCCTTTTTTAAGTCTTGTGTAACGTCGCGTGAGGGCCTGATACATTGCTCCGCAATCATCACCCGGTTCCAAATTTTCTATATTAAAACGACGATAGTCTCCTTTGACCGGCCCTTCTTGCTCAAATACCACGCATGAGGCTACTGTAGCCTCCCCTCTTGTATGACTAACATCAAAGCACTCAATACGTGTTGGTATAAATCCTAAATTAAGCTCTTCTTGTAACGCCTCAAATCTTTGCATTAGCCCTGATCTTAAGGCTAACTTGCTATGTAAAGCTGAGGCTACATTTTTTTTTGCAATGTCTAACCATCGTGCGCGGACACTACGTGGCGTATACACTATTACTACATTTTTATTGATCCTATTGCTAAGCATTTCCTGTAAAAGCTCAGCATCATCGGGCTTATGGCTGGAGATAATCTCTTTCGGTATTGTATGAGCCAGGTAATATTGGCCTATGAAAGCCGTAAGTATTTTCTCGCAGCTAGTGGGCTCCGGGAGGTTTGGGAAATAGCTTTTATTGCCCAAATTTATACCTGCACGAATATTAAACACCTGAACACAAGCAATTTCTCCTTCCGATTGGATTGCAATAATATCTACGTTGTTATCTTTGGTACTAATATATTGTTGTTCTGAAACTTTACGCAGTAATTCAATTTTGTCTCTGAAATTGGCTGCTTGTTCATAATTTAAGTTAGCCGATGCGGCATCCATGCTTTGCACATAACGATTAATCAGTTGATAACTCTTCCCGTCTAAAAACTCTATAGCAGATTCAATGTCGCTTCGATAGCACTCTTCGTCAATAAGCCCTGCACACGGAGCACTACAGCGACCTATTTGATATAGTAGACAGGGTCTGCTGCGATGGTCAAAAAAGTAATCGTCACATTGTCGAACTTTAAACACCTTCTGTAATAAATTTAAAGCGTCTCTAGCCGCCCCTGCGCTTGCATAAGGTCCGAAATATTTACCTGCTTTATTGCGGTTACCACGATAAAATGTGATTTGTGGATATTTATGTTTAGAAGAAACAAAGATATAAGGGTAACTCTTGTCGTCCCTTAGCAAGATGTTATATCGAGGGCGATATTGTTTAATTAAATTGCTTTCCAGCAATAATGCTTCTGCTTCAGTGTTAGTAATCGTAATTTCGATGTTTGTGGTTTGCGACACCATTTTGGCAATACGCAGGCTGTGCTGATGCTTAGAGAAATGGCTTGCTACCCGTTTTTTTAAACTTTTAGCTTTTCCTACATAAAGCAACTTTCCCTGCGCATCGAACATGCGATAAACACCCGGGCTATGAGTAAGCGTTTGCATAAATTTTTTATGATCAGACTTTTTAACACTTAAATCACTCATAAATGTCAACCACTATCTAAAACAGACTTTATTTACGCGAATATAGCTTCAAATTGTTCTGGTGTGAGCCGTTTAGTTTGTATGTTATAATGACTACAGTGGTAAGTGTCTAATAAACACAATTGATTCTCGAGTTTATACAAGTTTACTTGGCTGAAAAGGCAACTCTTAATTTTCAAATCAAAGGTGCGCAATACTGCGTCGTAGGAAATTTTACCTAAGGCAAGAATTACGTTACCCGGGTTTAACAGGTAGCAGGTTTGTTTGCTGGAGGTGCATACTTCGCAGCATTTGTAATACAATAAGTGCTCAAAAGTCTTAATACGTCATCACTACTAATTGAAATGGGACGTGTCGCAAACTTATACAAGGCTTGATAAAAGCGTTCCAGCATAATCGCGGGTAAAAGGCCTACGATGACACCCTGCAGACCGGGCGTAAGTCCGAAAATTAATAAACGTGCGTTTGTGTCACCAAATGCTGCGACAGGCTTGCAATGATTAAGCGGGGTACTTTTGCTTACTTGATCTTAAAAATTTAACAAGGAGAAAACACTTGGTACAGTTCTCCTGATAGACTGATTACCGGTCCGAGATCACCTAATAAAACACGGAAGTACATTTAGCCTAAAAGTTTAGCAAAGTAGAACCCCATGTAAATCCACCACCAAAGGCTTCCAACATAAGTGTTTCATTTTTTTTAATTCGGCCGTCACGAACTGCCACATCTAATGCCAATGGTATAGATGCAGCAGAGGTATTGCCGTGTTCTGACACAGTAACGACTACCCGTTCCATTGACATTTTTAGTTTGCGCGCGGTAGCTTCAATGATACGGTTATTAGCCTGATGTGGAACTAACCAATCAATGTCACTTTTTCCGATTTTATTTGCTTCCAAAGTTTCATCTACGATTCGACCCAGAGTGTTCACAGCCATTTTAAAAACCGCATTACCTTCCATGTAGATATATGCTTCACCTGCCTTAAGCTGCTCATATCCCATGGAAATCCCATGCGGTACATGCAGCAGGTGCTCATAACTGCCATCCGCATGTAAGTGAGAAGACAAAATTCCAGGTTTTTTGGATGTTTCCAGTATTACAGCACCTGCCCCATCACCAAATAAAACGCAAGTACTACGATCATTCCAGTCCAGGATACGCGATAACGTCTCTGAGCCTACTACCAGTACACAACTTGCTGATCCAGTGCGAATGAAGTTATCGGCAATCGCTAATGCATAAACGAAACCTGTACACACGGCTTGTACATCAAAAGCCGCGCAGCCGTGAATATCTAATCGCTTTTGCAGCAAGCATGCAGTACTTGGAAAGATTTTATCGGCAGTTGTGGTGGCAACAATAATGAGATCAATATCAGTATTTTTTTTACCTGCCATTTCTAAGGCGCGTCGTGATGCATTAACTGCTAAGTCACAAGTGGTTTCACCATCTGCGACAATATGACGCTGCTTTATTCCGGTTCTTTCCTGAATCCATGCATCAGAAGTATCTACCATTTTTTCCAGATCTTTATTTGTTAAGACCTTGTCTGGCAGATAACTGCCTGTCCCTATAATTCTGGAATAATTCATACTGCACTATCGCGTTTTAAATATTCTGCGGTTCGTAAGTCGATTTGTTTTGGCACCTGCTTGATTGCTTCTATACGAGCAATATTAATCGCATGTTGGAATGAATAAGCATCGGCACTACCATGACTTTTGATGACGACGCCACGCAAGCCCAATAAGCTCGCGCCGTTGTAACGCCGTGGATCAATTCGTTGACTAAATGCCTTGAGTATGGGCAACGCCAGAAACCCACAGATTTTGGAAAAAAAATTTCGATTGAACTCTTGTTTTATGTAACGAGAAATAATTTTTGCTACACCCTCACTGGATTTTAACGCCACATTTCCGACAAAACCATCACATACCACTATATTTACGTCTCCACAATAAATATCATCGCCTTCAACATAACCGACATAGTTTAAACCGCTTTGCCGTAATAGTTCATTAGCTTGTTTAATTTGCTCGTTACCTTTAATCTCTTCTTCCCCGATATTTAGTAAACCTACTTTTGGATTTTCGATTTCATCAATAGCAGTGGCTAACACAGCACCCATTACCGCAAACTGTAATAAATGCTTACTTGTACAACCGACATTAGCACCTAAATCAAGCATATAGGTTTGACCATTAACAGATGGAATAGTGCTGGTGATTGCAGGTCGGTCTATTCCTGGCAGTGTCTTAAGCACATAGCGTGCAGTTACCATCAATGCGCCCGTGTTGCCAGCACTTACACAAGCATTAGCGACTCCTGTTTTTACAAGATTAATCGCTACACGCATGGATGAATCTTTTTTGCTGCGCAACGCTTGTAATGGAGGCTCGTCCATTGCAACAAATTGACTTGCATGATGAATTTTTAAACGCTCATAAGGCTTGGCATTCAGTTTATTTAATTCGCTTATAATTTGTCGCTGATCCCCTACTAATATCAGCGAAACGTCATGATGATTTTCCAGGTAGTCAACGGCTGCCTTAGTAATGACGGCTGCTCCGAAATCGCCACCCAAGGCATCTAGCGAAATCGTAGGATTTTTCACGTGTGTATACGGTAGAAACTGTAAGAGTTAGAGTTATTGTGAGTATCTATGAAGCAGTATGAGTTATACGAATAGCAATTTCTTTAGAGCTCTTATTCTTCATCATCTTCATACTCTTCCGCTTTTACAATTACTTGTTGGCCACGATAATAACCATCCGGCGTAATGTGGTGGCGTAAATGAGTCTCGCCTGTGGTGCCGTCAACAGACAAAGTAGTAGTAGTTAGTGCATCATGAGCCCTACGCATGTCTCTCTTTGAGCGTGTCTTTCTATTTTTTTGTACCGCCATATGGATTCTCCAAACTAACTTAATGTTTCAGTATAGCAAAATGATTACCCGCGTTGTTAGCAGGCACTTTTTTTGGGGTCAACCAAGCTACCATATCTTGGTCACATAATGAAATCCTCTTTCCATTGATCGCAAATCAACACCCAAGCGTGTATCACCTTGCACCACTCGATTAGTACATCTATTGCACCTGCTTGCCCTGCCGCCCAGCGTCGGGCGGCATCTGTGAGTTTTTTCCTGCGGCCCCGGCGGGGTCGTTAGGCAACATCATCAACTCGCGTAAGAGCACTTGGATGACGACCTGATGCACCCACGGCGCATCCAGAACCTGCTCGCGCAGGACTTTATCCTCCCAGTCGATTGCCTTACCGTCCTGGTCGCACACCCCATCCCGCCCGACTACCCAGTCGCGGATGACTTGATCATCCAGCACATCATCCTCCTGGATGTGCTGCACGTAGTCCTGACGTGCCGTGCGCCCGGCATAGCACATCTTAAGCGTAATGCGCTGTTCTGCAGCTGGCGTGTTACCCATCGCCGGTGATGTAATTGCCACCCGTAAATTCACATGCGCATCTCAAATTGACCTGCCAGCACCTTACGCACAAACAGCACGCAGTCCATCTGTCCCAACCACTGCCTGCCAACCCAGCGACCCAGCCAATGCTCGTACCAAAGTCGATTTTTAGCCTGCATCAGAACAGCCCCGGCGCACTGCGCACGTCATAACGTAACGTAACCGCCGGCCCGGATAATAACGACCCATAGCCAAGCTCCGCCTCCACCCGCTCGCTGCTGCCAGATACCGCCGCCAAACCGATGCCAAGCTCCCACTCAACGTGTGCCTGCCCGCTGCTGTCGATGCGTACCCGCATCAGGCGTGCCGTGGCACCCACGCCGCCGTTAGAAACCTCAATCCACTGGTTCAACTCGCGCCCGACGTTGTCCAGCACTAACCGCGCGCGCGGTCGCCGTCCGTCCGCAGCGTCCGGCATGGTCACGTCAAAACGCAGCGCGATGTATTCGTTACCCTCTATCTCTCTGTTCTGCGTATCGTTCACTACCCTTGCGGCCTGCGGCATATCCGCATGCGTAATCTCCACCGCCTCTACAATCACCGATTGTGGCGTCAAGGCGCGGTCAGCAATCTGCCCCTGTTTACTCATAAAACCACCTCCAGCGTGCAGGCAATCTCCCACAGCTGTGTTTGCCCGGTACCTACTTTCAGGGTGGCGGTAATGCCTGCCACCCCGCCACGTACCCGTACGCGAGCCTGATTGCCACGCACAGGATCAGGGAATAAAAATACCTGGTGGGCCTGTGTATTCGCCCACGTCTGAAAATTGCGGTATTTAGCTGTGCCGTCAATCAAGGCACGTATCTGTATGGTTTGCGGTGCTTGCGTAAAACGCCTTACCTGACGCACCGCACCATCTGCCAGCGTGGTGCGTTCCACGTCCGCGTCATGACCGATGGCAAACCCGTCTGCCACCACCGGTGCGTAATCTGGCCACACTGCGGTTACCATCATGACACCGCCGGATTGAGTGCAAAGTTACGTTGCATGGTCTGCGCAATCGGGCCATTGCGATCCATGTCATCGAGAATTACCGACACAATGGTGCGCTGCCCGTCAAACTGTACGGTGCGCCCGACCTCGCGCTGTGGCGTGCCGCGGTTCTCAAAGTGAATCTCTACCTGTGGCGGCTGCTGTGAGGCTTGCACCAGATTACGCGGGATTACCATCTCGCCACGTTGCAAGATGGCCGGTACCTCATCTGATGCCAAACCCCCGCGGTGGTAACGGTGGGCGTTTTCAAATACGCCAGCATCAATCATGCGCCGCACAATTGATGTTTCTCCCCCCACGATGCCGCCCGAGTGTTTGAGCTGCACCGGGCCGGCGCCGGGGTCAACCAGAAAGCCGCGGTCATTGATCTTTCCGCCGAACAACCCACCCAGTGCGGCCGCCAATGGCCCGGTGATACTTTGCCTGATGGCAATGCGTGCTAAATCTGACAGAATCGACTGCGCTAGATTGCCGAACTCCAACTTGCCGGTAGCTACAAAATGAGTGAGTGCATCCTCCATCGCACTCATGCCCTCCACGGTGGCGTCTCGGACCGCCTGCGCTGCGGTTTTACCCGACTCGGCGTATTCTTCAAATCCACTTTTGAATGTCTGCTGCAAATTTGTTTGGGTAGCAAGTTCTTCTTCACCCAATTCCCATTGCAAACGGGCTAGCTCGTTTTCGCGGTCCAATCGCTCCTGGTGCGCACGCTCTGCGGCATTTTGTGCTGCTTTTTCCAGCTTAATGCCTCGCAACGTTTGTTGGTGGCGCTCTATAACACCCTTGGTGTGTAAATCTTTAATTTCTTCCCCCGCAATCGCGTGTATTGCTACACGATTGCGGGCCGCGTCCTGCTCGGAAATTTTTTCATCATCCAGCAGTTTTTGGACCTCATCCAGGCGCTGGCGCTTCAGCAGCTGGATTTTGTCATATGCATCCGCGGTGAGATTTTCTAGCTCACGCAAATGCTTGTCGTACGCGGTGATCTCGATCGTGTCGAGGTCCACGCCGTCACCCACCGTGGGCATGCCGGCGGCACCTGCTAAAAGTGCTTTTCGCAAACGATCAATGTCCACTTCGGTTTCAATCAAATTATCCGTAATACTTTTAAACTGCTGGCGCAGTATGATGTGCTGGAGATTGGTGCGCGCGCGTTGGATACGCTCATCCAGTTTGCGTTGCCGTGCCAGCAACTTAGCCCTCTGCTGTTGACGCACCAGCAATTCCGCGGAGACGTCTTGCCTATCTAATCCCAAGCCCTTCAGCTGCTGCATCGCCGCCGCGGCATTAGGAGCAGTGCGAATGATCTCGCGCAACTGCTTATTGTTACCCTGCAACGCCTCGTATAGTTGCCATAACCCGAATGTGGCGGTGATGGCCAGCCCTGCTGGCCCGCCGATCAACGCCAAGCCACCGCGCGCCAATCCAGCCAATGCCACACGTGCACTGATACCCGACCGCGCCACGCCAAGCAAGCCTTTGCTTAGCTTTTGCAGCGGGCGACGCGCCGCGAACAACAGCGCTATTGTCAGCAGCTCATCCATTCCAAGCGCGCCGCGATCGACAGCGTCTGCAAACTTACCGAAATCGCCTTCATTGATTGCCTCAGCTGCTTGCTGTAACGAAAACGCGATGCGGTTCGACAACCCGAGTGCCGTATCAAGATCACCCACCCACGCCAGGGTGGCCGTCTTCATTTGTTGCAGCCCGCCCTCAATAGTGATATTGACCTGCCCGAATTTTCGCTCGGTGTCATCAGCACTAGCGAGGATTGCTTCTAATAGCAGCTCTGCGGACAGGGTGCCTTGCGCCGCCAGATCGCGGATATTGGCGCGGGTGACATCAATGTCGATCTGCCCCTGCTGACGCAGCTTGCGAAAGCCGACGAGCAGACCCTGCTGAACGCCGAGAAGGTTTTCCATCACCGAGCGCAGCTCATCGCCCTGTAAGCGCCCCGATGCCAGGCCCTGTGCGAATTGCACCAGACCGGCGGCCGACTCGCTGGCATTACTGCCACCAATCAGCAACTGCTTATTGAGCAGTTCGGTGACTTTTAGCAAATCCGCCTGGCTGAAATTGAGGTTATCCACAGACAATGTCAAACGGCTGTAGAGTTGCGCGTTTGCCTCCATGCTCGTGCGCGTATCGGGCGAGATGGCTAGCAAGTTTTCACGTACATCAGCCAAGTCACGCTCCGATTGCGTAACCAATCGCAGGCGGTTACTGATCTCAGTGTAGGCGTCCGCCAAACGCAACGTGTTTTGCGCCAGGCGATTGAGGCCGCTAAAGCTGACAAACGCTAATCCATATTGTAGCAATCGGTTATGTGTGGTTTTGACACTGCTGCCAAGTTTGTCAGTAGCCTTGCCGGCGTGGCCAGTGGCACCGGTGAGCTTGTCTAGCTCCTGACGACTGACGCTGACCGCTCCCTTAAAGCCCTTGGCGTCAGCTACCAAGCGAACGGCGAGTTTCAAATCACGCGGCATGATGGCATACTCCCGTTATGCAAAAGTTCATGCTGGGGTTTGGTCTCAGCTGCCTGATTGGTTGGCTGTATTTCAATGTGCCGTTCGTGGTTCTTGCCATCGTGCCGTTCGTGGTTCTTGCTGCACTGTACAACATTGCAGACGACCTCTTGCGCACCATTCGTAATTACTTTGGCTCATAGCGTCCCACCCAGACAATGTGCTTGAGCCGCACCAACTTAAAAGAGCCACTCCCAGAGCAAAAATCCTAACGCGACCAGTAGCACCACTGGGGCTATCACGGCACCCAGCAACCCACCGAACGCTTTTAGCCACTCACTCATCGGCTACCCCATCACCTGTGCGATTGATGACGATGTTGTCGAAAGTAGCGTTTCATAAATTTCTCCTCTGTTGAATGGTGGGGGTTGTTTTAAGCCGACCCCCCAAACGGCTACCAGGCACGGGTTGTCTGGTTGTCTCTGTCTCACCCCTTATCTTTTGCATTCCACGTCCGCCGCACCTCACTTTCAAATGTCCGTAAGCCCTGCAATAATTCTGGTGTCAGCTTTACACGCATGGCACGCAACAGCAGGTGGCATGCTGGCCAATCCAGCCCCAGCACCTGCCCCGAAATGCCTGCAACTTTCCATTGATCGCAAATCAACACCCAAGCGTGTATCACCTCGCGCCACTCTATTAGTACCTCTATTGCACCTGCTTGCCCTGCCGCCCAGCGTCGGGCGGCATCTGTGAGTTTTTTCCTGCGGCCCCGGCGGGGTCGGTAGACAACATCATCAACTCACGCAACAGCGCTTGGATGACGGCCTGATGCACCCACGGCGCATCCAGAACCTGCTCGCGCAGGACTTTATCCTCCCAGTCGATTGCCTTACCGTCCTGGTCGCACACACCGTCCCACCCGACTACCCAGTCGCGGATGACTTGATCATCCAGCACATCATCATCCTGGATGTGTTGCACATAGTCCTGACGTGCCGTGCGCCCGGCATAGCGCATCTTAAGCGTAATGCACTGTTCTGCGGCTGGTGTGTCACCACTTACCGGTGATGTAATTGCCACCCGTATGTTCACATGCTCTGGTTCTACAAACTTAAACATTACTTTCTCCTCTTGCGCGGTGTTCCCAGTTTGACTGATGCGACAAAAGACCGCTTCATTGATCGGATCACAGCGCGTGCGTCGGTTTTATTGATGTAGCCCTCACTAGATACCGCAATCACCCGACCATTGCCAGCTACATACCGCCAGCGCCAGCACTCAGCCTTGTCTCGATAGAGTTGATAGTGTGCTTTGCCCATGTCGCGCGCCTAAACCATCGAGGGGGGTAAATCTTTGGCGCCGGCAACGTCATTGCTGTCAATGACTATGTTGCCCAGTGATTCAATGATTAGGCTGCAACGCTGCTCTTGGTCTCGTGACTTTAGTGTCCAATCCCCAGATGCAGTTATAGTCGCATCGGGAAAATAGATGTTGTGGCCATGCCCGTGTACCGGGGTTTCGAGATAGCGCACTGCGCCCTCGATTACTTGAGTGTCGGTCTCAATAACTTGATTTGCTTTGGCTTGGTATTCAACTACGATGCCATATGTATCGTAAGTCGAGCCAACATCTTCGATCACGGCTAATCTTCCGGCGGCCTGATCCAATTTAAACTTTTTGAGCGCCGTGCTGGTAAGCGCACTCCCTTTACCACCACTGGTCGTGCCGGGGTAGATTTTCCAACCATCTTTCACACCGCGCACGGGCCTTCCGGCGTTTAATATCTGCACAATATCGCCTTTTTTAGGCGCTGCAATGCGCATTTCGGTTTTGTCGCTTATGGCATCCACGGTTGCGACATTGCCGCCGACAAACAGGGCGATATTGTCCAGCGACATGTCTCGCAGCTCAACAGTCATCCGTCTTGCCACTTGCGTGCGCACTCGCGCCAGGCGTTTGCTGGTATCTGGCCCATCGGACGCGAATACGTCCAAGTCTGTAGCCTCCAGCGACAGAGTCGCCGTCGGTGTATCCCCAATATACCGTTCTTTGCCGGTGGCCCCGACATCCACGTACACCTCGCCGGCACCCAGCACAACGTTATTTTTGTGTTCACTCATTCTGATCTCCTTGTTTAAATAAAAAATTTGGTAGCCAGGCGGCCGGCTGCCTGATGGCACAACACCCCAGCAAACAACACCGGCTGAATACTCTCAATCTGTAATCCATAGCCCTCGCTGGCAATCACGGTAAGGACGTCATCTGTCAACGGTTGCGTAGAAAACGCACTCACCAGTGCATCAATAGTGTCGTCAAAGCTAAGCTCGCTGCTGTTTTCGTCTGAGAATCCCATGTAGCCCTGGATGAGCCAGTGGTCGGTCACGTGCCGGGCATCGGGCAGTCTTGCGCTGTGGCGCACGAACCAGCCATGTAAGGTGCCGTCGTCGTTATCAGTGCCTTGCGTGACTGGCAGATATAGTTTTTTCAATCCGCTGACGTTTTTGACGTACCGCTCACGGTCGTGGACGATGCCGCCGGCAGGGTCGATAACCTCTGCCATCTGCGCAGCAATGGCGGCGCGTATCGTGCGTGCTGCGATCATGCCGGCGTTATGCGCTCCAGTACGCGGGCTGTGGCGGTGTGCATAATCCTGTTAATCTGCGGTTCTGTCGCGTTCAATCCTGTGGTAAACATCTCCGCGCCCTCGGTGCCCTTGCTGGCGATCTTTTTTGCCACCGCCCAGGCGATACCCTCTGCTTTATCTGCTGCCACCCCCAACTTGGCGATCACCCAATCCTTGATAGGTGCAACAGGGGGAAAGTGCGGCTTGGTGCCGAGTTCCACCGGCACCGCGTAGTTCATGGACGTGCCGACCACCCCGATTACGGTATGCGGCGTGCGCCGCTCGATCGAATGGATGCTCCCGCGCAATCCAGCACCTCCGCCCACACCCACCGGCGTGCGCTCTTTAACTTCACGTTCTATCAGCAGGTTTGCTTCGGTGACGCCGCGCAGCATTTCTTCGGCGGTGATTGCCGGGGCTTTGTCCCACAGCGCCGACAACTGCGCTACATCATTCGTGTCAATGTGTATTTCCATTACCGATACACGTGTGAGTGGGTAATGCGGTCGTGTCCGCGTGCGCTGGGCAGGTCGATGTCGACCACGGCGGAGGCCGGCCTGGGTTTGTCCGGGGTGACGCCCAGGTGGTCGTAAAAGCGTTGTCTTAACTGGTGCGCCAGGCGTCGATAACGATCGGTGGCCGCGCCGTGGTCAACGCTGTCGGCATTGATGGTGCTATCTGTATCGCCAGCACGTGCGGCGGCCAGTTGTTGCAGCAACAGGGCCGCGGCATAGCCGCAGATTGCCCCCCGGTCTTGCGCGGGGATGGTGTCCTGGACGGCCGTCAGTCTCACACGGGTGTGCGTCTGGTGGCGTGCGTACTCGGTGACGGCATCGTCAATGGCGCGGTCGCGCTGGTCGTCACTGATGTTGCCTTCCTGGTCGCGCACCAGGTCGTCGATTCGGCTTTGATAGTCAGCAAGTGGCATGGATTATATGCGCAGCAGTGTTAGTAACACCGTCATGTCGTCCACGGTGGGGCTGGTGCCGGTCAGGGTCAGGGTGATCTCAAGCACCGATTCATCAACAATGACCGGCTTTGCAATCACGCCCTCGGTTACGGTGGCGGCGGATGACACTGCAATGGGCGCAGACAACACGCTGCTACCGCCATTTTCCACGTCTACTTTATACGTGGGTTTGCTTGACCCCCCGAGTGATTGCATGTTCACCGATATACCAATCAGACGTGCCGCGAACGGCAGTTTGAACCTGGTGATCGGATCCTGGCTGGCAGTGAATTGTCCCTCAAAGTGCAGTGGCAACAGCACCACGCCAGGGATGGTGGTGGCATAGTTGGGCGTGGCCTACGGTGATTTACTTTGGGCTGCTGGTGATTTTCTTCAACTATTGTCTGGTGCCGCTGGTGCAGACCTTCATGGGCACTGAGTTACAACCCTTTGCGCTGCCGACTGAGTTTTGGTTTGCCTGGGGCGGCATCGTGTCCACCTACGCCATCGGTCGCAGTGCCGAGAAACGCGGCGCACGTGGCCGTGTGGTTACTGCCGTTACTGGTGGCAGTGCCAATAAAGTCGAGGAGCTTTTGAAATGATTGAAGATTGGAGCCTGATCTGGCGCATTTTTGCCCTTTTCGGCATGTGGACGGGCATGTCGCTGTGGGCAGTGAAGTGGATGATCACGCACTACCTCAACTCATCGCAACAGCGCGATGAAGAACGTTTCGGGCGTTTTGAGTCACGCATCGACACCTTGCTGGAGAACAACAAAAAATTGGAGCAGGAACATATGGCACTCAAGGCTGAATTGCCCGAGAAATACCTCCGGCGCGAGGACTGGGTGCGCTACATCACGGTGATAGATGCAAAATTGGATGCGTTGGCGGAGCGCGTCGCCAACACTAATTTACAGCTTGCAGGACTGGTCAACAAAATGGGGCGGCGTGATGAGCGATAATCAGCTTCTTTCCGCGCGCCGGCGCATGCTGCGCTGGCGCATCCTCAAAACGCTGGATGCCAGCAGACCGGTGCCGGTCGGCGAGAGCCTGCTGCTGGACGTCATCAACGATTGCGACCTTGCCGTCACCCGCACCGATTTAATCCGCGCCCTGCAATACCTCGCAGAAAAAGGCTATTGCAAAACTCAACAAATCACCAAAAACGGGCCGGCGAAATATACCGAAAGCGCGCTCACCGCGCGCGGCATTGACTACGTAGAATACGCGATTGATGCCGACGTGGGCATTGCGCGTCCAGTGCCGCTGTAGGATGCCTACCCCGTCAAAAGTTCTTGCGATGCCCAAAGCCTTGCAGGAAGCCCTTAATGCCCGACTGATAGAAAGCGGTTTTGCGCGTTACGATGAGCTTGCACAGTGGCTGAACAATGAATTGCGGGAACGCGGGTTAGAGCTGCGCTTCTCCCGATCCTCCATCCACCGCCACGCACAAAAATTCAATCGCAAACTTGACGTGCTCAAACGTGCCACCGAACAAGCAAAGGTGTTGGTTGAGAGCACCGGCGACGCCGAAGGCGCCATGCATGAGGCGCTGCTAAAGATGGCTCAAAACGAGAACTATCAACTTCTTTACGATCTCTCTGATTTGCCGCTTGAGCCGACAGACCGCGTCAACATGCTAGCCAAAATTAACGCCGGCATCGCGCGCATCGTGCAAGCCAGTGTCCAAAGCAAGCGCTGGCAAGCAGAAATCCGTCAACAAGTCGCCCAGCAAGCCGAGAGTGAGGCACAAAAACAAGGTATCAGTAAAGATACGGCGGCGGCGATTCGTGCCGCCATTGAGGGCGCCAAGTGAGCGCACCACGTACTTTATTGCCTTATCAGGCACGCTGGGTGCGCGATGCCGCCGGACTGGCGGTGATCGAAAAGTCGCGACGAATCGGCATCTCCTGGGCCAGTGCCTATCAAGCCGTCATGCACGCCGGCGAGGGTGTTGGCGACGTCTACTATCAGGGCTATGCCCTGGAGATGGCACGCGGTTTTATTGGCGATGCTTCCGAGTGGGCAAAAACCCTGCAAATTGCCGCCGAGCAAGTCGGCGAGACATTACTCAATGATGGCCGTAAGGCCATCCAGGCCTACCGCCTGAGCATGGCCAGCGGTAGGCAGATACTCGCCATGACCAGTTCACCACGCGCATTTCGGTCGCGTGGACGACCGGGCGATCTGGCTATTATCGATGAGGCAGCCTTTGTTGATGATCTGCAAGCGGTGCTCAAAGCGGCGCTGGCGTTTCGCACCTGGGGCGGGCGGGTGCGCGTCATCAGTACGCACAACGGTGAGGCCTCGCTATTTAACTCTCTGTGCCGCAATGTCCGCGACGGCAAACAGCCTGGCAGCCTGCATAGCGTATGCTTGAGCGATGCGATTGCCGACGGCTTTTACAAGCGTATTTGTGACGTGGCCAACACTCCCTGGTCACCGCGCGCCGAGCGTGAATGGGAGGCCGGCCTGCGTGCCGACTATGGGACTAACGCCAGTGAGGAGCTGGACTGCATCCCCAGCAGCGGTGGCGGGGCGTGGATTGCCTGGCACTTAATCCGCACCGCCGAACATCCGCAGGCCGGCAACCGAACCGAATACCAAAACGGCCGCTGCTTTATTGGTATTGACATCGCCCGACGCCGCGACCTGTGGGTGGCAGTGGTGCTGGAGAAAATCGCCGACGTGCTGTGGGTGCGCGAACTGATTACGCGCCAGGGCATCACCTTTGCCGAGCAGCGCAGCATCGTGCGTAATCTGGCACAGCATTATCAGCCTGTACGCATCGCAGTCGATCAAACTGGCATGGGCGAGGCCGTGGTGGAACAGCTGCAAGATGACCACGGCAAACTGCGCGTGGAAGGCGTGTTATTGACCAGTCCGCGGCGGCTGGATGTGGCCACCGCCCTGCGCGAGGCGTTTGAGGACGCGCGTATCCGTATTCCCGCAGATGAGGCCGTGCGTGCCGATCTGCACTCGGTGCATGCCGAGGCCGGCCCGACCGGCGCGCCACGCCTGATCGCACAACGCAGCAGCACCGATGGGCACGCCGACCGCTTCTGGGCTCTGGCACTGGCCTGTGCCGCCGCCAGCAGCACAGCCCAACCCGCCGCCGGCATCACCATTGATGAACAGAACGACCCGCGCGACCCCTACCGCCCACGTGCCATGCCTAACCGTACTAACTTCTATCTACACTGATGAAAACACTCAAAAACTTATTCAAACGGCGCCTCACCGAGGCCGCTGGCCACACAGTAGACGCCGATGAAGACCACTGGCGCCGGCTGACCGGCGACTCCACCCGCGACCTGCCCACCCTTACGCAACAGCGTATGCGCAAACTGGCGGTGTGGCTATGGCAAACCAACCTGCTGGCCAACCGCCTGATTGAACTGCCGGTCGCTTACCTGCTCGCGGAGGGCGTCACCTTACGCGCCCTGCACACCTTCTGGCACGATCCCATCAATCAACTGGATATCAAGCTGCCGCGCAAGGTGCGTGAACTGGCACTCTACGGCGAGCAATGCTGGCCAGCCTTTGTTGACCCCAACAGCGGCCACGTGCGCCTGGGCTATCTTGACCCCAGCCTGATCGAGACCGTGGTCACCGACCCCGATAATGCCGAGCAACCCATCGGCATCGTCACTGTCAAGGACAAACGCGGCCACGCGCGCCGCTACAAGATCATCTACAACGGCCCGGAAGACTGTTTCAGCCCCCGCACCCAGGAAATCCGTCAAACCTTTGACACCGGCAACTGCTTCTACTACCGCATTAATACGCTGTCTAACTCCAAGCGTGGCCACTCCGACCTGTTAGCCCAGGCCGACTGGCTGGATGCCTACGAACAATACCTGTTCGGCGAGGTGGATCGCGCCAACCTGCTCAGAGCCTTCTTGTGGGACGTAGAGATGCCCGGGGCCACGCAAGCAGAAGTGGATGCCCGCGCCGGCAAAATCCAACGCCCGATGCCCGGTAGTGTGCGCGTGCACAATGATGCCGAACGCTGGCAAGCCTTAACCCCAGACCTCAAAGCCGTGGACTCCAGTGCCGCCGCACGCCTGTTCCGCAACCACGTTTTAGGCGGCGGTACCATCCCTGAGCACTGGTTTGGTGGCGGCGGCGATGTCAACCGCGCCACTGCCGGCGAGATGGGCGAACCCACCTTCAAGATCTACTCCATGCGCCAACGCGAATGGAAATACATCCTGGAAGACGTCGGCAAATACGTGATCAACAGAGCCCAGGACCCCAGCGGTGAGACCTTGATCATCAATCCGACCGAGCCGGCGCCCGAATGGATGCCGCAGGCTATCTTCCCCGAGCTCACCAGCCGCGACACCACTCACTACGCTACCGCACTGCAACACGTCACCATCGCCGCTGGACAAGCCCTGGACCGTGGCCTGATCCCGGAATTGCTGGCGACCCAAATGATCCAGGCTGTAGCGGAGCACCTGGGCGTGGAGTTCGATGCTGCCGCCCAACTCAACACCGCACGCCAAGAGACCCAACAGCGCGCTGGAAACGACAGCTTCAACAGCAATGACTGAAGCCGTCCTACACACCGCCATCGTGCTCGTAATACTGATCACAGTATGGCTCATTGTAGTGGTGCTCATCCGCATAACCGATGCGAAGGGTCACCAACATATCATCGTCGGTGCCTACCTACTCACGCTAGGGATTTTATTCTTCGGGATGCTTTTCATTGCTACCGGGACGTCGTCCGGCAAACCAGAACGTTACCACTGCCGTGCTGACCGGCAACAAGGCCATGAACAAGTCTACCGCTTTGTCTGTGAAACCCTTCCAACACAGCCCAAAGATCAGGCCTGCCCCGCCGACAAACAAAAAGCCGGCAGCAATGTATGTAACCAGAACACGTACCTGACTGCGGCGGGTTTCACGCTGCTCTTCAGATAAATCATGATTATCAGCACTCATGGGAGCCCCTTTGTTCGTTGTTGATTGCAACCTACAGCATAGCAAAAGGTACAGCTCCCGCCCTTTGAACGATGCCTGACAAACGCGCGAGACGTTTCACGGCCGCCCGCAAAGACGCAATGCGCGCCAAAAACCGCATTGCCAAAGAAAACTATCTTGCCATCCGCGACCTGCTCAAACAATCCAACGACCGCATCCGCGCCACCCTCGCCGCACAACCCAGCGACTACCAACTCTGGGCACTGCCCACTCTACAACGCGAAATACAAGCCACCATGGACAGCCTGGCCACCACGGCCAGCACCACCGCACAATCCGGGTGGGACGACGAATGGCTTGCTGGCCAACGCACCATTGACGACCCCCTGCGCGCCGGTGGCATTACCCTGCGCGCCCCTAAGATCAGCCCGCGCCAACTGATTGCCATGCGCGAGTTCTTAACCGACCGCATCAAAGACATCTCACGCATCGCCAAACGGCGCATCAACAGTGAGCTGGGTCTGATCATCACCGGCATCCAATCACCCGGTGAGGCCATCAGCAACGTCACTCGCCTGCTCAACGAAACCTCGCGCCGCCGCGCCCTCACCATCGTGCGCACCGAACTCGGGCGCGCCTTCAGTGCTGCCCAATCAGCCCGCATGCAACAAGCCAAAGCCCACGTGCCCGGCCTGATGAAACAATGGCGCCGCTCCGGAAAAATCCACAGCCGCATCCAACACGACACCGCCGATGGACAACTCCGCGCCCCCGACCAACCCTTCGACGTCGCAGGCTACAAACTCATGTACCCCAGAGACCCCGCAGCCCCGCCCGGGCAAACCATCAACTGCGGCTGCGACAGCCTGCCCTACATGCAACACTGGGACGTCAAACACCCCAACCGACAACCCTTCACAACCGATGAGATCGCGCGCGACCCCAGACGTGCCGACCTAGTCGGTAACACCGCACCCCTGTCCAAGACAGCTGTGCGACAACACCTCCAAAGCACCAGCTTCCGCCACTTTGCCGCCGGTCAAACGGGCTTCCCAGACCAAGAGCGCACGGTGGCTATCATCGATAAAAACCGACTCAAACAGCTCGGATTAGGCCACACCGCACGCACCGTACACCTGTCCCAAGCCACCGTGCTTACACACCCGCGCTTCGCCGACCTCACTACCCAAGACTGGCTGCGAGTGCAAACCATCGTAGACCAGGGACAATGGCGCGCACGCGGCACACACCACCGCCTGCTGTGGACAACGGAAAACAATAAACCCTGGCTGACCGTGCTCAAACGCACCAATAAAGATGAAATCTATCTGTCATCCTACCGGCGGGCTAGGATGCGTGATATTGAGAAATTACAAAATGAATTATAGAGCCTGGGGGGCCGCAAACCTTCCCCGCCGCTCAAGACGGGCTGGGCGTAAGACAAATGTCTGACTCAGGCTCCAAGAGTTATCCTATACCCACAGCATAAGATGTCAAGAGGAATTGTCTAACGACCCTTTGACCCAAACGCGATAGCAGCACACCGCGACCACGCGCGCTTTTGCTCACGCGCGCAACGCACCTGATAAATCACCTGAACAAACACAAAACCCGCAACTGACCCAAACCCTCACACACCGAACGAATCCGATACTCATACTTACCCAACTTACCATCCGTGTCATAAATCACCACCACCGGCACCTTGCCCGTCAAATGCGCAAAAAACAACGCCTGCTGCACACTGTCCAAACTGCTGCGCTTGTCCAGCCCACCCTCATACACGTGCGTGTCCGTCTCACAATCCAACACCACATACCCGCGACCACCAGGGTAATCATAATAATGCCGCACCTCCGTGCGACCACCTACCGACGCACAAAACGCACGGTTATAGTCGTCCTCGGAACGAGAAGTGTGTACATCATCACGATGGGTTAATACTATTGCTATGACAGCAAGCACCAATGCCACAAGGTAGGGGCCAACTTGCCCAACACTAGCCATAGCCATCAGCAAATTCCACCTGGGTATTCTCAAAAACGTTTTTGGTGGGAAACTTACCTATCACGGTGCTGAAGGAAATCGATGATATCCAAGGGCTCGTCGTCATGCTCCTTGTCCTTCACCTTCAATTGCTCAATATAGCCGCTATTACCAGAATCGTGTACAGCATTTTAAGCAAACTTTGAACCCTTTCCAACGAAAGGGATCTCTGTTGCGTAGGCCCGGCTTTAAATCTCGACATCTATGAAGCGGGCATCATATTCCCGACCGATAAGCCGCACTTGGACCAATTCCGGCAATGTGATCCGCCACAATTACCAAGGTAATAACCACTCTCATTTACACACTACGAAACTGCTTCTTGCAGAGCACCCTTTAATCAATTTCTTATTGTCCGTCCTGTACGCGCAACGGGCATGATATTTATCACTACATATCACGGACTCAACAAATTAGTGACTACATCATCACTACTGCTATGTATAAGCATTGTATGCAGTGCTTTTAGCTGTATCTACGGTACTCCAATAACAAAATTAGCTTAGTCACCGTAGATTAGGGTGCCATAAAGCTTCTTGTATTGGTCTGACGAACGCCGCACCAAGCCTTTTCGCAAATTGCTGCACGATGTCTTCTTGAAATGTATAATCTCGAATTTCTTGTGCGCCAACTACCTCTCGCGCAACATAATTAGCATTGCCAAATTCATCAATTAAGCCTAATTTAAGCGCCTGTTCACCAGTCCAAAAAAGTCCGCTAAACATATTTGCATCGTTTGCAAGTCTATTGCCACGGCCTTCTTTGACCACATTAATAAATTGCTGATGAATTTCATTAAGCAGGGTTTGAATGTGAACTTTCTCAAATTCATCTTGCGGCAAAAACGGATCAAGAATAGCCTTGTGTTTACCTGCCGTTATTAACCGACGTTCAATACCCAGTTTCTCTATGGCGTCCACAAACCCGAAGTTATCCATACGTACACCTATGGATCCAATAATGCTTGTTTTGTCGGCATAAATTTTATCGGCCGCGACTGCTGCGAATACTCCCCCTGATGCGCATATATCTGTGACTACCGCATACAACGGCTTTTCCGGATAAAGCTCACGTAAGCGTGTAATCTCACGATTGATGTAACTTGCCTGTACCGGGCTACCGCCCGGAGTATTGATTCTAAGTATGACCGCGGCTGATTTTTCATTTTCAAATGCTGCGCGCAGACCAGAAATGATGTTATCTGCGCTGGCATTTTCGCCATCTGCAATTATGCCTGCCAGATCTACTAAAGCGGTATGCTGATCATTGGTGGATAAACTGGAAAGATCCCAATCTGCCAAGCTGACAAGGAGTATGCCAATATATCCAAATCCTAGCAGTTTGAAAAAAATGCTCCAGCGGCGCGCACGCCGTTGTTCCCGAAGGCCTACTGTAGCCAGCTTTACGACTACATCACGCTCCCAGTTAGCAGTCGAACGATTTTCAGCTGAAAGCTTATCCAGACTAATTTTTGGTTCCATATTTGCATTGTATCCATATTAACCAGATTAAAATGGCGATAAACCATTATATTCACAGTATTTATGTGATTATTTACATTAAGTTTGAATTTTATCCTATTATAACTACTGAATTAAATTCCACGGAAACTGGAATCATTTTTTCCTGTAAGGCAAAAAGGTTAATCGGACTCTAAGCATTGCAGGAAGCCACTTAGCTCCTTGTCCAATGGCGCTGAAAAGTTATATTTTTCACCATTACCTGAACATTGAAATGCGACCCTGGATGCATGTAAAAACATGCGCTTTAACCCCATCTTTTTGCACCTGCCGTTAAATATAAAATCTCCATATTTTTGATCGCCCACTACCGGATGCCTGATTTGAGCAGAATGGATACGAATTTGATGATTTCGCCCAGTACTTATTTTGACATTCATTAATGAAAATTCTCTATAAATTTTGCGAGGTGAAAATTTAGTAATCGCTGTCTTTAAATTCATAGGGTTTTGCCTTCTGTCTAAAATTTCCAAACACTCACTTTTATGCTGTAACGGCGCATTTATAATTTTCTTTCCAAGACTCCATCTCCCTTTAACCAATGCCCAGTATTCTTTCTTTACTTTTCGCGTCCGTAGTAATCCGTGTAGTTCATTCAGCATACGGTTATTTTTAGCTATCAACAAACATCCGCTGGTTTCGCGATCTAATCTGTGCGCTAATTCTAAATAAGATGCAGCAGGCCGCAATGCCCTTAAAACCTCGATTACTCCGTAAGATACCCGAGTACCTGAATGCACCGCTAAACCAGCTGGTTTATTAATTACCAAAATTGATTTGTCTTCATACAAAATTGAAGACTCAACCCGAATTTTAACATGGTCAGGAATATTTGGTCTTTCCGTGCGCAATTTCGATACGTATAGGTTTGGAACGAATACTTCATCATCTGTTTGTACCCGATAAGTTTGCTTTACACGCTTTCTATTTACTCTAATTTTCCCAGTGCGTAGCAATCGATAGATAAGCCTCTTGGGAACACCTTTGAAGCTGGTAAATAAGAAGTTGTCAATGCGTTGACCGTCTTTAGTGAAATGAACGATTTGAGTTGAGCTATTCATGTCGAGCATATGCCCTTACCAGTATTGATTACAAACACATGATTTATCTAATTTGCTGCGCATAGCGTAAATTGATATAGTGCTTTATGGGCTTTGGAGCGATTACTTAATATTCTAACCTACAGCATCAGGAAGAAATTTATCGCTCCATTTCGGAGTTCATTAGGTTTTCTACATTTCATGGCCTTATAGCATCTTCGCAAATGCCATGAAGTTGAGCTTAGAAGCACTTGCTTAAGTGATTAGAGGGGCTATGCACCCTGTAATAATACAACAGTACAAAATGATCAGTTTTTTAAGTATCACAATCCGTTTATTCCTTTGGTTATTCTCCGCAGGCTTTATCAGACTGGCAGCATTACGCCACGCATAAAAAACAAGAGGCCTATACTCTATTGAGAAAATTACAAGGGACATGGACATCAAACAGAGTTATATATGAAAAGAATTTTAATCAATGCTACTCAGCAAGAAGAGTTGCGTGTAGGGATGGTCGATGGACAACAACTATACGATCTGGATATTGAATTACTATCTAGAAATCAAAAGAAAGATAATATTTACAAGAGTGTAATTACCCGCATTGAACCTAGCCTCGAAGCTGCTTTTGTTAATTATGGCGCCGAACGCCATGGTTTTCTTCCTTTTAAGGACATTGCACCTACGTATCTAAATGGGACTGCTAACAAAGGCAGCGGACGCACCCTGGTCAAAGACCTTCTTTCGGAAGGCCAGCAGATCATTGTACAAGTTGGACGTGAAGAGCGTGGGAATAAGGGTGCTGCACTTACTACCTATATAAGTCTCGCAGGACGCTACTTGGTCTTAATGCCTAATAATCCCCGAGCGGGTGGAGTATCGCGCCGCATTGAAGGCGAAGAACGCGATAAAATTAGAGACACTTTGGCGCAGCTTAATGTACCACAAAACATGGGAATTATTATACGTACTGCGGGTGTGGGTCGATCAGTAGAAGAATTACAGTGGGATCTTGATTACTTACAGCAATTAAACAAAGCGATTATGCAAGCTGCCGAATCTCAAGATAGTCCGTTTCTTATTTACCAGGAAAGTAATGTAATCATTCGGGCTCTTCGTGACCATCTAAGAGATGATATTGGAGAAATCATCATTGATGATGCGGATGTATACAACGATGCGAAAAAATTCGTTGGACAAGTCATGCCACATAACCTTAGAAAGCTGAAACTGCATGAAGGTCATGTTCCCCTATTTAATCATTATCAAATTGAGACTCAAATTGAATCTGCATTTGACCGTGAAGTTTGTCTGCCGTCTGGAGGTTCAATTAATATTGACCATACTGAGGCTATGATTGCTATTGACATTAACTCCGCTAAAGCAACTAAGGGTAGCGATATAGAAGAAACAGCTTTACACACTAACCTTGAGGCTGCTGTTGAAATTGCAAGACAGCTGCGTTTACGTGATTTAGGTGGGCTAATTGTCATTGATTTTATTGATATGATGTCGAACAAAAACCAACGTGAAGTTGAAAATAGTTTACGTGAAGCGCTACAAGTTGATCGCGCGCGCGTGCGGTGTGGCAGGATATCCCGCTTTGGCCTGCTGGAAATGTCGCGGCAGAGATTACGGCCATCATTAGAAGAATCAAGCCAAATAGTGTGCCCCCGTTGTACAGGTTATGGGACTATTCGTAGCATAGAATCACTTGCACTTGCTGTGCTTCGACTTATAGAAGAAGAAGCTATGAAAGAGAAAACTGACAAAGTGATTGCTAAATTGCCAGTAGACGTAACCAGTTTTTTATTGAATGAAAAACGTAGTGGTATCAGTGAGATTGAGGCACGCCACCATGTTCAGCTTATTATTGTACCTGATCCTAATCTCGAAACGCCTCATTTTTTTGTAGAACGCATACGTGATAATGACAAAGAAACAGGTAATAAGCCCAGCTATGAGTTGATTCCTCAGGAAAAGACACCCGTAAACCTATCTAAGCAAAAGACGATCGCAGCGGAACAACCTGCGGTAAAATCTATTCAATCGAAAACTCCTGCACCTGGTCCACGGAGACGGCCTTCTACTGCAGTTAAATCCAGTGTACTTAACCGCATGTTTGCATGGTTAATTGGAAGTGATGATAAAGCCAAACCTGAGCAACGACCAAAGCACAATAAACGCAGGAGACATTCACGAGGTTATCAGGGAAATAGTAGTTATTCCAGTCGCGCTGGCAGCCAAAGACGCCGTGGGTCACGCGATAGTGGTTCCCGTAACAATAGTAGACGTAAAGCAGATAATTCACCCAGAGCTACGGGCACACGCGACGCTAAGCGCAGACAAAACGGGAGAAATCAGCAACACAAACCAGATTCTAGTAGCTCACTTTCACCTTAATATAATCCCAACAAATAATTCAATCATTTCATGCGCTTTTAATATTTTTTGAATCAAATATTTTCAATGATTTTTTCCAAGCAAGATTTTCTACGCTCGCGCTAGTGCTTTCAGTATCAGCCTGCCGCAACTCAAGCCCAGAAACCATGAAGAAACAATTCCCCAGACCCTGGGCTTTTCAAATGTAACGGCATTACGATAGTAGCTTTCTATTTCCTCCATGGGTGCTTTATCTAAATATAGTAGATCCAGTGGCACTAAGACGAATGCAATCAATAAAGCTATAATTAAGAATATAAAATGAAGTATCAGCAGACGATGCATCGTTCCAGTAAACCTTTAGCGATGAAAAGTTAATCTTTCGCCATAAGCCGGGTTGCTCAGAAATTCACCGTTTGCATAAACAACTTGTCCATTAAGGATTGTGGTATCTATGGTTGAACGAAATGAATAGTCTTCAAACGGCGACCAGCCACATTTATACAAAATATTATCCGCAGTGACAGTGAATATTGTATCAACGTCTAATACTACTAAATCCGCAAAATAGCCTTCCCGAACGAACCCTCTATCTGCCAGCGCAAATCGTGTTGCAACATTATGGCTTGTTTTCTCAACTATTTTTTCAATACTTAAAATATTATCGTGATAATGCTCTAAGAGGCTTAATAAGGCATGTTGTACTAATGGTAGGCCAGCAGGTGAAGTTACATAGTTTCCATGTTTTTCTGCTAGGGTGTGTGGCGCATGGTCCGTAGCGATAATATCAATGCGATCTTCGTTTACGCCGCGTAAAAGTCCTTTTTGATCCTGCCGGGTTTTGATTGCAGGATTACATTTGATGAGCGCGCCTTTTTCAGCATAATCTGAGGCATTAAAAAACAAGTGATGCACACAAACTTCGGCCGTAATAGATTTGTTTTCCACTTTATCTTGTGTAAATAACGTCAATTCTTTTGCTGTGGAGAGGTGTAAAACATGCAGTTGCGCATGGTGTTTTTTCGCTAAGGAGATGGCCTTTAATGTGGACTTATAACAGGCTTTTTCGGATCGGATCATTGGATGATATTCGATCGGAATTTCATCTCCATATTCCTGCTGGAATTTTTTAAGATTTTTCTCAATAAGAGGTGAATCTTCACAGTGTGTAATAATTGGAACTGGGGCATGCTTAAATATCTCTTCTAACACCTTATCGTCATTTACCAACATGTTACCTGTCGAAGCTCCCATGAACACTTTAATTCCACATGCAAGGTCCTTAGGAACATTTTTAATGACATCAATGTTGTCATTACTTGCACCCATATAAAATGCATAGTTTGCTTGCGCACGTCGATGAGCAGTCTGATATTTTCGTTGCAGGAGATCAATACTAAGAGTTGGAGGGCACACATTTGGCATATCCATAAAACTTGTAATTCCACCCGCAATTGCCGCATGCGACTCAGTTACAATATCCCCTTTATGTGTAAGTCCGGGTTCACGGAAATGCACTTGGTCATCAATCATCCCGGGTATTAAAAATTTTCCTTCAACATCGAGCACACGTCTAGCTTCCACATGTTGTAGATCGTTATCAATTTGCTCGATTCTTTTCTTCGCAATCAAAATATCCTGTTGTGAAACAATATGCTCATTAACAAGTTTTGCATTAGTAATTAACAGATCGTGCATAATTAAATTAGATTAATTGATAAGCGAAGTTTCGTGTTCACTACATGACGTAGTGTATGAATAGGTAATCATCAATACCGATAACCATAGCAGTGCGTTTCTAAAATTGGAACAGAAAAATTTGTTTGTTCAGAGAAGTCGTTTTTCAATTATCTTCTCCAGAATTCACAGGAATTAAAACGACTGTTTAATTAGCCAACAGCAAACCTACATATACAATTAGATGTCTTTTTGCCACATTAGTCCAATTTCATAATAAGGCAATATACGGATATCAATATTCCGAAGCCTACGTACATTCCTAAAAATGAGATCAGCATTAGCAGCCCTACTTCGGGATTGACTACTCCTGATCTAACTAAAATAAAAACCCCTGCTACCAAGCAAGCGAACAGAAAAATAGCCCCCGCCACAATTAAGATTTTTTTATTTTTCATTAATACTTAAGCAGGTGCTTAGATAACTAAGCTATTGCGTTTTATCCAAAAGAACTCTTGGTCAGTTACCATTCTTCTACAAGGATGTTCTTCTGTTTTACGATAGAGTATGTAACTAATACGCTGGTTTACGAAAAACTTAAATTGGAATATCCCATGTGATATTATTTATTCATTTTTTAATGACTTACGTAAAACATATATTAAGTAAGATTAGGAAAACATCTTTATCCTCTAATAATACAGGATATTTATGGCGTCAACTTCTATATTGTAATCAATAGCTAAGTACTGGCTGGATATTCATGCCCCTTGAAAATACCTGGAACATACTCGCCGCGCACTAATTGACTATGCTTAGTGTAAGCGTATACTAGCCCACTGATTAGTATTATTTGTATGTACATAAACGTGATTAGTAATAATTAGAGTTAAGAGTAATAATAATAGAGTTAAGAATAGGGTCTATGGCATGCATCTCCATAATATCACGGTGCGAACTTTCGAGACCTAATTCGTTCCTCGAAATCTGTAACGCAGGAGGTTAAACATGAGTAACGATAATAAATCAGATCACCCTGAAACGGATGTCATGGCGACAGAATCAAAGGATGGTTTAAGCCCTAAATTTACTCGCCGTACTTTTTTAAAAGGATCCGCTGCGGCTTCCGCAGCGATGGCCGCCCCTATTTATCTGGCAGGTATAAGTAAATCATTCGCAGCAAAAAGTGGGGCAGTAAAAATTGGTCACATTGAAGATCTGTCAGGGAATTTAGCAGTATATGGAGTGCAAAAGGATCATGCCGCACAGCTCGCCGTAAAAGAGATCAACGAAGGCAAAACTTTGAAAGGTGGACCAGTAGGTTCTGGAGGAATGGGTTCGCTATCTAACTATGCAGCCAATCCACCCGTCATGGGTAACGGTGACAAAGACCTTAAATTTGTCAATGACGGCGGTAAACTCACCGGATCGGGTATGGCTTTTGTCGAAGATGAAGATGTTCTTGTTGATTCAGGCGAGGCAGGTATTTTGGGTCGTGAGGTCGAACTTATACACACGGATGGTCAATCCAATAACAACATTTGGCAACAACTTACCCGCAAACTCATTCAGGAAGATAAAGTTGATTGTCTTGTTGCTGGCTTTACCAGCGCAGAGCGTGAAGCTATTCGGCCGATTGTAGATCAGTTCAAACAGCTTTATATCTACACCAATCAATATGAAGGCGGTGTAGCGGACTCAAATACATTTTGTACTGGCGCAATTTGCGAACAGCAGGTAATCCCAGTAGTGGACTACATGATCCAACAATTCGGACCTCGGGTCTATACCATTGCCGCAGACTATAATTTCGGACAATTAACCGCAGCGTGGACACGTGCTTTCGCTCCAGTAGTAGGAGGCGAAATTATCGGTGAAGAGTTTGTGCCTCTTAGTGTATCGGACTTCACTACCTCTATAGCAAAGGTACAGGCAGCGAAACCAGACTGGGTATTCACTTTATTAGTTGGATCTAATCAGTCCAACTACTATCCACAGGCTGCTGCTACCGGGCTTGAATATCCAATGGCATCTACAGTTAATATGGCGCAAGGCTATGAACATCGTCGTTTCAAGGCACCATCGCTCAATAGGATGTACAACTGTGTCAATTACATTGAGGAAATTCCAACCGCGCGTAACCGCGCATTTGTGAAACGCTGGTACGAGATGTTCCCTGATGATCCATACATTGGTCAGATGGCACAGAATACTTACTTCTCAGTTCATATGTATGCCAAGGCAGCTCGTTTGGCAGGTACGACTGATCAGGAAGAAGTAAAACGGGCGTTTGAGTCCGGATTGCATCTTGAAGCACCAGAAGGAACTGTGTTCATGGAGCCTTCGACACACCATTGTTCGCATTACATTCGATTGGCAACTGCCGATGCAGATCATAATGTCAGTTTTGTGCGTGAATGGCCAAGTATACAGCCTTGGTGGTTACAGCGACTTGGAGTGAATCTTGTACGTCATAAAGAGTACAAGCAATACATTCCGGATGAAGATCCGTTTTTCAAGGGTTAAACCGCTGGGAACCAGCTTAAAATAATAAAGCCATAAGGTGTCGATCAAAAAAACGGTCGGCACCTTAAAACAGTCGGCAACGGATTGGCATTGTCTATGGAACTCGATGCTCTTGCACTTAGTCTGATCTACCAGTTTGGGACTAATGCTACATTCTTGTTTTTAGCCGCGTTAGGGCTAATTATTATTTTGGGCATGATGAATATCATCAATCTTGCCCATGGTGAATTAATGATGATGGGGGCATATGTCGCTACTATCGCGCACAACCAAGCCGGCCTGCCCTTCCCGCTCGCGATTATCGTAAGCTTTTTTGTCGTCGCGATATTTGGCGCGATTCTTGAGTTTTTTATTGTTCGTCGATTTTATGGACGTGAACTTGGCGCACTCGTGGTTACATGGGGTATCAGTCTGATTTTAGGACAGGGAACCTTTCTTGTGTTTGGTCCATTTATGCCAGCAATTAAAATCCCTGGTGGTTCATATTCCTACGGAAGTTTTTCTTTTTCAGAATATTGGTTGGTGTTAATCGGCATTTCTATTGCTCTGGTTATTGGCCTTTACTGGCTTTACCGTTATACGAAATATGGCTTGCAAGCGCGGGCTACAATGCAAAATGCAGAAATGGCCGAAGCCTTGGGAGTTCCTACAAACCGTATATATATGCTTACATTTAGTTTAGGCGCAGGCCTTGCCGGTTTAAGTGGTGCATTGTTAGCACCTACCTCGACAATTGCGCCTTTTATGGGTCAACAATTTGTTGCCCCAGCCTTCATAACAGTTGTGGTTGGTGGTGCCACAAATGTGATTAGCGGTGCCGTCGGCAGTAGTGTCTTACTATCCGCAATCAAAACACCGATAGGTATGGCTCTGGGCGCATTTTTGGGTACAGTTGCGCTATTGGTGGCCGCCCTCATAATCATTCGAATTATGCCTGATGGAATATCCGCAGCGATACAAAAATTTATGGATCGCCGTCGTACAAATCACGCGCAATGAATTCCAAAATCATACATTTGATTGGTGGTGATGCGGATATTGGCACTTCTTGGGTATTTTGGATTGGTTTTATAATTGCTGTAGTCCTATTTGCACTTTATCCAATTCACGCCTCGGAATTTCGCGCGTCTAGCGTTGCTTATCATCTTTTAAATATTCCTCTTGGGCTTGGTATGGCACTGTTGTGGGGATACTGCGGAGTACTGAGTTTCGGACATGTCGCTTATTTTGGTATTGCAGGTTATACCTATGGGATCATTGCGGGCAATATGGCGGGAAATTCTTTAGGCCCTATTCTGGGAGTATTTGGTGGGCTGTTGGCTAGCATATTGGTTGCAGGAATATTTGCGTATTTTGTATTTTATGCCCGTGTTCGAGAGTGGATCATACCTATTCTTACACTTGTGCTAACCCTTCTTCTTGAAACTTTTCTTGGTCAGACAGCGGGCTATCAATGGCGGGTAGGTTCGGTGCTATTGGGGGGATACAACGGCATGACAGGAATTCCCTCATTTCAAATCGGTAGTTTTGTCTTTGTAGGATATTCCTTTTATTATTTTTGCATGGTTGTTGTGCTCGTTTCCTATGTAAGTATTCGCATGCTAGTGAATTCAAATTTTGGTCAGGTCATTATCGCAATTCGAGAAGATCCACTACGCACAGAAACGTTTGGCTATGACATCCGTGCCAGACAGTGGTTAGTATTCGTGTTGTCGGCCTTACTGGCTGCTATTAGTGGTTTGCTGTATGTTCAATGGGGCAATTACATCACACCGAGCCAAGTGGGGCTGTTGTCTGCCGCGCTTCCAGTAATTTGGGCCTCCGTTGGAGGTCGCACCAGTCTACTCGCAGTAGTTATCGCCACTATCATATTAAACTGGGTAAACTTCACTTTATCTTCGCAGGGAAACCAATATGCAATGGTGATTATTGGCGCTGCACTTGTGATTACAATGTTGTTCTTTCCCCGAGGTATTGTGATCATGATCGCAGAATGGGTTGGTAAGCTGACAAACCGCACAGGCTAAAAAGCCGCCAGTTAATAACAGATGAATAACAACAGGTTTGCATTAGAGGCATGTGCGGTAAGCAAACGTTTTGGCGGGGTCGTTGCCGCAAGCAATGTGAACTTGCAAGTAGAGTTTGGTGAATTACGCTGCGTTATTGGCCCAAACGGAGCTGGAAAATCGACGTTATTCGCACTTCTATGTGGCCTTCAGCGTGTTGATAGTGGGAAAATATTTATTCATGAGCATAATGTTACTAATATGCAACCATTTGAGCGTATTCGACTTGGTATAGGCTTGACTTTTCAAACTACGCGGGCATTTCAAGAGCTTAGCGTTACACGCAATCTTGCGATACCGAATCCAAATTTAGCTAAATCCAAGAAAGCTCATCAACAAGGTAAAGAACGCCTGAAGATGGCACTGCAAGGATTTGGCTTGGATCCGAAAGATGATACGCGCGCAGGCGAGCTCCCACATCACAAATTACAATGGTTAGCAATTTCGATGGTGCTTGCCAGCTTTCCAGATCTGGTGCTTATTGATGAACCTACAGCAGGAATGTCACAGGATGAAACGACTCGCACTGCGGAAATTTTAAAGCAACTTAACGAAAAAGGTCTAACCATTGTGGTGGTAGAACATGATATGAGCTTTGTTAAGAATGTCGCTCAGAAAGTTACCGTATTGCATCAAGGGCGTATCTTTATGGAAGGCAACGTAGCTGATATTGCGGCAAATGAAGATGTGAAAAAAATCTACCTTGGACACGCTCATTAATTAAATTAATGGAAGTATTACTCGTAGAAAATGTAGTTGCTGGTTATCAAAGCGCGAATGTACTGCGAGGTGTTAGTATTTCGCTAGCTGAGGGCGAGATTGTCTCTGTTGTAGGCCGCAATGGTGTTGGTAAAACGGCACTAGTGCGAGCGATTATGGGACTGTTACCCGCGCGCTCCGGTCGTATTGAGTTTGACGGCAAGGACATAACTTCGGACTCAGTAAATAACCGAGCCAGGCAGGGTATCGGGTATGTTCCACAGGGACGCGAAATATTTTCAAGTCTTACAGTGCAAGATAATCTGCGCATGGGCCAATTTATAGGTCCCAAACGAGGTAAACCAGACTTTGAAAAAGTTTTTAACTATTTCCCTTTTTTGAAACAACGCTTACATCAAAGAGGCGGAACACTCAGCGGTGGCCAACAGGAAATGCTTACAATTGCTCGCGCCCTGATTAATCAGCCAAGATTATTAATATTGGATGAACCAAGTGACGGCGTGCAGCCCAGTATTGTGGATGAAATTGGACAATTTCTTTTAAAACTTAAAGATGCAGGCAATGTCTCCGTATTACTGGTCGAACAAAATTTCGATTTATTGCAAGCCGTATCAGACCGTGCCTACGCTATGGGAAAAGGTGTAGTCGCAGACCAACTGAATGCTGAAGATCTCAACAATGATGAAATTCTTGCCGCGCATATCGCTGTGTAAGTTATGCATACGACAGAATTAACCAAATAGAATAACAAGGGAGATAGCTATGGAAATGATCACGAGACTATACCCAAATGACTGGGTAGATAATTCTATCATGTATCGACGTGGAGTGGGCAAAGGCTCAAGCGGTGTAACGCATCACCTCACAGAAGAGGTGCAGGGTACCTATATCTACACTATGGGCCCTTATTCCGATCCAGTCATGACGATTAAGCCCGGTGATCAGGTAATAGTGGAAACACGCGACGCATTTGAAGGCGCAATTAAGTCCGAGCAGGATAAACCTTCCGAATTGTTAAAGATGCCGTTTTTAAATCCGCAAGCAGGCCCGATCATAATTGCAGGAGCAGAACCTGGGGATGCAGTTGCAGTACATATCGAGTCTATGGTTCCACGCGGTCCAAGACCCCAGGGTACATGCTGTATGATTAAAGAATTCGGCGCGCTTACGGGTACATATTACACTGCGACGCTTAATGAACCTTTACCTGAAGTAGTTCGTAAAGTTGATATTGATGAGCAACATGTATATTGGAGTGACAAGGTTACTTTACCGTATAGGCCACATATTGGTACGCTGTCTTTGTCGCCTGAAATTGATTCTATTAATTCGCTTACGCCAGACAATCACGGCGGCAATATGGACCTGCCGGATATGGGGCCGGGAACTATTACTTACCTGCCAGTGCGTTCACCGGGTGGTCGGCTATTTATAGGTGACGCGCACGCATGTCAGGGGGACGGAGAAGTTTGTGGCGTGGCTGTAGAGTATCCCACGGTTACTACTATCACGGTAGACTTGATTAAAGGATATACGATTGAGTGGCCACGGCTTGAGGCGGATGACTTCATTATGGGAATTGGAAGCACGAGACCTTTAGAGGACGCAACAAGGATCGCTTATCGTGAACTAATTTATTGGCTGGAAAGTGACTTTGGATTTGAGCGATGGGACGCTTACATGATGCTTAGCCAATGTGGCAAAGTGCGCTTAGGAAATTTTGTTGATCCAAAATACACGGTTGGGGCAGCAATCCCAAAAAAATATCTGACATAAATGTAAAAATCAGATATATAGAAAAACAATTAGGGTGTGTTATGGTTTATTGTTAGTCAGTAAATGAGGGCCAAGTTCAGAAATGGAGCAACAACCGAGTTGCCCCAGCGCACGGTCAATCTCTGTAGTAAGAATTGAAAGCGCGTGATTAACGCCAGCTTCACCGCCCGCGGCAAGTCCAAATAAAGCTGCGCGTCCAATCATCACGGCGTGTGCGCCCAGTGCCATAGCTTTCAATATATCCGTACCACGTCTAAAACCTCCATCTATAATGATTGTAATTTGATTACCTACCGCATCCGCAATCTCCGGAAGTGCTTCGATACTTGAAACACAGCTATCCAGTTGCCTACCCCCGTGATTACTCAGAACGATTCCGTCACAACCAAGTTCTGTAGCCCGAATCGCGTCCTTAGGACTCAAAATGCCCTTGATTATTAATTTTTTTGACCATCTTTCACGTAACCATTCCACCTCTCGCCAAGAGATATCGGGAGCGAACAGTTTTGGGAATAATGCAACTCCCCCTCTCGCGCTTTGTGCTTCAGGTGGCATAAATTCGGCAATATTTTCAAAACGAGGCACGCCATGTGGAATTAATACGTCAAACATCCAACGTGGATGTAATGCTACGTCGAACAAATTTCGCAGTGAAAGCTTCGCCGGAGCGTGATAGTTACGCTTGTCCCATTCACGGTTTCCAAAAATATTCGCATCGGAGGTAAATACCAAGGCATCATACCCCGTGTCTTCAGCGCGTGCCAAAATGTTGCGTGTAATAGCGCGTTCCGTCATGACGTACAGCTGCATCCACAAACGCCCATCAGCATGCTTGGTTACTTCTTCCAATGTCAAATTAGAAACAGTGCTTAAACAGAATGGGATCCCATTTTTTACCGCTGCCCTTGCTAAAGCCACGTCTGCCCGGTGACGCAGCATACCATTGAGCCCGGTCGGTGCGATGATCAAAGGAGAATTTGATTTCTCTCCAAATAAGTTTATGTGTTGCTTACGAGAGCTCGTATCTACAAGAGTATTGGGGATAAACCGGATAGATTTAAGTACTTCACGATTCCACTTGAGAGTAGTTTCATCTTCCGCGCCACCTGCCACGTATTCAAATGCAAAATTTGGAACGCGAAGGCGAGCGATATTTTGTAACTCTTCAATTGAATGAGCATTGTGGAAGTTTTTGCCAGAATACAATTTACGTTTAAGCGACATGGCTGTAATTTTCCGGTTATATAAAAGGTGCTGTAGTAGTATTAAACTACTTTTAAGTGTGTCTGTGAAACCCCTTATTTCAAAAATGAATGCAGTGTTTTAGCTTGTAATGATGAGTAATATCAACGACTTGCTATTAATAATGGCGGAGAGGGTGGGATTCGAACCCACGGACCCTTTCGAGTCAACGGTTTTCAAGACCGCCGCATTCGACCACTCTGCCACCTCTCCCTATGAGATCAAAAACCCGATTTTAGCCACCCTGCCCGTGAGCTATAAGGGCACTTGAATGACGCTCTGAACTGCCAGGTTTCCAAGTTGTTTGAATAAATAGCATAAACAGGCTTGAATTAGAATAGAATATCATTATGTTAGTAACATGAACTATTACCTGATTTAGGAGTACGACTTATCATGGATAATCCTCAGCGTTCTGCCAGCAGCATTACACACGCAAGTATCTTGGAGACGAACAAGGTGTTGCGCAATACCTACGCCCTGTTGTCGGCAACCCTGATCTTCAGCGCGTTCATGGCCATGCTTTCAACCATGTTACACGTTGGGCACGGTACCAGTATGGTATGCTTCTTCGGAGCATTGGCGTTGATCTGGTTTGTGCTACCACGTACCGCAGAGTCTGCGGCTGGCATCGCTGTTGTGTTTGCCTTTACCGGCTTACTTGGCTTTGGACTGGGTCCAATGTTGAATCATTACCTCAACGTGGCCGACGGGGCTGAATTAATTGCGACTTCGATGGGGGGCACAGCAATTATTTTTCTGGGCCTGTCTGGATATGCTATCAAAAGTCAACGGGATTTCAGTTTTTTAGGCGGCTTTTTATTTTCTGGCCTGATGGTTGTCCTGCTTGCGATACTGGCGGGGATTTTTCTACAAATGCCTGGATTGTGGTTAGCGATTAATGCCGCGGTAATTATGATTTTCAGCGGCTTCATGCTGTTTGACACTGGGCGCATTATACATGGAGGGCAAACTAACTACATATTGGCCACAGTTGGAATATATTTGAGCATTTATAATATTTTTACCTCCTTGCTGCACCTGTTAGGCTTTGCCAGTAACGATTAAAGCTCAGTAGGATGGATTGGTCGAAGATTGCTCAGGCCGCCTTTGTCATAGCATTGCTTATCTTCATCTACCCAGCAGCAAAGTATTGGCTAAAGCACAGCCCAGATGCCAAACCAGGGGATTGGCAAGCCTTTTTGTTGCCGTTAGGGTTGGTAATTCTCTTTGTAGCGGGACTAATGTGGCTTGTGAGTAGATAACAATGATAGATTTTTGCTTTATTTTTAGTTAAATAGATAATCTATTTAACTTTTTCTGTACTGATTCAGGTGTGGTTAATCTCGAAAGTTGTTAAATTGTAACGGCAATCCCACGTTTGCGTCTTCTAATATATTGATTACTTTTTGAAGATCGTCGCGCTTTTTACCTATTACACGTAACTTATTTTCCTGAATTGCCGTTTGAATTTTTATTTTCGAGTCCTTTACCAGCCTGACCATTCTCTTCGCTGTTTCTTTGTCAATGCCCTGGCGAATTGTAATAAGCTGTTTAGCACGCATATTAGCCTCTTCCACTTGACCCCGTTGCACACAGCTTACATCTATGCCACGCTTTGCCATCTTTTTTAGCAAAATGTCGTTTATTTGATTAAGCTGAAATTCAGACTGGCCTTCAATGCACAAATTTGCATCTTCCCGTATAATCTTTGCATTAGACCCCTTAAAATCGTAACGATTCGCAATTTCCCGATTGGTTTGATCCACGGCATTAGTTAGCTCATGAACACTTACTTCCGATACTACATCAAATGAGGGCATAGGCGAAATTCCTCTCTCTTGCTATCAAATTTATACCATGTCCAGATTAGCGATTCTCTTGGGGGCTGGCAACGCTGCCTTAGCGATTCTCTTTGGTGCCTTTGCTGCTCATGCACTACGTAATTCAATGCCAGAAAAAATGTTGTCAATTTTTAGTACCGCTGTTGAGTACCATTTATATCATGCGCTTGGTTTAGTCATAGTTGGTCTACTAATTAAGCAGCGTTTATGTAATCGGTTCCTCAACATATCTGTGATTGCCATGTTATTTGGAATTATCATCTTTTGTGGCAGCTTGTACCTGCTTAGCCTCACTGGAAAATCCTGGTTAGGCGTGGTTACCCCTTTCGGCGGCGTGGCATTTATCGCCTCCTGGATTTCGGTAGCACTTGGCTGTTTAAGTAATAATCGGATATCTGAGAATTAATCAACCAGGCTTAGAGTAGATAGTCTTGCGCAAGCTCTTCTGCCATATTTTCACTTTATTGCTGATACTTATTACTCCTCCTTTTTCAACAATCGCGGTGACGCCACCATGATTACACATCGCATTAAAGCCACCAAACCCCAGAACCTGTTCCATTTTTTTGCACGGAGCGCAGTCTCCCATAATTACAAGTACCGCGTCCTGTACTTGAATTCTATAACCTTTAAGGGCTCCGAGGTTAATTCCTGATACGACTATATTGCGTCTTAACTCTCCCGGATGTATCGATTTTTTATTTAGAAACGATGCAATTACCGCCAGATGTTCAGCTTGAAATAAGGTTACTTGTCGATTACTTCCTGTCCTTTGGCCCGCTTTGTCTCCAACTAAACCGTGACCTGCCAGCAACTCTGCGGAAGCTACTTCTAAAATTGAGCCCCTCCCAGTTCTTCTAAGCCCTATCCACGTGATTTTGCCAGTATTAGCGAAGCGATTTTTCAACTTGTTAGCCTTAACCTGCAAGTCCGATATATAAAGGAAATATTTCTATAAAGATTGTTGTATAAAATGGTAGTATTTAAGTGTTGGTTAAGGTGACGCATTTTGCAGTAAATCTTATGTTATATAAGTACTTAAATAACTTCTAACTTACTATGTGCTAATATAGAGCTATGTAGGTATAATAATCGAAAGAACCGAGTCCCCAAACCTACGTTATTTATTTAGCGTAGGCTTCGAAGCCAGCGTGCCCCAACCCGCGCTGGCTTCTTTAATTTCATAAAGTTTATTTTTCAAATCGCCGAAATAGTTTCTAAGTCATTCATATATGGTTTTAAAACTTTAGGGACGTGAACGTTCCCCTGCCGATCCTGATAATTTTCAAGCACGGCTACTAAAGTTCTACCAACGGCTAAGCCTGAACCATTCAACGTATGTAACAACTCAGTCTTTTTGGTTGCGTGGTTTTTCCAGCGAGCCTTTAATCTTCTGGCTTGAAAATCCAGGAAGTTACTACAAGATGAAATTTCACGATATGTATTTTGACCAGGTAACCAAACCTCTATGTCGTAAGTCTTCGCTGAAGAAAACCCCAAGTCACCCACACATAAGGAGACGACGCGATAAGGTAGTTGCAGTTTCTGTAGTATAGCCTCTGCATGGGCAGTTAACTCTTCCAGCATACGCCATGATGTATCAGGTTTAACTAGCTGTACTAACTCTACTTTTTCAAATTGATGCTGGCGAATCATGCCGCGTGTATCCTTACCATAAGAGCCAGCTTCAGAACGGAAACATGGTGTGTGGCAAACATATTTAATTGGCAATTCTTCTTCTTTGGCAATGCGATCGCGCCACAGATTAGTCGTTGGAACTTCTGCGGTAGGTATCAAATAGTATTCATTGTCAGATTGAAGCTTGAATAAGTCTGCTTCAAACTTTGGCAGTTGACCAGTGCCTATCAAGCTTTGACTATTAACAATATACGGGACATATACTTCTTTATAACCATGTTCGTTAATATGCGTGTCCAGCATGAATTGTATGAGTGCTCTGTGCAATTTAGCCAGGTTTCCATATATCGTAACAAATCTGCTCCCGGTTATTTTCGTTGCGTTACCAAAGTCTAACCCGTTAAGTTTTTCGCCTAAATCAACATGATCTAAAGCCTTAAAATCAAAGCCGGGGAAATTCCCCCATTTTCTGATTTCTAAGTTATCATCTTCCGAGTTTCCGTCCGGCACAGACTCATGTGGAAAGTTTGGTAGTTCAAGCATCCACGCTTGCACGTCAGACTGTAATGTAACCAACTCTGCTTCATACGTTTTAATATCCTGGTTAATCTTTTCCATGTTAGCCAGAATCTCTTTTACATCTTGTCCCTGAGATTTCGCCTGGCCGATTAATTTGGAGTTTTTATTACGTTGACATCGTAAATCTTCCGTGATTATTTGCAGTTTTTTGCGTTGCTGCTCCAGAGTTAAAAAACGGTTTTTATCTACTTTAATATTACGGCGATGTAATTGATTTACAACCTTATTAAAATCCATGCGTAATAATTTTGGATTCAGCATAGTGTATTTGTCGGTTACTTAAATAAAGCGCGCCAGCGTAATGCCTATAAAACACGCGGCAATACATATCACCATACTAAAAAGAATGTTACTTATAGCACTTAAAAAATTTCCTTGTTGGATAAGATTTAAGGTTTCGAGTGAAAAAGTTGAAAATGTAGTAAACCCGCCAAGCAGCCCTATAGTAATCGCCAATCGAATTTCTACAGACACGACAATACGTTCCATGAGAATTATTGACGAGAAGCCTATCAATAGAGACCCAAGAATATTAACTATCATCGTTCCATATGGAAATTTGATTCCAAGCCAGTTTACACAGTATATCTGCACGAGATACCTCAGCACTGAACCAATGGCTCCCCCTATAGCAATGCCTGCTATAGTCAAGGGATGCTCCCTGTTTTATGTCTCATTACTTTTTTGTAGAGTCTCAAAATTACGACTTGTTGAAGCGATCAATGTTATATTGAGGGGGTATGAGCTTATAGTAATCAAAGTGGTTGCGATTATATGAGAACCCCGATAAAGATCAATAAAGTAATGGCCGAAAAGACTTGTGTCACTAAGCTGAAGATCAGTATAAAATGAACGAATCAACCCGTCTTTCAAGCCTTGCAGAACGATTTTATCGAGTCCTGCCTAAAGAAGCAGTTTTAACCAAAAAAACACAGCTTTATCCTTACGAATGTGACGCGCTTACAGCTTACAGGCAATTGCCTCTCCTCGCATTGCTACCGAGTAACATAGAACAAATAAAAGCAATTGTTGAAATCTGTCGAAAATTAAAGTTGCCCATTGTTGCACGTGGTGCTGGCACCAGCTTATCCGGTGGCGCGCTACCACATTCTAAAGGCGTATTATTGAACCTCGCTAAACTAAACAGGATATTAGAAATTGATCCGAATAATCGAACTGCAAAAGTCGAGCCCGGGGTAAGGAATTTATCTATTTCAGAAGCCGCTAAATCTTACAGGCTTTATTATGCACCGGACCCTTCTTCGCAAATTGCGTGCACTATTGGTGGTAATATCGCTGAAAACTCTGGCGGCGTACATTGCCTGAAATATGGACTTACCGTACACAACGTGCTGGCACTAAAAGTTTTAACCATTGATGGAGAAATTTTAGAGTTGGGAGGTAGTAGCCTTGATTCACCCGGTTTTGATCTGCTCTCATTAGTCACGGGTTCTGAAGGGATGCTGGCAATTACTTTAGAAGCAACTGTAAAGCTGCTTCCAGATCCCCATAAACGAAAGCTATTGTTGGCTGCTTTTGATGATATACGACAAGCAAGTAATGCGGTAGCTTGTATTATTTCAGGTGGAGTGTTGCCCGCCGGCCTTGAAATGATGGATAACTTAACTATCCAAGCGACCGAGCAATATTGCCATCCAGGTTATCCGATTAACGCAGCAGCGATTTTACTTTGTGAATTGGATGGGTTTGAAGAGGAACTCAGCTCTCAGATTAAATTAGTACAAAAAATACTTAAAGATCACCATGCCAGTGAAATTCGTCTGGCAAAAAATGAACAAGAGGCTGAAAAGTTATGGAGGGGTCGAAAAGCGTCATTTCCGGCGTTAGGAAAATTGACCCCGGATTACTATTGCATGGATGGTACAATTCCACGCAAACATCTCGCGTATGTGTTGGAAAGTATTAACAAGCTTTCCACAGAATATGGACTACGCGTGGCGAATGTTTTTCACGCGGGTGATGGTAATTTACATCCGATTATTCTCTACGACGCGAACTCACCTGGTGAATTAGAAACTGCGGAAAAGCTTGGTGGTGAGATTCTTAAGCTATGTATCACAGTAGGCGGATCCATTACAGGTGAACATGGAGTTGGTGTAGAAAAACTCGACCAAATGTGCGCGCAATTTAATGACGCTGAGCTTGAAACATTTCACGCTGTCAAAGCGGCATTCGATGAAGATGGATTGTTAAACCCTGGCAAGGCTATTCCCACTTTACATCGGTGTGCGGAATTCGGGGCCATGCACGTACATCAAGGCAATTTGCCTCATGCAAATCTGTCACGTTTCTAATTTTTATGGCTGACATAAGGACAGACATCGCATCTCAAATAGAGGATGCATTTGAGCGAAGACAAACGTTATACATTAAAGCAGGTGATACCAAACATTTTTATGGCAGAAAGATCCAGGGAAAGCCACTGTCATTATTAAAACATGCTGGAATTACCGAATATGAACCTTCTGAACTCTTCATAAAAGCTTGCAGCGGTACTCCTCTAAATGATATTGAACGATTAATTGCAACCAAGAACCAAATGTTACCGTTTGAGCCGCCTCACTTTGGTTTTACTACTACTTTGGGTGGCATGATTGCGGCAGGATTATCCGGACCCAGACGTTTAAGTGCTGGTGGTGCCCGCGACTGCATTTTGGGCATTGAGATTATTAACGGCAGGGGTAAATATTTACGTTTTGGCGGTAAGGTGATGAAAAATGTAGCTGGCTACGATGTCTCACGTTTGATGTGTGGAGCACTTGGAACCTTGGGTGTGCTGATGTCAGTTACCCTACGTTTGACCCCTAAACCATCATGCGAACAAACCGTCGTAATGTCTTTTAGCAATGCAGGCGCGATACAGAAGATGAATGCCTGGGCAAATACATCTATGCCGATCACTGCTACTTTTTATGATGGTAATAATTTGTACATACGCCTATCCGGATCCTTATCTACAGTCAACTCTTGTATCAAAAATATCGGGGGTGATTTGTTGGATCAGAACGATATGTTTTGGAAAAATATTAAAGAGCAGACACATGAGTTCTTCGTGACCGATTTACCTTTGTGGAGAATTTCGGTGCCCCCAAATACAGCCCCACTTAATATTCATGGAAGCCATGTCATGGAATGGAATGGTGGATTACGGTGGTATACTACCGATACCGATGCAAAAGACATACGTGCTGAAGTAGAGTGCTTCGGTGGACATGCCTGCTTATTCCGTGGTGATGCCACTCAACAAATATTTCACCCTCTTTCTCAGGCTTCACTTAATATTCACCGCAAACTTAAACAAGCGTTTGATCCCGCGGGAATACTCAATCCATGCAAAATGTACGCTGAATTTTAAAATTTTATGCAAACATCATTCAGGCAGGAATTTCTACAAACTTCTGACGGGCAACGTGTTAATGAAATTTTACGTAGTTGTGTACATTGTGGATTCTGTAATGCAACTTGCCCTACTTATCAACTTACTGGCGATGAGCTTGATGGGCCGCGAGGACGCATATATTTAATCAAAAACTTCTTTGAAGAAAACAAAAATGGTGACATTGGCATAAAACACCTCGATCGCTGTTTAACTTGCCTGGCCTGCGAAACTACATGTCCATCTGGAGTCGAGTATGGAGATTTGCTTGATATTGGAAGAAAACACCTTGAGATAAATGCTCACAGGTCTGTCATCAACAAATTAAAAAGAAGCCTGATAGTTCGCATCTTTTCAAAGCCAGTACGAGTAGCATTCATTTTTGCTATAGCTCGTCTACTGAAACCGGTATTGCCTTCTAAATTAGCAAAAAAAATTCCTGCGAGGCCCGCGGTTCATAAACCTGTTTTATCTTCTGCACAACGCAAAATGTTGACAATTAAAGGGTGCGTACAATCTTCAGTTGCTCCACAAATTAACGTGGCTGCATATACAGTATTGCAGCGTTCGAACATCCAGCTTGATGAAGCTGAAACAGACTGTTGTGGCGCTCTGGCGTTTCATTTAACAGATACCGAGCTGGCTAAAGAGACGATGCGCAAAAATATTGACAACTGGTATGAGAAGCTCTCGGGAAAGTACGACTGTTTAGTATCAACATCAAGCGGTTGTAGTGCTTTTATAAAGCAGTATGGAACAATTATGCGGGCAGATAGAAACTATGTTGAGAAAGCCAGTTTCGTCTCAAAGAGCTGTAAGGACCTTGTAGAGGTTGCCGCTGAAATGAAAATCAATACGTTTAGCCAGAGGCATCAGGCTGTTGCTTTTCATAGCCCTTGTACTTTGCAGCATGGGCAAAAAATACTTGGCGACGCGGAGGCTAAACTTGAAGAAGCAGGTTATAAGTTGATAGAAGTTAGGGATTCTCACCTGTGTTGCGGCTCAGCCGGCAGCTACTCTTTACTTGAAACTACGCTCTCAACAAAATTATTAGAGAATAAAGTTGCTGACTTAGAAGAAAAACGGCCCGATTTGATCGCTACAGCTAATATTGGTTGCCTGATGCATCTGCAATCAGGTGCTAAAACACCCGTTAAACACTGGATCGAATTACTTGTTTAAATAATATCTATTATTATAGGCCTGCCTGATGGAATTGGAGATGGCCGCATCGAAATCTATTATCTTTTCAATATTTATTATATTCACTGGTGCCGCAATTCTTGCCATACTGGTTTTTTCTGCCAGATAAGCCCTGCTAGTCGCCTATATTGTGGTTGTAGTTCTTCTACGCTTGCATCATTTAATTTTCTGATTTATTTGGATCGCATAATTTGTAACAGAGCTTCATAGTCTTCTTGCGTGTCAACACCTACCCCGACTGGATACTTGCACATATCTACGTAAATTTTTTCACCGTGTTCCAGTGCGCGCAGTTGCTCTAAACGCTCCTGTTTTTCCAGTTCAGTTTGTGGGAGTTGCGTAAACATACTTAAAAACCTAACGTTGTACGCATAAATACCTAAATGACGATAGGGTTCGTAACTTCTACGCCTGTAGTATTCAATAGCTTCTACATTTCTACTGAAGGTTAACGCGGTGTTGTTTTCATCACGAATAACTTTTACAACGTTTTGGTTTTTATATTCTTTATCATCAGGTAAATGCGTACATAATGTTGATATGCCAGTATTAGGGTGTGCGTGTAAATTTACAGCCACTTGTTGAATACTATCAGGTAGCATCATTGGTTCATCAGCTTGCACATTAACGATGATAGTGCTATTTGTCCAAGAGTAGATTTTTGTTATTTCGGAAATTCGATCGGTTCCGGATTTATGTTTGTTAGACGTAAAGCAAAATTCAGCATTAAAAGTTTGCGCACATTCTGCGATTCTTTCATCATCGGTGGCAATAATAACCTGCTCAGCTCCACTTCTACATGAGTTCTCATAGACATATTGAATAATTGATTTTCCCTTAACCTTTAATAATACCTTTCCCGGCAAGCGCTTAGATGTATAGCGGGCCGGGATTACTACCTTAAAAGTCACCAAGTGATCTATTGCTTAAATATGTAAAAACAGACGACACATAACTTAAAAAAACTACATGGACTTATATTTTTCACATTCTTCCTTTGTAATCGTTCTGGCCTCATCTTCCAGCATTACGGGGATTCCGTCACGAATGGGATAAGCAAGCCGTGCTGAAGTAGATATAAGCTCTTGTCGTTCGCTATCGTACTTCAACGAACCTTTAGTGACAGGACATACTAAAATATCAAGCAGTTGTTTATCCATGAGGAATTCCTTCCAGAAGTATGGAAATTCGTTTTTCTAATTTGCTATTGGGCGATAATGAAATTGGAAGGTACCAAATATTTTTGTCTATAAATTTTTTGCATTTTACAGCATCTTTTTCGGTCATAAAAATAAGATCATTACCATTAAATTCAAGATCCGTTTCCTGGTAGGCATGATGATCAGGAAAAATATGTTCTATGATACGTATGCCCGCTTTTCGTAATATTCTAAAAAAACGTATGGGATTAGCAATACCGGCAACGGCATGAACCGTAAAATGTTTAAACTCACTAAGAGGTTTGCGCACCTTGTCGGAGGAAAGAAAAACTACATCGCTATAGATAATCTCAAAATAGTACTGACTGTGGGCATTATCACCATTGTTCACAACAAGATCGCATTTGCTTAAGCGCTTGGTGGGCTCGCGCAATGGACCTGCGGGTAAACATCTGTTATTGCCAAACTTCCGATCACTATCAATTACGGCAATTTCAACGTTGCGCGGCAAATTATAGTGCTGCATACCATCATCGGACAACACTACGTCAACTCCATACTTATCTATTAAGTAGTTAACTGCCTGATGGCGGTTAGAAGCTACCATTACAGGATATGTGGTTTTAAGCGCTAACAACAAAGCTTCATCACCAACTTCATTTGGTGTACTACGGGGATGCACTTCGATCATTTGTTGCATATTATTTCGTTTATATCCACGGCTGACTATGCCTGCTCGTAATCCTTTGGCTTTACATTGGTGGGCCAACCAGATAACAAAAGGTGTTTTGCCTGTACCACCTACAGTGATATTACCAACTATGATAATGAAAGTATTTGTAGAGCTGTGAGTGGTATTTCGCAAGCGATAATAAACTCTTCGCCCCGCAGCCATAGCCCTGAATAACCATGATACGGGTAAAAGAATAGTAGAAACTAAATTTTTTGAGTACCAAATTTTTTCGATATCGATGTTCAAGTTAAAAGGCTGGATTGGGTTTTATAAAGACTTATGTATGCGTTGTTATGTTTAAGTAGTTCACTATGTTTTCCAACCTCAATAATTCGTCCTTTATCCATCACCACGATCTGATCAGCCTTTTCTATGGTAGACAATCGATGAGCAACTACTAGAGTAGTTCGGTTGCTTTGTAATATTTCTAATGCACCTTGTATAAATTTTTCAGACTCGGTATCCAGAGAAGAAGTCGCTTCATCCAAAATTAAAATAGGCGCATCTTTCAACAATGCCCTTGCAATTGCTACGCGTTGACGTTGTCCGCCTGAAAGTAATACTCCATTTTCGCCCACTAAAGTCTTTAACTTATCTGGTAGCTCGTCTGTAAACTCTAACACGTGCGCTGTTTTTGCTGCTTGTAATATGCGAGGGTCTTCAGCTTTTAAATTCTTTGCGTAAGCAATATTGCTAGCGATAGTGTCGTTAAACAATACAGTCTCTTGACTAACTATTGCAATTTGCTTGCGCAGTGACACAAGACTAACATCGTTTATATTCGTTCCATCTATTAATATTTTCCCTTGGTCGATCTTATAAAATCGTGATAACAGGTTTACGATTGTACTCTTGCCACTACCTGATTTACCTACAAATGCAATTGTTTTTCCAGGTTCGATTTTTAAATCGATACGTTCTAAAACCTGGTTGTCTCTGGAAGCGTATCTGAAATAAACACCTTGATATTCAATTTTTCCCTTACAATGCGTTAGTGCTTTTTTCGATGACTCATGCTCTCTTTCACTATCAATGAGTTCAAACACGCTTTTTCCTGCAGCAATGCCCATTTGCAAAATCTCATTTACAAGGGTGAGTTTTCTTGCTGGAGTTAGAATCCATACCATCGCCACAATGAAACTAACAAAACTCCCGGCGGTTTCCTCTGAAGCTATTGCAGGTCTCGTAGCGATCGCTAACACAGCTACTAATACAAAACCAACCAGCATTTGAATAATGGGGATACTGGTAGCTTTAGTCATTACCATCCGTAAATTATTACGGTGATACTTTTCATTGACTTGATCAAATTTGTTTATCTCATACTTTTGCCCGCCAAATATTTTTACGATATGATGGCCAATAATACTCTCCTCTACGATATGTGTAATTTTCCCCACAGATTTCTGCATGTGTGTACTAAACCTTCTAAATAATTTGCTTGTGTACCCAACAATAAAGGCAATAAAAGGCGCAATTAACAAAAACATCAACGTCAGTTTCCAGCTATTAAAAAACATAACAGCTAACAGAAAGATAATCTTAGATACGTCTTCAACCAGGCTGCGTAGACTTTTAACTGCGGCTCCGATTACGCGCTCAACGTCAAAGGAAAATTTAGAAAGTATCTCGCCAGTGGCCTGGCAATCGAAATATTTTGCGGGAAGATACTGTAACTGATTAAACATTTGTTGACGTAACGATTTAATTACGTATGCGCCTGTATAACCAATAAAATATGTACCTGTAAAATTAGCAATACCACGCAGAATAATAATTGCTAATAATGCATAGGGAATCCATTTAATCTCATCATAACTTTTGTCCACGTAAGTGCTGTCAATGAATGGTCCAAGTAACAAAGCTATAAGCGCATCAAGTCCTGAAAAAATAAATAACGCTAAAGAACCGAGTAAAATATACTGCCATTTCGAAAATGTATAACTTAAAAGCCGACGATATATTTGCCAGCTGTTTTGTTTAGAAGCACTAATGATCATTTGGTGGTCTGTTAAATTCTGAAGTCACAATAAGTGACTTCCTGTCCTTAAGTCTCAAGACGGCATCTATTACAATAACCACAAAAATTTGGTAATTTTTTGTAAAGATTCATTACTTGTTGTGTTTACAGGCAGCACAAGTCAGATATCATGATTCAATCCAAGTATGGCAATCTATACTTCCACTACGGTGGTGACTAAATTATTCTTCGGATACTTCTGGATAATTTATCTGATCCATCCATACCCATGTTAGCAACCATACTCAACATTCGTATTCCTTCGATAATAATTTCCAGCAAGCTTAATAGAAGTAAAATTGCTGCTATATGTTTATTTGCCTCTTCTACATTATATCGTCAAATTTTTATTGTCTTAAAAACTAGAGTGCCAAAATCTTTTACGCACATTTCGGTAACCAGGGTGTAATTGCAACCCCTGTTGGTTAGAAAATGTAAATGTGATCATACCCTGTGATGCTGTATTGATTAAGGTGGCTCCAAATTCCTCATAACGGGAAACTACTTCAGGCTTTGGAAGACCATATGGATTTCGATAGCCGGTTGCCAATATCGCATATTGTGGAGATGTGGCCCGAATAAATGCTGTAGTTGAAGATGATCCACTTCCATGATGCGGCACAATGAGAACATCAGTATCAAGTAGATGTGCCTGATTTTCCACCAAGATTTGTTCAATTGGGTGCTCAATATCACCAGTTATAAGTACGCTGCCTGCAGGATGTTGCACATGCAATACGCAGGATTGATTATTTTTTGAAAGCCGATGCATATCCTCAGTTGGATGCAGAAATTGAAAATTTATTTTGTCCCATTGCCAAGTGACCCCTCGTCTGCACGAACTTGACCTCTCATAATCGAGTTCATCCGGAGTGCTTGCAACCAGACGATCTACTTGAATATTGCTTAAAACCCCTTCCAGTCCACCAGCATGATCTTTGTCGGTATGACTGATAACTAACATGTCTATCTTTTCAACACCGCGTTCCTGAAGATAAGGTATTATGATAGCCTCGCCAGCGTTAAAGCTCCTGCTATAAATTGGTCCAGTATCATATACTAGGACATGTTGCTTACTTTCTAAGACTACTGATAGTCCTTGACCCACATCTAAAATTGTAAGCCTAAACTCATCGTCTTGCAGTGGTGAAATTGATTGTGCAAATATCAATGGACTTAACAGCACAAGGCTTATTATTTTTGACGGCCATCCTTTCGGAGACAATAACAACACGATTCCAAAAGCGGCCGGAAACAACGTCCAAGTAGGCGCTGAATGCGACCACTGCGCATAAGGGAGTTTGTACAAATAGTTAAGAACTAACCAAAATATATCTATAGAATAACTCGCAGCTTGTAATACCCAACTACTTAAAATGTCACTTATCACCAGTAGGCTTGAACCGATCAATACCAGAGGCACTACAACAAAACTGACCCAAGGCACTGCAAAAAAGTTGGCAACTGGAGAAACCAAAGACGCTTGCTGAAAAAATACTAATGTCAGTGGGAGTAAACCCAATGCCAATATCCATTGTATATGTGCTAAGCGTAATAACCAAGATCGGTTTTTCCGCTGGTTAGTAACCGTAAAAATAATCAGCGCTACAGCTAAAAATGACAACCAAAACCCAGGTGCCAACACAGAAAATGGGTCCCAAACGAGGACGCTGATAAGTGCAATCGACAATATGTTCCAAGGCCTCAATGACTTACTAAAATACACTGCCATGAATACAATAGCTGCCATTATCATGGCGCGCTGGGTAGGTATCGAAAACCCTGCAAGCATCGCGTACATTATGCTTGCAGCCATGCCTGCTAATGCCGCCACTCGCTGTGCGGCAATACGTAAACACAAAGATTCGCTTAACTTACATAATTTCAACGCGAGCAAATAAACTAACCCCGAGACAAGGCTTATATGTAAGCCAGAAATAGCGAGCAAATGATTTGTACCGGTTCCTACAAGCACTTTCCAATGCTCGGGGCTCATTGCGCCTCTTTCTCCCAGTGCAAGCGCTTTGATTATAGAAGAGTTCAAACCTGGAGACACCAGCTTTAACTTTTCGTTTAACCAAGCTCGTAAAAAATGCGCCGGGTGACTTATATTCGTTTTTTGTAGTCGTTTAGCTTTTTCTCCATCTCTAACGTAGCCCGTAGCTCGAATTTCATGTTCAAATAACCATTTTTCGTAATCAAAGCTCCCAAGATTTGCAAATCCCCAAGGTCGCTTTAGTCTCACTCGTAATTGCCATTGTTCGCCCAGTTTTAAATTTGGTGTTTCATCAAACCAGTTTAATCGCACTTTTTTAGGAGTTATTACCCTTTCATTGTTATCTGCTTGATTAGCCTTAAAAATTAAAAATTCGAACCGCACGCCTCGCTTTTGAATAGAAGGAATAGAAACGATTTTTCCAACTACATTTAAGTCAATTCCTTCTAAGGATTTGTCAAGTGATGGATATAGTTTTAAATAGGCATGGCCAAGTGCCCACAAAAAGCCTAAAACTAAAGTCATTAATAAAGCACTGCGTGGAAATTTAATGCTTACTAAAACTGCTGGTATTAACCCGAAAATCCATTGCCACTGTGGCAAGGAATCAAACATCGTCAGAATAATAACCCCTAACAAAAACGCTAATGCGAACTTGATCACTTAACTTTTATTATCTACAAGTATAGATACCTATTCTGGAATGTTTGGGTTTGAAACTACCTAATTGCTGAGTTAGTGATTCTTACTCCAATCTATATACTTACTATGATATCCCTTGTTTGACTGTGATCCCCATGAGGCCTGCAAACATGGGATTGCTGCTGAATTTGTGAGTGCTGTTGTTGTTTGTAATTCTGTTAGTTACTACCCATAAAACAGCAGTACTGTTTGCTGCATTTATAGATAAAAATTCCAACATAAAATAAATCAGCAGAATATGGTTCGCTTAGCTTATGAATTGAATCTACTTGCATTTCAAGTGTCAGTAATTCTGGTATATGGCTTTTGTCCAAAGTCACGACTGTAGACATAAAAAATCAAGCCTGAGTCAATTTTCCGTCTTCAAGCATATAGGTTGTAGTCATTGATTCAGCGATATTGGGATCATGAGTAACGATGACAATCGTTGTGTACAGCTCTTTATTTAGCTCCAGCATCAATTCCAGTATTTTTATGGCGTTTTTGCGATCAAGATTTCCAGTTGGTTCATCTGCAAGGATCACTCTCGGCTTGGTCACTAATGCTCGCGCAATGGCAACGCGTTGTCTTTCTCCTCCCGAAAGCTCACTGGGTTTATGTAAAACTCGTTCAGACAACCTTACTCTGGATAAAAATTCTTTGGCTTGATCCTTTGCCTGCAAAACTGGCACACCCCGCAGAAACAATGGCATGGCAACATTTTCTAAAGCGGTAAATTCCGGTAACAAGTGATGAAATTGATAAATAAAACCAAGAGATTTATTGCGCAACCGTCCACGCTCAGTGTCTGATAATTCAGACATATCCTCACCACAAATTTGCACGTACCCCGCATCGGGAATATCTAAGCCACCGAATAAGTGCATCAATGTGCTTTTACCGCTGCCTGATGCCCCTACAATAGCCACTTTGCTACTTTCGCTAACACTGAAATTAATTCCCTTGAGTACTTCTACAGTCAATGGCCCACTATCAAAGGCCTTAACAATATCTTGGCAATGTAATACTGTCACCATAGTGATTTACTTACAGTCCATTATTCATATCGTAAGGCTTCTGCCGGCTGAGTTCTCGATGCCTTCCAGGCAGGGTAAATTGTAGCTAAAACAGTGAGAATAAACGTAATGGCGCAAACCAAAACTACATCACTCGTAACAAGTTGAGACGGAAAATCGCTTATTGGATAAACATCGTCAGGTAAAAATTTCGTCCCAAAAAAATCTTCAATACTCCTTACAATATTTTTAAGGTTTAACGCCAATGACACTCCGCCTATAGTGCCTAATGCCGTACCTGCTAAACCAATTATCGTTCCTTGCACAATAAAAATTCCCATAATGCTTTTCGGTGTGACACCTAAAGTACGCAGTATCGCAATGTCACTCCGCTTATCAGTAACGACCATTACTAACATAGATACAATATTAAATGCAGCAACTGCGACTATAAGTATCATAATGATTAGCATCATGGTTTTTTCCATTTTCAAGGCACGAAAAAAATTTCGATTATAATGCGTCCAATCGGTAACCCAATACTTCCCACCGAGTTGACCACGCAGGTCTCTGGTAATCGTTGGCGCCTCAAATAAATCCTCAAGCTTTAAGCGTAAGCCAGTAACTGATCCTCCCAAACGAAAAAGTCGCTTTGCGTCTTCAATATGAATAGCTGCAGTATTACGATCATATTGCGGCATGCCGACAGAATAACTGCCTACCATGGTAAAGCGCCTAAATTTCGGCAGAATACCAGCAGGAGTCACCGTAGCTTCTGGTGTAATAACGGTTATTTTGTCGCCAACTTTTACGCCTAGGTAATTTGCCAAATCGCTACCTAAAAGAATTCCAAATTCACCGGTATGTAATGCGTCAAGATTTACGTCGAGTATATGCTCACCGATACGAGAAACATTATGCTCAAGCTGGGGATCAATACCGCTTAACATAGCCCCGGTTACTTGCTTACCTTTTATGATCATCCCTTGCCCTTGAACATAGGGCGCGGTGCCTTTGATAACGGGATTGCTTTGCAGCATTCTCTCTATTTTTTGCCAATCTTGAAGCTTCCCACCTAACTCAAATACAGTAGCATGCGCGGTCATGCTTAAAATTCGATCTTTAATCTCATGCTGAAACCCGCTCATCACTGACAGAACCGTGATGATAACCGTAATGCCAAGCGCTACTCCAAACACAGAAATAAATGATATAAAAGAAATAAAATGATTACGCCGCCTAGCACATAAATAACGAGAACCAATAAATAATTCGAGCGGCCTGAACATGAATAAGCGTTTATAATTAGAGAGATTAAAGCAGTTGGACTATATTTCTGTTATATTTTTTAAGATGTTAAGATTTAATGTGGGTGTAGCCAAAAGACTCTATATAGCGGCAAGCTCTTTAGCAATTATTGACCGATCTTAACTTGCCAAATACCTGCTTTATTAATTTTGATAGCCACATTACAACTAAATACCCAAGTAATGAAGATGTTTAGCAGTAATGCCATTATTAGCTTAAATGGATGAGTGTCAACGAAAGTACAAGTATAATTCCGCTCTAACAACCGAATTCTGCCAAAGAATTGTTGATATCCCGACAATTTCTTGATAGGGCTACAATATTTACTCAATCGCCTTTAAGGGTAACTATGCAAGAAAATTTTGGGTAATGGATCAGTTTGAAGATTTCCTCAGTCCCGAATTCCCTTCCATCCTCGCCTTTAACCTCACGAAAGACTTTTCTACGGCGCGCAGCGTCGTAGATTTTTGGTGTGGATATCTACTGAGGGACTGATGGCCAATGATCTGCGGAAACTGCTTCCTAGCGGCAAACAACCCATGAATGGGGCAGCTAGCCACTGGACGATCCCGTGTATATGTCTGGAGAGACCTTGGAGCGTGCCGCAGAGCAACGGTACAATGGGCTAGAGGCAGACGTATTGAATCGGGTTCACGAAACACCGCCCGAGTTTCTCGAACAGTTAGTGGTCGACCTACTGCTCACGATGGGTTATGGATGCTGCGATGCTACAATGGATCAAGTCATCGGATGTTTCGGTGACAGTGACAGTTACGGCAAGATTCAGTAAGACATGCTCAGTAACATTTCCGTGATAACTAATGTCTGATTCTGTTGTATATTAATTCGTATTGAAATGACTTTTGGAATTAGGCCTGCTACACAAATAACCGATTAGCCATCGTGAGTGTCAACCACCTTGCTCCAGAATGGGAACGGCAAGATGCCATTATCATGGTTTGGCCACACCCACATTCTGATTGGATCAACAATTTAGAAGCTATAGAAGAGACCTACCTCAATCTCAGTGGTCACATTTGCAAACAGCAATGTTTAATTGTTGTCGCTTATGACTATGTTCATTTGCAACATGTCCAGCAAAAAATAGCTGTTCAGTCTATCGATTCTAAAAATATTTTATTTGTAACGGTTCCAACAAATGATACGTGGGTGCGCGATTACGGACCTATTTTCATATGCGCAAATGACAAATCAATTATGCTTGATTTCAAATTTGATGCTTGGGGTGAAAAATATAGTTATGAGCATGACAATGTATTTAACGTAAAATTGATTGAGCAGTTAAACATTAACGCTTCGTATGAGAATATTGATCAAATACTTGAAGCGGGCAATATTGAAATTAACAACAGCAGTGAATTACTGTGCTCAAGTACATGCTTTAGGCGTGGTTGTAATGCGGCTTTCATTAACCTTGCCGCACTAGAACAAAAAATTACAGATTGGCTTGGAAGCAGTAAGATCTATTGGATTGACGCAGTAAGACTCGAAGGTGATGATACTGATGGACACATAGATACTTTAGCTCGTTATTGTGCCGATAGAAGTATCGTATATTCTGCAATAGGCCACCCAAATGACGTAAATAACAAATCACTAAATTTACTTGAAGCCCAGTTGAAGTCTATAAACAAAAAAAGTAATAACAGACTTGATCTTATTCCACTACCTTTACCTAGTCCTATTTTTATATCTAACAAGCAACTGCCCGCAACTTACACTAATTTTCTGATAGCCAATGAAACTGTTTTAGTGCCAGTTTTTAAAGATCACCAGGATGATTATGCGCTTAATGTTTTTGCAGACTTGTTCCCTACGCGTGAAGTAATTGGAATAGAAAGCACGGCTTTGATTCAACAATTTGGTGGGCTACATTGCGCGGCTATGCAAATACCAGCAGGGATACTTAAGTGAGCAGCATTAAAGTTTCGCTGGTGCAACAGCAAATGCAGGCTGATTATCAGGCTAATCTTGATTTTAATCTTGCAGCAATTCATGCAGCTGCTGAAAATAACGCTGCACTAGTTGTGCTTTGTGAATTACATACCAGCTTATATTTTTGTCAGGAACAATCCCCGCGATATTTCGATCTTGCGCAAACCATCCCAAGTACTCTTACCAAATCCCTTGGCCAAGCGGCTAAAGAAAATGAGGTCGTTATCATTGGCTCTTTATTTGAGGAATGCGCAGACGGTCTTTACTATAATACTGCAGTCGTCTTTGAGAGTGATGGTAGCCTTGCAGGCATATATAGGAAGATGCACATTCCTGACGATCCTGGCTACCATGAAAACTACTATTTTACACCAGGTGACTTGGGCTTTAATCCTATTAGAACTTCTATTGGCAAATTAGGTGTAATGATCTGTTGGGATCAATGGTTTCCTGAAGGAGCGCGGTTAATGGCCATTGCTGGTGCGCAGGTTCTTATTTATCCGACAGCAATCGGCTGGGATATAAGAGATAACGACAAGGAAAAACAACGTCAATTACGAGCTTGGAAAATAATTCAGCAAAGTCACGCAATTGCTAATAACCTCCCTTTAATATGTGTGAATCGTGTAGGCCATGAAAAAGATCTCTCTGGAAATACCAAAGGAATTGATTTTTGGGGACAATCGTTTACAACAGATACGTTAGGCAAAATCACTTCTCAGGCATCCGCAAGTAATGCAGAAACCTTATATGCAACGATTAATTTGTCTGAAACGGAACAAACCAGAAAAATATGGCCCTATCTACGAAACAGGCGCGTGGACGCCTATAAAAACATAGACAAGAGATTCATAGGTGGCAAAATCTAGGTCAGATTATTTTTCTATCTTGTTATGAGCTGTAGAAAAATACTGGTAGATATTAGTAATCCCTAAAAACAACAGAATAATTGCCAGTACAGCAACACCAAAAAATACCAAGAAGCCGACATTGCCTTCCCAGACTATACCAATAAAGTTTACTTGATTTGTTTCACGAAAAACTGAATATTTCGGGATTAAGCGTGAAACAAATAACGCGCATATCAGCAGAAATATAATACCCTTAACAAGCAAGTTTAGTCCTTTAATAAATAGTTTACGATGAGAATAATTTTTTGTGCTGGTTTTCTACTATTAAATATATCTCGCCGAGATTACATACCCCGTAAGAAATTAAATCTCATAAATATTTTTACGCTTTATTAGAACCGATATTAGATTCAACAGAAGCTGAACAAAGATTACAATCTTACAGCCATGTTTAAGTATTTCTGTAAATAATTCGGTTATAAAAGCTAAGAATACTAGCCATAATAGTAAAATCCCAAAGCTTATTATCGCGCACCAACCCAGAACACTTTAAAAGCATCGCCATTTAGAGTATCAGGTATATCTGTGTTTATCTTCAAGCTAAGGGAGTTAAGCTATCTAAGGTTGCGGAGCTAACTTATTTATTACGACATTCACTTTCGCAGATTTGTTAGTGTTAACAGGGTGGACACTTCCGTACATGTCTCCTCGCTGCATGATCGCTTGTCCAGATTTGGAGATTCTGGCTATCACTTCTACTTGTTCTAAGCTGGATAAAGTCATACTGGGTATCATGGAAACAGAGTCATCCAGGGTCACAGTAGTAGGCAGATCTCCAGCAGTCATTTTCACCAATGCCAAAGGCATTTTTGGTCCATTTTGCGCACGCGCATAAATAAAAAGCGTATCGGAACTTTTAATTCTCTCGCTAAACTTTGCCGCCAAAAACACGGTAACCGTAATACCTGCTTGGTTTGATATTGCTGGTTTACTCATTTGGGAGATGCCAGATACATTGACATTTACTTTGCGCCTGGCATCATTTAAGTAAGTCTGCAACGCTATTTTTGCCTGCTCTTGCTGCATTGGTATTTGTCGCATCAATCTTTCCCAGTAGTTGACCGAACTTTTAAAGTCTTTAAGCTGATAGGCAACAAAACCGGCATACCACAAGCCACGTTCATGATCAGGATTAATTCGCAATGCTCTAGTAAAGAGCTTCATTATACTTTTATCGAATTTTTGTCCGGCAGCAAATCCCTGTGCTTCTCCATAAGCAACTAGTACATCAGGATTTACACCTTGTGTAATTTCATTGGCTTTAGCATAGGCATATACCGCGGCATCGAACTTTTCTGATATCAAGTAAGATCTGCCTAACATCAGCCAACCATCCAGGTTCTTTGGATCCTGCTTTAGCTTTTGTTCAAGACTTGCAATTGCGTCTTCGACAGATGGCATTTGACCTTGCTGTTGCGCTTGTAATTGCAATTGAAAATCTGGTGATAAAGAAACTAAACCATTATTAAGCTTTAAGTAAGTAAGCACAGCTACTATAGGAATAATTAGTGCAACGATTATCGGCAAAATCTTACCGCTTTTCCCGACAGCGAGTTTTTTTTTATTCCCCATATCATCTAGCAACGTACGTTGTAAATCGAGTTTCGCTACCTCGAATTTTTCCTCTTTAATGAGATCATTATCTAAATCACGCTCCAGTTCTTTAAGTTTGCTTTCATAAACTGCGAGATTGATTTTCTGACAGTCCAGATCAGGCTGCGGCTCTTTCGTTATTAATGAGGGTAAAATAATTATTAGTGCGGCTATAATTAATAATGCGCAAATAATCCAGAAACTAAGCATTGGTATTCTTATTCTTTGTTTTTATCTAAAATTGAGCTGAGCCGAATCTGCTCTTCCGTAGATAGTTTTGCATCATTTGGTTTGCTTTGTTTTCTTACCACCATGATCAAGACTAAAAGTATAGCGATAAGAAAAATAAAGGGTCCAAACCACAGTAGGTATGTTTTTGGCTTAACCAGTGGCTTATACAGCACAAAGTCACCATAACGATTCGCCATAAAATCAATGATGTAAGAATCTGATACCCCTTCCGCTAGCATCCTCCTGACTTCTAAACGCAAGTCTTTGGCTAAATCCGCATTTGATTCAGCGATCGTTTGATTTTGACAAACCAAACAGCGTAACTCGCTTAATATAGAGTGATAACGACCTTCATGTTCGGGAGTAACGGTAACAGGCTCGGCAAATACTGTGTGCATAAATATGCAACAAATAGTTATGCCATAAGCCCAACCTATTTTAGGATGTCTCATGCTGTAACATCTGAATCATGGGCAAAATAGTCTTTTCAACATCCTTCTGAGTGAGTGGGCCAATATGTTTATGGCGAATGATACCTTTTTTATCAATCAAAAAAGTTTCGGGTACTCCATATACGCCCCATTCAATTCCAACCCGGCCAGTTTCGTCAAAAGCATTCGCAGTATAAGGATTTCCATGATTTACCAGGTATTGGTCAGCTTTTTGGGCATCGTCTTTATAATTTAATCCATAAATGGGCACCACTTTTTTATTGGCCAGATCGTTTAATACCGGATGTTCCTGATAACACGCATAGCACCAGGCAGCCCAAACGTTGAGCAATGAAACTTTTCCGAGAAACTTTTTTTCAGTGAACGTGCTTGTTCCATGAAAGCTTGGCAATGAAAATTGAGGAACAGGTTTGTCAATTAACGGTGATGGTACTTCTGAGGGATCTTTATATAGACCTATAAATAAAAATACCGCCAGTATAAAAAAAAGTACTACTGGCAAGACAAACTTAAACATAGAATATTTTTGTTAAGAAATAGTAGCGACCTGTGGTTTTCGATTTGATGATTCAAAAACTTGTTTTTCCCGTTTTAGCTTAAGCCGATACCGACGATCAAGTGCAGCTAATAGACCACCTACGGCCATCAAAACCGCACCTATCCATACCCATTGAATAAAAGGCTTATAATAAAGGCGCATTCCCCAAGCGTTATCACTAACCCGTTCACCTAAAGCCACGTAAACATCACGCAAGAATCCTGTATCAATACCTGCCTCTGTCATTGGATCTTTTTGAATAAGATACGTGCGTTTTTCCGGCATCAATTTTGCGACTAGTTGGTCATTTTTATATACATCTACTAATGCTTGTTTAGAAGAATAGTTAGGCCCCTGAACATCCTTAACTCCCCTAAACTCATACACGTACCCAGACATTTCTACTTTTTGGCCAATTTGCATGGACAATTCTTTTTCCTGTTGAAAAGCGCTTACAAAGGTCACTCCAAGTACAAAAATACCTATACCAAAATGCGCAATTGACATGCCATAAACTGCGAGTGGAATTTTTTTAAGGCGTTGAAATATACTGCCGCTCAAACTGGCGCGGGAGATGCTTTTATATAAATAGTAGACCACAGACGCAATCGACCACCCACCCAGGCTAATTCCAATAGCAACCAATATAGAAGTTTTTCCTGCAACCAGAAATGGCAGTGCAACACCTATGATTAAGCCAATCACAAGAATTTTAGTCAATTTTTTAAATACTTCGGACATAGCGGCTTTTTTCCAACGCATGAAAGGTGCTACCCCAACCACAAGTACCAAAGGTAGCATCAAAGGGACAAATACTGCATTAAAATACGGGGGGCCTACGGATATCTTGCCTAAATTCAGTGCATCTAAAAATAACGGATATAAAGTACCAGTGAGAATAGTAGCCATAGCGACTAATAATAAAACATTGTTAAGCAGCAATGCCGTCTCACGAGAAAACAAATCAAACTGGCCAATTGATTTAATATGTGGGGCACGCAATGCATAAAGTAATAAAGATCCGCCAATTACAACAGCTAAAAATATTAAAATATAGACGCCTCGAGCAGGATCTGTTGCGAAGGCATGTACTGATACCAATACACCTGAACGAACCAGAAAAGTGCCAAGCAGACTTAACGAAAAAGCGATGATAGATAGCAATACCGTCCAACTCTTGAAACTTGACCTTTTTTCAGTAACTGCGAGCGAGTGAATTAATGCGGTACCTACTAACCAAGGCATAAAAGATGCATTCTCTACAGGGTCCCAAAACCACCATCCACCCCAACCCAGCTCATGGTAGGCCCACCAGCTACCAAGTGTGATACCAATAGTTAAACACACCCAGGCAAATGTAGCCCACGGTCGTGACCAACGTGCCCAAGTAGAGTCAAGTTTGCCCCCCAATAGTGCCGCAATAGCTATCGCAAAGGCAACTGAAAAACCCACGTATCCCATATACAGCATAGGCGGATGAATTACCAAACCTGGATCTTGCAAAAGCGGGTTAAGGTCTTTGCCTTCAAAAGGAGCTGGAAATAAACGTTTAAATGGATTTGAAGTGAGTAACGTAAAAAGAAGGAAGCCAACACTTACAAAACCCATCACGCTTAATACACGAGCTACCATATCATTAGGCAAACTCCTGCTAAATGTCGTTACTGCAAAAGTCCAAGCTCCAAGCACCAATACCCATAATAGTAAGGAGCCTTCGTGCGCTCCCCAAACCGCAGATATTTTATATTGTAAAGGCAATGCTGTATTTGAATTATTAGCAATGTATAAAACTGAAAAATCACTGTTGACAAAACTATATGTTAGGCAGACATATGCAATGATAATAAATAGAAATTGCCCTCGTGCTGCAGGTTTAGCAACTGCCATCCATTGACTGGTATGTGTCTGTGCACCAAGTAGAGGAACGATGGTTTGAATAAGTGCTAAACAAAGTGCAATAATTAAAGCAAAGTGACCAATCTCGGGGATCATATAATCAGTAAGCTCCTTCAGGAATATTATTCGGGTGAGAAATACTAGATTCTTTTAAGGCAGCAGCTACTTCTGGCGGCATATAGTTCTCATCATGCTTGGCTAAAACTTCTTGTGCTACGAAAATACCCTGTTTATTCAATTTTCCTTGAGCGACAATGCCCTGCCCTTCTCGAAATAAGTCAGGCAACAAGCCCGTATAGCTTATGGCGATCGTTTCTACTGTGTCAGTAAGATCAAATTTAGTTGTTAAACCATCACCACCCTTAATAACACTACCCTCAACAACTAAACCACCTATTCTGAACAATTTATCATTTGAAATTTGTCCGGCAACAATCTCTGAAGGCGTATGAAACAACATAATATTTTGTCTCATTGCATATAGAACTAATGCGGCTGCGATACTGAAACCAATCAGCAGTGTAACTACAAATATCAGACGCTGTTTTCTCTTCGCGCGCATTATCTATTTTTTAGTCCTCTAAGTTTTCTTCAATGTTTTCTTCAATTTCTTTAAGTATTTTTTTCTTACGCTGATTTGCCATGATCAAGTTAATGATCAACGTTAAGGCTGTAACGGCATACGAGCTCCAGATGTAGAAACCTTTGCCGCCCATGTAGAAAAATTCTTGCACTACTAATTTACTGTGATCAATTTCTTAACCCAGCTTGTTGAGCACTCACGCGATAAGATTTCATTACGCACTCGAATAAATAATGCCCAACTGAAATAAAATTTGTATGCTATTGCCATAATTAATAACGGCATTAGCATACTTGGGTGCATAGATGGTGTTTTGGAAAAGAGTTGCATATTGGGCTGATGTAACGAACTCCACCACGTAACAGAGTAATGAATAATTGGTATATTAATCATACCAACAATGGCTAACATGCTCGCGGCTTTTGCCGCTATACGAGGATCTTCAATTGCCGAATGAATCGCGATTACACCAAAATATAGAAATAACAGAATGAGTTCTGAAGTAAGCCTTGCGTCCCATTGCCAATAGGTTCCCCAAGTTGGTTTTCCCCATAACATTCCAGTGATAAGTGCTAAGGCGGTGAACATTGCACCTATAACTGCGCATTCAGACACAATGATTTCAGAAATCTTTGTCTTCCATATCAACGCGATAAAACCTGCTGTCGCCATAACCACATAAATAAATATAGATAACCAGGCAGCAGGCACATGAATAAAAATAATTCTGTATGCCTCACCTTGTTGATAATCAGGAGGCGCAACTACTAAACTCCAATATAGACCAATGGCCATCAACACAGTAGTGATAATGCCCAACCATGGTATCCACTTGCCAGACCACTCATAGTAATATTTGAGCGAAGAGAGCTTATATATGTAAGACCACATAATTTAGCTTATACTTATTTTTAGTGAAGCACATATTGCTAAAGGTGCCAGCATTAAGGCCAAGATCAACCCTGCTCCCAGCATTGCCAACTGTCCGAAATAGGATAGCCCATCAATTGCAGCGCCCACAGCGCTGGACGCAAATATTAAAACTGGCACATAAAATGGTAACACCAATAAGCCCAATAATACTCCTCCACCTCGTAGCCCCATGGTAAGAGCCACACCAATCGACCCGATTAAACTAAGTATTGGAGTGCCAAGCAGTAGCGTGACAATTAACGTGGGTATCGCCTGAGTAGGAATGTGTAAGAATAATGCCATAATAGGTACAATGACTATCATTGGCAGTCCGGCAATAAGCCAATGAGCAATCACTTTACCAAAAATAAGTAATGTAGGTGGATGTTGGCTTAAAAATAGCTGTTCTACGCTACCATCATCAAAATCTTGACGAAAAATATTATCCATCGAAATCAATACCGATAAGAGCACAGCTACCCACACTACGCCAGGAGCCAATTGACTTAAGAAGTTTTTATCTGGATTCACCCCGAGTGGAAATAGTGTTACTACAACCACATAAAACAATATTGGATTCATTAGTTCTGAGCGGCGCCGAAAAGCAATTAGCAAATCGCGTTGAGCAATAGTTAGTAATGCTTTCAACGTGATTGGGAAAGGGTTATTCGCTTAACACGATAGGCAGGAATTTTTAACTCACGGTGTGTGGTTAAAACCAACATGCCTTTTTGATTCAAGTGGTTTTTTAAAATCATTTCAAATTTTGTTACAAAATCTTTATCTAGTGCCGTAAGCGGCTCATCCAAAACCCAAATTAACCTTCTTTCCAGTTGCAACCTGGCTAAAGCAACACGACGCCTTTGGCCTACAGAAAGCTTACGGGTCAATATATTTCTTTGTTTGGACAAACCAGCCATACGAATAATTCCCTTAACTTCAGACTCTTTTCTATCAGTATTTACTAAACGTTGTGTAAATAAAATGTTCTCAAATACAGTCAGATCGAGTTTTACTCCTGATTGATGTCCTACATAAGAAATCTGCTGCTGGTAATTCTCATGTCTTTCAATGGACTCGCCGCACCACGTGACTTCTCCTTCTGCAGGTCGATTAAAGCCACACAAAATCTTCAACAAACTTGTTTTACCGCTGCCATTACTGCCTTCAACGACTAATGCCTCACCCAATTTGATTGAAAAATTTAAATTACAGAATAACGCTGTTCTTCCTTTAACACATTTAAGTTCGTGAGCTGTTAGTACGCTTACTCCGCGTGTGCATATAGTCATTGACTAGTTAAAGGGAAATATAGATTAAGACGAATAACTTATTAATTAAATTAATAATATTAACACACGGCAGTATTGGAACGACAAATAGATATTTATAATCAATAGTCGGTCATAGTTAGTTAATGAGGATGATCCTCAAAAGATTAGGTAAAAAATACGATATTTTTTAACATATTAAAATCACTTTGATGGTATTGGATTTGCTTTAACTTATAGACATGATAATTGATTCTAAACAAAATTCTACGCTACCAGATACGATAAGTAGAATACTGTGCTTTTTATTTACGATCAAAATATACAATTCAACGAGCGGATAGAAGCCGAATATTGAGAATTTCGTATGAATGTATTCAAGCCACCACTACCCAACAAGGAACATCCTCATATCACGTGGGGACGCACGTATGGATGCAGCAAAAGCCTGTTACTTGCCGGTGCCATTGAACAATTCAGTGGTTTAACCTTGATTATCACGCCAAATATTCAAACCGCGTATAGCTTAAAAAGTGAACTTGAATTCTTCTGCAATGACTCCACTGACATTTTTATGTTTCCTGACTCTGAAACGCTCCCCTACGATGTGTTTTCACCACATGAAGATATTATCTCCGATCGTCTGCTCACACTAAGTTCATTACCAAATGTGGGGCATGGCGCATTGATTATTTCGGTAAGCACCTTTCTCTCCAGAGTAGCCCCTAAAGCTTTTATTCTAGGGCAAGCTTTTACCCTGGCCGCATATGATGAAATTGATTTAGAAGCTTTTAAACAAACCTTAATAAAAGCTGGTTATCAACATGTTTCACAAGTTATGTCGCATGGTGAGTTCGCGGTACGTGGTTCTATCATTGACTTGTATCCCATGGGATATAATTTGCCTTATAGAATTGATTTGTTTGACAATGAGATTGAAACTATTCGCACTTTTAATCCTGAAAATCAAACTTCAGTTGATAAAGTCGATAAAGTACGGATTCTTCCCGCAAGAGAGTTCCCGACAGATGAAAATGCTATAAAGCGTTTTAGGCAGAACTATAGAGCTCAGTTTGAAGGAGATCCAAATAAGAGCGTCATCTATAGTGGAGTTAGTAGCAACAACTTACCCTCAGGTATTGAATATTACTTACCCTTATTTTGTGAAGAAACCAGCACTTTTTTCGACTATATTCCAACTGATAGTCAGTTAGTTTTAATCGAGGATATCGTTAATATTGCAAATAAATTTAAAGATGAAGTTTTTGCTCGTTATGAGAAACGAAGGTATGATTTAGATCGTCCCCTTTTACACCCGCAACAACTATGGATATCAATAAAATTTTTTGAAAAAAACATATATAAATTCAATACTATTCAGTTACAACAATACGAATTAGAGCAATTATGTCGCGGTCAATATAATTTTGATACGTACGCTTTACCAAACCTCACAATCAATACGCGCGTTGCAAATCCCGCAACTGAACTCAAGCGATTTACACAAAATAATACTTATAAAATTTTATTTCTTGCTGAATCGCCTGGAAGAAGAGAATATTTGTTAACTGCTCTAAATAACTTTGGATTACGTCCAGCTGTTGTCAAAGATTGGCAGGAATTTTCTAGCCTGGACTGTAAAATCGCAATTACTACTGGCCCTTTGGAAGAAGGCCTGCTGTTGCGAAAAAATAAGCTCGCAATAATCACAGAAAGTAATCTTTTTGGTGCGCGTGCTAAACAAAGGAGACAACAACGCAGAAGACAAATTCGTGATGCTGAAACACTAATCAAAAATCTTTCTGATTTAAACGAAGGCTCACCTATCGTACATGAAGATCATGGCATTGGCCGTTATAAGGGCCTAAAAACACTAATCTTGAGCGGTACAGAGACCGAATTTCTCACGCTCGAATATGCTGGTGGCGATATATTGTACGTGCCCGTCTCATCTTTGCATTTAGTGAGTCGCTATACCGGAGCCTCAGAAAAAAATGCACCTCTACATCATTTAGGTGGCGACGCATGGAAAAATATTAAGCGTCGTGCAACAGAACAGGCCTGTGACGTTGCAGCAGAGCTTTTAGATATCTATTCACTTCGTGAAGCTAAACAAGGCTATCAATATACAATTGGACGTCAGGAGTTAAGTTCATTTTGCGCATCTTTCCCTTATGAGGAAACTCCTGATCAGCAACAAGCTATTGACGATGTTTATGCTGACATGGAGTCAACCCGGCCCATGGATCGAGTAGTATGCGGTGATGTTGGTTTTGGGAAAACCGAGGTGGCCATGCGCGCTGCATTTGTTGCGGCCTTAGCTGGCAAGCAAGTCGCAATGATGGTTCCAACCACGTTACTCGCGTCACAACATTATCAAAACTTCAGCGATCGCTTTGCGGATTGGCCTATCAATGTCAAGTATATATCACGATTTCTCTCCGCAAAAAGCCAGAAAAAAATATTGACTGGCTTAGAAGACGGTAGTGTAGACATCGTTATTGGCACTCATAAACTTCTTAGTGTGGATATTAAATTTAAGGATCTTGGTTTGATAGTTGTTGATGAGGAACAACGCTTTGGAGTTCGTCAGAAAGAAGTCTTAAAAAAAATGCGTACTGAAGTCGACACACTCACATTAACGGCGACGCCTATACCAAGAACACTGAATATGTCGCTAAGCGGTTTAAGGGATCTTTCTATTATTGCAACACCGCCTAATCACCGACTTGCAATTAAAACGTTCGTGAGTAATTGGGATAATAGCGTAATCCAAGAGGCTTGCATACGTGAATTGAAACGTGGTGGACAGGTGTTTTTTTTACACAATGAAGTAAAAACAATTGAAAAAGTAGCTAAAAATATACAGCGGTTACTCCCCGATGCATCAATCAGATTTGCACATGGCAAAATGCCTGAACGAAAGCTGGAAAATGTAATGCTCGATTTTTATCATCAGCGTTTTAGTATCTTAGTTTGTACAACAATTATTGAAAACGGTATAGACATTCCAACTGCCAACACCATCATCATTAGTCGTGCCGATAAATTTGGACTGGCGCAACTCCACCAAATTCGTGGTCGTGTCGGTCGTTCCCATCATCGCGCTTATGCATACCTGATTACACCACCGCGTAACGCAATGACTGTAGACGCAATTAAACGCTTGGAAGCAATTGAATCTTTGGAAGATCTTGGAGTCGGGTTTACGCTTGCCACACACGACTTAGAAATCAGGGGTGCAGGGGAATTATTAGGCGCAGAACAAAGTGGACAAATTCAAAGAATAGGCTTTAGTTTATATAACGAACTATTGACTCGCGCAGTAGCTGCACTCAAGACAGGCGAAATTCACGAACCTGAGCAACCTCTTGAGAAAAGTATGGAAGTTAATTTGAGTGAGCCCGCTTTGTTACCTGAAGATTACGTTCCCGATGTACACACAAGACTAGTCTTATATAAACGTATCGCCAGCGCAGATACTATTGATGATTTGAACGATCTACAAATTGAATTGATAGATAGATTTGGGCTTTTGCCAGAATATGCTAAGAACCTATTTCAAGTCACACAACTTAAAATAATTGCCCTTAGTTATGGCGTGACACGGATTGAAATGAGCCGCAAAGCTGGGCGCTTACGCTTCGCAAAAAAACCAAATATTAATGTCAATAAATTATTATCGTTAATTCAGGACTATCCTGACATGTATAAACTAGATGGTTCAGAAAAGCTTACAATATACGTGGAAACCAGCAGTATCATGGAACGAATTGATCTCATTACGAATCTGTTAAATGATTTACAGCTGAAACAGGCAGCATAGGTATATCGTAAACACTGCTTATGAACGTATTTAATCGGCTCATAATTGTTACTTTGTTAATTTTGCCTGGCACATGCTCATCAGCGTTTGCCAAAGATTATATCGTTGAAATGGTGTTCTTTGCCGATATGCATTTCAGTTTGACAAATCCGGTTCGCATATCTACTCAACCCGTGATACCGAATTTACAAGGCGCGATACATCTGGATAACAAGGCCGTGTCTCATGGCTTTATCCGTTATCCGCAAGAAGCACTAACTTTAACAAATCAGGCCACTGCCCTGTCTAAATCAGAACGATATAAGATATTAAAACACGTTGCATGGTTGCAACCCGGCCTCGCCAAAGAAAAGGCTATTGCGGTTCGCATACATGCTGGGCAAGATTATCGTGGCGAATTTAAAGAACGCCCCTTCGCGCAGGCTGACTTTGGCGATCATAAAGCATCTATCAATCAAACAATACATGAACTTGATGGCACTGTTAAAGTTGTCTTGGCACGGTATTTACACGTATACACAGACTTGGCTTATCGCCAACCATTTAACCTAACTGTTAGCACTATGAACAATCCACCAAGACATGAACGCATATTAGTTGATTTTGCCATAAAAACACATCGCAAAATGCGCAGTAAGCAGTTACATTACCTTGATCACCCCGCGCTAGGAATTCTTGTTGAAATACGACCTGCTGGTTCCTAACCAGTGGTATTAATAAGTAATTTTGAAAAATTTATGGCTATTTTTGGAAGAAAAAAGTGGTCATGTTAAAAGATTCTCCTGAAATTTACAGAGCATATCTGATTAAAGTTGATATGCGGCTAGTAGTCCATTTTGCAGATTATATTTTGGAAAATGGTGCTGATGCATATACAAAATTAAGCCCTACTCTAAAAATGGCTCTAAAAATAGCTTTGCTCTTATGTTATACGCGCCCATTTATAGATAATAAAGACAAATACAGAGAAAGTGGCGAGGAAATTGAAGACCAACTTATTCAAGATTTTCTTGATGAAGAACTAGTCATTCATAGAAATATCCTGCAAATGGGTAATAAAGAAATTGAATATCCTGACACACTAGCTAAAGACGTGAAAAGTTTTGAATCAAATGTTGTGCACATCGCTATGCCTACAAAAGACGTAACACCTTTAGAATTTAAAATTGTTAAATTAATAAGGAAGATGGCTGATAAAGTCAGTATGGCAGCAGATGAAACAGCAAATAATATTTTAGAAAGTGACGCAGGTATATTGATGCATCCTGCAAATGAAATTTAAGCTGAGCCGATAGAATACACTTTAGAACGATAAACCTGACTAATGCACCAAAAACTAAAGGCGAAACCCAAGCATATTGCTGAGTTTATAAATTATGCCGCCTCTGCGTATAAAGAATGTGCTGGTTTGCAGCTAAAAGCCGAGGATATCATAAAAGCAGCTGATGGAAATACTAATTGGGGGGTTGCTTACGAAAACGAAATGGATATTAATGAAGAAGGAATGCGAACACTGAATCGGGTTATTGATATGCACGCTGGGTTAATAGAAGTCATCTGGGATGATTAAGTTTTTATCTTTATAATAATCAAATAGGCGTGTAAACGTAGCATTTTGCTGCGATGATTAAAAGGTAAAGCACTGTGCTCTCTTAACCATCATAAAAAGCATCGGCGAAGCGACAGGCCATCTCATTACCTGACAATACTTTCTTAAGCTAATTTCGCTGGAAGTCCGTTGTAAAATCAGCTATTTTCGGGCAATACAGTTTTTAAGGTTGCAGATAATTAAATGGTGAGAAAAACCAATCTTTGGATATTTAACTTGGTAATGCTGGCAATTTTCCTGTTTGTTGTGGTGATACCTATATCTGGTGGGAAAACATTACTTAAAATTGGTTTGGATAAATTTATAGACGTTACTACTACGATAGAGGACGGTGCAGAAACAGGATTAAAGTAGCAATCTAATATCTAAAACGGTAATCCAGCACTTGAATTAAGCATACCCACTTTTCATTTAACAGCCGTAGCTATTAAATCTGATATTACTTAACAACAGATTCATTTCAATCATTAGGCATCTGCGTTTCTCATTTTTAGAACCAAAATTGAACATCCGGGTAAAACACGAGCGGTGTGCCATTACAGTTAAGCTGGTTAAATATCGCATAAGGGCGAGATTGTTTTGTAATCCAGTCACCCGTTATTGAAAGAAAATTAAATATGGATGTAAAAAAGACAATAGCAATACTTAGCTTTTTTTTAATTTCAATGTCCGCCCATGCTACCAATGGTTATTTTGCACATGGTACAGGAATTAAAAACCGTGCACTTGCTGGCGCAGGCGTAGCATTCCCGCAAGACGCAATGACCAGCGCAACTAACCCGGCAGGAATAGTTTTCGTAGGAGATCGCTTTGATATAGGCATGGTTTTAGTCAGCCCTGATCGTGATTACTCTGCATCCAACAGTTTCGCAAATGGAATGAATGGCGCATTTACAATTGGGCCCGCTTCACAGGAAAGTGGTAATGAATTTTTCCAGATTCCAAGTTTTGGCTTTAACAAAATGCTTACCGGACAAGATGCGGTTGGCTTGTCGGTATATGGTAATGGAGGTCTCAATACTAGTTGGAGCAGTGGTGGCGGATCTGCCAGCTTTGATCCCGATGGTCCAGGGCCCGCAGGGATTATGACACTGCCAGGGGTATTTGGTAGTGGCACGACAAGTTCGGATTTATCCCAAATTTTTTTCAATTTTTCCTATGCGCATAAATTTAGTGAGAACTTATCCGTTGGTATTAGTCCAATTTTTGCGGTACAGGCATTTCGCAATAATGGCTTAAGTGCTTTTGCAGGCTTTACAAAAACATTTGTTGAAAGCGGCTTTAGGAAAATGCCAACGGACTTAACTGAAAATGGACAAAACTATTCTTATGGAGGCGGCATACAAATAGGACTATTCGCGAAGAATCTGATTGGAAATGCAGATATCGGGGTATCCTATCGTTCAAAAATACGGATGGATGAGTTTGATAATTATGCCGATTTATTCGCCGAAGATGGAGATTTTGACATTCCATCTACAATGTGGGCAGGATTTGCAATGGACTTAAGCGAGGGTATTACCTTGGTATTTGATTATCAAAAAATTTGGTATGACGACGTCGATTCCATTGGTAATAATTTTGAACGCTTGTTTCAGTGTCCCGCGCTTGGAGGCTCCAATGTGGAAGCCTGTTTAGGCGGTGAAGATGGAGCAGGACTCGGCTGGAATAATATTGATGTGTTTAAGCTGGGATTGCAATGGCAAATTTTGCAAAATGCGGTATGGCGTTTTGGTTATAGTTATACCGAACAGCCTATTGAGAGCGATCAGGTATTATTTAATATACTTGCCACGGCAGTAGTTGAAGAGCATATTACCGCAGGAATGACTTACCAAACTGAAACGATGGGTGAGTTCAATTTTGAGATCATGCACGCTTTGCATCATTCTCAATCTGGAATGAATCCTTTGGATCCCACGCAAACGGTTCAAATTAAAATGAAACAATATGAATTTGGATTCAGCTGGTCCAAAAATTTCTAAAACTTTACAAAGACACAGCGTATATTTAACACTAAGTCACCTTTAAAAATTGACTGTCAGTTCTTGCCTGTAAACAGGCTTACATTTCTTCATATATAAATCTTTACTGGCTTTTACGCCAAAAAGGCATGATTTGAGTGGTTAGATGTATTTCAATAAACTTACGGATTTACGTAATAGGTGTTTGAGCGAAGTCATCCCTTCTGCTACAGATCGTTTAATTTCTTCTATGGTAATTTCATTTGCACTTTTGCCTGCCGCCCAATTTACAGATAGCGCACAAATCGCGTAACACAATCCCAGTTCTTTTGCCAATGACGCTTCTGGCATGCCTGTCATGCCGACGATATCACAACCATCTTTTTCCAGACGAGTAATTTCAGCCGCGGTTTCTAAACGCGGTCCTTGCGTAGCCGCATAGGTGCCCCCCACAAACACGTTTACATTTAAATTCCTGGCCGCTTTTAATATGATTTGTCGCATTTCTTCACAATAAGGTTGCGTAAAATCTATATGTCTGACTTCGCCTGATTCTGCACTGAAAAACGTCTGCTTACGCGAGTAGGTGTAGTCAATAATCTGATCTGGTACAACAATTCTTTCGGGTGGAATGTCTGGGTTGATACCACCTACAGACGTCACTGCGATAATGTGAGTGATGCCAACACTGTGTAACCCCCAAATATTTGCGCAATAATTTATTTTATGTGGAGGAATGCTTTGGTCATTGCCATGCCGCGGTAAAAAGACAACTTCAGCACCTGCCAACTTACCGTGAATAAAAGGGGCACTCGTTATGCCGTAAGGGGTATCGACGTGTTGTTCGCGGAGGACTTTTAGCTCGTCTATAGAGGTAAGCCCGCTGCCACCTATAAGTGCAAGACGTGCCATATCTGTTAGTTATTCCTTGCTGACGGCGTACACGTCAGACAAATTTCGCCAAAAGCCTTTGTAGTCCATTCCCCAGCCGAATACATATCGATCTTCTATTTCAAGCCCGACGAAATCAGGCTCGATATTTATGTGTCTTTTCTCCAGTATTTTTTTAAGCAATACTACGGATAGAACTTTGCCAGCGCCTTCAGCTTTGCAATAACTAATAAGTTCTTGCAGGGTATAACCTTCATCAAAGATATCGTCTATGAGGACTACTAATCGGTTACTCAAATCGGTGTGCGGCTTTTTATGCCAGTGCAGGTTATCGCCTCGTGTGGTGTTTCTGTATCGATCCACGTGCACATAGTCTAATTCTAAAGGCGTTTGCAGATGCTTCATCAGTTCTGCTGTAAACATAAGACCGCCTTTCATTACACACAGGAAGACAGGCACTTCATCGGCTATCTCCGCTTTAAGGTTCCCAGCTATTAAATCAATTGCGTGATATATATCGTTCCTGAAAACCAAAATATCAGCCTGGTCCTGCGTTTCGATTGCATCTTGTAAATCTTCCATATTGACGATATTTAATTATGTGGCTGATATTGTATTTGCAGTTGCTTTTTCTACATGAAGTACCTGCGTAGGATATGCAATGTCGGCATTGTGACTTTCAATAATCGCAGATACTTTTAGCAAAATATCTTGCTTGATTGCATGGTATGTAACCCAGTTGGTAGTCTTTGTGAACGTGTAGACGAAAAAGTCTACGGATGAATCACTAAATTGATTAAAGTTGACGATCATTGTTTGGCTGTTATCGATTTCATCATGTTCTACCAGCATTTGCTTAACGTCTTTAACAATTTTAGCCATTGCCTGGATGTCATCGTAACGTATGCCTATTGTTTCATAGATTCTGCGATGAGACATGCGCGAAGGATTTTCAACGATAATATTCATAAAAACAGAGTTTGGAACATAAACGAGACGCCTGCTGAAGGTTCTTATCCTGGTTTGACGCCATCCAATTTCTTCGACCGTGCCTTCTAATTCCCGGTCAGGTGAACATATCCAATCACCGACTTTAAAAGGATGATCCAAATAAATCATCAAGCCACCGAAAAAATTAGATAACAGGTCTTTAGCGGCAAAACCGATCGCAATTCCTCCAATGCCACCAAAAGCCAGAACTCCGGAAATACTAAGGCCTAAGGTTTGCATTATCACCAGTACGGCCGTGATCAATATGGAGGCACGAACTAATTTCGCCAATATGTTGGTGGTAGTCGGATCAACTGATTCACTTTTTTGACATTGTCTTTGAATGTAGGCTTTTTCAAACTTTTTTATAAAACGAATTAAAAACCAGGTCAGGTTTGCGATAACAGCTACATTTCTTATCGGATCGATAGCTTTGAATATTTCCGCATCGGTTCTGCTGGCTACGATGTCCGCGGCAAATAAAATTCCGATGACCCAAATTAAGATGCGTAAAGGCTTTTCCACCGCATGTATAAATGCGTCGTCCCATGGATTAATTGACTGTTCGGCTTTCCTTTTCAGCTTGCGTAAAAATAACCTGCACGCAAAATTAAACAGTAGTACAGCCAGTATGATAATGAAGATTTGTAAAATCCATGGGTCCATAAGTCCGAGCAAACTTAAGTCGCCAAGGCTTTTTGAAAGTTCGATTTTTTCCATTTTTATTTGCTTGCGTTGTATTCGATTCCAGTCTAGATGGTCAGCTCACCATGTGGTGAGCCTTGATACGACTCTATTTGAGATACCGCACGCTGCCATGCCCTGGTGTTACGTAAATCCTGATAAGAAAGTGGGTCTTTACCCCCGTGCATGCGCGTTAAACGAATTTGTGAGGCTGGATTGTTATAGTTTTCCAGTTTTTGTGCAACCTCATAAGCCTGTTCACTGGCATTACAAATAATGGCCATATCGCAACCGGCTCGTAATGCTTTTTGCGCACGCTCTGAATATTCAACACCGCAATCAGCCGCTTTCATGCTGAGATCGTCGCTGAATACTATACCTTTAAATTCCAGCTGCTCCCGCAGCACCGTTTGTAGCCATTTTTTAGAGTACGTGGCGATGTCTTTATCCACTTTTTCATACACGACGTGCGCGCTCATAATCCCTGCCAATCCTTGATTAATCATATGTTGAAACGGTACCAGGTCATGCATCAGGAGGTCCTGGTAGTGTCGGGAATCTGTCGGCAAGTCAATATGAGAGTCGGCAGTAACGGCGCCATGCCCCGGAAAATGCTTGCCGACTGCCTGCATCCCAGCGCTTCGCATGCCGTGGACGTATCGTGAAGCCAGCATTGATACGACTTCAGGGTGTTTGTGAAACGCACGGTCTCCAATGACCTGACTAACGCCATGATTTACGTCGAGGATTGGGGCAAAACTGAAATCAATGCCAATAGAACGGAGTTCAGCCGCCATTAGCCAGCCGGTAATTTTGGCCAGTTCGAGCGCGCGCTCCGGATCGTCATTGTATTTGTCACCCAGTAAGCTAATTGCCGGTAGTTGGGTAAAGCCTTTGCGCAGACGTTGCACGCGCCCACCTTCCTGATCAATTGCTACCAGCAACCTTGGGTGTCGCAAGGCATGAATTTCATTAACCAGATTGATGAGCCTGTCAATCGAGGTAAAATTTCGACTAAATAAGATGACACCGCCTATTTGTGGAGAGGTTAAAAATTCGCGCTCCTGCGCGGTCAGGTGATCTGCGCATAGATCTACCATGAGCGGACCTAGTGACATTGAGCAGGATTATCAGCCGATCGAGGCAAAACTGATTGAAGGTTTTACCGCACCATTGCATGAGCACCTGCTGGTGCATACCGGGACGTAGACATTTTACTGCTTGCGCCTATTTTGCCTATTTTGAAAAAAATAAACTTTATTTCGTCCTGAGGCGCCCATTACGTCCAATAGTGTCTGTCACCACCGCTGTACCGGCACTTGCTGGTGCGTATTGGGACGTAGATGTTTTACTGCAAAATACATTTTATTTCGTCCTAAAGCGCCTATTTTACGTCTAATAGTGTCTAATAGTGTCTAATAGTGTCCGTAATCGCCGCTGTGTTGGCACTTTTACTGACACTCGGTGGCCAGCCACGTTCGAGGTCGGTAGTCATTAGCAAAGCTGGTACCTGGGCACTTGCTGGAGAAAGTTACTTGTTTTTGGCAGCATTGCGTAACCATAAAAGGCACGACTCTGGTATACACCGCGCGCGCGTACCGAGGTGGTTACGTGTCCCTGGTTACACCGAAGTCAAGTTACCCACCGAAGGCTGGTCGTGTGCCGAACAATGTAACATAATAGCACTATACGATGATGGAGTCAATATATCAGAAATTGCTTGATGAGAGGCAGCTGGTCGAAGATGCGCATCAGGCAAGTACCGTGCGAGCACTGCAAAGCTTATACGATGAACTTGAGGCTGGTCGCTCAAAAGACTTGAGTGTTATCGGGCGTCTCACGACCATTTGGACACGTAAGTCTAAGACGAATAACGTCAAGGGTGTTTATATCTGGGGGGGCGTCGGGCGTGGGAAAACATTTTTAATGGATTTATTTTTTTCTAACGTGCCCGTTCAGCAAAAACTCCGCTTGCATTTTCACCGCTTCATGGATGAAGCTCACACAACCTTGAGGCGTTATCGCGAGGTAGCCGATCCACTTACACTGGTTGCGAAAGAGTTCGCGAACAAGGCCAGGGTATTGTGTTTTGACGAGTTTACGGTAAACGATATTGGTGACGCGATGATCATTTCGGGGTTGCTGGAAGGACTTTTTAAGCATAACGTGGTACTGATTGCCACTTCAAATACAGCGCCTGGTTCGCTATATAAAAACGGGCTACAGCGCGAACGCTTCCGTCCCGCCATTCGACTGCTGCAACGGCATATGAACGTGATCGAGTTAGGCGGAGAAAGAGATCATAGATTCGAGTTTCTGCAAACCAATGATGTGTACAATACCCCAATTGATGAGGCCTCCCATGATTGGCTGGAACATAGTTTCCTCAATCTCGCTACGCAGAGAAACGAAGCATCCTGGGAAAAGATTCGCATAAATGGCCGCGTCATACAGACTATACGACATACCGATAACATCGCGTGGTTTGATTTTAAGGAAATTTGCGGCGCGCCACGCGGCACGTCTGACTACATAGGCATAGCCAGGCAGTTTAATACTGTGTTAATTTCACACGTGCCTGTGTTTAAGAATAATGACGATCAGGCCAGAAGATTCATAAATCTTGTAGACGAGTTTTATGATCGTAACGTAAAGTTAATTCTGTCAGCGGAGGCAAGTCCGGGTGCATTGTATCGCGATTCGCGACTTAGCGATGAGTTCAAACGCGCTGCCAGCAGATTATTCGAAATGCAGTCACATGAATATTTAGAGAAACAGTATCATCCACATTAAAAAACGCTGGCTTTGACTGGGGGAACAACATGAAATCGAGCGCACGAATCGCTATCACAGGGGCCGCAGGTAATATTGGATATGCCGTCGCATTTCGTATCGCGGCAGGGGAACTGCTGGGTGCGAAGCAATCCGTAATCCTGCAGTTGATCGAGATTGAACCTGCATTGGCAGCACTGCGGGGAGTCGCCATGGAATTACGCGACTGTGCGTTTCCATTGCTGGAGGAGGTTATTACCACTGCGGATATTAACGCTGGCTTCAGGGATGCCGATTATGCCTTGTTGATCGGTTCAAAGCCGCGCACCAAGGGCATGGAGCGTAGCGATTTACTTAGCCAAAACGGGAAAATTTTTAGTCCGCAGGGACGCGCCATTAACGAGTACGCCGCGCGTGGCGTAAAGGTGCTGGTAGTTGGTAATCCTGCGAATACGAACGCGCTAATAGCAATGCGTAACGCCCCTGATATTCCACCGACACAGTTTTCATCCATGATGCGCCTGGACCATAATCGGGCGATCAGCCAGTTAGCAACAAAAACCGCAGCGCCCGTAACCAAAATTCGGCGCATGATAGTATGGGGTAATCATTCGCTTACGCAATATCCGGATATCAGTCATTGCCTGGTCGCTGGCAAACGTGCGAATAGTTTAATAGACGCATCCTGGTATCGGGATGAATTTATTCCTAAAGTACAAAAGCGCGGCGCCGAAATCATTAATGCCCGCGGCGCGTCTTCGGCAGCATCTGCCGCTTCCGCCGCTGTGGATCATATGCGCGATTGGGCACTTGGATCTGCTCATGATGATTGGGTCAGCATGGGAGTGGTGTCAAGCGGCGATTATGGTATTCGCGAGGGGCTGATGTACTCTTTTCCGATGATTTGTAAAGGCGGCAGCTGTGAAGTTGTGCGGGGACTGAATATAGACGACTTCAGCGCGGCAATGATGAAGGCAACCGAGAAGGAATTGCTTGAAGAACGCGATGCAATAAAAGATCTTCTCTAGTTCAGGAGCAGAAGGATGGGCGAGCTTTCATAAGGGGAGAATAAAGATGGGCGAACACCAGAGTTCGCCCCTACGAGTGTAGGGAGCAACGATCGTTGTTCCCTACAGTTGGTGCGGTGCGCGAGGTCTTCGGTCGTGCGTTATTTTTAGTTTGCGTTGTTACAGGGATACGCCTTCCCACTCCGTTATAAAGTCGTCAATGTATTCGGCGACGACATCGGGGCGATCTTCCGGCACATAGTGCCCTGCCCTTTCAATGACGTGAAAGCGGGTAGGACCTTTGATGGCGGCTTTTAGTCGCCGACCAGACTCCACTGGCATCCAGGCATCGTGCAATGCCCAACATACCATAACAGGACAGGTAATTTTGCTGTGATCCACTCCCATAGTTTCTTCGTTAGATGGATCGCTACAGACCTTTACTAACGACTTAAAGCCATGCAAACCCGGTCCGCGTGCCCAGTGCGAGAGGTAATTTTGCTTCACGTTTTTGTCGGTAAAGGCAATTTTATCGTAGCTACCGGTGCGCAATAAGCCGGGGAAGGCGGCAGCGGCTTGCGCCATCGCCATTTGCAAGGTTTCATCCGGCGCCCCAACCAGGGCGTTAAAGGCTTCGACTTCCAGTACCGGCCAATAGTCAAAAGCCACCGGATTAATTAACACCAGGCGACTGATATGGTCACAGTATCTGGAAGCAAAAATCTGACATGCACCACCACCGTGGTCGTGACCGACCAGTACTACTTTGCCTGTAAGACCCATACCTTCAATGACACCTTTTATGGCTTCGGCCTGGTTGGTAAGCGTGTGCCTGACATCGTCCAAAGGCATGTCCGACTGCCCATAGCCGATCATGTCCATGGCGTAGGTTTGATAGCGGTCTTTAAGATGCCCTTGTACGTGACGCCACAAACGGGCATTGGTAGGAATGCCATGCACCATCAGTACCGCCTGACCAGAATCGCCTGCTTGCTCGATATTGATGTTTAAGGACATGCCGTCAACAGTGACTTGCTGTTTCATACCTGCTCCTTAATTAATTATGTTATGAGTCTTGAAGTATTCTGAAGTATTTTAATGGAAATCTGAAATAATTGCAGAAAATAAAATTGGAGATTCGGGCAGGCACGGGGGCTTGTCCCTACGGGGTCAACAGGTAAAGAAAGATGTGAACGTGGATGTTCAGGATAATGTGTAATTAAGAGATGCAAACATGGATGAGCAGGATAATATGTAATACATTATTCAGCACCGGCACGAGGGCCGGTGCCTACATTTGCCAGGTACGGTGGGAACATCTCTACATTGGGCAGGTGGGACAGATGTATGTAATTACTTTGTTGATATTTTTGTCATGCGATTTTTGCCGACCCGTGAGTAAGTTATATAGCTCCGGATCCGGCAGGTCCAGCATGTGCTCGAAGGCACGTTGCAATTCCGGAGAGGCAGTTTGATAGTGTCTGTTCAGAAATTTCCGCGTTAACGCATCCAATTCTTTGCTGCCGCGACGGCAACGCCAGCCTAATTTTTGCAAGTGATGATTGGCCAACTGCTTTGGCTTCGTCGCCTACTTTGAGGCTTTCCGCGTGGCGATCATCTTTTTAATTGCGGCGATAGATTTAGCCGGATTCAGGCCTTTAGGGCAGGTGTTGGTGCAATTCATAATGGTGTGACAGCGATATAGCTTAAACGAATCTTCAAGATCATCTAAACGCTGCGCGGTTGACTCATCACGACTGTCCACAATCCACCGATAGGCTTGTAACAATACCGCAGGGCCTAAATAACGATCGCTATTCCACCAATAGCTGGGGCAACTGGTGGAGCAACACGCGCACAGAATACACTCTTCAAGACCTTCGAGTTTTTCACGATCTTGTTTGGATTGTAGCCTTTCTCTATCAGGAGGCGGCGGGGTTTGTGTTTGCATCCAGGGTTTGACGGAGGCGTATTGCGCGTAAAAATTGGAGAGGTCCGGCACTAAATCTTTTACTACGGGCATGTGCGGCAGTGGATAAATCTTTATGTCGCCGTTAAAGTCGCCGATACTTTTGGTGCACGCCAGGCTGTTAGTGCCATTGATGTTCATAGAGCATGAACCACAGATGCCTTCTCGGCAAGAACGCCGGAACGTTACAGTCGGGTCAATTTCGTTTTTAATCTTAATTAACGCATCCAACACCATCGGGCCACAGGTGTCCAGATCCACTACGTAGGTATCGGTGCGAGGGTTTTCACCGCTATCGGGGTCATAGCGATAGACGAGGATTTTTTTCAGGTTATGACTGTCAGTGGTGCCTGCCGGCCCAACGGGGTGGCTGTTATGTATGTTGCCGGGTTTTACTATCGAATTAGCTGGAAGCGTAAATTGTGCCATATATATTCCTTTGAGCTTACATGGATGGGCAGGATAAATCAGAATCCTGTCTGTCCTGCTTTGTCTATGCTTTGTCTATAAGGATAATCATTATAGTCCTCTCGTACACTGGCTCCAAAATTATTCGGACCGGCACGGGGTCTGTCTCTACGAGGTCAGTGGGTAAAAAAGGGTATGAACGTCCCGTGTACCACTGTTTGTATTCTTTAGTAGACACGGACGAGTTGCGCACATGACTCAAACAACGAGTCCCGTATACCACTGTTTGTATTCTTTAGTAGACCCTTTGTTAATACTCTGGGTTAATACTCTGGGTTAATACTCCGGGTTAATACTCCGGGTTAATACTCCGGGTTAATAAACTCTGGGCCTGGGCGGAATCACTTCGACGTCATCGCTTTGCGTATACATATGCACCGGGCGGTAGTCGAGGTTTGTGTCCCCCTGGGCGTTTACCGATACGAGGATATGTTTCATCCAGTTTTCATCGTCCCGATGCGGATAGTCGTCACGCGCCTGCGCACCACGGCTTTCGGTGCGATTTAACGCAGATTGCGCGGTGGCCAGTGCCTGGGGCAGTAAGTTGGTTAATTCCATGGTTTCAACCAGGTCGGTGTTCCATATCATGGAGCGATCCGTTACTTTAAGGTCATCCATGCGCGCAAGCAATTTTTTCAGTTTGGCTAATCCTGTGGCTATCGATTCGCCGGTTCTGAACACCGCGACGTGGGTTTGCATGGTTTTCTGCATGTCAAGACGTAACTCTGCCGTCGGGGTGTTGCCATTCGCGTGGCGCAGCTTGTCAAAGCGACTTAACGCCTGATCGATCGCGCCATTGCTTAAATCGCTATGCGCCCGCGCGGGCTTCACAAGCTGCGCGGATCTTAAGGCCGCGGCTCTTCCGAATACGATTAAGTCTAATAACGAGTTGGAACCCAGTCGATTGGCGCCATGCACGGAGACGCACGCGGCTTCGCCAATCGCCATCAGGCCAGGGATGACGGTATCCGGGTCGCCGTCTTTTAGCATCACTACTTCGCCGCGATAGTTGGTCGGAATGCCGCCCATATTGTAGTGCACGGTTGGCAGCACCGGTATGGGTTGCCGAGTGACGTCTATGCCCGCAAAAATTCTGGCCGATTCGGCAATGCCAGGAAGTTTTTCGTTAATCAGATCGGCACCCAGGTGTTCAACGTGCAGGTGCAGGTGATCCTGTTGTTTGCCCAGCCCGCGACCTTCATTGATCTCGATGGTCATGGAGCGACTTACTACGTCGCGTGAGGCGAGGTCTTTGGCATTGGGAGCATAGCGTTCCATAAAACGCTCTCCCTGCGAATTGGTCAGATAACCGCCCTCTCCGCGCACGCCTTCCGTAATCAAACACCCAGCGCCATAAATTCCGGTAGGGTGAAATTGCACAAACTCCATGTCCTGAAGTGGTAGCCCGGCGCGCAACACCATGGCATTGCCGTCTCCGGTACAGGTATGCGCCGAGGTGCACGAGAAATACGCGCGCCCATAACCACCAGTGGCGAGCAATACCACGTGGGCACGAAAAACGTGCAGCTCGCCAGTGGCGAGATCCCATGCCATGACACCTTTGCAGGCACCGTCATCGTCCATGAGTAAATCGGTTGCGAAGTATTCGATGAAAAACTCCGCATCGCGCTTCAGCGACTGTTGATACAAGGTGTGCAAAATGGCATGCCCGGTGCGATCGGCCGCGGCGCAGGTGCGTTGCGCGATGCCTTCGCCGTAGTGAGTGGTCATGCCGCCGAATGGACGCTGGTAGATACGCCCGTCCTGGGTGCGGGAAAACGGCACTCCGTAGTGTTCAAGTTCAACTATGGCAGGAATGGCCTCGCGACACATATATTCGATGGCGTCCTGATCCCCCAGCCAGTCAGAACCTTTGACGGTGTCATACATATGCCAGCGCCAGTCGTCTTCGCCCATGTTTCCCAATGCCGCGCTCATGCCACCCTGCGCGGCCACGGTGTGACTACGGGTAGGAAAAACTTTAGTGATGCAGGCCGTGGATAGACCGTTTACTACCATGCCCAAGGTGGCACGTAGTCCGGCGCCACCGGCACCGACGACGACCGCATCGTAAACGTGTTCGATTGGACTGTAGGCTTTATTCATGCCAAATTCTTATAACAGGATTGTCAACAAGGCAACGATTCCGGCAATCGCGAAAATGATACACAGGATGTTTATCAGCACTAATAAAGCTGTCCTTGCCCAACCCCTGATATAGTCATCAACGATGACCTGAAGACCGAGCTGCGCATGATAAAACGTTATCGCGATAAAGAAAATTAAAAACATAACGATAAGCGGTGATTGTAGCCACGCCAACACTGTGTCGTAACCGGCGTTTCCCAACATGGCGACCGCAAACGCGAAGTATAGCGAAAGCGGCACCAAAGCAATCGCGGTGAGCCTTTGTAACCACCAATGACGCGAACCTTTTGTTGCCGACTGCAAGCCCTGGTTTGCAGGTAATGGTGTTGGCGGCGGCATCAGCCAGTCCTCAGGGGTTACAGGCAGTATACGCGACTATCCAGACGGCCGCGGTCACCGCTACGCTCACCAGCAACACCAGGATGCTGGAGTTTCTTGTGGAATTTATCGCAAACCCGTAGCCGGCATCCCAAAACAAATGTCGAATGCCGTTAAAGAGATGCAGGAAAAGGGCGCCAGACCACAGGCATAGAAATATCTGGCCGGCGGTGCTGGCAATATAGGCACGCGCTGTTTCATAAGCGGCGGGACCTGCCGCGACGCAGATTAAAATGACAATAAACAGGATGGCCCCAGCCACCAGCGCCACGCCTGTAATGCGATGCAGAATCGAAATTGCCATGGCCAGGGGCCACCGATAAATCTGTAGATGTGGCGATAACGGCCTCTGTTGATTAGCCATGAAACTCCTGTTGATTGCCTGCAAAAGAACCTCTTTGCCTATACATTGCCAGCATACAGAGGTTGTTTGTCTGCTTTATGGTTGGTTAAATAGTACCTGATTGGCAGAATATATTGAACATATCTCTAAAGAAATGTCAGTAATTACATATGAACAGGGATGCACAGGATAGTTAAGAAGCAGAAAGAAAGAATGTGAACATGGGTGTACAGGATAATGTTTATTGTGTGGTACATTTACGCGCACTTTAGCAGGTTATAGTGCAGTCAATCAGGGTACGAGCGAATATCGATGGATAATAAATGGCTTGAATTTTTGCGTGAACAGGGCGCCAGCATGGAAAATGACCGGGTGGTATATGCACTTGAGCATACTTATTTGTGCGAATTGTCCACACTGGGGGCGATACGCGCAGCCGGAGACGACGCGCGTAGCTTTCTACACGGTCAGTTTACTAACGATTTAGATCAGGTTTCACCTGCCGTTAGCCAGTTGAGCAGTTATTGCAACCCTAAGGGAAGGATGCTGTCGACGTTACGTATTCACAAGTGCGACCGCGACTATCGTTTGATTTTACCTCGCGAGGTGTTAGCAGCTACGCTTAAGAAGCTCATTATGTTCAGGCTTATGGCCAAGGTTGATATCACCGATGAGTCCAGCGAGGTGGCGTTGTTCGGGGTTGCCGGCCCCAAGGCTGAAGTAACGTTAAAAGCCCTGAACGTTGACGTGCCGCAGAAAACAGATCACTGTGTGCAGCATGACGGCATAACGGCAATTCGCTTACCCAGCGAAAACGTCAGAGTGTTGTTGATAGCGAATATTCAGGCAGCTATCCCACTATGGAAGCGGACGTCTGCAAAACTACCGGTCGCTACCTGGCGCCTGTGGGATTTACACGATATTCACAGTGGTATTCCGCAAATTACCGCGAGTATCAGCGAGGCGTTTATTCCACAAATGACGAATTTGGATGTAATCGGTGGAGTGAGCTTTAGTAAAGGCTGTTACCCGGGTCAGGAGGTGGTGGCGCGCACGCATTATCTGGGTAAACCTAATCGGCGCATGTATCGGGTAAGCATCGCGGGTGATAAGGTGCCGGCACCGGGAAGCAATATTTATGCGCCAGAAGACGCCAGCCAACCGGTGGGGAAAATCGTTAGCGCGCAACAGGATTCTGACGATAGCTGTGCCGCTTTGGTGGTATTGCGAATCGAAAAGGAAACCGATGAACATCTGTACGTGGGTTCGCTTAGCGGCGCCAAAGTCTCGGTACGGTCGTTGCCTTATATAGTAGACGCCGCCGATTAGAGGCTGTCGCCGCGCAGTTGTCGTTCTCAACAGGGTTAACGGCTGCTGATAATCTGACGTGGTGCCAGTTGGCAGCGAGCATGAGCGTGTCGCTTCGGTTATAACTTCATGCGTTTAAAAACACATTCAGGAATGGCGCGCATGAGGAACATGATCGGGCGCCAGACGCGGCGCACGTATACCACGTCGCGACGCCGGCGGATCGCCCGTACGACCGCGGCAGCAACCTCCTCCGGTGTGGCCGTCAAGCGCGCCGGTAGCCGCATGCCGTCGGTCATGCGGGTGCGCACGAAGCCCGGCTTGACTGTCACCACTTGAACGCCGGAATGCGCCAGCCGATTGCGCAGGCCGGACAGGAACGCGGTAAATCCGGCCTTGGCCGAACCATAGACGTAGTTGGTGGCGCGTCCCCGATCGCCGGCCACTGAGCTGACGCCAACCAGGACGCCGCTGCCACGCTGCTCGAATCGCGCGGCAAAATCGCCCATTAGCAAAGCCGGAGCGACATAGTTGGTGCGCATTACGCGCTCTGCGGCCGTGGCGTGCCGTTGGCTCTCGGCCTGATCGCCGAGCAGCCCGACCACGCACACTACCACATCGGGCAAGGGGTCGAGCGTATCAGGGAGCGAGGCGCCGTCACCGTCGCAGAGCGCGTCCCAGCAATGCGATGTCACGGCACTGCCGGTGTGCACTTGAAGGTCCTGCACTTCCCGCTTGAGTCGCACAGGGTCGCGCGCCGTAAGCTGTAATACATAACCGTGGTGCGCCAGTTGACGCGCGATGGCGCGGCCAATATCCGAGGTGGCACCAAGTACCAGTGCCGTCTCGCATCTGTCGGTCATGGCGCAACCTCGCCGTCGCCCGACTGTTCGGTGAGGTTGAAGTTGCCTTCCCAGACTCGTCCCCCGCCGGTGTACTGCCCGGTGCGGATGGTGGCGATGGGGTATTTCGGCAGATGCCGGACGGCGAAGCAGGTTCCCCCGACTTCCCGGCCGATGCTTCGAAATCTGAAATCGAGATTGTCGAATTGGAACTGCCTGCGGCGCTCGGGCAGGTCGTTGCGGTGCATCGGGAACACATGCACGAAGAAGGGCGCCTCGACATCTGTCGGATAGCGGCACGACTGCTTTTCGTAGACGAGCGATTTCCCGGTGAAATAGACGTCGAAGTTCGAGCGGATCACCGGTTCGAGTCCGGGCGGGCGCAGCACTGGCATATATTCCTTTCGCATACGCAGGTCGCGGTCGCCAAAACGCTCGAGCACCCACTGTTTGTCCGGGGAGTTGAAGGGCATCCACAAATCAGCCCCGACCTTCACGGCGTAGCGCGCGCTGGCGAGTGCTGCAGATGCACTGGACTCGGAAGGACGTATGGTGAAGTTGACTCCGCGCTCTTCGATATATCCAGGCGGTGGCCAACGATCATGGGCGATGACACGTTCGTGATTGGGTCTGGTGACCGGGTTGCGGGCCACCGTGGCATCGGTCAGGCCAAATCTGTCGATCACTTTCAGGTCCGGGAGATAATAGAAGCGGATGCCGATAACACCGTCAAACATCAGCGCGTCATCGGGGATCACGTCTCGCTGCATGTTCTCGTAAGGTTTCCAGTTTCGTAGTTGGTTGCGGGCGAACTCGCGGTGCTTCGCGAAGGGCGAAGCGACGAGCTGTGGGGCAGCGAGGCGCCGCAGGTCGTTGGAGATGGCGACCAGCATCGGCATTGCGGGCGCGGCAAGCAGCCACCCGGCATTGTCGTGGTCGAGTTCTATGATGCGTTCGCGGATCGCGGCACCTACGAACAGCAACGTGCCCTGGATGGCGCTGGTGTAGAACAGCACCGGCACGAAGAGAACGACCGCGAAGGTTCGCGTGCCCATCCAGCCCGGTGCGGGAGGCCGCCAACGCCAGGCGGCAAGGCGCGAACCGAGACGGACGATGCCCAGAGCGGCGGGGACGGCCAACAACGGCCAGTAGAAATCTAACGGGCGGTACTCAAAGTGGTCGCCGCCGACCCGCATAACATAGATCATGTGGACGCCGACCAGGAGCAGTACCAGTGCGAACGTTCCGTCGCGGCGCGAGCGCCAGCGATGCCGCATGGCGACGGCGGACAGGGGGAGCAGCAGGTACAGGCCGGTCTCCAGCGCCGCTGCCCACAGGTAGCGGAACCCGGACTCGTACCAGGGCCGCACGTGCTTGGCATAATAGGTGTTGGGCAGCCACTCGCCGTAGTAGCCATAGCGGAACAGGTAGTGGGCGGCCACCAGCGCCACGAAGGGCACTGCCAGCCACGCCAGGCGTCGCCAGTCCGGCCAGAGGCGTCCGGCGTCCGCCATCAACTGAACGGCGAACCAGCCGATGCACAGGGCACCGATCAACAGCCCTTCGGGCCGGGTGTAGGCAACCAATGCCAAACTCAATGACGCCGCTAACAATCCCCAGCAACGGTGACAATAGAGGCTCAGGAAAACCACGGCCAGGACGGTGAAGAAGGTGAACTGCCGCGTCTCCAGCCCGCCGCCCGAGGTCCACACCGCGAAGGTGGCGCTGGAGCACAGCAAACCGAGGGCCATCCATGCCGTCAGCCACCGATGGCGTACCACCGGCAGGCGCATGACCCACCACAGCATCGCCGCGATAGTCCCGACGGTGCAGACAACCGACAACCACGGCGCCGCCTGTTCCGGCGGGATGCCCAATAGTCTCCATATCGCCGCCAACTCCAGTACCCACAGGAAGTTGGTGTAGCCCTCAACGTACTCGCCGGGATTGAAGACCAGGCCGTGGCCTTCCAGCAGGTTACGAACGTAGCGGAAGCTGATGAAGGCGTCATCGCACAGGAACCATGCGACAGCGGCGAGCCATCCAAGCAAAACCAGCCATGGCAGGCAAAGTGAGATCAGGAATACGGGCGACCTTTGCAGCCCGGCCGACCACTCCGTCATCATGTTATCAATGCGACGCATCACGGTAATATTCGCCCTGCCAAATTCGTCCACTGCCCGTGTACTGCCCGGTGCGAATACCGGCAATGGCGTAGTCCAGCGCATCGCGCACCGCCACGCACTTGCCGTCAAAGATGATGCCCTGGTCGTCGAAGTCAAAATCCAGGTTGTCGGTGCCGCCATACAGCCAGCGCCGCAGCCGATCAGCCGGCGTGACGTGTAGAAAGAAAGGCAACTCGGTGTCCGCCGCCACGCACTGTTCCTTGACGTAGTACAGGCGACCCTGATGCCGATACAGGTCCCACTCCGAACGCATCAGCGCCTCCCCAGCCACTACCGCCGCATATTCCGCCGCACGCACAACCGGCGGATGACGACCACTCCATGCTTGCCCGGTAGCCGTGTACTGCCCGGTGTGAATACCGGCAATGGCGTAGTCCGGCGCATCGTGCACCGCCACGCACTTGCCGTCAAAGATGATGCCCTGGTCGTCGAAGTCAAAATCCAGGTTGTCGGTGCCACCATACAGCCAGCGCCGCAGCCGATCAGCCGGCGTGACGTGTAGAAAGAAAGGCGACTCGGTGTCCGCCGCCTGACACTGTTCCTTGACGTAGTACAGGCGGCCTTGATGCCGATACAGGTCCCACTCCGAACGCATCAGCGCCTCCCCAGCCACTACCGCCGCATATTCCGCCGCACGAACGAGACGACCACCCCATGTGCGCCCCGCCGCCGTGTACTGCCCGGTGCGAATACCGGCAATGGCGTAGTCCGGCGCATCGCGCACCGCCATGCACTTGCCGTCAAAGATGATGCCCTGGTCGTTGAAGATAAAGTCCAGGTTGTCGTAGCCGTACGGCCAGCGCCATACGGATAAATCAAACCGGCGTGCCGGTATGAGGTGCAGAAAGAAAGGTGACTCGGTGTCCGCCGCCACGCACTGTTCCTTGACGTAGTACAGGCGGCCCTGATGCCGATACAGGTCCCACTCCGAACGCATCAGCGCCTCCCCAGCCACTACCGCCGCATATTCCGCCGCACGAACAACCGGCGGATGGCGACTATCCCATGCGCGCCCGGTAGCCGTGTACTGCCCGGTGCGAATACCGGCAATGGCGTAGTCCGGTGCATCGTGCACCGCCACGCACTTGCCGTCAAAGACGCTACCCTGGTCGTTGAAGTCAAAATCCAGGTTGTCGGTGCCACCATACAGCCAGCGCCGCAGCCGGTCAGCCGGCGTGACGTGTAGAAAGAAAGGCGACTCGGTGTCCGCCGCCACGCACTGTTCCTTGACGTAGTACAGGCGGCCTTCATGCCGATACAGGTCCCACTCCGAACGGATCAGCGCCTCCCCAGCCACTACCGCCGCATATTCCGCCGCACGAACAACCGGCGGATGACGACCACTCCATGCTTGCCCGGTAGCCGTGTACTGCCCGGTGTGAATACCGGCGATGGCGTAGTCCGGCGCATCGCGCACCGCCACGCACTTGCCGTCAAAGATGATGCCCTGGTCGTCGAAGTCAAAATCCAGGTTGTCGGTGCCGCCATACAGCCAGCGCCGCAGCCGATCAGCCGGCGTGACGTGTAGAAAGAAAGGCAACTCGGTGTCCGCCGCCACGCACTGTTCCTTGACGTAGTACAGGCGACCCTGATGCCGATACAGGTCCCACTCCGAACGCATCAGCGCCTCCCCAGCCACTACCGCCGCATATTCCGCCGCACGAACGAGACGACCACCCCATGTGCGCCCGGTAGCCGTGTACTGCCCGGTGCGAATACCGGCAATGGCGTAGTCCGGCGCATCGCGCACCGCCATGCACTTGCCGTCAAAGATGATGCCCTGGTCGTTGAAGATAAAGTCCAGGTTGTCGTAGCCGTACGGCCAGCGCCACACGGATAAATCAAACCGGCGTGCCGGTATGAGGTGCAGAAAGAAAGGTGACTCGGTGTCCGCCGCCACGCACTGTTCCTTGACGTAGTACAGGCGGCCTTCATGCCGATACAGGTCCCACTCCGAACGCATCAGCGCCTCCCCAGCCACTACCGCCGCATATTCCGCCGCACGAACAACCGGCGGATGGCGACTATCCCATGCGCGCCCGGTAGCCGTGTACTGCCCGGTGCGAATACCGGCGATGGCGTAGTCCGGCGCATCGTGCACCGCCACGCACTTGCCGTCAAAGATGATGCCCTGGTCGTCGAAGTCAAAATCCAGGTTGTCGGTGCCACCATACAGCCAGCGCCGCAGCCGATCAGCCGGCGTGACGTGTAGAAAGAAAGGCGACTCGGTGTCCGCCGCCTCGCACTGTTCCTTGACGTAGTACAGGCGACCCTGATGCCGATACAGGTCCCACTCCGAACGCATCAGCGCCTCCCCAGCCACTACCGCCGCATATTCCGCCGCACGAACGAGACGACCACCCCATGTGCGCCCGGTAGCCGTGTACTGCCCGGTGCGAATACCGGCAATGGCGTAGTCCGGCGCATCGCGCACCGCCATGCACTTGCCGTCAAAGATGATGCCCTGGTCGTTGAAGATAAAGTCCAGGTTGTCGTAGCCGTACGGCCAGCGCCACACGGATAAATCAAACCGGCGTGCCGGTATGAGGTGCAGAAAGAAAGGTGACTCGGTGTCCGCCGCCACGCACTGTTCCTTGACGTAGTACAGGCGGCCTTCATGCCGATACAGGTCCCACTCCGAACGCATCAGCGCCTCCCCAGCCACTACCGCCGCATATTCCGCCGCACGAACAACCGGCGGATGGCGACTATCCCATGCGCGCCCGGTAGCCGTGTACTGCCCGGTGCGAATACCAGCAATGGCGTAGTCCGGTGCATCGCGCACCGCCACGCACTTGCCGTCAAAGATGATGCCCTGGTCGTTGAAGTCAAAATCCAGGTTGTCGGTGCCGCCATACAGCCAGCGCCGCAGCCGGTCAGCCGGCGTGACGCGCAGAAAGAAAGGCGACTCGGTGTCCGCCGCCTCGCACTGTTCCTTGACGTAGAGGAGACTGTCGTTGATAAGATACACGTCATAATTCGAGCGGATGACCGGTTGGCGATCCTTGATCAGCTCCGCCAGATAATCGCTCGCTGTCATTGGCTGAAGCCGCATCAAAGCATCTGAGTTTTGGGGTAGCACGGCAGCAGCTACGCATAACCCGGTTTGCGTAATCCTCCATCGCCCCAAAGGACCGATAAACGCCTTGCCTTCCGATCCATTCCAGGACCACACGATCTCCTCGTCCAATGGACATTTCCTGGCAAACGCCTGCACCGTCCGGCCGTTCACAATAAGCCCGGCATCACCCGACCGGTAGTCGAAGTGAGGTTCCATTTTTTCCCAAAACCAGGCAGCAGCGTTAAAATTGCCCAGTGGCGCGGCAGACCAGATGCGGAACGACTTCTTTCCCATGTGTTGATACTCAAATGATGTACTTTCATACATTGCAGCATCAATTTTTTTATCGATATATAACGGGTTGGCGAAGTGCGTGATGCCAAGCTGCGGCAGCAGCGGATCGGCGTCTTCGTGTCTGCTTATATAGAGCCATCCTGTTTCCCAGCCTGCGTCACGGTATCCGTGCAGATATTCGTACGAGTTGACCAGACCATCAAGATTCACCACCGGAAAGCGCGAGAAGTAACCAATGACGCCGGCATCCCACGATCCGACTACGCTGCCTTCGGGAAGAGTGCGGTTCATGACCTGCACACCCTTATAGGAGGTTAATCTCTCTTCCGTCCTGTTACTTTGGATGGCACTATCTATATGCTGGAACGGATAAATGAAGTCTGTCCTGATGAACAGGATGACTATGCCGACGCCGATGATCCCCCGGCTCAGGAGCATGGCAACGCGACGCGATTTTGGAGTGACAAAGCGAAGTACCAGACGGACTGCTACGTAACATCCAACAGGAATGAACAGCGCCAGCGTCAGATATGCCGGAACGAAATACCAACTGTAGCCCGCGAAGGCAGGATGCACGACAAGTACGGCCTGCGCGAACTTGGCCAGATGGCCCGCCGCTACGCCGAACACACCCACCAGAAAAACCAATAGCAGCCAGTCGTCCCGCCTGCGTGCACGGCGGACAAGCCACCAAAGCAGCGGGAGGAAGGTGCAGGACGCCAGGATAACCGCCAGCGCGCCGCCGCTGAACACCGGGATTTCCATGATGTTCAGAAGGTTCCGCGGCAGGCTGTAGCCGCCTTCACGTTCCCACCAGACTTGCGACCAGAGGTGTTTGGTCACGCCGCTTACCGGCAGGATGCCGCCGAAAACAAGCCAGTTGTAGGCGAAATAGACCAGGATGCCAGCGAGAGCACCGAGCAATGGAATGACGGCATCGGCCGCCAATACGGAACGGACTCGCTCTCTCCAGGATGCACCGAACGACCGCTCCCGCCAGGACCATTCGATAACGTACAGCGCACCGGTGACCGCCAGGGATATGGCGATGTACTCCAGACGTACCCACGGCAGGGCGAAGGCGAGCGTGGCCAGCACCCAGCGCCAGCGTACCGGATTGCGCGCGTACAGGCACAGGGCCAGAAATAATAAGCCCAGCATGAATATCCCCGCGGATGCCTCCATCCCCATCCAGGTGCCTTGACTTTGATGTAATACCGGCAACGCGGCGAACAGCAGCACCCAAGGCAGGCGCGCCAACCGTGCCGCTACGACGATGCAGACAACACCACCGGCGATCAGCATGATCTCGAAGGCCTTGATGGCGAACAGCGCCGCTTCCTTGTCGAACACCCAGTAGAACGGCGTGATAAGCAGCATCCAGATGGGGTGATAGCCGTTGGTGCGGCTGATGCCACCGTCGAAGGTGGAGAACTTCCCCTCGGCCAGGTTACTGGCGATCTGGAAGTAGTAGAAGGCGTCGTCCGAATTGACGTCGCGGATCAGATTAACAAGATCGAAACGGGCGAGCAGGTAGCAGACGAACCCGGCCGCGTAGGCCAGGATGCCACCGATGAACAGGATGAACAGCGCGTTGCGTAGCCGGGCGTGCATAGTCAAATCCGGACGGCGAGCGGCAAACGCATGCCATCGCCTGCACGTCAGCAGGCGCATGATGGTGCGCCCAATATCCGAGGTGGTGCCGGATCCCAGCACTGTTTTTCCTTCGCCGGTCATTGCGAGCTTTCCTCGTCGCCCGCCAGCGCCGCAAAGTCGAAGCTGCCTTCCCATGTGCGCCCGGTCGCCATGTACTGCCCGGTGCGAATACCGGCAATGGCGTAGTCCGGCGCATCGCGCACCGCCATGCACTTGCCGTCAAAGATGATGCCCTGGTCGTTGAAGATAAAGTCCAGGTTGTCGTAGCCGTACGGCCAGCGCCACACGGATAAATCAAACCGGCGTGCCGGTATGATGTGCAAAAAGAAAGGCGACTCGGTGTCCGCCGCCACGCACTGTTCCTTGACGTAGTACAGGCGGCCCTGATGCCGATACAGGTCCCACTCCGAACGCATCAGCGCCTCCCCAGCCACTACCGCCGCATATTCCGCCGCACGCACAACCGGCGGATGACGACCACCCCATGCGCGCCCGGTAGCCGTGTACTGCCCGGTGCGAATACCGGCAATGGCGTAGTCCGGCACATCGCGCACCGCCACGCACGTGCCGTCAAAGACGCTACCCCGATCGTCGAAGTCAAAATCCAGGTTGTCGGTGCCGCCATACAGCCAGCGCCGCAGCCGATCAGCCGGCGTGACGTGTAGAAAGAAAGGCGACTCGGTGTCCGCCGCCACGCACTGTTCCTTGACGTAGTACAGGCGGCCCTGATGCCGATACAGGTCCCACTCCGAACGCATCAGCGCCTCCCCAGCCACTACCGCCGCATATTCCGCCGCACGAACAACCGGCGGATGGCGACTATCCCATGCGCGCCCGGTAGCCGTGTACTGCCCGGTGCGAATACCGGCAATGGCGTAGTCCGGTGCATCGTGCACCGCCACGCACTTGCCGTCAAAGACGCTACCCTGGTCGTTGAAGTCAAAATCCAGGTTGTCGGTGCCACCATACAGCCAGCGCCGCAGCCGGTCAGCCGGCGTGACGTGCAGAAAGAAAGGCGACTCGGTGTCCGCCGCCTGACACTGTTCCTTGACGTAGTACAGGCGACCCTGATGCCGATACAGGTCCCACTCCGAACGGATCAGCGCCTCCCCAGCCACTACCGCCGCATATTCCGCCGCACGAACAACCGGCGGATGACGACCACTCCATGCTTGCCCGGTAGCCGTGTACTGCCCGGTGTGAATACCGGCGATGGCGTAGTCCGGCGCATCGCGCACCGCCACGCACTTGCCGTCAAAGATGATGCCCTGGTCGTCGAAGTCAAAATCCAGGTTGTCGGTGCCGCCATACAGCCAGCGCCGCAGCCGATCAGCCGGCGTGACGTGTAGAAAGAAAGGCAACTCGGTGTCCGCCGCCACGCACTGTTCCTTGACGTAGTACAGGCGACCCTGATGCCGATACAGGTCCCACTCCGAACGCATCAGCGCCTCCCCAGCCACTACCGCCGCATATTCCGCCGCACGCACAACCGGCGGATGACGACCACTCCATGCTTGCCCGGTAGCCGTGTACTGCCCGGTGTGAATACCGGCAATGGCGTAGTCCGGCGCATCGTGCACCGCCACGCACTTGCCGTCAAAGATGATGCCCTGGTCGTCGAAGTCAAAATCCAGGTTGTCGGTGCCACCATACAGCCAGCGCCGCAGCCGATCAGCCGGCGTGACGTGTAGAAAGAAAGGCGACTCGGTGTCCGCCGCCTGACACTGTTCCTTGACGTAGTACAGGCGGCCTTGATGCCGATACAGGTCCCACTCCGAACGCATCAGCGCCTCCCCAGCCACTACCGCCGCATATTCCGCCGCACGAACGAGACGACCACCCCATGTGCGCCCCGCCGCCGTGTACTGCCCGGTGCGAATACCGGCAATGGCGTAGTCCGGCGCATCGCGCACCGCCATGCACTTGCCGTCAAAGATGATGCCCTGGTCGTTGAAGATAAAGTCCAGGTTGTCGTAGCCGTACGGCCAGCGCCATACGGATAAATCAAACCGGCGTGCCGGTATGAGGTGCAGAAAGAAAGGTGACTCGGTGTCCGCCGCCACGCACTGTTCCTTGACGTAGTACAGGCGACCCTGATGCCGATACAGGTCCCACTCCGAACGCATCAGCGCCTCCCCAGCCACTACCGCCGCATATTCCGCCGCACGAACAACCGGCGGATGGCGACTATCCCATGCGCGCCCGGTAGCCGTGTACTGCCCGGTGCGAATACCAGCAATGGCGTAGTCCGGTGCATCGCGCACCGCCACGCACTTGCCGTCAAAGACGCTACCCCGATCGTCGAAGTCAAAATCCAGGTTGTCGGTGCCGCCATACAGCCAGCGCCGCAGCCGATCAGCCGGCGTGACGTGCAGAAAGAAAGGCAACTCGGTGTCCGCCGCCTGACACTGTTCCTTGACGTAGTACAGGCGACCCTGATGCCGATACAGGTCCCACTCCGAACGGATCAGCGCCTCCCCAGCCACTACCGCCGCATATTCCGCCGCACGAACAACCGGCGGATGACGACCACTCCATGCTTGCCCGGTAGCCGTGTACTGCCCGGTGCGAATACCGGCGATGGCGTAGTCCGGCGCATCGCGCACCGCCACGCACCTGCCGTCAAAGATGATGCCCTGGTCGTCGAAGTCAAAATCCAGGTTGTCGGTGCCGCCATACAGCCAGCGCCGCAGCCGATCAGCCGGCGTGACGTGTAGAAAGAAAGGCGACTCGGTGTCCGCCGCCTGACACTGTTCCTTGACGTAGTACAGGCGGCCTTCATGCCGATACAGGTCCCACTCCGAACGCATCAGCGCCTCCCCAGCCACTACCGCCGCATATTCCGCCGCACGCACAACCGGCGGATGGCGACTATCCCATGCGCGCCCGGTAGCCGTGTACTGCCCGGTGCGAATACCAGCAATGGCGTAGTCCGGTGCATCGTGCACCGCCACGCACTTGCCGTCAAAGACGCTACCCTGGTCGTCGAAGTCAAAATCCAGGTTGTCGGTGCCACCATACAGCCAGCGCCGCAGCCGGTCAGCCGGCGTGACGTGTAGAAAGAAAGGCGACTCGGTGTCCGCCGCCACGCACTGTTCCTTGACGTAGTACAGGCGGCCTTCATGCCGATACAGGTCCCACTCCGAACGCATCAGCGCCTCCCCAGCCACTACCGCCGCATATTCCGCCGCACGAACAACCGGCGGATGACGACCACTCCATGCTTGCCCGGTAGCCGTGTACTGCCCGGTGTGAATACTGGCAATGGCGTAGTCCGGCGCATCGCGCACCGCCACGCACTTGCCGTCAAAGATGATGCCCTGGTCGTCGAAGTCAAAATCCAGGTTGTCGGTGCCGCCATACAGCCAGCGCCGCAGCCGATCAGCCGGCGTGACGTGTAGAAAGAAAGGCAACTCGGTGTCCGCCGCCACGCACTGTTCCTTGACGTAGTACAGGCGACCCTGATGCCGATACAGGTCCCACTCCGAACGCATCAGCGCCTCCCCAGCCACTACCGCCGCATATTCCGCCGCACGAACGAGACGACCACCCCATGTGCGCCCCGCCGCCGTGTACTGCCCGGTGCGAATACCGGCAATGGCGTAGTCCGGCGCATCGCGCACCGCCACGCACTTGCCGTCAAAGACAATGCCCTGGTCGTTGAAGATAAAGTCCAGGTTGTCGTAGCCGTACGGCCAGCGCCACACGGATAAATCAAACCGGCGTGCCGGTATGAGGTGCAGAAAGAAAGGTGACTCGGTGTCCGCCGCCACGCACTGTTCCTTGACGTAGAGGAGACTGTCGTCGATAAGATACACGTCATAATTCGAGCGGATGACCGGTTGGCGATCCTTGATCAGCTCCGCCAGATAATCGCTCGCTGTCATTGGCTGAAGCCGCATCAAGGCATCTGAGTTTTGGGGCAACACGGCAGCAGCTACGCATAACCCGGTTTGCGTAATCCTCCATCGCCCCAAAGGACCGATAAACGCCTTGCCTTCCGATCCATTCCAGGACCACACGATCTCCTCGTCCAATGGACATTTCCTGGCAAACGCCTGCACCGTCCGGCCGTTCACAATAAGCCCGGCATCACCCGACCGGTAGTCGAAGTGAGGTTCCATTTTTTCCCAAAACCAGGCAGCAGCGTTAAAATTGCCCAGTGGCGCGGCAGACCAGATTCGAAACGATACTTCCTTCTTCTTCTTCGTACGGGCACCTTCAATTAACGCGCTCTCATATATCGACGCATCGATCTTCTTATCGATAGGCTCTATGTTGGCGAAGTGCGTGATGCCGAACTTTTCGAACGACGATTCGGCATTTGCATGTTTGTGTTTGTATGTCCATCCTGTTTTCCGACCTGCGTCACGGTATCCGTGCAGATATTCGTACGAGTTGACCAGACCATCAAGATTCACCACCGGAAAGCGCGAGAAGTAACCGATGACGCCGGCATCCCACGATCCGACTACGCTGCCTTCGGGAAGAGTGCGGTTCATCGCCTGCGCGCTTAAGTAGGAGAACAACTTCCAGCTGTTCGGGTTGGCGTGGTCTACGTACCGGAACGGATAAGTGAAGTCTGCCCTGATGAACAGGATGACTATGCCGACGCCGATGATCCCCCGGCTCAGGAGCACGGCAACGCGACACGATTTTGGAGTGACAAAGCGAAGTACCAGACGGACTGCTACGTAACATCCAACAGGAATGAACAGCGCCAGTGTCAGATATGCCGGGACGAAATACCAATTGTGGCCCGCGAAGGCAGGATGCACGACAAGTACGGCCTGCGCGAACTTGGCCAGATGGCCCGCCGCTACACCGAACACACCCACCAGAAAAACCAATAGCAGCCAGTCGTCGCGCCTGCGTGCACGGCGGACAAGCCACCAAAGCAGCGGGAGGAAGGTGCAGGACGCCAGCATAACCGCCAGCGCGCCGCCGCTGAACACCGGGATTTCCATGATGTTCAGAAGGTTCCGCGGCAGGCTGTAGCCGCCTTCACGTTCCCACCAGACTTGCGACCAGAGGTGTTTGGTCACGCCGCTTACCGGCAGGATGCCGCCGAAGACAAGCCAGTTGTAGGCGAAATAGACCAGGATGCCAGCGAGGGCACCGAGCAATGGAATGACGGCATCGGCCGCCAATACGGAACGGACTCGCTCTCTCCAGGATGCACCGAACGACCGCTCCCGCCAGGACCATTCGATAACGTACAGCGCACCGGTGACCGCCAGGGATATGGCGATGTACTCCAGACGTACCCACGGCAGGGCGAAGGCGAGCGTGGCCAGCACCCAGCGCCAGCGTACCGGATTGCGCGCGTACAGGCACAGGGCCAGAAATAATAAGCCCAGCATGAATATCCCCGCGGATGCCTCCATCCCCATCCAGGTGCCGCGACTTTGATATAACACCGGCAACGCGGCGAACAGCAGCACCCAAGGCAGGCGCGCCAACCGTGCCGCTACGACGATGCAGACAACACCACCGGCGATCAGCATGATCTCGAAGGCCTTGATGGCGAACAGCGCCGCTTCCTTGTCGAACACCCAGTAGAACGGCGTGATAAGCAGCATCCAGATGGGGTGATAGCCGTTGGTGCGGCTGATGCCACCGTCGAAGGTGGAGAACTTACCTTCCGCCAGATTACTGGCGATCTGGAAGTAGTAGAAAGAGTCGTCGATATTCACGTCGCCGAGCAGGTTGACGAGGTCGAAGCGGGCGAGCAGGTAGCAGACGAACCCGACCGCGTAGGCCAGGATGCCACCGATGAACAGGACGAACAGTGCGTTGCGTAGCCAGGCGGGCATAGTCAAATCCGGACGGCGAGCGGCAAACGCATGCCATCGCCTGCACGTCAGCAGGCGCATGATGGTGCGCCCAATATCCGGGGTGGTGCCGCGAGCATCAATGCTATTTTTCCCTATCCACCCTGCGCATGCAGACGCGCGACCATGGCATACAGCAGAAGCTCGGATTCGGTGTAGGAGAATCTGGCAAATTCTATCAGGGGATCATTAACGGCATTATCGCGGATTCGATTGATATGGAAGCCATCCGTGTTATAGACGTCTCTGTCGCACAATTCCCTGATGATCTCGTCCGTCGACAGATTGGAAAATGCGCTGGCGAAATCCTGATTAGAGAGAGCTTGTAGGTGTTGCGGAAGTTCCGCATACGAAATGTCGGTTCGACAATGGAAGCGGTTGCCGAATAGCCATCTGCCGCCGCCAATCAGTGCTGCGACTAAGAGGCCGATACTCAAGAGAAAACCGCGCCGTTGCATGTTATTGTCTCCTGCTCAGGTAGTCAGCCAAACGCAGAGACAGGGCTACGATGGTAAGCGTCGGGTTGGCCGCCGCTACCGACGGGAACAGCGAAGACCCCGCAACATACAGATTCTCTATTCCATGTACGCGGCCCTGGGCATCGGTGACCGAATTGCCCGGATCGTTGCCCATTCGTGTCGATCCCATCATGTGTCCCCCTCCTCCGATGTTGAATTTCTCAGGCTGAATGCCCATTCGGCCAAGTCCGGAACGCACCAGCTCCGCGTTGAGGTGGTCGCAGGCAGCGCGTATCTCTTGGGGATTGAACTTCAACCCGACATGGGCGACGGGTTGGTTCAGGGAGTCCCGACGATTATCGGACAGCGTGATTCGGTTTTGCCCAAGCGACACCATTTCGGCCCGAATATGTGTACGTCCAGCAATAGTACGCCTGCTGCGGCCGAGAATATTGTGCGTGGCGCTTTCAGTATTGCGTACCTGGAAAGTCGCGGATACCAAAAAGTGCTCGCTACAGAACTCGGATGACAATGCAATGGCGTGAACGATCCATGACGTGTGTTTATCCTTCACCTGTTGGAGCTTCAGTTCATCCAGCACCAAGTCAGCGTATTGATACAGATGCGGATGCTCGCAAAAGTACCGCCCAACCGGGAGTTTATTGTCCCCCGGAAGGGAAAGTTGCAGCAAACGGGCATTTTGGACGCCGCCGGCCGCGAGCACAATCTCATTTCCGAACACCTCTGTCGGAACCGGTCGGCTCCCGGATGATTCCAGGATGGAGACACTTGCAGCAATGCCTCCTCTTGTGTTGACGGCGGTTACCGAATGATTGAACAATATGTCGACATTCGCGTTGCTGCTTACCCATTCGTCGAACGCAACGTTAAAGCGCGTCGGCGGACTGAAATAGTATGGCCTGTAGACGACATTGGCATTGTCTGGGAAGGGTGTTTCCGGATTTCTGTGGACTGCCTCCGGCACATCCAGGATGTCGGCGGCTGGCGGATAATACGCATAGAGATCGTCATAGGAAAAAGGCCATTCGTCATTCAGGAAGGCGCGTTTTTCCAGAACCTGACACCAGCCATTCCAAACGATGGAGGTGCCGCCGAAGACCCGCTGATTGTGAAAAGCGTATTGGGTTGCGGACAAATCGCCAGTCGCATCCACCAGGGATAATTTTCGTGCATTGTCGCTGCCGGTTTCCGAGCGACCGCCGCTTTCCAGAATCAGAACGCTATTGCCAGTGCGCTCTTCGTATTTGTGCGCCAGAGTCATCCCGGCCGGACCTGAGCCTATGACGATCAGGTCATAGGAAGACCGCAGGTCGCTGAATTTAATTTCCATCTACAATTCTCCCGGTAATCCCGTGTCCTTCACAACGCGATGGCGCGGCCAATATCCGAGGTGGCACCAAGTACCAGTGCCGTCTCGCATCTGTCGGTCATGGCGCAACCTCGCCGTCGCCCGACTGTTCGGTGAGGTTGAAGTTGCCTTCCCAGACTCGTCCCCCGCCGGTGTACTGCCCGGTGCGGATGGTGGCGATGGGGTATTTCGGCAGATGCCGGACGGCGAAGCAGGTTCCCCCGACTTCCCGGCCGATGCTTCGAAATCTGAAATCGAGATTGTCGAATTGGAACTGCCTGCGGCGCTCGGGCAGGTCGTTGCGGTGCATCGGGAACACATGCACGAAGAAGGGCGCCTCGACATCTGTCGGATAGCGGCACGACTGCTTTTCGTAGACGAGCGATTTCCCGGTGAAATAGACGTCGAAGTTCGAGCGGATCACCGGTTCGAGTCCGGGCGGGCGCAGCACTGGCATATATTCCTTTCGCATACGCAGGTCGCGGTCGCCAAAACGCTCGAGCACCCACTGTTTGTCCGGGGAGTTGAAGGGCATCCACAAATCAGCCCCGACCTTCACGGCGTAGCGCGCGCTGGCGAGTGCTGCAGATGCACTGGACTCGGAAGGACGTATGGTGAAGTTGACTCCGCGCTCTTCGATATATCCAGGCGGTGGCCAACGATCATGGGCGATGACACGTTCGTGATTGGGTCTGGTGACCGGGTTGCGGGCCACCGTGGCATCGGTCAGGCCAAATCTGTCGATCACTTTCAGGTCCGGGAGATAATAGAAGCGGATGCCGAGCGCACCGTCGGACATCAGCGCGTCGTCGGGGATCACGCCTCGCCGCATGTTCTCGTAGGGTTTCCAGTTTCGTAGTAGCTGGTTGGCGAGCTCGCGGTGCTCCGTGAAGGGGGTGGCGACGAGCTGTGGGGCAGCGAGGCGCCGCAGGTCGTTGGAGATGGCGACCAGCATCGGCATTGCGGGCGCGGCAAGCAGCCACCCGGCATTGTCGTGGTCGAGTTCTATATGCAGCCTGACGATATGCTCGCGGATCGCGGCGCCCGCGAACAGCAGCGCACCCTGGATGGCGCTGGCGTAGAACAGCACCGGCACGAAGAGCGCGACCGCGAAGGTTCGCGCGCCCATCCAGCCCAACGCGGGAGGCCGCCAACGCCAGGCGGCAAGGCGCGAACCGAGACGGACGATGCCCAGAGCGGCGGGGACGGCCAGCAGCGGCCAATAGAAGTCCAGCGGACGGTACTCGAAACGATCGCCGCCGACCCGCATAACATAGATCATGTGGACGCCGACCAGGAGCAGTACCAGTGCGAACGTTCCGTCGCGGCGCGAGCGCCAGCGATGCCGCATGGCGACGGCGGCCAGGGGGAGCAGCAGGTACAGGCCGGTCTCCAGCGCCGCTGCCCACAGGTAGCGGAACCCGGACTCGTACCAGGGCCGCACGTGCTTGGCGTAGTAGGTGTTGGGCAGCCACTCGCCGTAGTAGCCATAGCGGAACAGGTAGTGGGCGGCCACCAGCGCTGCGAACGGCACTGCCAGCCACGCCAGGCGTCGCCAGTCCGGCCAGAGGCGTCCGGCGTCCACCATCAACTGAACGGCGAACCAGCCGATGCACAGGGCACCGATCAACAGCCCTTCGGGCCGGGTGTAGGCAACCAATGCCAAACTCAATGACGCCGCTAACAATCCCCAGCAACGGTGACAATAGAGGCTCAGGAAAACCACGGCCAGGACGGTGAAGAAGGTGAACTGCCGCGTCTCCAGCCCGCCGCCCGAGGTCCACACCGCGAAGGTGGCGCTGGAGCACAGCAAACCGAGGGCCATCCATGCCGTCAGCCACCGATGGCGTACCACCGGCAGGCGCATGACCCACCACAGCATCGCCGCGATAGTCCCGACGGTGCAGACAACCGACAACCACGGCGCCGCCTGTTCCGGCGGGATGCCCAATAGTCTCCATATCGCCGCCAACTCCAGTACCCACAGGAAGTTGGTGTAGCCCTCAACGTACTCGCCGGGATTGAAGACCAGGCCGTGGCCTTCCAGCAGGTTACGAACGTAGCGGAAGCTGATGAAGGCGTCATCGCACAGGAACCATGCGACAGCGGCGAGCCATCCAAGCAAAACCAGCCATGGCAGGCAAAGTGAGATCAGGAATACGGGCGACCTTTGCAGCCCGGCCGACCACTCCGTCATCATGTTATCAATGCGACGCATCACGGTAATATTCGCCCTGCCAAATTCGTCCACTGCCCGTGTACTGCCCTAGGATAGTCGGGAAGGTGGCGCACGTTGTCCGGATGCGGCAGAGAGGTCGGCAGTGATTCGACCTCTTTTTCCCTATCCGTCAGGAAATAGAATATATCGCTGCGATTGCTCCAGATATCGCCGTCGTACAGATGAGACTGCGAATCCTTGTTGCCGCCTTTGGATATGATCTCATTGTCCGAATCCAGCATCCTATGCAGGATGTTCCCAAGCATCCGCTGGATTTTCCTTCCCGATTCCTTTGAGGATGCCAGGGCATGATGGAATCGTAACGATGCGGCATGAAAAGTCATCTGGCCGTTCGGGCGCATGAAGTATGACGTGTGCGCAATGAACTCTTGCTGCCGGGGTTTCCACTTTTTGTTGTAGTAGGGAGAGAGGAACACGATCTGCTCCTGCACGTCAGGAGTCGGGTAGGACGGGTCAAACGTGTCGACCTCCACTCCTATCAGGCCGTCGATTCTGTCTCCGAAACGCAATCCCGTTCCCTCAAATATCCAATGAGACATAAGTCCCGGATCCGGCGCTACATTGGCATGCGTACGGGGCTCCACGACAAAGGGCATATGGTCGCCTCCCCAGGCGCCATTTGAATACTGGGCTCCGAATATACTCTGTTCGCTGAACGCATCGCCCTGGTTTCTCCACAGACCGGCGTCTGCCTTCTTGTCAACCAGCATGATGTCGTACCCGAAGGCGTCTTTATGCAACTCCACCCGCCAGTAGAAGGCATTGGCGGAGAAGGATAACAGATGTACACCCCGCTCGATGGCCTCCACAATGGTATTACGCAGCCGGGCCGATATGTACTCGGGATGATAGGCAAGAACGATGACCTGGCACCCCTCGAGCAACGTCGGGTCCTTGTGAACCGACAGGGTCGTCGTATAGCGGATTGGCACGTCCAAACCCTCAAGAAATTGCACGACCGGTGCGATGTGCTGATAATAGCTAGCTTGTGGCCGCTGCATGCTGACGGCGGAGGCTCGCAGGCGGGACAGGTACGCACCTCCGTTGAACCCTTTGTAGAGGCTCGCTCCAAAGGCGGTATTGTACGCGGCCGCAGTCAGGTGCGAGGCCATGAAGCATACCGGCGCCAGCGCGGATCTGTCCTCAACGACAAACGGGACGCTTTCCTGCGTGGTTCCATCGGGAGAGAGCACAACGAAGTTGTAGAAGCCATTCGGCCAGTCTTCCGGAATGGGCACTTCAACGTTGTATTTCCACGTGGCGAACGACACATAGCGTCTGCCGCGGAATTCCTGAATCACCGGTGCGGGCTGCGGTCCTACCAGGGGGGGGTGAGAGTGAATTGGCGGCTGTGGTAGCCGCAGTTTGAACCATCGGCACTCGGCGACGCTGTTCACGGAGGCAAGCCATGCGCCGTTATCCGAACGGCAGCCGTGCCAGCCACGTCGTATATGACTGGAAGGGCAGCCTGTCAGTACAGGATAGTCCGCAATGGCGTCTCCGCCGATCCCGTCGTAACAGGGTGCCGTAAACATGTAAACGGATCCCCCATGCCCGATTCGCCGCACCTGGAAGTTCAGGCGGCGGGCGTTCTTTGCATGGACGGCCAGTTCGAGGGTGTCGCCCGGGGTCAGATCGGTCCGTTTCGCGAATGCTGCACCATCGGCGATCGGTTCAAGCTGGAATGCCGGCTGCGCCATTACGTCGAGCGCAGCACATCCCGAGAGGATAAAGACAGCGAGAACCCGGGGCGCCATCTCCATCAAAGTAGAGCGCTGCCTACGCATTTCCATTGAGGGCGATTCCATGACCATATCTAAAATATACACAATCGCCGCGATTGCTCCAGATACGGCCGTCGTGCAGATGAGACTGCGAATCCTTGTTGCCGCCTTTGGATATGATCTCATTGTCCGAATCCAGCATCCTATGCAGGATGTTCCCAAGCATCCGCTGGATTTTCCTTCCCGATTCCTTTGAGGACGCCAAGGCATGATGGAATCGCAACGATGCGGAATGAAAAGTCATTTGTCCGTTCGGGCGCATGAAGTATGAGGTGTGCGCCATGAACTCTTTTCCTTCATGATTGTAGTAGGGGGAGAGGAACACGATCTGCTCCTGCACGTCAGGAGCAGGGAAGGACGGATCAAGCGAGTCAATCTCCCCGCTCATTAGGTCGGCGATTCTGTCTCCGAAACGCAATCCCGTTCCCTCAAATATCCAATGAGACATAAGTCCCGGGTCCGGCATTTCATTGGCGCCCATACGGGGTTCCACAACAAAGGGCATAGATTCGCCGCCCCAGGCGCCAGTTATATACTGGGCTCCGAAGATGTTTTGTTCGCTGAATAAAGCGCCCTGATTCCTCCACTGATCGCCGCCAGCCCTGTCAAGGATCATGATGTCGTGGCCGTAGGGGTCTTGATCCAACTCCACCCGCCAGTAGAAGGCATTGGCGGAGAAGGATAACAGATGTACACCCCGCTCGATGGCCTCCACAATGGTATTACGCAGCCGGGCCGATATGTACTCGGGATGAAAGGCTAGAACGATAGCGCGGCACCCATCAAGCAAGGTCGGGTCTTTGTGAACCGACAGGGTCGTTGTATAGCGGATTGGTACATTCAAACGCTCGAGAAATTTCACCGCCGGCGAGATGTGCGAATAATATGCGCCTCGCGGCCGCTGCATGGTAACGGCGGAGGCTCGCAGAGTACGCTGGTACTCATCCCCGTCGAACCCTTCGTAGAGGCTCGATCCAAAGGCGGTGTTGTACGCGGCCGCAGTCAGGTGCGAGGCCACGAAGCATACCGGCGCCGGCGCGGATCTGTCCTCAACGACAAACGGTACCCTTTCTTGCACGGCTCCATTGGGAGAGAATACAACGAAGCGGTAGAAGCCATTTGGACAGTCTTCTGGAATAGGCACCTTAACGTTGTATTCCCACGTGGCAAACGACACATAGCGGTTGCCGCGGAATTCCTGAATCACCGGCGCGGGCTGTGGGCCTGCCATTGGGAAAAGTGGGGGTAAGGGACTTGGCGGCTGCGGTAGTCGCAGCTTGAACCATCGGCACTCAGCGACGCTGTTCACGGACGCCAGCCATACGCCGTTGCGTGAACGGCAGTTGAACCAGCCTCGTCGTATATGGCTGGAAGGGCAACCTATCTGAATAGGATAATCCGCAATGGCATCCCCGCCGATCCCGTCATAACAGTGTTCCGCGGGCTGGTGCTCATATTTCCGCCCGATTCGCTCTATCTGGAAGGTTAGGCGGCGGGCGGGCTTTGCATGAACGGCCAGTTCAAGGGTATCGCCGGGGGCCAGATGGGTCGTTTTTGCGAACGCTGATCCATCCGTGACAGGTTCAAGCTGGAACCCCGGTTTCGCCATTACGTCCAGTGCGACACATCCCGAGAGGATAAAGATAGCGAGAACCCGGGGCACCATCTCCATCAAAGTAGAGCGCTGCCTACGCATTTCCATTGAGGGCGATTCCAGGAGCATATCTAAAGTATACACAATCGCCGCCCCGTCCTTTCTAAGGAACCTCTGAAAATCCCTGTGCTCTGGAGTCGAAGGCGTGGTCGCACAGGAACCACGCAACCCCGGAAAGCCAACAGCAGCGTCAACATCAGGAATACGGGCGACCTTTGCAGCCCGGTCAACCACTCCGTCATCGTGTCATTGAACTGATGCATCACGGTGATATTCGTCCTCCCACACGCGCCCGGTGCGCTCTTCGTATTTGTGCGCCAGAGTCATCCCGGCCGGACCTGAGCCTATGATGATCAGGTCATAGGAGGGCCGCAGGTCGCTGAATTTAATTTCCATCTACAATTCTCCCGGTAATCCCATGTCCTTCACAATGCGAGTCTTTGCGACAGCGCCGATGCAAACCTGCGACTGGTTTCGGCCGCCTCGGCGCGCACTGACTTGAAGGCGTCGAGGCGGGGGTAGCCCTGGCGCACCCGTTCCGGTGCGCAGCGGGCGTCCTTGGCGAGATAGACCCGTCCGCCGTGCCGGTGGGTGATTTCATCGAGATCGTCGAGCAGCGCCAGTATGCCTTTACGCAGCGGAAAGTCGAGTGCCAAGGTGTAGCCCTCCATGGGGAATGACAGCAGCCCATCGCCGCCGGGACCGAACAGTTTGAGCACCGCGAGGAAGGAGCCTTGCCCGGCCGCGGCAACCCGTTGGAGCAAGGCCGCGATACCGGTCGGGCTTTTGTCTTTGGGCAATACGCACTGGTACTGGATGAATCCTCGCCGTCCGTAAAGACGGTTCCAGGCTTCGATTCGGTCCAAAGGAAAGAAGAATGGATCGAAATGGAGCGGCCGTGCCCCGGCTTTCGTTCGCCCCCACCGGTAGTAGAGGGCGTTGAAGAGTCTGATTGAGTAGTGGTTGAGGAGCACGGAGGGGGCATCGAGCGGGACACTCAAGCGACTTGCCGAAGCCGGGCGCAGGGGGTTGCACGCGAGCCGGGGCGGCAGTGCCGCAGGCTCCATGAAGGTGCCGCGCGTCATCAGACCGCGGCCCAACTTCACGCCGCGCGCCAGACAGTCGACCCACGCCACGCTGTAGGGCCAGTTTACGGATGCTTCGAATAATTCCATGGTGTCGTCCAGGTCGGCGGCCACCAGGGTTTCTGTCATAATAAAGGCTGTAGTGATCGGTTTGAGCCGGAAGGTCGCGGACAGGATGACGCCGGTCAGGCCCATGCCGCCGATCGTGGCGTGAAACAGGTCGATATGTTGCGTGCGGCTACATTGCTGTATCTCGCCGTCTGCGGTGGCCAGGGTCAGTGCTTCCACATGCGCGCCAAAGCTGCCGTCACGATGGTGGTTTTTGCCGTGTACGTCGGCGGCGATCATGCCGCCGACGGTGACGAATTTGGTTCCCGGAACCACTGGCGGAAACCAGCCACGCGGTACAAACAGGCGCAGGATATCGGCCAGCAGTACACCAGCCTCACAGGTCAATCTGCCAGTCGCGGCGTCGAATGCCTGCATCCGATCCATCACTAGCATGCAGATCGTTAGTTCTTGATTGAGCGCGGCGTCGCCGTAGGAGCGACCGTTGCCACGAGCGATCAGGGTGCTGCTGCGAGTAAGTAGCGCGGGCAGCGCCTGGTGCTCGCGCAGGTGTTCCAGCCGGCAGTTGAGCACCGGATACCGACCCCAGCCAGAGAGTTTGCTGCCGTCGACCATCAAAGTGCTCCCAGTAACACGGCTAAAATCCCGATGCTGGTCAGCCAGCTGGTGCGGTCGTGCAGGGCAAACGTTAGCGGATCATCAGCAACGATGCCGCGATTGGCAAGCAGCACCATACGCCCTAACCAGTAGATCAACAGCGGGCAAACCAACCATAGGAGTTCGGGCTGGGCATAGTGCGCACTTACTTGTGGGTTGTTGATGTAGAGGATGAGGATTATCACTGCGGCAAAACCGCTGGCCGTACCCAGTGCCACCAGCACGGTGAGGTCTTCGGTAACATAGGTGCGACCGCGGGCTTCAGTCTGGTTGGACTCACGCAGTGTGTAAAGCTCGCTTTGGCGTTTGACGATGGCCAGAGATAAAAAAATGAAAAGGAAAAAGGCCATGAACCATGGCGATAGTGCTATTGCAGCCGCGGCCGCACCAGCGAGCGCGCGAATGGTATAGAGAGCGGCCAGGGTGATGACGTCAATGAAGGTTTTGCGCTTGAGCAGCAGTGAGTAGGTGACTGCCAACACCAGGTAGAGCAAGGCGTATAGCCCAGCGGCGACGGATAGTGCGAAGGCCATAGCGAGTCCACCCACCATCAGTACTGCGCTTAGGGCTATCATCGGCAGTAGTGGCACTTTCCCCGCGGCCAGAGGACGCCGGCATTTGCTGGCGTGCTGGCGATCATGCGGCAGATCGAGCAGGTCGTTAAGCAGGTAAGCACCCGAGGCTATTGCCGATAACGCTGCAAATATTCCGGCAGCCACAAGATATGGCTTGACTTCGGTTGCATGCGCCGCAAGCAGGGGTACGAATACGAGGAGGTTTTTGACCCACTGATACGGACGCAGCGCGCGCAGCCAGTCGATTGCAGTACCACCGATCCCGGGCAAAAAACGGGCCTGGCCATTAAGCGACTTTACTTTCCGTGCGAGACGCTTTGTAAGACCAACTCCGATGGCTCGCCGCGCTCTTTTCCAGATGGGTAAATCGCGCTGCTCGTTACCGATATAATCGAAGCGGCCACGCCCGAAGCGCTCGACCAGGGCGGCAGCCTTGGCTTCGCCAATCAGATTGAGTTCTCCGTCCGAGGCAAGATAGCCGGTTACTCCCAGGTGCTCGGCAATTGGGGCAATTGCCAGTTCGTCTGCGGCCGACGCCAGCCATACTTCGCGTCCCGCTGCCCTGGCCACAGCAATTTCGTTCAGCACGACCGGGTTAAATGTTAGCGTCTTTGGCGACAGCGGGACGGCCTGGGCGATTCTGCGTTTTAGCGCGGCGCGGCCTTCGGCGAACCAGAAAGGTAAAACGAGCAGGCGCAATGGGAAAACGGCGAGTAACCGAGCTATGCCTTCTATCAGCAGGTCACCGCTGACCAGGGTGCCGTCGACGTCGACGATTAACGGCGTGGTGCCGTCATGCGTATACATTGATTGTAAACCTCATTGGTGCGTCCGCTGTGTCTCCAGGAGTCTTTAATCCAACCGCGATAGGTCTGTTGAATATACTATCGGTTATGTTGGCATGGCATGTCAAATGCGGGCATTAACCGTCGTGACTGTACTTCTGATAATCGATTATTGACACTTGAAAGTGTGTTTACAATTTGATATTTCCCAAGCATCAATTTATGAGCACTATGGATTATGCCGAACTCTGAGGGTGATGATGGCAGGTGTTGCCATGCAAGTAATCAGGCAGGTATGGCACGGGTGGTTATGTGGAGTTTATTTTTCTATACAGGTCGTCCAGTTCCCGGGCTAACGAGAAATGGGGCCGCTTTACGCCAGCGCGGCGATACCAGTAGTCGGCATTGCTTAAATCACTTTCGACTCTATGGATGTAGGCATGGATGAGGCAGGATAGTTGGTCCGCATGCGGCTGAACCAGCTTGTGCGCCGCTTCCAGTTTTCCTTCTTTGGCTAAATTCAGTGTTTTAAGGTGATCGCAGGGCATTCGGTAATCCAGGTGTTGTTATTGATTTTTTTGCGCGCAGGTGTGGTCTCTTTAGTCGGTGGCGTTGGGGCGCAGGTGCGGAAACAGGATTACGTCGCGAATGGTGTGGGAGTCGGTAAGTAGCATTACCAGACGATCAATGCCTATGCCTTCACCAGCAGTGGGCGGTAGACCGTATTCTAATGCACGAATGTAGTCGGCATCATAGTGCATGGCTTCTTCATCGCCAGCTTGTTTTTCCACTGCTTGCGCCTGAAAGCGCTCGGCCTGATCTTCCGGGTCGTTGAGTTCTGAAAAGCCGTTGGCAATTTCTTGTCCGCCTATAAAAAGTTCAAAGCGGTCGGTGATGAATGGGGATGTATGGTTTTTTCGCGCCAGCGGCGATACTTCGGTTGGAAACGCGGTAATAAAGGTTGGGGCCTTGAGCTTTTTTTCCACTGTTTTTTCAAAAATTTCTGTCTGTATCTTGCCAAGCCCGTAGCTTGCTTTGATGGGGATGGCCAGTTTTTCTGCCACTATTCTGGCGTTGCTGATGTCGTCCAGGTCAGCACTGGTTAGTTCGGTGTTGAGGTGTAGGATTGACTGTTTTACTGTCATGCGCGTGAATGGTTTGCTGAAGTCGTAGTTGTCATCGCCGTATTGCACGGCGGTGGTGTGTAGTATGGCGTCACAAATCCCGCGCAGCATGATTTCGGTGAGGTCCATTAGGTCGCTGTAGTCGGCATAGGCTTGATAGAATTCGAGCATGGTGAATTCCGGGTTGTGTCTGGTGGATAGGCCTTCGTTGCGAAAATTTCGATTGATTTCAAATACCCGCTCTATGCCGCCAATAACCAGTCGCTTTAGGTGTAGTTCCGGGGCAACCCGCATGTATAGAGGTATGTTGAGCGCGTTGTGGTGCGTAGTAAAAGGGCGCGCGGTGGCACCACCGGGGATTGTTTGCAGCATGGGTGTCTCGACTTCTATAAATCTGCGCGCGGTTAGAAATTCACGCAGGTATTGAATGATTTTGGTGCGCGTGGCGAAGATGTTACGCGATTTTTCGTTCATGATCAGGTCAACGTGACGTTGGCGGTAGCGTTTTTCGGTATCTGTGAGGCCGTGAAATTTCTCGGGCAGGGGTCGTAGCGATTTTGTCAGCAGTACCGCAGCTTTTATGTTTATGTATAGGTCGTCTTTGCCAGATTTGTGTACTACCCCGGCTACGCCAACAATGTCTCCAGTATCCCAGGCGTCGATTTCCTGCACATGGTTTTCAGGGAGGTTTTTACGGTTGATGTAGGCCTGGATGCGCCCGCTCATGTCTTGTAATACGAAAAATGGCCCACGCCTGACCATGATGCGCCCTGCCACTTTGACGTAACGGTTTAGTTCTGTGAGTTCTGCTTTGGATTTGCCGCTAAGTTCTTGTTGCAGGTCTCGCGCGTAGGTGTTTCTGCGAAAGTGGTTTGGATAGGCATTGCCTTGTTCACGCCAGGTACGCAGTTTCGCGCGCCGTCTGGCGATGAGTTTGTGCTCGTCTTGTATGCGGGTTTGTTTGGTCATGTGTGATTCATAGTCCACGTTTGAGACTGGCTTGTATAAATTGGTCGAGGTCGCCGTCCAGCACGGCTTGTACGTTGCTGGTTTCTACTGTAGTGCGTAGGTCTTTGATGCGCGATTGGTCCAGCACGTAGGAGCGAATTTGGCTCCCCCATCCTATGTCGGCTTTGTTGTCTTCAAGTGCCTGTTGCTCGGTTTGGCGTTTTTGGGCCTCCAGTTCATAGAGCTTCGCCTTTAGTTGTTTCATTGCCATGCTTTTGTTTTTGTGCTGCGAGCGGTCGCTTTGACACTGCGTTACGATACCACTTGGTAGGTGTGTAATGCGTATGGCGGATTCAGTTTTGTTGACGTGCTGACCGCCGGCGCCGCTGGCCCGATATACGTCAATGCGCAGTTCGGCTGGTTTGATGTCGATATCAACATCGTCATCTATTTCGGGCGATACGAATATTGCCGCAAAGGAGGTATGTCTGCGATTGCCCATGTCGAACGGTGATTTTCTTACTAAGCGATGTACGCCGGTTTCGGTGCGTAACCAGCCAAAGGCGTAATCGCCCTTAAATTCGATGGTGGCGCTTTTAATCCCGGCGACGTCGCCCGCAGAGATTTCGATTAGCTCGGTTTGAAACCCTTTGCGCTCACCCCAGCGCAGGTACATGCGTAATAGCATCTTTGCCCAATCTTGCGCCTCGGTGCCGCCGGAACCGGATTGAATGTCCAGAAAGGCGTTTTTGGCGTCCATTTCGCCTGCAAACATACGGCGAAATTCAAGTTCGGTGACTCGTGACGCCAGTTTTCGCAGGTCCTGATCTATGGCTTGTAGCATGTCTGTATCACTTTCTGCTTCGGCCAGGGATAATAAGTCACTGGCTTCGGCCACGCCGCTTTCTATATCCTGGATGATTTTTATAACGGTTTCCAGGTTGGCGCGCTCTTTACCAAGTGTTTTCGCTAGTTGTGGCTGGCTCCAAATATCCGGATTTTCTAATTCCCGGGTGATTTCTTCGAGACGCTGGCATTTGTCCGCATAGTCAAAGATACCCCCTTAGATTGGCGGAACGATTTTGCAGTTCTTTTATCAGATTTTGTAGTGGGTTGAGTTGCACGCTGTTCTCCGGCAGTTTTTTTGTGCCTTTTACCTGGATGCAGGATAATGTTGAGTTGTTGAGCTGTGATGCATTGTAATCTAAAAGTGGCAATGATTTAAGCGTTTACAGGTGCCAGGTATCGCACATTGAGTTGCGGTGATTGTATTCCCGCGTATTCGTTGATGGTAAGCTGATAGGCAATGCGCACTTTCGGGAGGTTTTCGTTCCATTCATATCTGTCAACGTTGAACGCTATGGCGTCGATTTTCCGCTTGCCGTTTACCGGGGTTACGTTCAGCTTTAGATGACGCTGGCTAATGATGCGATACCGATTGACGGTAAAAATACCATCAAATACGGGTTCTGGGAATCCTTGCCCCCAAGGGGCTGCGTGCAATAGTATTTCCGCAGTTTCTAATGATAGTTCGCTGTCAATCAATTCGCCATCGGAAAATAATACGGCTTGCAGTTGTTCCGGTAATGCCAGTTCTTTGATGGTTTGATTGAAAACGTCTGCAAAGTTTTGGTATTGCTGCGCGCGTATGCAGAGACCGGCGGCCATGGCGTGCCCACCAAAGGTGTTGATTATGCCAGGATGACGGGTTGCAATTAACGCCAGTGCGTCACGTATGTGCAGGCCCGTTATGGAGCGCGCTGATCCCTTTAGTTCATCAGCATTCAGACGCGCGAATATGATTGTCGGTCGATGTAGTTTTTCTTTGATGCGCGCGGCAAGGATGCCGATGACGCCCTGATGCCACTGCGGATGGTATAAAGAAATGCCGAATTGGTGCCGTTGCGCAGCAGTGTATTGATCGGATTTTAGTATGTGTGTCGCCTGCATTTGCATGTCTTGCTCAATGTGCTTGCGCGCTTGGTTCAGGTCGTTCAGTTGCTTCGCAAGTTCTATGGCTCTGGTGTTGTCATCGGTAAGCAGGCATTCGATGCCTAAGGAGATGTCTTGCAGGCGTCCGGCGGCGTTCAGACGTGGGCCAATGATGAAACCAAGATCGGAGGAGGCAACGGTGGATGTGTTTTTGCCGGCGACGGCTAGTATGGCGGTAATTCCGGCGCAACATTTGCCAGCGCGAATGCGACGTAAGCCTTGATCAACCAGTATGCGGTTGTTGTAGTCCAGTTTGACGACATCGGCCACCGTGCCTACCGCTACGATGTCGAGGAATTGCGCAAGGCTGGGCTCTGTGATGCCTTGCTGCTGGAACCAACCGCACGCACGTAGCCGGGCGCGTAGCGCAGAGATCACGTAAAATACTACGCCTACACCAGCCAGGTGTTTGCTTGAAAATTCATCATGCGGTTGGTTGGGATTGATGATGGCGTTGGCCTGCGGTAAAACTTCGCCAGGCAGGTGGTGATCGGTAACTAAAACATTGATGCCTTTGGCGCGGGCCGCAGCTACCCCGGCAACGCTGGAAATTCCATTGTCTACGGTAATGATCAGGGCCGGCTCATAGGCCGCCGCAACTGTGACAATTTCGGGGGTTAGCCCGTAACCAAATTCAAATCGATTGGGCGTAAGGTAGCTAACGTCGGTCATTCCATAGCTGCGCAACACGCGCATGAATAAGGCGGTACTGGTGGCACCATCGGCATCGAAGTCCCCTATAATGAGGATGCGCCGGTGTTCTCGCATGCAATAGTAAATGAGTTCAATGCCGGCTTGTATGTTGAGTAGTTTGTCCGGCGGAAGTAGCCTGGCAAGCGAGTGATCGATTTCTTTGGTGTTGCTTATGTCTCGCCGTGTATAGACGCGCCGCAGGATGGACGGCAGGTCACTAAAATGCCCGTCGGGCTCTATTTGAGGACGGCGACTGATAGCAGGTAGCATAGGCAGATTATGGAAATAAACGCGGCTATTCTACACTGAACAGGATGGCGCTGGTATGTGCTGTGTTTGCACCTGATATCTGACGTCCGCATGTAGTAGTTAATTTGATGAGTTACTTTACTATGTGCTTTTTTATCTTGCAGATGCTTATGGATGGATATTGAAGCAGAAACTTGCTGGTCTGCACGGTCTTGATGGTCGCTGTCAGCAATATATTCGAACTTGTGGTGCGAGGCAAGCAGTATACTAACGTTGTGAGATGGTGTTTGTGCGCGATAGTAAGTTTTCGATCAGTAGCAAATTATGTAGGCAGATGTCTGAGCATATTTTATTTTTAACCGGCAAGTTAGCAGAAAAAAGTTTGTGCAGGGTGTTGGCGTCTATGCAGCCGACGGATTTTACTTATGAGGTGCGCCAGTTGGGGGTAAGCGTGGCGGCGCTGATGACTACACGGTTGATTGAAAAACGCCTGACGGATGTAGGAAAGGTGGATAGGGTTGTGCTGCCGGGGCGTTGCCGTGGTGATATCGGGGCTTTGTCTACGGCGCTTGGCGTTGCCGTGGAACGCGGCCCTGAGGAGCTTAAGGATCTGCCGGTGTATTTTGGACAGGCAGCCCGACAAGTGGATTTAGACAGCTATGCGGTGCAAATTTTTGCGGAGATCACAGACGCACCTAATATGTCGGTGGAGGATGTTGTAAAACGCGCCTATCGCTATAAGGCGGATGGCGCGAATGTGATCGACGTGGGTTGCTTGCCTGATACGCCGTTTCCACATTTGCAGGAGACTGTGACGGCACTTAAGACAGAGGGCTTTAAGGTAAGCGTCGATTCTGTTGCACCGAAAGACCTTGTGGCAGGCGGTTTGGCGGGCGCGGATTATTTGTTGAGCCTGAATGAGAAAACGCTGTGGGTAATGGATGAGGTTGACGCCGTGCCCGTGGTGATAGGTAATCCTCCCACTAATGTACGGTCTTTATATCGCGCTATTGACACGCTATTGACGCAGCAGCGCGCCTGTATTGCCGATTCGATACTTGACCCGGTGCACTTCGGTTTTACCGCATCAATCGTTCGTTATTATAATTTGCGCAGGCGTTATCCGAATATTGATGTCATCATGGGCATAGGTAACCTTACGGAACTTACGCATGCGGATTCCGCAGGCACTAGTGCGTTATTGCTCGGTATTATTTCTGAACTTGAAATCCAGTATTTGTTGGCTACGGAGGTAAGCGAGCATTGTCGCTGCGCGATACGTGAGGCGGATTTGGCGCGTCGCATTATGCACGCTTCCAGAATCGATAATATTCCGCCCAAGGGCTATGATAATGGGCTGATGGCTTTGCATGAACGTCACCCTTTTCTGTATAGCGCAGAGGAGATCAGGGAGTTTGCGGAGAATATCAGGGATGCTAACTTTCGCATTCAGGTCGGTGAAGGCGGTATTTATACGTATAATAGAGATGGGATGTATGTTTCTAAGGACCCTTATGAGGTTTATCCGCAGTTAAATGTCGAAGGCGACGCCGGACATGCATTTTATCTGGGCGTGGAGCATGCGCGTGCGCAGATTGCCTGGCAACTTGGCAAACGTTATGAGCAGGATGAGGAGTTGAGCTGGGGCGTTGCGACGAAAAAAGCAGCGGCAAAGCTTGATCAGTTTAAGGCGGCAGGTGCCACTATGCATACTCGTAACAGCCGTAAACATAGGAATAAAACGAGAGCGTAGGAGTTGTGCATGCCTTTTATCCGCGAATGTATCGTCACTACTGTGCAGGAAGATGGAAAAGTTTATATCGCACCTATGGGTATCCATGAGGCTGGAGGTCAGCTTGTTATCTTGCCTTTTAAGCCTTCGACCACTTTGGAGAACGTTGAAAGAGAGCGCACGGCGACGCTTAATTATACCGACGACGTGCGTGTCTACGCGGGATGCCTGAGCGGCCACCAGAATTGGCCGACTTGCCAGACCGATGTTATAAAAGGCGCGCGCCTTAGGGATTGCTTGTCTCATAGTGAGTTGGAGGTTGTTGATAAGGCAGAGGATGAGGTTAGACCAAGGTATTTCTGTAAGGTCGTAAATGAGGTTACGCACGCACCTTTCCATGGTTATAATCGCGCGCAGTTCGCGGTGCTTGAGCTGTCTATCCTGGTGAGTCGCCTGCGCAGGTTGCCGATAGCGAAGGTACGGCGGGAAATCGAATATTTAAGGATTGGGTTTGAGAAAACTTCGGGCGTGCGCGAACGCGAGGCATGGGGTTGGCTGATGGCGAAAGTGGCAAGCTCGCCACTGTTACGACAGGAGCAACAGGTATGACGGGAATGCTGGCAAGCGTGCGAAACCTTGAAGAGGCTATGCTGGTATACCAGGGCGGTGCAGACGTTGTTGATCTTAAGGAGCCTAGCCACGGAGCATTGGGCGCAGTTTCTCTTCAGGAAATTCACCGCGTGGTGGATATGTTATGGGAGAAGTGCACGCTAAGTGCCACTATCGGCGATTTGCCTGCGGATGCTTGCCGGGACCTGAAACCGGCCAGCGCCATTGAGAACCGGGTAATGCAGGTTGCCGATGGCGGCGTTGATTACGTTAAGGTCGGCATGTTTGGTAACCGCCATGTAGAGGATTGCCTGCCGCAACTGGCGCGCTGCGCGAGTAGGGGCATCGGGATTGTCGCGGTATTTTTTGCCGATATGGAGTTTGATATGAGTTGTGCAATTCAGGCAGCGGCGCAGGCCGGACTTAAAGGCGTGATGTTGGATACCGCGCGTAAAGATTCGGGAGACTTGCTGAAATATAAGAATATTCTGCAACTTAAGTATTTCGTAAACCACGCGAGACAAAATGGCTTGCTAAGCGGGTTGGCAGGCTCGCTAAAAATCAGGGATATTCCAACGGTATTGAAGGCGGCACCCGATTATATCGGCTTCCGCAGTGCGCTGTGTGCGGACGATAATAGAACCAGTCGTGTAGGCCGCAATGCGATACAACAGGTGCGAAAGAGTATCCCTATCCAAGTGGGCCGTAGCAAGAAACTGGCTTGATGATTATCGATTCGGTAAACCCGATGATTGAATCAGCACTTGACTTTGCAGGGGTTTAGCCAGGTGTGAAAACTGTTGCGCGGCTTGTAGATCCGAAAGGTAAACGATAGTGTCGTCGGTATTATTTGTATTGGGCGATTTGGTAAAGGTTATTGCCTGTCCTGTTATGGTCTGTGAACAAAAATTCGTAGTTGAGCAGTCAGGGTATTATATCAGTGGTTTGCCCACGTAAGAAAAGTCTGGCGTATGCCGAAACTGTTGTACCTGTTTCTATCCTGAATTTTTGGTTCTCCGCCCCTGCCAACAGGCTTTGGTTTGAAGCTGTCGCGGCATTTGACGAGGAAATTCGCGTCAGGTATGAGAGTGTCTGGGAACTGGCCTGTTCCGGACAATTAGATCATTGGAGAAAAACCGCCGCCGAAACCCTGGCCCTGATCATTGTGCTGGATCAGTTTCCACTGAATATGTTCAGAGGCACTGCAAAGAGCTTTGCCACGGAAAAAAAGGCCGTTGAAACTTCGCATTATGCTATTTCCCGTAAGTTCGATTTGGAAGTAACCATTGTGCAGTTGCCTTTCCTGTATATGCCATTGATGCATAGTGAAATTCTCGCAGATCAAGACCTGTCTGTTGCTATGTTTGAAAAACCCGGCCTTGAAAGTAGTTTGAGGTATGCGCAACATCACCGAAATATCATTCAGAAATTTGGCCGCTTTCCGCATAGAAATGTGGTATTAAATAGAGTGAGCAGCAAAGAGGAGCTTGAGTATTTGTCTTCACCTGACGCATTCAAAGGCTAGTTTATCCCGCACCGAGTATTTCGATGTGGCTATCTTCGAGCTAACGCAAGAGGACGATAAGCGGTCATATTATTAAGCACGTGTTGGCCGCGATTGGGGTTTCCTGCCTTTATATGATGCTAAAATATCCGCAAGCAGTAACACGTGAAGCTCTTTAGCCACATGTGACGGCGGTGCTTTTCTGATGCGAGGTATTTGATTCTACGCTATGTTTAAAATGAGAATGAGTAAGGTCGTATGCGCACTACCGGAACATGGTCGGCAGTAACAATGGCCGCGTATGACCCGGCTAACGCTTAACAGGGGTTATCTTATGCTGCATTCACATGAACACCCCGCTCCAGTCAACTATACGCTTACGTTTGGAATAGCCACGGCATTAAACATTGCGTTCGTGATTGTTGAGGCGACCTATGGGTTGATCGCGAATTCATTGGCATTACTTGCGGACGCCGGACATAACCTTGGCGACGTGCTGGCCTTGTTGCTGGCATGGGGCGCGGTATTGCTGGCGCGACGTAAACCCACGCGCATGAAGACCTATGGGTTGCGCCGTGGTACTATCCTGGCTGCTCTTATCAGTGCCTTCGTGCTGCTGATGACAATGTCAATAGTAGCCTGGGAGGCAATCGGCAGATTTACGACACCAGCCGAGATCCATTCAAAAACGGTTATTTTTGTGGCCTCGATTGGCGTGGCTATCAATGCGGTTACCGCACTTTTATTTTTGTCGATTAAGGATAAAGATTTGAACGTGAGGGCGGCATTCGCTCACATGGCCGCCGACGCGGGTGTGTCTTTGGGTGTCGTGGTGATAGGTGTAGCAATTGCGCTTACCGGTGCTTATTGGCTGGATCCGGCGATAAGCCTGTTAATTGTGGTGGTTATTGTTATAAGTACCTGGGGCTTGTTGTATGATTCTTTTAACCTGGCAATGGACGGCGTACCAAAAGGTATTGATCCCGACGCGGTCAAAAAATTTATCCTGGCACAGGATGGAGTAAAGGAGATACATGATTTGCATATATGGGGGATGAGTACTACTCAAGTCGCGTTGACCGCGCATATTGTGCGAGATAGCGTTCACGTTGATGATTTGTTTGTGCATAAGTTGAGTACGGATTTGCATAAAAACTTTGACATCGTACACCCTACTATTCAAATCGAGACCAGTTCCGCAACCGGTTTGTGTGATCAGGCGCACCCGGATAGCGTGTAAGTAGCCCGCACACTTTCACCGCCGATGTTTTAATGAGGATGAAAGGCCTGGTTTCTGACGCCGATTGGCTGAACGTAACGTTAATGCGATCGTTGTTTGCTGGCGCGTGCCTGGATTTTATGCCTTGAGGGGTTTGAGCGTCGAAAGCAGTAGGGGGATGATGCTGAAGGTGGCAAGTAAAGCTATTAACATGGCAGCACTGGTGAGCAATCCGAAGTAAATTGACGGTATAAAATTTGATAACACTAAGATAATGAAACCCAAGGTTATAGTAATTGAGGTGAAATATAGTGCCTTGCCTACCGTAGTCTGTGATTTGTGAATGGCCCGAAAATTGTCGCCATGGCGCGCGTATTCTTTTTTGTACCTATGTATGTAGTGGATGGCGTAATCAACCCCTATGCCTATGGTGATGGCGGCAATGGTTATGGTCATGATATCGAGAGGTATGCCTAATATTCCCATAAGCCCTAAAATAAATAATGCGGTGAATATGTTGGGCAACGTGCCAATAATTGCCAGCTTTAAGCTACGAAATAAAATCGTCAGCATGGTTAGTATGCACACAAAGACTGTGCCCAAGGTAAGAATTTGAGAACGAAACAGGCTTTGCAGGACGTTGTTGTATAACACGCTTATCCCGGTTAAACGTACTTTTTCTCCATTTTTAACGAAGCCATGATTTAACTCAGAGCTTATTTTGTTCAGTAGCTGATTACGTATTAACGTGTGATCTGAATCTTTAATGCGCGCGATTATTCTTGCCTGGCTGCCATCATCCGATAGATATGGCGCAATCAGCACTTGTTTAATATTGTCGGGGACATTGGAGTAGACTAAGGATAAATGAAAGTCTTCCAGCGGTTCACCTTTGTTGATCGTCCGAAACACTTCTTCGGTGCTGGAAAGCGATAGTACCTTGCCTATTTGTGGCAGACTTTTAAGGTAGTCGTGTATTTTGTCGATTTTCTTAATGCCACTGCGGTTGTACCAGTAACTGCTGGCGGTGATGTCGTCTTGCGTTGCTTCAAGCTCGGCCAGATAGTCTGCAAACTCTTCATCCCCTTCTGCTTCAATATCTTCTGCAATTCCAGGCGCGGCTTCGAGTATGACTTCCAAGGGAACAGTGCCGCCCAGTTTCTGATCAATTAGTTTAAGACCTTGATGAATATCTGTGGATTTTTTGAAATAATCAATGAATCGATTCTCGACGGTAAGCTGGGTAATGCCCACTAAATTCAGCGTTAGCACGCCAATGATAATAGCCGCAGTTAATGCTTTATGGCTGACGATTGTATTGAGGATGCTGGCCAGGAACTGCGCGGATTTGTCTGCCTGCAAATGCCTTGATTGAGGCTGGATTAGTTTGATTAATGCGGGTAGTACGGTGAAAGTTAGTAGAAAAGCGCAGAATAACCCTAAGATCATGATGTATCCAAATATAATGACCGGGTTGATGTCACTGGCGATTAATGAGAAAAACGCGATGGCGGAAGTTAGTACCATGTAAAAGCATGGCGTTATGATTTGCGTAAGCGCAGTTTTTATTTTTTCGTCAATGTTTTTATGCGGATGTAGTAGCTGTATTTCCTGAAAACGTATGATGACGTGAATAGATAACGCAATAGAAAATATTATAAGTAACGCGATAAAGTTAGATGATATAACCGTAAGCTGAAACCCAAGCAGTGATGTAATTCCCGCGACTAGTAGTACGTTTAATACGGCGCATATTAACGCTAAAAATATCCACGCAGGTCTTCTAAAGAAAATAAATAACGCTATTATCATTATGAGTATGATGGCTATGCCAAATACCCTGATATCCTGAATGATGAACTCTTTCATGTCGTTGCCGATCAACGGCGCACCTGCCAAGTAAAATTCACCTTGCTCTGTTGCCTGCGCGATGATGGCACGCATCTCTGTAAGTATGTCTTTGTAAAGATTGCTGTTTCGCTGCCTTTCTTTGCCGAGGTCATCGCGCAACTCTTCAAGTAGTGAGGATTCGCGCTGGCTTAGTGGCCGAGAGTTTTGCTTATCTAATAACTCATATTTTTTCTGCAGTAGATGATCCAGCTGTTCGTTTTGTTTGATATTAACTACTATGGCAGTGGTGCTGAGGTCTGCACTAATCAGGTTGTCCGTATATATCGGGCTGGTAGCGAATTCATCACTTGCCTTGTTGATGTCAACTGCCGGCGATGATAAATCTACAAAGCTGGTTTTGCCTGTTTTCTCGTCTTCCTTACGTTGCAGCAGTAGTGGAACGTTGCTGATGGAGGTAACGTTCGACACATCATTTATGGCTTTCATTCTGTTGGTCAGGTTTTCAATAAAAGCAATCGTTCGCTTGTCTAGAATTCTGGCTTTTGGCTTGAAACCTATTACGATGTATTCGTCACTACTCTGATAATGACGATGTATTTCACGGTAGTACTTAAGGTCTGGATCATTCTCTAACATGAGAGAATCGGCAGAGGCGTCTATGTTTAAATTCTTAACGTATAAACTGCTGGCGGCAACCAGTGCCAACATGCACACGATGACAATATATGGATAGCGCGTGACCGCGCCGGATAATGTATTTACGAGTGACGAGAACATTAGTTATATCGGTTGTTGGTATTGGTGGACGTGCTCACTTATCACATAGTCCGTCTTGAAAGTCTTTTGCCCGAGATTTGTGCATACATTGTACCGAGATATTCATATCGGCAACCAATTCAGGAAACGTGGAGTCTATATAACCATTTTTAGCAAGCTCATCTATGCTGCCCTGTAGTTTGATTATGTCTGAAGATTTGACCAATAACAGGTTTCGTATTGACAGGTGGTTTGCCAACCAGGCGGCAAGACTGTCAGAAGTTACCTGCCAGGATTTTTCCAGCCAGAATTCACCACGCAGCATTTCAAATGGCTCCCAAATAACTACTTTTGATTGCTGCCAACAAGCATGGATTCGCTCGCGCGTATTGGCCAGGGCAAGCCCCGGACACAGTGCAGCCATTAAATATCCAAACTGTTGCATACCTAAAACCGCCATATTATGCGCAGTGACCTGATTAAGCCTGTAACGCTCATCGGCCAAGCGTACCTGATCAGCAAATGGACCGCCCCCGGGAACAATAATAATATTATGCGCGTCACATTTAGCTAACACGTGTAACCATTCGATAAGATACTGGCTATTATATAGACTTCCACCAATCTTAATGACCCATGACATAGATCTTACCTTGATTAAGTAACTCTATCATCGCCGCGGCTTTGTCAAAAGTTTCCTGATATTCCGCTTCCATATTCGAATCATGAACAATTCCACCCCCTGCATAAAAGTATACGCGCTGATGCTTGTGCACGATTGTACGAATCGCAATATTCATGTCCATACTGCCGTTAAACCCTATGTACCCTATTGAACCACAATAAATACCGCGACGGTGTGGTTCTAACTGTTCTATAATTTGCATGGCGCGTAACTTGGGAGCACCAGTGATGGAACCGCCAGGAAAACAACCGCGTAACAGATCAATGGTGGTGCGATAATCTCGTAATTTTCCGGTAATTGTACTTACCATATGATGCACGTTGGAAAAACTTTCTGTATCAAAAAGTTTCGCTACCTGTACAGAACCCAACTGGCAATTTTTGCTGATGTCATTTCTCAACAGATCAACTATCATGAGGTTTTCAGCCCGGTCTTTTTTGCTGCGGCTAAGCTCCCGGAGTAAAGATTGATCCCGATGCCTGTTATCAGCTCGTGGGCGTGTTCCCTTAATGGGTTTGGTCCACACCAGACGTTCTTTAACGTATAAAAACTGCTCCGGCGAATTACTGAGAATTTGAAACCCCGGATAGTTCATGTACGCGCTAAAAGGCGATGGGTTTATGCGCCTTAATGCCTGATACACTAACCAGGGATTGCCTTCTACTTCGGTGCTGAAGCGTTGGGCAAGGTTTACCTGGTAACAATCTCCTTCACTGATGTATTTTTTTATGCGATCAAAGGCGTTAGCGTAATAGCTTGCGGTCATGTTTGAGCGTAGTTGACTGGTAACGCTAAATTCAGCACGCTTCACAGATGCTGATTTTGCGGTAAAAAATTTAATCAGGTCATGCCAGTTTCTGCGTGTTCTGAGATCTGACTTGTCACCTACTAAAGCGGATTTTTTTTTCTGGTGATCCACAATTACGGCCCAGAAATAAATTCCTACGGCCATGTCGGGCAAATCCAAATCATCGACGGAGATGGCGGGTGTTTTTTCTATATAACGTCCCAGGTCATAGCTAAAAAACCCTAAGCCCCCCCCGGTAAACGGAAATTTATTGCTATTTTCCCGGTCAATTGAAAACTGTTCTTTAAGTATCGTAAAAGGATCATCCGAAAGCGTAAAGCATTCAGACCAGGTTTGAATTTTAGTTTTGTGGTTTTTCGTGGTGATGCGTATATTTGGCCTGGCGGCAATAATGTCGTACCGCCCTTGCGCACCAGCCGGTTGGCTGCTATCCAGAAATATAGCCCAAGGCTCATCCGCCACTTTGTCAAATAGTATGGTGCTGTCGAAATGGTATGCAAGATCACTAACCAACAGATCAGTCATAAACAAAATCTCTGGTAGGCTAAACACGCAACTGAAGCCGCCGGGGCACAATCTGCCGCGTCAAATTCAATACTGGAATTTTCATAGTTGATTAAACTGGTAAAGTCAATGTATTGACGATTCAGGCGCCTTGCAATTTCCCGAATCAAGAAACGCCCCACGCCTGCGCCGATAATTGAGATTTCTAATGGTTGCGTTATTTTAGAAATCTGCTTGCGACACGCATTGATGATCATTTGTAGCTGTTGTTCGCGCACGTAGTTGGCGATACGCCGCCAGACAAGCAGCTCTTCCCCATTAGCATCGTGACCAAACATCCGTGCTAATCGGGCGACGCTATTGACAAGGTTTTTGTCACGGCTGTCTGGAGTTTCGCCTATGTCTGCATGTGCCGGCAGTTCTTCAGTAATTCGATAAACATCGGCAGCATTCGCAAAATATTCATTGATAACGGGCATAAACCTGGTGTTGGTGCCTGCCTGATCGGCAGACAGTGGCGCGGATTTACAAAGCGCGAACACCGGGGTCCTTACTACTCCGCAATAAACCAGTTCTCGCGCATAAAGCCTTTCCGCATCAGAGTAGCCATCAACAGTGACCTTGTGATCCGTTATTCTGATGACGTCGCTGGTGGTGCTGCCTATATCAATGAATAACGCATTGGCAATTTGCGCGGCACTGTAATTCGCACTGGCCAGCCAATTCGCTGAGGCAACTTCGGCAGGTGCATAAATAGCTTCTTCAGAACTTATAAATCCTTTGTTCCCGGCGAAATAATTTATGCGTGACGCCGGTAAATTGCGCGTCATCTCTTTAACAAGTCTGGCGACTCCATCTTCACGGTTGCTAAAGTAATCAACCAGCTCTCCGGTCATGGTGATCGCGTGCACAGAGTGAGATAAATCGAATTTTTTCTGCACAGTTGCAATGGACGCCCGTAACTGATCCAGGCCAAGCCATAATTGACAGGGGAGCTGGTGTATTTGGGTTATAGATTTCGCAGTATTGGCTAACGCCACTTTTACGTGGGCACCACCAATATCCCAACCTATAACACTATCAGGCCGCACGAGCTGCCCCAGGAGTTACAGTAACTTGATTGTTGCTCGTGGGTGGTAACACTGGTAGCCTTTGATGCGTAAAACAGTCCAGCATCAATCCCGCCGGGTTTATCCCTAACGCGCTTTTAAGACCCACGTATGAGGTTGTCAATCTGGGGTTTATTTCCACCAGTACCGCGCCATTTTCTGTTACCAGAATATCAACGCCTATATAACCACGTAAACCAGGCAGAGCTCGTATTAACCGGTTACTGAATGGTTTAAATTTTTGACGCTGAAAAACATTCACCTTGCATTTTTCCAGTATGAGCCCACTACCCCGCTCAATAAAACATTGCTCATTACAGCTTAACAGCAGACATTCTCCACCCCAACATAATAAACTCAGACTCGCGTGTATGCCCGGAACAAATGGCTGGACGATCAGTTGCTCGCTCGCACGCCGCGCAAGCACCCGTTCAAGGTCACTTTGAGAGTGTAGTAAAGATAAGTTTTCACACCCCGCGCCATCAACGGGTTTTATTACAAACCTCTCGGCATGCATGTTTTCTTTTGCATTTGATAAGCAGGTTGGTATTTGCGGTATATCAAATGCCTGTAAGTATTTGTACGTATGGTACTTGTTGCTGGTTAATTTAATACTTTTTATATCACTATTTAATAATGTGAATTCCTGCTGCGCGTAGCTTTCGCATAACGAGGCTAACAGGTAATTCGTCTCAGGCGCGATGATCAATAAGGCATCGACTTTCCCGGCCAGTTCTTCAATCTTGCCGACGTGGCTGTGTCCGGACTTAACGATAATGTCATTGGCCGAAATTTTTTTATGCCGCAGGCGGTAGTCGCGTAACGCGAATACATGCGTATCCGCCAACTCTTGTAAATCACTGGCGACGGAGTTAAGCATCATGTCACCTTCTGTAACCAATGACGAAGGCAATGGAGCACCGACCAAGCCACCCCCAGTGATATACTCAAAGATCAGGATGTTCATAATTCCATGATGCAAATTATTCCGGTACTTGATCTTTCCAAAGGGCTGGTTGTGCATGCGAAAAAAGGCGACCGTACACGCTACCTGCCAATACTTTCACGTTTGTGCCTTTCTGCCAGCCCTATAGAAGTAATTCGCTGTTTGTTGAATGTTTATGCTTTCAAACGCATTTACATCGCCGATTTAGACGCGCTACGGTGTCAGGATGATAATGTCAATACTATAGAATCCATCTGCCGAGTGTATCCAGAACTTGAAATATGGCTGGATACCGGGATCTCTTTGATTAAACATTATTTAGAAAATCCCAAATTTGACGCGCTACGTATGGTTTTATCCACAGAGTCCATCGATTCAATATCCACGCTTGGCCGGCTCATGAATACTTATGCCAATCACCGCTTTATATTTTCTATTGATTATAAATGCGGATCACTGTTGGGCTCACATGAGCTGCTACAGGCAAAACAGCAATGGCCAGCAGATATATTAATTTTGAATCTCGATCACGTTGGCGCCAGCGACGGAATAAATATACCCGCCGAATTAAACCATAACGCTTTATTTCAAACTTACAATACTTACTATGGCGGCGGCATAAAAAATTATAAAGATTTATATAAATTGAAAACCCTGGGCGCCGCGGGTGCACTGCTGGCTACCGCGTTACACGCCAAAACAATTTCAAAAAGCGATCTGTTATCCTTAGCCAATAGCTTTTAAGCAGATAAGGTGCGTAGCCGTAACTTGTCAAATTTCTTCGGGTGAGTGGCAGGCCTTAAACAATCCCGGTTTTCCTTAAATGACACCAGACTTTGAGAAAGGCCCTGCGGGAAAGTGCCCTGTACTGACCAGGGCACTTTATATTTTACATTAAAATATGCTTAGAAGCCCTTGAATGGATGCTCTGCGCTATCTTTCTGCGCGACCACGCTTGACGCTTTAGGCTCGTCTTTCAGGGCGCGCGCTAATGCTTCTTTGGTGGCTTTGTAGTTATTTTCATAAATAGCTTCGTTGCTCTTTGCTTCCCAGTGAATAAAAACGCCTACGCATATGAAAACATCGTCCGCTTCGTCAGCAGGAACGGTACCATCTTCAACACTATCCGCGACCGCCTTAGCCACTGCCACTTGCGCTGGACCAAACATTTGAACCGCCTGGTTGGCACCTTTGATGGTAACTTTGTTGAACATCATGGTGTTTGGCTTACAAGCCAGATTCGGCGCAATTACAGCTAACAGAGTTGAAAAACCATCTTTGTTATTTACCAGACCATTACAAAAAGCAGTTTCAACCGCAGACCCACGTGGCCCAACTAATAAATCGATGTGCGCGATTTCTGCCATGGTGCCAGAGGGGTCGTTGTCATTAACGAGAGATTCTCCGACCATTACTTTGTCAATTAATGCCATTATTTTTCTCCTGTTTCTATTTTAGTTTGTCAACAAACCGCAGACGTTCCGTCCGCTTATATCCTCCCTGGACAACCATCGGCAAGGAAAATCCCCTGCCACAGCTCACAACCATCTGAGACCAGCCGCAAATACACTGGCTATGGTAAGATCCGCCGTGGTTCCCGGGTTGATTCGGTCACGCTTGAGATGGCCATCAATCTTTAATAATTGCGCTTCGTACCTCCCCGGAACATCCGAACGGCAGAATTCCTTCTCAAGCGGAATAATCATATCACTAATTTCCCGAGCTTTTAATACATCGTATTTACGTTCAATCAAGCTATCCGGGAAGCGCGCCAAATACCCTAAAAATACGCCCGTAGTAGCCCAGCACTGGTCTTGCCAGCGCGCATATAAAGCATTGTAGCGAGGCATGCCAAAATAAAAAATATCATAAAAATTGCTTGAATATTGATCAGCAACCCGATCCCACGAAGCTGCAATTTTCATTGTATTTAATAAGTTTACAGTCGGTTCTTCAGATAAATCCTGATAATTTATCCGGCCCATACCTCCAGGATTTGCCAGACGAATCGCCTGATAAACTTTTTTTGTGTCCTGAACTGTCACTTTTCGCAAAACCGCAGCCAACGAACTTTCCAGAGAAAGTCCGTTCTGCTTTTCCAGCATGGCCTGAATCAACGGGGCAAGCAATAAAATGATGCCCAGATTCGTATTGCTGTTCACGGCCTGCCGGGTAGCCTGCACCGCCTGTAAGATGCGCTCACCTAACTCATGCCCGGGTTCCATGAGTGGATCCGCGCTCACCTCGGCGCTACGTAAAAAATCCCCTGCTTCGAGATCACCGAAACCTGAATGCAGCCCAACGTTTCCAGGTTTCAATGCCCGCACGTCTAACCGACACACGTGCCTGTATAAGTCGATCAGTCTTTGGCGCAACACACTTAGCGCATGCAAGGAAATTTATTTCTTGTGGGAGCATACCACATTTAGTCTCCTTTAGCCAGTTATAGTAAGCAAATTTAACCTTGCTGATGATAGGAATTAGGAATTGGGAATTGGGAATTGGGAATTGGGAATTGGGAATTAGGAATTAAGAAAGAGGAAGAATAAAGAGAAAAGAACAGCAGCGTATATACACAGGATTTACGGAATAATCTAAGGAAGTAAAAAGTAAAAACAGCAGGACAGGCCGGGTTCAGGGTTTAATTTTTGCGAGCAGTTTTATCCCGACCGGTGATCCGGGGCAGGCCCGGTGGCCTGCCCCTCTTTTACTCTTCCTCTTTTTGCAGCAATTCAGAAAATCCCAACAGACGAAACTGATTCTTAATTCTTATTACAGCTGAAGTTTCCACGACAGGAAGATACCGTGTTCGGTGTCACCGTCTGCGGTTTCCCGACGCTCCCCTTCAAGGCTGAGGTCCATGCTCTCATTTGCGCGGATGTGTCCGCCCAGTCGGTAGCGCGTATCCTCATCGGTAGCCGATAACCCCCCGTAGGGCGTCACTTGCCAGCCGCGCCCGCGCGTCCGCATGCCATAACCAAGCTCTAGATTCAGCCGCCCAGCCGCAGCAGTATCTGTACTTGAAACTGCGTCTTCAACACCGGCTACTGAGATACCATTCCAGGTCTGTTGTACACCACTGGTGGGATTGCCCCACTCCGGAGTAAACGATAACCATAGCCCTTGTCCGTGCCCCTGCATACCGGCCTCGCCAACGGTCAACGACAGACTGCCTCCCCAGTCTTCAAACCCGGACTGCCGATGCGCAAAGGAGTAGCGCCCGCGTGCCGCAACGCTGAAACCGGAGGCCCGGTATTCCAGTCCGCCGCCGATCTCTGCCCCTACTCCGGTGTCGGCATCGCCATCGTCCCAGCGTCCCCCAAACTCTATGCTGGGCCGTAGTACCGCATCTTCTGACAGTAGCCGTTCGGAACTCATCTCCAGGGCGACCCGCGCGCGCCGTGCGACTCCTGTCACTTCGGCCAGTCGCAGTTTTCGGTCTGACTTTAGTTGTACCGCAAAGGCGTCTGACTTCAGGGCAAAGTCAATGCCGTGCCAGCGGCTCAGTAGTTGACGTCCGCCTACCGCAGCCAGCAGCAGGTCGACATCGGTCTCTACTTTGCCAGCTTCATCGCGCAATTCAACTTCGCCGCGGCCAATACCGACCATGCCCCAGATCCCGGTTCCGGCTCGCGGGGTGTAGTGTATGTATGGAAGGATGCTGGTCATTTCCAGGTCAACTTCGCCTTCAATCGCGCCGCGGCTGCCGTCTGTGCGCAGGAAGTTGCCGGCTACGCGGTAGTCGGCATCGCCGTCACTGTGGGTAATGGCTATTCCGGCGAGGGCGTTATGCTGTTTCCCAAAGCGGCGTTCTAAGCCGATGTAGCCGCTGTATAGTTCGCCATCGGTGTCCAGTCGGTTGCTGGAGAAGCCACTGGCTGCGGCCCGGCCCCATAGGGTCCAATCGGCAGCAGTGTCGCCGTCAGCGGTGGTCAGGGGGATGGCAAAGTTGCTTTGGGTCAGTAGTTGCTTTGCGGATCGCAGTAGTTGTGGTTTGGTGTCACGGGCATACCAGTGTTGCCGGTCGGTAGCTGTCAGTGTGTCTTTGACTCTGGCCACGGCATCGGCGTCAAATGCGGATGTCAGGGCGGTACCGCCGAGGGTGACTTCGGGACGTGCCGCCGCAGTGGCGGTAAAGCGGTTGCTGATGATGTCTACGGCATCGGTGGCGGCGGTGCGCCCGAGCGCACTGAGTACGACGTCAAGGGCGCGCGCGCGTTGTTGTACGGCCGCGGCTTCTACGGTGATGCTGAACTGTAAGGTGGCGGTGTCGCCATCGGTGGCGGTGGCGGTGTAGGTGTATGAGGTTGTGTCATGCACTTGTGTCGGGGTGCCGTGAATGCGGCGGGTGGCGGCATCGAAGTTGACTCCGGCCGGCAGGCGGGGGTGTAGTCGGTAGGTGATGGTGCTATCGCCATTGGTGGCTTCGGGTAGTTGAAGCTCGCCAAGCGCTGCTCCCAGGGTCCATATGTGGTCGTCAATGGAGGCTGCGGTGAAGCCCAGCACCCGGGTGCCTACTACCACCGGAGAGAAGCTCTGGGTGCGGCCGCAGATGTATCCCGGCTGGTTGCCGGTACTGGTCAGTTGTTCCCATTCGCTGTCTTGATCGGCAAGGTGGTATACCGCCGCATGGTCTGGCATGCCGGCGGGCCGTTGCAGGCAGACGGTGGCTTTTGAGGATGATGGCAGTGGTGTGTCTATGTCAACGTCGACGTAGGCCGCCGCCGCTCCAAAGCTGACTCCGGCTTGTGGCGGGGGTAGTTGTTCAGGCGTCGGCCTGGAGAAGGCGGCTCGGGTGACGCGGTGATCAGATGGTAGTTCCAGTTGTATGGGGGTGCCAGTTATCCGCGCATTGATTTTGTCGCCGTCGACGCCAAGACTGCCGGGGTCTGCACCTATGATGGTGAAACCACCCATGGTGACCGCCCGGGTGTGTCTGCGAGTGGCAGTGACGGTGTCGGTGTTGGTAATGGCGACGTCAATCGGGTCAATGCCGTGGTAGTTGGTATCGGTGCTGACGGCGGCGGCCAGGATGATGGTGTAGTCCTGGTCGCCATCGGTAAGGGTGTCTGCCTGACCGGTTACGGTGACGGTCTGTGGGATATTCCAGTTGGTGGTGGTGAAGACCAGGCTGTTCTTGTCAACCGTACCTTCGGTGGTGTCGGAGCTGGATACGGCGATAGTGACGTTCGCCGAGGGCTGGGTGTCGAGTACCACGGTGAAGCTGTAGCTGCCGCCGTCTTCGGTGGTGGGGACGACGCTGTCAACGGTTCTGGTGCCGGTATGGATGATGCCCACGGATATAGCGATGCTGTCGCCAACGCTGTCGCGTACGGCTACGGTGATGCCCCCAGGTACGACCACAGGCGCGGCCGGGATTACGACGGCGGTGTAGGGGGATTGTGAGCCGGTAACGCTGCCGGCTACGGCCCGAATGCGGAAGCTGTATTTAATACCGTTGGTGAGCCCGGGTACGGTGTAGTCGGTGGTGTCTTTGTCGCTGCCGGGGATGTCGTTCCAATCACCCCAGCTGCCGCGCTCGCCACCACCGGTCCATTGCAGTATCTGGTATCTGGTGATGTCGGGGTTGTTGGGGTTATCCCAGGTTAAGGTGACTTCGCTGTCGCCGGCCACCGCCTGCGGGCGGGCCGGGGTTTTCGGTGGCCCCGCTAACGGTGTCGCCTGCACGAGGTTGGACTCGGTCGTTATAAAACCGTTGGTCAATCCACGAATGCGGAAGCTGTAGGTGGTGTTGTTGGTGAGCCCGGTGACGAGGTAGTAGGCGTGTCTGGTGTTGATGGTGGCTGATATGTCGCTCCAGTCGCCAGTCTCGCTGTTGCCGCTCCAGTATTTGATCTGGTATTTGCTGATGGTGGTGTCGCGCTGATCTGTCAGGGTCGGATCACGCCAGATCAGCTCGACTTGTCTGTACCTGGCATGGGCACTGATTTGAGTAGACGCTTTCTGTACCGGCGGTGTCGCCGGGGTGGCACTGGCGGATCTGGATTTGACCCCGGCAATATTGCCGACCATCACCCGAATGCGGAAGTGGTATTTGGTGCCGTTGGTCAAACCGGTCACCGGGGGGCTGTTGGTGGTGTCGGCATTACTGCCCGGCATGTCGGTCCATCTGCCGCTCTCGGGGCTGCCAGTCCAGTATTTGTATTGGTAGCTGGTGATGGCAGGATTGTTGGGGTGGTCCCAGGTTAGTGTGACTTGTCCGCTGTCAGCTACCGCCGTAAGACTGGTGGGTCCGGGCGGCGCTGCCGGCGCTGCCGACGGTGCCGCTACCAGCTTGACTCCGATGACACTGGATGCTGGCCCATAGGCCGCCGGCCCATGGGCGTAGTCACCGGCCACGGCCCGAATGCGGAAGTAGTATTTGACGCCGGTGGGTAAACCGGTCACTACGTGGCTGATGGTGTCTTTGTCGCTGCCGGGGATGTCGCTCCAGGCATTCCAGTCGGGTTTAGTCCCGATGTGTGCAATCGGCACGCCCCGCCGCCGGATCTGGTATTTGATGATGTCGGCATTGTTGGGATTACCCCAGCTTAGTGTTATTTGTCGGTCGCCGGGTACCGGTGCTACCGCAGTGACGACAGGCCTGTCGCCAGGCGCGGTCGGAGTGGGCCCGGGGGTCACGGTAATGACGTCGGAGGGCGCCCCGGTAACGTTGCCGGTGGCTACCGCCCGAATGCGGAAGTTGTACTCGGTGCCGTCGGTTAGACTCCGTACTGAGCGGCTCTGCGTAGTCGCACTCATTGCACCTGTAAAGTCAGCCCAGCCACCGGCAGGTTCGGTATTGCCAGTCCATTGTTTATATTCGTAGTGGGTGATGGCGAGGTTGTTGGGAATGCTCCAGCGGAACTTGACTTTGCCACTGCGTGCAATCACTTTGAGCCCGACCGGGGCCGCCGGTGCTGTCACGGCAGAGGAGGTCGCTGTGACGGTAGAGGTGGCAGCAGAGGTGAGTGATTCGGTGGCGCCGCCAGCATCGGTCCAGCTGACGGTGACGGTGATGGTGGCCCCAACGTCGGCTTGCTTGAGTACGTAGGTGCTACTGGTGGCGCCGCTGATGGCGGTGTTATCGCGTTTCCACTGATAGATGAAGATTAGATTGACCGGGCCGTCGGGGTCGGAGATGCTGGAGGTCGCCGCAATCAGGGTCTGGCCCTGGCTGGCGCTGCCGGTGATGGTGACGCTGCCGATCGGCGGGTCGTTTATGTCCAATACGTTCGCGGTCGCTGTCGAGGTGAGGGTTTCGGCAGTGCCGCCATCATCGGTCCAGCTGACGGTGACGCTGATGACGGCCCCGACGTCGGCTTGCGTCAGGGTGTAGGTGCTACTGGTGGCACTGCTGATGTCAGTCGTCAGCACGTGGGTGCTGCCGCCACTGATGACAGTCACGCCGCGCTTCCATTGGTAGGTGAAGGTTAGACTGCTGGGGCCGTCGGGGTCGACGATGGTGCTGGTCACTGCGGTCAGTGTTTGGCCCTGGGTGGCGGCGCCGGTGATGGTGACGGCGCCGGTCGGCGGGTCGTTGGCGTCGGTTACGCTCGCGGTTGCAGTCGAGGTAAGAGTTTCGGCAGCACCGCCGCTGTCGGTCCAGCTTACGGTGACGCTGATGGCTTTCCGACGTCGGCTTGCGTCAGCACGTAGGTGTTGCCGGTGGCGCTGCTGATGGCAGTGCTATCGCGTTTCCATTGGTAGGTGAAGGTCAGACTGGCGGGGCCGTCCGGGTCAACGATGGTGCTGGTCACGGCAGTCAGGGTCTGGCCCTGGGTGGGGGTGCCGGTGATGGTGACGCTGCCGGTCGGTGGGTCGTTGGCATTGGTTACACTGGTGGTCGCCGTCGAGGTGAGGGTTTCCGCGGCGCTACCAGCATCGGTCCAGCTCACGGTGACGCTGATGGCCTTCCCGACGTCGGCTTGCGTCAGCACGTAGGTGTTGCCGGTGGCGCTGCTGATGGCAGTGCTATCGCGTTTCCATTGGTAGGCGAAGGTTAGACTGCTCGGGCCGTCGGGGTCAACTATGGCGCTGGTCACGGCGGTCAGGGTCTGGCCCTGGGTGGGGGTGCCGGTGATGGTGACGGCGCCGGTCGGTGGGTCGTTTATGTTGGTTACACTCGCGGTCGCAGCAGAGGTGAGGGTTTCGGCAGTGCCGCCATCATCGGTCCAGCTTACGGTGACGCTGATGGCCTTCCCGACGTCGGCTTGCGTCAGGGTATACGATGCCTGGGTAGCGCTGCTGATGGCAGTGCTATCGCGTTTCCATTGGTAGCTGAAGGTTAGACTGGCGGGGCCGTCGGGGTCGACGATGGTGCTGGTCACTGCGGTCAGTGTCTGGCCCTGGGTGGCGACGCCGGTGATGGTGACGGTGCCGGTCGGGGAGTCGTTGGCATTGGTTACACTGGTGGTCGCCGTCGAGGTGAGGGTTTCCGCGGCGCTACCAGCATCGGTCCAGCTGACGGTGACGCTGATGGCTTTCCCGACGTCGGCTTGCGTCAGGGTATACGATGCCTGGGTGGCGCTGCTGATGGCAGTGCTATCGCGTTTCCATTGGTAGGCGAAGGTTAGACTGGCGGGGCCGTCGGGGTCGACTATCGTGCTGGTATCCGCGGTCAGTGTCTGGCCCTGGGTCACCGTGCCGGTGATGGTGACGGTGCCAGTCGGTAAGTCGTTTACGTTCGCTACGTTAGACGTCGCAGCAGAGGTGAGGGTCTCCACAGTGCTGCCAGCATCGGTCCAACTCACGGTGACGGTGATGGCCGACCCGACGTCGGCTTGCGTCAGTACGTAGGTGCGGCCGGTGGCGCTGCTGATGGCCGCCGCGCCACGTTTCCATTGGTAGCTGAAGGTCAGACTGCTGGGGCCGTCGGGGTCGGAGATGGTGCTGGTTACTGCGGTCAGTGTCTGGCCCTGGGTGGCGGTGCCGCTGATGGTGACGGTGCCGGTCGGAACGCCGTTATCGTCATCGGTCAGGGTGACGGCGACGCTGGCGATGCTCACTGAGTTGTAGCCGCCGCCAGAGGCTGCATGGGTGATGGTGGTGGTTCTATCCCCATCGCTACTGTCGTCGACGCCGGTGACGGTGACGGTCTGTGCCGTACCCCAGTTGCTGGTGGTAAAGATCAGGGCCGCAGATACGGTGGCCACGTCGGTATCGCCACTGGTGGGAGTGACGGTGACGTTGCCACTCGGCCGGGTGTTGAGCACTACGGTGTAGGTGTTGGTATTACTGCTGCCACTGGCTTCGGTGACGGTGACCGCAGTCTTGGATAAGGTGACGCCGACGGTGTCGTCATCGGTCAGGGTAACACTGACACCGGGAATGACCACTGAGTCGTAGCCGCCGCCAGCGGCTGCATGGGTGATGGTGGTGCTGCGATCGGCACTGGTGCTGTCGTCGACACCGGTGACGGTGATGGACTGTGCCGCAGGCCAGGTGGCAATGGTAAACGTCAGGGAGGCCGGGGATACGGTGGCCACGTTGGTATCGCCGCTGGTGAGGGTGACGGTGACATTGCCACTCGGCCGGGTGTTGAGTCTTACGGTGTAGGTGTCGGTATTACTGTTGCCACTGGCTTCGGTGACGGTGACCGCAGTCTTGGATAAGGTGACACCGGCGGTGTCGTCATCGGTCAGGGTGACACTGACGTTGGGAATGCTCACTGAGCCGTAGCCACCACCACTGATTGTATGGGTGATGGTGGTGCTGCGGTCGGCATCGGTGCTGTCGTCCACCCCGGTGACGGTGACGGTCTGTACCGTATCCCAGTTGGATGAAGTGAAGGTCAGGGAGGCCGAGGAGGCGTAAGCCACGTCGGTATCGCCGCTGGTGAGAGTGACGGTGACGGTGCCCGAGGGTTGGGCGTCCAGTACCACAGTGTAGGTGGCGGTGCGCCCAGGGCCACTGGCTTCGGTGACGGTGACCGCAGTCTTGGATAAGGTGACGCCGACGGTGTCGTCATCGGTCAGGGTAACACTGACACCGGGAATGACCACTGAGTCGTAGCCGCCGCCAGCGGCTGCATGGGTGATGGTGGTGCTGCGATCGGCACTGGTGCTGTCGTCGACACCGGTGACGGTGATGGACTGTGCCGCAGGCCAGGTGGCAATGGTAAACGTCAGGGAGGCCGGGGATACGGTGGCCACGTTGGTATCGCCGCTGGTGAGGGTGACGGTGACATTGCCACTCGGCCGGGTGTTGAGTCTTACGGTGTAGGTGTCGGTATTACTGTTGCCACTGGCTTCGGTGACGGTGACCGCAGTCTTGGATAACGTGACGCCGGCGGTGTCGTCATCGGTCAGGGTGACACTGACGCTGGAGATGACCACTGCGTTGTAGCCGCCGCCAGAGGCTGCATGGGTGATGGTGGTACTTCGTTCCCCATCGGTGTTGTCGTCCACGCCGGTGACGGTGATGGGCTGTGCCGTATCCCAGTTGCGGGTGTTAAAGGTCAGGGCCGCAGACACGGTGGCCACGCCGGTATTGCTGCTGGTGGGGGTGACGGTGACGTCGCCACTCGGCTGAGTGTCGAGCACTACGGTGTAGGTGGCGGTGCGCCCGGTGCTGGCTTCGGTGACGGTGACCGCAGTCTTGGATAAGGTGACGCCGGCGGTGTCGTCATCGGTCAGGGTGACGGCGACGCTGGAGATGACCACTGCGTTGTAGCCGCCGCCAGAGGCTGCATGGGTGATGGTGGTACTGCGGTCGGCACTGGTGCTGTCGTCCACGCCGGTGACGGTGATGGGCTGTGCCGTATCCCAGTTGCGGGTGTTAAAGGTCAGGGCCGCAGACACGGTGGCCACGCCGGTATTGCTGCTGGTGGGGGTGACGGTGACGTCGCCACTCGGCTGAGTGTCGAGCACTACGGTGTAGGTGGCGGTGCGCCCGGCGCTGGCTTCGGTGACGGTGACACTGCTCTTGGATAAGGTGACACCGGCGGCGTCGTCATCGGTCAGGGTGACGGCGACGCTGGCGATGCTCACTGAGTTGTAGCCGCCGCCAGAGGCTGCATGGGTGATGGTGGTACTTCGTTCCCCATCGGTGCTGTCGTCCACGCCGGTGACGGTGATGGTCTGTGCCGCATTCCAGTTGGTAGTGTTAAAGGTCAGGGCCGCAGACACGGTGGCCACGCCGGTATTGCTGCTGGTGGGGGTGACGGTGACGTCGCCACTCGGCTGAGTGTCGAGCACTACGGTGTAGGTGGCGGTGCGCCCGGTGCTGGCTTCGGTGACGGTGACCGCAGTCTTGGATAAGGTGACGCCGGCGGTGTCGTCATCGGTCAGGGTGATGGCGACGCTGGCGATGCTCACTGAGCCGTAGCCGCCGCCAGAGGCTGCATGGGTGATGGTGGTACTTCTATCCACAATGCTGCTGTCATCCACACCGGTGACGGTGACTCGCTGTGCCGTATTCCAGTTGCGGGTGGTAAAGGTCAGGGAGGCCGGGGAGACTCTGGCCACGCTGGTATCGCTGCTGGTGGGGGTGACGGTGACGCTGCCACTCGGCCGGGTGTTGAGTTTTACGGTGTAGGTGGTGGTGCGCCCGGCACTGGCTTCGGTGACGGTGACACTGCTCTTGGATAAGGTGACGCCGGGGTCATCATCGGTGTTGGTCACCGACACGTCCAGTGGGTCAATGGCGGCGTAGAAATTGTCGTAGTCATTGTCGACCTTGAGTACGATGTTATAGGATTGATCCCCGTCGGACAGGCTGTCATCCTGACCGGTGACGGTGACGGTCTGCGGGGTATTCCAGTTGTAGAAGGCGAATAATAAGCTGCTCTTGTCAACCGTACCTTCACTGATGTCGGAACTGGATACGGCGATAGTGACATCATCTAACGGCTCGGTGTCCAGCACGACGGTGAAGGTGTCGGTGCCGCCGGCTTCGGTGGTGACGGTGCTGCCACCGGTCTCGGTGATGGTGATACCGGCGGTGTCGTTGTCGTTATATCGCACTGTTATAACCTCGTTCTGCCGAAAACCGTAGCCACCACCGGACGGCCTATGATGGATGACAACGGACTTTTGATCGCCATAATCGATTTGGTTATCCACGACGGTGACGGTTACCTCCTGCGGTTGGTCCCAGTTGCCGGCGTTAAAGGTCAGGGAGGCCGGTGACACGGTGACTTGAATAGTATCACTGCTAAGGAGCGATACGGTCACGTCCGCGGTTGGTTGTTCATTCAGTTTCACGGTGTAGGTGCCTGTGTTCGACAGTCCACCAGTTTCTGCCAGAGTCAGAGTGTGTTTGGAAAATGTGAAGCCTTTGGCGGCCTGTGCAGTGCCCGGCAGGACACAGATGATAGAGAGGATCAGGCCGAGGGCAGCGGCGAGGTGCCGCAGGGGTGCAGGTATTAACGAGGCATCAGGACGTTGGTGTGCCGGACAGGAATTTCGGGGGGGGGGGGGGGGGGGGGGGGGGGTAGTAACGAAGGGTGCGGTGAGAACCCGAAGAACGGGGACGTGGTTCAATGTATTAAAAAAGTTCCGTGGTTGGCTCATTGTGCCCCTCTGCGAGATTGTTCACTATATGGCATATTTATCTTATGCCAGTCTTAATACGCACGTCAACATCATTAGGAATTAGGAATTAGGAATTAGGAATTGGGAATTGGGAATATAAGAATTAAGAATTAGGAATTAAGAATTAGGAATTGGGAATTGGGAATTGGGAATTGGGAATTGGGAATTGGGAATAGTGCCTGAAGCTGTCTACAATATTTATTTCATCGACCATTTGCTGACGTCGGCAAGTGATACAGTGCAATACAGGGCTAAGTCTTTACTATGATCGCACGTTCCTCCACAAAACATACCCCTATGATGCAGCAGTATTTACGTATTAAGGCGGAATATCCGGATATCCTGCTGTTTTACCGTATGGGTGACTTTTTTGAACTTTTTTATGAAGATGCAAAACGCGCTGCACAGCTATTAAATCTTACTTTAACTTCGCGTAACAAGAATGAGAATGGGGAGATCCCCATGGCAGGCGTTCCCGTCCATGCCGCAGAAAATTACCTGTCGAAATTGTTACGTTTAGGTGAGTCAGTAGCAATTTGCGACCAGGTAGGAGAACCACCTTCTACTAAAGGCCTGGTGGAACGTAAAGTCACGCGGGTGGTAACTCCCGGTACCGTTATCGAAGACGAGCTACTGCAACGTAGTAAAGAAAACTATCTACTGGCAATCAGTACAAGCGCACAGATAGCAGGACTTGCATATCTGGACTTAAGCTCGGGTCAATTCGTGTTGCAGACTTGTAATTCCATAGAGGAGCTGCTGAGTGAAATAGATCGAATTCAGCCGGCCGAAATTTTACTCGCAGAGGATAAAAAGATAGCGATTGATGAGAAGTATACGTCAAGGCATTTGCCAGTATGGCATTTTGAGTATGACAGCGCGGTAACCGCTTTATGCAAACAATTTGGCACCAAGGATTTGGACGGTTACGGATGTAAAAATCATCCTTTAGCCGTGGTTGCAGCCGGGGCGGTGCTCCAGTACGTTAAAGAAACACAAAAATCTGCATTACCACATATCGACGGTTTGCAGGTTCGTCACGCCGATGAATATCTGCTCGTTAGTTCCATCTCGCGTAATAATCTCGAAATCGAAAAATCTACGCAAGGCAATACTAAATACAGTCTTATTGGCGTATTAGACAAAACCGCATGCGCGATGGGCGCACGTTATTTACGCTCCTGGTTAAATCAACCGACGCGCATCCGATCAGTATTACTGAAAAGACACGCGGCTATTGCGGAGTTTATGCAAACAAATGACTATGTTCAGTTACATGCTTTGCTTGCCAGCATAAAAGATATTGAACGTATCCGCAGCCGTATTGCACTATACACGGCTCAACCAAGAGACCTGGACGCGCTACGCTCAACCTTAGCTATCCTCCCATCTGTGCAGCAGCAACTGGCTAAATATAATAGTGAATTATTATGTGAGTCTTTAAGTTTATTAACCGGGTATGAAAAGCTGGAGGATATACTAAACAATACTTTGACAGATGAACCACCAGCATTAATTCGGGACGGTGGCGTCATAAAACCCGGCTGTGATGAAGGACTGGATAAATTACGCGCTATAAATAACAACATAAATAAATTTCTTGTCGATTTAGAACAACGAGAAAAAACCACTACACAAATTTCCTCTCTTAAGATCGCTTATAATAGCGTACACGGCTATTATATAGAGATTTCCCGCAGCCAGGCACATCAGGTGCCTGAGCATTATACCCGCAGATTAACACTAAAAAATTCTGAACGATTTATCACGCCTGAGCTTAAGCAGTTTGAGGATAACGTGTTAAGTGCCAGGGAACATGCGTTAAAACGTGAAAAATTACTCTATGAGCAATTACTTCACACGTTGGTAAAGGAATTAAATACCGTCCAACGCTGCGCGCAGGGATTAGCACAGTTGGACGCATTAATTACGCTCGCAGAACGAGCAAAAACACTGCATTACGTGCAACCTGTATTTACGGACAGGGCGTGCGTAAATATCAAGCAGGGCAGACACCCGATTATCGAACAGGTCCAGGCTGAAGCGTTTACCGCAAATGACGCGGTGCTGGATGAACGGCGTAGGACGTTGTTGATTACGGGACCCAATATGGGTGGCAAATCAACTTATATGCGCCAGATCGCGCTAATTACCTGGTTAGCTCATACAGGGAGCTTTGTTCCTGCTGAAGCGGCTACCATTGGCCCAATTGATGCTATCTACACACGTATCGGCGCATCTGATAATTTAAGCGCAGGCCGCTCGACTTTTATGGTTGAAATGACAGAGGCAGCTAATATTCTGAATAACGCATCACATGAAAGCCTGGTGTTAATGGACGAAATTGGCCGGGGTACCAGCACTTACGATGGACTGTCCCTTGCCTGGTCGTGCGCGGAGCATCTAAGCACCATAAACAAGGCCTTTACATTGTTCGCCACGCACTATTTTGAGCTTACGCAGTTGCCCGAAAATTATCCCAATATTCATAACGTGCACATTGATGCAATAGAACACAATGATCGGATTATCTTTTTGCATGCGGTAAAAGATGGCGCCGCTAATCAAAGCTATGGCCTACAGGTGGCAAAACTTGCAGGCATACCTAAATCCGTTATCGTGGGCGCCAGGTTGAAACTAAAACAATTAGAGTTGTTGACAAATTCAGCAGATACCGCGGCACAGCCTGAATTAAATCTGGAAGAAAATTTAAACCACCCGATAATAGAGTATTTGAAGGAAATCAACCCGGATGATCTTAGCCCCAAAGAATCATTGGAATTATTATATAAATTAAAAAATCGATTATAACGATGACGTTGCAAAGTAATTTATTTTCAATCGCATTCTCATGACGTTTGTTGTAACCGAACCTTGTATCGGGTGTAAATATACGGATTGTGTAGAGGTTTGCCCGGTAGACTGCTTTCACGAAGGGCCTAATATGCTGGTAATAGACCCGGAGGAGTGTATTGATTGTGCCATGTGCGAAACCGAATGTCCGATAAACGCTATCGTCAGCGAGGATGATTTAATTGCAGAGCAATATGAATTTCTCGAATTAAACCAACGACTGGCAGCTAAGTGGCCAGTGCTCACTAACATGAAACCCGTTGCAAAAGATGCTAAAGAATGGGAATCAAAACCAAATAAACGTCAATATTTAGAGGAATAGCTAAAGATATCCGCTGGTTACAGGAATTTGCATACTATCAAAAACATAACCGCAGTGCCTTACTGTGAAAATCTTCTGGATGCCGTAAGCGTTGATATTTTACAACGCTATAATCATTTACTCCCGAACCTTAGCGACGTCACGGTGCTGGTGCCGAATAATCTTGCGCAGGAACCACTGCGCGAAAAATTAATGAGCCACGTAGTCAGGTACGGATATAAAGCCGTATTACTGCCTGCCTGTACAACTCTGCGAGCATGGGCGCTTACCAAGTACCCGGTTATAAAACCTTTGCTGTCACAGTATGCACGTGAACTTATTCTGGTAAATGCAATAAACAAACAGTCAAGTCTGTTTGCGCACGTGAACCTGTGGACGGTCGCAAATGAGCTGTTATCTTTTTTTGATGCGATGGCGCTGAATGATGTCAAGTACTTAAACATTCAAAAGCTATCCTGGCAGTGTCAACAAAATACGTTTTCAGTTGCTGCATTAAGTCAGGAAGCCAGTTTAATCATGACTCTTTGGGAAGCCTGGAAACAACAGCTGGCAGATGAAAACGTGCTTGACCCAGTCGCGGCCTACGTGCAAGCGTTACAACAGTCCGAGTTTTCCAAACATGAAATTTATTACGGTGTCGGATTAGATAAATTGTCAGAATGCGAGCTTTGCTGGTTTGAAAAAATGGATGCACAATCACGGCTACATTGGTTTTTGTCAGCAAGCGATTCGAAACTCTGTACGAGGGCGGAATCGGCTATTAAAAATATTTTTTCGTGTGCAAAAAGCGTTGTGAGATGGGCAACGAAACAAACATCGCCTTATTCCGAGTATTTAAATACGGTATTCACCGAGAATGAGCTGGGTATTAAACAACGTGCAAATAATTTTGCTAACGCTTATCCGGTCAGCCCTATAAAATCCCGGCTAAAAGTATATAAAACCAATTCTTTTGAACACCACGTCAAAGCGATTGATATAAAGATTCGTAATTGTATTTATGCAAATAAACAAAATATCGGGGTTGTAACCTCAGATCGTAAACTGGCGCGCAGATTACGCGCAGTACTTGAGCACGCGAATGTAAAGGTTAACGATTTAGGCGGTTGGGCACTTGCTACCACAAGCGCGGCAGTGGTGGTCGAATCCTGGTTACGACTGGTGGAAGCAAGATACCCGGCAAAACAGCTCCTGGCACTGGCCAGGTCGCCTTTTTTCACTATGTCCGCAGGGAAGGAGATGCATGATAAAGCCATCAGCTTCTTTGAGAAAAACATTGTGCTGGCCTTTAATCTCCGCAATGGATTAACTCTATTTCGCAACGCGCTGGAGCAACTCCAAACCAGACAAGACGATCAAGATGACCAGATTTTCAATTATTTACACCAGCTCTTGGAGCGAGTTGAAACTACTACCCAATCTCTGGCTAAACTTCACAAACAGAAATCGATCCCTTTGCACCGTTTTTTTGAAGAGTTGATAAATGGGTTAAAAACTTTTGGCATTTATGCTGCCCTTAGAAAGGACGCGGCTGGAAAGCAGGTTATTGATTTATTCGAATCGCAGATTTCACATTTTCAAAAAATTGAAAATGAAGTGAATTGGCTTGAATGGCGACATTTTCTAGCGCGCATTTTAGATCAACAAAACTTCAGGCCCCCTGTGGTCGATTCCAATGTGACCTTCTGTAGTCTTACGCAAAGTCGATTATTAAAATTTGATGCGCTCATCATCGCCGCAGTAGATAAAAACCACTTTCCCGGTGCCGCAGGAAGCTATATTTTTTTTAATGCGCAAATTCGCTCGGAATTAAACATTACCACCTGGCTTGATGAGCAGGCACTTCACTTTTATCTGTTTCGGGGCCTATTAGACGCTGCACCCGAGGTGTTAATAACTGTTCAGAATAAACAGAATGATGAAAAAATAGCCCCCAGCCCATGGATAGAAGCCATTGAAACGTTTCATCTCATGGCATACGGAGACGATTTGTCCGATAAGGAGTTACACACTCTGGTGACACGAGATGATACCAGCATTATAAATATGCAACGCATCCCGATGCCATCAAAGTTGTTACAACCATCCCCCACATTAACTGAGCACCTTAAACCAAACTCTATTTCGATCTCTCAATATCAATCGCTGATGGATTGCCCTTATCAATTTTACGCGACCAGGTGCCTGAACTTATCGAAAACCGACGAACTTAGAGAGGAATTAGATAAAGCCAGTTTCGGCAGCCTCGTACACAGGTGTATCTACGCATTTTTCGTCGACCAGCCATCCCTGCCGGGGGCTTTTGCGGAAAAAGTAACTGCCAGGAATCGTCAAAGTGCCGAAAATACGTTGCGTGCAATCAGTAAACGTATATTTAGCCTATATACTGAGTATGAATTCAGTGACCAACTATGGCTGCAACGCTGGCTGGATCTGATTCCAAATTTCATCGACTGGGAAATTAAACGACAGGAAACCTGCACACCTGGTAAACACGAAGTGTCGCTACACAAAGATATTGATAATCATATATGTGTGAAGGGACGCATCGACCGTATAGATCAGTCCAACAAGGCCTATGCTGTTGTTGATTATAAAACAGGACAAACACCAGCGACAAAAAACGTGCGCATGGGTGAGCAGGTTCAGCTACCTATGTATGCTTCCCTGTACGACGGTTGTACGCAAGTTGAGTACGTAGCTATAGGTAAAAACAATACTGTTATATCGGCATCTGTGATGCAGGGAGAGGCGCTTGAAAATCTGGTTCACTCGCACCACATGCGACTCACGGAATTTTCCAATAGCTTGAAGAATAACGCACGATTCACTGCTTTCGCCGATGATGATGTTTGTGAACGCTGTTCAGCAAGAGGTTTGTGCAGAAAGGGGTTTTGGTGGTCATAATTGCTCTACGCCTGAATCCTGGAACACGCTTAATTATTTTCGCTATTCTGACTACGCTCTCCTGTAGCGGAGTACTTATAAAATTTTCACTCTGATTGCCAACCGTCCTTGTCATGGAAGGTGCTGGCAAGGCCCATGATACTTTAGTCGCGGTGATTACCCGGGCATTTTTCGACGATAATCACCGCGCGTAGCGGCGCAGGATAACCTTCTATAGTTAAGTTTGGATTATCAGCGTTTAACGCATTGGCAAGCGAGTATCCTGACATCCACTCGGTTCGCCGTTGTTCTTCGATGGTGGTTCGGGTCACATCAATTAATCGGATATTTACAAAGCCGGATTCCTTTAACCAGGTTTTGAGTAGCGCATAACTCGGAAGTGCCCACACATTACGCATATTGGCATAACGCCGGTTCGGGGTGAGAAGGTTCTCGCCCTTATCGTCGATAATTAACGTTTCCAGTATGAGTTGTCCACGCTTGGCAAGCAGCATATGAATTCGATTAAGGTGCGTTTGCGGTCGTTGCTGGTGATATAGCACACCCATTGAAAATATCAGGTCGAATCCGGTGAGGCTGTCAGGCAGTTCTTCCAGCGTGTAAGGCAATACAAAAACCTGCTGAACTTCGGTCAGATATTTTCGTAACGCCAAAAATTGAAACACGTAAAGCCAGGTGGAATCGATTCCAATCACCAGGTCCGCACCCAAGGCCTGCATGCGCAACGCATAATAACCATTATTGCAGCCAATATCTAATACGAGCTTACCTTTGAGCTGCACATGAGGCGCAACGCGCGACCATTTCCAATCACTTCTCCACTCTGAATCAATGTGAATACCGAAGACGTTAAAGGGTCCTTTGCGCCAGGGGCATAAGGTCTTTAATGTTTCTTCCAGAGATTGCCTTACTCCCGACGTGCAGTCATTTAAATCACCAATGATGGGTGCGTGCCCAGCAAGATCAATTACTGATGGGGAAATATTCGGCAGTGACTGAAGCATTTGCCACCAGGTGTGAAAATTGCCATGCCCGGGATTGGCGTATTTATCGGCGAGACCTTTGGTAAGCTCGGCCTGAAATTTTTGCAACTTTGTGTCGTTGAGCAGCTGGATAAAAAGCGCGCTGTCAACAAAGTTCATTTGACCGCAATATAAGAGACAAAATTCAGAAATTTAGCCAGTATGAATATCTTTGAAAAGCCGGCTTTATGCAGGCGTTGCATGTGTTGACTATGCGTGTCTCTGATCAGGACGTTTTCTAACGCATCTCTTTTTTGGTTGATTTCCAAATCACTGTACTGATGATCACGCTTAAATTGTGCGTGCAGTTGCCACATCAACGCTTCTTCATCCACGTCTTCATGCATTATCTTTTCGGATAGTAATAGTGCCCCATTAGCATTCAAACCCGAATATATTTTTGTCATGAATTCATCACGCAGAATCGGATTAATAAATTGCAGGGTGTAGTTGACTATCACACAAGCAGCATTTTCGAGGTTAATATCCAACACGTCCCGACATATTGGCTTCACTGAAGTATTTACATTTAACGCGGCAAGTCTTTTGGTAAGACGATTGATCATCGCCGGCGAATTATCTACCGCAAATATGTTGATATTGTCGTGTTGAATTGTGTTTGCGATGCGCAGAGATACGTCGCCTAATGAACATCCTAAGTCGTAGCAGTTTGAGTGAGGCTGCATGAATTTTTTCGCAACTATCGGTATTAGTTGATTCAGGGCGGTATAGCCCGGAACTGAGCGCTTAATCATGTCTGCAAAAACACTTGCAACTTTGTTGTCGAAGATAAAATTTTCTATCTTGTCCTGCCTGATGGCATAGATGTGATCTTTTGCGGAATTCGCCACGCGAATAATTCTAATTAATTGTTGAGTGTCTTTATTGATCTGCAATAGCGCCATGCTCACGTGTTGCGCAAAACTTAACGCCTGGCCACTTTTCCTGCACTATTTGTAGATTAACCCGCGTAGGCGCAATATAAACAAGTTTATCGCCATGGTCTAAAGCAAGATTTGCCTCTAACTTGCTTTTAAGTTTGAGCATATCCTGACCATCATCACATGTGATCCAGCGAGCCGTATGGACATTAACCGGCTCAAATCTACATTCAACATGGTACTCATGCCTTAAGCGATGCCGTACAACATCAAATTGCAGTAGCCCTACGGCCCCGAGTATTAAGTCATTATTGGTTAGCGGCCTGAAAAGCTGTGTTGTGCCTTCTTCACATAATTGCAGGAGCCCTTTCAGTAAGGCTTTTGTTTTTAAGGGGTCTTTTAATTGTGCGCGTCGAAATAATTCTGGTGCGAAATTCGGGATACCGGTGAACGTAAGTATGTCTCCCTGTGTAAAGGTATCACCTATGCCAATGGTGCCGTGATTATGCAATCCAACGATGTCACCAGGATAGGCTCTATCTATTTGCGCGCGGTCGTTAGCGATAAAGGTGAGCGCATCATTGATCTTTACTTCTCTCCCCAGTTGTACGTGCCGTAACTTCATGCCCTTTTGAAAACTGCCGGAGCAAACTCTCATAAAGGCAATGCGATCATGGTGATTAGGATCCATGTTGGCTTGCACCTTAAACACGAAACCTGTGAATTTTTCTGCATCCGCAAATATCTCTTTTACCTGATCTTGTGAGGTGTGTGCGCTCCTGGATTGTGGTGCCGGTGCATAGTCGACAAATTTTTCCAGCAATTCGGCCACACCAAAATTATTTAGTGCCGAACCAAAAAATACCGGCGTGAGATCACCATTAAGATAAGCCTGATGATCAAAGGCATGACTCGCACCTTTAACCAATTCTATGTCATCGCGCAGCCCATGCGCCTGATCTCCAATGAGTTCATCCAGTCGCGAGTTATGCAGCCCCCTGACGACTTCACCGCTGAGTATTTTGCCCGCATGATGTGAGCTGTAAATATGCGTGGAATCATGCAGTAAGTGAAACACGCCCTTAAAAAGTCTGCCCATTCCAATTGGCCATGTAATCGGCGCGCATTTCATTTTCAAAACACTTTCCACTTCGTCTAAAAGCTCAATCGGCTGCTTGCCGTCACGATCTAATTTGTTGATAAAGGTAATGATTGGGGTATCACGTAACCGACAAATTTCTATTAACTTAAGCGTGCGTTCTTCTACTCCCCTGGCATTGTCAATAACCATTAGGGCAGAATCTACCGCAGTTAGAGTTCTATACGTGTCTTCTGAAAAATCAGCGTGTCCAGGTGTGTCTAATAGATTGATGACGCAATCGCGATAATTGAATTGCATTACTGAGCTGGTAATGGAAATACCACGTTGTTGCTCTAATTGCATCCAGTCTGAAGTGGCGTGACGCACGGCTTTACGGCCTTTCACGGTGCCCGCCAGCTTAATTGCACCACTAAATAGTAAAAGTTTTTCGGTGACTGTGGTCTTGCCGGCGTCCGGATGAGAAATGATTGCAAAGGTACGACGTCGGCTGGTTTGTAGTTGATGTTGGTTCATGGTAGACAGGTGACAGGAACTTACAGAAAGCACGCGATTATAACGAAATGTAGATTGTTGCCGTCAACAGGTTGAGTAAGGTCATGAAACTATAAAATCTAAAGCGATTTTGCGAGGATTACCGCATCTTCCCGACCAAATAAAGCAGGATAATAGCTTCTGCGTGTGCCGATCTCACTAAAACCTTCAGAAAAATACAATGACAGAGCCTGGACGTTGGTCGGACGTACTTCAAGAAATGCCGTGTCGGCCTTGCGCTGGCGCGCAATAGCCAGTAATTGAGCCAATAAACGCCTGCCTATCCCTTGCCCCTGATAGGGCAGGTCTACACATATGTTGAGGATGTGACATTCCTGTACAGCAAGAAACATCACGCCATAACCAATAACTCGTGGTTCAATCTGGATGACCCAAGAGGAATAATCATACCGTAAGCAGTCGTGGAATATCCCTTCAGTCCAGGGAAATTGGTAGCAGCGTTGTTCAATATCGAGAACTACCGGTAAGTCATATTCGGTCATTAGTCGATAGGCTTCAGTTGAGTGTTCAAAAACGACGCTCATATATTAAAGTCTAAATCAACGACAAGCGGTGCTTATTATTTGCTAATATCTCAGGGTAGTAATGAGTATCAATCCATGCTCTCAAACGCAAATTTCAAATCTTCCCAAGCCTTGCGTTTTTGCTGTGGACTACGTAATAAGTAGGCGGGATGGTAGGTTGCCACTATAGGAATCTGCGTGTCTTCATAGGTATGTTTTGTGCCTCGCAACCGCCCTATCGGAGCATCTGTATTAAGCAAGGATTGGGCCGCAATCCTGCCCAGAGCAAGGATTATTTTCGGCTGTATAAGATTAATTTGTTGGCGCAAATAAGGACGACAACATTCCACTTCAGGTGGTCGTGGATCACGATTATCAGGCGGCCGACACTTGAGTATGTTGGCAATAAACACTTCTCCGCGCGTCAAACCAATTGCATGAAGCATGTTTGTCAATAACTGGCCGGCACGCCCTACAAAGGGCTCACCCTTTCGATCTTCATCGGCACCGGGTGCTTCTCCAATAATGAGCCAATTCGCGGCCGGATGCCCGGTACCAAAAACCGTTTGCGTGCGGGTTTGGTGCAGATCACATAAGGTACACGCTGCGACGCTGCGCTTAAGTTCATCCAAACTTTTCACAATGTGATTATTGACAGTGCTTGTTTCTTTAAAAACATCATCGGCTGGTGGTAGTTTGTCAGGGGGGTAATCATCTGCACCTATTGCATTTCGGGACTGCACGGGGCCTTGAGCTACCCAAGCCTGAATCCCCATTTGGCTCATATAAAACAAGCGTTTTTTTTCATTCATGTCTTACAGATCGTGCTGTGGATGCGCTCTCTCCTGAGGACTTGCAAGTTTATTCAACGCCTGTAGATAGGCTTTTGCAGATGCCATAACAATGTCGGTGTCTGCTCCATGCCCATTAACGATTCTTCCGGCTTTTTGCAACCGCACTGTGACTTCGCCTTGCGAATCCGTGCCGGTAGTAATATTGTTTACGGAATATAGTTGTAACTGTGCCCGACTCTCTATAATTTCTTCTATGGCACCAAACGCTGCGTCAACTGGCCCGGCACCATTCGCCGCCGCTGTAACCTGCTTACCATGTACTGATAAAGTTACCTGGGCATACGGGGTTCTGTCGGTTTCTATATTGGCTTTTAATGCAACCAGCTTGTAATAATCATTGTTTTCATAACTGGTGTCGGTAACAAGAGCATGTAGGTCTTCATCGTAAATTTGATGCTTGCGATCAGCTAAATCCTTAAACTTCATAAATGTATTATTTAATTCGTCTTCTGTTTCAAATGTAATTCCCAATTCGTCCAGGCGAGTTCGAAACGCATTACGACCAGAGTGTTTACCTAAAACGATTTTGTTAGCCGCCCAACCGACGTCTTCGGCACACATAATTTCATAAGTCTCACGCGCCTTTAGTACTCCATCCTGATGGATACCGGATTCATGCGCAAACGCATTGGCTCCAACAATAGCTTTATTCGGCTGTACCGGAAATCCGGTAATGGTCGAAACCATGCGGGAAGTCGGAACAATTTGCGTAGTGTCAAGCCCGGTCTCACATGGAAATATGTCTTGACGAGTACGCACTGTCATGACTATTTCTTCCAGTGAGGCGTTGCCGGCACGCTCACCCAAACCATTAATGGTGCATTCAACTTGTCGCGCACCATGCAATACAGCTGACAGGGAGTTGGCAACGGCAAGACCTAAATCATTATGGCAATGAACTGAAAATACAGCTTGATCGGAGTTGGCAACGTTCCCTATCAAGCGGCCTACCAGGTCACCAAACTGATCCGGAATGTTGTAACCAACCGTATCCGGGACGTTAATTGTGTTGGCACCGGCTTTAATTACTTTTTCAATAATCCTGCATAAAAAATCGAACTCTGAACGACCTGCGTCTTCAGGGGAAAATTCGACGTCATCGGTGTATTTTCTGGCTCGTTTTACAGCAGCGGTGGCTTGTTCAACGACTTGACTTTCTGTCATGCGTAGTTTGCGCTGCATGTGTATAGGTGAGGTAGCAATAAAAGTATGAATCCTTGCAGACTGCGCCGGCTGTAACGCTTCACCAACGCGATCAATGTCCCTGTAAAGTGCGCGTGCCAAACCACAAACGGTACTGTCTTTAATGGTGGTGGCGACTGCCTGCACACTGCTAAAATCTCCGGGACTTGCCATTGGGAATCCGGCTTCGATAACGTCTACTTTCATGCGTTCTAAAGATTTCGCAATACGAACTTTTTCGTCGCGCGTCATTGATGCGCCGGGACTTTGTTCTCCATCCCGCAAAGTCGTATCGAAAATCGCTAACTTTTCTTTGGTCGCCATTGCATCATGCCCTTAGATATAGCCCACCAGTGTTTGGTAAACATCCAGCGGTCAGACTGGATCATACAGTGTCAATCTTAAAAAAACTCTGATTGAGAAGGTATGAATAATTAGTAATGCACGTATAAGCCTCGCCAGGATTAGAAAATGCCGCTACCGCGGCAGTAACAGCAGTGCCGGAGCAGTAAGTGTAAAGACGGGGGTATGCTGTAATACTTCAACAGATGCGCCTGAAGATTGTGGGAATAATTGCTGCATGCACTGAATATAGCCCGATAAACAGAAATTTTCCACAAATTATTTACGGGATACGTAAATTTTACGACTTAGTGCCTTTTTCCTTCATTGACGCCGCTGGTTCGAAAATAGCGTTTGCGCCGCAAGCGAATAAGATATGTCATTGGACCGGATAAAGCGTACACGGAAAATAATGCAAGAAACAGCTTGGGGGTGTCTATTGAAGCTAAAATAAATCCAAACACTACGGCTAACATGGCAATAAAAGGGACACGGTCACCTGGATTTATGTCTTTAAAACTATAGTAGCTGAAGTTGCTTACCATAAATGTACCCAGCAAGATGGTGACGGTTAGTGCGGGTATCGCAAAATTCGCGCGCGATAGTTGCATGTCGTGACAAACCCAAATGAAGCTAACCAACGCCCCAGCCGCTGCCGGACTGGGTAAACCTTGAAAATATCGCTTACTTACAATCGTTACCCGGGTATTAAATCTGGCCAGACGTAATGCGGTGGTCGCAGTATAAAAAAACGCGGCCAGCCAGCCGAGCTTGGACCATATCCAGGGAAAATCGCTAAAGTGAGCCAGCGCCCACTCGTATACTACTAACGACGGCGCTACCCCAAACGCAACCATATCGGAAATGCTGTCGTAGTGAGACCCGAATTCACTCGTTGTTTGAGTCATGCGCGCAACTCGTCCATCAAACCCATCCAGTAACATGGCTAATACAATGGCGATAGCGGCATGCTCAAACCGATCAGCAGTAGCTGCAACAATGGCATAAAAACCAGCAAACAAGGTGCCAGTGGTGAATAAATTGGGAAGTAGGTAGATGCCTTTACGCGGCTTTCCTGTCATATTTTTCATAGGTTTTCAAACTGTAGTTTGACGTACAAATTCCGCCAATTTGTCACCGCCAGCACGCACTGACTGCCCCACCCTGATGGTAATATGGGCAGTTGCCGGCAAATAAACCTCGACTTCACAAGCAAACGCCATAAGCCCGCAACGCTGCCCCTGACCCAGCTTTTGACCAACACTAATCCGGCAGCTTGCGTGACGCAGCACGGAGTTCAGATCGGCGGCCATGACGATATTATCCCGCTCATCAGTTTGTACCCAAATTGCCAGTTGTGGATACGCTGGCGTGGTTGGAGAGTTCACCCATAAATTCTGCACTTTGCCCTCTACCGGACTATGTACGTTAAGTTCCCCAAAAACAGATTGCCGTAAACGCACACTTTTGGCATCACGATTTAGATAAGGGTCGTATATTTCTCTAATCTCTATGACTCTGGCGTCTATCGGGCTAATCACTGCCACAGGTATGGCAGGAATAACGCGCTTAAAGTCACGAAACAGGAATAATAGTGTTATAAGCAATAACCAGGCAAGCCATGCAGTAGTAACACCAAACTTGTAATGCACCAGAGCAATGAGCGCGCCCATTATGAGTAATGGTAGCTGCGCTTCTTTGGCGATTGGTATCATGGTGGTGACTCATGGTGTTATGGTGTCACACTAAGATGAGGGTTAGTTCCTGGTTTTATCCACTAGTTTATTGGATTTAATCCAAGGCATCATTTCTCGTAGCCTGGCGCCCACTGCCTCTATAGGATGCTGATGACCGCGTTGCCGCATGGCCTGCATGTTTTTGGCACCGCTGCGGTTTTCCTGGATAAATTCTTTGGCAAATTCACCAGACTGTATTTCTGCAAGTATGCGTTTCATTTCTGCTTTTGTGTTTGCATTTATAATTCTTGGTCCACGGGTAAGATCGCCATATTCTGCCGTGTTTGAGATAGAGTAGCGCATATTTGCAATTCCGCCTTCATACATTAAGTCTACAATCAGTTTTAATTCATGCAGACATTCAAAATATGCCATCTCAGGGGCGTAGCCTGCTTCAACCAAGGTTTCAAAACCGGTTTGCACGAGCGCAGTTGCGCCTCCGCATAATACGGCTTGCTCACCAAATAAATCAGTTTCTGTTTCTTCTTTAAATGTTGTTTCTATGATGCCCGCACGCCCTCCACCGTTGGCAGATGCATAAGATAAAGCTGTGTTTTTTGCGCGTCCTGAGGTGTCCTGATATACCGCTATCAAAGTTGGAATGCCTTTCTCCTGGGTATAAGTCGAACGCACTAAATGACCCGGTCCCTTTGGAGCAACCATGATGACATCTAAATCTTTACGTGGCGCTATACACTTAAAATGAATGTTAAAACCATGTGCGAAAGCAAGCGTGGCACCATGTTTTATATGGGGATCAATAACTTTTTGATATAGCTTACTCTGGTGCTCGTCTGGCGCTAATACCATTATAAGGTCGGCAGCCTTGACTGCGTCCTCAATAGGTCGCGCATCTATACCAGCATTTTTTGCCTTTGTAAAAGACGCGGAATCCTGACGTAGTCCTACTATCACTTTTACGCCAGAATCCTGTAGATTATTCGCATGCGCATGGCCTTGAGAACCATAACCAATGATGGCTACCCGCTTACTTTGAATTATGGAAAGATCGGTGTCTTTATCATAATAAATGTTCATACGTATCCTCTTATAATATTCTGTAAACTTAAAATCACATTGACTCTAATTTCAACATCGTCTTTCCCGCAGAAATGCCTAATGCACCTGAACGTACAAGTTCATAAACGGTTTTAGCAGGTACAGTTTGTATGGCTTGATCTAACTTTTCACCAACTCCGGTTATTTCCACAACAATAGCACCGTGGGAATCATCAACTACTTTCCCACCATACTCATTTGTTAAAATATTCAAAATCGATTCGGTTGATTTTGTATCGCGTAATTTTAACAGTAGGATTTCTCTTTCAATATGCTTGTCCGCAGTTAAATCAAGTGTCGTAACCACGTCAACCAGTTTATTAAGTTGTTTCCTGATCTGTGCTATGACTTCTTCGCTGCCGTCGGTAACAACGGTGATACGCGAAACCGTCGGATCATCAGTCGGTGCTACATTTAGTGATTCAATGTTGTAACCACGCGCAGAAAATAAACCTGAGACTCTTGATAAAGCACCAGCTTCATTTTCTAACAAAATTGAAATAATGTGCCGCATTTGTCACACCAGAATTTGAAGTTTTATGGCCCGGTATAAACCAGGAAATAAAATGCTAAACCCAACGTGGCATGAACGTTAGCATTATAAGATGTGTTTTCAAAAGACTTCAGTTGTGATGCAGCTACACTACACTTGCTAACGTTGTTGTTGCTTTTTGTTATTTCTTTTTAATGCGGAAATAAAATTTGCCGTCACTTTCACTGGAATCCAAAAGTTGGTTACCCGTTTGTTTTGAGAATGCTTCGAAATCTTTAACGGACCCCGGATCGGTAGCAATAATATGCAACACTTTCCCTGAATCCATGCCGGATAAAGATTTTTTTGCTCGCAAAATTGGCAGAGGACAATTTAATCCACACGCATCTAGTTCCTGGTCAAATTCGGCCATTAAAAACTCCTTGAAAATTACTTTAATGCGCTAGCTTATACGCAATCGAAACTGAAAACACAATATACTATAATGCTTAAAACGGGTTGGTTATATTAATTCCATGATATTTGCATATATATGGCGTGTACCGCTATTAACTTTATACCCCTATCAATCTTTTGGCCTTTGTTAACCGCTATAATGATGTAAACGATTTAGTTATTAAACACGGAGGTGTAAGGATGGTGAGGATAATGCGTGGTAAAAGATAATTATGAGTCATATTGTTGATGTTAAAAATATCATTTGCTGGCTGTTCGTTTAGTATGTGGTTCAGGTGTCTGCTACGTGTCTTATGGTGCCTGGTGTTTATCAGCGTGCCACAAATCTCTCTTGCAGATAGTAATTTGCCGAACATTGGAGACCCTTCAAACTTAGAGCTTAGCCCTACTAAAGAGGTTGAACTTGGGCGTATATTAGTTGCCGAGATCCGTGGACATCTGCCAGTCTCGAATGATCCTGAACTTAGTCAATATATTTACTCACTAGGCACTCGAATTATTTCAGGAGGACTTAATTCTAATTTCCCTTTCACTTTTCTGCTGGTGCTTGATCCCAATATAAACGCTTTTGCTTTGCCCGGTGGTATTATTGTTATCAACAATGGCTTATTCACTCTTGCACAGCAAGAAAGTGAAATTGCAAGTGTGCTTGCGCATGAAATTGCACATGTGACACAACGGCACATTGCACGTAATTTTGGCAATGCAAAATCCTTAAGTGTAGTTTCTGCACTGACGTTTCTGGGCTCTATACTGGCGACGGCTTACAGCAGTAAGCTTGGACAAGCCGCAATTATTACCTCTCAAGCAGGTATTCAACAAACAAAACTCGCGTATTCCCGCAGCTTTGAAAAAGAGGCTGATCGTATTGGTATGCAGCTCTTGGTCAGCGCAAATATAGATCCGCAGGGTATGCCGATGTTTTTTGAGCGATTAAATAAACATACGCAATTAAATCGCGGGGAAACGCCAGAATTTCTAAGCTCTCACCCGCTTACTTCTCGCCGAATTAGTGAATCGAAGGTTCGTGCCAACCAGCACCAAGGCGACTATACTACGAATACTATTCATTTTGACTACGCGCGGGCACGCGCCGTTTCCCTAAGCACTAATCCAGCACAAATAATCGACCACTTTGGAAAAACGGGTAAGTCATCGGGGCACTTAAGTGATACGGATAACTACGCATACGCTATCGCTCTAAGCCGCTCTGGAAAATATAAACAGGCCATTCAGCAGCTAAAAAAAATACCTTTTGATGCAGATAATGAGGTGACGATTAAGCTTGCTATGGCCCAGGTCAATATCGCCGCTGGACAAGCTGACCAGGCCAGAATGTCTTTAGAATCTCTGGAGCAGATATATCCAAATAACTTGTCTGTCATTTATTACCTGGCAAGCAGTTTAATCGCAGAAAATCAGGCCCGACTGGCATTACAAAAACTTGACCGATTAAGCAGTACGGGCCAACAAAATCCCGCAGTTGATAAACTAAAGGCTAAGGCAGCAAGTAAAACGAGTATGCCGTGGCGCAGCCACGAATCATTGAGCGATTTTTACGCCGCGCATGGACAATACGGCGCAGCTATGGAACAAATCCAGTTGTCATTAAGGTCGCCCGGGATAGATGCAATTACAAAAGCTCGGGTTGAGTTCAAAAGAGCCCAATTGCGAGAGTCTCGACGCCGACGCGAGGCATTGAAATAGACGGGATTGCTCGCCTGGAATATTTGAGGGGAATTCATAAGCGGTTTTATGCCGGAAACGCTTTTGAGATTTGTGGATGACTGATTTCATATATTTCCACCAGGATCACTCTATGTAGTCCCGACCTTGTAACGAGGATATTCAGGTATTTTTTTGCGCTACTACGGCTACGGTTTATGCCTCAGGTATTCACTCGATTAGTAATGATGTTATTGACCACCGAGGGATCCGACAAGGTGGTGGTATCTCCCAGATTATCGATTTCGTTTTCGGCAATTTTTCTTAAAATTCGGCGCATAATTTTCCCCGAACGGGTTTTGGGTAAACCGGGCGTCCATTGAATGATGTCTGGTTTGGCAAACGACCCGATTTCTTTACGTACTAGTTGGAGCAATTCGTGTTTTAACTCATCATTTGTTTGCACGCCGGACATGGGTGTAACATAAGCGTAAATACCCTGCCCTTTAATGTGATGCGGATAACCCACCACAGCAGCTTCGGCAACCGCAGCATGTAATACCAGCGCACTTTCTACCTCCGCAGTGCCTAAGCGATGTCCTGAGATATTTAAGACGTCATCAACCCGGCCGGTAATCCAGTAATAACCGTCCGTGTCTCTTTTACAGCCATCACCGCTAAAGTACAGGCCTGGATATTGAGAGAAGTATGTGTCAATAAAGCGTTGGTGATCGCCATACACGGTGCGCATTTGTCCAGGCCATGGGTGCTTTATTACCAGGTTACCCTTGCATGCACCTTCGAGTTCTTTTCCATGATCATCAACAATCGCGGGCTGTATTCCAAAAAATGGTTTGCTGGCCGATCCAGGCTTTAGGTCCATGGCACCAGGCAACGGGGTAATGAGAAAACCGCCGGTTTCGGTCTGCCACCAAGTGTCTATAATCCGACAGCGGCCTTCTCCAACTACGTGGTAATACCATTCCCAGGCTTCGGGATTAATCGGTTCGCCTACCGAACCTAGTAAGCGTAAACTTTTACGCCCGGTTTTTTTAACTGGTGCATCTCCCAAACTCATTAAAGCGCGTAAGACGGTGGGCGCAGTATAAAAGCTGGCTACGCTGTGTTGGTCACAGATTTGCCAAAAACGGCTGCCATCCGGATAATTCGGCACTCCTTCAAACATTACGGTGATGGCACCATTGCACAATGGGCCATAAACAATATAGGAGTGCCCGGTAATCCAACCCACGTCCGCGGTACACCAGAAAACTTCACCATCACGATAATCGAATCCATATTTATGGGTAATCGCCACATGCAACAGGTAACCTCCGGTGGTATGTAGTACGCCTTTCGGCTTTCCCGTTGACCCGGAGGTATATAAAACAAAAAGGGGATCTTCCGCATCCATGTGTTCAGGTGGACAATCTTCACTCACGGATTGCATCGCTTGGTGATACCAGCAATCTCGCAAGGCTTCCCAGTAAACATCAGCACCGGTGCGTTTTATTACTATTACGGTATTTACATCGGGACATTGCCGAAGCGCGATATCGGCATTGGCTTTGAGTGGAATTTTTTTCCCGCCACGGATTCCTTCGTCTGCGGTGATGAGCGTATGACAGTCCGCATCCAGAATACGATCACGTAATGAATCCGGCGAAAACCCGCCAAATACTACTGAGTGCACGGCACCAATGCGCGCGCAGGCAAGCATCGCGTAAGTTGCTTCAGGAATCATGGGCATGTAAATACATACCCGATCACCTTTTTTTACGCCACGTGATTTCAAAACGTTGGAAAATTTACTTACTTCGCGATGCAGTTGGTTGTAGGTGATATGTTTGTTGTCTTCCGGATCATCTCCTTCCCAAATGATGGCGGTCTGATTGCCACGGGTTTTTAGATGACGATCAATACAGTTATAGGCAGCATTCAAGCTGGCACCTTCAAACCAACGAATATGGCCTTTGTGGTAATCCCAATCTAAAACGTTGTTCCATTTTTTAAACCAGGTAATAAACTCGTCCGCCTGCGTAGCCCAAAAACCGGCGGGATCTTGAATTGATTGTCGATACATGGCTTCATATCTGGATTTGTCAATGTGGGCACTGGATGCTACTGCACTGGGTACAGGATAGGATTTGTGGTCAGACATGTTGATTATTTCCGCGTGTTATTTTTATGTTCCATGCGTGGCTGCACCTGTAATCGTAATAATTATTTGTTAACGCAGTATTCCCGCATCTTTAATAAAGCTGATAATTGTGGCTAAACCTTCCCGGGTCTTTAGATTGGTGAAAACAAAGGGCCGATCACCACGCATTTTGTTTGCATCTCGTTGCATAATGTCAAGTGAGGCACCAACCATAGGCGCAAGATCAATTTTGTTGATTACCAGTAAATCAGATTTGGTAATGCCAGGCCCACCTTTACGAGGAATTTTATCGCCCGCAGCAACATCAATCACGTAGATGGTTAAATCCGCAAGTTCCGGGCTAAACGTGGCACTGAGGTTGTCACCGCCACTTTCAACCAGCACTATGTCTAAAGCAGGAAATCGACTACAAAGTTGATGCACCGCAGCAAGGTTAATAGAGGCGTCTTCACGAATCGCTGTATGTGGACAGCCGCCCGTTTCTACCCCTACGATGCGCTCTTTAGCAAGCGCCTCATGTTTAATTAAAAACTCGGCGTCTTCACGTGTATAAATATCGTTGGTTACTACACCTATTTGATACCGGTCACGCATACGTTGACAAAGCGCGTTAAGCAGCGCTGTCTTGCCAGAACCGACCGGCCCCCCCACTCCCACTCTAAGCACTCGCTGCATCGCTTTATTGAAAAATTTTTGTCAGGATCTAAAAAGGCGCGTGTACTGGGTTTCATGGTTGGCACTGGCTATGCCCAGGCCAATAGCCGTGCTTCCAATTTCTTCATCTTGCAACACTATACCCTTTTGTAATGCGGAAGGAATGATTTCAATTAATGAGGATAAAACCCGTTGCCCCGCAGTCTGCCCTAAAGGAATAAGCTTGATAGCGGCATTAACCTGATTTTCACACCAGGCCCAAAGGTAGCCACTACAGCAGTCGTATAATTCAATTTTCCACGCATGTGCCGCAAGTGAAAATGCAGTGGCATAGGTCATGTAATTCATGGCGACTAATTCTTCAGCATGCAGCACGTCTAAATCTAATAGTAACCTGGATAATGCATTTCCTAAATATTGATCTTCTGCATGTAGCTCTTTTGACTCACGACTGGCAAGTAAAAATTGACTCCAGTGTTTTATTTGATCATTTGAGCCTGACCGCCAGGCATTGTATAATCGTACCAGTACGGGTATGTCTAAATGCGTTTGGGTCGAATGTAGTAAGCCTGAAATCCAGGCCTGTGTGCTCTCTGCATCATGTACCCACGCTTGTTCACATGCAAATTCCAAGCCTTGGGAATAGGCATAAGCACCAATCGGTAAAGACGGGCTGCTCAGCCTTAATAAATTCAGTGTCGCAGTGCTTGTTTGCATCGTTCTAATGTGAGTGCGCGGGTTGATAATAGGCCCCTGGCTCAGGCTCAAATACTCGCATTTCATGTGTAATTGATAAGCCGAGGTGGTTCAGCATTTCGTCCAGAACACGATCTGTTAAATAAACCAGACAATTCTCTTCAATTTGTAGTGACGTGTGTCGATTACCAAGATGGTAGCTGGCTTTAGCTAATAAAAGCTGGTTGCGGCTGCTGGCAATAGATACTTGTTCCCGGGCAGCAATAATCCTGACAATTATGCCGTCTGCGGTGCGTAAATAATCTCCTTCGCGTAATGTAGATCCGGGCGGCAACATCAACCCAACTTCTTCACCATTGTCTAATTTTGCCTTGCAACGTGCTTTTTGACGCCGCGCAAATGTCAAGGTCATGGTTTGCGTAGGTCCGTATACATGATCTATGTGCTCTGTGAATATCAACACTGTCGTACTTAAAATAAGTAGTAACGCTGCGCAAGCGGAACCGACGTTGCAGGCTCACAGGTAAGTAGTTCACCGTCGGCTCGTACTTCATAGGTTTGCGGATCAACGTCTATTTTCGGTTCATAGGTGTTCAAATGTAAGTCTTTCTTCCTGATGTCGCGTGTGTTATTTACCGCAATTACCCGTTTGTCTAACCGCAGTTTTTCTTTAATACTGCCCTTAAGCGCGGCTTTTGATATAAATGAAATGGACGTAGACGCATTGGCCTTGTTTTCCGCAGCAAACATGTAACGATAGTGCGTTGGTTGTGGCGTAGGAATCGACGCATTGGGATCTCCCATAGGTGCCGCAATAATCAAACCGCCTTTAATAATCAACGCCGGTTTGGCGCCGAAAAAAGGTGGCTTCCATAATACTAAATCTGCAAGTTTGCCAACCTCTACGGAGCCAACTTCATGCGCAATACCGTGTGTAATAGCAGGGTTGATGGTGTATTTTGCTATGTATCGCTTTACCCTGAAGTTATCATTGCGGCTATTGTCTTCTGTAAGCGATCCCCGTTGTACTTTCATTTTATGCGCGGTTTGCCAGGTGCGTGTAATAACTTCTCCGACTCTACCCATGGCTTGTGAATCAGAGGCAATCATGCTGAATGCGCCCAGGTCATGCAGTATGTCTTCCGCTGCGATGGTTTCTCTGCGAATGCGTGACTCGGCAAAGGCTACGTCTTCGGGAATGTTTGGATCTAAATGATGACATACCATGAGCATATCCAAATGCTCATCAATGGTGTTTATGGTAAAAGGCCGGGTTGGATTGGTGCTGGATGGTAAAACGTTGGCCTGCCCACAAACGCGAATGATGTCCGGCGCATGACCCCCACCTGCACCTTCTGTGTGATAGGTGTGAATCGCCCGGCCTTTAAATGCAGCTATGGTGTCTTCAACAAATCCTGACTCGTTCAGCGTGTCGGTATGGATAGCAACTTGTACGTCATGTTGCTCCGCGCAATCCAGGCAGTTGTCTATGGCCGCCGGCGTAGTACCCCAATCTTCGTGCAACTTGAGCCCCATAGCACCTGCTTCAATCTGTTCGTTCAGGGCGGCTGGCAAACTGGCATTGCCTTTGCCTAAAAAACCCAGATTCATCGGTAAGCTATCTGCGGCTTCTAACATGCGATGAATATTCCAGGGACCAGGCGTGCACGTTGTAGCATTAGTTCCCGTCGCCGGGCCGGTGCCACCACCCAGCATGGTGGTAATACCTGACATTAACGCATCTTCAATTTGCTGCGGACATATAAAATGGATGTGCGCGTCAATACCTCCCGCAGTAAGTATTTGCCCTTCACCAGCAATGGCTTCTGTGCCCGGACCAATCACGATATCTACGTTAGGCTGCACGTCGGGATTGCCCGCTTTACCGATACCAGCAATACGACCATGTTTAATACCAACATCGGCTTTCACAATTCCCCAATAATCAATAATAAGCGCATTGGTAATTACGGTATCGACGGCATTTTGTGCAGAAACCTGACTTTGCCCCATACCGTCCCGAATAACTTTGCCACCACCAAACTTTACTTCTTCGCCATATATAGCAAAGTCTTTTTCGACTTCTATCAGCAGTTCTGTATCTGCAAGACGTAAGCGATCCCCTACAGTAGGTCCGTACATTTCCGCATACGCTTGTCGGGAAATCTTCGTCATGTCCGCTTATTTTCCTGAATCTGTATTCAAAGGGCCCATAATTTTTGCGTTAAACCCATATATTATTTTTTTGCCATCGAAATCAATTAACGTTACTGAGCGTTCCTGTCCTGGCTCAAAACGCACCGCAGTGCCGGCTGGAATATTAAGCCGCTTACCTTTTGCCGCTGCACGATTAAACCGTAATGCGGAATTTGTCTCAAAAAAATGATAGTGTGAACCTACCTGTATGGGCCTGTCACCGGTATTCGCTACTTTGATTGAAGTCGAATTTCGTCCGACGTTGATTTCCAGCTGGCCATCACAGGTTAATAGTTCACCAGGTATCATTATTTACCTTATTCATAAAATTGGGTTGTGTACGGTAACAAGCTTGGTTCCATCCGGGAAAGTCGCCTCTACCTGTACTTGATGAAGCATCTCTGTAATACCGCCCATCACGTCTTCTTGTGACAAAAGTGTGCGCCCGTATTCCATTAACTCTGCAACGCTTTTCCCGGCACGGGCACCTTCTAATATTGCTGAAGAAATATATGCAACTGCTTCCGGGTAATTGAGTTTTATACCATTCTGCTTTCTTCTTTCTGCGAGCAACCCGGCAGTAAATATTAAAAGCTTGTCTTTTTCACGCGGGGAAAGTTCCATACGGATTCCTTCACTGGCTAGGTTATTATGTTGCCCAGATTCTCGGGGGACAATATGGCTTGTTTAATAATATAAAACGAATTCGCTTCCATATTTGAGTAAACGTTTCGAACATGCTGGTCGCATTTGTACCTAAACAACGGCAAATCAGTACTTGATTAATTAAGGTCACACTGATATTGCAAACGCCTTCAATCATGGCGTGTATTTGATCACGGGCTTTCTCCATGTGGTGTGCATTGTTTGTGATGACTGCTAATAGACCCATGACTGGCTTTCCTTTTAGTCCCCATGATGAGTTAAATACTTCCGCACGATCTCGTATATTTACCCGATCAATCAATAAAGGTTTATCATTTTTCCAAATTTCGAAGGATTGCCTGAATGTACCTCTGGTAAATAGTTCTCCACTTGCCGGTCGACCAAAACTGACAATTTCCCAACCAAAAAATTTTGCGTCTTGCTGTAAATTGATAATTGTTTTAGAGCACACTCTACAACCGTTAAAAAGAATGGTTTCCTGAGGCAACCATTCTAAAACCGCAGAATTTTTAACTGTAAGCATTTGAGATAACCATGCAGCCGGCCCCATAGATCGATAAAATTTGTTCGCGGCTGGCGTGGTGATGAGCGTGGAGGTTGCGGGCCCACATTCAATATCAATATTCAGTGTATCACCGCCAACAACTCCCCCAGGTGGATGCAGTATGTACAAATGACAGGTGTCTTTTTTTTCCGGATAAAATGGCCTTTGTATAGTTAACGGTCCAATATGACGGCGTTTACTTAGTATGGTCTTGCGATTTTTCCTGGTAAGGCCTAAATGAAGTTTGGCTTCCCAGCGCGACATAGAATCTATGCAATTAACGTCAATTTTTGTCGCGATTGCGATCATTGTTTTTGTATCTGTTTTTTGTATCTGTTTAATGAGTCATGGACTTGTTTTTTTGCAGTAGTTCTCCAAGCGTATGGAACTAAACCCATACAAATTAACAGAATCCATAGTTCCCAACTAAAAAAAGTGTGATGTAAGGCCTGATGCATAAATTCTGAAACACTAACGTTTCCATGCCCAGAGTGCGCAAAGGCCACATACGGAATAAATGTAATAAATAAAGCACAGTAGTTAATAATTTTTACTTTTTGCATACGTGGATATGCCTCCCTTCAGAATAATCGTATTGATTACACTTTTAAGTAACGATCTATTAAACCTTCTTCTAACGACCCTATCTCGCCAGAAGCAACCATGGCACCCTTTTCCATAATACTAAAGTTGCTGGCTACTTTTCTGGCAAATGATAGTTTTTGCTCTACAAGCAACACGGTTAACCCAAGTTCTTTATTCAGTTGTTTGATGATGTCACCTATCTCAGAAACTATATTAGGCTGAATTCCTTCAGTCGGCTCATCTAAAATTAATAGCTCTGGTTCAATCGCAAGCGCTCTGGCAATCGCTAATTGTTGCTGTTGGCCTCCAGACAAATCACCACCTATGCGATTAAGCATTTCTTTTAGCACCGGAAATAATTCAAAGATCAGATGTGGTATTTTTTTTTTCTTGTCTGTGCGCGATTTCAAACCTGTAATTAAATTTTCTTTAACCGTGAGCCGAGAAAATATTTCCCTGCCCTGGGGCACGTATCCAATTCGATTTCTTGCTCTCTGCTCTGCCGGCCTTGAAGAAAATTCGATACCATTGATGTTTATCTTACCATTCGCTGCCGGCTCTAACCCCATAATACATTTTAATAAAGTTGTCTTGCCCACACCGTTTCTACCCATTAGGCATACACATGCGCCTTTGTCAACCTTAAGGCTGATGTTCCAAAGCGTATGACTCTCGCCATAGAAATGATCCAATTTATTAATAAGCATCATAAGATTATTACCCGCCTAATTTATTCTCCAAGATACACTTCGATGACTTTTGGATCATGTTGAATACTTTCCATCGAACCTTCAGCCAATACACTGCCCTGATGAAGCACGGTTACGCGCTTAGCAAGAGATCGAACAAATTCCATGTCATGCTCTACTACTACTATCGAATGTTTTTCCGCTAATGAGATAAGTAGTTCCGCAGTACGTTCAGATTCCTGTTTTGTCATGCCGGCTACGGGTTCATCCATTAGTAAAAGTTTAGGGTTTTGCATCAAAAGCATGCCAATCTCCAGCCATTGCTTTTGACCATGAGATAGCTCGCCGGCATCTCGGTGACTCTCTGCCTCTAAGGCAATTGTCTTGAGTACCTGATGAATTTTGTCATTATCTTCGTCAGTTAATATGAAAAACAGGTTCTCGAATACTTTTCTGCATCCTTCTAATGCGAGTTTTAAATTTTCGTATACGCTGTGATTTTCAAAAACGGTTGGTTTTTGAAATTTTCGCCCGATACCGAGATTGGCAACGTCAGCCTCACTCATCATGGTTAAATCTGTCATGTCATCAAATATCACCCTGCCTTCATCAGGACGGGTTTTTCCAGTAATAATATCCATCATGGTGGTCTTACCCGCACCGTTTGGTCCAATAATACTGCGTAATTCATTTCTGCTTACATATAAACTCAAATTATCAATCGCCTTAAAACCATCAAAACTTACCGAAACCCCATCTAAATATAAAATTGTGTTGTCAGGCACATGTACAGACGAAATTGCAGTAGCTTGTACTTCATTCATTATCAGACCTTAGCTACGATACTGTGACTTAGTTATCTTGTTATACGGTAAAGGTATTTTCTTTATTGCCCCAACCATCCCACGTGGTAAAAACAACGTTACTAAGACAAATAAACTCCCAAGCATAAATAACCAAATTTCTGGCGCGGCCGCAGTAAAATACGTTTTCGAAAAATTGACTATAACGGCTCCCAGCACGGCTCCATAAAGCGTCCCCCGACCACCCATCGCAACCCAAATTACAAGCTCAATCGAATTAATCGGGGAAAATTCACCCGGGTTAATAATGCCAACCTGAGGTACATATAATGCCCCTGCTATACCTGCCAACATTGCAGAGATTACAAATATAAATAACTTTATATGTTCATCGCGATAGCCCAGCGCCCTTACCCGACCCTCCGAATCTCTAATCGCGGTAATTAAGCTACCCAAGCGCGATCGCATGATAAATTTGCAAATAAAATAACCCAAGCCAAGTGCAAACGCAGAACAAATAAACAAACCATTACGTGTTGCATCTGCCTGTAAATCAAATCCTAAAATTTCTTTAAAATCCGTAAGGCCGTTATTACCTCCAAACCCAAAGTTATTGCGAAAAAAGGCTAGCATCAAGGCATAGGTTAATGCCTGCGTCATAATGGATAAATACACTCCCGTAACACGAGATCGAAATGCTAACCATCCAAATACAAACGCTAATAAGCCAGGAGCCAGCAAAACCATCAGCATAGCAAACCAAAATTGATCGAAGCCGTACCAAAACCAGGGTAACTCTTTCCAATTCAAAAACACCATAAAATCCGGCAGCACCGGATGACCATATACGCCTCGGTCTCCAATTTGGCGCATCAGATACATGCCCATCGCATAGCCGCCTAAACCAAAGAACGCTCCATGCCCCAAACTCAAAATACCCAAATATCCCCAAACCAAATCCAACGCCATAGCCAGCAAAGCATAGGTTAAATATTTACCTGTCAACGTCACGATATAGGTCGAAATATGAAACGCTGAAGAGGCAGGAACCAATAAATTGCAAACAGGCACAATCACGGATAACAACAGTAAAATGGCCAGGAAATATTTACCGCCCTTGTCACGTTGCAACAATCGAAAAATTATCGGCTGGTAAGACATATTTAATTTTCCGCCGCTCTACCTTTCAAAGCGAACATGCCACGCGGGTATCTTTGAATAAATAAAATAATAAAAATCAGTAGTAAAATTTTGGCAAATACTGCCCCTGTAAAAGGCTCCATAAATTTATTGGCAATCCCTAACGTCATCGCTCCGAAGAACGTGCCCCATAAATTACCTACGCCGCCAAACACTACTACCATAAATGAATCTACGATATACGACTGGCCGAGGTTCGGGCCTACATTCGTAAGCTGACTCAATGCCACTCCACCGACTCCCGCAATACCGGATCCTAAACCGAAGGTTAATGAGTCGATCAAATTGGTTCGTATGCCCATAGCCTTGGCCATATTGCGGTTTTGCGTCACGGCACGCATTTGCAAACCAAATGAAGTTTTCTTTAATAACCAAAGTAGACCAAGCAATACCAACAACGCAAAAATAACGATATATATTCGGTTGTACGTAAGTGATAAAGCCGGGTTAAATTCGTATGAACCACTCATCCATGCAGGCGTAACAACGGAACGGTTTAGAGGAGAAAAAATAGACCGAACCGCTTGCTGTAAAATAAGACTCAAGCCAAATGTGGCCAACAACGTTTCCAGAGGACGTCCATACAAAAATCGGATGACACCGCGCTCAATACCGATACCGACCAACCCCGTAATAATAAAGGCCGCGGGGATGGCTATAAATAACGAGTATCCAATCGCATTGGGCATTAGCTGCTGTACCACAAAAGCCGTATAGGCACCCAGCATCAACATTTCTCCATGCGCCATATTGATTACACCCATCACCCCAAACGTGATTGCCAGGCCGACAGCAGCAAGTAATAGAACGGAACCCAGACTAAGACCGAAAAATATATTTTCAATTTGTTTGTAAAATCCAACCTTCAGGTTTGTTGCCTGAAGTACAGAAGTAGTAGCAGACAATAATCTAACGTTAGTTTCAGATGCCGGTTTATTTTCAAAACCATGTTTTAGCTCTGTAAGAATTACACGAACTTCCGGGTACAGTGCGCCGGACAGTGAGTTTATTGCATCGAGTTGTGTTTTTGGGTCATTAGACTTTGTATCGGCTATTGCAATACATACACGCATCAATTTTTTTACATTCACGTCTTCTTCCTTGTGAATGGCATTTCGTAACACTGCTATAGAGGAAGCATTGAGATTTTTTAAAATATTTCTTGTTGCTTCCAAACGTGTTTTCTTATCCTCGCTATATATCGTGAGTGTTGCAATTTTGTCATTGAGCAGACTTCTAAGCTTGTTATTAATACCAACCTTTTTGAATTTTTTTCTAAGCTCTTTTTTTGTTTTTGAGCCTATTTTCTCACCAGTAAGCAAATCAAAAATGTCAAACATTTTCGATTCGTATTTAGCAACTGATACAATCTGTTTATTCTTTCTGTGGTAATAGATATTCCCCTGTAACAACTTGGTAAGGACGCTGGTAGCAGATTTATCGCCAGAATCCGCGATAGCTTTTATGGCTGAAGACTTATCTTCAAAACTCCTGGAAGTCAGAAGTGAAAAACTACTTTGGATAGTATCGTTCGCTGGGTCCTTGTCTTCAGCACCAACATGGTGGGGCAATGCGAGCAAAACAAATAAGAATAAGGTAGTTAAACATTTCATGTTGAGAAAACATTACAGATGTATCTTAAGCACCAACCACTCCCAACGTTAGAGAGTGGCTGGCATATTGATATTTTGAGATGAAACCTTTTTGCCCGAACACTAATAATTCTGCCCAGAGCATTTTTTGGTTTCGGTATTGAAGTTGCCGCAATTAATCGGATCTGCCCAATCAGCAACAATGACCCTGCTCTCTGGCAACCAGTCTGTCCAGGCATCACCTTTAACGACGCCGTCCGTAGACCAGACGATATCAAACTGTCCATCATCCTGGATTTCTCCGATTAAAACTGGTTTGGATAGGTGGTGATTGGTATTCATGACCGCAATCCCACCAGTGAGATTTTGAGCTTCGATGCCATATAGAGCAGGACGAACCTTATCCACTTCCGTTGTACCCACTTTTTCAACTGCCTTAGCCCACATTTTGAAACCAATGTAGGTTGCCTCCATGGGATCATTGGTTACGCGATTTTCGTCTTTGATAAAGCCATGCCAGGCTTCAATGAACTCATCATTTTCCTCAGATTCCGCACTCATGAAGTAATTCCATGCAGCCAGGTGACCTACAAGAGGCGCGGTATCAATGCCCGACAATTCCTCCTCACCAACCGAGAATGCCACGACAGGAATATCTTCTGCCGAGAGGCCTTGATTACCCAACTCTTTATAGAACGGGACATTGGCATCACCATTAATGGTTGAGACTACGGCCGTTTTCTTACCCGCGGACCCAAACGCCTTGATGTCAGAAACGATCGTTTGCCAATCAGCGTGACCAAAGGGGGTGTAGTTGATCATAATGTCCTCTTCCGCCACACCTTTCTGTTTCAGATATGACTCAAGAATTTTATTGGTGGTACGTGGATAAACATAGTCCGTTCCTGCCAATACCCAACGCTTAGCTCCTACTTCATTCATTAAGTAGTCAACTGCGGGAATGGCCTGCTGGTTTGGCGCGGCACCTGTATAAAAAACATTCTTTGAAGATTCTTCACCTTCATATTGAACTGGATAGAACAGTAACCCATTCAGCTCTTCAACTACAGGTAATACAGACTTTCGTGATACAGAAGTCCAGCAGCCAAATACCACGTCCACTTTGTGCACTTTTATCAGTTCACGCATTTTTTCTGCAAATAATGGCCAATTTGATGCTGGGTCAACCACAACTGCTTCCAGTTCTTTACCTAACAGGCCTCCAGCCTTATTTTGCTCTTCCACCATCATAAGCACGGTATCCTTTAGCGTGGTCTCACTAATCGCCATAGTTCCCGATAAGGAATGTAATATGCCCACCCTTATCTTATCTTTTGCCACACCGAATTGGGGTAGCAACAATAATAACGGTATCACAAGAATGACTGTAATTACCGGAATCTTTATCTTCATTTTTAAACTCCTTGAAAGACAATGACTAACTCTCTTGCTCAGTGGTAAAAATCAATTTGCATTGAGTGGCAATGATTTCACTGAGAAGACTTACTATACAAACGTATAGATGCCTAATAACATTGCACCGACCATGCCAAGCATGTCGTGAGTTAAAAAATTTACATATAAAACAAGATGTTTGGTAAAGAAGTCAAATTAAGATGCGACGTATGAGCAACCAGTAAATTACTTTCATGAACCAAGTAAGTGCAACACTTGCACCATTTTCAATCAAACACCTTCTCACACCAAAGTACGCCATACAGTGCTATTGCCGTATGTCACTAAAAGGTAGTACCAACGCTAAGTAATCCGCGATCAAGGGAACTATTTAGTCATAACGTCGGGGGTAGAAATCTAAAAAAATATCACCTTTAGCATATTCTATTTGCAAATGATAATGATTATCATTACACTCAAGACTTCGGGTGTAGACACATTGAAAAATGATGCTGATCGAACCCTTGTCAACAGCATATAGCTGATCAATTAATCGAGCATTGGCTAACCCGGTTAATGGACTACTAACGTTCAGGCACAGGGATGAAAACTGTATTTCGCCAATGATCGTGGATAACAAATTACTTTTGATAACAGGAGAATTTAATGGCTAAAAAAATGTTTTTATTTATCTTTGGCATCATGGGCTTTACGATGACCAACGCGGTTGAGCTTGTTATTGGCGAACAAAAGGTATCCCCCGGTATCGTGTTCATCTTTGAAGGGGCCGTAAAAGATCAAATCATGCCAAGCACCCTGCATATTGATGAAAACGAAACTCACGTGCATATCGAAGCGCGCGTAAATTGGGATGAGAAAGAAATTCCCAAAGGAACCCCTCCAGGAGGCTTCGTGCCTTATCTGTATATCACCGCAAAAGTCGTTAATCAGACTACCGGGGTAAGTACTTTTATCGATTTACTCCCACATATCAATTTAATCGACAACTTCCATTACGCCAGGAACATTACTTTACCTGGTAGTGCCTCGGATCTGTATTCCGTGACGTTTGCTATCATGCCCCCCACATATACGGATTTAGCTCTGCATAAAGATTGGATGGATAACTATGGTGAAAAACTACTTGGTAAACAAACTTTTCACTATACGGACATCAACTTCGAAAACATCGCTAACGCCACAAGGAGATAGCAAGACATTCAAATTTAGTGCCGCAACTGAGTCAATCATAAGTAAGAGGTGGTTTTACTCCGGAAATAATCAGGCTATATGTTCATTCCTAAACCGATTGTAACAAGCATTAAATAACAGGTTACAGACGGAAAATGTCATATAGTAATTTGAATTAATTATAACTTATTGATTTAAATATAATTTTGGTGGGTCGTATAGGATTCGAACCTATGACCATCGGGTTAAAAGCCCGGTGCTCTACCAGCTGAGCTAACGACCCACGCGGCGCGCTATCGTACATTAAATTTCAGCAAAGCTCTATGCAAATACCCCCTACAACTGAGTTTACTAACTCATGCGTACAATGTTGGATCTGCAATACCTGCATCCATAAATCCTTGTTTACGGAAACGACACGAATCACATACTCCACATGCCCTGCCTCGTTTGTCCGCCGAATAACACGAAATTGTGAGGGAATAATCAATTCCTAAACTACTTCCAAGCCTGATAATATCAGCCTTGGATAATGAAATAAGCGGAGCACGTATATGTAGTTTTTGTCCCTCAACGCCAGCTTTGGTAGCTACATTAACCATAGCCTGATACGCCTGAATATACTCGGGACGACAATCTGGATATCCCGAATAGTCGACTGCATTGACGCCAATAAATATATCTCGTACATGCAATCCCTCTGCCCATGCTAAGGCAATAGAAAGAAAAATCGTATTACGTGCTGGCACATAAGTAACGGGTATTCCTTCGACTGAATTTGTTGGCACCTCCATATCGTCATCTATAAGCGCCGAACCTTTGAAAATAGAAAGATCGATATCAAAGACCTTATGCCCTTCTACGTTTAATGCCTGCGCGACCTTTTTGGCCGCTTCTAATTCAATACCATGACGTTGCCCATAGCGAAAGCTCAGCGCATAACACGCATAACCATCGGACATCGCAACTGCCAGGGTGGTCGCGGAATCAACCCCTCCGGAAAGAAGGACAACGGCTTTCTTACTCTGTGACAATCAACTTAAGTCCGCAAGCAGTCGACCCAAAAAATGATTAACGGCCAGGCTCATTATTCCAGAGCACTTTATGCAGCTGTAACTGGAAACGTACACCAAGCTGATCCTGTAAAACCCATTCGGCAAGTAATCTTGCTTCAAGTTCACCATGACTTGGTGAAAACAAAACTTCACAACGATTGGTCAACTGATACTCATGCAGAATATCTTTTGCCCAGACGTAATCTGAACGATTGCAAATAACAAATTTAATTTGATCCTGCTTACGTAAATAATTTACGTTTTCCCATCGATTCTTTTCCACTTCACATGATGCAGGTGTTTTAATATCCATTACTTTAACTACACGCGGGTCCACACGGCTGACATCTACAGCCCCACTGGTTTCCAAAGACACTATATAGTTTTTATCACATAAGCCCGATAGCAAGTGTAAACAGGTTCTTTGCGCAAGCGGCTCACCACCCGTAACAGTTACATATTTAATATTGAAGCTGGCAATTTTCGACCCTACATCTGCAACATCCATCCACTTACCACCAGTAAACGCATAAGCCGTATCACAATATTGACAGCGTAATGGGCATCCTGTTAACCGAACAAATACAGTGGGAATTCCAACCATAGAGGATTCGCCTTGAATCGAGGAAAAAATTTCGGTGACACGAAGTCTTTGAAGCTGAGGCACAATGTCCAGTGGCGCAAGCGTTGCCGCCATACCATTAGTGTCCTTCACGTGATATACGTTCCAGTCGTTGTTGTGCAAGACTCGCTACAGATGAATTAGGGAATTGCGCGCGTAATCGGATAAGTTCTGTTCGAGCTTCTTCATATTGTCCTAATTCGTAATGCGTGAACCCAAGTTTAAGTTTTGCATCCGCCACTTTGGAACTCGCAGGGTATGTATCAACCACCTTTGAAAATTCTGCTAATGCTTGCGGATAGTGCTTGGATACATAATGCGCCTCCGCAAGCCAATATTGGGCATTCGCGGCATATTTACTACCTGGGTAAGTCTGCAAAAAAGACCTGAATGCAACAATGGCATCGTTGTATTTACCCTGTTTCAATAGAGCGAACGCATTTTTATAGTCTCGTGCGACATCACTCGATACTGTGGTTGGTAATGTGATGATCGAAGTCTTTGCCACTTGTGAAGAAGTTGAAACTGTTGGCGTTATCGTCTGAACGTCTGAGCTTTGAGTAACTTCCCTATCTTGTATAACCCCAACCCCGGTGTCGGCTACGAAATTTCCATCACTGGCGGCACCCTGAACATCAGATGAAGATTGTGGCCGACGTTCAAGACCTGAATATTGTTCGCGCCGTTGTGATTTAAGCACGTTTAATTCATGCGCAAGTTGTTCATTTTTGCCGCGTAGTTCTTGTACTTCGCGTTGTAAAACCTGTATCCGTCTTGCCATGCTCAACAGGGCCTGATTGTCTAAAACGCGTTCGATACGTTGTATTCTGGCGTTTAACGCGTCGATTTTTGCCTGCGTGGCTTCATCCGCAAATACAATCGTTGATACCAGCATTAGTGTAACTGCCGCTAACAGCTTAATTAAACGTAAACTCACCCTTAAAATACCTTTTCTCTATGGTCTAAAATTTACCAATTAATAAACTAATTCCACTCTTCTGTTTTGTTGCCAGAATTCTTCGTCAGAACCCATAACCACAGGCCTTTCTTCGCCATAACTTACGATATCGAGTTGATCACTACTTACTCCCTGCAATAAAATCAAGTCCCGTATAGCTTGTGCACGACGTTCGCCCAGAGCTAAATTGTATTCACGGGTACCACGCTCATCCGCATGCCCCTCTAAACGCATTTGCATTGTAGGGTCAGCAATTAAAGATTCTGCCGCCGCCATGATCAATGGCATGGATTCATCCCGCACTTCAGCACTGTCGTAAGCGAAATAAATGACATTATCATGACCTAGTGTACTTACTGACAGGGCCCCTTCATCTTCAAGACCAGTTGTCTCTGAACGCTCATCCACCACGACATTACTTTTATACTCATCACTTATTACATCAGCAGGCATTTCTTTAGTAGTGGTAGTGGTAATACACGCGCCAAGCATTAAAGACAAACTGATAACCAAAATATAAAAAATTTGTTTCACCATAACCCATTGTCTCCTCTGTCTAACCATCAACAATCAATAACGAAACGGCGACCATATGGGTTCGCGTACGTCACCGTTAATTAATCGTAGCCTTTGTTTTACTCTTCCGTCTATACTGACCGCAGCCAATACACCGCGGCCTTGTTCCGCGGCCGCATAGATAATCATGCTTCCATTAGGCGCGTAACTGGGGCCTTCGTCTAACCTGCCATTGGTAATGACACGCATTGATTTATCGCGCATGTCCATGATCGCAATGCGAAAGCCATTACCATTATTATGCACTAAAGCAAGAAAACTACCGTCTGGTGAGACGTCTGGGGCTGCATTATAATTACCATCAAAGGTAACACGACTCGCTCTACCACCATACACAGATACTTTGTATATTTGAGGAGTACCACTGCGATCCGAAGTAAACAATAAAGATTTACCGTCTGGCATCCAACAGGGTTCCGTATCAATCGAAGAACCACCCGTAAGAAATTTTACCTTACGTGTTTTCATATCCATAAGATAGATATCCGGACTACCATTTACTGACAAGGTAAGCGCAAGATATCGGCCATCCGGAGACCACGTTGGGGCACTGTTGATTCCGGGCCGCGCCGAAATTCTGGAACGAGTGCCCCGAACAATATCCTGAACGTAAACAGCAGAATTATCACTTTCAAATGACACATAGGCTAAGCGCGTACCATCTGGGGACCAAGCCGGTGACATCAACTGTTTATCAGACGAAAAAACAGTTCTGGCATTGTGCCCATCAGCATCGGCAATTTGTAGAATATATTTTTGATTTTCCGTGTTTTTGTTAATCGTGCTGATATAAGCAATGCGTGTACTAAAAGCACCGCGAATACCAATAAGCTTCTCAAACACAAGGTCACTAATTTTGTGTCCCACCTTACGCATGTCTTTACTGCTCGCGGGGATAGTATTACCTATTAACCTCTTTTTTCTTATCAAATCAAATAATTGAAACTCTATCTGATATTGATCTTCTCCCGCTTTGATAATTTTACCAAGCAATAAATTCTCTACCCCGTTATTACGCCATGCGTTAAAATTTAACTTTGATGAATCAGTAATAATCTGTGGAAAGCGTTGTGTCTCTAGTACATCGAAATAACCACTGCGTCGTAAATCACTTCTAATAACGTTTTCTATGGCTCCAGGTGCGGTATAAATGTCGCCTGTGAACGCAACAACAGCGATTGGCAACGCGCTTTCAACGCCTTGAGTAATTTCAATCTCTAATAACGCATGCGCGGCTTGTCCGATAAAAAAAAGCACAATAAAATTTATTATTATCTTCAACAAGTTCTTCATTAGATTTTCGGAATGAATTTAAAACGCAACTCCCGGTCAAATAATTCTGGTAATGGCGGCGACGGTAAAGGATCTGATTTCCATACCGCTTCTTCTACCGAACGACGAAAAGTTTCGTCTCCAGTACATTCTTCGATGACTACATTTTCTACATACCCCCCTGGTGCTTGCCTGACAAAAACTTTACACCAGGAATTAGGTTGATCATTTACGGGTTTACGCCAACGACTTTGTATCCTGCTGCGAATCGCATCCCGATATTGAGCGATTAATCTACTCATTGCTCGTGATTTAGCCACTCGTTGAGCTTCTAGTTCTACTGCTTTTAACTCGGCTTCTTCCTGCTCTAAAATTTTTGCTAAACGTTGTTGTTCAGCCAACTTTTCCTGCTCTTTGCGTTTTTTCTCGTCCGCTATTTGTTTGATTTTTGCCTCTTCGGCTTTTCTTTTCGCTGCTTCTATCACTCGCTTTTTCTCAAGCGCGGCTCGCTTTTCAGCTTCCCTGGCCATCTTGCGTTCCAATTTCGCCCTTTGCTGAGCTTCCTGAACTTTCTTTTTTTCGGCCGCAAGCTCCATCTTAAGCTTCTTTTGTTCTTCCTGGTATTTTAACTTCTCCTGTTTAAGGCGTTCCTGTTCGGCCAGCTTTCTTTGTCGCTCTAACTCCTCACGCTTCCTCTCTGCTTCCCTGCGCCGACTTTCTTCAGCAAGCTTTGCAGAGCTGATGACCTCCGCCCTGACTGTCTTAACTGTTGTCTCAGGCTTTAGCGGCTGTTCACGCTTTATTTGATAACCGACTACAAATAACATGACCGCAATTACGTGAATGATGATCGCAATCGTAGCCGACATCAGTAAATGTCGCTTGAGGTTTGCCATGATTCGCTAGTTTTCAAATTCTTCTGCGACGGGGTTCGTAATCAGCCCTATATTTTCAGCGCCCGCATCCTGAAGCATAACCATCACTTCAATGATTCGACCATAGTCAACGTCTTTATCCCCGCGCATATAGATAGGATGATCCTGCCCATTAGATAGAATTTTTCTAATTTGGTTTCTAAATTGATCATTGGGTATAGGATTTTTACGCGAATCTGTTTTATTGATAAATATCTGCCCTGCCTGATTAACTGAAATGATCAGAGGCCGCTGATTTTCTACAGTTTTCTCAAGTGGCTTTGCTGGAGCACTGGGTAACTTCACCTCTACACCCTGATGAAATAAAGGTGCTGTTATCATAAATATCACCAGTAGCACGAGGGTGATATCAACATATGGGACAATGTTGATCTCAGACATGCGTTTGTGCTGGCGAACTCCTGTATAAGCCATGATTTAACCGGTATATCGTACAGAATCGCTTTTAATCAACGAAATTTGCCTGACTAAACAAATAATATATAAAACTTCATGGGGTATGGCTGGTACTTTACTTAGTACCGTCTAATTTTCAACTGACATACTCTGATCTCCCGCACAACATATAAACTAGGCTGTATCCTGCTTCCGTGTTTCCGTATCTTTGGTTAACGCTTGTCTTTGTAATAGAGCCGTAAATTCTTCTACAAAATTGTCAAAGCGAATGACCAGGCGTTCTACATCTGTGGAATAGCGGTTGTATGCAATCACAGCAGGTATCGCCGCAAACAATCCCATTGCGGTGGCAATCAGAGCTTCGGCAATTCCTGGTGCCACCGCAGAGAGAGTGGCCTGTTGAACATCACTCAAAGCTCTAAATGCATTCATAATTCCCCAGACTGTTCCAAACAGCCCGATATAGGGGGCCGTAGAACCCACCGTGGCGAGAAAAGAAAGATAATGTTCCAACACTTCCACTTCACGCGACAAAGCAACCTTCATAGAGCGCAACGCAGTATCTGCGATGGCAACTGGCGAGACTCTATGCTGTCTATATAAGCGTATATACTCTTTAAATCCTGCAACGAAGATATGCTCCATGCCCGCGGTATGCCTTTTCAACCTTACTTTTTCATACAGAGACGCCAAGTCCGTACCAGACCAAAATTTGTCTTCAAACTTGTCTGCCGCGTCGCGCACGTCTCTAATAACTCTCCATTTGCTTACAATCATAGTCCAGGAGATAATGGACGCGATCAGTAGTAACAACATTACTAACTGCACCAGCAAGCTCGCGTTGCTGATTAAGCCTAAAATACTTGTATCAACACGCACCCTTTATCTCCCTGAATAAATTTTCCGGAATGGATTGAGGCAAAAAATCACTGGCGCGCAAACATACGACGTTCACTTCCCCGGTAGCAAGTATACGTGTATTTTCACTCTGCCTTATGATGGTTTGCCTAAATGAGATACTGGCAGATTTTAACGTAACAGGCTCAACCGTAATGTTTAATGAGTCATTAAACCTTGCGGGTTGTTTATACTTTATGTTCACAGATCGCACTGCAAATAATACATTCATATCTTGTGCTAATTCCCTTTGTTCAAGCCCCAGTGAACGTAACCACTCGGTCCGCGCACGTTCCATAAATTTCAGATAATTCGCATAGTACACTACACCTCCGGCATCGGTATCTTCGTAATACACGCGTACGTGCCAAACATAAGGGTTCACTTGTAAACGTAACCGACTGAATTTATTACTGCGTGGCCTCCGAGAACAAATCCGAACCTGAATCACTTTCCTGTGGCTGGTTTACGTTGTGACGGGGAACGTTAATTCCAAAATGTTGGTAAGCGTGACTGGTTGCCACACGTCCGCGCGGGGTACGCATCATAAACCCTTTTATAATGAGGTATGGCTCAATTACATCTTCGATAGTGCCACGATCTTCTCCAATCGCTGCCGCAAGAGTATCAACTCCAACCGGCCCACCGCCAAATTTTTCAATCATTGTAAGCAATAAACGCCGATCCATATTATCAAAACCATGCTCGTCAACACTTAACATATCTAAAGCTGAATTGGCATTTTCACAAGTAATCACGCCGTTAGACTTAACTTGCGCATAGTCACGTACACGCCTTAATAAGCGATTGGCAATTCTGGGCGTACCGCGTGAGCGCTGTGCAATCTGTTCGGCTCCTTTTACGTCAACCTGAACACCAAGTATCTTCGCCGAACGACACACTATAGCTGACAATTCTTCACTTGTATAAAACCCTAGACGTTGCACGATTCCAAAACGATCTCGCAGGGGTGAAGTGAGTAACCCAGCTCTTGTTGTCGCACCTACCAAAGTAAATGGTGGCAAATCCAGTTTAATCGATCTTGCTGCTGGCCCCTCACCAATCATGATATCAAGCTGAAAATCTTCCATCGCCGGATATAACACTTCTTCCACAATAGGACTAAGACGATGGATTTCATCTACAAACAACACGTCGTTGGGCTCAAGATTGGTCAGAATTGCAGCTAAATCTCCAGGACGCTCTAATACTGGACCAGAGGTATGACGTAAATTAACTTGCATTTCATTGGCTACGATACGGGACAGGGTAGTTTTACCGAGTCCTGGAGGGCCAAATATCAATACATGGTCTAAAACTTCCCGACGCTGTTTTGCAGCAGAGATAAAAATGCCCATTTGCTCACGTACCTCTGTTTGCCCTATATACTCACTAAGACTGTGTGGTCGAATGGTATTCTCGGCAAGTACCTCGCTTTTTTCTGCATGTGTGTCAATGATACGGGAAGTTTCTGCTTTGGACATTGAATTTAACTTCCCGCCGAACGTATTAAGACAAACCAGACTTTAATGCCAGACGAATGATATTTTCGCTATTTTGATTTCGCGCTTCGACTTTACTCACCATGCGACTTGCTTCGTTTGGCTTATAACCCAATGAGATAAGTGCCGATATTGCATCTTCAACCGGGTTTTGCTGGCGAAGGTTGTCATTTTTTCCATTGTTCGAAACAGTGGTAGTGGAAACTTTATCTAAGCGATCACGCATATCGATTATCAGTCGTTCGGCAGTTTTACGTCCTACACCGGGGAGTCGTACCAAAGCATCGGCATCAGCATTATGTACGCAACTTGTAAACGCGCGCATATCCATACCCGAGAGAATCGCTAACGCCATCTTTGCGCCTACACCATTTACTTTTAACAGATTCCGAAACAGGCTTCGATCCTGAACGTGCTTGAACGCATATAAAGTATGTGCGTCATCACGTACCAGTAAGTGTGTATAAAGTGTGACGCTTTCGCCGCAATCCGGTAACTCATAGAACGTTGACATCGGAGCCTCTAACTCATAACCAACACCCTTCACGTCAAGTAAGAGATACGGCGGTTGTTTGTCTATAATTTGTCCCTGCAAACGACCAATCATGCATAACTCCTGATACCAGAGACTCGTTGACTACGCATTAATGATGTATGCGCGTGACACAAAGATACGGCCAGGGCGTCTGCCTCATCTGCCTGCAATTTCCCGCGTAAAGCTAATAAGCACAGTACCATATGTTGAACCTGTTCTTTGCTCGCGGCCCCATTGCCTACTATTGCCTGTTTAACCGAACGAGCACTGTATTCACGAATCGGGAGATGCGATTGCATTACTGCACTTATCGCTGCACCGCGTGCATGGCCAAGTTTGAGTGCCGATGAGGCATTACGTGAAATAAATACATCTTCAATTGCTACTTCATCCGGCTGATATTGTGCAATAACTTCGGTCAACTTACGAAAAATTAAACCTAAACGTAAAGACATGCCCATATCACCTGTAGTGTTCATGGCCCGGATGTTGCCACTATGGACATAACGGCTGTGTCTGCCATTACTTTCAATGACACCGAAACCAGTAATTTGCAAGCCGGGATCAATGCCAAGTATTCGAACAGTCTTATCACTTTGAGTAATGGTCATTGGACGTTCTCAGACGCTCAGGCAACTGCCTCAAGCACTGAATCGGGTATATCAGCATTAGAATAAACATTCTGAACATCGTCCAATTTATCCAGCGCGTCCAATAATCGCAACATCGTTTCTCCATCTTTGTTCGATAAAAAAGTGGTGGTGGCAGCGCGCATCATGACCTCAGACTGTCGGGGCAACAAATTGGATGCTTCCAATGCCTCTTTTACTGCGAGAAACGCATCTGGCGTTACCAACACCTCAAGACTGCCATCATCACCATTAATCACGTCCTCCGCACCAAATTCCAATGCAACTTCCATTACTACGTCTTCATTTATCTCAGGTGGAAGTTGAATTACTCCAGTGCTGTAAAATAAATGAGCGACCGAGCCCGAAGTGCCTAAATTGCCATTGTGCTTGGTAAACGCGTGGCGAATTTCCGCCACCGTGCGATTGCGATTGTCAGTCATGCAGTCCACTAAGACGGCCGCCCCACCAGGGCCATAGCCTTCATAACGCACTTCTTCGTAGTGCTTGCCATCAAGCTCACCCGCGCCACGCTTAATAGCACGATCAACGGTGTCTTTTGGCATGTTAGCGGAGAGTGCTTTATCTACGGCAAGACGCAAGCGCGCATTCGCATTCAAATCAGAACCTCCTCCCATGCGAGCGGCTACAGTAATTTCCCGAATTAATCTGGTGAACAACTTCCCGCGCTTGGCATCCTGCGCTTTTTTGCGATGCTGAATATTGGCCCACTTACTGTGACCAGCCATTGAACCTCCTCTACTGGATCAACGGGGCTATTGTAACACTCCATCGGCAACGTGAGACGCCCTGATGTGAAAAACATACTAAAGAGGTTTCGACGTTATGCGAATCACTGCAACCACGTGCGACAAAAGCTATCGTATGCCGGGCTACTGCCGTCGCAAGCATGACGCAAGAGAAATGAGAAACGACGGCAATACTTCAGACCAGATTCAGGGCATCAGCCGCATCTTACGTTGACCACCTGTCCGTCAGTGTTGACGACGATGTTCAACCGTTCCACCCGGTAATCCTGCGTGATTAAACTATTCATGGAATAGATGCGTAGCGGCCTGGGCAGCTCGGTAACTTCAATATCAGTGATTGATCGCCCGATCATTTGCCTGTATTGCGTAGCCGCGCATACGCGCGTCTTTGGCTTGCCCACCATCATATCCATATGTTCTTCAGGCACGTCAGTGACCACGCAACCTCCGAGCAATACCCCTGACAGCATGGCTAATACATTTTTGCGGATCACTGTCTTTTCACCATGGCGCATTCATTTTATCGCGCCCCATCTGCCATAGCTTCTCCTGAATGAAAAAGCCATGGCGTAAGCCTTCATCAGGCGGCCTTGATATACCAGGTTACATTCATCAGAACGTAACCTTCCAACCTGCCAAAAGACTGATATCGGGGTGCTCGCGGGTGTGTCCGGGATGATGAGAAATTGTCATCTCGGTGCGCCACTCACCCCCAAAGACGCCTTGCCGATACCAACGTGCCGCCACGTCAATCTGCCTGCCCGATGGCGCAAGGTCGGCGGAGAATCGCTCATGCAATACCCTGCCATCTTTAGTACGCCCAACAGGTAATACAAATGCTGCCTGACCCTGTTCAATGCGTGGCGGCTGGGATATGGACAAGACAACCTCGTCTTCCTTAGTGAGGTGCCGATTAGCACGCAGCGAGACCGCACTGGTTACTACATCCGACAGACCACTGATGATGCCGCCACGCGATTGTGCCGTAATGAAACCAATCTCGGCATCGGCAGCGAGCTGCCAGCCTTTGAATGCAGTGCCCAGCTCAAGGCCAGTGACAAAACTATCCGCGGCCAGCTCGCCAAATGCACCATCAGTCATAGAACCTAACATGGACTTATGTTCGCCCAGCCAGCCAGTGCGGAACCGCATGAGGAGAGACCCAGGTTGCCATGTAAAGATAGCACCGCTCTCGGGAGCAGCATGCGGCAGACCTGCGGTGGTGAAGCCCATCGCTTGCCATCCACGTGGGGATTGGTATTGCACAGTAACAGCCTGTTCAGCCAAATTGAACAGGCTACTTGGAGATGCCGTTGGTTGTGCATAGAACCCGGTCCGCCAGCGGTGGGGAGCGAATAAGTTTCCATGCTGGTCAAGGGCGATGGATGGAGGGACATCCATTCTTGTTTGTGGATGCTGGGTGATGGGGTGGTGGTGCATCAGATTATGTAGCCGTTGGGTGATGGGAAGACCTCGAAACTTTTGTTCGGCGGTAAAATTATCCAAGTCAAGCCAAAAAGGGGCACCTGAACTATCAAAGGCAACAATTTCCTGTCCCAACAGGGAGTGGGACAGACCATCGCCAAAGGCATGACCTAAGGACATGGAGGTAGCTTGCAGGGAATAGTCGGCATCACCGACTTGATTACCCGTCGTAACTGTAGGGGCACCTACCGGGGATACCGCAGCCTCTAAGTCCATGAGACCCTGACCATAAATGCTCTGGTCTCTATATCTGCCATCTTTGTCAGCAGTGTCAAACAAGCGGGTAACCAAGTCGGTATGGGAGAGTTGATCGCGAAAGAAGTGCTTCATCAAGGCTAAACCACCTGAAACCATCGGGGCAGCAGCGGAGGTGCCATCACCCGTTCCTACTTCATCCCGACCGGTAGCTATCGAAACATTTACCCCGGGCGCGGCGATACAGATGTCTTTGGCGATGCCACAGCGGTTAGAGAAGTCGGCGATGGTGCCGTTTTTGTCGGTGGCGACGACGGCAATGGAATGGCCGGCCAGTTCATCCAGCCGGGCAGCCAGTCCAGCCCCCCATACGAAGGGTGAGCTGGCGTTGATGCCGTATCTGTGTTCATTGCGGCTGGCGTAATAGCCGTAACGGCAGTTGGGTGAGCCGGCTGCACAAAGCGATCCATGATCATTGCCGGCCGCCCAGACAAGGACTGTTTTGTTTTTCTTGCCGGCTTGTGCTAATGCTGCAATGGTCTGCGGCAAACTCCCGCGTAGCTCTTGCTCACTGTAATTTTCAATAAGCCCTTGTCTACCAATGCTCAAATTCAGGATATCAATACCTTCGGCAAAAACAGTGTTCAAAATCTGTGCATCACCACCATCTCGCGAAGCCAAAGCGTTCATTGAAGCTGGCGCGTAGAGGCGATCGGGGTCGAAACTTCCCGGAGATATCGGGAACATCTTAACAGCGGCACCGGGGGCAACACCGATGAAGTCTGTGCCATTCGCCTGGGCAGCGATTATGCTGGTTACTGCGGTGCCGTGCCTATCAAGACGTTCACGATCAGGCGTATAGCCGCTACTGTCATAACCTGGTATGGGAGGAGGCCGTCTTTCAATATTTGCACCACGGAATTCATAATGATTTAGGTTGACCCCAGTATCTATAATGCCGATTGTCACCCCGCTCCCCGGCTTGACTCCCTTGCCATGTTTTATTTCAAGGGCGGCATGGGCACGGTGGGCCTTGATACGTTGCAATCCCCATTGGTTTTGATATTCACGGTTTGCAAGATGCCTGTCTGCAATCTTATCGCGTCTTTGTTTGAATTCCTGTTGTGAGAGACACTCGCCTGTAGATATTTTGATGCCCTTGCAAGGTTCAAGCTTGGGTGGTGTCTGTGCTATCTCATTGGGGGAGCTGCTCCCTCCACCACCGCCTCCACAGCCGGATAATGTAACTATGAAAAGCATCATTACCCATACACCACATACTTTTATCAGCAGACTATTCGCTATCATTGCTTCATTCCTCTTGTAGTGACTGATTTCAATGTTCCGGCCTGTACAGTTCGACGTGCTCACCGGCCAAGGGTGCCGGGTCATTGCAAACGTCAACACTAAAGAGTATGAGTTCCTGCTTATTTTCCAAAGCAGGCAATAGGCCTATGTACCTGCCATACTGGTTATTGTATTCAGCAGGTGACCCGACCAGAGGTCTTTAGTGTTGGTTTGCAGGGGCGATTGCACGAAACTTGTAATGCTGAAATCAAGCAAAAACTCAAGATATCTTGCTTTATTTATGTAATATTTCCAGTGTGCAGAAACTCATTCACTGAGGCAGCAACGGATTTGGCTAATAACATACCGGTATGACTGTACGGCACTTGAATGTGCAGTGTGCAGTTATGAATTTTAGTTTCGGAAACGGCAACCGTACCATCATTAGGCTTATCAAGTGACGCACCCAGCATTTTGCCAATACCCTTACCCCGGGTGCCGGCAAATACAGCCAGAGGCCGGGTACCCTTCCACACCGGGACACTTCCAAGTAGAGAATTGGCACTTTTGCCTAGCATGCTGGTTTTCATAAACTTATTTTTTGACATAAAGCGCGCGACATGGCTTCCACTTAAAGGGGTGCCTAACATGACCACTCTGCCCGGCTTAGCCGTATCGAATATATGAAAGTAATGCAGCAAGACGATACCACCAAGACTATGGCCGACAAAGTGAACGATATCGGCATCACACTTATCAACAAATCGTCCAAGTAATAGTGCATTTTCCTGAGGTATTCGGTTTAAGCTTTGATAAGAAAACTCCCTACACTCATAGCCGTGATTACTTAAGTAACGCGAAATAGGCCTCATTGCCCAGCCTTTCATCCAAATCCCATGAATACAAACGACTATTTCCCGCATTGAACCACTCCGTTTGGCAATTACTCAGGCACCCAACGTAAGATTGCCTCCTGATTTGTATGCGAAAATGCTAAATCAGCCGCTTGTCGGCGAGGTAACCAAAGAAACTCTCCATGCTCCCTTTTATCTAATTGAATATCAATTTGTTCAGATAATTGTAATCGGAATACATGTTCTTGATTTCGGGTAACACCGGGTGCGTAACGTTGACGCCAGATTGAGTAAATTTCAAATATCTGTGAATGTTGACAATCAAGAACACTCTGATTCGTTAAACCAGTTTCTTCGTGCAGCTCACGAATTGCTGCATCTAAAGGCGCTTCTCCCCACTTCAGACTGCCTGTCACCGATTGCCAAAAATCATGTGGGTATTTGCGACGCAGCATTAACACCTCGCCAGCTTGCGTGTATACCACTACTAACGCCGATTCAGGCCGCTTATAATCCATGACAATGATTTCATACAGTATATTTGTATACGACAAGTCACTATAAAACTTTACTTGCTCAATAATTTACAAATTTCATCGCAGTGAAATAAGTTGTCTCCATCATTGCGGTTAAACAACTTGCTGCATTATGCAGCGTGCAATGCTATCCAGAACAATGAGACATATTAATTATGCCGCGGCTTCGAGTGAGCTTTACTGCGTATTTTAATATTTAGCTCCTTCAATTGACGTTCATCTACCGTAGTTGGTGCTTCTGTAAGTAAACAGGTGGCATTTTGAGTTTTTGGAAACGGAATCACATCACGTATTGACGGACTACCGGTCATTAACATCACTAAACGATCCAGACCAAATGCGATACCTCCATGTGGAGGGGCACCATAGCGTAAAGCTCTTAATAAAAAGCCAAACTTTTCCTGGGCATCTCGTTTGCTGATCTGCAATACTTCAAAAACCGCAGTTTGCATATCCGGCTTATGAATACGTACCGAACCACCGCCCACTTCCATGCCATTTAACACCATGTCATATGCCAAGGAAGACATAGTATCCGGATTATCAATAAGGTCCTGAGGACGTTCACAAGTTGGCGCAGTAAATGGGTGATGCAGTGCAGACCACCGTTTTGTATCCTTGTCCCACTCAAACATGGGGAACTCCACTATCCAAAGTGGCCGCCAACCGCTCTTAAGCAGCTTCAGGTCATGGCCTGATTTTACGCGCAACGCCCCTAGTGCAGCATTGACAATTTCTTTTTTATCCGCCCCAAAAAATAACAAGTCGCCATTTTCTGCATTTGACTGCGTGATAATTTGTTGAATGACATCTGCTGATAAAAATTTAAGGATCGGTGATTGTAACCCATCTGAAATATTGGAAATATCATTGCATTTAATGTAAGCCAAACCTTTGGCGCCATATTGACTAACGAACTCAGTGCAATCATCGATCTCTTTGCGGGTAAGCGATGAACCCTGTGGCAACCTTAGCACGGCAACCCGACTTGCCTCATCATTGGCAGGCCCACTAAAGACCTTAAACCCGACGTTTTTCATTAATTCAGTGATATCGATAAGCTCAAGCGGAATACGCAGATCTGGTTTATCGCTGCCAAAACGATACATCGCGTCTGCATAACTCATCCTGGGAAATGGTCTTTCTAACTTTACATTGCATATCTCATCAAACAGATTACACATCATGTCTTCCATTTCTGACATGATGTCTGCTTCATTCATAAATGAGGTTTCTATATCTAATTGTGTAAATTCAGGCTGTCTATCTGCGCGTAAATCTTCATCTCGAAAACAACGCACAATTTGATAATAACGGTCGAAGCCACTCATCATCAGCAGTTGTTTAAATAATTGCGGAGATTGTGGTAGCGCAAAAAATGAACCTGATTGTGTACGACTAGGCACTAAATAATCGCGCGCGCCCTCTGGGGTCGCTTTAGTCAACATCGGGGTTTCGATGTCCATAAATCCGTGATTGTCCAAAAAACTTCTTAACGCGCGGATAACACTTGCTTTAGTTTGAATACGTTTTTGCATGAATGGACGGCGCAAATCAATATATCGGTAGCGCAGCCGACTCTCTTCATGTACGTCCTCATCATCTAATTGAAACGGTGGAGTATCCGACTCATTTAACACTTTCATCGACTTTGCAAGCATTTCTATATTGCCAGTAGGCACATCAGCATTCACTGTTCCTTTCGGGCGCGTCCGAACCTGACCTTTAACGTGCAATACGTACTCGTTGCGGACCTGTTCTGCAACCTGAAAAATTTCCGGGGTATCGGGGTCAAACACCACTTGCAAAATTCCGCCCAGATCACGTAAATCAATAAAAATTATGCCTCCATGATCACGTCTGCGATTTACCCATCCACACACAGAGATCTCCCGACCGATCAGTTTTTCTGTTACCTGGCCACAATAATGAGTTCGCATAATAAATCCTTACATAAGATACCCTGAGATACTCAGATCAAAAACGAGTTTACTTGCAAACGGCGCATAGTATTGTTCTGCCTGGTTTATCTGCAACAGTTTAGAGAGACTATGTAAAAGTCAGGCTATTAATTATTAACAGCGGATTTAGTATCTTTTCCAGCACCGGAATCTTTTGCGTTCTTTTCAGGTACAGCTTTTTTGCCGCTGTCTTTTTCACCTGACCCCTTGCCATCTTTTGATTTATCTTTTTGCCGCGAATCATCCGAGACCAAATTACGCTTGTTGTCAGACTTAAAATCGGTTTCATACCAACCTGAACCACTAAGTCTGAACGCTGCCACCGAAACAAGTTTTTTTAGTGCGGGCTTTGTGCACTCGGGACAATCTGTTAATAATGGATCACCGACTCTTTGCAAAACCTCATGTCGGTAGCCACAAGTTTCACATTCATATTCGTAGATAGGCATAATTATAATATTTGAAAACCTGAAAAACTTTGTTCCAATATAGGCTCACACACCACCCTGGTTACCTTAGCCGTAGTCGGACCTTCATGTAGCCAGTCTTTTAATTTATACAAGGCAGACTGCTGTCCACTGGCAATTATTTCTACGCTACCGTTCGGAAGGTTTTTGGCATGACCCACGACACTAAGTCGCCGTGCCTGATCTCGCGTAGAAGCCCTGAAGAATACCCCCTGTACTGTACCGTAAACGACGCAGCGTACGCAGGCGCGATCAGAATCGTTGTGCATTTTTAGACTGGCGTGTCCTCTGTGAAACGGGTAACACAAACATACTCTGAATAAAACAACCTGTGATGAAATATAATGGTATATAAATATAACCGTAAATAAGAAGGAGAAAAAGTCATAATGGATAACAGGCAAACAATCATCTACTACAATCCAAAATGCTCTAAATGTCGCGTGACATTAGAGCTATTGAACAAGAGATCTATTGAGCCGAAAATTATCGAATATTTAAATGACGTTCCATCGAAATCTGAATTAAAAGATATTATTGCCCGATTAGGTATATCTGCTGACCAGCTTTTACGCAAAATAGAATCAGTCTACCAGGAAACCGGACTTAATGAGGCTTCTACTGAAGATGAAATATTAAACGCCATGATAGAACACCCGGTTTTAATACAACGCCCCATCGTGATTCATAACGGCAAAGCAACTATTGGCAGGCCTCCCGAAAAAATCCTGGGAATTTTATAGTATGTCAATCGTGCTTATTTTGTATTACTCCCGATACGGCGCAACCAAACACATGGCACAACACGTTGCGCGTGGCGTTAAATCCGTGGATGAAGTCGAAGCTCGTATTCGAACCGTGCCAGCCGTATCGGCAACTTGTGAGGCGGTGGAAGACGATATTCCAAAACAAGGCCATCCTTATGCAGAGCTATCGGACTTAGAAGAATGCAGCGGGCTTGTTTTAGGCAGCCCCACTCGCCTCGGCAATATGGCCGCGCCACTAAAATATTTTCTCGACGGTGCCGGCTCACAATGGTTATCTGGTGCACTGATAAGCAAACCTGCCGGGGTATTTACTTCAGCCTCAAGCTTACACGGCGGACAGGAAACCACTTTAATTTCTATGATGCTACCCCTGTTACACCATGGGATGATGATAATAGGGCTACCCTATAGCGAAAAAGAATTACTAAGCACTACAACAGGCGGTACCCCTTACGGACCAAGTCATTTAGCAGGACCACACAGCAACAACAAACTTAGTGATGAAGAAAAAAAGCTGTGTTTTGCCCTGGGGAAGCGCGTAGCCCGGGTCTCTCAATCAAGTTTTATCTAAAATTAATTTTACGAAAGGAATCGTAATCTTTCTTTGTTGAGAAAGTGATTGCCTGTCAAGTTGATCCAGCAATTCCACAAGTTTGCTCAGTTCACGTGGATAACGCCTGAGCAAATAACTACATACTTCCAAAGAAATTTCAAAGCCGCGTGCTTTGGCCTGCATTCGCAGGGCTGTTTCTTTTTGTTTATCCGTTAATGGCCTCAATTTATATACCGGCCCCCATACTAGTCGTGATGCTAAATCAGGTAAAGAAATTTTTATATCGTTTGGACGTAACGATGCAGTTACTACTAAACTTCTATTTTCTGCGCGCAGTTCATTGATAAGCAGAAAAAATGCCCGGTCCCACTCTTCATCTCCTAATACGTGATCTATATTGTCTAAACAAACCACATCGAGTTGATGTAAATTATTGAGTACGTGTGAATCTGCAATGGCTAATTCTTCAATAGGAAGATAAACGGCTTTTCGGTCGGTGTAGGCAAGTTGATTACAAACGGCTTGTAATAAATGCGACTTGCCGGTTTGAGCAGTTCCCCAAAGGAAATATTGGCGTGGTTCGGTTGTAGACTTCGCCAGATTTTTTAACCCGGGCAACAATTCATTTTTGTCTGGGTGAATAAAAGTTTCAAAAGTAGTATAGGGCCGTAATGTAACATCAAGAGAACATTGCAAAAAAGATTGCGGCCAGGAAGTCGCCATTAAGTATCAATAGAAACTTTCTTAAGCAAGCTTGCTAAGCTTGCTTGCCAGAGTGCTTCGCTGCACGTCTGGATCGTTCTTCCATTAAATAATCTAAACCGCTGGACACGGTGGTGAAAACTGTCAGGCCAATAAGCATCTGTATTAATAAAGTCGGAACAGTAGTTATCTGGCTAAAGATCACCGCAAACACTAAAATAATTTGCACAAAGGTGTTGAGCTTACTATTGAGCGAGGGCTGAATTTCTAAGCGACGTGTAGTAAAACTACAAGAAAGTGCTCCAGCCAATAACGCAACATCCCGAAGAATCACGATAAACACCAACCAGTGTGACAAAAGATTCAGTGCGCCCAGGGCTACGTAAGCACTGATCAACATGATCTTATCCGCTGCGGGGTCCATATAGGCACCCAAGGGGGTTTTCCAGTTAAAGGATTTAGCTAAATAGCCATCCAACGCATCAGACAAACCCATCAGGGAAAATAGTAGTAAAGCGTTATAGAACTGTCCATCGAATAACCACCATATCAATAGTGGTACCGCGACAAAACGAGTGGCTGTTATAACATTAGGAATAAATCTCCAATTAGACATGCTATGCCTTACTACCTCCATGGCATACAATATAAGCTATGTAACGTCATAAATACTTATTATTATTTTGTATTCAGATAGTATAAGGAACTGAAATTTGAAGCAATGCATATCTTATCAATATGAATACCTGCTTCCCGATATTACGGATCACTTCTGTCACCTGTAATTTCAAATGGTTATATAAAACTTCTTAAATATATTAGTAGCAATGGGGCTCACTTATAAAAATGCAGGTGTTGACATTGATGCTGGAAGTAAGCTCATAGATTTGATCAAGCCCGCGATACACTCCACCTATCGCCCTGAAGTTTTATCTGACATTGGTAGTTTTGGCGGACTTTTTGCTCTCCAGCAAAACAACTGTAAAAGGCCTATCCTGGTTTCAGGTACAGATGGTGTAGGCACTAAGTTACGTCTGGCTCAACACTTAAATCAACACGCCAATATCGGCATTGATTTGGTTGCGATGTGCGTAAACGATGTCATCGTACAAGGGGCCGAACCGCTTTTTTTCTTAGATTACTTTGCGACAGGAAAACTCTCCATTGAAGAGGCCAAATCAGTAATTGAAGGTATTGTGAGGGGTTGCAAACAAGCAGGCACGGCCTTGATTGGTGGTGAAACCGCAGAAATGCCTGACATGTATGACAGTGGCAAATATGACCTGGCTGGCTTTTGTGTCGGCGTAGTTGATCAGGAAGAACTAATTGATGGAAATAAAATTACTGAAGGAGACTTGATTATTGGACTTGCGTCCAGTGGTATCCATGCAAATGGTTATGCGTTGATAAATAAAATAATCGGCACCACAAACACCTCGCTTGATACAACGTTTGGCACAAAAACGTTAGGAGAAATATTACTTACTCCCACTGTAATCTACACGAATGTAATACTACGACTTATACGGTCATTTAATATACATGGTTTATGTCACATTACCGGCGGCGGTCTGATCGAGAATATACCCCGAATCATTCCTGACGGTTTGACCGCTCAAATAAGCTTAAACGCATGGAGTCGACCGAAAATTTTTGATTGGCTGCAAACAATGGGTCAAATCGACGACCATGAAATGTACAGAGTATTTAATTGTGGGATAGGTATGCTTGTTGTCTTATCAAAAAATCAGGCTGATGACGCCATAGGAGTTAGCCAACAAGCAAACTGCCAGGCAAAAATTATCGGTGAAGTTATCAAATCAACGTCCGGAAATAAGTTGGTACTACAGTAGTTTGTGCAAAATAATCTCTGCAATATTGCGGTTTTAATCTCTGGTAACGGCAGTAATTTACAATCTATTATCAATCATACTCAATCAGGTCATATCAACGCTAATATTGTTTGTGTGATTAGCAATAGCGCAGATTCTTATGGTTTGGCCCGTGCGATACAGGCCGACATACCCACGCAAGTAGTAGACCATACACATTATGCTTCACGCGAAGAATTTGAAAAAGAACTCGTCAAAACACTAAAAATCTATAAGAGCGAATTAGTTATTTTGGCGGGATTTATGCGTGTATTAAGCGATTTTTTTATCAACGAGTATCAGGGCAGTATTCTAAACATACATCCTTCTCTAATACCTGAATTTCCTGGCTTACACACTCACCAACGTGCACTTAAAACAGGTGAAACGGAGCATGGTTGTAGCGTACATTTTGTCACTGTCAATCTGGATCAAGGCCCGGTGATCATTCAGGCAAAAGTGCCCGTACATGATTCGGATGACCCAAAAACTTTAGCTGAACGCGTACTGGAGAAAGAGCATATTATTTACCCTTTAGCGATAAAATGGTTTTGTCAAAAAAAACTATCCTGCAAAAACGAAACCGTGCTGTTCAATGACAAGTCTTTGGATAAGCCGATAATGTTAACAGCGGCCCACGAGTCGGAATTACAATGAAAAGGATTGTTTATACTTTTATTCTGTTCTTCCTTCTTATTGATATAAGCCTGGCCAACCCTGCGTTAATACTTAGGGAGGAAAATCTTCCGCCTGAATTTGAGGCAACTTATGACGTGTACAAAGGCAACGTGCACGTAGGGGAAACGCGGATAAGCTTAAGGAAGGTTAAAGATGAACTCATCTATAAGTCCTACACTATCCCGGTAGGAATTGCTGTCCTTTTTCTTGGCCCGCAGGAAATCACCGATCATGCCGTATTAAAACTCATTGGTAAAAGTTATCGGGTTCTGGAATTCAAGCATGAAATAAAAGGTGACGATAAAAATCGTATCGCACATTACCAGTTTGACTGGGACAATAATACGGCAAACGTTCGCTACAAAGATAGAGAAACTATTCTCGACATTACTCCATATACATTTGATAATTTTTCCGTACAGTTATTGTTAATGCGTAAACCCAATGCTAAGTTAAAAACTAAATACCCGGTAATTGCTAAAGGACGTTTAGAAAATCACATATATAAACCAAAAGCCAATGAAACCATGGAAACAAACCTGGGAAAAGTTATTGCCAATAAATATATACGGGAAAAAAATAATAAAAAGAAAACAACTTACTTAGGTTGGTATGCCGAATCCCTGAATCATATACCTGTCAAACTGGACAAGATTGAAAATGGTGAAGTAGATACTTCTATTCAAATTACAGCGGTGCATTGGATTTAACCACCAATCAAAACTTAGATCCCTACCAGGGTAGTTTCAAGCTGATATTTAACCAAAATATTTTATCCCCGGGAATTAGGTTTTTTAATTTTTCTCCGCAACGTTGATCCTTTAACTCTGTAAAATAAGATGGCTAACTACCAGCAACCATCATCTCATCTATCAGGATCGAAGGTGTAATGATATTACCGCGCTGATCCACATCGTTTCCGATAGAGATGACTTTTTGGAACATGGTTTTTAAATTCCCCGCAACTGTAATTTCCTCAACTGGGTGTTGTATTTCACCACTCTCAACCCAGTACCCCACTGCGCCGCGTGAATAATCGCCGGTAACATTGTTTACGCCGTGACCGATCAATTCTGTTACTAATAATCCGCGTTGCATCTCTTTAATTAGCTCATCTAACGTTTTACTGCCTGCCTGTAGTGTAAGATTATGCACGCCACCAGCGTTTCCAGTAGTTTGCATTCCCAGTTTGCGCGCCGAATAGCTGCTCAACACGTAACCTTTTAAAACTCCATTTGCAACTAACGTGCGTGGTTGTGTTGCCACTCCCTCTAAGTCAAATGCACTACTCCCAAGCCCTCTTTTAATATGAGGATCTTCAGTAATAGTCACTGCATCAGAAAACACCTTTCGATCTAAATGATCCAACAAAAAGGAAGCTTTACGATATAACGCGCTACCGCTAATCGCAGAGATAAAATGAGACAACAGAGAACGTGTCATGTTGGCTTCAAAAATAACGGCGGCAGTTTGCGTAGAAATTTTTCTTGCACCCAGCCGATTTACTGTACGCCTTGCAGCCGTTTCACCAACCGAAACCGCGGATTCTAAATCTCCGGCATTACGTGAGGTGGTAAACCAATAGTCTCTTTGCATTGCGCCGTTCTGCTCCGCCACAACCACACAGGAAAGACTATGGCGGGTGGATGTATAATTACCTACAAATCCATGAGTATTTCCGTAAATACTCGTGCTGCGTGCGGTATTTACTGTAGCACCCTCAGAATTTGTAATCTTTTCGAAGTCACGTGCCCTGGTCTCGCATTCAATAGCAATCTCTAATGCGTTTTCCGGAGCAATATGCCAAGGATGGTCGAGCCCTAAATCCAGGACAACAGTGGCCATACGATTAGCCTCCGCTAAACCCGCGCAATTATCCTGCTCGGTAAACTTTGCGATGTTACAAGCGGCAGTAACAGCATCTTTAATTGCGGAAAGCTCAAAACTTGTGGTACTGGAAACACCTTTCCGGGTATCGTAGTAAACAGTAATACTTAACCCCCGATCATTATGGTGTTCCAGGGTTTCTATTTTTCCAAGGCGCGCGGTAACAGATAATCCACGTTCAATATTTATAACGGCTTCAGCACTGGTCGCACCTTGTTTTCCTGCATCTTCTAAACAAAACTGTACTAAGCCTTTCAGCTTGTCAGCGGAATAAGGCGATTCCTGCGGTTCCATCAATTAGACGTTCCACCGACTGTGAGCCCATCAATGCGTAGCGTAGGTTGCCCCACCCCTACAGGAACACTTTGACCCTCCTTACCACAGGTACCTACTCCTTTATCCAGTTGTAAATCATTGCCGATCATGCTTACCCGTGTTAACACGTCAGGGCCATTACCAATAAGCGTCGCTCCTTTAACAGGTTTTGTCACCTTACCTTTTTCAATCAAGTATGCTTCCGAAGCAGAAAACACAAATTTTCCAGACGTAATATCCACTTGGCCACCACCAAAATTGACCGCATAGAAACCCGAATCGACTGAATTTATTATTTCAGCAGGATCGTGCTTTCCTGCCAACATATAGGTGTTGGTCATACGTGGCATCGGTAAATGCGCGTAGGATTCACGCCGTCCATTACCAGTAGACGTTGTGTTGGATAACTTTGCATTGAGCTTGTCCTGCATAAATCCTTTAAGAATTCCGTCTTCAATTAAAGTAGTGCATTGAGTTAGAGTCCCTTCATCATCTACATTGAGTGAGCCTCTACGATCTACCAAAGTACCATCATCAACTACCGTAACACCTCTATTTGCAACCCGTTCGCCAATACGTCCGCTAAATGCCGATGTGCCCTTGCGCGTAAAATCACCTTCCAAACCATGGCCAATGGCTTCGTGCAGCAACACCCCTGGCCAGCCGGGTCCTAATATAACGTCCGTCATACCCGCGGGGGCATCTAAAGCCTCTAAATTCAGCAGTGCCATACGCACCGCCTCATGCACATAAGAATTTGCAAGCTGGTTTTTTATAAAATAATCATAGCTAACACGCCCACCACCACCAGCACTACCTTGCTCAAGGCGAGCATTCTGTTCAGCGATAACGGATATATTCAACCTCACCAGTGGTCGAACGTCGGCAGCTATCGAACCATCACTATTTGCAATTAAAATCATTTCATGGCTGCCAGCCAATGAAACCAATACTTGTTTAATGCGGTTGTCCTGCTGGCGAGCCAATGCGTCCAGCGAGCGCAATAAATCCGCTTTGTCGGTCTCCGTTATGGAATCAAGCGGACTATCAGATAAATAAAGGTCGTTTCCAGCACCAGACTTCCATGCCTGAATTTGCCCGCTCTTAGCCCCTCGCGCAATCGCGCGTGCGGCCTTACAGGATTCCAGCAATGCCGGCAATACAATCTCATTTGCATAAGCGAAGCCAGTTTTATCCTCTTTTATCGCGCGAATCCCGACACCCTGATCAATATTATAGCTTGCGTTCTTCACGATTCCGTCCTCTAAAAACCACGCCTCCTGCTTGCGTACTTGAAAATAGATGTCTCCGCTATCCGCAGAAGAATTAAGTAGAGTCGCAAACGCCTGCGCCAAATGAGTCTCATCCAAACCAGATGGAGCTAATATATTAGCGCGTGCCAGTTCTAATGGGTTTTCCATATAAATCTTAAAAAGGCGTGTAAATAAATCGAGAAATTTTACTTCAATCGTCGGTGCTGGATACAAGGGAAAGTTTTGCGCCTGGACTTTAAATAGCTTATATTGATATCTGCAACTGTTATTCCAGAACCATGCCTTATGCGATTTAAAATCGCACCCCAAGGATCAACGATCATGCTATCTCCGAACGTCGCTCGCCCATTAATGTGATAGCCGCCTTGGGCGGATGCAATTATATAAATTAGATTCTCAATCGCGCGCGCTCGGAGCAAACTTTCCCAATGCGCTTGTCCCGTGGCTGCTGTAAACGCCGCTGGTAATACAACTATTTCGGCACCAAGATCCAGCAACCCTCTGAATAATTCAGGAAATCGTAAATCATAACACACTGCTAAGCCAGTCTTACCAAAAGGTGAGTCGACTACTTTCAAGCCTGAAGTTCCATATTCAACAGTTTCTGATTCACTATATTTTTCACCCGCATCCACCAAATCAACATCAAACAAATGAGTCTTATCATAACGCCCAACACAATTTCCATCATTGTCATAAACCAAACATGCGGTAAATATTTTTTTCGGCTCCGGGCATTCCAGCGGCACCGTACCACCAACCAGCCATATATTATGTTGTCTTGCCTGCTCGGATAAAAACATCTGGATATGCCCTTCTCCTTCCGTTTCGCGCACAGCGACTTTGTCCTCTTCTGTAATCCCCATAATCGCAAAATTTTCTGGTAACGCGACCAACTCCGCACCAGCATCGGTTGCCTGCTTGATCAAGCGACCGGCTTCATGCAAGTTTGCATCAACATTTGGGCCTGATGCCATTTGTATAGCCGCGACTTTACTCATGATAAAATGGTAACTGAACTTAATAATAAAGGCATATTGTCACATAAACCATTCTTGAGATGGACTGCCAGTATGTAATATACAGATTTTTTAGTCTCTAATTATGAGCCCATATAATTACTGACCGCACTAAAAATCACCTTGCAGTCTGTGGTGTGAGCACTATACCGATATTTGGGTTGGTAACGATTGCTATGGAGAATGCTGTCCTTCTATAGATGGAGTCACCTTAGCTATGGTTCTTTTAATCGGTTCAACTTTTGGATCGTCCCAACTGCCAGTCACTGCATATTTAACTTCCGTTACCTTATCAACGTCTATACCGATGGTTTCCGCTATTTTCCCCCCTACAATGGTGCCAATCGCACCAACTGGACCTCCAACTATCAATCCAACCCATGGTAATCCACCACTAACATTAGGTGTAACAGTTACAGTTTGATCATAATCCTTTGCTGCAATTCCTGTTCTACCTTCTATTAATATATCCGCTGAAGGTCCTTGAATAGATAAGTTATCCGTAGTTAAATTCGCATCCTTGAAAACTAGGTCCCCTCGTATTTTATCAAACACATAGCCCTTGGAAAAAAAATCGCTAAAATCTAAAGATAGGCGTCTGGAAATTTCAGCTATATTAAACAAGCCAATTAAGCGTCCAGCACCAGGATCTACAGATAATATCTCTCCATCTTCAAATCTGATACTTGCCGACCCTAGAAAAGAGTCGACAGAAAATTGGTAAGGTGTATTTGGCCAATTAAATTTCGCGGTAACACCGCCCTGACCCTTGCTTATGCTGGTCTCAAATCCAAGCCCGGTGAAACTATTATGTAAATTTTGCGTAGCTAATATGATATCCAGGCTAGTGTTATGCACTTCATTCGCGCCCACTTCCCATACCCCGGTTACTGTGACCTGTAAATCATTGCCCTTGCCTGCCAAAGAATCGATTACCATACCCGCAGAAGACGGCTTTGTCCTTAAAACCATGTCGTCAAACGCATAACCGTTAAATTCAAATTGACGCGCGCGTATCTCCAACGCCGGTAATTTACGTGGATCAACTGTATAAGTAATTCTCTTCTCGGGCCTACCGAACTTCAGATAATCAAAAGTGCCCGTGGCAATATCGGTTAAATCTGGATTTAATGGATAGTCAAATTTTCCCTTTGCGATTGATGAGTCAATTTTTCCTGCCCAGTGTTGCGCATTTTTTTGTAATTGAAAATCGACGTTTTCAAAATCCAGATCGAAAGCAGAAATGTTGCCGGCCTGAATATCAATTTCGCTTAGCTCTATAACACTCTTTTGATCAAGTGACTGCAAGACGCTTTGCCATGCTGCCACATTCAACTGATCGAAAATGCCGGAAATCTTCAGTCCCTGACTCGGCAGATCAAATTGATCATCCCCCATGCGTAACTCTAATGCCGGAATACCCTTAACATCCTGGTTGAATGCAACTTGCATAAATGCCTCATTATTAAAACTCACAAACAGTGGGTGACGTTCTCCTGCCTGGTACCTGGTAGAGATGCTCAACGGCTTGTAATCATCTGATTCTTTACGCAACGGTTCGGGTAGTGTGATTAAGGTCCCGGTTAAATCGCTATCAATGCCTATTTCTAATGATTTATCATTGCCAGGTCTGCCGAATCCAGGCAGATTAATTGTCACCAGAACAGGAGCAACTCCCTGGATATATTTGTTTACTTGTTCATAATGAGGCGTCAACGTCAAATGAGAATCCAGATTAAAGTTACCGGTAACGGTCAGTAAAGTGCGCCCGTTCTCTACACTACGAGCATCCGCGTTAAAATTCAAACCATATAAATCAGCACTTAAATCTTGTCCCTCCACCCCATGGCGATTGAGCTTTAGCTTTCCTTTAAGATTTTTAAACGGCAGTGACAACGAGGGCACTGTAAGATCTGTATCCTGAAACTCAATAATACCATTTACAATTCTTTCTTTTTCCAGCTTTCCAGTTAGGGTAAATACAAGGTTTAAATCCAGGCCTATATCGCCATCTACAGATATATGCCTCGGAATTTGACTGTTTTTCGGAATCAATGCAGATTGTTGTAGAAAATCCAATACATCACCGGCTGGGCCACGCGCATTTCCGTTAATAACTAAGCGAGGTAATTTTACGTCTTCAATAGTGGCTGTTACATGATTGATAGACGAATTTAGTATTTTTCCCTGGTATCCATTAATTATTAAATACCTATTCCTGATCTCTAAATCTGTATTAATACCGTGAACGCCTGGCCAGTCTGTGCGGTAATCCAGGACACCGTCCTCGACACTTGCCAGTACTTGAAACACGCCAAGGTGGTCTTCAAACGGAAAGTGTTCAGGATTCCCACGAAATAAAAGCCTGGCGGTTTTCAATGCCCCCCCATTTACGCTATTCATTAACCATTTCGCTAATTTTGGAGGCATATTTTCATAAGGTAAAAGTTTCTTAATTGACGTTATCTGCGCATATGAAACCTGGCCTTGAATATCAGCATAGGCTTCACCATGATTCATGTGCACAGAGCCTTGTAAGTTCACGTTAAGCTCATTGGCCAGTAATGTGGTATTTTCCAGTGCTGCTATCACGCCGTTATTAACGTGCTTCCATTTCACTACGCCAATAGCCTTCTGATCCCGAAACGTACGGTCAACAATTTTACTCGCGTGAATATGCATGTCAGAATCCTCTATAGTCAAACTACCTTGCACATGATTGCCACGCATCTCTCCAGTTAAGGATAAAATTTCCAACCCCCGGTCAGGAATTAACAGAGTAGCGCCTTGCAAAGAAGTCCTATACATATACTGCGCTAGTTGTGTACCGTGCCAGCGAGCTAAAATACTGGAATCCTCAAATACCCCGCCGACTTGCGTTTTTATTAACAGTGGTTGCAGACGCGCGGAAATAATCGGGAAGTGTTGTAACGTTGCGAGCAACTGTGTTACATCCACATAGTCCAAAGCCGCCGTGATTAAAAAAGCAGGCTTGCTACAGTCCATGCAGCTCATTTCATATTTTCTACCAGGCCACTCCTGGCCTGTAGCGCGTATGGTGCTATTCAGCAATGCCAAACGCCAGTTATCTTCCATGCTCTTAATCTGAAACTGCGTTTCTAAAGCGGTTATCTCTTTTCCTACCATCACGTTTGGCAACGACTTCTTTTTATTGCTATATTTAAGGTCTCGAAGTTTCAGCTTGCCATTAAAAGACCGTTCTGAAGACGGCCTGAGATCCGCCCAAATCTCAAAATCAGATTCGCCTGAGTGGATTGCGGTTTGCAACTTTGGGAAAAAATTGCTCAGCCATTCAAGTTTGATATTTTGACCCTTTGTATAAAAACTTCCCGTCACTTCATTTAAGCCATGACCAAAATCTTTTAAGTCCGCAACGAATACCATAGAATCGCCCAACATTTCAGGCAACAAAAAATTTGCGGCAATCTTAAAGCGATCTTTGCCAAGATCAAGCACAACGCTCGCACCATCAAAAAAATAATTTAAATTTTTAACCTCGTCTTTAATAGCAATCGCGCTATCCAGCAAACTTAAACGAATCCCGTTATCACTATCCAACTGAGTTCTTTTGCTAATTTTTTCACTAACGTCAATTCCGTTTAACACAATTCTCCGATCTATCGTTCGCATCGCCTCAAGGTTACTTCCAATCAACGTCAGTTGATGGAAATGAAACTTTTTTTGCATTAGGCTGTTGTAGACGTCTACCGAAAGAAGTGCTTTTTTTGCGAACAAAAGACGGTTTTGTTTAGAGGCATCGGCATATATCAACAAATCATCAACTGCAATAAATGGCGTATAGCCGTGCCAATCCACGCGTATGGTTTCTACACGCACTGGCTTCCCAATGATAGACGATATATGATCCTGCACCATAGGCAAGTAATGTTGGTAAAGTGACGGATAGCCACGTATAAAGCTCATTGTGATAGCCGCTATTACTACAATGCCCGCGAATACGTGCCCACTGAATGATAATAATTTACGCCACATACAACTGCACTAACTGGATCGTTTGGGTTATAAGGGGACTACATCAAACTGCGCTTGCGAATAAAGGGACTCGACTTGCAACTTAATCGTTTTTCCAATGTAGTCTTCCAGCTCCGCGAGGCTCGTAGATTCTTCATCTAACAACAAGTCCACTACTGGTTGAGACGCCAAAACCAGTAACTCGTTCGTTTCGTATTGACGTGCCTCGCGCATGATTTCACGAAACAGTTCAAAACACACGGTCTCGGCCGTCTTGATATATCCCCGACCGGCGCAAGTAATGCACGACTCGCATAATATATGTTCTAAACTCTCGCGCGTGCGCTTACGCGTCATCTCAACCAAGCCCAAGGGGGATACATCACAGACCTGACTTCTGGCTCGATCTTTATCCAAAGTTTTTTCAAGTACACGCATGACTTGACGCTTATGTTCTTCATCTTCCATATCAATGAAGTCAATAATAATAATGCCGCCGAGATTTCGTAGCCTGATTTGGCGCGCAATGGCCTGCGCCGCTTCCAAATTGGTCTTGTAGATCGTTTCCTCCAAATTTCGATGCCCTACAAAACCACCGGTATTAATATCAATTGTCGTCATCGCCTCGGTTTGATCAAATATAAGATGCCCACCTGACTTGAGAGTAACTTTTCTCTGTAGTGCCTTTTGCAATTCATCTTCTATCGAGTAGAGATCAAATATTGGGCGGCTTCCTGAATAATGAGAAATTTTATTCATTAATTCAGGCACAAGTCTTGCTGAAAATTCTCTTACATTTTCATACGTGGTGCGGGAATCGATGCGTATTATCTCAATATCTTCAATAGAAAGATCGCGCAAGGTACGAACTGCGAGTGGAAGATCAGAATAAACTTTATCCACTGACAGACCACGATTTACCTTCTCAACAATCGTACCCCAAAGATTTAACAGAAATTGCAAATCTCGCCTTAGCTCTACTTCACCCACCCCTTCCGCCGCAGTGCGCAAAATACAACCGCAATCGGCATGCATATCTTCAAGTAGTAGCTTTGTTATCTCCGTTAAACGCAGGCGCTCGCCTTCATCTTCTATGCGTGCGGAAAGTCGCACGTCGTTTGAATATGGCAACAACACCATATATCGCGAAGGAACCGTGATGTTGGTGGATAGTCGCGCACCCTTGGTACCTAACTGGTCTTTTACCACCTGTACGAGTAGCTGCTGCCCTTCATGCAACAAGTTGGTAATGGGTTCAGTGTAAGGCTGTAAGATTGTCTCGTCTGCACAAGACTCAGACTGTCGACTTCTTGAGCTTTTAGGCAAATAGGCAACATCGGAGCTATGAATAAATGCGGCTTTTGGTAAGCCAATATCTACGAATGCCGCATCCATACCAGGCATTACCCTACTCACACAACCCTTGAATATATTACCCACTAAACCTTGCTTGTCGACGCGCTCAATCTGCACTTCCTGCAACATGCCATTTTCAACAATCGCAACGCGCGTTTCCTGAGGAGTTATATTGATAAGTATTTCTTCATTCATAGTTATACTTCTCAACGAGATATAGGCTTGCTGGTAATAATGCGTGCAATTCAGGTAGAAACCACTACGCCAGTATAACTGCCGATCGCGTGTTAAATGAAGGTAATTGCAAAACCCCAGATAGCCTTTGCCCTATTGTATGGCTCCCGCACCCAACAACGTGCTCGTAACTTATCAGCAGTAATATCCCCAGACTCCACACGTGCGACCACTGGCGACTCGTACACCCATCCTTTCGTCCACAAACACAAACCCGTCAGCACCCGATGTTCACGGCCAGCAAGCATTAACGCGCTATGTTCTGCATCTGGTCTGTTAGCAGGTTTATTTATAATCATTATGCCCGATGATATGGATGACCCTGAATAATAGTCCATGCACGATATAACTGCTCAACAAGCAGAACACGCACCAGCATATGTGGCAGTGTCAATGCAGATACCGACCACACCGCATCAGCCTGATCTAAAAATTCCTCAGTCAACCCATCTGGCCCGCCGATATAAAATGTGACCACGGGAGAAGATTGCAGCCAGTGCCTGAGCTTTATAGCAAGCCGACCAGTGCTCCATTGTTCACCACGTTCATCCAACGCGATTCGCAAGCTATTTTTTGGGGTATTCCTGATTAAAAGTTCTTGTTCCCGCATCTGTATTTGTTTGATAGTTTGGTTTTTTGCGCGCCTGCCAGTTGCAAGAGTAAGAATTTTTATTTTGCACTCTCCCGGCATGCGAGCGATATATTGATTAACGCCGGATTCAATCCATGACAGTGTCTTTTCCCCGGCAGTCAATATAAAGATTTGCACAATCCTATGATTGAAAAAATCAGCCAGCAAACGAGCTATAGAGCCTATTCACGATCGCTTCCGACTTGCCAAAGTTTTTCCAGCCCATAAAAATTACGGGTTTCTTCTAACATGACGTGTACGATCACGTCGTATAAATCAATCAATACCCAAGCGCGGTCCCGCTCAACTCCTAAAATTTCCAAGCCTTGTTGCTTCGCATCCAGCACCAATCGATCCATCAGCGATTTAACGTGACGATCTGAAGTACCAGTAACAACAATCATGGCATCAAAAACATCACTCTTCCCACGCGTGTCTATCAGGATAATATCTTTACCTTTTAAGCTCTCTAACGCATTGATAGCAATTTTTACTGTGTGGTTATTTTCCATCAACAAAACGACTATTGATATAAATTATGCATACGAATATAGCTCCATACATTTCCTGGCAACAGATATCTGGGCTGTTCACCCGCGGCCACGCAACTACGGATAGCCGTAGATGAAATATCAATTTTTTCTTCATCGCTCAGATATATATGGCCGTTTGACGCTTCAGCGAGTTGCAAGATGTCACCTGTTATACAGGTATCGTATAGCTCTTTTTCACACCCTTCTTCAGGAAGCTTATACCCGGGCCGCTGTAACAGCATTATGTGGCAGTAGGACAAAATCTCGTCATATTTATACCACTCACAAAAACTTAAAAAAGCATCAACTCCTACAATCAAAACCAACGCTTTTTGAGTCCCAGCTTCATCACGTAACTGCATCAGGGTATCTATTGTATAAGACGGGCCGGATCGCCTTAACTCCCGATCATCGGCAACCAGTTTCGCATGCGCATCGGTGACTAACTTCAGCATTTCCCATCGATGCTGAAGTTCCGCATAAACTTCCTGCTTGCCAGGAGACTGTTGACAAGGTATGCATCGAACGTGCTCAAAATCAAAACTTTTTAACAACGCCAGCACTGACTTTATATGACCAAAATGGATTGGATCAAAGGTACCACCAAATATCCCTAGCACATGCTTCCCCTAAACGCGCTTAGGAAACGCACCATACAATTGGCCCTATTCACGAATATTTCCACTTCCAAAAACTACAAACTTTCGCGTGGTAAGCCCCTCAAGACCGACCGGGCCTCGAGCATGTAATTTATCCGTACTGATGCCAATTTCCGCGCCCAATCCATATTCAAACCCATCTGCAAAACGTGTAGAAGCATTTACCATGACTGAACTCGAATCCACTTTGCGCAAAAACTGCTGCGCAACAGCATCATTTTCCGTGACAATCGCATCGGTGTGATGAGAACCATACTTATCAATATGTTCAATCGCCTGTGAAAGTCCATCCACAACACGGACTGCCAGCACCGGACCCAGGTACTCCTGATACCAATCCCGCTCCGATGCCTTACATACATCCGGCAACACCAGGCAGGTGCGACCACAACCAAGTAGCTCTACTCCCTTAAGGTCAAACTGTTGTTTAAGCTGCGGCAATACTTGGTCGGCAATGGCATTGTCTATCAATAACGTCTCCATGGCATTACAAACACCAAAGCGTTGCGCTTTAGCATTAACCGCAATATCCACGGACATGCCTATATCCGCGTCCTCATGTATATAAACGTGGCATACGCCATCAAGGTGTTTAATCAATGGAATCCGTGAATCCTGTGTTATACGTTCAACTAAGCCTTTCCCTCCACGTGGAATAACGATATCAATGTGCTCATCTGCTTGTAATAAAGCCTTGACGGCACGACGATGCGGGGTATTGATCACTTGCACAACATCTTCGGGAAGGCCAGCTTCGACCAATCCCGCATGGATACAAGCAGCGATGGCGCGATTAGAGTGTATGGCCTCGGAACCACCACGCAAAATGGTTGCATTCCCTGATTTAATACATAAAGCAGCCGCATCTGCCGTTACATTAGGGCGCGACTCATAAATAATCAGGATTACACCAAGCGGTACCCGCATCCTGCCAACCTTTATCCCGCTAGGTTGTAATTTCATCTCGGTAACCTTACCGACTACATCAGGCAAAGCTGCCACTTTTCGTAACCCTTCCGCCATGGCCTGTATACGCGCATCATTCAGTTCAAGACGCTCCAGCAAAGCATCAGTAAGCCCGCTTTGCTTGCCTGCTTCCAAATCCCGTTTATTCTGTTGCTTAAGTAGCTTGCCTGATGCAAGTATCTGCTCCGCAATGGACAACAGTGCCTGATTTTTTTTATCCGTGCCGACACTGGCGATGTGCCGACTTGCCGATGCGGCGCGCTGCACGACGTCAATCACGTAGCTGTCAATGGAGTCGGCTTGATCTTCTACAGGCATGTCCATATCAAAACGTCATTTCCAGTTTACATGTAAGTAATGCAGTCCTGTTTAAATCATTATGTGCCTGTTATGCGGTTTTTATTCACCGCGCGCAAGTTGCAGCAATGCCCAGTTGCAGCAACTCATGCCAGGGGTTGCCGTCCGCACGCCCTTTTATCACACGGTCTACCCAAGCGCACTGTTTGAGCAGGTCTGAAGGCTCAGAGTGCCCTCCTTCACTACATACACCAATGCTTTGCTGATACATGAGGGTCTGTCGGGCCAGTCTATCGTGCCGACGCGGCTGCCTGCGCCTGGAAATTGTATTCTCTATTGCCACTATCTTTCTGACTTGTTCCGTAAGCCCCCACAACAATAGCGGCAGCGCAACATCCTCCTTTTTGAGCCCATGTAACACACGAATCAGGCGCGATGCGTCTTTTTTTGTCACCGCGCCAGTTAGTTCATTTAATGAGTAATGGCTGCTGTTCGTTAATGCCGCACTGATGGCCTGCAAATCCAAGTCTTTGGTCTGACTGATTAAGGCAAGCTTTTCAACTTCCTGCATCGCGGCAAGTAAGTTTCCCTCAGCCTGTCGCGCGATCAGGGCGACAATATCACTGGTGACTGAAAACCCCTTGGAATTCAGTTCTTGCCTGATCCAATCCTGCGTTTCTGTCTCGTTGGGTGACCATACGCGCAGTATTCCACCGGCCATGTCAATGGCTTTAGCCCATGCGGAATTCAAAGTGCGGCGATCCATTCTCGGCGCCCGGAGCAATAGCATAACGTCTTGGTGCAGGTGTTCAACAAAATTTACGATGACCTTTGAACCCTCCGCATCAAGCTTACCCGTGGGGATGCGTAAATCAATTAAAACCCGATCACTGAACAATGATAGATTATCTTTCGCAACCTTCACCTCACACCAATCGAATTCCGGCTCGACGACAAATATCTTGCGATCACTAAAACCTGACTTGTTGGCATAGGCGCAAAACGTATCGGCCGCCCGCATATGCTGATACGGCTCATCACCACTGATAAGCAAAACCGATATTGACAGGCGATTGAGATAACCTTCGAGTTGAGAAAACCGAATCTGCATAGAGATTAACCTCGGGTAATAACGTTCAACACCAGATCAGGGACTATAGGGTACACGCAAGCCGACAAATGGCGCAATGCCGAAGATCAGGTGGTTGCATTATGGCGTTCCGATTAGTCGCTATTGTTAAGCAAAACCTTCATACTGGCGTTGCTGAAGTAAAATTACCAAACCCGACACCATGAGTTCAAATAGAATAGGCATTATCGGCCTGGGCATTATGGGCAACCCCATGGCGATGAATTTGTTACGGGCAAATTACAGGCTGGGCCTATACGCGCGCCGAAACAGCTCTTTACAGCCCTTTGAAGCGCATGATGTAGAAATATTTAAGACGCCAGCGGAATTAGCGCGGCACTGCGCAATCACTATCACTATGGTCTCGGACACTGCCGATGTAGTAGAGATACTCACCGGTATCACTGGCACTATTCATGGTGCTGTTACAGGACATATCGTCATTGACATGAGTACGATCTGCCCCAAAGTAACACGGCGGCTGGCACAACAACTTGGTGAGAAAAACATCGGGATGCTTGATGCTCCAGTATCCGGCGGTGAACAGGGCGCCACCAGTGGCAGCTTGTCAATAATGGTTGGTGGAGACCCCAGGATATTCAATCAGGCCCTGCCGATATTACAATGCTTAGGTAAAAACATTATTCACGTCGGCGGCCATGGCGCCGGACAGGTAACCAAGGCTTGTAATCAAATCCTGGTGGCGCAAACCATATCAGCGGTTGCGGAGGCCTTTTTGTTGGCTAAATCTTCAGGCGTTGATCCAAACAAGGTGCGCGATGCCTTGCTTGGCGGTTTCGCTTACAGCAAAATTTTAGAAGTGCACGGCAAGCGCATGCTTGAGCATACCTACCAACCGGGATTCAAGGCCAGGTTACATCATAAAGATATGGATATCGCGCTCAATAGCGCAAAGGAAAACAATATATCCATACCCGGGTCTGAACTCGCGTACAGGTATTTACAAAAGATCGTTAACCACGGAGATGGTAACCTCGACTCCGCCGCCATCGCCAAAGTGATTCTCGGGGAAATAACCGAAGGGTGTTGACTAGGCTAAATTCCGGCACCAGGCAATCAATTTTCAATGGTTTGTAACCGATAAACAATAAATTTTGCCGCATCTCTTCGCATTTCACTAAATAGCTTTTGCTCTTCTTCATCTGCGCCCAATAGATCGCGTTTATCAAAGATAAAGTCCCGACTGAAACGAATGCTTTTTTCGCGCAGTAAATAACTGTTATCGGGTCTCTTTGTGTCGAAAGTCACGTGCAAAATGAGTTCAAATTCCCGAGCTTTGCCATCGCTATCCACAGACAGTACGATTTTTTCAGTTTTCTCCGACAGAATATTGACCAAAGCTGCCGCCTGGTCTATTCCAACTACGTCAATCCGCCTCAACCGCAAATCTTCTTCAATGAAACGCACTAACTCACCGCTCGAAGCAACGCCTTGTACGGAAGCGTTGGCTAAATTACTCACATACCCGCCGCCAGATCCAGCCAGATGAAATCCGCAAGCAGGCAATATGCTCAACAAAGCTGAAAGAAAAAGAATTTTACTTTTACGAATGTGAATGATCATAATAAATTACCTATGTTGTAACGATATTGACCAGACGCCCTGGTACGACAATTCTTTTCATAACTTTTTTATTTTGAATAAAACGCTGCACATTCTCATTATTCAATGCGATTGCTTCTATATGTGCGTTTTTCGCATCCGTGGGTATAGTAATTATAGCGCGTTTTTTCCCATTAACCTGCACCACCAGTTCAAAATTACCTTTTTTTAATGTATTTAAGTCTATGCTGGGCCAACGTGCCTGGTGCACCGGGCCTGCATGCCCCAGCTTTTGCCAAAAGACGTGGCACACATGCGGTAAAATAGGTGCCAGTGTAAGCACCACGGCTTCCAGTGCTTCATGATAAACCGCGCGCCCTTGAGGTGACGCATCTTCAAAGCTGGTCATCTCATTCACTAACTCCATATTGGCGGCAATAGCGGTATTAAATGTGTATCTTTTACCAATATCATCAGTTACTTTTTTTATTGTCTTATGGGTTTTACGTCGTAAGCCACGTTGTTTTTCATTCAGGCCGTTGATTGCTAAAGTTTCGCTTGGCACCCCCGCTTCTGCATGATTTTCCACTAAGCGCCACAATTTATTGATAAACCGATAGGCTCCCTCTACCGCGGCGTCCGACCATTCCAAAGTATGATGAGGTGGAGCAACGAACATTACAAATAACCTTACGGTATCAGCACCGTACTTTGCTATCAAACCCTCAGGATCTACTGTATTGCCCTTTGATTTGGACATTTTAGTGCCGTCTTTTAATACCATCCCTTGCGTTAAAAGATTTGTAAAGGGCTCGTCGTTCCTGCATAAACCCGCATCACGCATAAGCTTATTGAAAAATCTTGCGTACAATAAATGCAATACCGCGTGTTCTATGCCACCTATGTACTGATCAACTGGCATCCAGTAATGCGCGCGTTCGTCAAGCATGGAGATATCGTTATCGACGCAACAATAGCGCGCAAAATACCAACTCGATTCAAAAAACGTATCGAAAGTGTCCGTTTCCCTGGTTGCTGCACCACGACATTTTGGACATTCCACAGTAGCAAATTCAGCTAAGGATTTCAGTGGAGAAGTCACCCCATCAAAATCTATTGCTTCTGGCAGGCGCACCGGCAAATCCTCTTCTGGCACCGGTACCGCACCGCACTGATCACAGTTGATGATCGGTATCGGACAGCCCCAATAACGTTGGCGGGATATGCCCCAATCACGTAATCGATAATTAACCTGACGACACCCTTTATTTTTATTGTCGAGTTCTGCCGCTATTTTTTCAGAGGCCTGTTGTGAACTTAAGCCATCGAATTGTGCAGAATTTCGCAGCCAGCCCTGGTTGATGAATGCGCCTTGCGAAATATCTACAAATGTACTGTCGCTTGTTGGATAGATGACGGGTTTAATCGGCAGTCTGTACTTGGTGGCAAACTCCCAATCACGTTGATCGTGCGCCGGCACCGACATCACCGCCCCTGATCCATATTCGATCAATACAAAGTTCGCTATCCAAATTGGAATCTTTTCATCCGTAAGCGGATGAATTGCATAAAGATTTGTGTCAATACCACATTTTTCTAATGTGCCTGCTTCCACTTCGGAGGCCTTCATTTGTTTACATAAATCTATAAATTCGGCAATCTTCGCCGAAGCTTCCGCCGCTTGTGTAGCCAGGGCATGCTGCGGGGCAATCGCCATATAAGTAACCCCCATCAGTGTATCTGGCCTGGTCGTGTATACGTGTACCGGGGCTTGATTTTTAACCTCAAAAATTATTTCAATGCCCTCAGAACGCCCGATCCAGTTGGCCTGCATAGTCTTAACCTGCTGCGGCCAACCCTGGAGTTTCCCGAGATCCTGTAACAACTCATCGGCATACTCGGTGATCCTCAAAAACCATTGTGCAATTTCTTTACGCTCGACAAGCGCGCCAGACCTCCAGCCACGACCCTCTATGACCTGCTCATTAGCGAGTACGGTTTGGTCTGCGGGGTCCCAATTCACCACCGCCTTCTTCTTATAAACCAGACCTTTGTTAAACAGCCGGGTAAAAAACCACTGCTCCCAGTGATAGTATTTTGGATGACAGGTTGCCAGTTCACGACTCCAGTCATAGGCAAATCCCAAACGTTTGAGCTGATCACGCATATACCTGATATTTTCATAGGTCCATTGGGCCGGTGGCACCTGGTTTTGAATCGCGGCATTTTCCGCCGGCAGACCAAACGCATCCCATCCCATCGGTTGCAGTACATTTTTACCCTGCATGCGATGGTAACGGCTAATGACGTCCCCAATGGTGTAGTTACGCACGTGCCCCATGTGCAAGCGCCCACTTGGATAAGGCAGCATAGATAAACAATAAAATTTTTCTAAACGCTCATCTTCTGTAACTCTGAACGCCTGATGCCGTTCCCAGTCACGTTGTACGATGGGTTCGAGTTGCTGCGGATTATAGGAATTTTGCATGTAAAGCTGTTTGCTTAAAAACGAGAGCACTTAGTGGCCGGAATTGCTTTAGTTCAACAGGAGACAGTCATGTAAACTTTTGAGACACACTGAGCGACTATATGTAATGACTGGTCAGATACAGGTTAGAAACTTAACGTCCATATAAATCCTCAAATCGGATTATATCGTCTTCGCCTAAATATGTGCCTGATTGTACTTCGATAATTTCAAGTGGCATCATATCCGAGTTTTCTAAGCGATGTTTAGTGCCAACAGGAATATAAGTAGACTCATTTTCGCGCAGCAAAAACACCTCTTTCCCGCGGGTGACTTTGGCCGTGCCTTGCACGACAACCCAATGTTCCGCGCGGTGGTGGTGCATTTGTAACGATAGTACTTGCCCGGGGTTTACAGTAATACGCTTTACTTGAAAGCGATCCCCTCTATCAATGGTCTCGTAGGCCCCCCAAGGCCGGTAAACCTTAGGGTGGATATCAGCTTCGGTACGCTCGGATCGTATAAGCTCATCGACGATATCCCTGACTTGCTGGGCGCGATCGCGTGGCGTTACCAGTACCGCGTCCGAGGTTTCGATAATTACCTGATCTTTGATTCCGACAGCTGTCACTAAGCGGCTATGCGCATGGATATAGCAGCCACCGCAATCGACTGCCATAACGTCGCCATAGGTGGCATTGTTGCCGTCATCCTTATCCAATAGCTCCCATAAGGCGTGCCAGGAGCCGACGTCACTCCAACCACTTGCAAAGGGCACTACCGTGGCCTTGGTAGTTTTTTCCATCACCGCGTAGTCGATAGAAATAGTGGGCAGCTTCGCAAACGAATCCGCCTCCAGGCGAATAAAGTCCAGATCCCGCGTACTGTTTTCATACGCCTCCAGACAGATGGTAAACAGCTCTGGTTGCAGCCGTTTGAGTTCATTCAAGTACAGGTCTGCGCGGAACAAAAACATACCGCTATTCCAAAGATAATCACCGCTGGATAAGTAAGCCTGCGCGGTAGCGAGATCAGGTTTTTCAACAAATTCGTCGACCTCGTGAATAACCTTCTTATCCGTTTGCGCCGCACTTGCCTGGTGGCGTCTGATATAGCCGAAACCGGTTTCCGCGCGTGTGGGCACCACGCCAAAAGTCGCCAGCGTGTTACCGGCGGCTCGCTGCGCTACAGCTACCGCGGATCGAAATACATCTACATCCGCAATGATATGATCAGATGGCAACACCAACAGCTGAACATCGGGGTTTTTAGTCAGCGCGTGGATTGCGGCAATTGTAACTGCCGGTGCCGTGTTACGACCGACAGGCTCCAGGAGGATATCCGCACTCTGCACGCCCGACTGACGCAACTGCTCTGCCGCCATAAAACGGTGCTCGTCGTTACAAATGACCAATAAATTGTCGGCGCCAGGCAAACCCGCAGATCTTTCCACGCTTGACTGAAATAAACTTTTATTATCTTTTAGTGGCATAAACTGCTTTGGATAAAGCCTCCTGGAGAGCGGCCACAATCGAGTGCCTGAACCACCGGATAATATAACTGGCATGAGTGATTGAGCTGGCATGAGCGCTAGTGACATTCGTCGTGGTGAAAAGACTGGTATTTATTTCGCGCCGTCTGTTGCCATTGATATGGACATATTATAAAGAAAATACCGCATAAAATTATGACAATCCCCCAATTCCCCCAACGTGAAAAAGGTGTCAGTCCAGTATATGGCTGAATTTTAGCCCTAACGACGTCTTCCTGAAATTGGGCTGATTTAGCGACTATCATCCCATTCGGGTCAACGATCGCCGAGATGCCTGTATTCGTCGCACGTAACAAATATCGGCCCGTTTCGATGGCCCTGGAACGGGTAATTTCTAAATGCTGGTGTGGCGCCAGCGAATCACCAAACCATGCGTCGTTACTGACGTTGATTAAAAATTTCGCTTCGGGCATGGCGTCAATAATCGTGCTCCCATAGACTGCTTCATAGCATATGGATATACCAACGTGGTACCCCTTAAGCCTGACCAAAGGACGCCCTTCTGCACTGGATAAATCTGCCATGGGTATTTGAATGTAGCGATCCAAAAAAGTGGTCAGGCCACGCAAAGGCATATATTCGCCGAACGGCACCAAGTGTCGTTTTTGATAAAGACCCGGTTCTTCGCCAGCAACTATTACACTATTATAGATTTTTCCATTGTCCGGATCAGATGTAAAAACACCAACTAAAAACTCTACGCCTCTGGCGTCTACAATTGCTTCCAGCTTGCCCACGAACTCCTTTGCCATAGTGTAGTAAGTGGGAATTGCGGTTTCCGGCCACACAATGATGTCCACGTCAAGATAATCTTTGCTTAACTCCAGGTGCTTGTCCATGATGTAGGGGTGTCGCATTTGATCCCACTTCGTTTCTTCAGAAACGTTGCCTTGTACCAGCGCCACGCTGAGTTCTTCGTCATCTGCATGCGTCCATATAGTCTTATTCGCTATTGCCAACGCTACAACGATAACCACCAGGGCGATGCCTGAAATTGTTTTTTGTCTCAGTTGCCCGCCAATGACCACCGCGCCAAAACAACCGATTAAAAGGGTAAGCCAGGTAGCTCCGTAGGTGCCAAAAACAGGAATAACACCGTGTAGTGGAGTGGAATGATGCACGTGTCCTATTAGCAACCAGGGAAATCCGGTAAAAACCCAACCGCGCAGCCACTCAAATAAGCTCCATAGCGTAGCGAATATCAATGCGCCAATGAAATCAACACGCGCATTGCAACGTGTTACGGAAAACAAATATGTAGCGCAAGCAGGAAACAGGGATAAAACAAGCACCAACAGTCCTGCCAGAAAAGCACTTAACAATACCGGGGCATATCCAAATTCATGAATGCTATTAAAGGTCCATGCTACGCCAAACCCAAAAAAGCATAGCCCAAAAATAAACCCCGGCAAAAATGCGTGCCATGGAGCGCGATTTATACTGATCGCATATAGCAATACCGGACAAATGAACGTTAGCCACCAATAGGAAAATGGAGAAAATGCGCACACTAACGTGGCCCCGGCAACCGCTGCCGTTATGCTGCTTGCGGCATGGCGAACGACTAATGACATAACATCAGAAAGGCTTATTCTGAAGCCGAATATTTATCTGACTACGATCGGGTGGAAACATGTAACAGATGTAGTCTTCTGCGGTCAGCGCGCAGCACCTCTATCTTTAATTTATCAAACTCAATTTTTTCACCTTTGTTGGGCAAATGACCAACCTTGCTTAACACCAGACCGCCAAACGTCTCAAAATCGGCGTCATTGTATTGAGTGGCAAAAAACTCGTTAAAATCTTCTATAGGAGTCAGTGCCTTAACCCCGTAGTTACCTTGAGAATGCTCAAATATATATTGGTCTTCTGCCACGTCATGCTCATCTGTAATTTCACCAACAATCTGCTCTAAAACATCTTCGATCGTTACTAAACCGGACACGCTACCGTATTCATCCACAACCATCGCCATGTGATTACGCCCATCCTTAAATTCGTTGAGCAGGGTATTACCTCGCTTGGATTCCGGTACGATTACAGCCGGTCGCAATACATCTTCCAGGTTGAATTGCCCTGCTCTGCCTTGAATAAAGTAACGCAACAAATCTTTAGCCAGTAAAATCCCCAGTACTGTATCTCTGCCATCATCAATTACTGGAAACCTGGAGTGCGCAGAGTCAATGATAATGGGCAACATGTCCTGTAATGACGTGCCTTTATGCACAACTACCATTTGGGAGCGAGGAATCATTATATTTTTTACTTGTATTTCGGATACCTGGAATGCTCCCTCAATCATTTCCAGTATATCCCTGCTCAATATATTTTCGTCCCGCAATCCACGTAAAAAATGGATTATGTCCTCTCGATTTTCAGGAGTTTTAAAAAAAGCTTTTTTTAACAGGGAAAGCAGATTCAAACGCCCTGTGATTTTATGATTACCAGTAATTGACATACTTTGTATATCAATAAGGGTTTTGCATTCCTAGCAACTTCAATATTTCAATTTCCAATGCTTCCATCTCTTCAGCTTGTTTATTATGTGCGTGGTCGTATCCCTGCAAGTGCAAAATACCATGTACCAGCAAATGTGCCCAATGTGAATGTGCATCTTTTTTCTGAGCCTGGGCTTCCTGAATAGCTATCGGCGCACAGATAACAACGTCGCCAAGAAAATTTATCCCCAGCTCTTTGGGAATGTCAGCAGGAAACGATAACACGTTGGTCGCCTGGTTAATCCCTCGAAAGTGCCGATTAAGACGTCTGGCTTCATCCCCGCCCACCACACGCAAACATACGCTATTATTGCTATCAAAAGATGGCATCCTGGCGGCCCAGGATCGTAACACTGAGGCCACCGGGACACCTGTACCCGGCGCGGCAACCTGGACGTCTAATTGAATGGTCATGCTCCAGAAATGGTTTAATCCTGTGAGTCCTTCTCATAGGCTTGTATGATTTTGGTAACTAATGGATGGCGAACTACGTCTTTGGCATTAAACTGACAAAATGAGATGCCATGCGTGTCTTTGATGATGCGCATAACGTGTTTCAGGCCTGATTCTTTAATACTGGGTAAGTCTATTTGCGTGATGTCACCAGTTACAACGGCCTTTGAGGCAAAGCCAATACGAGTTAAAAACATCTTCATTTGCTCAATCGTGGTATTTTGTGCCTCGTCTAAGATAATGAATGCGTCATTCAAAGTGCGTCCGCGCATATACGCCAATGGGGCGATTTCAATTACACTTCTGTCAATGAGTTTATTCACTTTTTCATAGCCCATCATTTCATAAAGCGCGTCATACATGGGCCGTAAATAAGGGTCAATTTTCTGCGCCAGGTCTCCCGGCAGAAACCCCAGTCTCTCACCGGCCTCTACCGCCGGCCTCACCAACACCAGCCGGCGAATATTATCCCTTTCAAAGGCCGCTACCGCACAGGCTACGGCCAAATATGTTTTACCGGTCCCGGCAGGGCCAATGCCAAACACTAAGTCATGTTCTTCGATGGATTGAATATATATTTCCTGATTACTTCCGCGTGGCCTGATAACGCTTCTTTTGGTATATATTGTAGCCTCCGAAGCCTTATATTTCTGTTGCGTGATTTTTGCGAGTTCGGATTCCTGCAAATGTAAATGCACTACTGAAGACGACAAGGTCTGATTCCTGGTTGAGGCATAGAGGTCTTTCAGCACTTCTGCCGCCGCGTTGGTCGCATAGACTTCACCGCTTATAGAGAAGGCATTGCCCCGATTATTGATTTCTACGCCAAGCCTCTCTTCAAGCTGGTGTAAATGCTGGTTGAGTGGTCCGCAAAGATTGGCCAGGCGCGGATTGTCGGCAGGTTCTAAAACTACGTCTACTGAGTGAATTTCGGCGCTCAAATGCTCTTTGGTCTCTATAAAAGTATTTCACGGTAGTTGCCACGCAGAGAGTTTGCGAACGCATGCGTGACTTTCAGGCGTACAAACTTACCAATTACGTTTCCAGGTGCCGTAAAATTTACCACGCGATTGTTTTCCGTCCTGCCTGAATATTCAAGTGGAGATTTTTTAGACAATCCTTCAACTAATACTGATTGGTCAGTACCAACCATCGATTTTGAATAATCTGTAGACTTTAGCCTGATTAATTGTTGCAGGCGCTCTAACCTCCGTTTTTTTACGCCTGGCGGCGTTTGATCCTGCAACGAGGCGGCTGGGGTTCCGGGCCTGCGGCTGTACACAAAACTATAAGATTGATCAAAACCAATTTCTTCAACAAACCTTAGGGTATCTTCAAAGTCTTTATCGGTCTCGCCTGGAAATCCAACAATGAAATCAGAAGAAATACTTATATCGGGACGATGTTCACGTATTTTTTTTATAATGGATTTATATTCAAGCACCGTGTGACCACGTTTCATCGCGGCCAACACCCGATCCGATCCGCTCTGTACCGGCAGGTGCACGTGATTAACCAACTCGGAAACGTCGGCATAAGCATTGATTAAGTTATCAGAAAATTCGATTGGATGGGAGCTGGTATACCGAATGCGTTCAATGCCTTGAATCTCTCTCACGTAGTAGAGTAATAATGAAAAATTGACGACTTCGCCATCCCGGTCAAGGCCTCGATATCCATTGACGTTTTGCCCCAACAAAGTTACTTCGCGAACCCCATTTTTCGCCAATGCTTTAATCTCCACCAATACGTCAGCAAGTGGCCTGCTGAATTCTTCCCCTCTTGTATAGGGCACTACGCAATACGTGCAATATTTACTACACCCTTCCATAATCGAAACAAAAGCGGCAGGCCCTGCGGATCTCGGTGCTGGCAAGCAATCAAATTTCTCCATTTCCGGGAAAGATATATCAACTACCGCGGTTTTGCTTTGCCTGGTTTGGTTAAACAATTCCGGTAATCGGTGGATAGTTTGTGGACCAAATACCAGATCAACCTGCGGTGCACGTCTGGCTAACGCTGCCCCTTCCTGGCTTGCCACACAACCGCCCACACCGATTAATACATCGGGATTACTGTCTTTGTAAGGCCGCCATTGTCCCAGCTGAGAAAATACTTTTTCCTGCGCCTTTTCACGAATCGAGCAGGTATTTAATAGCAACACGTCCGCCACAGATGGATTGGTAGTGATTTCAAAACCGCATTTATGCTTGAGTACGCTAAACATTTTTGCAGAATCATACTCATTCATTTGACAGCCGTGGGTCTTGATAAATACCTTTTTCATGGTTTAAAATTTTACTCGACAATACCTAATGTATAACGTCCCGAACGCAACCTTCAACTATATTGTCAATTGCAACAGCCAGGTTGGCGTTATATTCGGGAACAATATCCTGGCACCGCTCTATGACCGCACTCTTCACGCCAGCTCTCACCGAGAATGGACGCGCGTCACCAGATAATTGGCCGTCCACAGGTCCACACAAAGAACATTGTCATTCTGACTAAAAACAAATTAATTTCGTCCCTAGCCGCCCTTTGTCCACACGTCCATGCTAAAGAATGTTATCATTCTGACAATCATGGAGGCTATTCTCAATAAGCTCTTTACCAGCGATGTACCTGAACATTGACTTACTATCACTACAAATTAAAATAACGCATTGACACGATACATTTATTTTAAGAGGCTGCCAGTACGCCATCGGCAATGCGACCTTTGAGCAAAAGATCAAGCATCGGTGGAGCACGTGTCCCATCACCCCCAAGCCTGACAGGGTGCCGTCTGCAAGGGTTAAGGAGTGCTGCTTAACGCCGGACGGGTGCAGTCGTGGAGCAATATACAGGTGTTGAGGTAGAGTACCAAAAACACGGGTAAATGTCAAGTACATTAAATGATTAACCAAAAGCATCCGTTGCTGATTACCGGCGGCGCCGGCTATGTCGGAAGCCATGCCGTGTTGGCGTTTCGCGACGCTGGCTATCCCGTGGTGGTGCTTGACGATCTTTCCACCGGACGACGTTCAGCACTGCCTGATGACGTAATCTTCGTGCCGGGCGACGCCGGTTGCGCCGATACTATCATTGCCGAACATCGTATCGCCACTGTCATCCACTTCGCCGGTAGCGTCGTAGTGCCCGAATCGGTTACCGATCCCCTGAAGTATTACCGCAACAACAGCAGTGCCAGTGTGAATTTGATTCGCGCCTGCGTGAAGCACGGGGTACGGCAGTTCATCTTTTCATCAACCGCAGCGGTCTACGGCAGCCCCAACGCAATCCCGGTAACCGAGGAGCTTCCGACGCTACCCATCAGCCCTTACGGCAGATCCAAACTAATGACAGAATGGGTGCTTCGCGATACTTCTATGGCTCACGACTTCCGTTACCTGGCACTACGTTATTTCAACGTTGCCGGCGCCGACCTGCAAGGACGGACCGGACAATCCACCCCCAATGCTACGCACCTGATCAAGGTCGCCGCCGAAGCCGCGGTGGGTCTGCGTGACCAGGTGACGGTGTTTGGCAGTGACTACGACACTCCAGACGGTACCTGCGTGCGCGACTACATTCACGTCTCGGATCTCGCCACCGCCCACGTCGCCGCGCTGCGCTATCTTGAGGATGGCGGCAGCAGTTGTGTGCTTAACTGTGGCTATGGCCACGGCTTCTCAGTACGCGAGGTATTGCAGGCGGTACAGGAGCAGACTGGCAGTGTTGCTGACGTTCGCGATGGCCGGCGACGGGCCGGTGACCCGCCGATATTGTTAGCCGACGCATCGCGCCTGCGCGCGACATTGGACTGGTCACCTTGCTATGATGATCTTGCTACCATCATCCGCACTGCGGTAGCGTGGGAGAAAATCAGGGGCACCAAAGCCCGGGTAGAGTGATATGATAACGGTGCGCGTGTAAGGTGGCAGGCAGGCGACCAGGCAGAGGTAAGCCCCAACGGGTCGTAAGGGGCGATTCATGCACAGATGCCCAAGCCCGGCCGCGGGGCACTACCAGTTAGCGTGTTATCCGGCCGTTATGTGCGGTGTATCCGTAGCAGGCAGACCAGCACCGACCACATTTACCATGACTAAAAAGGGATATCGTCATCAAAATCGTCTGACTTACCTGCCCCTCCGGGCGGGTCTGCCGACGAGGTAGAGGCAGGTGATGGACCGGTCTTTGCCCGGTGGGAATTATCCGCAGGCTCTGTTGCCGGTCCGGTATGCTGACCGGACGAATCCGACATTGCAGCCACACCGCCGCCTTTGTTGCCCAGCATTTGCATATCGTTGGCAATGATTTCCGTGGTGTACCTATCGCTGCCGCTCTGATCCTGCCATTTGCGAGTTTGCAAACGTCCTTCTATATACACTTGTGAACCTTTGCGAAGATACTCACCCGCAATTTCCGCCAGCCGGCGAAAAAATACCACTCGATGCCATTCGGTCTTTTCGACTTTCTCGCCCGAATTTTTATCATTCCAGGAATCGGTGGTCGCGACGCTTATATTGCAGACCGCCGCGCCGCTGGGCATATATTTGATTTCCGGGTCTTGCCCAAGGTTGCCGACCAAAATCACTTTGTTCACGCCTCTTGCCATATTACTAACCTATCTCACTACCAGTCAGATCAGTATAACCAATTATCCTGCCTTAGAGTCTTTAAGTTCTTGAAGCCATCAGTGAATTCTACTATGCTGGCAATGTTATGACCCCTGAATTAATCGGAATTTTAGCCGTTGGCGCAGCCCTTGCCGGACTAATTTTTACCGGTCAGCGAAACCTGGCACAACGCATCAGTGAAACCAATCAACGCATTGATCGGCTGGAAGCTCGCATGGATAGTCAATACAGGTGGATGGAAGATCAGTTCAGCAAACTTGATGGGCGGCTGCGAGTCGTAGAACACGGCATGGCCAGGCTTGAAGGGTTGCTTGAAGGCCTGCGCGAGGCGATTACCGGCAGACGTGCCGCCTAGCCTGGACAGGCATTGCACGTCTGCATATCAGGAACCGGAGCTACTGCGCCCACCATGACGCTATATCGTCCTGCAAACCGCCTGTGCATCAGCAGACGCAGGCGGGCCATGTGACAGTCTGGCATATCTCCTCCTGTATCGCGAACTATCTGTCTGCTAAGCAACTGGAAAACAGGCCTGCTTAGCAATCTATCTTCCATTGCATCACTGCGCCATTCCACTACTGACAGGGACAGAACCGCAACCAATATGTCCGGCACTATGCCGTTACTCCTCACTGTGACGATAGTGTATTGCGGCCGCTTACGCTACGGTTAAACCTTGCATCACTCTGCCAGGCCTGAGTGGACTTTGCCTCGCAGACGGCAAGTCACGTATATTCACATATAGTAAGTAGTCTGCTCAATTATAATTAAAGATATGCAAGGCATTAGTGTTCGAGGCGCGCGCACGCACAATCTTCAGAATATTGACGTTGACTTGCCTCGCGATGAGCTTATCGTCATTACTGGCCTGTCCGGTTCAGGCAAGTCATCTTTAGCCTTCGATACTATCTTTGCGGAGGGACAACGCCGCTATGTGGAATCGCTGTCCGCCTATGCCCGCCAGTTTCTTGCGCGTATGGAAAAGCCGGACGTAGATCATATTGACGGGCTATCGCCTGCCATTTCTATCGAGCAAAAAGCGGCTTCCCATAACCCGCGATCAACTGTAGGAACGATTACTGAAATATACGATTACTTGCGTCTGCTGTTTGCGCGCGTCGGCACGCCGCGTTGCCCTAAGCATCATATCGAACTGCACGCGCAAACTATCAGTCAAATGGTGGATAAGGTGTTATCGCTTGAAGCAGGCAGGAAATTGATGTTATTGGCACCGGTAGTCCAAAATCGCAAAGGCGAGCACGTTCAGCTACTCGCCAGATTGCAAGCTCAGGGTTTTACGCGTGCGCGCATTGACGGCGAAATTTACCCATTAGACGCACCTCCAAAACTGCACTTGCAACGCAAGCACACTATTGACGTAGTGGTAGACAGGTTTAAGGTTAAGGCGGGCTTGGCATCACGCTTGGCCGAATCGTTTGAGACTGCGCTAAAACTTGCAGATGACGTTGCCATGATTTGCGCAATAGAGTATCCGCAAGCAACGGAACTGGTTTTTTCCGCGAAGTTCGCTTGCCCGAAATGTGGCTATAGCCTGAACGAGCTTGAACCCCGCCTGTTCTCTTTTAATAACCCGGCAGGTGCATGTACGGCATGTGACGGTTTGGGCGTAGAGCAATTTTTCGACCCCGAATTGATCATTGTTAATGCTGCGATTAGCCTTGCGGGAGGCGCCATTCGCGGCTGGGATCGACATAACCCATACTATTTCAATTTGATTCAATCCCTCGCCAGGCACTATGAGTTTGATATCGAAACGCCTTATGATGAACTGGAGGTGAAAATCCAGGACCTTATCCTGTATGGCAGTGGCGACGAGAAAATTCAGTTCAACTATACTAGCGAATCTGGTAAACCTTATCAACGCCAACATACCTTCGCAGGAGTGATTCCAAATATGGAGCGACGTTTTCGTGATACCGAATCCAGCGCCGTGCGCGAAGCACTCAGCAAATACCTCACCACGCAAACCTGTCAGGCCTGTAATGGTCAGCGCCTGAATATGGAGGCGCGCAACGTCTTCATCCAAAACACTAATTTACCGCAAATTACCTGCTGGGCTACGGAAAAAATTCTGCTCTTTTTTAAACGGCTTACACTGCCAGGGCAGCTTGGGGCGGTAGGCGAAAAAATCATCCACGAGATTAATGCGCGGCTAACGTTTTTAGTCAACGTGGGTTTGGATTATTTAACCCTGGGGCGCGGCGCGGACACTCTGTCCGGCGGCGAGGCCCAACGCATTCGGCTGGCCAGCCAGATTGGCTCCGGTCTGGTTGGCGTTATGTATATACTTGATGAACCTTCAATCGGCTTGCATCAGCGAGACAATCGGCGACTCCTGAACACGCTGACTTACTTACGCAACCTGGGCAATACCGTAATATTCGTGGAGCACGACGAAGAGGCCATTCGCTACGCCGATCATGTTGTAGACATGGGGCCTGGCGCCGGCGTACATGGCGGCCAGGTGGTGGCACAGGGCACACCTGCGGATATCGAAAAAAATACTGTGTCTTTGACCGGGCAATATCTTTCCGGCAAGCGTGCTATCGCCGTTCCTGAGGTGCGCGTGCCTTTGCAAAAATCGAAAACCCTGAAAATTATTGGTGCCAGAGGTAATAATCTGAAAAACATTTGCGTGGAAATCCCGCTGGGTTTGTTTACCGTGGTCACCGGCGTGTCCGGCTCCGGAAAATCCACCCTTATCAACGATACCTTATATAAGCATTGTATGCGGCATTTGCATGGCTCGGGCGTGCTGCCTGCCGAGTGCCAGAAAATCAGAGGTGTGGAGCAAGTCGATAAAGTTATTGATATCGATCAAAGCCCCATAGGACGTACGCCGCGTTCTAATCCCGCTACGTATACCGGTCTGTTCACGCCCATACGGGAGTTATTTTCGAATACGCCGGCGGCACGCGCTCGTGGTTACGCGCCTGGCCGCTTCAGCTTTAACGTGAAGGGAGGCCGTTGTAAAGCCTGCCGGGGGGACGGCGTAATTAAAGTGGAAATGCACTTCCTGCCGGACGTCTACGTGCCCTGCGATATATGCCAGGGAAAACGCTACAACCGCGAGACCCTGGAAATACGTTACAAGGATAAAAATATCCATCAGGTCTTGCAGCTTACAGTTGAGGATGCCTTACATTTTTTTGCCGCGGTACCTATCGTCAACAGAAAATTGCAAACCCTTGTGGACGTCGGTTTGCCGTATATTACCGTTGGACAAAGTGCGACCACTCTTTCAGGTGGCGAAGCCCAGCGCGTAAAATTGTCGCGCGAGCTTTCTAAACGCAGTACCGGAAGCACCCTGTATATATTGGATGAACCTACTACTGGCTTGCACTTTCACGACGTTGAGCAGCTATTAAAAGTCCTCCATCATTTACGTGACCAGGGCAATACCGTGATTGTCATTGAACACAACCTCGACGTCGTTAAAACCGCAGATTGGATCATTGATTTGGGCCCGGAAGGTGGCGACCGTGGCGGTGAAGTTGTCGCCGTGGGCACACCCGAAATGGTGGCAAATACTGAATCTTCATTCACCGGGAAATACTTGCGCCCTATCCTGAACCCCCAAAAGCGCAAACGAACGCAACACTAATTGCGGAAATTGCTGACCAATTATTCGAAATAAACCTGCTCTCCGATTGATAGCTGGCATAGTTCGGCTGCCGAGGCTTCCCTTGCCGCTATGCTGATGAGACCATTGGCGTTACTATACCAAAATAGTTCGCCAGGGCGCGCGCAATGAAAGGAATCGAAATGTCTTACTTCATGCCCCTTAACCCTTATCACTCCGGTGGCGTCAATTAAATCAAACGTTACTCCAGTAACGGCATTACCAAAATGATCGATATAAATGATTGCATATAAATTAACCGGCCAATCCATACCGATAAGCTGATCCCTCTGTATCGACTCCATTCGTATCAAATCAGGCTCTGGCACGGATGCAGATAAAAATTGCGCCGCTACAGGTGCAAAAACATCGCGCCCATGAAAAGTTTTGCAGGCCGGCTGCTCAGATAAAACAATTTTTGATAAGCGTATTGCGGTTAATTTCCTTGCGGGAATCGCCAACAAACCGTTATTTGGGCCAATAAAGGTATAATCGTCACCCTCTATAATAATTGCTTCCCGATCCGAACCAACACCTGGGTCAACTACACCTACCATGATTGAATTTGCTGGTATATTCTCTACATAGCTGGCTAACAGGTAGGCAGAGGCCTTGGGATTAAACGCGGGTAGATTGTGTATAAGATCAATCATTTGAGCTTGTGGCACGATTTTATGAATTGCGGATTTCAATTGCCCCACGTAGGAATCCGACACGCCGTAGTCCGTAGCTAAGATAATAGGTCTCATTCCGAATTAAATCACCCAGTAAGAGACCTCATACTTACGAATAAAACAGACAGTTACTGGCGAAATTAGCTGCACTGCCACTGGCCCTGATAGCAAAACGGACACAGACCGCTTGCGCGGCTATTTCACTATGTTGTTGCGAGCACCGTATAAAGATACGAACATGGATGGGCAGAATAGACAGGAAAATGCACAGCTGCTTTCTATCCTGTTTACTATAATTTACTATTCGTTACCTTTTAAGTGTCTTTAACGGGACGATCCAATAGTTCTACCAGGGCCATAGGAGCATTGTCGCCTGGGCGAAAGCCACATTTTAACACCCGGGTATAGCCGCCAGGGCGGGTCTTGTAGCGAGGCCCAAGATCAGCAAATAGCTTGCCGACACTGGCTTTATCGCGTAATTTGGAGAATGCCCGACGGCGCCTGGCAACGTCGTCTGTCTTTGCCAGTGTAATCAAGGGCTCGGCATAACGCCGTAATTCTTTCGCCTTTGGCAAGGTGGTACGAATCATCTCATGTATAAATAAAGACGTCGCCATGTTACCCATCATGGCTTTGCGATGTGCGCTGTTTCTGCCTAACTGACGCCCTACTCGTCGATGTCTCATCAGATTTTATACCTTCTTGCCTAAATGATGATTTTGTGCTCTTCGCGCACGTCCAGATTCGCCGGCGGCCAATTTTCCAAACGCATGCCTAATGACAGGCCATGAGTGCCTAACACGTCTTTGATTTCCGTTAATGATTTCTTGCCCAAGTTGGGCGTCTTCAGTAAGTCAACTTCGGTGCGCTGAATCAAATCACCAATGTAGTAAATGCTTTCTGCCTTGAGGCAGTTAGCCGAACGCACGGTAAGCTCCAGGTCGTCAACCGGACGTATTAGAATCGGGTCAATCTCCGCTTCGGTTTCATCAGGCTCAACCTGATCGTCACCTTGTAAGTCCACAAATACCGATAATTGCTGCTGCAACACTCCCGCAGCCTTGCGAATAGTCTCTTCTGGATCTATTGTGCCATTTGTTTCTAACTCGATAATCAGCTTATCCAAATCGGTACGCTGTTCCACGCGCGCACTTTCCACCGCATAAGATACTCTGCGTACCGGGCTGAAACTGGCGTCTAATAGTAGCGAACCAATGGCTCTATCACCTGCATCGTGACGTTGTGCGGCTGGTTGATAACCGCGACCTTTCGCCACTTTCAGCGTCATGCCCAGTGAACCTTGTTCAGTTAAATGTGCAATTACGTGATCTTTGTTGATGATTTCCACATCATGATCCATTTCAATGTCGCCCGCGCTAGCCACCCCCGGGCCTTGCTTGTGTAAACTCAGCGTAGCTTCGGTTTTGTTGTGCATAATCGCCGCTATGCCTTTTAAATTTAATAAAATATCTACGACGTCTTCCTGCACGCCTTCAATTGCCGTGTATTCGTGCAGTACATTGTCAATCTGCACTTCCACTACCGCGCATCCCGGGATGGATGACAGTAAAATTCGGCGCAGCGCGTTACCAAGCGTATGTCCAAAACCACGTTCTAACGGCTCCAGCATAACTTTGGCATGACACTCATTGACCAACTGTACGTCTACTACCCTGGGTTTCAGTAATTCGTTCGCAATCATTGATTACCTCATTTTACAAATAGCGATCACTTGGAATACAGTTCAACTACGAGTGATTCATTAATATCTGGTGGCAAATCATCGCGCTCGGGCACAGATTTAAATGTGCCTTGCATTTTCTTAATGTCTACTTCCACCCAATCCGGTAACCCAATCTGCTCGGCGGCATTTAGCGCGTCCTGGATGCGTAATTGCTGTCTGGACTTTTCCCGCACGCTTATCACGTCACGGGGAGATACATGATACGAAGGGATGTTCACTACTATGCCGTTCACTGCCATCGCTTTGTGACTGACAAGCTGCCGACACTCCGCACGGGTAACGCCAAAACCCATGCGATACGCCACGTTATCCAGCCGACACTCAAGTAGTTGTAGTAGGTTCTCGCCGGTCGAACCCTTGAGACGTGACGCTTTTTTATAATAATTTCTGAATTGACGCTCCAGTATTCCATAAATTCTGCGTAACTTTTGCTTTTCTCTTAGTTGCATACCATAGTTGGAAATACGGCCACGCTTGTCTCCATGTTGCCCCGGCAGCTTGTCAATTTTACATTTTGAATCCAGCGACCGGGCCCGGCCCTTTAACATCAGGTCGGTGCCTTCGCGTCGACTGAGCTTACAAGTTGGTCCTAAATAACGTGCCACGTTGCTTTACTCTTATACGCGACGGCGCTTGGCCGGACGACAACCGTTATGTGGAATCGGGGTGACATCATTTATGTTGGTGATTCTATACCCCACCGCGTTCAATGCGCGTACCGCCGATTCACGACCCGGCCCCGGCCCCTTTACCTTTACTTCTAAATTTTTCAAACCGTACTCAAGCGCCGCCTGACCTGCTCGTTCGGCCGCAGTCTGGGCCGCAAATGGCGTGCTTTTACGGGAACCACGAAAGCCCGACCCACCAGCGGTGGCCCACGTTAGGGCATTACCCTGACGATCGGTGATGGTCACGATGGTGTTGTTAAAAGAAGCATGGATGTGCGCCACACCATCGGTAACGATACGTTTTACTTTCTTGCGCGTGCGGGTTGATGTTTTTGCCATATTTAATTGTCTGATATTGCTCGGTTGTTAGCGTTTTATCGGGCGCCTGGGGCCCTTGCGGGTACGCGCATTAGTGCGCGTGCGTTGCCCCCGCAATGGCAAACCTCGTCGATGCCTGATACCTCGATAGGTACCCAGGTCCATCAGTCGCTTTATGTTTACCGTGGTTTCTCGACGCAGATCACCTTCGACACGATAGTTGCCGACTGCGGCACGCAAGCGAGTAACTTCATCCTCGCTAAGGTCTTTAATTTTGCTGCCAGACGAAATTCCCGCGGCCGCACATATCTTGCGAGAATTGGAGCGCCCAATTCCATAGATAGCGGTCAATGCAATTTCGGCGTGCTTATGCACCGGCACATTAATTCCAGCAATACGCGCCATTTAAAAAATCCTTAATAAATCAATACCCGAGACTTTCCCGGGATCGCGAATTCTATCAGTCACGTTCATTAAATACACGGTCTTTATTCGTAAACTCTACATTCTTCGCTGCATTAACCCTGGCGTTGCTTATGCCTGGGGTCTTTGCAGATTATGCGTACCACTCCATTGCGGCGCACCACCTTGCAATGCCGACACATTCTTTTTACGGAGGCTCGTACTTTCATGGCTGCCTGTTAACGTACCGCCCCAGATCGTCCATAGCCTCTTAAATTGGCCTTTTTCATCAAACCTTCATATTGATGAGACATTAAGTGCGCCTGTACCTGAGCCATAAAATCCATCACTACCACAACTATAATTAACAGCGAGGTACCACCAAAATAAAATGGCACGCTAAATTTAAGAATAAGAAACTCAGGTAGCAGGCACACCAGGGTGATATAGACCGCACCCACGGCAGTTAAGCGCGTAAGCACGGTATCAATATAACGAGCCGTTTGTTCGCCTGGACGTATGCCCGGGATAAAGGCGCCGGAACGCTTTAAGTTATCGGCAGTTTCCCGTGAGTCAAATACAATCGCGGTGTAAAAGAAGCAAAAGAATACAATCGCCAGCGCGTACAACATCACGTACAACGGCTGACCGGGAGAAATCGCCGTAGCAATATTTTGTAACCAGGAGAAACTGCCCGTTGAAGTGCTTGACCATTGCAGTAAAGTCGCCGGGAACAAAATAATGCTTGATGCGAAGATCGGCGGAATCACACCAGACATGTTGAGTTTGAGCGGCAAATGCGTCGATTGCGCCGCATACATCTTTCTACCCTGTTGGCGGCGCGCATAGTTGACCGTTATACGCCGCTGCGCCCTTTCTACAAAGATTACGAACGCGGTTACCGCAATCGCCATTAAAAATAGAAATAACGCAAAACCCTCACCCAGCGCGCCTTGAGTAACCAAATCAAGCGTGCCGCCTATGGCCGCCGGCAGGCCTGCAACAATGCCTGCAAAAATAATAATCGAGATGCCATTGCCAATGCCCCGTTCGGTAATTTGCTCACCTAACCACATTAAAAATACGGTGCCGGTAACCAGGCTAACGGTGGCCGTAAAGATAAACCCTACACCAGGAGTAAGTGCCACTTGTTGGTTCTGTAGCGCAATGGAAACTCCAATGGCCTGAAACGTTGCCAGAAAAACGGTGCCATAGCGCGTGTATTGGGTAATCTTGCGCCGCCCAGCCTCACCTTCCTTTTTAAGCTCTTTCAAAGTCGGCACCACCGCGCTCATTAATTGCATAATAATAGAGGCGGAAATATATGGCATGATGCCAAGTGCCAGAATGCTAAGGCGTTGTAATGCACCCCCTGAGAACATGTTAAACATTCCCAATATGGTGCTGCTTTGTTGCTCGAAAAACCTCGCCATGGCGCCCGGGTCTATCCCAGGTACCGGAATATACGTGCCAATGCGGTATACGATAAGCGCAAACAATACAAAAAATAATCGCTTGCGCAGTTCTGTAACCTGTCCAAGCCCTGCCAGAGAACCGACGGCATTTGCAGCAGTTCGAGCCATTAGTCCGCGATCGTCCCCCCGGCCGCCTCAACTGCTTTTCTGGCACCTGGGGTAAATAATAGTCCCCTGGCTTTTATCGCAGTTGTAATTTTTCCGGATTGCATCACTTTTACACGCTTGGCCGCAACATGCACTAATTTGGCCTCTTTCAATACTTCAATACTCACCACTTTGTCGCCAACCATAGCAAGTTCATGCAGACGTAGTTCAGCAGTGTTGCTGGCCTTGCGCGATCGAAACCCTACTTTGGGTAAACGTCTCTGTAATGGCATTTGACCACCTTCAAAACCTACTTTGTGATAACCGCCTTTGCGTGAGCGCTGACCTTTATGCCCACGTCCACAGGTCTTGCCAAGCCCGCAGCCAATGCCCCGACCTGCACGTTTACGATTGTGGCGACTTCCAGTCGCCGGTTTCAGGCTATTTAAGCGCATATTTCTATCCTTTGATGTATACCCACGCTTACACTTCTTCAACTTTTAACATGTAGCTTATTTTATCAATCATGCCACGATTTTCCGGGGTGTCTGTTACCGTCACGGGGTTGTGCATGCGTCGAATACCTAAACCACGCGCACATGCCCGGTGCGCGGCACACCGTCCATTTAAGCTTTTGACTAAAGTTACTCTCAACTGTTTATTCACGTGTACTCAACCCGGCAAAACGGCTATGACTGTATTTCCCCGACGCTCTTGCCGCGCTTTGCGGCGATATGCTCAGGCGACTGCATGCCGCACAGGGCATTGATCGTAGCACGCACAACGTTAATTGGATTTCTGGAACCAATACATTTTGATAGTACGTTCTTCACGCCAACGACTTCGAACACTGCGCGCATGGCGCCACCGGCAATAATGCCGGTACCAACGGCAGCCGGCTGCATGAATATTTTGGCGGCCCCATGCCTTCCAACCACCGGATAGTATAACGTCCCATCTTTTAACGGCACACGTTTTAGCCCTTTGCGCGCTCTTTCCATAGCCTTTTGAATGGCTGGCGGTACTTCACGAGCTTTGCCATAACCAACCCCAACTTTGCCGTTGCCATCTCCTACTACGGTAAGCGCGGTAAATCCAAATTGACGACCGCCTTTCACCACTTTGGCAACCCGATTGACGGCAACTAACCTCTCTTCAAGGCCATCAGATATTCTCGCAGGTTCATTCGTCGCCATAATTATTTGCCCTTCAGTAGTATCCCGTTAAAACTTCAATCCTGCTGCCCGCGCCGCGTCCGCCAGGGCCTTCACGCGGCCATGGTACTTAAATCCGGAGCGGTCAAAAGCAACCTTTACTACACCTTTGTGTCGCGCGCGCTCTGCAATTATTTTCCCCACTAACCTGGCCGCTTCCAGATTCCCGGTATATTTGACGTTGCCACGCACTTCGGTATCAAGAGATGATGCGCTTACAATGGTCTCACCTTTCATTGGTGCAATTACCTGCGCGTAAATATGGCGCGGCGTACGATGCACGCATAGGCGATGAGCGCGTAATTCCGCAATTTTACAGCGGGATTTGCACGCACGTCGTGATCTTGACCTGGCTTTGTTCACAAATATTCAGAATTGTTGGTTTTATTTTTTCCTGGCTTCTTTGCGAATGATTCTTTCTCCCGCATATTTAACGCCTTTGCCTTTGTAGGGCTCTGGCGGGCGATAAGCACGAATTTCCGCGGCAACTTGTCCAACTTTTTGTTTGTCTACTCCCCTTATTATTACCTCGGTTTGGCTGGGTGTCTCAATTTTGATTCCTTCCGGCACAATATAATGAACAGGATGAGAAAACCCTAAAGTCAAATGTAAGGTGTTGCCTTTAGATTGAGCACGATAGCCAACTCCGACGAGTTCCAGTTTGCGTTCAAAACCTTTGCTCACTCCCTTAATCAGGTTGTTCATTAGCGACCGCATGGTGCCAGCCATTGCAGTATTGTTGGTTGCTTCAACCTGCACGCGCAACTGATTGTCTTTGTGCTCCACACCCACGTCGCTATGGATGCGCATGGATATTTCGCCCATTGGGCCCGTTACCGCAAGCTGCTGGCCTTGCAGCTGTACTTCTACACCCGACAGTATTTGAATAGTTTGTTTCGCAATTCTTGACATGTTGTTTGCCCACCAGGATGTTATTCAACCCTACACAAGACTTCACCACCGTGCCCCGCGGTACGCGCCGCACGATCACTCATCACGCCTTTAGACGTGGATATAATCGCCACTCCCATACCACCGATTACTTTCGGCAAGTCGTCTACACTTTTATAAATGCGTAACCCTGGTCTGCTGACTCGTTGGAGCCTGGATATAACCGGCTTTCCCATATAGTATTTAAGCGTTATGCTCAACTCGGCTTTGACCCCATTCCTGTTTAGTATAAATGCTTCGATAAAGCCCTCATCTTTCAATACTTCTGCAATCGCGACTTTCAAAGCAGATGCGGGCATTACCACAGTAATTTTTTTGGCGCTTTGTCCATTACGGATACGCGTCAGCATGTCGGAAATGGGATCACCCATACTCATAAACTTTGTCCTGTTGTTACCTTGTTACCAACTTGCCTTGATCAAGCCAGGGATATCGCCTCGCATCGCTGCCTCACGCAATTTATTTCGTCCTAAGCCAAATTTCCGATAAAAGCCCTTGGGTCGCCCGGTAAGACTACATCGATTACGCAGCCGCACCGGGCTTGCATTTTTAGGCAATTTTTGTAATTGCAAAATGGCTTCCTGTTTTGCCGCATAGCTGCTCGTTGGACTTTTTACCATGGCTTTCAATTCGGTGCGTTTGTCAGTGCAACGACGCACTTCTTTGTCGCGCTTTTTCTGTCGTTCCAGTATCGATTTTTTCGCCATGTATTCCTGCCCTGTAGGTGATTACACGCTAGCTCTTAAAAGGAAAACTAAAGGCCTCTAATAGCGCCTTAGCTTCTCCATCGGTGTTCGCAGACGTGGTAATGGCAATATCCATGCCACGAATTGCATCAATCTTGTCATAATCAATCTCGGGAAAGATAATTTGCTCGGAAACCCCTAAGCTATAGTTCCCGCGCCCATCAAACGCCCTGGCACTCAAGCCCCTGAAATCACGTATGCGTGGAATAGCAATACTGATCAGGCGATCCAGAAACTCGTACATGCGTGTGCTGCGCAGCGTAACTTTACAGCCAACTGGAAAACCGTCACGAATATTGAATCCAGCGATTGACTTTCTGGCATTGGTCACTATCGCTTTTTGTCCGGCAATTTGTTCCACGTCGGTAATTACCTTGTTAATTATTTTTTTATCGCGAACCGCTTCTCCAGCACCTGTATTCAGAGTAATTTTTTCAATGCGCGGTACTTGCATAATATTTTTATAGGCAAGTCTTTCCATGAGCTGCTTGCGAAGCGTGCGCGTATAGTAGTCTTGCAGTCTGGCCATGTTGTTGATTACACGTCCACAACTTCGCCGTTAGACTTAAAGTAGCGAACTTTTTTGTTGTCTTCTAAGGTCTTAAATCCGATTCTGTCGCCTTTGCCAGTGGCAGGATTGAATAACATTACGTTGGACGTATGAATCGGCATTTCCTGTTCATTGATGCCCCCTGTAATACCGGTATTTGGGTTTGGCTTTTGGTGTTTTTTGACTAAATTTATGCCTTCTATAATTACTTTGTTGTCGTCAATAACTCTCAATACGGCACCGCGCCGGCCTTTGTCCTTGCCAGCGATTACCATTACGTCATCTCCTGTGCGTATTCTTCGCATGTTTAATTAGGTATGTCTCTGTTGTCCATAAAACTCGCCACGCCACGGTTGCCTGTACCCGATTTTTATAAAACTTCCGGCGCTAAAGAGATAATTTTCATAAAGCGCTCGGTGCGCAGTTCGCGTGTCACTGGCCCAAAAATGCGCGTTCCTACCGGTTGTAATTGAGCACTAAGCAGTACTGCCGCGTTGTTGTCGAAGCGAATTGATGACCCATCAGAGCGTCGTATTCCTTTAGCTGTCCGTACTACCACAGCGTTATAAACTTCGCCTTTTTTTACTTTGCCTCGTGGAATGGCGTCTTTAACGCTCACTTTAATAATGTCGCCTATCCCGGCATAGCGGCGGCGGGATCCACCAAGTACTTTAATACATTGCAGTTTGCGCGCGCCACTATTGTCTGCCACTTCCAGCATAGTTTGCATTTGAATCATCGCCAGACCTCATCGCACCTGGGTTTCTACACCACGTTTGATTATTTCTACCAGTCGCCACGATTTTGTCTTTGACATGGGGCGGCATTCTTTAATGGCAACTTGATCACCTGCCGCACATTCATTATTTTCATCGTGTATATGTAATGTCGTGGAACGCCTTATGTATTTCGCGTACAAGGGATGCCTGACCTGACGTTCAAGTAACACTACCGCGCTCTTATTCATCCTGCTACTAATGACTTTGCCCTGCAGGGTGCGAACTTTTTTATTTTCTTCAGACATTCAAGTTTTTCCTGGTAACTTTAGTTATCCCTGGTAAATCGCCCGTTTCAGGATGCTTTTTGCGTGAGTTTTTCATTCATGACTGTCTTCACGCGCGCAATATTTCTTCGATTTAGCTTAAATTGGTGCACACGGCTTACCTGACCAATACCGCGCTGCATACACAAAGTAAATTGTTCTTTGCGTAACTCAAGTAGCTCTTTGTGCAGCTCCTCATGTGTTTTATTGCGTAGTTCTTCTGCCTTCATGGTTCTTACTTTACATAACGCTGCGGGAAATAAAAGCCGTTTTTAGCGGTAGCTTGGCAGCGGCTAGACGAAATGCTTCTCTTGCGATTTGCTCGTCCACGCCTTCCATTTCGTATAACATTTTGCCCGGTTGAATCTTTACCACCCAATATTCAACGTTTCCCTTGCCTTTGCCTTGTCTGACTTCTAAAGGCTTTTTGGTGACCGGCACGTCAGGGAAAATTCGAATCCAAATTTTTCCGCCTCGTTTTACGTACCGCGTCATGGCGCGCCGCGCCGCCTCTATCTGGCGTGCCGTAATGCGCCCTCGGGCGATAGCTTTCAGGCCATATTCACCAAAGCTGACTTTATTGCCGTTCAACGCCAGGCCGCGATTACGACCTTTTTGCTGTTTACGAAATTTTGTGCGTTTAGGTTGTAACATCTCTAAACTCTATACTGTGTTTCATTTTTATATGTCTGCTGCGTTAATCTTTGGCGTCAATATCGAATACGTCGCCTTTGTAAATCCAGGTTTTTACCCCCAGAATTCCATATGTGGTTTTGGCTTCCGCAAAACCGTAGTCTATGTTGGCTCGTAAGGTGTGCAGGGGCACCCGACCTTCACGATACCACTCACTACGCGCAATCTCCGCACCATTCAAACGCCCCGCAACATTCACTTTTACGCCTAACGCACCCAGACGCATGGCGTTACTGACCGCTCGTTTCATGGCGCGACGGAACATGATGCGCCTCTCCAGTTGGTGCGCGATACTTTCGGCAACAAGTTGCGCGTCGATTTCAGGTTTGCGTATTTCTTCGATATTGATTTTTACGTTATTCACGCTAAGGCCTGTACGCCGCGCAATCTCATAGCGCAAGGCTTCTATGTCTTCACCTTTTTTACCAATTACGATGCCCGGTCGTGCCGTATGTATGGTGATAAACGCCGCCCGGGCCGGCCGATTGATTTGAATGCGACTGACTGATGCCTGAGCAAGTTTTTTCCTTAAGTAATCCCGTATTTCCAGATCACTGCTTAGAAACTCGGCATATTCACTGCCGTCTGCGTACCACTTGGAGGTCCAATCAGTGGAGATTCCTAAGCGCATTCCAGTAGGGTGTACTTTCTGTCCCATAACGTTGTAATTAGCTCGCGCTAACCTCTAAGATAATAGTCTCATACATGCCTGCCTGCACCTAGCTGTCGCCAACCACTACGGTGATATGGCTGGTACGTTTTAAGATTCTCGCGGAGCGGCCTTTGGCGCGTGCCTGTAAGCGCTTGTGCGTGGGGCCATCGTCTACGAATATCTTCGCAACTTTAAGTTCGTCAACGTCCGCGCCTGCATTGTGTTCAGCATTCGCAATAGCAGATTCAAGCACTTTTTTAATCGTCACCGCAGCTTGTTTGGGACTAAAGGTTAGCATCTCTAAGGCGCGCCCTACAGTTTTCCCACGTATTTGATCGGCCACCAGGCGTGCCTTTTGCGGGGTAATCTGAATAAAGGTAAGCCTGGCTGAAACTTGCATGATCAGGTTGCCTTGCGGTCTCCGGAATGTCCCTTAAAAGTGCGCGTACCCGCAAATTCCCCAAGTTTATGACCTACCATATTTTCGCTGATTAAAACTGGCACGTGTTGGCGACCGTTGTGCACTGCAATAGTAATGCCAACCATCTCCGGCACAATTAACGAACGCCGTGACCAGGTTTTAATTGGTTTGCGATTGTTAGTGGCAACCGCCTGTTCAACTTTTCTCATCAAGTGATGGTCAACAAACGGACCCTTACGTAGCGATCTTGGCATGTAACGAATTCTCTGAATACAAAAACTTTATAAGAAATTATTTTTTGTTTCTGGGACGCACTATCAGGCGATCAGTACGCCGATTTTTTCTGGTCTTAAAACCTTTTGCAGGCACCGCCCACGGCGATACCGGATGCCGTCCACCTGAACTGCGGCCTTCGCCACCACCATGTGGATGATCTACCGGATTCATCGCCACTCCGCGTACCGTCGGGCGCACACCACGCCAACGCTTGGCACCAGCTTTCCCTAATTTACGCAAGCTATGCTCAGCATTACCCACTTCACCAATGGTCGCGCGACAGGTAGATAATACTTTGCGCGTTTCGCCCGAGCGTAATCGCAAAGTTGCATAATTGCCATCGCGCGCAATAATTTGAATGGCAGCCCCCGCACTGCGCCCGATTTGCGCGCCCTTGCCAGGCTTCATTTCAATACAGTGCACCATGGTGCCCACCGGAATACTGCCAAGCGGCAGGCTATTACCAGCCTTAACCAGCACTTGATTGCCTGAATTTATCTGGTCGTTTGGCACCAACCCTTTAGGGGCGATGATGTAACGCCGCTCACCATCCGCGTACTTGAGTAACGCAATATTGGCACTGCGATTAGGATCATATTCGATTCTTTCCACGCGCGCATCAACATTGTCTTTGTCGCGCCTGAAATCTATCATTCGATAGCGCCGTTTATGCCCACCACCACGATGGCGCGTAGTGATATGACCGGCATTATTGCGACCACCACTGCTGTCTTTTACCTCTAACAGGGGCTTGTAAGGCTGGCCTTTATGTACCCCGGCAACAGCAACTTGAACCACGAAGCGCCGACCAGGGGAAGTAGGTTTTGCCTTTATCAGTGCCATACGCATGCCACCTTTACTCAAATCCGCCAAAGTCGATATCGTGACCTTGCTCTAACGTCACAATGGCTTTTTTCCAATTCGCGCGTTTGCCCGAGCGCCGACCAAATTGTTTGCGCTTACCCTTCATGTTTAGGGTGTTTACGGCAGCTACCTTTACTTTAAGTAATTTTTCTATTGCTCGTTTAATTTCATTTTTGCCAGCGTCAGGTAGTACTCGAAATATGTGTTGACGGTTTTTGTCGGCACTTAAGGTGGCCTTTTCTGAGACGTGCGGCGCTAATAACACTGTCATGATGCGTTCATCATTCATTGTAACCACTCCTCAATGGCCTGTAATGCCACTTTGGTGACTACGACTTGCTCATATTTAAGCAGGCTCACAGGGTCTAAACCACCAATTTCAGTTACCTCGACGTGTGGCAGGTTGCGCACTGACAAGTATAGATTTTTATCCGCCTCCCGGGTAATAATGAACGCCGAAGTAAGTGACAGTTCTTGCAGTTTTTTTAATGCTTGTTTGGTGTTGGGCTCGGTTACCGTAAATTCTTCAACGATGTGTAGACGTTGCCGTCGCGCCAGTTCTGAAAATATATTCGCATACGCCGCGCGTAGCATTTTTTTATTTAATTTCTGTTGGTAGTTGCGTGGTTTCGCCGCAAAGGTAACGCCTCCGGAACGCCATATAGGGCTGCTTGAGGTGCCGGCGCGCGAACGCCCGGTGCCTTTCTGACGCCATGGTTTAGTACTACCACCTTTCACGTCACTACGACTTTTGTTGGCTTTGCTGCCAACCCGACCACCAGCCAGATACGCGGTAACGGCCTGATGTACCAACGATTCATTGTATTCACGCGCAAAAATGCGGTCAGATACGGTTATCGTGGAATTGGTGTTGGCTATGGCAAGTTGCACGCTTAATTTTCCGATGCTGATGTTTGCTTGGCTTCAGCCGCTTCTGATGCCTCGGTCAATGACAGATTGACTGTGTGCGGATGAGCCGCACGTACTATTACGTCACCACCTGGTCGGCCCGGTATCGATCCTTTAATTAGCAATAAATCTTTTTCGGCATCAATGTGTATAATTTCCAGGTTTTTGGTGGTGACACGCACGCCCCCCATTTGACCTGCCATCTTTTTACCCTTAAAAACATGGCCTGGGTCCTGACATTGTCCGGTTGAACCATGTGCCCGGTGCGCAAGCGAATTGCCATGCGTGGCGTCCTGCATGCCGAAGTTGTGGCGCTTTACCGGCCCCGCAAATCCTTTACCTTTGGTTATGCCCGTAACGAAAACTTTTTGTCCGACCACAAATAACTTCGCGTTAATTTCTGCACCAACCTGCAATTCGCCCGCTTGCCCATCTGCATACCGAAACTCGCGCAAACCTCTACCAGCAGCAACTCCGCATTTTGCAAAGTGCCCTGACATTGGTTTAGTCATCCGCGACGGTTTTTGTGTACCGTAAGTAACCTGCACCGCCCGATAACCATCTATTTCTGGAACGCGCACTTGCGTAACGCGATTAGCGGGTACATGTACTACCGTTACCGGTGCCGATACGCCTGCCTCGGTAAATATTCGCGTCATACCAATTTTTTTTCCTACCAGCCCTAAAGACATATCAGTTCACATGAATAAACAGGATTTACAGGATAGTGTGTAGTAAAGATATTTTTTTTCTTGGTATTCATCATTTGCCTGGTATTCATCAAGCGGGCTAGCTTAGCTTGATTTGGACGTCTACGCCTGCCGCCAGATCTAACTTCATTAGCGCATCTACAGTTTTGTCCGTTGGTTCTATAATGTCCATAATACGCTTGTGCGTGCGTATCTCATATTGGTCGCGCGCGTTCTTGTCCACGTGTGGCGAAATTAGTAACGTAAACCGCTCTTTTTTCGTGGGTAGTGGAATCGGCCCTTTTACCCTGGCGCCGGTACGCCTGGCCGTTTCCACAATTTCACTTGCGGAGCGATCAATCAAACGATGATCAAACGCCTTTAAGCGAATACGAATGGTTTGTCCTGCCGCCATGATTGATGCTTCTGTAATTCTCTGTGTTATTGCACAATTTTTGAGACTACGCCGGCACCTACGGTGCGTCCACCTTCACGTATCGCAAAACGTAGCCCCTCTTCCATCGCAATCGGCGCAATTAACGATACTACCATCCGTACGTTGTCCCCAGGCATCACCATCTCCGTGCCCTCCGGTAAATCTACCGCCCCCGTCACGTCCGTCGTGCGAAAATAAAACTGCGGCCGATAACCATTAAAAAAAGGCGTGTGACGTCCACCCTCTTCTTTGCTGAGTATGTATACCTCAGCCTCAAACCGGGTGTGCGGAGTGATCGATCCAGGCTTGCATAGTACTTGACCACGCTCTACTTCATCTCGCTTCGTCCCCCGTAGTAGTACCCCTACGTTGTCACCAGCCTGACCCTGATCCAGTAACTTGCGAAACATCTCTACCCCGGTGCATATGGTGGTGCCAGTCTCGCGAATGCCTACAACTTCAATCTCATCGCCTACCTTGACAATACCACGCTCTACCCGCCCCGTCACTACAGTACCACGACCAGATATGGAAAATACGTCTTCTACCGGCATAATAAAATCCCCATCTATCGCCCGCTCAGGCTCGGGTATAAAAGCATCCATCTCTTCCACTAGCTTGATCACCGACGCTACCCCAGTGTCTGAGGTGTCCCCCTCTAATGCCTGTAACGCAGAACCCGTGATAATCGGGGTGTCGTCTCCCGGAAACTCGTACATGGATAATAAATCGCGTATCTCCATCTCTACCAATTCAAGTAACTCGGCATCGTCTACCTGATCAGCTTTGTTCATGTATACCAGTATGTATGGCACCCCTACTTGTCGTGCTAGTAAAATGTGCTCGCGTGTCTGAGGCATTGGCCCATCCGCCGCACTCACTACTAGTATCGCCCCGTCCATCTGCGCCGCACCTGTAATCATGTTCTTGACGTAGTCAGCATGACCAGGACAGTCTACGTGCGCGTAATGACGCCGTACACTCTCGTACTCAACATGCGCCGTGGCAATGGTGATGCCCCGCGCACGCTCCTCAGGCGCATTGTCTATCTGATCATAAGCCCGATATTCGCCACCATGTACTTCCCCCATAATCCGCGTCAACGCCGCCGTTAACGTGGTCTTGCCATGATCTACGTGTCCTATCGTGCCTACATTAATGTGTAACTTGCTGCGCTCGTACCTCTGCTTGGACATTTTCCTCTACCTCACAAAAAATATCTTGATAATAATGCCGCGAACTATGTATTTATTTTTTAATAACTGCATCTGCAATATTGCCAGGAACTTCTTTATATTTATCAAACTCCATTGAGTAGGTTGCGCGACCTTGCGTGGCTGAACGTAAATCGGTTGCATAACCAAACATTTCCGCCAAAGGTACTTCAGAGCGCACGACTTTCCCAGCCGGGCCATCTTCCATGCCATTGACCAGGCCACGGCGACGGTTCAAATCACCCACCACGTCACCCATGTATTCTCCCGGGGTTACCACTTCTACTTTCATAATCGGTTCCAGCAATACCGGATTGGCTTGCCTGGCGCCATCGCGAAATCCCGTGGAGGCGGCTATCTTAAATGCAATTTCAGATGAATCCACGTCGTGATAGGAGCCGTCATATAAGGTAACTTTTACGTCAACTACGGGATAGCCGGCAATGACGCCGTTGTCCATGGCTTCTTTTACGCCTTTTTCAACCGCTGGGATATATTCACGCGGAATTACACCACCCACAATTTTGTTAATAAATTCAAAGCCGTCACCTGGTTTTTGTGGCTCAATCCTTAGAAATACGTGCCCGTATTGGCCGCGCCCACCAGACTGGCGTATATATTTGCTCTCTTGTTCAATCTGACTACGAATGGTTTCACGATAAGAGACTTGCGGCATCCCGACGTTGGCCTCGACACTAAACTCGCGTTTCATGCGATCGACGATAATATCCAGATGTAGTTCGCCCATACCTGAAATAATGGTTTGACCAGATTCTTCGTCTGTATGCACTTGAAAAGAGGGGTCTTCCCGCGCCAGCTTTTGTAGCGCAATACTCATTTTTTCTTGGTCCGATTTGGTTTTCGGCTCTACCGCAACAGAGATCACTGGCTGCGGAAATTCCATGCGCTCCAGAATAATAATGTTCTGTAAATCACATAGCGTCTCTCCCGTGGTGACGTCTTTCAAACCGACGGCAGCGGCAATGTCCCCGGCGCGAACTTCTTTGATTTCTTCACGGGAATTGGAGTGCATCTGTAATATGCGACCTAAACGTTCTTTTTTTTGTTTTACCGAATTGTAAACCGTATCACCTGACTTCAATACGCCTGAGTACACTCGAAAAAAAGTTAAGGTGCCAACGTAGGGGTCGGTAGCAATTTTGAATGCTAAAGCGGCAAACGGTTCATCGTCCGATGAGTTGCGCTCACTCGGGGTGTGCCCCCGATCATCTAAAGTACCCTGGATTGCCGGTACTTCCACCGGCGAAGGCAGGTAGTCAATTACGGCGTCCAACATTGCCTGCACGCCTTTATTCTTAAAGGCGGAACCACATAAAGCCGGCACGATTTCATTCGCCAGCGTTCGCAGGCGTAGTCCCTGTCGAATGTCGTCTTCTGATAAGGTGCCTGTTTCTAGGTATCTTTCCATAATTGCATCTGATGATTCGGCCGCGGCTTCGATCATTTCTTCACGCCACTTTTGACACTCGGCCTGCATTTCATCAGGAATCTCGCGCGCTTCAAAGGTGGTTCCTAAATTCTCTTCATCCCAGTAAATTGCCTTCATTCTGATCAGGTCAACTACGCCCTTGAAATTTTCCTCTGCACCGATTGCCAACTGAATCGGGATGGCATTAGACCCTAAGCGTTCTCTGATTTGATTTACTACGTATAAAAAATTGGCGCCCGCCCGATCCATTTTATTCACAAACGCCAGACGCGGAACGTTGTATTTGTTTGCCTGCCTCCACACGGTTTCAGACTGTGGCTCTACCCCGCTAACGGCATCAAATACCGCGCAGGCACCATCCAGTACCCGTAGGGAGCGTTCTACTTCTATCGTGAAGTCAACGTGCCCGGGAGTATCAATGATGTTGATTCGATGCTGGTCGTATTGCTGTTCCATGCCACTCCAAAAACAAGTGGTGGCGGCCGAGGTAATGGTGATACCACGCTCTTGCTCTTGTTCCATCCAGTCCATAACAGCAGCGCCATCATGCACTTCACCTATTTTGTATGATATTCCGGTATAAAATAGAACGCGCTCTGTGGCGGTGGTTTTGCCAGCGTCAATGTGTGCAACAATACCAATGTTCCGATAGCGTGAGATGGGGGTTTTACGTGCCACAATAAAGTCCTTAATGAACCACTACCAGCGGTAGTGTGAGAAGGCCTTGTTGGCTTCGGCCATCCGTAACGTGTCTTCACGTTTTTTTATCGCCGCACCTTTTTGCGCAGCAGCATCGGTAAGCTCTCCCGCAAGTTTGTTAATCATGGACTTTTCGCCACGTTTTTTCGCCGCGTCAATAATCCAGCGCATCGCTAAAGTGGTTTGCCGCACTGCCCGCACTTCAGTCGGTACCTGGTAAGTCGCACCACCAACTCTGCGCGACTTTACTTCGACCGTTGGGCGCACGTTTGCAAGCGCCTGCTTAAATACTTCAATCCCTTCTTGTTCACTTCTCTTCTGAACGTTATCAAAGGCTTGATAGAGAATCTTTTCTGCAACTGATTTTTTGCCGTGTTTCATTAGCATGTTGACAAATCCAGCGACTAACTGGTCATTGTATTTGGGATCTGACAGGATTTTTCGCTGAGGAATTTCTTTTCTGCGCGGCATCGTTAGTCTGCTTGGTTTGTTGGGTTGTTATGACTTGGGTCTTTTGGTGCCATACTTTGAACGCGCTTGCATGCGATCCTGCACGCCTTGCGTATCCAGACTACCACGCACGGTGTGATAGCGAACACCAGGTAAATCTTTAACGCGCCCACCACGGATTAACACCACCGAGTGCTCTTGCAGGTTATGACCTTCACCACCAATGTAGCTGGTTACTTCAAAACCATTGGTCAGACGTACGCGCGCCACTTTGCGTAACGCGGAGTTTGGCTTCTTTGGCGTGGTGGTATAAACACGAGTACATACACCACGCTTTTGTGGGCAGCTGGCTAAAGCCGGAACGTTGCTCTTTTCCATTTTGCGCTTGCGCGGTTTGCGTACTAATTGATTGATGGTTGCCATAATTTTTCTATCCCATAATAAACAACAGGCCGATGAAGTAAGCATCGGCCTGTTGTGTAGCCGTAAGATTGTAGAAACCTATAGCCGCACTGTCAAGCAAACTTTGTCTTTCAGACACGATTATGCCAAAAAAAACTGATGCCCAGTATTTACGCCAGTGGAATTTCCCTGCCAGACTCACTATTTTGCGGATAGACTCGCAAATTCTTCATTTAATGCGTCTTTCATCATTGCCTCAGCAGATGCTACAGTTTCCTGCCGGTTGGCGGTGGTTTCCACTACCGCACCGCCACGCCGTGTTTCATGATAGGCCAGGCCAGTGCCCGCCGGAATCAAACGACCTACTATTACGTTTTCTTTGAGTCCACGCAGGGAATCTTTTGATCCCTTTACCGCGGCTTCGGTAAGTACGCGCGTGGTTTCTTGAAACGATGCCGCAGAAATAAACGACTCTGTTACTAACGAGGCCTTGGTAATTCCCAGTAGTACCGGAGAAAAGCTGGCTGGCTGTTTTTCTGCGGCCTGCACGTCTTCATTTGTTTTTAAGATGCGAGATTTTTCTACTTGCTCTCCGTGTAGAAAACTGGTGTCGCCAGATTCTATAATCTCTACCTTGCGTAACATTTGTCTGATGATGACTTCGATGTGTTTATCATCGATTTCAACACCTTGCAAACGATAAACGTCTTGAATTTCTTTTACTAAATATTCGGCCAGGGCAGTTATGCCAAGCAATCTTAGGATATCATGCGGGTTGAGCTCACCATCTACAACTACTTCGCCTTTCTGTACGTGTTCACCTTCAAATACGTTAATTTTGCGCCACTTCGGAATAAGTTCTTCAACAGACTCTCCGTCCTGATCGGTAATTACCAGACGTTCCTTACCTTTGGTGTCTTTACCAAAGCTAACGGTGCCGGTTTGTGCCGCAAGAATCGCAGGTTCTTTCGGCTTGCGCGCCTCAAATAAATCCGCAACCCGCGGCAAACCACCCGTGATATCACGGGTTTTGGATGATTCTTGTGGAATACGCGCAATGACGTCGCCTATGTCTAACCGATCACCATCTGATAAATTTATAATTGCGCCGGCCGGAAGAATGTAGTGCGCAGGGATTTCTGTACCTGCGAACGTAAGCGTATTGCCCTTGTGGTCTAAAAGATTTACGGTCGGGCGCATGTCTTTGCCGGCCGCAGAACGACTTTTCGGATCTGATACTACTGTCGAGCTTAGCCCGGTTACTTCATCAGTAAATGAATCAGCCGTGACGCCTTCAACAAAATCAACCAGCTGTACTTGACCCGCGACTTCGGTAATGATGGGGTGGGTGTGGGGGTCCCAGGTGGCTACCAGTTGTCCAGCCTGCACCGCTTCATCATCGCCTACGGATATCGATGCACCATATGGGATCTTGTAACGCTCTCTCTCACGACCCTGATCGTTGACTACCCCCAGTTCCCCTGATCGCGACACTGCAATGTTGTTGCCGTCTTTGTGTTGTACCAACTTTAGGTTGTGCATGCGTACCGTGCCGGCAGATTTCACCGTGATATCACTTGTCGAGGCAGCACGACTTGCAGCTCCACCAATATGAAACGTGCGCATGGTGAGCTGGGTGCCCGGCTCGCCGATAGATTGCGCAGCCATAACCCCTACCGCTTCACCAATGTTGACAAGATGCCCCCGAGCAAGATCTCTACCATAACAATTCGCGCACACTCCATAGCGGGTTTCACAGGTTATCGGGGTACGAACTTTTACTTCGTCAATGCGGAGTTCTTCGAATCTTTCTACCCATGATTCATCCAGCAGGGTGGCCGCCGGAATGAGCACCGTTTCGCCATCTGCATCTAAAACGTCTTCAGCAATAACTCTGCCTAATACGCGACTTGGTAAAGTCCGTACTATGTCACCACCCTCAATGACTGGTTTCATGAACATGCCGTTTGTAGTGCCACAGTCTACATCCTTGACTACTAAATCCTGCGCAACGTCAACTAATCGACGTGTCAGGTAACCAGAGTTCGCGGTTTTTAAGGCGGTATCTGCTAAACCTTTGCGCGCACCATGCGTGGAAATGAAGTATTGCAATACGTTTAGACCTTCACGAAAATTCGCCGTAATCGGGTTTTCAATAATCGAGCCGTCAGGCTTTGCCATTAAACCCCGCATGCCGGCAAGTTGACGAATTTGCGCCGCCGATCCGCGTGCGCCCGAATCTGCCATTATGTAAACGGAATTAAATGACTCTTGCGTCACTGCATTGCCATCATCGTCTATAACTTCTTCATGCCCCAGTCGCTCCATCATGGCTTTGGCTACCTGATCATTGGTGTGTGACCAAATATCAATGACTTTGTTGTAGCGCTCACCTTTGGTTACTAGTCCCGATGCATATTGAGAGGCAATTTCTTTCACTTCTTTTTCAGCCTCTCTTAAAATAGATTTCTTTTCTTCCGCAATTACCATGTCATCGGCACAAAAAGATACGCCAGCGCGCGTGGCATAATGAAAACCCGTGTACATCAGGTTGTCGGCAAAAATAACAGTGTCTTTTAATCCAACACGCCTGTAGGAGGCATCAATTAAAGCTGAAATTGCGCGCTTGTCGAGGTCACGATCTATCAGGTTAAATGATAAACCGGCAGGTAAAATCTTCGATAGTATGCCGCGACCAACTGTCGTTTCTACGATGCGACGCACTGCATTAACCTTGCCGTCTTCACTCACGTCATAATCATTGACCCGAATCTTGACCTTGGCGTGCAACGCAACCACGTCGCTTTCATACGCGCGCTGTGCCTCTGCAACGTCTGCAAAACACATGCCCTGACCGTGCGCATTGACTTTTTTGCGCGTGAGGTAGTACAAACCTAAAACGATGTCCTGTGAAGGAACAATAATAGGGTTGCCGTTCGCAGGGGATAGTACGTTGTTGGTTGACATCATTAACGCCCGACTTTCAAGCTGCGCCTCTATAGATAAAGGCACGTGTACCGCCATTTGGTCGCCGTCAAAATCTGCATTGAAGGCGGTACATACTAAAGGATGTAATTGAATGGCCTTGCCTTCAATTAAAATGGGTTCAAAGGCTTGTATGCCTAATCGATGTAGGGTGGGCGCACGATTTAATAATACCGGATGCTCACGAATTACTTCTTCAAGGATGTCCCAAACTTCGGGGCCTTCTTTTTCCACAATTTTCTTGCACGCTTTAATGGTCGGAGCAATGCCGCGCACGTGTAATTTGCTGAATATAAAGGGCTTAAATAATTCCAGTGCCATTTTTTTCGGCAGGCCACATTGATGTAATTTCAGAGTTGGCCCCACAACAATCACTGAGCGTCCCGAGTAATCAACACGCTTGCCTAATAAATTTTGACGAAAACGACCCTGCTTGCCTTTGATCATGTCGGCCAGCGACTTCAACGCACGCTTGTTAGTGCCGGTAATCGCGCGACCCCGGCGCCCGTTGTCCAGCAAAGCATCAACCGATTCTTGTAACATGCGCTTTTCATTGCGTACGATAATGTCGGGCGCGTTTAGTTCTAAAAGTCGCTTTAAGCGATTGTTGCGGTTGATCACGCGTCGATATAGGTCATTTAAGTCGGACGTCGCAAAACGCCCGCCATCTAAAGGCACTAATGGACGAAGATCCGGAGGCAGTACCGGCAGTACCGTCAATACCATCCACTCTGGCTTGTTGCCGGATTCAGTAAAGTATTCAATAAGCTTCAAACGCTTTGAAAAACTTTTCAGCTTTGTTTCTGAACGAGTGGCACTAATTTCTTCCCGTAAAGTCTCGGCTTCCTGCTCTAAATCAATTTGTTTCAGTAGTTGGAAAATTGCCTCCGCGCCCATACGCGCGTCAAACTCGTCTCCGTATTCTTCTATGGCTTCCAGGAAGGTCTCATCGGAAAGAAGCTGTTTGTGCTCCAGATCAGTCATGCCCGCATCTACTACTACAAAAGCTTCAAAATAAAGGACGCGCTCAACGTCGCGTAGCCCCATGTCAAGTAATAATCCAATGCGTGACGGTAAGGATTTCAAAAACCAGATGTGCGCAGCCGGACTTGCCAGTTCGATGTGCCCCATGCGCTCGCGCCTAACCTTGGTTAAGGTAACTTCAACCCCGCACTTTTCACACACTACACCCCGATGTTTAAGACGCTTGTATTTCCCACATAGACATTCGTAATCTTTTTTGGGGCCAAATATCTTGGCGCAGAATAAACCATCCCGCTCTGGCTTGAAGGTGCGGTAGTTGATGGTCTCTGGCTTTTTGACTTCGCCATAAGACCAGGATCGAATCATGTCCGGTGAGGCTAAACCTATGCTTATCGCGTCGAAGTCTTCAATCTGGTCTTGATTCTTTAATAAATTAAGCAAGTCTCTCATTGCGTCTCCCGTAAAATAGCGTGCTGCCCAAAGCCGTCTGTAAGCTTAAAATATTAAAAAATACGCAGCTCTGGTAAAATTTAAACTAGGCTTCCTGCTCAAAATCTATATTCAATGCCAAAGAACGAATTTCTTTCATTAAAACGTTAAACGATTCCGGCATGCCGGCGTCCATGCTGTGATTGCTGTCAACAATACTTTTATACATTTTGTTGCGACCCGTAATATCGTCCGATTTAATCGTGAGCATTTCCTGTAAGGTGTACGACGCACCGTACGCCTCCAGTGCCCAAACTTCCATTTCACCAAAACGCTGCCCACCAAACTGTGCCTTGCCACCAAGTGGCTGTTGCGTGACCAAGCTGTACGGGCCTGTAGAACGAGCGTGCATCTTGTCGTCAACAAGATGGTTAAGCTTTAACATGTGCATGTATCCGACGGTGATTTTACGATCAAAGCGATCACCACTGCGCCCATCCCATAATTCGGTCTGACCGTCTTCAGGCAAGTCCGCCAGTTTCAACATGCGCTTAATTTCTGATTCCTGCGCACCATCAAAAACCGGGGTGGCCATCGGTATACCATGACGCAAGTTGCTGGATAGCGCTAAAATTTCATCGTCATCGAATTCATTAAGCCTGACGGAGATGCTTGTACCTTCGTTATAGATTTTATTTAGAAATCCCCGCAGTTGCTTAACCTTGCCGTTGTTCCTGAGCATGCCATCAATCTTTAAACCTAAACCCTTTGCAGCCCACCCTAAATGGGTTTCTAATACCTGACCTACATTCATGCGTGAGGGTACACCCAACGGATTTAACACCACGTCAACCGGGGTGCCATCTTGCATGTGCGGCATGTCTTCGACTGGAACAATCATGGAAACAACACCTTTGTTGCCATGACGACCCGCCATTTTGTCACCCGGCTGCATGCGACGCTTCACGGCAAGGTATACCTTGACTATTTTTAACACGCCCGGCGCAAGATCATCGCCCGCAGTTATTTTGGCTTTCTTTTCAAATAGCTTTCTGTCAAAAGAATCACGCTGTTCCCGTAGCTGTTTAGAGAGCCTTTCCAACTGCGCGTTAACGTCTTCATTACGCATGCGAACTTCAAACCAACGCTCATTGTCAAGACTGTCTAAATAGGCTTTGGTAACTTTTGCGTTGGCTCGCAATCCTTCCGGGCCACCACTGCTGATCTTGTTGATAATTAAGCGTTCAACGCGAGTATAAATATCAGCTTCGTAGATACGTAGCTGATCGTTTAAGTCTTTGCGCACTTGCTCAACTTCTAACTCTTCTATTTGTAACGCGCGTTTGTCTTTGTCCACTCCTTCACGAGTAAACACGCGCACGTCAATCACTGTGCCTTCCATGCCCGAGGGTACTCTGAGGGAGGTGTCTTTTACATCCGATGCCTTTTCACCAAAGATGGCACGCAATAATTTCTCTTCGGGCGTGAGCTGCGTTTCACCCTTAGGCGTCACTTTGCCTACCAGGATGCCACTTGGCTTAACTTCGGCACCTATGTACACAATTCCCGAATCATCCAATTTGGCAAGCAGGTTTTCACTTACGTTGGGAATGTCCGCAGTAATTTCTTCAGCCCCAAGTTTGGTGTCGCGCGCGACACAACTCAGTTCTTCAATGTGAATGGTGGTAAAACGATCTTCTTCGACGACGCGCTCTGAAATCAAAATTGAATCTTCAAAGTTGTATCCATTCCATGGCATGAAGGCAACTAACATGTTTTGCCCCAGCGCTAATTCACCCAGATCCGTAGACGGACCATCTGCCAAAACGTCACCTCTGGCAATGACGTCGCCCGGCTGTACCAGTGGCTTTTGATTAATACAGGTGTTTTGATTAGAGCGCGTATATTTAGTTAGGTTATAGATATCAACACCGGGTTCACCAGTCTCGGTTTCTTCATCATTTACGCGAACGACTATACGACCAGCATCTACGGTGTCTACTGCTCCTCCACGCCTGGAAACCAAGGCCGCTCCCGAGTCGATGGCAACCGCGCGTTCGATGCCAGTACCCACTAACGGCTTTTCCGCGCATAACGTCGGTACCGCCTGACGCTGCATGTTGGAACCCATTAATGCCCGATTGGCGTCATCATGTTCTAAAAAAGGAATGAGCGCCGCGGCAACGGATACAATTTGTTTTGGTGATACGTCTATGTATTCCACCTTGTCTGGTGAGGTGAGCGAAAATTCGTTCAGGTGTCTGACAGATACTAGTTCATCCAGTAATTTACCCCCACTATTCATGCGCGCGTTAGCCTGGGCAATGGTATATTGACTTTCTTCAATTGCGGATAGGTAGTCAATCTGACCGGTAACTTTGCCGTTGATAACTTTCCGATAAGGGGTTTCTAAAAAGCCGTATTCATTGGTGCGCGCAAATATAGCGAGTGAGTTAATCAATCCAATATTGGGACCCTCAGGTGTTTCAACCGGGCACACCCGACCATAATGCGTGGGATGTACGTCGCGAACTTCAAAACCAGCACGCTCACGTGTTAGCCCACCAGGCCCAAGTGCTGAAATTCTGCGTTTATGGGTGATTTCAGATAGCGGATTATTCTGATCCATGAATTGTGAAAGCTGACTGGATCCAAAAAACTCTTTTATCGCCGCGGCTACCGGCTTGGCATTGATCATGTCCTGCGGCATTAGGCCTTCAGATTCAGCTAACGTTAAACGCTCTTTAACCGCGCGCTCTACGCGCACTAAACCAATACGAAAGGTGTTCTCGGCCATTTCGCCGACACAACGTACTCGACGATTGCCAAGGTGATCAATGTCGTCAACAATGCCGTTGCCATTACGTATGTCAATGAGTGTGCGCATTACGGCAAGAATGTCATCGGTACTTAAAATGCCAGCACCTGTCATTTCCTCGCGTCCTATACGACGGTTAAATTTCATGCGCCCAACCGGGGATAGGTCGTAGCGTTCAGGTGTAAAGAATAAATTTTGAAATAGATTTTGAGCCGCATCTTTTGTAGGCGGCTCTCCAGGACGCATCATGCGATAAATCCCAACCTGTGCTTCTAGTTTATTGGTGGTGTCGTCAATACTAAGCGTTGAGGATATGTATGGGCCGCAGTCAATGTCATTGGTGTATAGCATCTCCAGGACATTAATGGATGATTCTAAAATTTTCTCAACGTTTTCTTCCGTTAATTCGTCATTTGCTTTGCAAACCAGTTCACCAGTACTGGTGTCAATCAAGTCTTTTGCTAATACTTTGCCCAGTAAATATTCAACCGGAACTTCAAATGTCTTAATCCCCGCTTTTTCAATCTGGCGAACGTGCCGCACGGTAATGCGCCGACCGGCTTCCACTACTATTTTCCTGCCAACTTTAATTTCAAATGGTGCAGTTTCACCGCGTAGTCGTTCGGGAATTAACTCTAGTATAAAACCACTGTCTGTAATGCGTACGGTGTTGGTGTCAAAAAAGATGGAAAGAATTTCCTCGTTGGTAAGACCCAGCGCGCGTAATAGTATGGTCGCAGGTAATTTTCTACGCCTGTCAATACGTACAAACAGGCAGTCTTTATGATCAAATTCGAAATCCAACCAGGATCCGCGGTAGGGAATAACTCTTGCGGAGTATAAAAGCTTGCCTGATGAATGCGTTTTGCCTTTGTCATGATCAAAGAATACCCCTGGAGAACGATGTAACTGCGAAACGATGACACGCTCGGTACCATTAATCACGAAGGCACCGGTGTCCGTCATGAGCGGTAATTCGCCCATGTAAACTTCCTGTTCTTTTACGTCTTTAACTTTTTTTGAGCCCGCGGGGGCGTCTTTATCATAAATTACTAAACGTAAAAGAACTTTAAGCGGCGCATGATAGGTCAGCCCACGAAGCTGACATTCTTTGACTTCAAAGGGAGGGGGCTCTAAACGATAGCTAACATATTCTAACTCGACGTTTCCAGAGTAACTAACGATTGGAAATATCGAATTAAAGGCACTATGCAGGCCTACGTCTTCCCGACTCTCTGCCAACTTGTCCGTTTGCAAAAAACGTTGGTAAGAGGCCAACTGAATTTGCAACATGAATGGAACCGCCAGGATTTCCGGACGCTTACCAAAATCCTTACGAATGCGCTTTTTATCAGTATAGCTATACGCCATGAAGAGTTACCCTATTTAGGAAAATACATATGCAAAAGAAACCCGCCAACAGTCAACCAACGTTGTTCAGCGGCTATAAACGTTACATTGCGCGGCAATTACTTGAGCTCTACGCTGGCACCCGCTGCTTCTAATTGCCTTTTGATATCTTCAGCCTCATCTTTGCCTACGGTTTCTTTAATCGTGGAGGGCACACCCTCAACCATGTTTTTGGCTTCCCGCAGACCAAGTCCGGTGATGGTGCGAACTACTTTAATAACGGAAACCTTGTTACTGCCAAAGCTATTCATTACTACGTCAAATTCGTCTTTTTCGGCGGCAGCTTCGCCACCACCGTCGGCTGCCGTAACAGGCGCAGCCACCACCGCAGCTGCCGCAGAAACACCAAATTTCTCCTCCATAGCTGATATTAAATCAACTACTTCCATGACACTCATTTCTGAGATCGTTTCCAAAATATCTTCTTTCTTTACAGCCATGTTTTATCTCCCAAAAAAACTTAATACCTGAATACTGTCAAGCCAGTACATCCACTAACAAAACCTTCTGACCAGCCACCTTATCCGACTTGCTTTTGATCGCGCACCGCAGCAATAGTTCTCACCAACTTTGCATGCGGTTCTACCAGAGTTCGAACAAACTTCCCGATGGGGGCCCGCAGCACTGACATCACCATACTAATCGCCTGATTTCTGCTGGGTAGGTCTGATAACCTTTTTAGCTCGGACGTCTCCAGCAGTTCTCCGCCAGTCGAGATCATCTTTACTACCAGCAAGTCATTATCTGCAGTAAAATCTTTAATTAAACGAGCCGCAGCACCCACGTCGTCTTGTGAAAACGCCAGCATAAGCGGCCCACTTAAGCCCTCGCGCATACACGCATAAGGCGTACCTTCCAAGGCACGCCTGGCAAGAGTGTTTTTAACTACTCTCAGATACACTCCACACACACGCGCTTTTGCCCGAAGCTCGGTTAATTCACTTACGGTAAGTCCGCGATACTCCGCTGCGATAGCGGAATGCGCATCCGCTGCAATTTGCGTTATTTCAGCTACGATCGCCTTTTTTTCTTCAAGTCTTAAGGCCACAGTAAGGTCCTCTGCGTTATCCCTACATCCAAGGTGTTCATTAAAATTAATATATCCGCTTTAGAGCAAATATATTTCCCTTACAGCGCGACCAACCCAGGAAGATCCCGATTTGAGCAGCACTGTCTGCGCAGGCCAGATTTTCTTAATTAAGCAACAGCAGTTTATTGATGTCGCGCCTACGGTCTTGGACAGCTACTTGTTGAAGACAAATAACCCCCAATTTGTAAACAATAGAAATTAATAGGAAACTAATTAATTTCTATCAAAAATTACTTCATGCTAATGCAGTTTGATCTACGATAATGCCTGTGCCCATCGTGGATGAAACCGCAACTTTCTTTATGTAAATACCTTTTGCCGATGCTGGCTTAGCTTTTACTAAATCCGTAACTAATGCGTTAAGATTTTCTTCCAGCTTCGGCGTGTCAAACTCAACATTGCCAATTGAGCAGTGAATGGTGCCGCCCTTGTCTGTCTTAAACCGCACCTGACCAGATTTTGCGTTTTTCACCGCACTTGCAACATCGGCAGTAACCGTGCCGACTTTAGGATTTGGCATCAACCCGCGTGGACCCAGTATTTGTCCCAGCTGTCCAACTTTTCGCATTGATTCAGGCGTGGCTATCGCCACATCAAATTCAATTTGTCCTTGCTTAACCTGCCCAGCTAAATCGTCTAAACCTACAAGGTCGGCCCCAGCAAGTTTCGCGGCTTCCGCCTGACTACCTTCAGCAAATACGGCAACACGCACGTCTTTACCAATGCCATTTGGAAGCACAGTCGCCCCACGTACCACTTGATCGGATTTCCTGGGATCAACGCCAAGATTTACCGATACGTCTATAGACTCCCTGAAATTAGCAGCCGCACAGTCTTTAACCAGCTGTAATGCTTCCGCAGGAGAATAGGCTTTACTTGCATCAACCTTTTCACGCACAACACGTAATTTTTTCCCCACTTTAGACATTTTTATATTCCTTCTACTTCCAATCCCATGCTACGGGCGCTACCCGCGATAGTGCGTACCGCCGCATCCAGGTCCGCCGCCGTAATATCCGGCATTTTTGTTTTGGCAATCTCCTCAAGTTGCACGCGAGTTACTTTGCCCACTTTTTCGGTATTTGGGCACCCACTACCTTTGCTTAAACCCGCAGCTTTTTTCAACAACACAGCAGCGGGCGGGGTTTTGGTAATAAAAGTAAAACTGCGGTTGTTATAGACGGTAATGACCACGGGCACCGGCATGCCTTTTTCTAAATTTTGTGTCCGTGTATTAAATTCTTTACAAAAACCCATAATATTCACACCGTGTTGACCTAATGCGGGACCCACCGGCGGACTGGGGTTCGCATCGCCTGCGCGAACTTGTAGCTTTATGTATGTCTCTATTTTTTTAGCCATATTAGTTGTCTCTCATTGAAAAAACGCTTTTAACCTTTCTCGACCTGGCCAAACCCCAGTTCAACTGGTGTCGAGCGTCCAAATATTTGTACTGCTACAAGCATACGGCTCTTTTCGTAATTCACTTCTTCTACGACGCCATTAAAGTCATTGAAGGGCCCGTCCGTGACACGCACTACCTCGCCCGGCTCAAACAGTACTTTAGGCTTGGGCTGATCAACGCCTTCTTGCATACGTTGCATAATGTTTTGCGCTTCTTTTTCAGTAATAGCAGCCGGCTTATCTGAAGAACCACCGATAAACCCAAGCACTTTCGGACAGTCTTTAACCACGTGCCAGGTGTCATCATCCATCTCCATTTTTACCAGTACGTAACCCGGAAAAAATTTTCTTTCGCTGCGACGTTTTTGCCCATCACGCATCTCGACAACTTCTTCTACCGGCACCATGATCTCGCCAAATTTATTCTGCATGCCAAATCTTTCGATACGTTCCGTTAGTGAACGCTTAACCTGGTATTCATACCCGGAATACGCATGCGCTACATACCAAAGCATGGACATCTGTAAGCTCTCATTTAATTACAAACTGGATTAAGGTAGTTAACAGGCGATCTATAAGCCACAAAAACAAGGCTAAAAGCACTACTACAACAAATACCACAATGGTGGTTTGCAAGGTCTCGATTCTGGTAGGCCAAACCATTTTGCGTACTTCTGTACGCGCATCCTGCATAAAACCTGCCAGCGCGTGACCGCGCTGCGTGGTTAGCGCAATAATCACCGCAACGATAACGGCGGCGACTATGCCTAAGACACGGTACAACAATGGCTGATCCGCAAACCAGTAGAATGCGATTACAGCCGCCATCAATATCCCGGCCGATACCGTCAGCTTAAAGACGTCCATGCCACTTGTCGTCGCTTCAGCTTTTCCTGCCATGTCTTTCAGACTTTGCTATGTATGCAAATGTAGTTTGTAAGATTGCTTATGTATATGGGCTCAATTTGGCAGGCCAGGAGGGAATCGAACCCCCAACCTGCGGTTTTGGAGACCGCCGCTCTGCCAATTGAGCTACTGGCCTTAAATTGTCAGTACCTTGCAATCGTGAAACTAAGCATTGTAACGCGATTTAAGGATAATTTGAAATTATCTTTTCAAATGCCAATATTTCAACTGGACGTCTCTAATTCCCGTCATCTCATGTCTAGTTTATTGCACAATTTTTGAGACTACGCCGGCACCTACGGTGCGTCCACCTTCACGTATCGCAAAACGTAGCCCCTCTTCCATCGCAATCGGCGCAATTAACGATACTACCATCCGTACGTTGTCCCCAGGCATCACCATCTCCGTGCCCTCCGGTAAATCTACCGCCCCCGTCACGTCCGTCGTGCGAAAATAAAACTGCGGCCGATAACCATTAAAAAAAGGCGTGTGACGTCCACCCTCTTCTTTGCTGAGTATGTATACCTCAGCCTCAAACCGGGTGTGCGGAGTGATCGATCCAGGCTTGCATAGTACTTGACCACGCTCTACTTCATCTCGCTTCGTCCCCCGTAGTAGTACCCCTACGTTGTCACCAGCCTGACCCTGATCCAGTAACTTGCGAAACATCTCTACCCCGGTGCATATGGTGGTGCCAGTCTCGCGAATGCCTACAACTTCAATCTCATCGCCTACCTTGACAATACCACGCTCTACCCGCCCCGTCACTACAGTACCACGACCAGATATGGAAAATACGTCTTCTACCGGCATAATAAAATCCCCATCTATCGCCCGCTCAGGCTCGGGTATAAAAGCATCCATCTCTTCCACTAGCTTGATCACCGACGCTACCCCAGTGTCTGAGGTGTCCCCCTCTAATGCCTGTAACGCAGAACCCGTGATAATCGGGGTGTCGTCTCCCGGAAACTCGTACATGGATAATAAATCGCGTATCTCCATCTCTACCAATTCAAGTAACTCGGCATCGTCTACCTGATCAGCTTTGTTCATGTATACCAGTATGTATGGCACCCCTACTTGTCGTGCTAGTAAAATGTGCTCGCGTGTCTGAGGCATTGGCCCATCCGCCGCACTCACTACTAGTATCGCCCCGTCCATCTGCGCCGCACCTGTAATCATGTTCTTGACGTAGTCAGCATGACCAGGACAGTCTACGTGCGCGTAATGACGCCGTACACTCTCGTACTCAACATGCGCCGTGGCAATGGTGATGCCCCGCGCACGCTCCTCAGGCGCATTGTCTATCTGATCATAAGCCCGATATTCGCCACCATGTACTTCCCCCATAATCCGCGTCAACGCCGCCGTTAACGTGGTCTTGCCATGATCTACGTGTCCTATCGTGCCTACATTAATGTGTAACTTGCTGCGCTCGTACCTCTGCTTGGACATTTTTATTCTCCCGTTTGTCTAACTCTTAGTAATGCATCGCACGTCATTTATCTACCCTGGTTTGCATGCCATGGAGCCCATAACCGGATTTGAACCGGTGACCTCTTCCTTACCAAGAAAGTGCTCTACCGACTGAGCTATATGGGCAAAAAACTTTTGTGTAATTGTAGACCTTGAACCTACCTTACGCAGCACAATTCAGATCTCTTCAGTAATGATTCAATCCATTTTAATGATGGCGGCATCTGCACAGCGCTAATCCTGGAGCGGGTGATCGGGATCGAACCGACATCATCAGCTTGGAAGGCTGAGGTTCTACCATTGAACTACACCCGCGCATTAAAGGAAAAGCACTGGTAATTTTGTTTACCAGGATTTTACTTTATTAAAACTATAATTTGCACGTAGTGTAAACGGTTGCGGCAGTATTTCGCACTAAGTATTCACACATATATAACCAAATGGTGGAGGGGGAAGGATTCGAACCTCCGAAGGCTGAGCCGGCAGATTTACAGTCTGCTCCCGTTGACCGCTTGGGTACCCCTCCACAAAAAATATTGTGCGGGAGTCCTCCGTGCAGTGTCAACATCGCTATACAAGACTTTGAATATTGATAACAGATATTGTTTGAGCAGGCATAAGGTTTATTATAGGCTTGCTGATACGCTCAACCTTACACAATAAAAATACTAATCTGCCAGAAGCCAAATTCTATATTTAATAAATTCACGGCTTCAGCAGGCATTATTTTTAAGCATTATCCTCGAATTATAAATCTGTATAGTTAAGTAATGGACGTAACGATTCACGGTTCAGGTTATGTTGGTTTGGTTACCGCGGCATGCCTTGCGCAAGTCGGGAATAATGTACTTTGCGTAGATTCGGACACGGATAAAATTAACAAACTTAAACAACGCATCGTGCCTGTTTATGAGCCAGGTTTGCAGGAGCTTGTGCAAACGAACATGGAAGCCGCGCGTATTGAATTCACGCTTGATGCCGAAGCCGGGGTTGAACACGGGCTGGTGCAATTTATAGCCGTTGGCACACCAGCTAATGAGGACGGCTCAGCAGATTTGCAACACGTTCTGGAAGTGGCGAAAACCATTGGCCAACACATGAGCGATTATAAAGTTATTGTAAATAAATCCACCGTCCCAGTCGGCACTACCAAAAGGGTGACGCAGACTATACAAGAACAACTTGACGCCAGAGGTACTACTGCCGAATTTGACGTGGCGTCGAATCCGGAATTTTTGAAAGAGGGTACCGCAGTTGAAGACTTTATGAAGCCTGACCGTATCATCATCGGCACAGAAAACCCACGTGCAGCGGAATTTATGCGCACGCTCTACGCCCCTTTTAACCGTAACCATGATCGCCTGCAATTTATGGACCCGGCTTCGGCCGAGCTGACAAAATATGCTGCGAATACGATATTGGCAACTAAAATAAGTTTTATGAGTGAGCTCGCGAATCTTGCGGAACGTTTAGGCGCGGATATAGAGCAGGTTCGTTTAGGTATAGGTTCAGATCCTCGTATTGGCTATCAGTTTATCTATCCTGGTTGTGGATATGGTGGCTCCTGTTTTCCAAAAGACGTGAAGGCACTGCAATATATTGCCAAAGAAGTGGATTACACGCCCACTCTGATCGCCGCGGTAGACACCGTAAATCAACGCCAAAAACAGGTGCTATACAAGAAAATCAGTAACTTCTTTAACAATGACGTCAGCGACAAGACTATCGCCGTATGGGGGCTTGCCTTTAAGCCTAATACTAATGATATGCGCGAAGCGTCAAGCCGTGATCTTATGGAGGCCTTGTGGAAAGCCGGCGCAAATATACAGGCTTATGACCCCGTTGCTATGGATGAATGTCGACGTATCTATGGCGAACACCCGCAATTACGATTATGCGAGAACGCGAGCGCGGCGCTTGATTGCGCCGACGTGCTGGTAATCGTTACAGAGTGGAGTGAGTTCAGAAACCCTGACTTCACTAAAATTAAAAATACATTGAATCATCCAGTTATTTTTGATGGCCGTAATCTCTATGAACCGAAACTCATGCGGCAGATCGGATTGAAATATTACGCGATCGGCCGGGGGGATTGTTAGTAACGGGCAATACACTATTGAGGTGAAGCTCACGCACAGCCAAACGGAGAAAGTAACGAGTGCCCTTAGCGGCTTTGCCGAGAGGACGTGAGGGCAGCTGACAAGGCGCGGGCAGACGCGCAGAGTTATCCGAAATTATCGCGCTGCTGGTACTTCATTGCTCACTTGCGCCCTTAGGAGAAAAAGCAAAAAACAAGCCGTATCTTCTGTTTACAAGGTGTACATTTAAGCGTCTGTCCTGCATAAATGAAATGCCTGCATAGTTACCGCCAACGGAACCGCATGCGGTGATCTCTACCTGTATTTGATAAGCGTTGTAAGAGGGGTCGATAATGCTCAGATGTCCCTGATATGCACAGCCAATCGAGTCATGACCAGTTATGGTACCTGCTTCCTGTATTAAAAATTCCGTGGTCAAACCGTCTCCGTCAGTATACGACCAGCCGCCTTGCGTTGCGGATAAAGACGACGGCAAATTATAGATGGGATTGTAAGTAAGCTCCAGCACCCCGCTCTCTCCACCATTTTGCGTTACAAAACGAGAGGCGATTTTGTTTCCTTCGGTGAGCTTGCCAGTTAGGGTCGCTACGTCAAAAGGGCCTCCATCCAACGCATATAACACATATTCAGAAGCATAGTTATCCGCTTGTAACTGTACGCTGCCAATGCACACGGCCTTAGCACGCTGGCTAAACGCATAGGCCTTAGCTGCTAAATGCACGGCGGTAAAGTCATACTGGCCTCTGTTACCGCTATCAAACTCGAATTCGCCGGTCCATATGCCATCAAGAGGCGCGCGTGGCGCCGCCGCTTTTATATTGGCTTCTGTATCAGTAGTAGCGCAACCATTCAGCACGAACAGGCAGCACACTAAACCGTAAGTCAGAAATACTCTAAGCACCATATTTGAATTGAAACGCTTCGTTATGCGCTGCATTGGAGCTGGCGATAGGAGTTGAACCTACGACCTGCTGATTACAAATCAGCTGCTCTACCAACTGAGCTACGCCAGCGTTGCGCGCCTGGCAAGCAGTGTAATGAGTTAACCAGCTTCAGGCAACGTCGGGCGGAAAATACGATGACATTATAAACTTTATACCGTCCTGAGGTGTCCTGAGGTGTCCTGATGCGGCATAAAACATCCCGCAAGCCTGAGGCCTGTCAATAAAATAACGCGCGACCTTCTGCAATAAACTCATGCGCCGCCCGCAACTCCAGGATTTCAAAACTCCTGCCGATTAATCTTTAGTTATCTACTCGCGCATTCAAGTGTCTCGCCATACCTATCGACACCTTAGATTCCTGTAGCAGCTCACACATTGAAAGCGTTCAGGGGCTTCGTATAGCAGGTGCACGAGACATTTGCCGCTAGGCTGTTTCACGCCATCACGCGGGTATCTGCAAACCCCGGGGCGATTGCTGATGCGGCAACATTGACCGCGATGTCCTCTGATAAAGTACAAGCCGATCGTTTCCCTGCGAACGGCGACTTCCGAGGCGCGGCACTTTATTCATAAAACGCTTAGTCTTGGGTAGCATAACAGATATTGATGTTAAATTCCAGTGAAAAAGCCAGTAAATCAAAGAGCGACCTCGAAGACGTTGTCCGACTAAGTCATCATCGTGATCATTGCTGGTAATTATTGCTGGCATGCTGATATCAGACTATGCTCGTTGAAGGATGTCAGACGTAGACAATGAAACGCGCGCGTAACTGGCAGTGGCATAAACTCCATCAACCTGGCAGCCGCACTGGAGAAACAGAAGTATCCTGCACGGAAGCTGGACCTTGAGGTGGAATCCAACCAGTAGCTTGAATAGGCTATGGCCACGGACGTGATGCCCACGAAAGAATTACCAGGCGTAATACAGGTGCGGAACTTATTGTCATCTCATTATTTTTTGTGCTTGTTGCCCTGGTGGTATTTATTAACCGACAGGATGTTTTGATTAAGTTGTTAAAACCGGGTGCTATACTTTTTGGCGGTTACTGGTGGGGTAAGTCAAGATCATAAAAGTGCTGATAAATACCTTTAATTTCCGGTTGGTGCAGCCGGTCTCGAAAAGCTCCTGCAAGATGATTATTTAGTAATACAAGTTACGGTCTTTCGCATATCGCGTGCAGGCCATCTAATACCAGGGTTGGTTCCCGGATCAGGTCTAAAGACAGTAGCGGCAGGATCAGGTCTGCATCACCGCCGGTGATGATGATTTGATCGAATGCGGCGTGGCGCGACTGCATGGCGTTTACGGCATGCTGTATGCCTCCTGCCACGGCAGTTAAACACCCCGTATACATTGCGTCTTGCGTGGAGTGCGCGGTGATATTGAAATTGCCGGTTATTGCGTCGCCCTGAATATTGGTATGCGCGGACAAGGCGCGCCACATGCTGGCAAAACCGGGCAGGATTACGCCCCCCTGATGCACGCCGTGCACGTCAAGCACGTCTATGGTGATGGCGGTGCCACAATCGATGATACATTTGTTGCCGCTGAACTTCGCATTGGCCGCAATCATTGCGGCCAGGCGATCGGCACCGAGTTGAGCAGGATTGTGATAGCGGAGTCGGATGCCAAAGCTCTGTGCGGCCGGGCGTAGAAAGTAGTAGTCATGTATTTCGTGACTGTCGAGTAAATCGATTAATTGACGATTCAATGCCTCACCCAGCACTGAACATACGATTACTTTATGTAAGACCTGGCAGTTACGCAGTAAGGATGCGATTACAGTAAGTTTGTCGGCTTTGGAGTATGGCTTGATAGCATATTTTTTAATGTCGTGATTTTCAAGAAGTGCGAACTTGCAACGGCTGTTGCCAAGATCCAGTAGTAAATTCATATGTCTAAGATATTCTCTGTTTTGTTATCATTGGAGGGTGCCTTCAATTTTTCTGCCACCGCGCGCGCTTGTTCTGCTGTTATCATTTTCCTCCTTTAATGCTAAAGTCTACACCTTCTTTCATCGACCATGATGGTGAAGAAGTCGCCAGAATAGAGACCGCCCTAAACGCATTTGTATAATTAAGGCGGTCTTGATTTAATCCCGCTGACGTACGCGCTGTGCAGGTGCAGTACGTTGCCGTTTATTTGCATAAGGATCTGACCTGACTCGTCAATGCCGCGCGCGATGCCTGTATGACGTCGCCGCCGATAGGTAAATTCGACTCTGCTGTCGCGTATTGCATCGTAGTGCCTCCACGCGGCAGGCAGATTCGCCAGCGTGTCGTTTTCAAGGTCGGCTATGGTCTGGCGTAGTGAATAAATCACCTGCGCGGCAAATTCATTTCTGGACATGGCCCAATCCGGCTTGATTGTAATGAGGTCCACCCAGGGGGTTTCCAATGGGACGTCTGTGGTGGTGGACATGGCGATATTCATGCCTGTTCCGACGATTAAACGATGACCGGTCGGGGTCGATTTTTTCTCTAACAGTACCCCTCCCAGTTTTTTGTTTTGAAAACAGATGTCGTTAGGCCACTTGAGGCGTACGCCCTTGAAGCGCAGGCGTTCCAGCAGTCGTGCGATGGCGATTAGAAACCACAGACCAGACGTTTGATAGCGATTTTGCCAGTGCCGCAAAGGAGATGATATGGATAAATACAGGTTGACTCCGGCCGGCGACCACCATTGATGCCCAAAACGCCCCCTGCCCCGTGTTTGCTTATCGGCAATGCACACTGCTATGGTATCTTTAGCTTTGATGCTGTCGCGCACCAGATAGTCATTCGTTGATGTAATGCTGGAAAATACTCGCAGGTCGCTTATATTATTGATCCCATGAGCGGCCAGGTAGTGGCGTATGACGGCTGCCTGCAAAGGCGATGAGATGCCTTTTTTATTGTTGGGTTTATCGGTTACAGCGGTCACGGGTGTATACTAACGCGCGCTATTTGTGCTGCAAGCCAGTGGGTTAAAGGGGCACTTGCATTGGGTAATGCACGGTATTAAGAGATATAAACATGGATGAACAGGATTTACAGGACGTTGTGCGTTTCATGGGTTTTCCCGGTACGTGAGTGTTTGTTCTCTCGTTTATCATGGCACAACACGACTGTGGAACACATTGCTTTGGCTACACGGTCTGGCAACCAGCGTAACACTGCGCTTGAAATAATGGCCGAAAATAATACTGCCGCGTGATTAAATCAGCCAGGTTATTTATCGAGGCGTAAAAGTGTCCCAGACTGAACATCAAGGTATTTTTCGATTCTCAATATGAACGACCAAACTGCAACGCAGCATTCTAATTTCATTCGCCAGATCATTGACCGGGACCTGGCGGGCGGAAACAATAACCGCAAGGTGGTAACTCGCTTTCCGCCTGAACCGAACGGCTATTTACATATTGGTCACGCTAAGTCTATGTGTTTGAACTTTGGCATCGCGCGTGATTATCAGGGTGGCTGTAATCTGCGCTTCGATGACACTAACCCTGATAAGGAAAGCCAGGAATATATTGATGCTATCAAACAGGACGTGCAGTGGATGGGTTTTGAGTGGTCGGAGTTGAAATTCGCGTCAGACTATTTTGAGCAGTTGTATCAATACGCTATTCGGCTCATTGAGGCTGGCAAGGCATACGTGTGTAGCCTTAGCCTGGATGAGATTCGTCAACGACGAGGCACGCTCACGCAGCCCGGCGTGGCCAGCCCTTATCGCGGGCGTGGCATCGAGGAGAACCTGGATTTGTTCAGGCGCATGCGTGCCGGTGAGTTCCGCGACGGCGAACATGTGCTACGCGCAAAGATTGATATGACGTCTGACAATCTTAATATGCGCGACCCGGTACTGTATCGAATTAAGTTTTCCACGCATCCGAGGACCCTGGATGAGTGGTGTATTTACCCAATGTACGATTACACTCACTGTATTTCGGATGCCTTGGAGGGGATTACGCATTCTTTATGCACGCTTGAGTTTGAGGATCATCGCCCTTTGTATGACTGGGTTCTGGATGCATTAAGTCTGCCTTGTCACCCGCAACAAATTGAGTTCGCCAGGCTGGCCCTTGAGTATACGATTACCAGTAAACGCAAACTCAATCTCTTGGTGGAGAAAGATTACGTGGAGGGCTGGGACGATCCACGCATGCCGACTATTGCCGGTATGCGACGTCGCGGAATTACGTCCGCGTCAATGCGTAATTTTTGCGAGCGTATCGGCGTGACTAAAAAGGATGCCCGCATAGAGATGGGGGTGTTGGAAAATTGCATTCGGGAAGATCTGGACGCACGCGCGCCGAGGATCATGTGCGTGTTGCATCCGTTAAAGCTCGTAATTGAAAATTATCCCGCCGATAAACAGGAATTGCTGACCGTGAGTAATCATCCCAAAGACCCGAGCTTTGGCACGCGCTTTGTTCCATTTTCTAATACTGTGTATATAGAACGTGACGATTTTATGGAAGATCCTCCTAAAAAATTTTTTCGGCTGACACCCGGCAAAGCAGTGCGTTTACGTTATGCATATAACGTTACCTGCACGGACGTGGTTAAAAACGAGTCCGGCAAGGTGATTGAACTGCGTTGCAGGTATGATGCCGACAGCAAGGGCGGCGGCGCAACGAATAAGAAGGTCAAGGGGATCATTCACTGGGTGTCGGCCAATCATGCCTTGCAGGTGGAAGCGCGTCTTTATGACCGCCTTTTTAACGTGCCTGACCCGAGCGCTGTAGATGATTTGTCGGCGGCATTAAACCCCAATTCTCTTGACGTGCTTAAGAATTGCAGGATTGAAGCTTACGCGAAAACCTTTACTGCGGGCTATCGTGTGCAGTTTGAGCGACAAGGTTATTTTTGCCTGCATAACACGCGCGGCGATATGGGAGGTCTGGTGTTTAACCGCACTGCCACGTTGCGCGACAGTTGGGCAAAAATCGAGGCTCAATATAAAAAATAAGGGGATTGATCAGCCTGGCAATGAGGGGGGAACAATGATCGTTGTTCCCTACAGGGCAGAATATAGTTCGCCTCGTTCGGGCAGGGCTACAGGCTTTCAATTACGCCAATGATCAAGAACATCGGCTATTTTTGAACGCCGCGCTGAACTTTGACATAAATTGCAGTGCCTGCTGCACCTCTGGGTCTTGCATGGTCTTCAACAAACTTACAAACCCGCCCCGGGGCTTGGGCGCAGGGCTGGTTTTCGCGGCAGCAGCGGCTTCACACAGACTCGTCAACGTCTCCGGCACGTGGTCGTGCTCCAGCAAGTCCAGAAGTTTGTGCAGATTTTTGTTGCGCGTGATCCTGTCGGCCATACATAGCAGTTCATTGATTACTTGACCCAGGCGCCCCACGATGTCGTCGCTTAGCGCATCGCCGGCGGCGCCGAGTACGCGCGCCAGATTCACTATCTTTTCCAGGTCTCCGGTTTCTACCAGGCGGTTAATTAACGGGATCGCTTTGTCCAGTTCACTACGGTTGACCTGATCAAGCAATATTAGCCCGTCATTCACCGTGCTGCCAAGTCTACCGACAATGTCATCGGATAATGCATCGGCGGCGCTTTCCATGACTCGTTCGACCTCGCTCTGCGTTGATTGTGCCTGACTCATGATAAACGCTCCTTATAACAAGCCGCGCGCGCTGGCCCAATACATTTTGTTGTAGGCTGTCTTGAACCAGTGAATACCTTTGGTGGGGGGCTTTGGATCAGGCGGATTTTGATAGTTAAACATGGCGTAGGTGGCTCTGCCTTCACCGGCTTCAATGAAACAAAATACCTTACCGTCGTAGTCGCGCACCGGGGTACCTATCTTCACGGTGGCCGCGATGTTTTCGGCTAACGCTTCGGCTTCAAAGTGCGCGGTAGAACCGGCCTTGCTAATGGGTAAATTGGTGGTATCACCGATTACGAAGGCGTTGTCGTGACCCTGGACGTGCAGACGGTGACGGTCGGTGGGAATGAATCCCCCCGCGCCCAGGTTGTTGTCTTCGATTACCTGCATACCTTTATGCGAGGGTATGGTAACCAGCAGATCGTAACTGACTTCGGAACCTTCTTCGCTGATAACCATGTCAGCGGTAACTTCTTTGAGATTAAACAGGGTTTCGTAGGCAATGCCCAAGCGTTCAAATTCGGGCGCCGCCCAGTTCGCCACGGGTTCCAGTGTGTGCACCCGACCGATAGGATAGGTGTAGTACATTTCCACTTTGTCCCAAATACCGCGCGCCTTGAAATAATCCGCCAGCATGAAGGTTATTTCCAACGGCGCCATGGGGCATTTATGCGGTACGCCCATGGCGATCACGAGTTTACCGCCTTCGAACTCCCGTAACTTCTGATACATGTTCAGGGCATCCGCTTCGGTGTAGAACTGTAGGGCATGCTCGGCCAGACCTGGCGTACCCGCGGCATGTGGCCGTGAACCAGTGGCGATGACGATAACGTCATAATCATACCGCTTGCCGCTTGCCGTGACGACATTGCTGCCAGTAAGATCAAAATTGGTAACCGGATCCACGCGGAAAGTAATGCCCGGCTCCAGCAGACTTGCCTGGTCGCGATACATTTCATCCGGTGACATTTTGCCAACCGCGACATAGAGCAATCCCGGCTGATACATGTGCTTGTCTGACGCGGACAGCATGGTAATGCTTGCCTTACCAGACTTTAATTCGCCACTTAATCGCCGCGCTAAATTATTCGCCAGGATGGTGCCGCCCATTCCGCCACCAACAATCAGTATCCTCATGGCCACCTCGCTATCGTTAATTAATATCTAATCTATTTGGCTTTTTTTACAATGACATGCCAAACACCATCTTCTTCATAGCTTTCCAACATTTCGTGCCCTACTTTGTTGATCCACTCAGGGATGTCATTGGCCGAACCTCGATCCGTGGATAATACTTCCAGCTCGTCCCCTATTTGTATCAGTTTCATTTGCCCGATCAATTCCATCAGCGGCCCGGGACAAAATGTATTTTTCGCATCCACTAGTTTTCTCTCTGCCACGCCTTTCTCCCTGACTTAAAAATGCCAAACCTGACCTTCGGACGCATCGCCTAAAAACGTGGTCAGTCCCAACGGGCCTGAAACAAAGTCTTCTAATTGGTCCTGATTGATGCCCAGTATGTCTATGGCCATGGAGCAGGGGGAAATTTTCGCGTCCCCATATTCTACTGCCTGCGCAAATAATTCCTTAAAGTCCGGAGCATTTTTTTCCTCCATAATCTTACCCATTTCTCCTTCAGCCGGTGCGTTCTCCAATGTATCTTTTAAGAAAAATTTCAACGCGTTCATGGACACAAATACGGTGACGTCATTGCCGCTGACCGCGCCTACCGATGCCACCATCGCGGCCATTTGCAACTGTTCCCGATGCCCCGAAGTCACCATTACACTTATCTTATTTGACGCCATAAAAACCTCACTGAAACTAAGACTTTATAATCCTGATTACGTTCCCTTGCTGAAGATTTTTTGAGCGGGGAAATTTACAGGATTATCGAGGAATCGCAAGGCATTATATGCGCTGGGCAGATCGCAAGCCAGCGAGTATGCCTCAGGCCGCGGCGCGGCTGGTGTGTATAATGGCTTCACGCAAGCCATCAAGCAGGCCATCCAAATGCGCCATGCGCTCCCGCAATTCAGCCTGACCCTCGCGTAATTCGTCAACGCGCTCCCGCAATTCAGCCTGACCCTCGCGTAATTCGTCAACGCGCTCCCGCAATTCAGCATGGCCCTCGCGTAATTCGTCAACGCACTCCCGCAGTTTAACCTGACCCTCGCGTAATTCGTCAACGCACTCCCACAGTTTAGCCTGACCCTCACGTAATTCGTCAATGCGCTCGCTCAATTCAGCATGGCTTTTTCGTATTTCATTCTCTAAGGCCTCAAAGCGACGATTCATCTCGCCTTCCAAACCCTCAAACCGAAGATTCATGTCGCCAAAACGACGATTCATCTCGCCTTCCAAACCCTCAAACCGAAGATTCATGTCGCCAAAACGACGATTCATTTCATCTTTGAGATCGTTTTTAAGATTGCGCTGGCTGGTCAGGATCAGCCCAGCCAAGGCAATGCCAACGGCTACAATGGTGATGAGTTCGGCAATCATGTTGACCAGTGTAGCATGGCTATATTATTTCTGTGTTGCCGGATTGCTCATTTTAGTCTCTTTGATTATGGGGGACTATCAATAGACTCGATGTAGACTTGCGATGTTTAAATCGGACAGGCGCGCCTGGCTTGTTCGCAAACAAGCGCTGGCACGCAAGCGTGAACGAAACCCGATGCTAGACGCTGGGAGATTTTTTCTTAAAGCGCTTGCCGCAGTAGTAGCACATCGCCTGGGACTTATTACCAAACGACAGGTACACCAGCGGATGTCCCAGCACACCGCCACCGCCATTACACGTGACCCCTTGTTTGCCCTGAGCATGAGTTCGAGCGGACGGTCTCACGGATATGATTCTTTCAGGCATTGATGAAATTTATAAACATAGATGTACAGGATTTACAGGATTAATTCGTAGAAAAAGATATTAAACATGAATGTTCAGGATAATACGCAATAATTACTATTCAGGACAGGCACAAAGGCCTGTCCCTGCAAAATCAATGGATAAAGAAAGTATGAACATGGACATGCACGAAGGCCGTGAGTCAGGGAGCATAAAATACCCTGTTTCTACCCACTAAAAAAAGATAATGGAAGGCATTACAGCTTAGTCGGATTTGGCACGCCTTTATAGATCTGTTCCGGATCAAAGACTTTTTCGTACTCCTTAAATTCCATTTCAACCGGCGCGTCAGGCGGCTTATGCCCGGTTGTAACCGCACGGTAGAAGCATGAACGATAACCGACGTGACAGCTTGCATGACCCACTACCTCCACTCTTAACCATACCGCGTCCTGATCGTCATCGACGCGCAATTCAATCACTTTCTGTATCAGTCCACTGGTCGCGCCTTTGTGCCATAAACATTCGCGACTGCGACTCCAATAATGCGCCTCACCAGTTTCAATGGTCTTTTCTAATGCTTCGGCGTTCATATAAGCGTGCATCAGCAGTTCACCAGTTGCAGCATCCGTGGTTATCGCAGGAATTAAGCCGTGTTCATCGAATTTTGGCGCCAGCAGCTTGCCCTCTTCGACTCCCTGTATCGATTCCCGCCTGCCAAACCATTTCATATGTGCCGTCATAATGTTCTGAATGTCCTTAAGGTGCTTAATTCCGGACTTGTTCGCCAGATTTATTTAAGATTATACAGGTATACGTTGCGCAAGCCGGCGCATGCCGCTGGGCGGGCAGAATAAGCCCTGTGACCCGACAAACAGCACGCCACACATGCAGGCGAGTATGCCGCCATGCTACAGGCATTCTACATTGCCGTTGCCGTAACCGGAAAAAAAGTTTTCTGTGTACGCATGGGATTTGAACGTGGCGAACACGGGTAGGCAATTAACGGTCGTTTTTCGCGATTTGGTAACGTCTCCAGTCGGGCACGTGGGCCGTCATCATTGCCTTGAACAGTTTGCCGTGGTTGGGAAGGCGAAGGTGAAGCAGTTCGTGGGCAATCACGAAATCCTGAAATCCAGGATCCCGGTTGATGAGGTCGGCGGCCAACGTGACGGTACCCAGGGTTGAGCATGAACCCCATTTTCGAGTCATGCACGCCACGCGCACGATGCGGGGCGCGACATCCAGGCGACGCGCCCAGTAGCCGACTTTACGCCGCAGGCACTCGCCGCGGTCGTCAGGTGGTATCATGGTTTGCCTCGCCGAGCAGTATGCTCAGGACGTCTTCCACTACCCGACTGCGCGTGCCTTTGTCAAGGGCAAGAAGCGGCTGGTACAGGGACGCACGCAGCCGTCGTCGTTCGTCGGCATTGAGGGCTGCATTGGGAAAGCGGACGCGGAGCGATTCGGCTTTCTGTGCCAGGTGTAACGTCGAAATGCCGACCGCATTCAGACCCGTATCATCCTTCAACCTCCAATGTATGGCAAACGCGCGTGGTGAAAGCCCGCTTTCCCGCGCTGCATTGAGAGCTGTCTGCTTTTCCTGAGCAAGTCCAGCCAACAGTTCCATCGCCGCAAGCCCAGTGGTCTTGCGATCTTTCAAATTGTCCAGGACGCGCTCGGCACGCTCCCTGATTGGCTGGAGTATGGGCGCCGTGTCCGGATTGTCTTCGACTTCGACCCGCAGGCCGCGCACGAGGTTGAATACCCTGGCCTCATCGGTGCCCGGTTTGCATCGAAGCGCTTCAAGGGTGCTTACGTCGAAGGTCACCGCTTTCGTCAGGTAGCCAAAACCTTCCTGTGCGGCACTCTCCTGTACCATATGGCGTGTCTTGTTGGCCAGGTCTGCCACGTAGCTGCCGCGCGGCACGTAAGCATTGCGCACGGCGGCATAAAGTTGCGCGAGTCGTTTGAACATGTCAACGTGATCGCGCAGTGCCGACGAGGGCGATAAAATCTCCCACAGTGCCTCGATCTCCTGGTAATCATCGAAGAACTCTTTGCGCAACTGCGGCTCCAGAAAGCGACCGTAGATGATCTTTTCCAGACGCTCGTCTTCGCCATCACTGCTTCCCTTTGCTGCATCTTCGTTGAGGTAGTTCTGCTGCGCCTGCGCAATCCTGTGGTAGAAGTTCTGCATCAGCAAGTCGAGGCCTTCGATGACCCCGCTTACGTCAGACGCATCAAACCGCAGTGCCTTTTGCAGTTCGCGCAGTACGCCGACAAAATCGACAATGAGGCCAATGCGTTTATGGTTGCCATCCGCATTCGCGTAAGGCCGGTTGAGGCGTGCGATGGCCTGCAAGAGGACGTGGTCACGCATCGGTTTGTCGAGATACATGCAGTACAGCAGTGGCGCGTCAAAGCCCGTCAGCAGCTTGTCGGTCACAATGAGAATCTTCGGGTTCTTGTCCGGTTTTTTGAACATCAGACGCACGTCCGCCTCACGCTGCGGTGAAAGCTGGAGGTGCGCGACCAAAGGACGGTCAGTGGTGTCGGCCACGTTCGCGGTGTACACGGCTTCTGACCATTCCACGGGCAACAGTCTGTCAAGCGCGCGCTTGTATTTGGCACAGGCTTCACGATTCACGCCGACCAGAAACGCTTTGTAACCGAGCGGCACTACGTTTTCCTGAAAATGCTCTGCTACAAAAGCTGCGACCTTTTCAATGCGATCATCGGCGGTCAGAAAAGCGCGCAACCCGACAGCACGATCAAGGACTTTGTTAAGCTCATCAATATCCGTGATGCTCTCGGCCTCGGCTAACTTGAAAAATTCCTTGTCTAATTGCTCGGCCGGCACCGTCATGTCACTGGGCGCCATCATGTGGCAGATCGGCAACGTGGTTTCATCGTCAATAGATTCGGCGATGGAATATTTGTCGAGATACCCTTGCTCGTCTTCCTCACCAAATATCCTGAAGGTGCCTTCCCCCTGATGTGTCCTGGCGATTGGCGTACCAGTGAAGCCAATGATGGTGGCATTCGGCACCGCCGCCATCAGACAGGTGCCAAGCTCTCTGGCCACCGAGCGGTGCGCCTCATCAATGAACACGTAGACGTTATCGCGGGTGTTGGCGTCTTTTCCGACGCTTTCGAACTTGTGGATCATAGAGAGAATCAGACCGCGCTTGTCGGTTTGGAGTATATCCTGAAGTGCGGCCCCGGAAGCTGCGCGCCAGACCGGTATATCCTGTTGTTGCATCTCGCCGAGCAGCTTTTCAACCAACCCTTGAGTTGCCCTTCAAGCTCAACGCGGTCGACGACGACAATGACGGTCGCATTCTGAAAATCCTGTTTTCGTTCGAGAACCAGACGTGCGGCAGTAAGCAGTGTGAAGGTCTTGCCGGAACCTTGCGTATGCCAGATCAGGCCCCGCCGTTTCGCCGATTCAGCACAGCGCGCCACGATGCGCTCCACCGCGCGGCGTTGGTGCTGGCGCAGCACGGACTTGCGCGTCTCGCCATCTTCGACGTAGAACAGTATCCAATCACGCAGCGTGCGCAGAAAATCGGTCGGTTCAAAGAAGGACTGCACGGCAAATCGATAGCTTTCCTGCGGGCGATCCTTCCAGCGCACCACGAAACGGCGCGAGGCGTTCCAGGTGACGCCATACCAGTATTCAAGAAGGTGCGTGACGTTGAAAAGTTGTGGAGCGGTAAGTAATTCGGGCGTCTCTTTTTGGTAGCGGCGTAATTGTGTGATGCCCCGTGCAATCGCATCGCGGTCGTTGGGATTTTTGTGTTCGACGATGGCCACCGGCACGCCGTTGATGACAAACATCACGTCCGCACGGTTGCCCTTGCGCGCCACCGGCTTGAGCATCCACTCCCAGGTCACGTGAAAGACGTTATGGCCTGGTGTCTCGAAGTCAATGAACCGGACGCGGCGTTGCTGCTGGCCGACCTCATCGTACCGTTGTCGCTGACCGCGCAACCAGGCAAGCATTTCGCGATTGCCTTCAATAGTAGGCGGGATCGCTTCCAACGTCTCAATGATTGAGCAGGCCACCTCTTCCGTCAGCCAGGAGTTGAATTGGCGGAGCTTTACCGCGATCTCATCGCGGAACAACATCCCGGCTTTACTGCCTCGCTTTTGCAAGGCCGCTTCGGGCGGGATCGGTGTCCAGCCAATCTCCTTTGCATGGCGGACCATGGGGAATTGCACCGAACCAGCCTCGCTGATGTTGAGTTCAGTCATAGTTTAGCTTTATTGTAAGATGCCCCAAATGCGGGAGGAAGCTCTGCTGCAAGATGTCAAAATAAAATGTTGACATACCTTATCCAGTGCGATTCAATCTCAGGCTGATACCAAAGGTTCCCCTCTGATGACAAGAACCCAAGGGGTTCTCTCCGGAAACGGAGTAGTCGGAGGGGTCATTTCTTTTAAGGGTCAAATAATACATCAGTAGTAATATCTATTCCCTGTCCGGAAGATGTCAAACTCGCTACGCACGGCGGGACAAATTTGGTTGAACCAAGTCCTTTCTTCCGTCTGCAACTTCCGATGAACAGCCCAGCAACAGTAGTCCGCTACTTGTAAGCCGTAATGAGAACAGGATGCATGATGCAGAATGCGGTACTTCATTCCGGACGGCAGCATTCTGACAAGCGCTATCCGCACGGCTTTTTCGATAGCTTGCCGTTTCTTGTTCATCGGAATAATGTCGGTGATAACGATGATTTCTTCAGCATCGGCATCCAACTCTTTAGGTAAAACAAATTTCAGCAAATGACCAAGCATTTCCGGGTAGAAACGCCTGTCCTTCTGCAATGCCGGACCGGTTTTAGCCTTTTCAACTACCAGGCAGTCGATGCGGATGTCGTCGAGATGGTCGCCGATGATATTGAACACCTTGTCGCGCACATACTTGTTGTCGTCGGCACAGTGGAAACGCTCGTTGTTCAAACCATATTCAAGAAGGTCATACTTGTACGCATCGAGTGCGGCGTATACTGGAAACGGACGACACATGCTGATGCTGGTCAACACGAAGTAGCGGGTTCCATTGGTGCTGAAATCGAAATTGCCTGCTTCGTCGATAAAGATATAGGCGCAGCGGGTCATTCTTACGCTACATTCTCCAGAGCAAGCCCTGATTGTTTCCCCATTTTTCTAAAAAACCGATTTTCTTGTGGTCGGACATATCGCCAGGATTGCGGAATAACAAAACCTGGACATTGACTTCTGATCATGTCCAAAGTTGCGGGGGTTTCACATTCCCAAACATCCGCAATTTTCAAAGCATAAGCGACGTTCTGGTCAGCGTAATAGGCTTCAAACTTTCCTCTGTTGATCCCTGCGATTTGCGATACTTTCTTCCATACTTCACCAGGCGTTCCGCTCCATACGCGCTCTACACGAAAACCTCCGCGAAGTTGTCTGGCCGGGCTGGTAACGTAAACAAACACATCTCGGTTCTCCATAGATGAAGCGACGCGCCTCCGTAATTCGGCTTTTTTCAGACCTTTGAAAATCAGATCTGCATAGCAAGGTTTTATAGATAAAAGGATTGGTTCCGTTGCCATTTTTACAGATTATCCGGAAACCCCAATCGAAATATTTTTTGGAACCTTGTCTTCGGCATTTCTAAAGGGGACTGGGGTGAAAATCCGACTTGATCCTCTTTAAATATTCTTCTTATTGAATTCAGTGAAATTGGTTCTTGAAAAGAAAATGTATCAGAGAACTTCAATGCCATAATCTCTTTCAAAGGATTACCTTCACACTTTTCATAAATGTCTTTCCATTCAAGTATTCCAAATTTTTTGAATTTCCTGAAAAGTGCTTTGGCAGCACCTATCTCAACTTCGTCAAGGTGGGACACTGCAACAACTTGTTGCTGATTTTCACTTACATACCACAAAATACGAGCGGGGGGCTGAAGTACATTATGATGGGTTTTGCTTCGGTAATATACATTGTCCCAGCGCAGCAGCACACTGACCTTTCCACCAAATAAGTCATTAGCCGCTTGGTATCTGTCAACGAGGCTGATTGCATAACCTGGTTTAATCGGTATCAAAAAGAACTTCTGGTTTGCCGATTCCAAGTGAAGCGGGGAACAACACCTTTCAAGGTCAATATCTGACATGCTTTGATAGTTATTTGCGCATTTTCGACACAATTCGTCAATCATAGACAGAACTTCCCCATGGTCCATACAACGGGCAAAGCAGAATCTTACAAAATTGCCACCACATTTTTTAAACCCTGTCTTCAAAAGATTTGGTATCAGGATGGGAGGAAGAAGTTCACTATCAAAAGTCACCATACCCAAGCCATCTTTCACAGCCTTACTGACAGTATCTGTGATCAGAAAAGACTCAAACAGTGGTTGGTCGGCATGTGGTGCTACTCTACCCAAACGTACTGTAGAGGTCTCACTTGAAGCATTTTCAAGAACCCGAAGCCCAACAATATCCTCCCCTGTTCGAAGAAAATCACACTCAAACCGACCGGGATTTGCGAGAAATGATTCCAGTCGCTCCCTGAATCTACCTTGCCTCTCTCCTTGATTGAGGAAAGAAGTAAATTGAAAAGATGCAAGATCGCCAGAGGATAAACGGCACCATTCAATATTCTGCCCTGAAATAAAGGTATTTTGATAGAACTGTTTTTCGGAAAGTTCGTGGAGTTGCATAATCAATTCGGTTGGAGACAATATCTTGAGGTTCGTTACACTGGAAATTTGATCTGAATTGTTCAAGAGAGTGCTGTCTCGGGTAACAAAGATATTTATACTGGATGCAGCAGTCTTTGCTAATTGCCGAATATCCGATTGATCACTTTCGGTTCTTCCCGGAAGAATGGGTTTTAAGATTTGCTCAAAATACCCAACTAATTTTGTATTGCTTTCCACTCTGCTAAATTCGTGTGCTCTTTGTCGGGACTCCTGACGTTGCCCTGAGTCTTGACTACGATTAATTTCGACAAACATTTCATTAGTGATCCAAATTAAAAGAGAATCTGTTGAAAAATCGTGGAAAAGAGCTTTAGCTGGCTTTGCCTTATCACTGTCTGGCCCATAAAAATCAAAGAAAACATGGGCGTCAACGACAACATCAAGAGATTTATCCGACGTTTTTTCCTGGAATAAGCTTAATTGGTCATCAGGAGCCAAGGTGAGATACCATTGAACCAAAAGATGTCCAGACTTGGACCGACCCTGTTTTTCATCCCAAGGTATAAATCCCAATTTGGGCCACATATTGTGTGCCGGAAAATCACGCCGACAATGAAGCTTTATGAACTTCTGGGTAGTGGCAAACCCCTTTAGTCTATCAATAAATTTTCTCGCTACGCCTTGACCACGAAAATTTTCAGATACGCAAAGTTGAGCCACGCGAAAACGATCAGGATAGATTGCATATAGAAGATAACCTGCAAGTTCACCGTCATTGGTTTTGGCCCCTAATACACCTCCTCTATCAAGATAGTCACGGAGTGCAGCCTGAGGAAGAAACCCTAGAGTTTGGCTGTTGCGCTTCATTAACTCATCCACTGTATCGAGATCGCAAGTCGTCAATTTTGAGGTGATTACATCCATGCTATGCTTTTTCTGTATACGATTTGTACAGATTCATGTTTCCATGCAAACATTGGTTGAGTTGGTTTCTGAAAACTCTGAAAAATCAAGATCAGCAACACGGATTTCACCCGTCATCAGTCGGTGCAGGAGGGCTTTGAAGAGGTCGTTCAGGGTGGTGCGTTTTTTGCGGTGCAGGTCGATTTTTCGGTCGATGGCGTCGAGGATGGTGACGATTTCGTGTTGTTCGTCAAGAGGGGGATGCGGAATCAGTAACTCTGCCAAGCGGGAGCGGGACAGGTTAGGGATTGTCGTGCGGTTGCCAGCACCTTCGTAAGCGTTGCGGTGTTTGAAGCCTTCTTCGAGCCATGCCATTGTGAACCGTGCGTGGGTATGGGAGACGTCCAGAGGACGCAGACGGTGAATGTGATTCTGGAAGAGGCAGACATCAATCTCTGCGTGCCACACTGCGGCGCGTCCGATCTCGCCGCCCTCGCATACGAGGAGGTCGCCCCTGCGCAACAGCTTACGAGACGGGACGTCGCCTCTAATATACATTTGGCTGACGGTCTGTAGTTCGATACGTCCCCAGTATACATTGGATGTACGGAGGAACGGTGTTCCCTGGTCATCGCTTGCGAGATTGCCCTTCAAGGAAAGTCCCTGCTCAATTTCAAAAGCGTTACCGATGGATGTTAATTCCCAACTCTTCGGCAGTGGGCCGATTTCGGTTTCTTTTTGTGGTTCACCGCGCAGGCCGCAGGTGAACAGTTTTCGCATTGCGGCACGTTTGAGTTTTTGCAGGCATTGGATTTGGTCTAGCTGATTGCGTGATGCTTTTTCGAAAAGACAAAGTACTTCAGCAATTTCCCGCTGTTCAGCAATTTCCGGTACTGGAACGGGTATCTCGTAAAATGCTTTAGGCTGTACGCGCTGGCGACTTGGCGTTGACCCGGAGACCAGGCTTTGAGCGATTGGCATAACCCAGTCTGAATACATAAGAAAATAGATAAAATCCTGATTGATATCTTGTCTGGGAGTGATGGGGAGCCATTCAGTTGATGCAATGCATCGAAGCGGGCTGGATGATTTGACATTCCATACCTTTTCCACGCGAGGATTCAATTTACCGAAAAGAACGCATGATGGCGGGATCAGTAATTTTTGGCTTAGGATGTCATGTCCTCTTGCAATCTGTGGCGTTTCTGCGTTCTGGTAGGCAGGAATGCTGTAGTACTCAAACTGCTCGCTGGGGAAAAGAAGCGGGTTTAAATTTGTGACACCACCAACATTGAAACTGGCAATAGTCTCCAGTTTCCAACTGTTGGGGAGGGTGTGTACGTTCACAAAATATTCCCTAACCTCTTGAGAACTGGTTCAATTTCTTTATCAAGTTCGCGTTCTTTTTCCGAGATGGTGTTATACGTTTCAATCAGGTTTTTGAGGGTGGTTTTCTCGCCAGTTCCAGCGGCCACTACCCAGCGGCTGGGGCTGAGGTTGTAGTCGGCTTGCTTTGCTTGTTCTCGTGTGATGACGGCGATCTCGCCTTGCATCGGTTCGCCTTTCAGAAATGCGGCGGCGAGTGGGCGAATGTCCTTCTCCGGGATGAAGTTTTTGGGACGTCCCTTGCGCACGTGCCGACTGGCGTTGAGGAGTACGATTTTGTCTTTGCGTGCTTCGGGCTTGCGTTTTGACAGTACTATGATAACGCCCGCGGCACTGGTGTTGTAGAACAGGTTGTCGGGCAGCAGGATTACGCCGTCTATCAGGTCTTGTTCGACGAACCATTTGCGGAGGTTGCGCTCTTTGTCCTCGTGCCTGGCACCGGAACCGCGCGTTACCGCGCCGGTATCGAGCACTACTGCCGCCCGTCCATGTTCGTTCAGGCACGTGAGGGTGTGCTGAAGCCATGCCCAGTCGCCTTTGCTGGTGGTGATGCCACCCTGGGTGCGAAAGCGGTCGAACGGGTCGTTGGCATAGATGTCGGGGTTGAACGGTTGGTTCCACATGGGATTGGCGACTACGATGTCGTAGGCGTTGATTTGGCCGGTGGCGGTTTTGAACTTGGGATTGATCATGGTGTCGCCACGCGCGATGCTGATTTCCATGTCATGAATAATCGCGTTCATATAGGCGACGGCGTAGCTTTCGGCTTGCAGTTCCTGTCCGCAGAGTTTTAGGGGTACGCGGCCGGTGGGGTCGAGTTCACGGGCGACGAGTTGTAGTTTGATCAGTAGTCCGGCTGAACCGCAGGCGTAGTCGTGGCAGTCTTCACCAGGCCTGGGACGCATGATGTGCGCCATGAGGAAACCGACTTCGGTAGGGGTGAAGAATTCGCCGGCACTTTGGCCGGAGCCTTCTGCAAACTTGCGCAGCAGGTATTCGTAGGCGCGACCCAGGAAGTCGGGCTGTACGTCGGCAAGGCCTAGTCGGTAACGCGGATCAGAGAAGGTTTCGACCACGGCAGCGAGTTTGGCAGGGTTGATGTCGCGTTCGCCGTTGCGTTCGGCAGCAAAATCTTCAACATCAATGACGCCCGACAGCGACGGGTTATGGCGTACCACCGCGCGCGCCGACCTGGTCAGGTGTTCGCCAATGTCGTGTGGCCGCGTGCTGTGACCTGCGTCGTCAGGTGGCCAGTCATGGCTTTCGCGCCCTGCAATAATTGCCCAGCGTGCTTCTGGAGGCAGGTAGAAGCGCAGCAATTCGTGGTCGTGTTCCACAATTTCAAGTGCGGTGGCGCGATCACCATATACGTCCACCAGGCGGTCAATTTCATCATCGAAAACATCGGAGAGGCGCTTGAGGAACAGGAGCGGCAGGAGGTAGTCCTTGAACCTGGCCGCGTCTTTCTCGCCACGAATGGAGCAGGCGGCGTCCCATAACATTTGTTCCATAGGCTTGGTGGAGGGGACGACAGGACGGTGCCTTGATGCCCGTCTTCGTGTTATGCTCTTTGCCGCTTCAGCAGGTTCTGTGGTCAAATCCACGGCATCGACACCTGCCTCCGCAGCAAGTGCGGTGATCGTTTCCTGCGCTGCCTTCTGCGGTATGGTCACGCCACCTTCCCAACGGTTGACGCTGGCGAAGGAGACACCAAGCCGCTCCGCAAGTTGTTCCTGGGTAAGGTCAAGGTTGGCGCGGATGGTGCGCAGCAGGGTTGGCAGGTGTGGTATACCCTTCATATTTGCAATATAACTTATATAGCAGATATGTCAAGAGAAAAGCGGGGTTGTAACTTTGCTTTTTACGGATTCTTTGTGGTCTTGGTTATGGGGTTTGCGGGGTTGTCCGCGCAAGCTGGCCTGGCGTTTGATTAAGATACAGTGGTCGCTGTGCCCTACCCTGGTGGCGCGCATGCAGCAATGGCGCCGCCTGAGGCTATAAATCACTGGCCGGGGTTATTGAGGGAGTGAAATTCAAGGATGGCGAACGTGTAGATCAGATCAGCAGCAGGTTGCTAAGTCAGTCAAATGATTTATAGTTAATGATTCTTGCAAAAAATATTGACTGATGCAAATATAGCCATATTATTGGGGTAACAGGTTTAATTTATAACATGGTGTGATTATGGCTACATCTATAAGCGTTTCTGCAAATATCCCCGTGGAGCTTGGTGAAATGCTAAACAAAGTTTCGCGGGCTGAAGAGAGATCTAAAAGCTACTACATCAGAAAAGGGCTGGAGCAATTATTGAAAGATAAGCTTGAAGACTTAGAGGACTACGAAGAGGCAAAACAAGCTCATAATGAATTTGTTGCGTCTGGTGAAGAAGGTGTGCCTTTTGATGAAGTTTTTAGAAACGTAAAATAACTAATATGACGTGGATATTTAAGTTTTCAAAAAAAGCAGAAAAACAGTTTAAAAAACTTGATGCTAAAATACAGTCAAGCATTAAAAAAGCTGTTTATGAAAGATTGGTTGTAAATCCTCAATTAGCTTTAATTCCTCTAACAGGCGACAAGGCAGGGCTTTATAAGTTCAGGATAGGAGATTACAGGTTGTTATGTTCAAGAAATGATAAAAAGCTACATGTTTTGGTCGTTAAAGTTAAACATAGAAAAGAAGTTTATAGAGGATAGGTGCAGGCTTTATTGATCTCTTTAATCGTATTGGCAGCTTCGTCAGAGAACCATTGACCGTCTCTGGAAAGTGCTTATTGATGTATATGAACTACTTGAACTCTTAACGACTGATGAATTTCTTCGTATTGATACGCCTCGGGAAAATCCCCTCGTTCACGCTTTCTTGTTTTTGAAAAAGACTAAATAATACAACTATTCCTTTGGGTTTTGATACTTGGAGCCCTGACGCCTGTATAACGGGTAGGCCACAAAGCGTAGATTTGACTGTCCAGCCACGAAGTGGCGAGCGTTGATAAACTTGTTATGCACTTGACTTGCCAACACACATATCTGTCGCTAAACCAGAGGCTTTTCCACGTGGCATATGGTCATGAAGTAAGAACTTTAATTCAGTTATTCTTTTATAGGCTCGTTCTGCATTTCCCTTTGTTATATCTTTCTCAAGTCTTGATCCAGGATATGAAAAATAGTTCCTTGTATTTTCTTCCTGGCTCCATTCATAACTCTTCTTTAAAAGTTCTGGTTTAGGGTGAGCGAGCTTATTCCTAATTCCCGACAACCATACCACAGTAGACCATGGTTCTTTCTTGTCATCATAATCTATTTCACGCTCATTGCAGATAATACGGAGCTTTGCTATTGGTGATGATCTTTCAAAATCTTTACAGCCAGGCACAATGCGATCACCTATAGTATTGCATAAAGGTTCAATCGCAAGCGCCGACATTGTAATAGCAGTTAGCGCTGGATAAAGCTGATTGATTTTCGTTTTTGAAAGCGTATCTAGCGCATCTTTTGCCGCATCTAAAAACATATTATGTGCCGAAAAAAGCCGCTTTCTTTCACCTATGATTTTCTTTTCATCCCTCATTTAAATTAAGCTGACTGTTAACCAGCTTTACTGAACTCTCTTAAGGCTTTCATCTACGATCTCTTTCTTAATTCCCATACATTGTAAAAATTTAAAGTTAAAACACCGGCTTGCAAATAATATTTTGGCTGCGCTCGGGGCCTGTCGATATCAGGTCAATGGGAACCTCCAGTAGTTGTTGAATGCGATCCAGGTAGTCGCGCGCCTGCCGCGGAAGCTGATCTAATTCGGTAATACCCAGCGTGGTCTGTTGCCACCCCTGGTGTTGTTCGTAGATGGGTTGACATTGTGCCAGGTCGCCACTTTCTACGGGCACTGTATCCAGCACCGCGCCTTGCTGGCGGTATTGAACGCATATTTTTATGTTGTGCAGGTGATCGAGCACGTCGAGCTTGGTAATACATAGTCCGGTGATGCCGTTCACGCGTACGGCGCGGCGCAGGGCGACAGCATCCAGCCAGCCACAACGCCTGGGGCGGCCGGTGGTGGCGCCAAATTCTTTGCCGCGAGTGGCGAGTTGTTGCCCAACTTTATCGGCTAATTCGGTAGGGAAAGGCCCACCACCTACACGGGTGGTGTAGGCCTTGACGATGCCTAACACGTGGTCCATGGCGCCGGGTGCGGCACCGCTGCCGGTACATGCTGCGCCTGCCGTGGTGTTGGAGGAGGTCACAAACGGGTAGGTGCCGTGGTCAATGTCCAACAGGGTACCTTGCGCACCTTCAAACAGGAGGTTTTTGTGGCGGTTACGCAGTGCGTGGATGCGCGCGGATACGTCGGTTATAAGCGGCGCAAGTACTTCGGCATGTTGTCTGCACAGGGCTTTGATTTCTTCCACGTCAACGGTGTGATACGCGAAGTATTGTTTAAGCACGAAGTTGTGGTAGTCAATTATTTCTTCCAAACGCTGATTGCAGTGGCGTTCGTCAAACAGGTCGGCGACGCGCAGCCCACGCCGCGCGACTTTGTCTTCGTAAGCGGGGCCAATGCCGCGTCCGGTGGTGCCGATGGCGGCTTTTCCACGCGCTTGTTCGCGCGCCTGATCCAGTAGGATATGGTAGGGTAGGATTAACGGGCAGGCCGGGGAGATGCGCAGACGCCGCGTAACCGGAATGTCGCGCTGTTCAAGCACGTGGATTTCTTCACGCAGGGCATCGGGCGCCAGTACTACGCCGTTACCGATGAGGCATTCCACTCCCTGACGCAGGATTCCCGAAGGTATCAGGTGTAGTATAGTTTGTCGGCCATTGACAACTATGGTGTGACCGGCATTGTGTCCGCCCTGAAAGCGCACTACCGCGTCAGCTTGCTCGGTAAGCAGGTCAACGATTTTGCCTTTGCCTTCGTCGCCCCATTGGGTTCCCAGTATTATTATGCTCTTTGCCATAATGCCGTTATTTAATCTCCCTGACTGTCCATTGCTGATTTTCCTGTTGTAACACACGATTGCAGCGCATGTCCGCGGCATTGCCTGACTGACCGGCCAGTTCACAAATGACGCGCTCGCCCTGTGCCCTTAGTTGGGTAATTTTTGCACGTAGTCGCGGGTCGTCGTTACGGGGAGCAAATATTCCGTGTAGCGGCTGGTTGGTGTAGGGGGAGATTCTGGCAAGTGCCTTCAGATCCAGGCTGAAGCCAGTGGCCGCACGCGAGCGGCCAAATACTTTGCCGATGGCGTCGTAGCGACCACCACGCGCGATTTGTTCGCCTTGTCCGGAGACGTAGGCCGCGAACGCGGCGGCGTTTTGATAGCGATAGCCACTTAAGGCGGCTAGGTCAAAGTGTAGCTGCACGGCGGAGCTGCGTAGTTTGACTTGTCTGGAGAGTGCGTCGATGTAGTCTATGTATTGGATCACGGCGTTATCGACACTGCGTAGTATTTGCCTGGCGTGGTCGAGCGTGGCTTCGCTACCGCTGAGATCGGATAGTGCCATTAGAATTTCCTGCCATTCTTCCGCTAGGGTGCAGGTCGATAAAAATTGGTGGTATTCGGGCATGGCCCTTTGTTGTAGTAGCGTGTGTAATGTTTTTTGCTGGTCTGCATTCAACCCGGCTTGTTTTACCAGACTGGTGAAGATGCCAACGTGACCAAGGTCCAGGCAGATATTTTTAATCCCCACAAGCCGCAGGGTTTCGAGCATTAAGCAGATAATTTCCGCGTCGCTGTCTATGCCGGCATGCCCGTATAGTTCGGCACCAAGCTGTAGTGGGCTGCGCGTCAGATGGCGCCCACCCGGTCGCGCACGTAACACGGTACCCAGATAGCAAAACCGGGTGGGTACTTCGCGTTTGAGCGCGCGCGCGTCAATACGTGCAACCTGTGAGGTCATGTCGGCGCGCACGCCCATCATGCGCCCGCTAAGTTGATCCGTTAGCTTGAAGGTTTGCAGGTCTAAGTCATCGCTGGGGCCAATCAACAGGGAGTCCAGATATTCGATGAACGGCGGAATAACGAGTTCATACCCCCAACTGGAGAACGTGTCGAGTAAAATACGCCGATAGTATTCTAACCAGGCGGCTTCATCGGGCAATGATTCTTCTATGCCTTCCGGTAGCAGCCAACGGTTTGCATTGCTCATGGAAATTTACGAGATCAGTCTGAGGACGTATAGGAGAATGATTCCAAACGTCATGCTTAGCAGGCCAATTACACGCAGGGTTTGATCAGGCAGTTGACTGAGTTGGGCTAAAGCGCGTCGAAATTTTTCCGGTGCCAGAAACGGGATAATGCCGTCCAGTACCAGTACCAGCGCGATTGCGACCAGCAGATGATTCCACATGAAAACAGATTAGTAAGAGGCAATCAGTTTTGTTCGGATTTTTTAAAGTAACGGAAAAATTCGGAATCAGGCTGCATAATTAAAAAGTCGTTATTCATGTTAAAGGTGTTGACGTATGCCTTTAAGCTGCGGGTGAAACTGTAGAATTCCTCATTTTGCTGGTAGGCGTCGGCATACATTCTGGCGGATTCGGCATCACCATCACCTCGAATTTGCTCAGCTTCGTTGTAGGCGTTCGCTAGAATCACGGTGCGCTCTTTGTCGGACGTGGCCCGGATAACTTCTGCCTGCTCTCTACCTCGCGCCCGAAAGTCTTTGGCAACACGGTCTCGTTCGGCACGCATGCGGTTAAATACGGATTCGCTGACGTCATCCGGAAGGTCGATTTTGCTCACTCGCACGTCGACCACTTGAATGCCGAAGTTTTTAGCATCTTCATTAGATTGAATCTGTATGACTTCCATGATCTCGCTGCGCTCGCCAGAAACTACTTCCTGAATAGTGCGCTTGCCAAATTCATTTTTTAAACCGTCTACGAGGATTAATTCCAAACGTTGAATGGCACGGGATTCCTGTCCGCCAGTGGCGATGTAGTATTTTTCCACGTCGGCAATGCGCCACTTGGCGTAGAAGTCTACTTTTACGTATTTCTTTTCGCTGGTGGGAAATTCGGTAGGCGGAACGTCCAGCGTTAGAATGCGCGAATCATATTTTTCGATGCTGTTGACTACGGGTATTTTGAAATGTATGCCAGGAGCAAGCGTAGCGTCTTTGACTTCTCCAAATTTCAATTTGATGGCTTTTTGTCTTTGATCTACCTGAAAAACAAATGACCACATGGCTATAAGAATCGCCACCAGGGCCACCAGCAGTATTTTAATATTCATGTTAGCGTCTCTCTCTACGACGTTCGGAACGCCCCGATGCGCCCGGTTGATTGTCTATGTCAGACCGCTCCGTAGTGGCGGCACCTTGCATAGTACGCGGATCATTGATCAGCGAGCGATTTTTGATGATTTGATCTAATGGAAGATACAGCAGGTTGTTGCTCCCCTCAACGTCCAGCAGCACTTTGTTGCTGTTGGTGTATACCGACTCTACCGCTTCAAGGTATAGACGTTCGCGCGTTACCCGCGGCGCCCTTTCGTATTCGGTTAATAGCTTCAAAAATCTTTTCGCTTCGCCTTCAGAGTTGGCGATGACGCGATCCCGATAGGCATTGGCTTCCTGCAATAGTCTGGCCGCTTCACCACGCGCCTTGGGCACGATGCTGTTGGCGTAGGCTTCTGCTTCCTTTATGTAACGATCATAGTCCTCACGTGATTTGATGGCGTCAGAAAACGCCGCCTTGACCGGATCGGGAGGCAGTGATTTTTCCAGATTAACCTTCTGAATGTAGATGCCGGATCCGTATTCATCCATAATGCCCTGTAGTAGTTCTCTGGTAATGCTGGAGATTTGCGCGCGCCCTTCAAATAATACAAAGTCAATTGAGTTTTTCCCTACTATTTCACGCACCGCACTTTCCATCGCGTCTTTTACGGTGATGTCTGGATCGCGTAAATTAAATTTGTAGTTTTCGGCACTTTTAATCTTGTATTGCGCTTCTAACGATACTTCGACGATATTTTCGTCTTGTGTCAGCATCGAGGTTTTATTCGATACCTCACGCACTTCATCAATGTTGACTTTTTCAACACTTTCTATCGGATACGGCAGATGCCAATTTAACCCGGCGGTGGTGGTTCTTTTGTATTGACCGAAACGAAGTTCTACCCCCCGCTCTGCTTGTTTCACGGTGTACAGGCCAGTAAGTCCCCAAATAACGATGGCCGCCACAATCAGTAGTGACACTATGACGCTACCCGGTCCCTTGGAACTGCGTCTGGAACCACCAGAACCAAAAATTCCGCCAAATTTCCTGGTTAGGTTACGAAATACTTCGTCAAGGTCCGGCGGTCCCTGATTCCCCGGCTTTTGACCCCACGGCCCATTATCCTTACTACCATCCGGACTATTCCATGGCATGTTTTTCTCCAAGAAAGATTGTCAGTTTATTGTTTTTGAGCACGATGTTGTTATTCTATCAAATTGTAAGAAAAAATCAGCTTATAAATTCAGCCGGCCAGCAATAGTTGGCATGCTGTGCATCCGCTTTACATAAACTGGTATATATTATTTAAGGGAATTATAGCCCAATTAAAATCTTTTGTTCACACGATTTCAAACTAAGCTATCACTGGCGGACGGCATCAGCTGGCCAGCTGCGCGGATTGCACGGGAATTTGATATTGCGCAAATTTTTTACGCTGACGTTGTGGAATCATGGCTTTGATCTGCCAACATCCCTGCTCATCAACAAGCTCCCGCATGACTGCGTGCCTGGCGTATAGCTCGCTACGCAAACTGCCCGCCGCCGGGGGAAAACGTAACCAGACAGGCGTGGCTTTGACATCAAAATATTGCCGTAACGCTTTTATCAGTAGGTCCAAACCTTGCGCGCATAACGCGGATATCCAGACTTGCTGAATATCACCATGCCGATCCAGGCATACGTTAGGCAGTATGCCGAGCTGGTCGGTTTTGTTGTATACCATGATTTGGGGCAGGTCCAGAGCCTGAATACGCTTTAGCACGGCATTGACTTCCGCGACGTTGTGGTCACGGTGTTCGGTACTGGCGTCTACGATGTGCAGTAACAGATCCGCTTCCCGTGTTTCTTCCAGGGTCGCATAGAACGCTTCGATAAGGTCGGGCGGTAAGTCTTGAATGAATCCAACCGTGTCAGCCAGCACTACGTGCTGTGCCCTGGAGATTCGCATGCGCCGCAAAGTCGGGTCTAAAGTAGCGAATAGTTTGTCGGCGGAGTATGCGCTGGCATCTGTAAGCGCGTTAAACAAGGTGGATTTGCCGGCGTTGGTGTAGCCGACGATGGCGACCGTGGGAATGGTGGCCTTGCGCCGCGCCGCCCGACTTTGATCACGCTGCTGACGCAGCTTTTCCAGACGTTTTGAAATTTGCTTAATACGCTGTCTTATTAAACGCCTGTCGGATTCAAGTTGCTTTTCACCCGGACCACGCAAGCCAATCCCGCCTTTTTGACGCTCCAGGTGACTCCAACCCCGAACCAGACGCGTCGATAAAAATTTCATCTGCGCCAATTCGACTTGTAGCTTGCCCTCATAAGAGCGCGCGCGTTGTGCGAAGATGTCCAGTATCAGCCCGGTCCGGTCTAACACTCGTTTGTTATAGATTTTTTCTAGGTTGCGTTGCTGACTTGAGGATAAGGAGTAGTTGAAGATAATAATGTCGGCATCTGCAAAATGTGCCAGCGTGCTAATCTCTGCAACTTTACCACCGCCGATAAGAAACTTTGCGTCCGGTACGTCGCGATATACCGAAATTACGGTGACGATTTCGGCACCAGCCGATTTAACCAGTTCCCTGAATTCGTTTATATCCTGGTTTTGAGCAGCGTTGCGAAAGCGCACGTGAATGAGTATGGCGCGCTCGCCTGTATCCGGACGCTCAAACAAACAGTCGCTCCATGTTGATTTTCAAAACTGGCAGGGCGTTATTCTGGTCGCTCATCATTTAGGGGGATCTTTACCATCCGCGCCGGTACGATAGTTGAGATGGCGTGCTTATATACCATTTGATTGACGCTGTTCTTGAGCAAAATCACAAATTGATCAAAAGAGTCGATTTGACCACGTAGCTTGATTCCATTTACCAAATATATTGCCACTGGAACCTTTTCTTTGCGCAGTGCGTTAAGGAAAGGCTCTTGTAGAGTTTGGCCTTTTGACATCACTGTAACACCTCTGGTTATTGTTATCGTCTTGTTTTTGTCGCCATCTGGTTGTGAGCTGTCACCATTATTACGATTGTGGTTTCGATGCCGATAGTGTAGCAGTTCGGTTAGCTTAGATGTGAATGAATTTTGTGACAGACTGTGCGCATGTCGTATCGCTCGGCGATAAGGCTGGCAAGATGAGTTTCATGCCTTAGCCAGGTAAGCTGTCTTTTGGCGAGTTGGCGCGTGGCAATAATTGCCTTTTGGCACATGATGTCGAAATCAATAGTGCCATCAAGATATTGCCAGACCTGACGATAGCCGACGGATCGCATTGCAGGTAAACCGGCATGCAGATCCTGACGTTGGTGTAGTGATTTTACTTCGGCCAGGAGTCCATTTTTGAGCATGGAGTTGAAGCGTTGTTCGATGCGCTGATGCAGGATGCGACGATTTTCAGGAAGTAACGCTATTTTCAAGGCGCGAAACGGTAGTTGCAGCGGGCGCGACTGCGCATGCCACTCACTGATTGGTATACCAGTTAGCTCATATACTTCTAAGGCGCGCTGAATTCGCTGCGGATCGTTAGGATGAATGCGCCTGGCGGCCTGCGGATCAATGGCACCCAGGCGCGCGTGCATAAATTCCCAGCCCCGCTGCCGCCCCATGTGGTTCAGTTTTTTTCTTACCGTGGGGCTGGCACCAGGCATGTGCGACAGGCCACGCTGTAGGGCGCTAAAATAAAGCATGCTGCCACCCACCAATAAAGGGATGTTGTCGCGCGCGTGAATTTGTCTTATTAGCCTTAGGGCATCTGCCCGAAAACTGGCCGCGGAGTATGCCTCCTTAGGGTGCAGAATATTGATCAGGTGGTGCGGACGTTGGTGCAATATTTCCGCACTCGGTTTCGCCGCGCCAATGTCCATGCCCCGATAGATCATTACCGAATCTACGCTAATAATCTCGCAGGGGAATTGCGCGGAAATTTTGAGGGCGAGTTCGGTCTTGCCACTGGCCGTGGGACCCATCAAAAAAATTATCGGGATAACGGACAATAGAGCTTGATTAACGTTGCAAAAATCCTGCCGGCAGCAAAACAGTCACACTAAAGAGGTTACTGACCACGCTTGAACAATTTGTCCAGCTGTTCAACGCTTACCGGTACCCAGGTTGGACGCCCATGATTACATTGATCGCTTTTTTCTGTGGTTTCCATCTCCCGTAATAGAGCATTCATTTCAGCAATCGTCAACTTGCGGTTCGCGCGTACTGCACTATGACAGGCTATAGTGGATAGTAGTTTGCTGGTGGCTTGCTCAAGTTTTTCGGATGAACCAAACATGTTTAAATCGGCCAGTACGTCTCTAATCAGTTCGCTCATGTCGGCCTGCTGCAATAATGAAGGAATCTCTCTTAATACGATGCTTTCTTCACCAAAACTTTCAAGCTGAAACCCGAACTTCACAAACGCTTCGTGATGCTGTTCGGCTAATGCCACTTCCTGCCGACTTAGGTTGATGGTTAGCGGCATTAGTAACGGCTGCGTGGCTATATTACCTTGCCGATATAAGACCTTGAGGCGCTCATATACGATGCGCTCGTGCGCGGCATGCATGTCTATAATGACTAAACCCTGGGCATTTTGTGCGAGGATGTATATGCCGTGCAGTTGCGCGATGGCGTAACCTAATGGCGGAGCCAACGCTGCCGTATGCGCGTCTGTCACCGGCGCCTGCGCATGCCAGGCCGAATTGAACGACGGCGCGGTGGCGTAGCCTTGCAGCGGTTCGCGCGTGCGCGCCGCTGTACTGTGCACGCTATTGGGAACCTGGCTTGTGGATCTCTCGTTAGGTGCTTGCACGGCTTGAATATAGTCATCTGCCAGTTTGGAGTATTGCTGCGCAGCCTGAGGCCCGGCTTTGGGCATGGTTTCAGCAATGGCTTTTCCAAGCGTGTGACGAATGAAGCCGTGCACGTATTTGGCCTGACGAAAACGTACTTCGTGTTTCATGGGATGGGCATTTACGTCCACTTGGTCCGGGGGTATTTCCAGAAATAATACAAAGGCGGGGAAACGGCCATGATATAAAACGTCCTGATAGGCCTGTTTAACGGCATGTGCGATAACTTTGTCCCGAATCGCGCGACCATTTACATAGAAGTATTGCAGGTCCGCCTGACTACGTGAAAAAGTCGGCAGACTGATCCATCCGTTGATGTGTAAGTCTTGCGCAGAATTTTCCACGGGGATGCTCTGTTCGGCAAACTGCTGTCCGCATATTTTTGCTACGCGACGTACGTTGTCCTGTGCGTCTGCAAGCGGAGGTAATTCCAGAAAGTTACGATTATTGTGTTTGGCGATCCACGCGACGGCGAAACGACTTAACGCGGTTTTACACAGTACTGCTTCACAATGTTGTAGCTCGGTTCGCTCGGTACGTAGAAATTTTTTACGCGCCGGCACGTTAAAAAACAGGTTTTTCACTTCTATAGTGGTACCGTGCGCGTGCCGCACTGGCATTATTTCATCCGAAAACTCGCCACCTTCTCCCGCAAGTAACCAACCAACGTTGCCGTCTCGCTGATCATTAGAGGTAAGACTAAATCTGCAAACTGAGGCGATGCTGGGCAAAGCTTCGCCGCGAAATCCTAACGTGGATATATGTTCAATATCTTCTAACGTGGAGATTTTACTGGTGGCGTGACGCTCCAGGGCCAGGGCTATTTCCTGCTTGGGGATTCCGCAGCCATTGTCGGTGACGCGAATGACCTCGGTGCCACCGTGTTTCAGTTGAATTGAAATTTTAGTGGCGCCGGCATCCAGCGCGTTTTCAAGCAGTTCTTTTAATACTGACGCGGGACGGTCGATCACCTCACCTGCGGCAATCTGATTGACGAGTTGTGTTGATAAACGCTGAATGGCTGTCATGATAGTCAATGCCTGTCTACATAAGCGATGTGAAACAAGGTCGAAAAACGGCGCAGGGCGCGATGGGCTACGCACCCATTGCTAATAAATGCGGCCGCCACGATCTGCCAGTGCTTCCCCCCTTTAATTGCGCTTACGCTGAGGTTGATTATATACGCAGCCATAAGTCCATCCAATGTCACTGCTTTTAATCGCACTTACGACAGGGGGACAGGTTGTTCGCCTTGCAGCTGTAGCATGTGGCGAAAACCCGAAAGTGCATAGGAGATGAACGTTTCCAGATGTGCCCATGAGTCGGACTGGTCGATTATTTTGCCTGCTTGTTGTTGATCCAGTTGTTTGGCAAATACTCTAACAACGTGGCTGCCATTATCAGCCTCTGCTGGCGGTACCCTTTCACTGGTGATGTATGCTTCAGGATCACTATGCCCGTCTTTGACAGCAGCCAGTAAATATTCGTATTTGGTTTGATCATTAGATTCAATTTCTCCAAGCACTATAATTGTGTATGCACCAAATTTATAGCGTTGCCTTGGAATTGCCGTGGATATGTTCGGTTTTCGCATAAGTTTGTATTTTGTCATGCTAGGATAATGCAAAATTATTCAGATCAATACATTTTTTAGCAATGATGACTAAACAGCTGGTGCGCCTTTTCCCACAACCGTCTGCCACGTATGAATTGAAAAATCTATATCTATATCACTATGGCTGGTATCGGCCGCATCGGAGCAGGCCCGTGGTAGCCGCTAACTTTGTAACCAGTATTGATGGACGTATTGCCATAAGCAATAACCCAAATGCGGCTCTACACTTGCCAGCAGCTTTGACGAGCAAAGAAGATTTCCGTCTTTTCCTGGAGTTGCACGCACAAGCCGATTGCCTGATCACTCATGGCGGCTACTTGCGCACTCTAACAAAAAACGTGCTTGGTAATATATTGCAATTACCCAAAGACCGGGAGTTTGAGGACTTGTACGCATGGCGCCAACAACAGGGCATCAGACCATACCCGGACGTCGTCATCGCCAGTTCCAGCCTGGATTTTCCGCTGCACCGGTCTCTTAAAGAAAGTGGACAAAAGGTTTATATTGCCACTGGCCAGGCCGCTGAAGCGGATAAAATTAACAGCTGGGAAAAACAAGGGTATGAGGTGTTATTTGCGGGTAAATCGAGATACGCGGAAGGCGCACTTTTGATACCAGCATTGGCGGCACGAAATTATCGGCATATTTATCTGATCGCCGGACCTAAGATGCTGCATACTGTAGTGCAGGATCAGCAGTTGGATAGATTGTATTTAAGTAGCTCGCACCAGTTGCTTGGCGGTGAAATATTCAGGACTATTGCAGACGGGGGCGTGTTAGCTGGATGCCGACTGCAACTAGCTTCATTGTTCTATGATGAGGTTTCGGAAAATCACTGCGGACAGTTTTTCAGTAGCTACCAATGTATTTATGATAGATAAAGAGACAGGGACTTATTTACTATGATTGAATTCATTTCTGAATATGGATTGTTTTTAGCTAAAACAGTTACCGCATTAATCGCGCTCTGGTTGCTAATAGGCTTGATGCTTTCTCTTGCAAAGAAAACGCGCGCAGACGATCACCTTGAGATAACTCATGTAAATAAAAAATATAAATCTATGTCGGACGCCTTGCAGGCCACGCTGTTGTCCAGAAAAGAATTTAAGAAAGTAAAAAAACAAAGCAAAAAAAAGACTAAACAGGAGCAGAAAACCAATGTAAGCGCGACCAGGAAGCGTGTCTTCGTGCTAAGTTTTCTCGGTAATATTAAGGCCTCCGCGGCACGCCATTTGCGCAAGGAGATTACTGCGGTCTTGTCAATAGCTTCCAGCAGGGATGAGGTCGTGGTGTGCCTGGAAAACGCGGGCGGCCTGGTGCATGAGCACGGTTTTGCCGCCTCTCAGCTATCCCGCATTAAGCAAAAAGGCATCCCTCTTACTGTAGCGGTGGATAAGGTGGCAGCCAGCGGCGGCTACCTTATGGCCTGCGTCGCCGATAAGATCCTGGCCGCACCCTTTGCCGTCGTCGGTTCTATCGGCGTACTGGCGCAACTGCCTAATTTTAATCGCATGCTTGATAAACACGGGGTTGACTTTGAGATGATGAAGGCCGGCACGCTTAAACGCACGCTTACTATGTTCGGTAAAAATACTCCGGAAGACCGCGAGCACTTTAACCAGCAACTGGAGGATACGCACGCCTTATTCAAGGAGTTCGTAATGGATAATCGCCCAAATCTGGATATTGATAGGGTGGCAACCGGTGAGCACTGGCTCGCCAGCCGCGCACTGGCACTTAATCTGGTTGATGAGCTGATGACCAGCGATGATTATCTGCTGGATGCCAGTCACAAGGCAGATATCTATGAGGTCACTTACGCCATGCCGAAAACTGTTGGTGAACGTCTCGCCACTACTATACAGGCGGTGACGGATAAATTATTTTTTTCCTGGTGGCAAAAAGATCAGGACTCAAAGCTGTTCAGCTAAAAGATCATGTTATTTGAATGTGACAGGAAACGCGCACGCCATTCATTAGACGTGCCATCAACTGTTGGCGCAAAGAAGCATGCCGGACCGATGCCTGACGCGCGTCTGATAGTCCATTATTAATGGGCGCTGATTATCAGTTCTTTTTGTAGCCGCGGTAATGCGCGCGTGAATATCCTGGGGTCACCTTGCGGTTTTGCCAAAATCAATGCTCCCCGAATGCTGACGACGATGCCTTCAGCGGTTGCACTTGCCTGTCTGGTCGTAAACTCTTTGCGTTATTTCGATATTATCCATGACGGCATCCGCCATTGTAGTTTTTCCGCCGGGGAAAAATGATAAAGGCTGCTTTTGCCGAGACCCGTGCGAGCAGTGATTTCTGAAAGTGATGCGCCTGAGAACCCACGTTCTCTAAAAGTCTCACCTAAAGCTGGAATAACGTCGCTACGCGCCGCGGCTTCTCTGGCCATGCTCTAGAGTCCTAGTTCTGTCAACCCCGGGTGATCATCCGGCCGCATCCCTTGCTCCCATAAAAATTTTCGTTCGGACGCCAGGATTGGAACGTCGTTGATACTGGCTTCACGCCTGCACATAAGCCCGCGCTCGTCAAATTCCCAGTTTTCATTGCCGTGCGCCCGGAACCAGCTTCCTGAATCGTCGCGCCATTCGTATTGGAAGCGTACCGCGATGCGGTTTTCATGAAATGCCCAAAGTTCCTTGATCAAACGATAGTCGAGTTCCTGCGCCCACTTGCGCTGTAGAAAAGCTACGATTTCCTCGCGCCCCCGAAAAAACTCTTCCCGGTTACGCCAGCGGCTGTCTTCGGTGTATGCAAGTGAGACTTTTTCCGGATCGCGCAGGTTCCAGGCATTTTCGGCCATACGGACTTTTTGCATGGCGGTTTGCTTAGTAAACGGCGGGAGGGGTGGTCGTTCAGACATTATTAAATCTCCTGTGTGTACCGATTGGTACAGTATATATTAACGTGAGGATTGCGAATGTTTGCTCCGCCACGAGCGCAAGTGCCCAGCAGTGGATTAAATTTGGATTCAGGTGCCTGTCGATGCCGGGATGGTAAGCACCTGCCCTACTCTTATTACATCCGATTTAAGCGCATTCAATCTTCTTAAATCTATAACGCTTACATGGTAACGATGTGCGATACCTGACAAGGTGTCACCACGACGTATAGTGTGCGCACCACCCTTTCCTAAATGCGCCAACAACACATCATTGGGTGCATGATCGCGTAAGTATCTACGCACACCTTTCAGTATGGCCACCGCTAATTTTTGTTGGTGCCTCTTACTTCTCAATCTTCGCTCTTCCTGCCGGTTGGATATAAAAGCCGTTTCCACTAACACCGATGGAATATCCGGAGATTTCAATACCGCAAAGCCGGCTTGTTCCACCTGCGGACGTAGAATGTTTCCAATTAAATCCAGTTCGCTGAGTATGGATTCCGCGAGATCAATACTGGCTTTAATGGTGCCATTCTGTGATAATTCGATTAATGTCTTCTTTACGTCATCTTTATAGTATTTAAGATTGACTTGACCAATCTTGTCCGCCGCATTTTCACGTTGCGCTAAAATGCGCGCCTGCTCACTGCTGGCGGCGTGCTGTGATAATACATATACCGAGGAACCACGTGCTTTGCGATCTACCGCGGCATCGGCGTGAATCGAAATAAACACATCGGCCTTCGGATCACGTGCCTTTTGAATCCTGTCCCTTAGCGGCATAAACACGTCACGCTTACGAATCAAAACTGCCCGCATGCCTTTTTCCTTATCAATAAGCTTTTGCAAACGTTTGGCAATTGATAACACGATATCTTTCTCGCGACTTCCGCCATGACCGATGGCGCCCGGATCTTTGCCTCCATGCCCGGCATCAATGGCGATAATCGCGTCACGAATATTCATTGGCGCTTCCCGTACTGTCAAAACGGGTTGATCCCGATTTTCCTGAGTGGTTGCCATCAAATTGATTACCAGTCTGTGGTTTTTGCCTGGCGATGGCGTAAGCAAAAAGCTCTTTGGCCTCACTGCCATATTCAGGTCAAATACCACGCGCAATTTTTCACGTGACTTTTGCGCATAGCGTAGCCGCTGTAACAAGGGGCCTACAATTGGCGGGGTCGTCAACTGGCCGTTCGCATCGCACTTTTCAATATCAAGCACGACTCGATCAGGATTTTGCAACACAAATATGCGGTGTTCTGCGGTTGCAGACAAATCAAATACCACGCGCGTGTAGCTTAGATGATCGGCTATACGTATACCCTGCACTTTTGCTATTTCCGCAGTACCAGGAAGCGGAAAACCAAGTAGTAATAGCGGAATAATCAGGGTTACGAAAAGACACCTGTCCCCTTGACACGCTTTGATGCCAGGGAACAATGCTCGCATAGTAGGGGCTATCAACTGTCGCACCGGAAATTTAATAACCTCAGGCGGTAAAACCACATGGAAAGTGTGACAAGTTTATACGAAATTGCAAGTAAAACCTTAATAAAAATAGTAGTCTATAGTAGATATCTTAAGCCTAACCTCACAATTTGGCAATAATTGATTGACCTTGCGCGGATTCGGCATGGTATTGGATGTCACGACAGTCACCTGAATGTCTGAAAACGAACTTAAGGTCGGCTTTGGGCACACAGATCGCTGCACGTTCGGGCCATTCAATCAGGCAGATAGCGTCTGCTTCAGCAGATAAGTCCCGGATGCCCAAATATTCAAGCTCGCGCGCATCTTGTAAGCGATATAAATCGAAATGATAAAGCGTCACATCGGTAAGGCTGTATGCTTCAACCAATGAAAAGGTCGGGCTTTTTACTATGCCCGCATGTCCGAATGCACGAATGAAGCCTCGCGCGAAGGTGGTCTTTCCAGTTCCCAGTTCACCAGACAGATAAATGATCAATGGAGATGGGCAATATTTTGCTACCCGCGCACCTAAATCTTGAGTAGCAGACTCTTGCGCTAATCGCATGCCGCATTGACAAGTTTTCGCAACGGCATAAACAGGTCACTTGCCAACATCCCGCGCGTGCCACTGCGTGCCGCCATATCGGCACTCTCGGCATGCAGCTGCACACCGAAACACGTGGCATCATAGGTGTCTAGCCCCTGTGCGATCAGCCCCGCAATGATCCCCGTCAGCACGTCCCCCATCCCACCTGAAGCCATACCAGGATTTCCGGCAGTACAAATGGAGACTTGCTGGCGTGACGCTACGAGCGTACCGCTGCCTTTGAGTGCGCACACTCCACCATATTGTCGTGGTATGGCCTGAACAAATTCGAAACGCCGGTTTTGAATTTCATGAGCGGTGGTTTTTAATAAGCGCGCAGCTTCTCGCGGATGCGGAGTTAATACCCAGGACGGTTTTTGTACCGGCTCTTGTGCCAGTAGATTGAGCGCGTCTGCATCTATCACCAAAGGCAAATCGCATTCCAGGATGCGCGCGAATAAATTTTTTGCCCACTGATTTTGCCCCAGGCCGGGGCCTATAGCCACGACCGTAGCTCGATTTAGCAGGGGGTTAAGGTCTTTGGCACCTGCAACTGCATGCACCATCACTTCCCGGCATGAGTTGATGGCGATGCCCGCGTGCCGTAATTGAGTAGCTACAGATACCAGACCGCAACCGCTTCTCGCTGCCGCTTCTGCCGCCAGCCCTACGGAACCCGCCATACCTTTGTTACCACCGATTACCAAGACATGACCAAAATCGCCTTTGTGCGCATCCGCATATCGCTCACCTAAGTGCGCGTACAATTTAGTCAGATCAATATTGTGACAAGCTGTTGATACCGATTGGGTAGCTTCTTCGGGAATTTGCAAGCTGTTAAAAAACACTTTACCCGAATACTTACGGCCTGCTGCCGTTAAAAGCCCTAGCTTCATACCTGCAAAAGTAATCGTCGCATCTGCAATAACGGCGGTGCCTAAGGCAACCCCACGATCCGCATCCAATCCCGATGGCAGGTCCACGCTTAAAACCGGCGCATGATGCTCGTTTATGAGATTGATGACGGCAGCAAACTCATGTTTTACGGCGCGTTTTAAACCCGTGCCTAACAAGGCATCAATGACAAGATCGCAGTCTGATGATAGTTGCTCAATAAAGGTTGAGCATTCACCCTTGCCGCCAACATATAAATCATGCGCTTTTTTTGCGTCCCCACAAAGCCTGCTATGATCGCCCACTTGAATGACGGACACCTGTAGCTTCGCGGACTTGGCTAAGTTTGCGATCACATAGCCGTCACCACCATTATTTCCAGTACCCGCTAATACGATGATTCGCTGTGCCTCAGGCCATAATTTCCGGATAACCTCAAAAGCCGCCTCGCCGGCCCGTCGCATTAAGCTAAAACCTGATACATTAAGCTCTTCAATAGCGATACGATCTAATTCACGCACTTGTTTGGCAAGATAAATTTTTTCAGGAATGACGCGCATAGTTCAATTATACGTGAGCGTAATCGCTATCTTTAATAAAATTTTTTCCAGTCAATGAGTTCATCAACCTCGGATTTTTCCGCATTGGCACAACAAATTAAATATTGGGGGGCAGAGCTTGGCTTCGACGACGTTGGCTTCACGGATACAGAGCTTGGTAAGCACGAAGCCCACCTGATGAATTGGCTGCAAGCAGGGCATCACGGAGAAATGCACTATATGAGCAGACATGGCATTAAACGCTCCCGACCCGAAAAATTAATGCCCGGCACAATTCGCATCATTTCCACGCGCATTAACTACCAAGCCCCGGACGCCCATAACGGAGAAGACGTCCTGAGCAATAAAAACCAAGCCTACATTTCCCGCTACGCATTAGGTCGTGATTATCACAAGGTAATTCGCGCGCGCCTGCAAAAACTGGCCGCGCGCATCGAAATGAAAGTTGGTTCATTTGGTTATCGTGCATTCGTGGACAGCGCGCCAGTATTAGAAAAGGCACTTGCCGAGAAGGCAGGCCTGGGTTGGATTGGAAAACACACGAATCTAATCAATCGTGAGTGTGGCTCATGGTTCTTCCTGGGAGAGCTGTACACAAACCTACCCCTGCCTGCCGATAAACCCGTTGATAACCACTGCGGAACTTGCCGCACGTGTATGGATGTTTGCCCAACAAAGGCGATTATTGGTGCCTATAAGCTGGATGCGAGGCGTTGTATCTCGTACCACACTATCGAATTAAAAGGCGCTATCCCGATAGAATTCAGAAAGGCCGTAGGAAATCGTATCTTTGGTTGCGATGATTGCCAGTTGTATTGCCCCTGGAATCGATTTGAGAAGAAAAGCAAGCTCGCTGATTTTGCTGTGCGAAATAATCTGGACGCGCCCAATTTGATAGATTTGTTCAAGTGGAACGAGCAGGAATTTCTAAACAATACCCAAGGTTCGGCAATTCGCCGTATTGGTTACGTATGCTGGCTAAGAAACATTGCGGTGGCACTGGGTAACGCGCCGCACACGCCAGCAGTCGTTAACGCCCTAAAAGCAAAACAAAATCATCCCAGCGAGTTAGTGCGTGAACACGTTGAATGGGCGTTAGCGCAACACGGCACCTTAAAGTTAAGTGCCGGAAATACCCATCTAATTACTTAACTTACTTAAAAAAAACAGCAGCCAGGAAACATCCAAATTGCTCGCCTGGATGATCTAAACTACCCATCCATTTCCTCCATCTGTCCCAATAAACGGACTAAAAGATCGCTCTTGTGCATTGCATACAGCGCGAGCACCACGCGCCGGCAGGCAAAAGCAACCTCAGGAACAGGTTTACATGTTGTATCCGGTCTCCTCATGTTGCGTAATATCCAAACCTTCAGTTTCCTGCTGATCGTCTACTCGTAAACCAATGATTGCTTTGATGACTTTTAAAATAACAAAAGTTGCGATTACGGTCCAAACAAGCACGGCAATGATACCTTGAATTTGTACCCAGACTTGTGAGCTGATCGTCATACCTTCGCCCAAGCCGGCGCCACCAAATTGCTCGGCTATCAGAATACCGCAGAGAAACGTGCCCAAAATTCCGCCCACTCCGTGTACCGGAAATACGTCCAGGGAGTCATCAATTTGTAGTACGCGCTTAATAAAGCTGGTGGCCGCAAAACAAATGAGACCTGCCGCAAGACCAATAATGAGCGCCCCCATGGGGCCGACAAAACCAGAGGCGGGCGTGATAGTGCCCAAACCTGCCACCATGCCGGTAACGATGCCGAGCACGCTGGGCTTGCCGTGTTTGACCCATTCTGCAAACATCCATGCCAGTGAGGCCGTGGCAGCACTTATATGTGTGACCAGCATGGCCATGCCCGCGTCATGGTTAGCGGCAACCGCGCTGCCGGCATTAAAGCCAAACCACCCCACCCACAACATGCCGGCTCCGGTAACCGTCATCGTCAGGTTGTGCGGCGGCATCGCGATTCTTGGAAAGCCTTTTCTCTTTCCCAGTACTATCGCAGCGACGATTGCGGATGCGCCCGCAGTTAAATGCACAACCAAGCCACCGGCAAAGTCCAGCACGCCTATTTCACTTAGCCAGCCGCCACCCCATATCCAGTGACACACGGGAAGATAGACGATAAAAAACCATAGTGCCGAAAACCACAGCATGGAAGAAAACTTCATGCGCTCGGCAAAGCCGCCTATCGCAAGCGCTGGCGTGATAATGGCAAAGGTCAACTGAAACATTACAAATACCGTCTCGGGTATGCTGCCGCTTACGGATGAGCGCGTAACGTTTGACAAAAACGTATTGGAAAAGCCCCCCAGCCAGCTATTAATAGTGCCGCCATCACTAAAGGCCAGACTGTAACCAAACACCAGCCATAGAACAGATATTAAGCAGGTGATGGTGAAGCATTGCATCAATACCGACAGCACGTTTTTACTACGCACCAGGCCCGCATAAAAAAGAGATAAACCGGGGATGGTCATAAACAATACCAGCGCGGTGGAGGTAAGTAACCAGGCCGTGTCACCAGTGTCTATATCCTGCGCAGACACCAGACACGGCAACGCATAAATCGGCAAAATAAGTAACCAAAAATTGTTTTTTATGATTTTCAAATAGCTAGCCATATTCATTCCCCCGCTTATGCTTACAGCGCGTCTGCGCCCGTTTCGCCAGTGCGAATACGTATTGCTTGCTCTATGTTAGTGACAAAAATCTTTCCGTCGCCTATTTTTCCGGTGCCGGCGGATTTGGTAATCGCCTCAATTACTGATTCAACACGGGCTTCGTCCACCCCGATTTCCATTTTAATTTTTGGCAAAAAATCGACGACGTATTCCGCGCCACGATAAAGCTCTGTATGCCCCTTTTGACGCCCAAACCCTTTTATTTCACTTACCGTAAGCCCCTGAATACCTATCTCAGATAAGGCTTCCCGAACGTCATCGAGCTTAAAAGGCTTAATGATGGCCGTGATCATCTTCATGACAGCACTCCTTCACTATGAATGATGGTTGTTGTTGCAGCTTAAAATTGTATTTCCTATGCGCAGGGCGGTAACGTTTACCCTAAATTTAATCTCAATATCACAAATTATAAAGAATTCGCCGCGCAAATGCACTACAGCAGAGCCTGGCAGAACTCGTTATATATGCGTTTTATAATGCCAATATGCATATCTCTAAGCGGCTTGTTTTTCCATAGCGTCGCTATATTTGCCCAAGGCTGCGCAACCGTTGCATTTGGCACGCCACAATAGCACCTGTTGCGCCTTACGCACGTTCGCGCTGTCACCATTCCAAACTTGCATCGCGGTTTGCTGTAGGGCACGACCATAAGAAAACGTCAACGTCCATGGCAATTGAACACCCAAAGAGTTCATCGCGTTCAGATGCTCGCTTGCCTCTGCATCCGTTTGTCCGCCTGACAAAAAGGTGATCCCCGGCACGGCCGCCGGAACGGTATTCAACAAGCAACGTACCGTTTGTTCGGCAACCATTTTTGTGTCGGCGCGAGTTTGCGCCGCGGTGCCAGAGATGACCATGCTGGGCTTAAGTACCATGCCTTCAAGTCGTACACCCTGGTTTTTGAGTTCAAAAAAGACTACCCTTTGAGTCAGTTCAGTAACTTCATAGCAGCGCTTAATCGAGTGATCACCATCCATAAGCACTTCAGGCTCGACTATAGGCACGATGTTCGCTTCCTGGCTTAAGCGCGCGTATCGTGCCAGGGCATGCGCGTTGGCCTCCAGGCATGCCCAACTGGGAATATGGTCGCCGATGGTAATAACCGCGCGCCATTTGGAAAAACGCGCGCCCAACTCATAATATTCCGCAAATCTCCCACGCAAGCTATCCAGCCCTTCGGTTACTTTTTCACTTTCGTGCCCCGCTAATGCCTTTGCTCCAGCATCCACTTTAATTCCGGGAATAATCCCGTCGCTACTTAAATGTTGCGCAAATGGCGTTCCATCCAGAGTTTTTTGGCGAATGGTTTCATCAAATAAAATCGCGCCACTGATGTAATCTGACAAGCCCGGCGCAGTAACCAACATATCGCGATAGGCACGCCGTTTTTCCTCAGTAGTTGGAATGCCTGATTTTTCAAAGCGTTTGTTACACGTCGGATGACTTTCATCCATAGCCAGAATCCCTCGACCGGGGGCCACCATGCCGCGCGCGATTTTATCCAGCTGTTCTGTATTCATAATGTTCTCTCCCAAGCCAAGCATATTTTACGGAAATAAATTATTAGTGTTGATATAAAGTTATTCTAGCAATTCATTGAGGTTCGATTAAGTACCCAACCCGAACTATTTTCAACGCATTGGTGCCACCGTCAACGCCCATCAAATCTCCTTTCGTTATGATGACCAAATCATTCTCGTGTACGACCCCACACTTTAGTAACACGTCAATGGCGTCCTTATTGACCTCTGCATGACTACGTCCCATAAACTCCATACTCGCGGGATATACGCCTTTGTACAAGGTTACCCTGCGCAAAGTTTTTATATGTCTGGTCAATGCGTAAATGGGAATAGCCGAGCTAATTCGCGACATCCATAAAGCCGTAGAACCGGATTCCGTCAGGGCGGCAATGGCCGTAACATCCAGGTGATTAGCGGTATACATGGCCGACATCGCTATGGCTTCATCGACTCTGCCGAAGCGCGAGTACATGCGATGATCCGACATTTTTTTTAGCTCGCGGCTCTCGGAGGCCAGACAGGTGCGATGCATAGCCTTTACCGCTTCAACAGGAAACTTTCCAACCGCCGTCTCGCCCGATAACATTACCGCATCGGTGCCATCCAACACCGCATTGGCCACGTCCGATACCTCAGCGCGCGTCGGAATAGGACTATGTATCATAGATTCCATCATCTGCGTGGCAGTGATAGCGATACGATTTTTGTCGTGCGCCATGTCAATTAAAGATTTTTGTATGCTGGGCACTTCCGCATCACCAATTTCAACACCCAGATCACCACGACCAATCATGATGGCATCACATTCGTCTAAGATTTCATCTATTGAATCCAGAGCTTCAACACGTTCGATCTTGGCAATGATACCCGCATTACCGCCTGCATCAGTAAACAGTTTTTTCGCTAATTTAATATCTTCCGCAGAACGTGGAAAAGAAACCGCCAAGTAGTCTACGTCTAACTTCACGGCATTTCTTATATCTCGAAAATCTTTTTCAGTTAAAGCCGGAGCAGCTAAACCTCCTCCTCGACGATTGATACCTTTATTATTACTTAAATCTCCGCCCATGATCACATCGCAATTAATTTTGCCATGCCCGACTTCGATAACGTTTAGTACAATTCGCCCATCGTCTACCAACAGAGTATCTCCAGGTACAACATCATTAGCTAATCCTTTATATACGCTTCCAACTTTGCGTTGATCGCCTTGATCCAAAGGCAAGTTGGTATCAATACAAAAACGTTCGCCTACATTTAACCGAACGATTTTTTCCTTAAACATGCCAATACGAATTTTTGCACCTTGTAAATCACCCAGCACTCCCACTTCATAGTGTTTTTCCTTACTGAGCTTACGCAACGTCTTAATACACCTTGCATGTTCCACATATGAGCCATGTGAGAAATTAAGGCGCACTAAATCAATACCCGCGTCCATTAATTTGCCGATGATTCGTTCACTGTCGGCAGCGGGACCTAAGGTAGCAATTATTTTGGTATGCCGAAAAATTGTTTTTCGTTGATGAATTTCCGTGAGTATACCCATGCTATCGCGGCACCTCTGACGCCACATTAATCACTTTCGTCACCATGGTCTCAATATCGAATAAAGCATCTGAAACTTAACCACAGGTAAAGATATTTCATACTAGCTGTTTGCTCTTTGCTGTAAAACTTCAACTGCTGGCAAAACTTTTCCCTCAAGATACTCAAGAAACGCACCACCACCAGTGGAGATATATGAAATGTGACGCTCCAAATCAAACTTATCAATCGCAGCCAAGGTATCTCCCCCCCCAGCAATCGAAAACGCGCTACTGTTCGCGATCGCATTTGCCATTACTTCAGTACCTTGAGAAAAGGCCCGAAATTCAAACACTCCGACCGGTCCATTCCAAACTATAGTGCCGGCATCTCCCAGGTAAGACGCCAACCTGCGGGAGGATTGAGGACCGATATCCAGAATTATATCTTCGTCATTTACTTCTTCTACCAATTTGATGGTCGCTTTCGCGCTATCTGCAAATTCGGGCGCACATACAACATCCGTAGGCAAAGGTATATGAGTATCCTGGCTTGCGGCTTTTGCCAATAAGTCTCTCGCGGTATTCAACAAGCCTCTTTCGTAAAGCGATTTACCTATCGGCTTACCGACTGCCGCCAGAAAAGTATTCGCAATGCCGCCGCCAACTATCAACTGATCAACTTTTTCCAGCAGTGACTCCAGCACTGTCAGTTTCGTTGAAACTTTAGAGCCTCCAACGATCGCCACTATAGGCCGGGCTGGATCGGTAAGTGCCTGTTCCAGCGCATCCAATTCCTGCTTCAGGAGCGGGCCGGCGCATGCCAGGGGCGCATATCTGGCGACGCCATGGGTGGAAGCCTGTGCACGGTGCGCGGCCCCAAACGCATCCATCACGTAGATATCACATAAACCCGCTATTTGTTTTGCAAGTTTGTCATCATTGTTTTTTTCACCCGGCTGAAAACGCACATTTTCACACAAAACGATTTCTCCGCTAGTAAGCTGTATGCCGTCAAGCCAATTTTGCTCAAGCCGCACATTCAAGCCGCACTTGTCTCGCAAATAATTGGCGACTGGTAACAGGGATTGTTGCTGATCGTATGCGCCTTCAGTTGGCCGTCCCCGATGTGATAACAAAATAACTTTCGCGCCTTTGTTCACCGCGAGTTGTATGGTCGGTATCGCAGCACGTATACGTTTAGCGCTGGTCACGCGGCCATTTTCTATCGGCACGTTAAAATCCTCACGAATCAGTACACGTTGATCCATGAGATCGAGATCTGCCATGCACAAAATTAACACGGCGTCGTCATTCAATCAGACGCTCGAAAAATCCAGAACGACAGTCCCAATAGTGATTACTTAGCATTCATCAAGGCGCTGGTAGTATCCAACATACGATTGGAAAATCCCCATTCGTTGTCGTACCAGGAACATACTTTTACGGTGCGGCTACCCATTACTTTTGTAAGTGAAGAATCAAAATTGGATGAATGAGAATCATGATTAAAATCCACAGAGACTAAAGGCGCATCAATATAATCCAGAACATGTCCATCCGCTGCAGCCCGCATGACCGAGTTCACCTCCTCTACAGTGGTGTCACGTGAAGCCAGAAAAGTGAGATCAACTAATGAGACGTTGATAGTGGGAACCCGAATCGCGAATCCATCCAGCTTGCCATTTAATTCGGGCAATACTAAACCGACAGCAGAAGCCGCTCCGGTCCTGGTAGGAATCATGGACATGCTGGCTGAACGCGCGCGACGCAAATCGCTATGATATACATCCGTTAGAACCTGATCGTTAGTGTAGGCGTGTACGGTTGTCATCACGCCATTTTCAACGCCGATTTTTTCGTGCAGAGGCTTTACCAGCGGAGCCAGGCAGTTGGTAGTGCACGACGCATTGGAAATCACGGTGTCACTGGCTTTGAGAATATCGTGGTTTACGCCATACACTACGGTGGCATCAACGTCTGTTCCGCCCGGTGCAGAAATAATTACTTTTTGCGCACCCGCAGTCAAATGTCCCGAGGCTTTTTCCTTGCTGGCAAAAAAGCCAGTGCTCTCATGCACAACGTCAACACCCAATTCCGCCCACGGCAGCTTGACTGGGTCACGCTCGGCACAAACCCGAATGCGATCACCGTTAACGATCATATCAACACCATCCACTTCGACCACGCCATTGAATCTGCCATGCGCCGTATCGAATTTAGTCAGATGCGCGTTAGTCCCCGCATCTCCTAAATCATTGATTGCAACCACCTGAATTTCCTGGTTGCGGCCCGATTCATACAGGGCGCGCATGATATTCCGGCCAATTCTTCCATAACCATTAATCGCAAGTCTTATAGCCATTACATTCTCCGTACTAGTCTGAATAGATATTTTGTGTAAATTAGTTGAGCATTTCTAATGCTCGCTGCATGATATTTTCTTCACTAAACCCAAAATGCCGCATGACAACGTGGCCCGGCGCGGAGGCACCAAATCCCGCGATGCCGATGATACTTCCCTGCAAACCAACATATTTTGACCAGTAATCCGGTACCCCGGCTTCCACCGCAAGCCTTTTCGTTACGCTACCCGGTAACACCGATTCTTTGTAGGCTTTATCCTGTGCGTCAAAGACATCGGTGCTTGGCATCGAGACTAAACGCACGTGTTTCCCTTGTTGGTTCAATTTCTTAGCCGCGGCCAGCGCGATATGCACTTCCGATCCGGTAGCGATAAGAATAAGCTGGGGCAACTGTGCACAATCCAGCAACACATATCCACCCCTGGCAACCAATGCGATTTGCTGCGGATTGCGTTCGATAAAAGGTACGCTCTGGCGCGCGAAAACTAAACAGGTTGGCCCGCATTTACGTCCTATGGCGTGCTTCCATGCCACTGCCGATTCGACGGTATCCGCGGTTCTCCATACCGACATGTCAGGAATGTATCTAAGCGTTGCCAGTTGTTCGACTGCCTGGTGCGTAGGTCCATCTTCGCCCAGCCCGATTGAGTCGTGCGTGTAAATGAAGATATTTCGTAACTTCATTAATGCCGCCATACGCAGCGCGTTACGCGCATACTCAGAAAACACGAGAAACGTGGCACTGTATGGGATGAATCCGCCATGCAAGGCGATTCCGGAATTAATCGCCGACATACCAAACTCGCGCACGCCATAATAAATGTAGTTGCCACTACTATCCTTAACGTCAACCGCTTTGGAACCTGACCACCAGGTATTATTTGAACCCGTCAGATCTGCCGAACCACCGATTAATTCAGGTAATAGTTTGGCATAGCCATCCAGCGCTAATTCGGAGGCCTTGCGGGTAGCAACCGATTTTTTTTCTTCGACGGCGGCTTGTATGACTTTTAATGACTCCATATCCCAATTCGAAGGAGGGATTCCTTGTGTTCGCCTTAGAAATTCCTCCGCCAGCTTCGGGTAGTCTTTTCGATACCGCCGAAATTTTTCCTGCCACCGCGCCTCGCGCTGAACTCCCTGCGTGACGGCATTCCAACTATTATATATAGCGTGCGGAATAAAAAACGGTTCGTGCTGCCAGCCCAAGTGCTTACGCGCGAGCCGGACTTCATCTTCACCCAAAGGTGCGCCGTGCGTAGAAGCCGTGCCTTGTTTGTTGGGCGCACCCCAACCTATGATGGTTTTGCAACAAATCAATGTCGGCTGGGTAGATGTGGACGCATCTCTGGCATTTTCAATCGCATGTTTAACCTGCGTTGCATGATGTCCGTCCACACCTTCGATTACATGCCAACCATAAGAACGAAATCGCATGGGCGTATCATCGGTAAACCAACCTTTTACTTCGCCGTCAATGGAAACTCCGTTGTCATCGTAAAACACAATGAGCTTGCCAAGACCAAGCGTACCTGCCAAAGAGCAAACCTCATGAGAGATGCCTTCCATCAAACAGCCATCACCAACAAACACGTAGGTGTAATGGTCGACGATATTTAAATCATTTTTATTGAACGTGGATGCCAGAATTTTTTCGGCCAGGGCCATGCCCACGGCATTACTAATACCTTGCCCAAGCGGGCCAGTGGTGGTCTCCACCCCGGGGGTATCTCCATATTCCGGATGGCCGGGAGTTTTGGAATGCAGTTGCCGAAAGTTTTTTATGTCTTCAATGGTAAGACCATATCCGCTCAAATGCAGTAAAGAATACAACAGCATTGAGCCATGACCGTTGGAAATGATGAAGCGATCACGGTCAGGCCAATCAGGATTTTTTGGATTATGCCGCAGATAATCATTCCACAACACTTCGGCGATATCGGCCATCCCCATAGGCATGCCCGGATGCCCCGAATTGGACTTTTGGACCGCGTCCATACTCAACACGCGAATGGCATTGGCAAGTTCTCTACGATTTTGCATGCAACTGATACTTAAACTTAATTTGTTATTTTGTTCTGTACGCGACAGAGAGTAATCCTGCCCCCAGTGTATAAGGGGACGCTATTGTGAACCTGTCACTGTATTAAAAACAATATCATAAAACACGAAATTACTAATCAGTCCGCACCAGCCGGACACCGTGACAAGACGAGCACATCGCTCGGTAGCCTTGCAGCAGTAACATTGATACTAACAAGTGCCGGCGACTAATGAGCAGATTGTACGTCATAAGGAGTTAAGTATCCGATTACAACGCAATTTGTTCCTGAGTTTGAAGCGCCGCACTCGCCCAGAGAGTAGCACCGGCAATCACTACCAACATCTAAACGCTTAATAATCACGCGAATCATAATCAACTTCTATAGGCCCAATAACAACAAAGTCTTTGACTAATAACTCAGCACTCTTAATATAATTATCTGACTGTACAAGCCACATTATATAAAATAATAAAGTATTTATACCGGTATGAAGGGATTCACTGGTCGGGTTGAGCATTTGGATAGGGGACTCACCCTTAGCTGACCCTGTAAACAGATTTCGTAATTGAGTGCCCGACCGGGTAACAATGGATTAAGGCCCCGGTCAAAATCCTTGCAAGGGAGGAAAAGAAATTATGGCCAACTTTAAACTCTTTCCATTTGTTATCGCCGCCGCCATTTTCACGATCGCCCAAAGTGCCGGGGCGGTGGGCTTACCCAACGTCCCGAACACCCACCACAATGATCACCATAAACTGTACCCAAATAACACCAATTTGGCCGATGCTTTTTGGGGCGGCAAGTCTGACTTGTGGATACGTTTGCGGTTTGAGGACGTAGAAGATGATTTCTCTACTGGACATCCCCTGGACAGCACCGAAAATGCCGATGCGATGGTCGGACGTATCGCGATAGGCTATACCACGGGCCGTTACTATGGTTTTTACGCCCGCCTGGAAGGGGAATTTAACCGGGTACTGGGTGAGGATAGAGCTTTTAATCTCGACGATGACTTTCGTATACCGCCGAATACCCCTCCCGGTGGATTAGCTGCGGTACCGGCGGGTTTGAAACCTCCCAAGGCAGGGCCACCACCAAACGTACCAGCAATTAACCGCTTTACCGAAGGCCATGCCATTATTCCGGACAACAATTTTGAAGAGATTAACGAGGCCTATATCGGCTGGCGCAGTTCCACTGGTGGCTGCCCCAACGCACCGGGCCCCTGCGATGGCACCTTTTCGTTCAAATTGGGCCGCCAAACCATCATTTATGATAACCACCGCTGGGTGGGCGATGTGGTTTGGCGTCAAAACAACGTGTCTTTTGATGCCCTCAGGGTTGACAAGTCTTTCAGGAATCTGGGGGTATCTTACTCCTACATCAATAAGGTAAACCGGCCGTTTGGTGAAGACTCGATATTCAACGAATGGAAGATGGACGATTCCCATCTTATCAACGTCTCTTACAAGTTTCCTGAAGTCGGGAAATTAGTGGCTTACGCCTATTTGCTGGACTTTGACAACAACCCACGTACTCCCTTTGAAGAGGGTACGGGAATGGCTCCTTATTTTGTAGGACCGGTGATCTTTGATTCGGACACTTACGGCTTGAGATGGACAAGCAAGCACCAGATTGGCGATGCTTTCAAGTTATTGACCGAGTTCGAATGGGCAAATCAGGACCCTGGCGATGATGCCAATTCCAGATTGGATGACAATGATTACTACAACATCGAGGTCGGTGGTGCCTTCAAGATCGCGCGCAAACCGGTGGTTGTGAAAATAGGTCACGAGGTACTGGAATCAAACGGCAGGAATGCCTTACAAACCCCATTGGCAACGATACACGCCTTCAACGGCTGGGCTGACAAGTTCGTGGCAGCACCTGGCGGAACGACAACTCCGTTGGGTGGTATTGAGGACACTAGCGTGACCGTAGTTGTAAAAGGTGTACTTTCAAGCCTGATTGGCCCATCTAAACTGGTGTTCCAGTACCACGACTTCAGTACAGACCGAACCTATAATGCAGGTGGCAACAGAATCTCGGATTATGGGGATGAGTGGGGTGTATTGTTCGCCAAACCGTTTAACAAAAAATTACTTGGTCTGTTGAAATACGCGGACTTCGATAGCGAGGATGGCTTCTCCAGCGATACGCAGAAGTTTTGGGCAATGCTCCAATATCGCTGGAAATAAAAACCGGACAGCTGCACAATAAAATCAACTTAAATCAAGGGGGGTGCCTGCACCTCCCTTTTTTCTTTACCCTTTAATAATTATACGGCGCGCTATCAGGCAGGGTGGCCAAAAAAAACCAACCAGGATTTTTCAGGGCAAGGCTTCAGGGTACGCAAGCGCGTACCCTACCCATTCCCCCTCGGCTGGGGATAAACTTTTTACACTAGTGGCAAGGAAACCCTTGAGAATGGCGGATATCATGGGCTGAATTATGTACTGCAGCGGTACTTATGAACCCCGCGCCATACAGAATTACACTCCCCAAAATAAAAGCGAACGCGATCTGCAACGGCCTTGAGACTGACTTTGGAAGAGTCGCGGTGTTTAGGGCAGTCGTTGAAGTTTGATTTTGCATAGTTATATCCTCCCAGATGAAACAAAATATTAAGTGATGATCAATAAACCGGCACTCATTATGAATGATGCCAACTGTAACGTTTGATGAGCATCGCACAGGAGCTATCCAATATATAACCCATGACGCCGATGGTAAGCACCATAGCGGTGAGCTGGTCATAGGACAGCGTCTCCCTTGCGTCCGCGATGGAGTAGCCAAGCCCTGAGGTCACGCCAAGAAATTCCGCCGGCACTAACACGATCCATCCCACACCAAGGGCAAGTCGCACGCCAGTCAGGATGTCGAACAAGATCGCCGGTAGAATAATCTGGGTCACCATGTGCCAAGGCTTAGCACCGAGATTGCGCGCGACTTTGAACCAGGCCGGGTCCACCTTGGCCAAGCCTGCGGCAGTTGCAAACACTACCGGCCAGACTGCGGCAATCGCTATCAGAAAGACGATGGCTCCATTCCAGGTGGTAAATACGATTACTGCAATCGGTTCCCAAGAGAGCGGGCTAATCATGCGTATTAACTGAAAGGGAGAATTACTCAACTCGCGAAAAATTTTACTGCGCCCAAGCAGGATACCAATCGGTACTCCACAGATGATCGCTATGAGTAGTCCGATGCCCAGACGATAACCACTGGTTAACACAGCGGCCTGGATTTTGCCTATTTCCCATAACTCCGGAAATGCCTTTAACGTCGGAATAGGGCCAAAATCGGAAAAGTTGGTGGTATTAGGGTTGATATAAATCATATACCCCCCTAACCACCAAAGCACGAACAGGATCGCAAGACCAGCCACCCAGTTGAACAGGCTTTTTCCCATCGACTTGGCGACGGTTGAATTCTGCGCCGCCTCAACAGGGGCGGCAGCCTTCATTGTGCCCGGCCTGGCTTCTCCGTTGCTCAAAGTTCAAACACCTCCGTGCGAACGTATGGATCACCTGCTTGCGGCACGCTCGCGTCATTTCTCCACTTAGGGTTCGCTTCCAACGCCGCCTTGATGTAGTCGTAATTAACCAGATCACTGGATACATGCTGAGGAGTTAGGTCGTCCAGGAAGCGCGCATCACCAGTGACCACTGTCTGCTTCAGATCGCTGACAACAAGTTCGGTAGCTGACTTGTATGGCCACGCTTGAAAATCGATACGGTTCTGACCCCATTCGGGATGCTTGATAGCAAGCGGGTTCTTATAGTAAGCAGGATCGTAGAACATCATGGCGCGCTTGACTACTTCCTTCGGAACCGGCAAGTAGCCTTTACCGTCGCGAGATAACAATTCCGCCATTGACTCTCGATTCTCGGCAAGATGAATCTGCGCCCTGACAACGGCGTTGTGCACCCCTTGTGCCCAAGCGGCACGATCCGGATCCATAGCGTCTTTTTCATGCATTACTACCACACAGCATGGGTGTCCCTTCCAGGCGTCACCAGTAAAGCGCAATACTTTGCCGCCGGCTTTAAGCTCGCCCAAGGCGTTGAACGGTTCAGCCACGCAATAGCCATCAATGGTTCCGGCCGCGAGTGCTGGTGGCATGGACGGTGGCGCCAGCACCAGAAAGTTACACTCGTCGGGTGCCAGCTTCGCGGTTTGCGGCCTGATCACTGGTTTGATGCCGGCGGCCTTCATGATTCTCTGTGAAACGATGTTGTGAATCGAGTACCAATACGGCACCGCAAATTGCTTACCGCCAAAGTCCTTAGGCTCATTGATGCCGCTGTTCTTACCAACAAGCACGGCCGAACCATTGGTGTGATCCCAAGCCGTAACTTTAATCGGGTATTTGTTGTTGTAGCGCATCCATACCGGAATCGGAATAAGCATGTGAGTAAGGTTAAAACGATGCGCCGCAAACGCTTCGACTAACGGCGACCAGCCGCGAATTAGCGTCGGTCTCTCGGAATCCAGACCTTCATCTTTGAAATAGCCCTGATCATGCGCGATCAGCAACGCGGCCGCGTCAGTGATAGGGATATAGCAAATTTTGACCACCGGATCCCACTTGTCCTTCGCCGCGAAAGCGGGCATAGGCAACGCGCTGCTCAATGCAGCAAGCCCACCAACCTGAAGTAACTCACGCCGGTTAATGCCGGTGCCCAAGACACCCTTAAACAGCGGGTCGTATTCTATGGCAAGATCGGGATCGTCATGTTGTATCCCATCGCCGTGTTTTTCATAGATTTTTTTCATGTGGAATTCCTCTCATAGTTACTACTTTCATGGTTCACAAGGTCTGAAGTGCACTTTTAGATATTATTAGCTGCCGACCAGTACGGCCTTAGACGTGGCATTGTCATCCACTTCCGTGTTGGAAGCACCTGCCGCATCATGGAAAATCTGCATCAAGCGCGAACGCATGGCCTGTACCTCTGGATCCTGCCGCTCGCGTGGGTCGCCGAGATCAACTTTTAAGTCATGAACTATCCTGCCGGGCGACCCGGCCATGACTAACGCGCGGTCCGCCATTATAACCGCCTCATCAATGTCGTGAGTAACCATTACCAGATTGACTCCCAATTGTTTCGAGATGGCGCGGACGTCTTTCTGCAAGGCAGCGCGGGCAAAGGCATCCAATGCTGAGAAGGGTTCATCTAAAAGCAACATTTCAGGCTCCATTACCAAAGAACGAGCAAGCGCGACTCGCTGTTGCTGTCCGCCGGAAAGATCCTGCGTGTTGTTTTTGACAAAATCTCCAAGATGGACAAGGTTGATCGCTTCAGTAACACGCTCACGAATTTTGCTCTCGGGCCAATGGGCGAAGCGCAGACCAATACCCACGTTCTGCTCTACCGTCATCCAGGGAAAGAGATGGGGCGACTGGAACATCATCACCCAGTGTGGCGACGGCCCAGTGACCTCCTCATTATTCAGGCGCACCGCACCACTGGTTTTCCCTAATAAGCCGGCTACAATGTGGAGTAGAGTCGATTTGCCGCAACCAGATCGGCCAATGATGACGAGCGATTCGCCTGGTTGCGCCTGTATATTAACCTTATCAAACGTGATCGGGCTTCTTGCGGTATAACGATGGGTCAGATCCTTAATACTGATATGTACGCCGCTACGATTCGACATGTGTGGTCCCTTAATTTTTTCGCAATATCTCTATATTAAGTCGCAATTTCAAGTTGTCGCCTTATTTAAGAATGGAGTTCGGCGTGAAACTTTGTAAAACACTATTTTATTCACTCGGCAATAATCTTTTCTGACCATTCAACGTCCTCCACAAAGGTATCAGGAGATCCAATACGCGCACCCGAGTCGAAGATTTCCTTTTCGGTCACTCCCCGAGATCTTGAGCAGGCACCGCAACACTCAATGCGGATACCATGTCCAATGCTCTCGTTCCACTGTTCAGCCACCGAAGGCCATCCCATGGGGAGCACGTTTTCCCGAACTACCGGGCGCGCCAGCACCGTGGCTTCTCCAAGCAGGAAAATTCGAACCTCGTGGCCCGCACCCGCCAGTGCATTAGCGTGCCCAAACACCATTGCCGCACGGGTTGGATCATCGCTTCCCCACGAAGATTTCATAAATATTTTTGCCATGATTACGAGCCTCTACTTAATTTAAGTGTTCTTTGGTAAATCTGAGCTATCTCCTTAAGCTATAACCACCAGCATAACTACATCCACCAGATAAAATAAACCTGTCAGGCACTATTGAGTCGCCGATTGATATGATCCATGCGGCGAGCAAGCTCATCTTCATCAAGCAGACCGCGCTGGATCATCGAATGTGCCAGTGCTAACAGCTGTCGCTCCGGGTAGGGAACGCCTTGGTAAAGGGTTTCGGAGAGTTCATCTTCCTCATCACGGCGTTCAAGTACAGGCAGCACGCACGCCGTAGCAGCAAGTGCCTCGCAGGTCGAGTCCAAGTTAATCTTCCACGGAGGATCGGGGTTATCCACGCCATATTGACTGGCTAAATCCTGCCACATTTTCCCTTGATCACGAATTTTCTCAAGCAATGCGATCGGCGATAGTTGCGAATTCTGCACTTCGCCGGGGTGAGTATCTGTTTTAGCTAAGACAGTCACGATTTGTTCCTAGTGACCGTGAACCGGATTTGCTGCCTTATGTACGGGCCTCTTGTCATCGGCTTTACGATCCGCATGCGGCAGCGCCACACCGAGCATGCAGTCCCGTGTTACGATTTCAGTCAGTTGCTCTTCGCTCCAGCCTTGCGTGCCTTCCGGACGCATCGGCATCACCATGAATCGACACTTTTGATTTGAGTCTTCTACTCTTATTTCCACGTCTTTGGGAAGTTGTAAGCCGAATTCCGCGAGTACCTGGCGCGGCCAGCGCACCAATCGGCGACGATAGTTCGGGGTTCTATACCATTCGGGTGAATGGCCGAGTATCGGCCGAGGGTAGCATGAGCACAGCGTACACACGACCACGTGATGCACTGAGGGAGTATTTTCCAAAACGCGCAAGTCACAGTAATCACTTGGCGTTCCAAAGCCAGTTGGATTTAACCAGTCGATTCCTACTTCCTTGCTGGCCTTGAAGCCGTCCTCTAAGGCAAGTTTTTTGAATTCGGGATCCAGCCATGACTTGGCCACCAGCCGCGCGGCTGGTAACGGACCTATGCTATGCGCAAATTCTGCGAAGCGTCGATGATCTTCCGCGCTGAAAAGACCCTTTTCAATCGCCAGCTCACGAACGGCGATTTCCAGGACTTCAAAGTCACTGACTTCATCCACCATGGGCGCGGCTTTGTGTTCTTCTGCCATATTCTTTTCCTCTCTAGTATCTGTTCTGTATCAATTAACCGGAGTTACACCTGACCGGGGTCACACTGCTTCCAACCAACGTTCAGAAAATTCAGTCTGTAGGGTGTCGTTCGGGTACGCATCGGGATAATCATCCCAAAGATCTTTTTGACGAAAGCGCACAATATAGAACCACTCGGGGCTATCAACGTTGTCCCAAGCTTCGTCTTCAGGGGCAGGGCTTTCGTGCGTTACAACCGCTACCGTGCCCTCGGCCCCTCGCGTGTAAACCTGACAGCGCGTGTAAAAAATATCCGGTAAATCTTTAATCCGTACACGCTCGCCTACATTAAACTTAGGGGTGCCTGCTTCACCCTTAAAACACTGGGGGTCGCCTTTCCCCGTGGCTTTGTCGGCGTGATGACTTCTACTCATAGCGCTTCTTGACCTCGTCAATCTTGTTCATTAGTTCAGTGAGCGTAGCGTATTGCTTATCAACCATGATCCTCGCGGCAGAGAGCAGCCACCTGCCGTAATAGGGTAACCCTAAATATTGCGTCTGGCCCAAGTCAACGTTCTGGCGACGGCGCCGCTCTTCGGCATTCCATACACCACGCCAGGCTAAGCATTCGCACGTTACGTAAGTGTTCAGTTCCCATTGCTCTTCTTCTTTTTCGTGCCACGTGATAGACACGTCTGGTTCACCACCCACATCATGCGAGGTGCGCATATAGGCTCTGAAATGGGCATTATCAATTGCAGTGGGAAGCGGGGCATGCTGCGGCTGATGCAGTGCCGGTTGCAGGTGACCGACAATATCAATGTGTCGCATCACCTTGTCTCTGGTAGACGATGACATAGTCCTGGCTCCTCCTGTAAGTTTTGTATGTTCTTTATTGTTGTCAGACAAGTCGACTCTTATCAAGTAAACCGCCTCGTAAGTCAAGCACTGCGTACGCTTTAGAATTCGCTAATATACTTAATTTATGGAGCGTTCACTTGGCTTAATGGCAAGTTTATTAGGAGTTATGTTATAAATCCAAGACTTTGTATTTATCAAACCTATAGGAGTTAATTATGGATCGAAGGAATATTTTTCCGCGCTCCCTCCAATATTTGATCGCTATCGCAGAGCATGGCAGCTACACGCGGGCGGCGGAAGTGTTGCACGTCTCCCAACCAACCTTGTCGCAACAAATCAAGCAGTTGGAGGATTTACTGCGGTCACCGCTGTTGGACCGCTCTGGCCGCAGCGTGCGACTAACCGATGCCGGTAAAATTTATTTACGCCATGCGCGCCGCGCCCGTGGCGAGCTGGACGCAGGGACGCGGGCTATCCAGGACGTACAGGATCTTAGTCGTGGCTCGCTTCGTTTAGCCTGGACGCCGATTACCGATTACCTGACCTGCTCTTTGCTGGCAAGCTTTAACAATCATTATCCCGGCATCAGCTTAAGCATCCTGGATATGCCCCAGGACGACATTGAGGTCGCCGTAACCGAGGCTCGCATTGACATCGGTATCGCATTTAGCAAGCCATCCCCTACTGATAAGCAATTTGGCGATATTGAGACCTTCACGCTGTTTGAAGAAGCACTTTACTTTGTCATCGGTGATACTCACCCCCGCACGAAACGGCAGCAGCGGATGAACGCACAGGATTTTGGACAAGAATCGCTGGTACAACTCAATAACGATTTTGCATTACGCCGCCATATAGACCAGTATTGCCTAGATTACGGTATCGAACCACACACCGCAATTGAAACCAATTCACTCAGTGTGATCATAGAGATGGTTCAGATTGGTTCGCTTGCCACCGTGCTACCCAACACGATTATCAATTCGCAGCACGGACTACACTCGATTATGCTGACGCCGGAATTGCCGCATCATACGGTTAACCTGATCTGGCACAAAAGCGGCTATAAGAGCCCGGCTTGCCTGGCTTTCTTAAAGCTGGCCTCGGATTGGTCTTCACGCTTGCCGCAGAAAGCGCCTGGCTCGTGAAGCACGGCCCTCTCTACACAATTATTATAGAAACGAATACTTATTGGCCGCACATACTGAAATCAAATTCGCAATCAGTTATCCTGAATGTAGCTGGCAGGGATGACATTATCACCTGAGAGCATGTTTACTTAACCTGTATATTTTTACTACACGTTATCCTGTAAATTCTGTGTATCCACGTTTATATGTTTGAGGAGGAAGTAGATGAATAAAGAAGCAATGACCGATCATATCGTGGCGGCTAAAAAGGCAAAAGGCTTAACCTGGGAAGCCATTGCCAATAAGACCGGCAAAGGCACCACGTGGGTGACTTCAGTCTGCCTGGGCATGAATAGCGCACCCGCAGACGTTGCCAAAAGTCTATGTGAAATTCTTGATCTCGGCGACGAGGTGTGCGCGGCATTACAGGAGTACCCTTATAAATCATGGGGGCAGACGATCCCGACAGATCCGGTGGTCTACCGCTTTTACGAGATCATTGGCGTATATGGCAATACCATTAAAGAGATCATCGCTGAAAAGTTTGGTGATGGAATTATGAGTGCCATTGATTTTTCCATGGACATTGATAAAGAAGAAAATCCCAAGGGCGATCGTGTCGTCATTACGCTGAACGGAAAGTTCCTGCGCTATACCTCATGGTAATCGTGAATTCCGCTTGAGCTTTTGCTGAACCAGAAAATCTTCGGCGGCTATGTGCGTACTTCAGGGAATCGTCATCACTTGGGTAAACACCTAACAGTCGATGTTCCAATGCGGGCCCTTGAACAGGTATTGGTTGATTTTTTTACGCAAGTTGCTCAACAAGATAACGCTCTGTTAGAAAAGCTGAAACAGGAGCAAAATTTTAGTGTCGATCAAGGTCACTGGTATTTTACCCTGCCGGCCTTGTATCGCTTCCTGCAACACCAGTATGATGTTTTTAACGACATTGATTACCAACAATTTCGACAGTTGATTTTTAACAGTCCTGTCAATCAAACCATTAAACTGTATGCGGCTGAAATTACTATTATTAACAACCATGCAAAAGTGGACGAGTCGCGCTATGGCTTAGTCTGGCAATCTGATAAATAGTAGCTCCCCGATGGTAATGTCTTTGTAGTGGCTCTTTGTGAGAGTCTCATAGTCAGGCCGAAAAGCCGTCCAGAGGCGTGGAATATCTTTCGTGTCAATGCAATTACTATACTTCTATCTGTGGCAGACAGGTATCCAGTGCATCGGGATCCTGAACGTGGAGCTACGCATACCAACACACCGCAGTCTTGCGGTTGCAGGGACTCTTATCGTTTGCCCTCGGCACGCCTGCGCTTGCTGGCATCTGCAAAATGTACAATGCTGTACGAGATACCAAAACCGATGAACAAAGAAGCTATCATCAATATGGCGTTCGCCAGGTTGATATCTCCGCCAATTTTGGTGTTGATCCCGAACATTTTGGCTACAATATTCATTACCAGCAATGCCAGGAATACGCCCCCGAAAAATAAAATGCGAAACGGTCTGTTACCTGCCGTTATTATATCAACAAGTTTGTCTGTCAATTGCCGCATTGTGCCGTGTCCCTCCTGATTTATAAGTGTGACATATTTATTTCCACTCAAGGTACAATAACAAAAAATACAGGTTAGCCCAGCGTCCTATCACTTCCGCATATGTCCAGGGAATTACAGCATAGGGAGGTTTTACAGTTCGTTCACGTCACGGACACCCACCTGCTCAATCGGGCCGCAGCAACCCTGCACGGTCTGAATACCAAAAAAACGCTTGAGGCGGTATTGTCTCACAGCCGGGTACACTGTCCCGATATCGACTTTTTGCTATTTACTGGCGATATTTCTCAAACGGGCAACGCAGCAAGCTATACGCTGTTCGCATCAGTAATACAACGATATGACTTACCGGTTTACTGCGTCCCAGGCAATCATGATGCGCCAGCATTATTGCGCCGTATCATCCCCACTTGCCCGGATGACACTATCAACGTCATTCAATTAGATAAATTCTCACTTATTTTGCTGAGTAGCTGGGTGCAGGATAAACACCACGGCCTGATTAGCAGGCGATGTTTGCAGCAACTGGAAAGGCATCTGTCAAATAGCCAGGATCGATTTAATATTATTGCTGTGCACCATCCACCAGTGTCAATAAACAGTAAGTGGCTGGATGAGATCGGGTTGCAAAACAAAGCCGAATTTTTACAAACTATCCATAATTATCATCAGCATGCGCTATTGCTATTTGGACATATTCACCAGGAAGTTGATCAGCAGTTAGAGAAGCTGCGGTTGCTGGCGACGCCATCTACCTGCTATCAATATCAAGCGAACTGTGAATATGCGCGGCGTGTGTACCAACCACCCGCTTACAGGTTCGTCAGACTAACTGCGACCGGGAATGTTGAGACGAAGGTGTGTTACGTCGGGCAGGTTTAACGACAAAACACGCTTTAGGAGGTTATTTTAACGTTCAAAACTTTTTATATCGTCCTCAGCTGTCAATCGTGCAGGCACGGCAGGACTTTAGTCCGCATGTGAGCTTGTTTATATTGGCTGAAATGGAGCAGGCAGCATACCCACGTGCGGGGGTTGTCTGAAACTTTCGGTAAGCCACCGGGCTTTATATACTGCTGCCAGCCAGGCGAACATGCGCTAATATATTTACAATTTTTAATTGAGTTTATATCGCCTGACAGGAAAGAGTTTAATACCATGACATCATCGATCAGGGATTCAGGGAAACTTTGTGAACGACTATCTCTAATGGTGTATTCAGGCGGTATATGTTATAATATAACATTACTTGATAAAGGTACTTAGATCAGGGATTCAACGCAACGTGTGGAAGAGACACCGCCATGCCAGGTGTGTAAATGACGCGCTAAAGCGCGCTGAGTTGTTATGCCCAAAGCACCACAGCAGGCTTACGCCAGGCTGATGAATTAGTATGCAGGATTATTTTTTCTCAATTAAAAATGCTGATCATGGCCATCAGGACGTAATCCAGTTATTAACCAAAAATCAAGCAGTAAAGTGATTCAGATAACACAGGAGGAACAGATTAATGGGCGCAGTTAAGGAAGCGACAATTTTGTGTGTTCAAACTCAAACCGGAGTTATAGCACGGGGTACTATATATGCCGTGAGCGCGGCAATTTTTATAGGCACTCTTCTTGTGGGTGGCGTAGGCCTGGCGGGATCAGAGATGTTACATAACGCCGCACATGACTTACGTCATGGTCTGGCATTCCCTTGTCACTAACGCATGCAATGATGAAAATCTTTAACAGGATATTGTTAACGGCACTATGGGCAGGCGGGATCGCAGGTTTGTTGCTCGCCGGAGTTCAGCACGTTACGGTCATCCCTATGATCGTCGAAGCGGAGACCTACGAAACCGCAAGCGACAGTGCAGGTGAAGCACACCATGAAGCACACCATGAAGCGCATCATGGCGAACAGGCATGGGCACCAGAAGACGATGGCGAGCGTACTTTTCACACCGTGGTAAACAGCGTAATCATGGGCATAGGATTTGGCCTGTTACTAACGGCATGCTACGCATTACGCCGGAAAGTCACCTGGCAACACGGGGTTCTATGGGGGCTTGCAGGCTTCGCCAGTTTCCATTTGGCGCCCGCATTCGGGCTGCCACCAGAACTCCCTGGAGGCGGCTCGGCGGCAGGATTAGCCCAGCGGCAAGTGTGGTGGTTGCTGATAGTCATGATGACGGCGGCGGGCCTTTGGATTATCGCCTTTCAGCCCAATCGTTATCTGAAACTGTTTGGCGTGGCTTTAATCGTATTACCGCATCTATTACGACTGTTCGAGGCACCGCAACCTGAGCTACACGAAAGTTTGGCCCCTGCTGAATTGAGGAGTAAGTTTATATTTACGTCTCTCATTACCAATGCGATCTTTTGGGTGGTGCTAGGGATGCTTTGCGCCTACTTCTTTAACAGATTTGCAAGAAAGGCAAAAGACACCACTGTGGACCCGATGTTGAGCTAGCTTAGCGAGATGATAGCGTTCATCCCGGCGATGAACGTTCGGGGAAAGCGCATTATTCGAAAACGTATTTTTCAAATGATGCGGTGAGTTCGTATGACTATCTCTGAATAGATATTCAAATGATAATGATTATCATTATTATTACCATTCATGATATATGGTTTTACGCGATAAGTTATTGGCACCACGCAACGCCTGACCTGATTGACACTGATCAGTTTGGTTTAGGGAAACTTTGTGAACGACTATCTCTAATGGTGTATTCAGGCGGTATATGTTATAGTATAACATTACTTGACAAAGATACTTAGATCAGGGATTCAACGCAACGTGTGGAAGAAACACCGCCATGCCAGGTGTGTAAATGACGCGCTAAAGCGCGCTGAGTTGTTATGCTCAAAGCACCACAGCAGGCTTACGCCAATACGCAAGAATGTACTAAAGATGGTCTGGAAAAGTCATAAACCGGTTAAGGCCTACGACATCTTAGCGCAGTTGAGCACGGATGATTTTAATGAAAAACCCCCGACCGTTTATCGGGCCCTGGACTTCCTGCGCGAAAATAATCTGGTGCATCGAATTGAAAGCTTAAACGCCTACGTTGGTTGTAATATCGAGCATGAAGATTTCGACAGTAAGTTTTTTATTTGCGATGAATGCAATGAGGTTGAAGAATTAATTGCACCAAAACTTGACAAGGCAATCGTCGACGCCAGCAACAGAAAAGACTTTATCCCCGAATTCATCAGCGTTGAGATTCATGGGACCTGCGCACAGTGCGCGTAATAACAGGAGAAATGTATGCAACTTTTTTTGACCGTTTTGCGATCGCCTTATCCAGTATTTGCGCGATTCATTGTGTGGCGTTACCACTGGTCGCAAGCCTGATACCTCTCTTAGCAACCACTATATATCATGGTAATGCACTACATGAATTTTGGTTTCACCAATTTATTAACGGTATGGGATAAATAATTTATCCAATAATTAAGGAGCGCGCTATGTCTTATTTGAATGTAATGAGAGCCTCAGGCATTTTAGCCATGCTAATTTGGGGTTGTCTGACCCCTGCGTTGGCCTACGATCTGACTGATTCATTTTCCGTTGAGGCTACTCTTAGCATCGTTGGTCAACACGCCGGGTTGGATGACGTCTTCGATGAAGACGGTACCCGGGTTGCAGATACGAGTAGGGGTGCCGTCGCGTTTGATATCGGCGCAAACCTGCACCCTACTGAAGTGGATGAATTCCAGCTTACGTATGGTTTTTCCGAGGGCGAGGCTATAAACGGGATAGAGGCCTTTACGCTGGCACCATTTGCGGACGATTTAGAAGAAGATTTCAGTGACATCAATTACAGTGGTCGCTATAACTTGCTAGAGGCATGGTATAAGCACACTTTCGAGGTTAACGAGGCGACTTCCGTGGGAATCACCCTGGGCGTTATTGGCACTACCAGCTACATTGATGGTAACGAGTATGCCAATGACGAAATAGCGCAATTCATGAATGACGTCTTCGTCAATAACCCACTGGCAAATTTGCCTGATTATGACCTTGGAGCGGCGTTGGAGTTCATATCCGGCCGTTGGTCGGTTACAGCTGCGGTGATGGATTCCAAAAATGAGGAGCGCAACGATTACCAATATTACGTGGTGCAGGTCGGCCGCCACGTAAACACTCAATGGGGGGAAGGAAATTACCGAATTTACGGATTCAGTACCGATAGCGAATTTGCTGACAGGACTGGTAACGGCAAACAGAATCTTTCAGGATTCGGTGTTTCCATTGACCAGCAGATCAATGAATCGGTTGGGTTGTTCGCAAGATTCGGCGTGCAGGATGATGCAGTCCCGATCGATCAGGACGCCATGGTCGCCGTGGGTTTTGCCGTAGCCGGTACGGCCTGGAAGCGTCCCGATGATGCCATTGGCGTGGGGGTCGCGTTTCTGGACGGGGCGAAGCATTCGGAGTTTGACGATACTACCGCGTTGGAGGCTTATTATAAGTTCGCATTTTCAGACTCGCTGGATGTTTCCATAGACGCGCAATGGATAAAAGATGAGATGCGCGAGGGTAAAGATGCAGAGGGCGCATTATTCGGCATTAGATTCAATGCGCACTTTTAATTCACCCCGACATTCAAGACAATTAGGAATTAGGAATTAGGAATTAGGAATTGGGAATTAGGAATTGGGAATTGGGAATTGGGAATTGGGAATTAAGAATTAAGAAAGAGGAAGAGGAAGAAGAAAAGAAAAGAGTTAAGAAAGAGAAAAGAACAGAAGTATAGATACACAGGATTTACAGAATAATTTAAGGGAGCAAGCGGTAAAAACAGCAGGACAGGCCGGGTTCAGGGTTTAATTTTTGCGAGGGATTTTATGCGGTTATCAGGGGCAGGCCCGGTGGCCTGCCCCTCTTTTACTCTTCCTCTTTTTGCAGCAATTCAGAAACCCTCAACATCGGTCTCTACTTTGTCAGCTTCATCGCGCAGTTCAACTTCGCCGCGGCCAATACCGGCCATACCCCAGATCCCGGCTGCGGCTCGCGGGGTGTAGTGAATGTATGGAAGGATGCTGGTCATTTCCAGATCAACCTCGCCTAATTCCCCTCGTATCCACACCGGTTACAGCTGGAGTTTCCACGACAGGAAGATACCGTGTTCGGTGTCACCGTCTGCGGTTTCCCGACGCTCCCCTTCAAGGCTGAGGTCCATGCTCTCATTTGCGCGGATGTGTCCGCCCAGTCGGTAGCGCGTATCCTCATCGGTAGCCGATAACCCCCCGTAGGGCGTCACTTGCCAGCCGCGCCCGCGCGTCCGCATGCCATAACCAAGCTCTAGATTCAGCCGCCCAGCCGCAGCAGTATCTGTACTTGAAACTGCGTCTTCAACACCGGCTACTGAGATACCATTCCAGGTCTGTTGTACACCACTGGTGGGATTGCCCCACTCCGGAGTAAACGATAACCATAGCCCTTGTCCGTGCCCCTGCATACCGGCCTCGCCAACGGTCAACGACAGACTGCCTCCCCAGTCTTCAAACCCGGACTGCCGATGCGCAAAGGAGTAGCGCCCGCGTGCCGCAACGCTGAAACCGGAGGCCCGGTATTCCAGTCCGCCGCCGATCTCTGCCCCTACTCCGGTGTCGGCATCGCCATCGTCCCAGCGTCCCCCAAACTCTATGCTGGGCCGTAGTACCGCATCTTCTGACAGTAGCCGTTCGGAACTCATCTCCAGGGCGACCCGCGCGCGCCGTGCGACTCCTGTCACTTCGGCCAGTCGCAGTTTTCGGTCTGACTTTAGTTGTACCGCAAAGGCGTCTGACTTCAGGGCAAAGTCAATGCCGTGCCAGCGGCTCAGTAGTTGACGTCCGCCTACCGCAGCCAGCAGCAGGTCGACATCGGTCTCTACTTTGCCAGCTTCATCGCGCAATTCAACTTCGCCGCGGCCAATACCGACCATGCCCCAGATCCCGGTTCCGGCTCGCGGGGTGTAGTGTATGTATGGAAGGATGCTGGTCATTTCCAGGTCAACTTCGCCTTCAATCGCGCCGCGGCTGCCGTCTGTGCGCAGGAAGTTGCCGGCTACGCGGTAGTCGGCATCGCCGTCACTGTGGGTAATGGCTATTCCGGCGAGGGCGTTATGCTGTTTCCCAAAGCGGCGTTCTAAGCCGATGTAGCCGCTGTATAGTTCGCCATCGGTGTCCAGTCGGTTGCTGGAGAAGCCACTGGCTGCGGCCCGGCCCCATAGGGTCCAATCGGCAGCAGTGTCGCCGTCAGCGGTGGTCAGGGGGATGGCAAAGTTGCTTTGGGTCAGTAGTTGCTTTGCGGATCGCAGTAGTTGTGGTTTGGTGTCACGGGCATACCAGTGTTGCCGGTCGGTAGCTGTCAGTGTGTCTTTGACTCTGGCCACGGCATCGGCGTCAAATGCGGATGTCAGGGCGGTACCGCCGAGGGTGACTTCGGGACGTGCCGCCGCAGTGGCGGTAAAGCGGTTGCTGATGATGTCTACGGCATCGGTGGCGGCGGTGCGCCCGAGCGCACTGAGTACGACGTCAAGGGCGCGCGCGCGTTGTTGTACGGCCGCGGCTTCTACGGTGATGCTGAACTGTAAGGTGGCGGTGTCGCCATCGGTGGCGGTGGCGGTGTAGGTGTATGAGGTTGTGTCATGCACTTGTGTCGGGGTGCCGTGAATGCGGCGGGTGGCGGCATCGAAGTTGACTCCGGCCGGCAGGCGGGGGTGTAGTCGGTAGGTGATGGTGCTATCGCCATTGGTGGCTTCGGGTAGTTGAAGCTCGCCAAGCGCTGCTCCCAGGGTCCATATGTGGTCGTCAATGGAGGCTGTGGTGAAGCCCAGCACCCGGGTGCCTACTACAATCGGAGAGAAGCTCTGGGTGTTGCCGCAGATGTATCCCGGCTGGTTGCCGGCGCCGGTCAGTTGTTCCCATTCGCTGTCTTGATCGGCAAGGTGGTATACCGCCGCATGGTCTGGCATGCCGGCGGGCCGTTGCAGGCAGACGGTGGCTTTTGAGGATGTTGGCAGTGGTGTGTCTATGTCAACGTCGACGTAGGCCGCCGCCGCTCCAAAGCTGACTCCGGCTTGTGGCGGGGGTAGTTGTTCAGGTGTGCGCCTGGAGAAGGTGGCTCGGGTGACGCGGTGATCAGATGGCAGTGCCAGTCGTATACCGGTGCCAGTTACGCGGGCATCGATTTTGTCGCCCTCTACACCAAGACTGCCAGGATCTGCACCTATGATGGTGAAACCACCCATGGTGACCGCCCGGGTGTGTCTGCGAGTGGCAGTGACGGTGTCGGTGTTGGTAATGGCGACGTCAATCGGGTCAATGCCGTGGTAGTTGGTATCGGTGCTGACGGCGGCGGCCAGGATGATGGTGTAGTCCTGGTCGCCATCGGTAAGGGTGTCTGCCTGACCGGTTACGGTGACGGTCTGTGGGATATTCCAGTTGGTGGTGGTGAAGACCAGGCTGTTCTTGTCAACCGTACCTTCGGTGGTGTCGGAGCTGGATACGGCGATAGTGACGTTCGCCGAGGGCTGGGTGTCGAGTACCACGGTGAAGCTGTAGCTGCCGCCGTCTTCGGTGGTGGGGACGACGCTGTCAACGGTTCTGGTGCCGGTATGGATGATGCCCACGGATATAGCGATGCTGTCGCCAACGCTGTCGCGTACGGCTACGGTGATGCCCCCAGGTACGACCACAGGCGCGGCCGGGATTACGACGGCGGTGTAGGGGGATTGTGAGCCGGTAACGCTGCCGGCTACGGCCCGAATGCGGAAGCTGTATTTAATACCGTTGGTGAGCCCGGGTACGGTGTAGTCGGTGGTGTCTTTGTCGCTGCCGGGGATGTCGTTCCAATCACCCCAGCTGCCGCGCTCGCCACCACCGGTCCATTGCAGTATCTGGTATCTGGTGATGTCGGGGTTGTTGGGGTTATCCCAGGTTAAGGTGACTTCGCTGTCGCCGGCCACCGCCTGCGGGCGGGCCGGGGTTTTCGGTGGCCCCGCTAACGGTGTCGCCTGCACGAGGTTGGACTCGGTCGTTATAAAACCGTTGGTCAATCCACGAATGCGGAAGCTGTAGGTGGTGTTGTTGGTGAGCCCGGTGACGAGGTAGTAGGCGTGTCTGGTGTTGATGGTGGCTGATATGTCGCTCCAGTCGCCAGTCTCGCTGTTGCCGCTCCAGTATTTGATCTGGTATTTGCTGATGGTGGTGTCGCGCTGATCTGTCAGGGTCGGATCACGCCAGATCAGCTCGACTTGTCTGTACCTGGCATGGGCACTGATTTGAGTAGACGCTTTCTGTACCGGCGGTGTCGCCGGGGTGGCACTGGCGGATCTGGATTTGACCCCGGCAATATTGCCGACCATCACCCGAATGCGGAAGTGGTATTTGGTGCCGTTGGTCAAACCGGTCACCGGGGGGCTGTTGGTGGTGTCGGCATTACTGCCCGGCATGTCGGTCCATCTGCCGCTCTCGGGGCTGCCAGTCCAGTATTTGTATTGGTAGCTGGTGATGGCAGGATTGTTGGGGTGGTCCCAGGTTAGTGTGACTTGTCCGCTGTCAGCTACCGCCGTAAGACTGGTGGGTCCGGGCGGCGCTGCCGGCGCTGCCGACGGTGCCGCTACCAGCTTGACTCCGATGACACTGGATGCTGGCCCATAGGCCGCCGGCCCATGGGCGTAGTCACCGGCCACGGCCCGAATGCGGAAGTAGTATTTGACGCCGGTGGGTAAACCGGTCACTACGTGGCTGATGGTGTCTTTGTCGCTGCCGGGGATGTCGCTCCAGGCATTCCAGTCGGGTTTAGTCCCGATGTGTGCAATCGGCACGCCCCGCCGCCGGATCTGGTATTTGATGATGTCGGCATTGTTGGGATTACCCCAGCTTAGTGTTATTTGTCGGTCGCCGGGTACCGGTGCTACCGCAGTGACGACAGGCCTGTCGCCAGGCGCGGTCGGAGTGGGCCCGGGGGTCACGGTAATGACGTCGGAGGGCGCCCCGGTAACGTTGCCGGTGGCTACCGCCCGAATGCGGAAGTTGTACTCGGTGCCGTCGGTTAGACTCCGTACTGAGCGGCTCTGCGTAGTCGCACTCATTGCACCTGTAAAGTCAGCCCAGCCACCGGCAGGTTCGGTATTGCCAGTCCATTGTTTATATTCGTAGTGGGTGATGGCGAGGTTGTTGGGAATGCTCCAGCGGAACTTGACTTTGCCACTGCGTGCAATCACTTTGAGCCCGACCGGGGCCGCCGGTGCTGTCACGGCAGAGGAGGTCGCTGTGACGGTAGAGGTGGCAGCAGAGGTGAGTGATTCGGTGGCGCCGCCAGCATCGGTCCAGCTGACGGTGACGGTGATGGTGGCCCCAACGTCGGCTTGCTTGAGTACGTAGGTGCTACTGGTGGCGCCGCTGATGGCGGTGTTATCGCGTTTCCACTGATAGATGAAGATTAGATTGACCGGGCCGTCGGGGTCGGAGATGCTGGAGGTCGCCGCAATCAGGGTCTGGCCCTGGCTGGCGCTGCCGGTGATGGTGACGCTGCCGATCGGCGGGTCGTTTATGTCCAATACGTTCGCGGTCGCTGTCGAGGTGAGGGTTTCGGCAGTGCCGCCATCATCGGTCCAGCTGACGGTGACGCTGATGACGGCCCCGACGTCGGCTTGCGTCAGGGTGTAGGTGCTACTGGTGGCACTGCTGATGTCAGTCGTCAGCACGTGGGTGCTGCCGCCACTGATGACAGTCACGCCGCGCTTCCATTGGTAGGTGAAGGTTAGACTGCTGGGGCCGTCGGGGTCGACGATGGTGCTGGTCACTGCGGTCAGTGTTTGGCCCTGGGTGGCGGCGCCGGTGATGGTGACGGCGCCGGTCGGCGGGTCGTTGGCGTCGGTTACGCTCGCGGTTGCAGTCGAGGTAAGAGTTTCGGCAGCACCGCCGCTGTCGGTCCAGCTTACGGTGACGCTGATGGCTTTCCCGACGTCGGCTTGCGTCAGCACGTAGGTGTTGCCGGTGGCGCTGCTGATGGCAGTGCTATCGCGTTTCCATTGGTAGGTGAAGGTCAGACTGGCGGGGCCGTCCGGGTCAACGATGGTGCTGGTCACGGCAGTCAGGGTCTGGCCCTGGGTGGGGGTGCCGGTGATGGTGACGCTGCCGGTCGGTGGGTCGTTGGCATTGGTTACACTGGTGGTCGCCGTCGAGGTGAGGGTTTCCGCGGCGCTACCAGCATCGGTCCAGCTCACGGTGACGCTGATGGCCTTCCCGACGTCGGCTTGCGTCAGCACGTAGGTGTTGCCGGTGGCGCTGCTGATGGCAGTGCTATCGCGTTTCCATTGGTAGGCGAAGGTTAGACTGCTCGGGCCGTCGGGGTCAACTATGGCGCTGGTCACGGCGGTCAGGGTCTGGCCCTGGGTGGGGGTGCCGGTGATGGTGACGGCGCCGGTCGGTGGGTCGTTTATGTTGGTTACACTCGCGGTCGCAGCAGAGGTGAGGGTTTCGGCAGTGCCGCCATCATCGGTCCAGCTTACGGTGACGCTGATGGCCTTCCCGACGTCGGCTTGCGTCAGGGTATACGATGCCTGGGTAGCGCTGCTGATGGCAGTGCTATCGCGTTTCCATTGGTAGCTGAAGGTTAGACTGGCGGGGCCGTCGGGGTCGGAGATGCCGGAGGTGTTCGCGATCAGTGTTAGTCCCTGGGTGGGGGTGCCGGTGATGGTGACGGACCCGGTCGGGGCGCCGTTATCGTCATCGGTCAGGGTGACGGCGACGCTGGCGATGCTCACTGAGTTGTAGCCGCCACCAGAGGCTGCATGGGTGATGGTGGTACTGCGGTCGGCACTGGTGCTGTCGTCCACGCCGGTGACGGTGATGGGCTGTGCCGTATCCCAGTTGCGGGTGTTAAAGGTCAGGGCCGCAGACACGGTGGCCACGCCGGTATTGCTGCTGGTGGGGGTGACGGTGACGTCGCCACTCGGCTGAGTGTCGAGCACTACGGTGTAGGTGGCGGTGCGCCCGGCGCTGGCTTCGGTGACGGTGACCGCAGTCTTGGATAAGGTGACGCCGACGGTGTCGTCATCGGTCAGGGTAACACTGACACCGGGAATGACCACTGAGTCGTAGCCGCCGCCAGCGGCTGCATGGGTGATGGTGGTGCTGCGATCGGCACTGGTGCTGTCGTCGACACCGGTGACGGTGATGGACTGTGCCGCAGGCCAGGTGGCAATGGTAAACGTCAGGGAGGCCGGGGATACGGTGGCCACGTTGGTATCGCCGCTGGTGAGGGTGACGGTGACATTGCCACTCGGCCGGGTGTTGAGTCTTACGGTGTAGGTGTCGGTATTACTGTTGCCACTGGCTTCGGTGACGGTGACCGCAGTCTTGGATAAGGTGACACCGGCGGTGTCGTCATCGGTCAGGGTGACACTGACGCTGGGAATGACCACTGCGTTGTAGCCGCCGCCAGCGGCTGTATGGGTGATGGTGGTGGTTCTATCCGCATCGGTGCGGTCATCCACGCCGGTGACGGTGATGGTCTGTACCGCAGGCCAGTTGAAAGGGGTAAACGTCAGGGAGGCCGGGGAGACGGTGGCCACGTCGGTATCGCCGCTGGTGAGGGTGACGGTGACGGTGCCACTCGGCCGGGTGTTGAGTCTTACGGTATAGGTATTGGTATTACTGCCGCCACTGGCTTCGGTGACGGTGACACTGCTCTTGGATAACGTAACGCTGGCGGTGTCGTCATCGGTCAGGGTGACACTGACGTTGGGAATGCTCACTGAGCCGTAGCCACCACCACTGATTGTATGGGTGATGGTGGTGCTGCGGTCGGCATCGGTGCTGTCGTCCACCCCGGTGACGGTGACTTGCTGTGCGGTATTCCAGTCGCTGGTGGTAAAGGTCAGGGAGGCCGAGGAGGCGTAAGCCACGTCGGTATCGCCGCTGGTGAGGGTGACGGTGACGGTGCCCGAGGGTTGGGTGTCCAGTACCACAGTGTAGGTGGCGGTGCGCCCAGGGCCACTGGCTTCGGTGACGGTGACACTGCTCTTGGATAAGGTGACGCCGGCGTCATCATCGGTGTTGGTCACCGATACGTCCGGTGGGTCAATGCCGTGGTAGTTGGTATCGGTGCTGACGACCGCGGCCAGTACGATGTTATAGGCTCGATCCCCGTCGGCCAGGCTGTCATCCTGACCGGTGACGGTGACGGTCTGTACTGTATCCCAGTTGGCTGCGGTGAAGGTCAGGCTGCTCTTGTCAACCATACCTTCAGTGGTGTCAGAACTGGAGACGGCGATTCTGACACCCTCTAACGGCTCGGTGTTCAGTACTACGTTGATGGTGTCGATGCCGCCGGCTTCGGTGGTGGCAGTGCTGCCACCGGTCTCGGTGACGGTGACGCCGGCGGTGTCGTTGTCGTTATATCGCACTGTTATATTAGTGTTCTGCTGAGAACCGTAGCTACCACCGGACGGCAAATGCCAGACAAGAATGGTACGTTGATCGCCATTATCGACCTGGTTATCCAAGACGGTGACGGTGACCCTCTGCGGGGTATTCCAGTTGCTGGTGGTAAAGGTCAGGGAGGTCGGGGAGATGGTGAGTTCATCAGGGAAATTATTACGGACTGTTACGGTCACGTTCGCAGTTGGTGCTCCATTCAGTTTCACGGTGTAGCTGCCTGTGTTCGGCCGTCCTCCGAGTCCACCTTCTGCCAGAGACAGACTGGATGTGGAAAATGTGAAGCTGGTGTCGTCATCGGTCAGGGTGACGGCGACGCTGGCGATGCTCACTGAGTTGTAGCCGCCCCCAGAGGCTGCATGGGTGATGGTGGTGCTTCTATCAGCAACGGTGCTGTCATCGATACCGGTGACGGTGACCCTCTGCGGGGTATCCCAGTCGCTGGTGGTAAAGGTCAGGGAGGCCGGGGAGACTCTGGCCACGCTGGTATCGCTGCTGGTGGGGGTGACGGTGACGTCGCCCGAGGGTTGGGCGTCCAGTACCACAGTGTAGGTGGTGGTGCGCCCGGCACTGGCTTCGGTGACGGTGACACTGGTTTTGGATAAGGTGACACCGGCGTCATCATCGGTGTTGGTCACCGACACGTCCGATGGGTTCTTGCCCCTGTAGTAGGCGTCGGTGCTGACGGCCGTAGCCAGTACGATGTTATAGGATTGATCCCCGTCGACCAGGTTGTCATCCACGCCGGTGACGGTGACGGTCTGTGGGGTATTCCAGTTGGCTGTGGTGAAGACCAGGCTGCTCTTGTCAACCGTACCTTCACTGATGTCGGAACTGGATACGGCGATAGTGACGTTAGATCTCGGTTTGGTGTTCAGCACGACATTGATGGTGTCAGTGCCGCCGGCTTCGGTGGTGGTGGTGCTGTCACCGGTCTCGGTGACGGTGATGCCGGCGGTGTCGTTGTCGGTCAGGTTCACCCTGACGTTGGGGATTCTGATACCGGCGTACTTGGGACTGGGTCTTGTTGACCATAAAAAAGAGCTGATGGTGGTGGTTCGTTCCCCATCGGTGCGGTCATCCACGCCGGTGACGGTGACAGTCCGTGGGGTGTCCCAGTTGGCTCTGGTGAAGGTGACGGAGCTCGGGGAGACTCTGGCCACGCTGGTATCGTCGCTGTTGATGCCGATGTTGATGGTGTTACTCGGCTGAGTATTGAGCACGATGGTGTAGGTGGCGGTGCGCCCGGCGCCGGAAGCTTCAGTGACGGTGACACTGCTCTTGGAAAAGATGACGCGGCCGACACTCTGTGCAGCGACCGGCAGGACACAGATGATATAGAAGATCAGGCCGAGGGCAGCGGCGAGGTGCCGCAGGGGTTGACGAGGTTTCACGGCGTTGACCTGCCGGACAGGAATTTCGGGGGGGGGGGGGGGGGGGGGGTAGTAACGAAGGGTGCGGTGAGAACCCGAAGAATGGGGACGTGGTTCAATGTATCAAAGAAGCTCCGTGGTTGGTTCATTACACCCCTCCGCGAGATTGTTCACTATACGGCATATTTATCTTATGGGCATATTTATCTTATGCCAGTCTTAATA